>NZ_JALGBZ010000003.1 GCF_023757625.1 Halomonas sp. S3-1-1
AAACGAATTTACCGTGATACCTCGAAAGGTATCGCTGTGTTCGTCTGCCTTGATATAAGGTGACTTGTCACCCTCATCGGCAAACGCCCACATGAATTGCCTGATCAAATTGTTAAAGAGCGGTTTCGCTTCGACTTGAACACTGACTCGATGACCTGAGCCGGTTGCCGTTGCGAGGAAGGCGTATTCTACGCATTTCCTGATGTTTGTCAACCGCTGATTTCAGCGCGTGAAGCAAGCGATTAAAACTGCGCTAACTTCCTGACAAACCGAAGGTTTTCACCTTCATTCACCGCCTGAAACGCTGTGCGTCCCCGGCAGCGGATGCGTACTTTACGGATTTGGCCGGGCGAGTGCAAGCGGTTTTGTAAAAATCTTTCACGGCTAACCGTCTGGCTTTTTCAAAGCATTTCGGCCATGCCCCGGTTAACGGTTAAACTAGCGCTCTCGCCCACCATCTCCGAGGTCCTTGATGAGCCCCCACCTGCTATCCGTCGATTCATTGAACCGCGAAAGCGTCGATCATTTGCTGCGCGTGGCCGCGCAGATGGAGCCGATCGCCAGCCGCCAACAGGTCACCCGTGTGTTGGAAGGCGCGGTACTGGGCAATCTGTTTTTCGAAGCCAGTACCCGTACGCGCGTGAGTTTCAACGCCGCGTTCTGCCGGTTGGGCGGGAGCGTGTGCGACACCACCGGCTTTACCTTCTCCTCCATGGCGAAGGGCGAGTCGCTTTACGATACTAGCCGCGTCATGAGCGGCTACTGCGATGCGATCGTGATGCGCCACCCGGAGCAGGGGTCGGTTGCCGAGTTCGCCGAGGCGACCAACGTGCCGGTAATCAACGGCGGCGACGGCCCGGGCGAGCACCCAAGCCAGGCGCTACTGGATCTTTATACCATCGATAAGGAGTTTCAGCGCCTTGGTAAGCGCCTCGAAGGTGCCCACATTCTACTCACCGGCGACCTGAAATACGGACGCACCGTGCATTCGCTGATCAAGCTGCTCTCGCTTTATGACCCGCTGCGTATCACGCTGGTATCACCGCCGGGGCTCGAGATGCCGGCGCACCTTGTAGACCTGGTAACTTCGCGCGGCCACCGGGTCGAGATGCGCGAGCACCTGGGCACGGACTTCAGCGATCTGGACGTGGTGTACACCACGCGCATTCAAAAGGAGCGCTTCACCGAAGAGATGAACGAGAGCTTCAAGGGCGTCTCGGACGACTTCGTCGTCAACAAGGGCTTTCTTGATCGCCACTGCACAAGCTCCACGATCGTCATGCACCCGCTGCCCCGCGACAGCCGCCCTGGCGTGAACGATCTCAACGTGGATTTGAACGGCGACCCCAGGCTTGCGATCTTCCGCCAGACCGATAATGGCATTCCGATGCGCATGGCGATTTTTGCCACGCTGCTGAAAGTCGACGGTTTGATCGCCGAGGATTTGCGTCCGGTCCGCTGGTTCGTCCCCCACCAGACCGGCACGCTGGATCGCTAGGCGTCAGAAAAAGAAAGGATAAAAAAAGAGGCGTAGACGTTAGAGCGAGAGACGCCCGCCGGGGAGCCCTTCCCGGTGGGCAAACCAGCCTTCCAGGATAAGCACGGCGGCGATGCCGTCGACGCTCTCTTCGCGGTAGTTGCCACGGTGGCCGGCGTCGCGGGCGATGCTTTTGGCCTCTTTGGTAGAGCCGCGCTCATCGACCATTTCCACCGGCTTGCCAAAGCGCCCGTGAAGACGGTTGCCGAACTTGCGCGCGCGCCGGCTCATCTCCGACTCGCTGTCGTCCATGTTGAGCGGCAGCCCCACCACCAGCAGATCCGGCTGCCACTCTTTTAACAGCGCCTCGACGCGCTGCCAGTCGGGAATGCCGTCGCGGGCGGTCAGCGGCTCGAGCTCGCGGGCGCTTTTCAAAAGCTCGTTGCCGACCGCCACGCCGATACGCCGCGTGCCGTAATCGAAGGCGAGCACCAGCCGCTGACCGGGCGCCGCCACTAGGCGTGCCCTGCGTCGCGGGTCATGAGGTTCAAATCCACGCCGAGAATGCCCGCCGCGCTCGCCAACCGCTCGGCGGGGGGCGTGGCGAAAATCACGCGCTCATCGCCTTCAACGGTCAGCCAGCTGTTCTCCTTGAGCTCGTCCTCGAGCTGGCCAACTTCCCAGCCGGCGCAGCCCAGGCAGACTAGAAACTGCTCCGGCCCATCGCCGTCGGCGAGCGCCTTGAGGATATCCATCGAGGTGGTGAGCGCGACGTTGTCATCGACCTGAACGCTGGAGTCCCACTCCTGGCTGTCGCCGACATGAAGAATGAAGCCACGATCCTTGTGCGTCGGGCCACCGTAGTAAACCGGCGCGTTGCGGTGCGGGCTTTCCTCACCGCCGAGCGAGAGCTGCTCGAACAGCGTGTCGAGGGTGATCTCGAGGGTGTGGTTGATGATCACGCCCATGCAGCCGTTGTGATCGTGATCGCACAGATAGATCAGACTGCCGGCGAAATTGGCGTCGTCGAGGTGCGGCATTGCCATTAAAAAGTGGTGCTTTAAGCTTTGCATGCGTCTCCTACGGCGCGCCGAACGTCAGCGCGCCTCGCTTGATAGGCAGTAAATAGCGCGGGTGAAGCTTTTAGGCGCCAAGGCGGCGCTCGACGGCGTCCAGCAAGAGCCCGGCAATGTTGGTGCCGCGCTGATCGTCGATTTCGCGCACGCAGGTGGGGCTCGTGACGTTGATTTCGGTAATGTAGTCGCCGATCACGTCGAGCCCCACGAACATCAGCCCCTTCTCCTTGATGACCGGTTTGACCTGATCGATCAGCCAGTGATCCCGCTCAGTGAGCTCGCGGGTCACGCCGCGCCCGCCGGCGGCCAGGTTGCCGCGAGTCTCCCCGGCGGAGGGAATTCGCGCCAAACCAAACGGCACCGGCTCACCGTCGACCAGCAGAATGCGCGTGTCGCCATCCTTGATTTCGGGCAGATAGCGCTGGGCCATGATCTGGCGCTGCCCGCGCAGAGTGAGCTGCTCGATCACCGCGCCGATGTTGCGCCCGCCAGGTTCGATATGAAAGATGCCGGTACCGCCCATGCCGTCGAGCGGCTTGAAGATGACGTCGCCGTGCTCGGCGTGAAAGGCGCGCAGTACGTCATCGCGGCTGGCGACGATCGTGGGCGCGCAGCACTGGGGAAACTGCTGGGCGAAGAGCTTTTCGTTGCACTGCAAAAGCGCCTGGGTCGGATTGACGATCAGCACGCCTTCACGCTCGGCAAAGCCCAGCAGGTGCACCGCGTTGATGAACTCGGCGTCGACCGGCGGATCCTTGCGCATCAGCACCGCGTCCAGGCTTGCCAGCGGGCGCGACTCGACCTCGCCCAGATCGAACCAGTGCGCCGGGTCGCGGTGAACGGTCAGCGCGCGCATGCGGGCGTGGGCTTTGCCTGCCTCCAGGAAAAGGTCGCCCTGCTCCATGTAGTACAGGGTATAGCCGCGCTCCTGGGCGGCCCACAGCATGGCCAGCGTCGTGTCCTTTTTATAGGCAATGGCGCTGATGGGGTCCATTACGACGCCAAGCTGCAGATTCGGTTGACTCATCGGGGCACTATCCCTTCATAAACGGTAGAGAAGCAGTATGACGCACCGCTAAGGCGGCGCAAACCTCACTGGGTGAGCGCGCCGGGCACCAGACGGATCGCATCCGGGGCGAGAGTGATCAACTGCTGCTTATAAAGCCGGCCGATCGCCTGCTTGTAGGCGCTCTTGCTCACCCCGAGCCGCGCCTTGATGGCGTGGGCATTGCTCTTGTCGCCCAGCGGCAGATAGCCGCCGCTCTCTCTGAGCGCGGCGAGGATCGTCTCGCCCACCACGTCCAGGCGCGCCGCGCCCGGTGGCAGCAGCGAAATATTGACCCGGCCATCGTCCCGGCGCTGCTTGACGTAGCCGGTCACCGACTGACCGCGACGCAGCGGTTTGGTGATGTCGTCCTGGTAGATCAGCCCCCAGTAACGATGGTTGACCACGACCTTGAGGCCCAAGTCGGTGCGGTCGGCGACGATAATGGCGACTTCCTCGCCGTTTTCAAGGTTTGATGCGTCGTCGCTCAAAAAACGATCGAGGCGCTGAGAAGCGACCGGACGGCCACGGTCATCCTCATAGAGCATGACCAGCACGCGCTTGCCGGGGTCGGGGCGAAAGCGCTGCTCCCCGTAGGGCAACAGTACGTCCTTGGGCAGGCCCCAGCGCAAAAACGCGCCGGTGTCGTTGACGGTCACCACTGTCAAATAGGCCACTTCCCCGATACGGGCAATTGCATCGCTTGCAGGCCCGGGGGTGGGGCGCGCGTCGTCAGCCATGAGCACTTCCTCGATAATTGAGCCTTCATTATGAGCCCTGGGCCTGTCGGGGGCAAAGCGGGCGGCCCCGCGCCTGCGTTAAATGCGTTTAGGCCGAGCTGCTATGCTCAATGGGTCAATAAAAAACGGGCCAGTCAAAAAAACAGGCCAGTAAAAACGGATCATTAAAAAAAGGGGGCGGCGGCATGGAAGGATTCACGCTGTTGGATACGGGGGTGCTGATCGGCTATATCGCGCTCATCGCCTGGATCGGTTCGCGCTTTGGTAAAAACCAGCACAGCCCGGAAGACTACTTTCTGGGCGGGCGCAGCATTCCCGGCTGGGCGATCGGGCTTTCGGTGATGGCCACCCAGGCCAGCGCCATTACCTTCATCGGCGCGCCGGGCTGGGGGTTCGAGGGCGGCCTCGAGCGGCTAGTGACCTTTCTCAACGTCCCGCTTGCGATGATCGTGCTGATTCTAGTGCTGGTGCCGGTGTTTCATCGGGCGGGCATCTACAGCATTTACGAGCTTCTCGAGCGCCGCTTCGGCCCCAACACGCGCACGCTGACCGCACTGCTATTTTTGATCGCTCGCGGCCTTGCCACCGGCGTGGTGCTCTACGCCCCGGCGCTGGTGCTGGCGGTGGTCACCGGCTGGAGCGTAAACCTGACCATCGTCATCATGGCGGTGCTAGCGATCAGCTACACCGTGCTTGGCGGCATCAGCGCGGTGATCTGGACCGACGTCACCCAGATGTTCGTACTCTGGCTCGGGGCGCTATTGAGCGTCATCTTTTTGGTCACGAGCCTGCCCGGCGGCTGGAGCGATGTGTTCGCGTTTGGCGCCGAAAGCGGCCTGTTCAACGCCATCGATCTGTCGCTCAATCCGAATGTGACCTACTCGCTGTGGGCCGGGCTCTTCGGCGGCTTCTTTCTTCACGTGGCGTACTTCGGCACCGATCAAAGCCAGATCCAGCGCGTGCTGTCGAGCCCCTCGGTGCCGGACGCCCAGCGCTCCCTGTTGATCGGCGGCTATCTGCTGATTCCCCAGATGCTGCTGTTTCTATTCGTAGGCATCATTTTAGCTACCTACTACCAGCAAAACGGCCTGAGTGCGCCGGAGAACCTCAACGAATTGCTGCCCCGCTACGTGGTCGAGACGTTTCCCTCCGGCATGGCGGGGCTGGTGATCGCCGGCGTATTCGCCGCGGCGATGTCGAGTCTGGACTCGGCGCTCAACTCGCTCTCTGCGGTCTCGATACGCGACTTTTACAGCCGCTATATCAAACGAGATGCCAGCGACGCTCATTATCTCAAGGCCTCGCGCTGGGCGACGGTTTTCTGGGGCGGCTACGCCACGCTGTTCGCGTTCTTTGCCGGCAATCTGGGGCCGGTGATCGAGGCGGTCAACCAGGTGGGATCCTGGTTCTACGGGGCGCTGTTAGGCACCTTTTTGCTGGCAATCTTTAGCCACCGCAGCAACGCCCGCGGGGCGATGGCGGGGCTGTGTACCGGTATGCTCGCGGTGTGGGCAACCACTGCCTTTCTGGATATCTCCTGGCTTTATAACAACACCGTGGGCGTGGTGGTTTCGGTCGGCGTGGGGTATCTGGTGAGCCTGAGCGCACCGGCGCCCAGCGCCGAAGCGCTGGCTGACGTGATCATCGACGAGTCCGCCCCGGATATGCAGGCCATTCTCACCGCCCGCGCCGGCAGCGCCCCGGAGGTTGGTCATGAGGCGCGCCTGACCCGGCGGCGCTGCTTAGGGCTGTTGGTCTGGTTCGTTTTGATGCTAATGATGCTCGCGCTGCTCCAGGGCTGGGCCAATGCCTGAGGCCATCACGCTCGCCCGGCATATCGATGCCCAGAGCGCGCGCGAGCGGCTAGCGCGCCTCGGTGGGGCGAACTTCGAACCCGCCTGGGTATCGCTTTGGGCGTTTGGCCTGGGCGCTCTGCACTCCGAGTACGCCGCGTGGCTGCTGGCAAGCCAAGCGCTCACCCGCCCGCTACTGCTTCCCCACGCGGCGCTGACAGAGCGGGCCGAAAAGCCCTCGGACGAACTTACGCTCGATGGCGGTGAAGTACCTTCCCGCGCGCCGCTATCCCGTCAGTGGTTTTGGGAGCGCATGGCAAACCCTAAACGCTGGCCGCTGACGCTAAATGAGTCGCCGCCGACCCCGCTCTGGCTGCCTTGCTGGCTTGGCTATACCGCCCACCGCCAGCGCCGGCTCGTGGTGCTGAGCGGACTCTCGGGCCAAGCGCTACCCCAGCTCAAGCCGCTGGTACTGAGCGAGCTCAAACGACGGGCACACGAAGGGCGGCGTCAATCGAAAAGGTTTCTGGAGGAGAGCGGCGGTTAGCCTGGATGGGAAGCGCTTGCCAAGTGAGTAAGCGCTTACAAATCGCCGAAATGGTGCTGTAGAAGCGTCAGCGCCACAACCGGCGCGGTTTCGGTGCGCAGTGTGCGCGGGCCCAGCGTCAGCGGCGTAAAGCCGTGAGACTTGGCGGCGGCGATATCCTGCTCGGTCAGCCCACCTTCCGGGCCGATCAGAAGCGCTGCACTCGCCGGGCGCTCGGCTAGATCGAAGCGGTTACCGGTGGCCAAGTGCAGCATCAACTTTAGCGGCTCATCGCGCGTGGCAAGCCAAGCATCAAGCGCCATGGGTGGATGCACCACCGGCACCGTCGCCCGCCCGCTCTGCTCGCAGGCGCTTTCGGCGACCGCCTGCCAGTGGGCGTGCTTTTTGGCTTCGCGCTCGTCTTTCAAGCGCACATCACCCCGCTCGGTATAGAGCGGGGTGATGGCGGCCACGCCAAGCTCCACGGCTTTCTGGATGGCGTAGTCCATCCGATCGCCCTTGGAGATCGCTTGGCCCAGGTGGACCGAAAGCGGCGACTCGCCTTCGCCGGACCACACGCGCTCGACCAGCACGACGCTACGCTTGCGCCCAGCCTCGACCAGGCGCACGCCGGCCTCCTGGCCCTGACCGTCGAACAGCACCAGCGGCGCGCCCTCCCCCATGCGCAGCACGCGAGTGACGTGACGCGCCGGGCCTTCCGGCAGCTCCACCCGAGCGCCGACGCTGAGCGCGGCGGCAACGTACAGGCGGGGCATTTTACCGTTGAGGGCGTACCAGTCGGCTTTCATGGCTTATTGGGCGTCCGGCTTAGTGAGTGTTTTCGGCCGCGCCCTGAGCCTGCTGCGCTTCGCGCTTTTTGCGCTGGGCGTACATGGCTTCGAAATTGACCGGCGCCAGCATCAGCGGCGGGAAGCCGCCCCGGTTGACCAAGTTGTCGACGCACTCGCGGGCGTAGGGGAACAAAAGATTCGGACAGAACGCGCCGAGGGTCTGTTCCAGCTGCGCCCCTTCGATGCCGGAGATACGGAAAAGACCTGCCTGCTCCACTTCGGCCAAAAAGGAGGTGGTGCCGGACTCGCTGTCGTTGACCTGGGCGGTCACCTTCACCACGACCTCGTACTGGTCGTCGTCGATTTTGGTGCTAGTGGTGTTCAAATCCAGATTGACCTTGGGCTTGAACGACTGCTTGAACACCGACGGCGAGTTCGGCGCCTCAAAGGAGATGTCCTTGACATAGATGCGCTGCAGCGAGAATTTCAGCTGCGGCTTTTCACCATCCGCTGCACCGGCGCCTTGCTGAGGGGCGTTGTTCTCTTCCGCCATGGGAGTACTCCTGGTCATTGTTACGTTGGATAAATTACTGCGTTGGATAAAGCGGCGCCGCGGCGCTTACTTTTTCACCACCGGCAGGCTGTCCGCCTGCCACTGCGCCATGCCGCCCTTGAGCTTGTGGGCATTGAACCCCGCCTTGGCGAGCTTGGCCTGCACCGCGCCCGCGCTCTGACCATGCTTGCACACCACGATGATGGGCTTGTCTTTCACTTTCTCAAGCTCGTTCATGCGGCTGTCCAGATTGGACTGCGGGATGTTGCGCGCGCCGGCGATGTGACCGGCCTTGAACTCCTTGCTCTCGCGCACGTCCACTATCACCGCGTCTTCCCGGTTGATGAGCTGCGTCGCCTCAGAGGAGCTCACCGCGTGGGTGGACGCGCTGCGGGTTTCATAAACGAGCCATGCCAGCAGCACCAGCAAAAATGCGCCCACCAGCAAAGGGTGGTTCATTACGAATTCGAACAGTTGATCGATCATCGCGAACACAATCTCTTGGTATATGCAAAAAAAGCGGCCAGGCCACCGTCAAACGCGACAAGTATACACGTCACGGGCGCCGACGCGCAGGCCATGACGCCTAACGACTGGCTGCGTTATGATGCCCCAAGCGTACGCTGGTCGCGACCCCGACCAAAAGGGGGTATTCGAAAAGGAAACGACCCGCGCACTTTTCGAACGCCTGGCTTAACGGGCACGCTTTAAAACGACCACTTTGAACGACCATCCGATACGACGAGGCTTCAATGGCAACACAGACCCCGCGCCCGGTAGCGCTGATCATTCTGGACGGTTACGGCCATAACCCGGACGCCGCGCACAACGCCGTCGCCGCCGCCAATACGCCGGTCATGGATGCGCTCTGGGCCCAGCGCCCCCACGCTTTCGTACACACCGATGGCGAGCACGTGGGCCTGCCCGACGGGCAGATGGGCAACTCCGAAGTCGGCCACATGAATCTGGGCGCCGGGCGCGTGGTGTATCAGGATTTCACCCGCATCACCAAGGCGATCAAGGAGGGCGAGCTTGCGCGCATCGAGGCGCTCACCGCGCCCATCGACGAGGCAGTTTCCAAAGGGCGCGCGGTGCATCTGCTGGGGCTTTTATCGCCCGGCGGCGTGCACAGCCACGAGGATCACTTTTTAGCGCTGGCCGAGCTTGCCGCGAGCCGCGGCGCCACGCGCATCTACGTGCACGCCTTCCTCGACGGCCGCGACACCGCGCCGAAAAGCGCGCTTGCATCGATCGAGCGCGCCAACGCCAGGCTGTCTGATCTGGTCGGTGCGGACAACGGCTTCGTCGCCTCAATCATCGGGCGCTTCTACGCCATGGACCGCGACAACCGCTGGGAGCGCGTCGAGAAGGCCTACCGCCTGCTCACCCAGGGCGAAGCCGAGCACACCGCCGAAAGCGCCGAGGCGCTTTTGGAAGCCGCCTACGCCCGCGGCGAAACCGACGAATTCGTTGAAGCCGGCCAGGTACGCAAGCAAGGTTCCGGGGTGGCGATCGAAGACGGCGACGCGGCGCTTTTTTTGAACTTTCGCTCCGACCGTGCCCGCGAGCTGACCCGCGCCTTCACCGACGGCGCCTTCGACGGCTTTACCCGCGAGCACCGCCCCCAACTGGCCGGCCAGGGCCTGGTGATGATGACCCGCTACGCCGCAGATATCGACGCCCCCGCCGCCTTTCCGCCGACGGATCTGACCGACACGCTGGGTGAAGTGGTCGCCAAGCGCGGGCTTTCGCAGCTGCGCATCGCCGAAACCGAGAAGTACCCCCACGTCACGTTCTTCTTCTCCGGCGGTTTCGAGGCCGAATACGAAGGCGAAGAGCGTATCCTCGTGCCCTCGCCGCGGGATGTGAAAACCTACGACGAAAAGCCGGAGATGAGCGCCTTCGAGATCACCGACAAGCTGGTCGAAGCGATCGACGGCGGCACCTTCGATTTGATCGTATGCAACTACGCCAACGGCGACATGGTCGGCCACACCGGCGACTTCGACGCCGCGGTGAAAGCGATCGAAACCGTGGACACCTGCGTTGGCCGCGTGGTCGAGGCGATCGAGCGGGCTGGCGGGGCCTGCCTGGTCACCGCCGATCACGGCAACGCCGAGCAGATGATCCACCCGCAGACCGGCGCGCCGCAGACCGCCCATACCACCTTCGTGGTGCCATTGATCTACGTTGGCGAGCGCCCAGCGCGCCTCGCCGAAGGCCGGCTGTGCGACCTGGCACCCACGCTTCTGACCCTGATGGATCAGAGCGTGCCCGAGGCGATGACCGGCACGCCCCTGCTCACCTTCGACGAATGAAGCCACGGCTCGCCAAGCGGGCGGCGCGCCGCGGCGCCCTGCTGAGCGCGCTCTTCGCGCTGGGCCTTGCCAGCGCCGCGCTGGCCCAGGACGAGCGCGCCGCCCGCGAGCAGCTCGACGCCCTGGGCCAGGAGATCGAGTCGCTCAATACCCGGCTCTCAAATACCGGGCAGGCGCGCGACAGCGCCGAGCGCGAGCTTCAAGCGGTGGAAACCGAACTGGCCCAGACCCACCAGCGCCTCGATCGCCTGCAGGCCGAGCGGCGCACGCTCGACGACGAAACCCAAACGCTTCGCCGCCACCGCGACCGGCTCACAAGCGAGCGCAGCGCCCAGGTCAACGCGCTGGCGCAGCAGTTCGCCGCGCTTTACCGCTTGGGGCCAACCCCGCAGTTGAAGCTTCTGCTCAACCAAAGCGACCCGGCGGAGCTCGACCGCATGCAGGCGTACCTGAACCGCCTGACCCGAGCGCGCGAGGCAAAGCTCGTGGAGCTTGCGCGCCTCGACACCGCCCTGGCCGACACTGAAACCGAGCTCGACCAGCGCCAGACCCAGCTGGCGGCGCTTTCCGAGGAGCTCGAGACGCAAAGTGCCGCGCTTGCCGAAACCAGCGCCGAGCGCCAGAGCGTGGTGGCCACGCTCGACAATCGCTACGAAAGCGAGGCCGACCGGCTGGCGGATCTCAACCAGACCCGAGAGGAAGCCGAAGCGCAGCTTAGCCGCATCCAGGCGGAAATGGCGCGGCTGGCCGAGGCCACGCCGACCACCCACATTGGCCGCACCCAGGGCGACTTGCCCTGGCCGGTTCAGGGCCCGATCAGCGCGGGCTTTCGCGGCCAGGACGGTGTGCACTATAACGGCATCGTCATCGAGGCCGGCGCCAACACGCCGGTCACCGCGGTGCACGAAGGCCGGGTGGTGTTCGCTGACTGGATGCGCGGCTTTGGCAATTTGTTGATCATCGACCACGGCGACCAGGTGATGACGCTTTACGCGCACCTGCAGCAGTTCAGCGCCCGAGCGGGCCAGGCCGTCGGCGCCGGCGAGGAGATCGGCCGCGTCGGAAATAGTGGCGGCCAGCGCCGCGCCGCGCTTTACTTCGAAGTAAGAAACCGTGGCGAGCCGATTAATCCCGAGCGTTGGATTGCGCGCCGCTGACGGGATAAGCTGGCACGACACGATACGACACTTCACTACACGCGCTACCCCGGCGCCTTCTGCCTTGCGGAGTCTGCATGACGCTAACTGTGAACGAAGTACTGGCCCCCGCCAGGCGGCTGATAGCGCCCCTGCTTTCGCTTTCGCTGCTCGGCGCGCCGCTGCCACTCTGGGCGCAGCAGGCTGACGCCGCGCCGGAAGCGCTGCCCCTCGAGGAGATCCAGACCTTCGCCGAGGTGTTCGAGCGCATCAAGCGCGGCTACGTCGAAGAGGTAGACGACGCGACGCTGTTGCGCAACGCCATGCGCGGGCTTTTGAGCGAGCTCGACCCACACTCCGCCTATCTGGACGTCAACGAGTTTCAGAGCCTGCGCGAATCGACCGAGGGCGAGTTTGGCGGCATCGGCATTGAGGTAGGTAACGAGGATGGCCAGCTGATGGTCATTACCCCGATCGATGACACGCCCGCCTCCCAGGCCGGGCTGCTCGCCCGCGATTTGATCATTGCCATCGACGGCACGCCGACGGAAAGCCTGTCGCTACAGGAAGCGGTGACGCTGATGCGCGGCGAGCCCGGAAGCGAGCTTACGCTGAGCATTCTGCGCGCCGGCGAGAACAGCCCGCGCGACATCACCTTGGCCCGCGAAGTGATTCGCAGCGAAAGCGTCAAGCACGAGCTGTTGGAGCCCGGCTACGGCTACCTGCGTATCAGCCAGTTCCAGTCGCGCACCCCGGAGCAGGCGTCTGATGCGCTTTCCCGCATGAGCCGCGAGCAGCCGCTCCAGGGCCTGGTACTCGATCTGCGCAACAACCCAGGTGGGGTGCTGCAGTCCGCAGTGGGCGTAGCGGATCTGTTTCTCGACAGCGGGCTGATCGTCTACACCGAAGGGCGCCTGGCCAACACCGAGATGTCGTTCTCTGCCAACCCGGCCACGCCTGCCCGCGACACGCCGCTGGTGGTATTGATCAACGGCGGCAGCGCCTCCGCCGCCGAAATCGTCGCCGGCGCCCTGCAGGATCAGCGCCGCGGTATCATCATGGGCACCGAAAGTTTCGGCAAGGGCTCGGTGCAGCAGATCATGCCGCTGGGTAACGGCGAAGGCTTGAAGCTCACCACCGCGCTCTACTACACCCCCAACGGCCGCTCGATCCAGGCCCAGGGCATCGAGCCAGACGTGGAGGTCGTGCGCGGGCGGCTGGAAGTCGCCGAAGGGCGCCGCGAAATTCGCGAAATCGACCTGGACGGCCACCTGAACAATCAGGACGGCGGCACTTCCGATCGCGGCGAGTTCTCCGAGCGGCTGCGCGACGACTACCAGCTCAGCGAAGCGCTGAATCTGTTGAAAGCGCTCAACGTGGTCGACCGGCGCCGCTAGCCTGCCGGGTTAGCGGCACGAGCGCGGCAGGCGACCGCGCTCGCCGGTGGCCTGGCGCATGATCAGTCGTTTGAGCGGGACCGCCTGGCTCATCGCGCTCATGCCGAGATTGCGCGCCAGCGTCAGCGCCGGCAGGCGGCTGCCAAAAAGCTGCTTGAACCCCTTCATCAAGGCGAGCATGGCGGTGTTGTCGAAACGCCGCCGGCGCTCGAAACGCGCAAGCGTTACACGCTCGCCCCAGGGGGCGCCGCGCCGCCAGGCGTGCACCACTTCCTCGGCCAGCACCGCCGCATCCATCAGCCCCAGATTCACGCCTTGGCCCGCCAGCGGGTGAAGCGTGTGCGCGGCGTCGCCCACCAGCGCGAAGTGATCCAGTACGTAGCGCTTGGCGTGGCGCTGGATGAGCGCAAAGCGATAGGCGTCGTCCAGCACCTCGATACGCCCAAGCGCCGGGCCAAAGGTCTCCTGTAGCGCTTGTCCCAATGCCTCGCGAGACAATCCCTGAAGCGTCTGCGCGTGCTCCGGGGTGGTCGACCAGACGATCGAGCAGTAGCGCGCATCGTCGCCGTCAGTCAGCGGCAAAAAGGCCAGCGGCCGACCATCGACAAAGACCTGCCGGGCGGTACCACCGTGGGGCTTTTCGCAGCGCACGGTGGTTACCACCGCGTCCTGCTCCATGGACTCTTCTGCCACCTCGATACCGGCAAGCGCGCGAAGCGCCGAGCGGGCGCCGTCGGCGGCAATTACGAGCGGCGTATTGAGCTCGCGCCCATCCTTGAGCACCAGGCTGCGCCCCCTGGCCGTCGTTTGCAGCGCGGCGACCTCGGCACCAAAAAAGAGGCTCAGCGTCGGCAGCGTCAGCACATGGCGATTGAGCGCGGCCAGCGTCACGCCATTTTCGACGATGTGCCCCAGCACTGGCGTACCCGCCTCATCGGCTGAAAAGTGGATGCTGCCGCTGCCCTCGCCGTCCCACACGTGCATATAGCGATACGGTGTTACCCGCGTGGCCGCCATATCAGGCCAGGCGCCGAGGTGTTTCAACAGCCGCTGGGACACCGGCGTCAGCGCGCTCACCCTGGGGGCGAGCGTGAGGGTGTCGAGGGTGCTCAAATCGAGCGGCGCGGTTTGGGCCTCTACCAGCGCGGTGCGCATACCCGCGCCGGCCAAAAGCCCCGCCAGCGCCGTGCCCACCATGCCAGCGCCGACGATGACCGCGTCAAATTGCTCGAAGGTACTGCTGGGTGACGCCTGTTGGGTCTGCATACCGCTTCCTGTCGTGAATCGTGAATCGTGAATGACGAGTATGAGCGCTAGCGCTCCAGGCCCATGGCGCGGCGCGCCAGCCCGCGGCGCAACGGCCCGAACAGGTTGAGGCCGATGAGCCCGGCGGCGCGGGCGTGAGGCAGCAGCGGAAACGAGGCGCCGAACAGCCGCACCAGGCTGTCGCTAAAGCGAATCACGTTGGCCCGATCCTTAGCCCGGCGGTGCTCGAAAGCGAGCAGCGTCTGCATGTCGCCAAAGCGCCGGCCCTGCTCGCGACCCTCTTCCAGTGCCTCGACCAGGTCCATCACCGAGCGCAGCGCCAGGTTGAAGCCCTGGCCTGCCACCGGGTGCAGCGCGTGGGCAGCGTTACCGAGTACCGCAAGCCCCGGGCGCACCGACTCGCGAGCGGTCACCAGCGAGAGCGGATAGCTAAAGCGTTTACCGACTCTGGTGAAACGCCCGACCCGGTCGCCGAAGGCGCGCTGGAGTTGATCCAGAAACGCGCCGTCGCTGAGCGAAAGCCTCGAGCCCTCCTCGCCGCTTTGGTGGGTCCAGATCAGCTCCATCGCCTGGTGGGGCAGCGGCAGCAGCGCAATCGGGCCTTCATCAGTGAAGCGCTCGAAGGCCACCCCCTTGTGCGGCTGGCTGATGCCGACGTGGGTAATCACCGCGGTCTGCTCGTAGGAGCGGCGCTCGCTTTGAATACCCAGCTGCTCCTTGAGCCCGGAGCGGCCGCCGTCGGCCAGCACGGTCAGGCTGGCCTCGAGCGTATCACCGGTCGAGAGTTCAAGGCGATGCCCCCCGTCGACCGCGGTCATGGTGTCGACCGTGGCCGGGCAGTACCAGTCGATGGCAAGCTCATTAAGGCGCTGATGCAGCACCTGCCCCATCCAGGCGTTGGGAATCACGTAGCCAAGCGCCTCGACCCCCACCTCGGCGGCAGAAAGACGGGTGGCGCCCAAGCGCCCGCGCTCGCTGATATGAATGCGCGAAATCGGCGAGGCTTCACGCTGCATCGCCGGCCAGACGTCGAGCTCGCGAAAGCGATGGGCGGAGCCGGCGGCAATGGCGCTGGCGCGCGCGTCGAAACTCGGCTGCCAGGTGAGCTCATCGGCGTTCGGCAGCGCCGCGGCCTCCACGATCGCTACCCGCAAGGCGAAGCGTTCGATCAGCGGCGCCAGCGCGCAGCCAAGGCTCGCCCCCACCAGCCCGCCACCTACGATTACGATATCGTAAGAAGCCGTTTTTAAAGCATTTTCCGGCACATCCGCGAGCATCAAAAGCCTCCGTGATTAAATGTAATTTCGTAATCCTTTACATAACGATATTTTTAGCATGTTCAAACTGGTTACTTTTTAGCCATTAACGCTTCGATTTCGTCAATCCGCTTGGGAACATCACTGGTCAATATTTCACCGCCCGTTTCACTAACGACCACGTTGTCCTCGATACGAATACCGATGCCGCGGTAGGCGGCGGGCAGATCGTCGTCATTGGGAATATAGAGGCCGGGCTCGACGGTCACGACCATGCCGGGTGAAAGCGCGCGCGGCGTCTGCTCGTCGAGCCGGTAGGTACCGACGTCGTGAACGTCGAGGCCCAGCCAGTGGGACGTGGAGTGCAAATAGAAGCGCCGGTAGCTTTCATCGTCGATGCGCGCCTGCGCCTCGCCTTCCAGCAGCCCAAGCTCGATCAGCCCGCGGGTTAGATCCTCGACTACGCCTGCATGGATATCGGCAAGCGTCGCGCCGGGCGCCACGGCGGCGACGGCGCGCTCCTGAGCGCCGAGCACCACCTCGTAAAGCGCCCGCTGAGCGTCGCTGAAACGGCCGCTGACCGGGAAGGTGCGGGTAATATCGCCGGCGTAGAGATCGAACTCGGCGCCGGCGTCGATCAGTACCAGCGCGTTCTCCTCGAGTACGTCGCCGTTTTCAATATAGTGCAGCACGCAGGCGTTCGCGCCGCCGCCCACGATGGTGCTGTAGGCCGGGCCGCTGCCGCCGTGCCAGAGAAATTCGTGCTCGAGTTCGGCCTGGAGCTGGTACTCGAAGAGCCCGGGGGCGCAGGTGCGCATCGCGCGACAGTGCGCACGAGCGGAAATGCGACAGGCGTGGCGCAAAAGCGCAAGCTCCGCCGGGCTTTTGATCAGCCGCATGTCGTGGATCAGCTCGCGGCTGTCGAGCCAGCCCTTGAGCATCGGCTTGCCGCGGCGCTGGCCTCGCTGGGCCTGAGCAAGCGCCTCTTCGGCAATGGCCTGGGCTTCGGGGTGATCCAGCGGCGCGTAGAGCAGGGTGCGGCTCTCGAGCATTGTCGGCAGGTAGTCGTCGCGCTCGGCGTTTTCAAACGCCTGGTCGATACCGTGCTCGGCCATGACGCCCTCGGCGCCCAGCCGCCGGCCGGTCCAAGCCTCCATCGTCGGGTCGCGGTCCTGACAAAACACGACGCTTTGACCCGCCACACGGCCGGGTAGTAGCAACAGCAGCGCATCGGGCTCGTTGATGCCGGTCAGATAATAGAAGTCGCTTTGCTGGCGAAACGGGTACTCGCTGTCGTTGGAGCGGGTGGTGAGCGAGGCGCCGGGCACGATGAGCGCCGCGCCGTCGGGCAGTTTCGCCATCAGCGCCTCACGGCGGGCGCGGTACTCTTCAAGGGTAATCGCGGCGGAGCGCGAAAGCGTATCGGGTAACATTGAAGCTCCTTAAAACGGCCGGGAAAACTCAGTGAACCGGGGCATCGGTCTGCTCGACCTGGGGCTTGCCCGGGTGCTGCTCGGTGTAGAGCAGCATCGCGGCCATGCGCGCGTGCTCGGAGAGCGCAAACAGGTCGTTCTCGTTTTCCGCGCTGTCGTCGATGTCAGTCTCGATCTGACCAAAGCTTGCAAGATCGTCGATGGCCTCTTTGAGCGGCTGCGACCAGCGCTTTTTCAGCGCCTCGTCGGCCACGTCATCGATGACCTCGTTAAAGCCCAGCGCCCACTCCTTGAGTGCTTGGGCCTGCTCGCCGAGCGAGAAGAGCTCGTCGGGCAGAAGCGGGGCGTAATTCAAGTCACTGGCGCTGAGCGCGTCCAGGGTTTGCCGGCGCCAGCCGAGCAGGCGCTCGGCGCTCTCCGGGTCTCTGGGCTGCTCGACGCCCAGGCTCATACAGACTTCCTCGAGCCAGGCCTCGGCGGTGACGTCGCGAAGGGCTAAAAGCGCGCAGAGCCGGCCGTCGAGAAAGGCGGGCGACTGCATGCTGCCGTGAAGAAGAAAGACGTCGGCCACGTCGGAAAAGTCCTGGCGCTGCTCGATGAGGGACATGAGGGCTCTCGCTTTGGGCGGTGAACGAAGGGTGTCGAAAAAGCGAAGGAGGTTGAGTAGGCGGCGCCCCGGCGGCAAAGCGCGTTGACCCCGCGCAAGCCGCTCTCTTATAGTGAACGCCGCCCCTCCTTTCTATACCGTGATGTTAACGCATTCGGGCCCTGACGTGCCCGTGCCGGAGTCTTCGATGAGTAACGCCAAGCGGCCAACCAAAGAAATTACCCTGCTGGGTCGCGGCTACATGATCGCCTGCGATACCGGCGAGCAGGCCAAGCTTGAACGCGCCGCTCGCTATCTGGACCGCGCCATGCAGGGCATTCACTCGCAAAGCAATGTGCTGGGCAACGAGCGCATCGCCATCATGGCGGCCTTGAACATCACCCACGAGCTTTTGGAGGCGCTCGACGAGCACCGCGCCGGCGAGGCGAGCCTGAACCGCCTGCACGACCGGCTGGAAAAAGCGCTGCAAAATGCCCGCCCCGTCGAAACCCCCTGACACCTTCGCGCAAACCGGGCCCAGGCCTATGGCATCGGCGCTTGCTCTGTTAAGATGAAGCGGTTCTCTGGAGTGTGCGCCAGTCGTTATAGTCCCTCGAGCCTATGCGCAGTACCCAGGGGGCCAAATGCTAGCCAGACCCGTGTGCATGTCCGTGCGTCGGAAAGCCTGACGGTTTGGCTGCGGCCACCCACTCTGAACCAGTAGGTTCAGGGCCAGAATGACAGCGGCACTCTGGGGAACACCATGTTTGATCCTTTCGATACCGAACACCTCGACAAGCGCGCCCTGCGCCGCGAGCTTCGCCGAAGGCGCCGTGCCTTGAGCGACGCCGAGCAGCAAACGGCGGCCACCTCGCTTTGTCAGCGCCTCAAGAAACTTCCCGAAATCCAGCGCGCCAGGCGCGTGAGCCTTTATCTGCCGGTCGGCGGCGAAATCGACCCAACCCCGCTACTTGGCTGGTTCCAAAAGCGTCGCGTGACGGTTTACCTGCCGGTGCTGCGCCCCTTGAGCCACAACGCGCTCTGGTTCGTGCGCTTTGACGATGACACCCCCATGGTCGAGAACCGCTTCGGCATTTCTGAGCCCTGCACACGCTTTGGCGCACGGCGCCAAAACCGGCTGCCCGCTTGGGCGCTGGATACGCTGATCGTGCCGCTGGTCGGCTTCGATGGCGAGGCCAACCGCATGGGCATGGGCGGCGGCTTTTACGACCGTACGCTCGCCTTCATGCGCCGCCCGGGCCCCAAGCCTGCACTGGTTGGCGTGGCCCACGCCTGCCAGCAGGTGAATAAGCTCGAGGTCGAGCCCTGGGATATCCCGTTGGATGCGGTGGTGAGCGACCAAAATATCGTTCGCCGCAGCGGTGGCTGAGTGCCTAATGAGCGCCACAAAAAAAGGGCCGATCGCGCGATCGGCCCTTTTTTATGTCGCGGTCAGCGCTAAGCGCGCCGCTTTGCAACGATCAACTTCCTGCCAGTGCCTGTGCGTATCCGGTGACCAGTACTCCCAACAAAAAGACGACCGTCAACGCCATTACTACGTCAGGCTTCTTACGCCGCATGCCTTGTCTCCAACGTTTTTATGATGACCGATGCCCTAAAGCCAGTCATCAACGCTTGTTTTCAAGGATGGCTGGCTTGACTAATTTTCAAAGCCGACTATAGGGCCAATGGCGGGCTGCTGACAATAGCCAGCGGCCCACTTTTTTAATCATCCGATGGCGACCAATGCACCACAATGGCGCGGCAGGTGTGAACCAGAGGGTTGGTAAACGCTAACTCACTCACGCCATGAAGAGCTTGTAGGCCGGATTGTCGCTCTCCTGCCAGTAGCGGTAGCCGATGGCGTCCAGATACTCGGCCACGTGGGTACGGTCGTCGGCGGGCACCTGCATGCCGACCAGCACGCGCCCGTAGGCGGCGCCGTGATTGCGGTAGTGGAACAGCGAGATGTTCCAGTCGTGGGGCAGCTGGGTGAGAAAATTCATTAAAGCCCCCGGGCGCTCGGGAAACTCAAAACGGTAGAGCTCCTCTTCGAAGCGCTCGCTGGGGCGTCCGCCGCTCAAATGGCGAATGTGCAGCTTGGCGAGTTCGTTGTCGGTCAGATCCTCCACCGGATAGCCGGCTTCCACCAGCCGGTCGATGACGGCACGGCGGTCCTCGCCGCCGGGTTTGACCTGCACGCCGACGAAGATGTGGGCCTCGTGATCATCGGCGTAGCGGTAACTGAACTCGGTGACCATGCGCCGGCCCAGCGCTCGGCAGAATTTCTTGAAGCTGCCGGGGGTCTCTTCGATGGTGACCGCCAGAATCGCTTCGCGCTGCTCGCCAAGCTCGGTGCGCTCGGCGATGTGCTGGAGCCGGTCGAAGTTGGTATTGGCCCCGGAGTTGATGCACAAAAGCGTCTGCCCTTCGACGCCGGTTTGCTGAACGTACTTTTTCAAGCCGGCCAGCGACAGCGCCCCGGAGGTTTCCGACACCGCCCGGGTATCTTCGAAGATATCCTTCACCGCCGCGCAGATCTCATCGGTATTGACCGTGATGACGTCGTCGATCAGCGTTTTGGCCAGATTAAAAGGCACCTCGCCGATCTGCGACACCGCTACGCCTTCGGCGAAGGTACCCACCTGGTCGAGCACCACGCGCTCGTTTGCCGCCAGCGCCGCCTTGAGGCAGGCGCTGTCTTCGGCCTCGACACCGATCACCTTGATATCCGGGCGCAGGTACTTAACGTAAGCCGCCACGCCCGCGATCAACCCGCCGCCGCCGACAGGCACAAAGATCGCGTCCAGCCGGCCGCTGTGCTGGCGCAAAATCTCCACGCCGATGGTGCCCTGACCCGCGACCACGTCGATGTCATCGAAGGGCGGAATGTAGGTGTAGCCGTGCTCGGCGATCAGCTCTTGGGCGTGGGCGGCGGCATCGGAAAAGGCGTCGCCCTTGAGTACCACGCGCGCCCCGCGCGAGCGCACGCCCTGCACCTTGATCTCCGGGGTGCTGCGCGGCATGACGATGGTCGCTTTGACACCCATCAGCTTCGCCGCCATGGCCAACCCTTGAGCGTGGTTGCCGGCGGAAGCGGCGATGACGCCTTTCGCCTTCTGCTCCTCGGAAAGCTGGGCCATCTTGTTGTAGGCGCCGCGAATCTTGAACGAGTAGACCGGCTGCAGATCCTCGCGCTTAATCAAAATCTGGTTGTGAAAGCGACGCGACAAAAAGGGAGCGGGTGAAATGGGCGTTTCGCAGGCCGCTTCGTAGACGCGGGCCTGGAGGATCTTTTTGACGGTAGCTTCGAGCATGCGGATATCCAAACGGTGAAAAGACCCAAGGGCCGAGAGAAAAGCCTTTATTGGTAGCAGATCGCGCCCGGGCGCGTCCAGCGTTATAGGCGCGCATCAACACATCGCGCCAGAAACGCTATACTGGCGCCGCCCACCACTGCCCGGAGCCCTTCATGACCCAGGACGAACTCAAAGCCGCCGTCGCCGATGCCGCCATCGACGAAATCACCCCGCACCTTGAACGCACGACCGTGCTGGGGATCGGTACCGGCTCGACGGCGAATCTTTTCATCGACCGATTGAAACCGCTGCGCGACCGCTTTCGCGGCGCTGTGGCAAGCTCAGACGCCTCGAAAGCGCGCCTCGAGGCGCTCGGTATCGAGGTGTTCGAGCTTAACGAAGTGGGATCGGTACCTTTCTATATCGACGGCGCCGACGAAGTGAACGCTCACTTTCACATGATCAAGGGCGGCGGCGCGGCGCTGACTCGCGAAAAGATCGTGGCCGCCTGCGCCGAGCGCTTCATCTGCATCGCCGACGGTTCCAAGCGCGTCGAGACGCTAGGGCACTTCCCGCTGCCCATCGAGGTCATTCCCATGGCGCGCTCTTACGTTGCCCGGGAACTAGTCAAGCTCGGCTTCGACCCGGTGTATCGCCAGGGCGTGGTGACCGACAACGGCAACCAAATCATCGACGGCTATGATCTAGCGATCGACGACCCGGTCGCGATGGAAACGCGCCTGAACGCCATCGTCGGCGTGGTCACTAACGGGCTATTCGCCGCCCGCGGCGCCGACGTGCTGCTGCTGGGCACCGACAAGGGCGTCGAGCGAAGCGAGCGCTAACTCACCGGGCGCTCGTCGCCCTAAGAAAGCAGCACGTCGAGCCCTTCCAGCGTGCGCGAAAGCGACCCCTGATGGTCGCGGATGACGTCGACGCCCGCCTGTCCCCGCGCTTTCGCCAGGGCGGGGTCGCCCAGCAGCGCCGCGACCGCCACCCCCAGCGCCGCCGGTGTCTCGACCCGCTCCAGCGCTTTTGCCTCCAGAAGCGGCTCGGCCACGTCGATGAAGTTCTCAAGCGACGGCCCGCAGAGCACCGGCCGGCCCAGGGCGGCGGGTTCGAGTACGTTGTGCCCGCCAAGCTCAACCAGAGAGCCGCCCACGAACGCCGCATCCCCTGCTGCGTAGAGCGTGGCGAGCTCGCCCAACGTATCGCCCAGGTAGACCTCGACGTCGTCAGAGATAGCGGCGTTCTCGCTTCGCCGCGCCGTCATCCAGCCTTCGCGCTGGCAAAGCTCGGCGACCTCTTCAAAGCGCTGAGGGTGGCGCGGCACAAGGATCAACAGCGCCCTGGAGAAGCGCTGGCGCACCGCCCTGTGGGCGCTCAGGACGAGTGTTTCTTCGCCGTCTCGGGTCGAACCCGCCACCCACACCGGACGCTCACTCTCACCAAACAGTGAGCGCTTACTATCCTCAGGACGACTTTCACTAACGGCAACGTCGAACTTGAGCGAGCCGACCACACTTGCGCGCTTGGGCGCGCCCAGGGCCTGGAAGCGGCGGGCGTCGGCGGCGGATTTTGCCGCCAGCCAGTCGACGTTATTCAGCGCGCCAGCCATCAGCGGGCGAATGCGCGCGTAGCGCGAAAACGCTCGCTCGGAGAGGCGCCCATTGACCACCGCTACCGGCACGCCGCGCCGGGCGCAGGCGTGCAGCAGGTTCGGCCAGAGCTCGGTTTCGAACATCAGCGCCATCGCCGGCGCTACGCGGGCGACAAAGCGCCGCGCCGCGCCGGGAAAATCCAGCGGTAGAAAGCGGTGGGCCAGCCGCGGCTTTAACGCATCCGTTTGAGCGTCGATCAGCGCCTGCGCCTGGCCGGCGCCGGTGGCGGTCATGGTAGTGATCAAGAGGCTGTGGTGCGGGTAGCGCGCCAGCAGCGCCTCGATCAGGGCTTTTGCGGCGCGCACCTCACCGACGGAGGCGCAGTGGAGCCAGATCCTTGGCGCGGGCGGAAGCGCGCCAAGGCCGAGGCCCAGGCGCTGGCGGCGCGGGTAAGTGAGCACTTGCTCACGCCAGATACGCCTAAAGATCAGAGGAGAGAGCGCGTAAAGCGCCGCCGAATAGAGTGCTCGCGCCAGCCGCTGTTTGGCTTTTGAGCCGGTCGGCGGCGTCGACATCAGCGCTCGCGCTCGAGGATGGTGCCGATCATACCGGAGGTGGAAACGCCGTCCTCGAAGCCGAGCACCTTCACTTCGCCGCCGTTGGCGAGCACCGCCTGGCTGCCGGCGATCTCGTCCACGCGGTAGTCGCCGCCCTTGACCAGAATGTCCGGCAGCACTTCTTCGATCAGCGCCTGCGGGGTGTCGTCGCTAAAGGGCACTACCCAGTCCACCGCGCCGAGCCCGGCCAGCACCTGCATGCGTCGCTCCAGCGGGTTGATCGGGCGCTTCTCGCCTTTTAAACGGCGAATGGAGGCGTCGTCGTTGACCGCGACGATCAGCCGGTCGCCCAAGCGCTTGGCCTGTTCCAGGTAGCTGACGTGGCCAGCGTGCAGAATATCGAAGCAGCCGTTGGTCATGACCACCCGCTCGCCGCGGCCGTGGGCGGCGCGTACGGCGTCGTAAAGCGCCGCTTTGTCGGTGACACCGAACTCAGCGGGCCGGTCGCCGTAGTGGGCGCGCGAAAGCTCCTCGACGCTGAGCGTGGCGGTGCCGGGCTTGGCGACGACGAGCCCGGCGCCCAGGTTGGCCAGCATCATCGCGTCCGGAAGTTCGCTGCCCGCCGCCAGCGCCAGCCCTAAAAGCGCGATCACGGTGTCGCCGGCGCCGGTCACGTCGAACACTTCCTGCGCCCGGGTGGGCAAATGCAGGGCCGCATGATCGCGGCGAATCAGGGTCATGCCCTTTTCGCTGCGCGTTATCAAGAGTGCTTCGAGCTCGAGCTCGGCGCGCAGCGCCTCGCCCTGACGCTCCAGCGCCTCATCGGAATCGCACACCCCGGCCACCGCCTCGAACTCGCCCAGGTTGGGGGTGATCAGACTCGCCCCGCGGTATTTGGTGAAATCGACCCCTTTGGGGTCGATCAGCACCGTCTTGCCCAGCCGGTTGGCCATCTGGATCAGCTTCTCGACCTGGTTGAGCGTGCCCTTGCCGTAGTCCGAGAGGATCATCACGTCGGCATCCGCCAGCGCTCCCTCCACCCGCGTGAGCAGCTCGTCGGTGTCGGTACCGGCCAACGTCTGTTCGAAATCGAGGCGAATGAGTTGCTGGTTGCGGCTCATCACGCGCAGCTTGGTGATGGTGGGAAGCGCCTCACTTATCTGGAAGTGAGTGCTCACCCCGGCGTCAGTCAGCGCGTTTTGAAGCAGAGTGGCGTGCTCGTCACGGCCTACGACGCCGGCAAGTGATACCTGGGCGCCGAGCGAGGCGACGTTGAGCGCGACGTTAGCCGCCCCGCCAGGGCGGTCGTCGGCGCCGTCCACGCGGACCACCGGCACCGGCGCCTCCGGGGAGATTCGCGAGGTGCTGCCGTGCCAGTAACGATCGAGCATGACATCGCCCACGACCAGCACGCGGGCGCGAGCAAGCGCGTTGAGATCAACTTTCATTGGTAGGCCCCGTGATGGTGGGTCGGGTGTGTTCGAGCAGCGCGTCGAGCTTTTCGATCACGTCGTCGGTTCTGATCAGGTCCATGGCGTCGGCGTGACGCACGCGCTGGCCCCAGCTCACCTCCCCCACCGATTTGTTCAGATAGGTACGCACCGCTTGGGGGTAGGCGTTGACTGCAAAATCGCGCCACAAGTAAGGGGCGGCGCGCTGCGGATTGGTCGTGGCGTAGAGCCCGAGGGTCGGTTTGCCCAGGGCGTTACCCATGTGCGCCGGGCCCGTGTCCGGGGCGATCACCGCGCGCGCCTCATCGATCAGCGCCAGCACCCCTTTCAAGGAGGTGGCGCCGATGGCGTTGACGACGCTGCCGGGCTGGCAGAGCGCCTCGATCGCGTCGCCCATTTCGCGCTCGGCGGCGCTGCCGCCGCCGGTCAGCACGCTTTTCAAGCCGTGGTGGGTAAAGGCGTGCTCGATGACGCTGGCATACCCTTTCACCGACCAGTTGCGAAAATTGCGCAGCCGCGGATTGCTGCAGGGATTGATGACCAGGTAAGGCGCCTCGCCGGCCAACGCACGCGCTTCCTGATAGGCGGTATCCGGGATGGCCAGATCCCACGTCAGATGGTCGTCGCTCACACCGAGTAGGCGGGCGAAGTCCATGAAGGAGTCGAGCACGTGGGGGTTGCTTCGCGGATTGATCTGGCGCTGGGTGAACCAGTGCTGAAAATCCTTCGCGCGGGCCTTGTCAAAGCCTACGCGCACCTTCGCCTTGAGCCCGAGCGACAGCACGCTTGCGCGAATCGCCTGCTGCATGTGCAAGAGCACATCAAAACGGGTATCGGCCAGCTCTCGCCAGATCCGGCGCATGCCAGCAAGACCGGTCGCCTTGTCGAAAACGACGAACTCGACCCCGGACAGGCCCGCCAGTAGACTGTGCTCGCCTTTACCGATGATCCAGGTAATGCGCGCCTCGGGCCATTGGCGCTGCAGCGCGCGCACCGTGGGCACGAGATTGCATACATCGCCCAGCGCGGAAAGGCGCAGAATGGCAATATGACGAGGATCCTTGGGCAGAGAGGGCTTCATGCGCTTAGCGGCACTCCAGCAAAAAAATTGGCTGATTCTACACGATGTGGATAGTTTAAGTGACGACGACGCGCCATACCAACCCGGGCCCGCGCTCTTCAACGGACAGGCGTGGCGCCGGGCGGGCCTGGTCACCGGCGAGGCCCCGGGGCGCGGCGAGAGCCTGTTTTTAAAGCACGGCGAGTCGCAGTGGGTGCTGCGCCCCTACCGACGCGGCGGGCTGGTCGCCCATCTGTGCCAAAAGCGCTATCTGTGGCTCGGCGCCGAGCGCACCCGCGCCTTTCGTGAACTGCGCCTGACCGCTGCGCTATATGATCAGGGCCTGCCGGTGCCCCGCCCGGTGGCCGCCGGGGTGAAGCGCGACGGTCTCGGCTACCAGGCGGCGCTGATCACGGTGCGCATCGAGGGTGCCCGGGCGCTGGCGTCGCGCCTGTCCGAGGCCAGCGCCAGCGATGCGCTGCTCGAGCGGGTGGGCGAGATGATCGCGCGCTTTCACCAGGCCGGGCTCGACCACGTCGATCTCAACGCCCGCAATATCCTGATCGACGCCGAGGACGCGCCCTGGCTCATCGACTTCGACCGCTGCCGGTTTCGCCAACCCGGTAAATGGCAGACGGACAATCTCGAACGGCTGGCGCGCTCGGTAGCCAAATTTAGCGCGGCGACCGATGCCGTGATGACCGCCATTTCCGCAGGCTACGCCAGGGCGTCGTAGTAACCCATCAGGCGCTTGACGTGCTGTTTGTTGCTGAAATGGCGCTCTACCCGCGTGCGCGCCGCCGCCCCCATCGCTTGTCGGCGCGCATCGTCCTCGATGAGCGCGGCCATGGCGTCGCGCCAGGCTTCGACGTCGAAAGGCCCGACCAGCACGCCGGAGGCCTCGTCGACGAGTTCGGGCAGTGAGCCGGTGTTGGAGCCGACGATCGGCATCCCGCACGCCATGGACTCGATGATCGTCAGGCCAAACGCTTCGTTTTCCGAGGGAATGCACACCAGATCGAGCACCGGCAGGATCTCGGTGAGATCCGAGCGATGGCCCAAAAAGCGGATCCTGTCGGCAAGCGGTGTGCCGTCGATCATCTCGACAAGCGTTTGATAGAACTCCTCGGTGCCGCCGGAGGCGTAGTCGGTTCCACCAATCGAGACCGCGAAGAAGTCGAGCGTTTCCGGCAGCGCCAAAAGCGCCTTCACCCAGACGTCCTGCCCCTTGCCCGGCGTCACCCGCCCGGGCAGCCCGATCGCCACGGCTGATTCAGGGATACCGAGTTCGGCGCGCTTGGCGGCGATGCGCGCTTTGTCCGTTACCGGGTGATAGGTATCGATATTGACGCCGTGGGGCAGGCAGATCACGCGCTCGCGCGGCACCGGCAGATTGTTGACGTTGCGTACATGAGTCGCCTTGCTGATGGAGAGTACGTAGTCGACGTTTCGATAGGCGAAGCGGTGATAGGGGCTTTTCTTGGCGCGCTGCCCGCCGACGTGATCGGTGTAGAGCACGCGAAGGCTTGGCAGCAAAAGTTTCAAAAGCGCGGTGAGGCGCAAGTCGCTGGACTTGTGGCAGTGGACGATGCGCACGTTTTCATCGATCAGCCAGCGGCGGATACGCCAGGCGTTTTTCAGCGCATCCAGGTTGCTCGAAAACGCCTTGAAGGCCACGCCGTGTCGCTGGAAGTAGGTTTCGATACGGGTCTGGCGCAGGCAGATGCCGATGACCTCGACCCCTTCCGCGTTCAGATCCTCGATGACCCGGTCCACGTAGAGCTCCATGCCGCCCTTGCCGTCGGACATGCAAAGCTGCAGTACCTTTGCCGCTTTTCCACTCGCCTGGTGGCCACCTTCTGTTTTTATACCTGCTGATTTTACACCTTCAGCTTCTACGCCCTTGGCCATTACGCCTCGCCTTCTCTGTGCCGTTCAACAAGTTATGCGTTGTCTTGTAGTATACAGGCTGCAATTAACGGGGTATTCACCATGGCGCAGAAAGTGCTGGTCGTGCGCAACGACAAAATCGGGGATTTCATGCTGGCCTGGCCGGCGCTTGCCTGCCTGAAAAGCGCCTCGCCGACACCGCACGTCAGCGTGCTGGTGCCGGCCTACACCGAAGCGCTGGCCCGCGCCTGCCCTTGGGTGGACGAGGTGATCGTCGACCCAGGCAAAGGCGGTGACAAGCGCGCGCAAAAGGCGCTGCTCGAGACCGTCAAAGCCGAGCGCTTCGATGCCCTGCTGACACTGTTCTCGACGCCGCGTATTGGCTTTCTTGGCTGGCGGGCGGGCATACCGCTACGTTTGGCGCCCGCCACCAAGTGGGCCCAGATTTTCTATAACGCGCGAGTCACCCAGCGCCGCTCGCGCTCAGAAAAGCCCGAGTACCAGTACAACGTGGATTTGGCCTGCCAACTACTCGAGCGGCTCTCGCTCAAGCTTACCCGCCTGCCCGCACCGCCTTTCTGGCCGCTGGCCAGTGAACAGGTTGCGCACCAGCGCCAGGCGCTGACGACGGTCGCGTCTTCCTGTGCGGTCGTAGTGCACCCGGGCAGCGGCGGCTCGGCGGTGAACCTCTCGCTCGAGCAGTACGCCGCGCTGATCCACCAAGTGAACGCGCAAACGAAAGCGCCGCCCGCTTGGTGGATCAGCGCAGGGCCGGGGGAAGAGGCCCAGTCCGACGCCCTGATCGAGGTGCTGGCCGCGCATGGCATCGAGGCCAACCGCTTTGCGCCGAGCGCGAGCGTCGAGGCGTTCGCCTATCAGCTTGCCGGCGCCGACCTCTTGATCGCCGGCTCCACTGGTCCTCTGCACATCGCCGGGTGTTTGAACATCGCCACCGCCGGCTTTTACCCGGCCAGGCGCTCGGCCACGCCGCTTCGCTGGCAGACCTGCAATGACGCCGACAGGCGCCTGGCGTTTAGCCCACCCGCGAGCGCCGACGAGCAGGAGATGACGGCCATCGATATCGGCGCCGCCGCCGGCGAGATCTCAGCGCTTATCGACGCCTTGCTTGCCGCGCACCCAGAGCGCAGCGTACTT
The DNA here is from genome assembly GCF_023757625.1 of Halomonas sp. S3-1-1. Classification (GTDB taxonomy): domain Bacteria; phylum Pseudomonadota; class Gammaproteobacteria; order Pseudomonadales; family Halomonadaceae; genus Vreelandella. The sequence continues at coordinate 28,407 of NZ_JALGBZ010000003.1, forward strand.
GTTGAAGGTGGAGTGGGCGGAGAGAATGGCGAGGAGTAGCCCCTGAGCGCCGTCGCGAAAGCCCGCCTTGAGCAGATACATTTTAAGAAAGCAGCCCAGCCCGTGCATCATGCCCTGGCCGAGGGAGGCGCTCTTGCCGCGGGCGGCGCGCTGCTCCGCCCAGGCATCGGCGTAGTGAGCGGATTTTTCCAGGTAGTGGCGCACGTCGCGGTAGGTGTAGTGCAATAGATCGCCGCTCAAGGGAAGCACCTTGAGCGAATCCGGCACCACCAGCTTTTCGTGCACCAGCGCGGCGTTATAGGAAGCGTGCCCCTTGGGGTATAGGCGCAGCACCCGGTCCGGATACCAGCCGGAGTGGCGGATGAAGCGGCCAAAGCACCAGGAAAGCCTGGGTGCGCTGTAGACCGCCGCCGGCCCTTTTACCGCCGCCTGAATACTCTCTCTGAGCTCGTCGGTGACGCGCTCATCGGCATCGATCATTAAAATCCAGTCGCCTCGCGCCAGCGCCTCGGCGCGCTGGCGCTGAACGCCAAAGCCCTGCCAATCGGCATCGATGCTGACGTTATCGGTGAACTCCCGGGCGATGGCGAGCGTCTCATCCTGGCTTCCGGCGTCGAGCACGGCGATGTCGTCGACGAAGGTGAGGGTTTCCAGGCAGGCGCGAAGGTGATGCGCTTCGTTTTTGACGATCAGTACGGCGGAAATGGCCACAAATTACCCTTGCGCGTTCGAAGGCCGCGACCCGGCGCCTTCGTTGGACTCATTCGTCGCGGCGAAGGGGAATCTGCCACCCGCGCACGACACATTTGGTAAGCTAGCATACTCATTTGGTTAAGGATGAAAAGGGATATGGCATGGCGTTGATAAGGAGCTATCGGCTCACCCCTTGGCTGCCGCTTTTGATCATTGGCGCCAGTTTTGGCTACGCCGTGACGGTGGTCACCCGCCTGCCCTGGTGGACACTTTTCCCCATCGCGGCGGTTTGGGTAGCACTCGGGCTCAAGCTTCGTTGGGGGGCGCCCAAACGCGAGCGCTACAAGCCGGTGTGGCCCTGGTCGCTCGTCCCACTGAGCCTTCTGGGTATATATGTCTATTTGGCCGACAGCTTCGGTAACGTGGATCTCGGCGCGGTGTTTTTCCATCTGCAGGCGGGCATTACCGACCACGGCGGCGGCGGCAAGATGGTCGTCGCCGTGATCTACGTGCTGATCATACTCGCGCTTTTAACCTCGATTACGTGGATGGCCCGTCGAGATCCGCGCTGGCGGTTGGCAGAGCGCTTCTTCGCGCTGGCGCTTTTGGCGATCAACCCGCTGCTTTATGGCCTTGGCCAGCGCAGCGCGGCCATCGTGACCGACGACGGCGAGTGGCTCGATCGGCGCTATGTAGCGCCGCCCACCGTGACGCGCTCCGACCCGCCCAATTTGCTTTTGATGTACCTGGAGAGCATGGAGCGCACCTACTCGAGCGACATCTTCGGCGACGCCTACGCCGATCTCGAGGCGCTTGGCGAGCGCGGCTGGGTGTTCGAAGGCGTGCGTCAAATGGACAACACCGGCTGGACCATGGCCGGCATGATCGCAAGCCAGTGCGGCGTGCCCCTGATGCCCGCGGGGCTTTTACACGACACCCAGTTCGAGCCGCTTACCCAGGTGGTGCCCGGCGTTAACTGTCTGGGCGACGTGCTGGCAGATCAAGGTTACCGGTTGAGCTACTTGGGCGGGGCCAGCTCGCAGTTTGCCGGCAAGGGGCTTTTCTACAACGGGCACCAGTTCCAAACGGTCAAGGGCAAGGAGGACTGGCTCGCCGAGCTCGACGACCAGCAGTACGTCAACAGCTGGGGCGTGTACGACGACACCCTCTACAGCGAAACCGAGCGCGAGATTCGACGACTCGAAAATGAGGACGACGGCCCTTGGGCGGTGGTCAACCTGAGCCTGGCCGGCCACTCCCCCCACGGCTTTCCGTCGCAAACCTGCATCGACCGCCAGGGCGACTTCGACGGCCAGGACATTCTCTTCTCGGTGAAGTGTTCCGCTTGGCAGGCGCGGGATCTGATCGAGCGCCTGGAAGCCGAAGGCCTTTTGGACAATACGCTCGTCGTGCTCCAGAGCGATCATTTGACCATGCGCGTGCCGGTGTGGGACCAGCTCACCGCGCTCGATCGCGACAATACGCTGATCATGCTCGGCGACGGGCTCGAGCCCCGGCGCATTCGGCGAAACGCCACCATGCTCGACGTATTTCCGACGATTTTGGAGGCGATGGGCGTGCCGCTGGATGAGCACCGCGCGGGGCTCGGGGTGTCGCTGTTGGGCGACCGCTCGACGCTTACCGAGACCCACGGGCTCGACGTGCTCAACGAGCGCCTGCGTGAGGAGACCGCGCTGCAGCACCGGCTGTGGGAAGGTCTCGCCCCGCAGCGCCAGAACGACACCCCCTCCCCTGCCGAGCAGGTCGTCGAAACGCCGTCCGACGCCCCGCTGGAGGTGGAGAACGTCAGCCGCTGACGATCACGCCAGGCGTGCCGGACTGCACCGCGCCCACGGCATCATACACGCTCGCCTCGGTCAGCTGGTTCAGGCAGTTGGTATGGCCCAGCGGGCAGACCCGCTTGAAACAGGGCGAGCACGAAAGGCCTAGGTAGTGCACCGTGGCGCTGTCGGTGAGCGGCGGCGTGTAGCGCGGCGATGACGAGCCGTAGAGCGCGTGGATCGATACCCCCACCGCCGCCGCTACGTGCATCAACCCGGAGTCGTTGGTGACCACTTGGCGGCAGTCGGCGAGCAGGTCCACCGCGTCGGCAAGCGCGGTCTGCCCGCACAGGTTGTGAACATGGCTTAGCCCTGCACTGATCACTTCCCCCACCGCGTGATCCTTCGGTCCGCCGAAAATGCGCACCTCGAATCCCTCGTCAGTCAGCCGTTTGGCCAGACCATGAAAGTACGCCGGCGGCCACTGCTTGGCCGGGCCGTACTCCGCGCCGGGCATCATGCCGATCGCCGGGCGCGACGACAGCGCAAGCTTCAGGCGCAGGTTCACCAGGTTGTCGTGATCCACCGACAGCCTGGGCGGAGCAATGGCGAAATCGCCGCGCCGCGCTTCTTCTTTGGATACGCCAAGCGAGACGAAGCGCTTCACGGTCTGGTCGAGCACGCGTTTATCGAGCTTGCGCGTCTCGGTCAAAAGCCCGTAGCGGTACTCGCCGAGAAACCCGACCCGCTTAGGAACACGCGCTAGAAACGGCACCAGCGCTGCCTTCCAGGAGCGCGGCAGCACGATGGCCATATCGAACCGGCCTTTCAACCGGCCGGCCAGCTCGTGGCGGCTTTTGAGGCCAAACTCGCCGTGGCCCACGCCCAAGGGCAGTACCTCATCGACCTGGGGCATGCGCGCCAAAATCGGCTGGGACCACCCCGGGGCGACCACGCTCAAGGTGGCGCCTGGATGGCGCGCCTTGAGCTCGATGAACAGGCTCTGGGCCATCACCATGTCCCCCACCCAGGAGGGCCCCACGACTAAAAGCCGCTTGGCGGTGTCAGCCATTGAGCCACTCCAGGTACGCCTTCACGCCTTGGGCGACGGTCTTGAATTCGACGTCACACCCGGCGTCGCGAAGCCTCGAGATGTCCGCTCGGGTGTAGCTCTGGTAGCGCCCCTTGAGCTCGTCGGGAAAGTCGATGTAGTCGATCTGCCCCTTACCGTAGTAGTCGATGACCGCCTCGCCGATCGCCTTGAACGGCTCGGCGCGCCCGGTGCCCAGGTTGAAGATGCCGGAAACGTTAGGGTGATCCAGAAACCACAGGTTCACGTCCACTACGTCGCCCACGAAAACGAAGTCTCGGCTCTGCATGCCCGCTTCAAAACCGTCGAACGCGCCGAAGAGCTTGAGCGTCTGACCATTTTTGACCTGGCCGTGGTTGTGAAACGCCACGCTCGCCATTTTGCCCTTGTGCTGCTCGCGCGGGCCATAGACGTTGAAGTAGCGAAACCCGACCACTTGGGTGGTGAGCGTTGGCATGCGCGCACGCACGTGCTGGTCGAATAAGAGCTTCGAGTAGCCGTAGACGTTGAGCGGCTTTTCGAACTCGGGCGACTCCTTAAATACTTCGCTGCCGCCGTAGGTGGCCGCCGAGGAGGCATACAAAAAGGCGATGCCGTGCTGCTCGCAGTACTCCAACAGCACCTTCGAGTACTCGAAGTTGTTCTCCATCATGTACTGGCCGTCCCACTCGGTGGTATCCGAGCAGGCGCCTTCGTGAAAGATCGCCTCGATCGCGGGCAGATCATTGGGCTCGCCGCGCAGGGATGCCTGCACCTCCATGAGGAAGGCCTCCTTGTCGCGGTAGTCATAAAGCGTACAGTCGACCAGGTTCACGAACTTGGTGCCATCCGATAGATCGTCCACCACGATGATGTCGGTGCGCCCGCGCGCGTTGAGCGCCTTGACGATATTGGCGCCGATAAAGCCGGCCCCACCGGTCACTACGATCATAAGAACTCCTTGAAAAGCGCTCTGGTTGGCTTTGGTGCCTATAACCCATCTGCCTGGGATTGTATACTTGACGGCTTCTGAATTCATGGCCAATGGTGCTTTTTGCGATGAGTGTCTCGACGAACCAATCGACGCCGGATGTGTCGACCTTTCAAGGCTTGATCCTTGCGCTGCAGCAGTACTGGGCGGAACAGGGCTGCGTGATTCTTCAGCCGCTGGACATGGAAGTAGGCGCGGGTACCTTCCACCCGGCCACCTTCCTGCGCTCAATTGGCCCGGAAAACTGGAACGCCGCCTACGTGCAGCCTTCACGGCGCCCCACCGACGGGCGTTACGGCGAAAACCCGAACCGCCTGCAGCACTACTACCAGTTTCAGGTCGTGATGAAGCCCTCGCCGCAAAACTTCCAGGATCTGTACCTGGGCTCGCTCAAGCGCCTGGGGCTCGACCCGCTGGTGCACGACGTGCGCTTCGTCGAGGACAACTGGGAGTCGCCGACCCTCGGCGCCTGGGGGCTTGGCTGGGAGATGTGGCTCAACGGCATGGAAGTGACCCAGTTCACTTATTTCCAGCAGGCCGGCGGCATCGAGTGCTACCCGGTGACCGGCGAGCTCACCTACGGGCTCGAGCGCATCGCCATGTACCTGCAGGACGTAGACAGCGTCTATGACCTGGTGTGGGCGGTCGCGCCGGACGGCAGTAAAGTCAGCTACGGCGATGTCTACCTGCAAAACGAGCGCGAGCAGTCCACCTACAACTTCGAGTACGCCGACGTCGACCAGCTCTTCGCCAACTTCGACCACCAGGAGAAGGAGTGCGGCAAGCTTCTGGAAGCGAAACTACCGCTGCCCGCTTACGAGCAGGTGCTCAAGGCCTCGCACACCTTCAACCTGCTGGATGCCCGCCACGCTATTTCGGTGACCGAGCGTCAGCGCTTTATCCTGCGCGTGCGCACCATGGCCCGCGACGTGGCCCACGCCTACTTTGAATCGCGCAAGGCGGAAGGCTTCCCCATGGCTTCTGATGCGCTTCGCCGTGAACTACTAGACGACCAGGGAGACGCCTAAATGGCCGCTGATACGCTGTTACTCGAGCTCGGTGCCGAGGAGCTTCCGCCGACCGCTCTCGACGCGCTCTCAAACGCCTTTGCCGACGGTATCGAAAAAGGCCTGACGGAGGCCGAGATCGCCTTCGATAACGTGATCGCCTACGCCACGCCGCGGCGGCTGGCCGTGCGCGTCGAAGGGCTTGCCGACAAGCAGCCCGACCGCGAAGTCGAAAAGCGCGGCCCGGCACTGGCCGCCGCCTTCAAGGACGGCGCGCCCACCAAGGCCGCCGAAGGCTTCGCCCGCTCCTGTGGGGTCAGCGTCGACGAGCTGATTCATCTGGAAACCGATAAGGGCACCTGGCTTGGCTATCGCGAGCGTCAGGCGGGTGAAAGCGTTCAGGACCTGCTGCCGGCGCTTTTGCGTAAAACGCTGGCTGCGCTTCCGGTGCCCAAAAACATGCGCTGGGGCAGCTCGCGCATCGAATTTTCCCGCCCGGTTCACTGGCTGCTCGCGCTTTACGGTAGTGACGTGATCGCCGCCGAGGCGCTGGGCCTCGAGGCGAGCCGCACGACCTACGGCCACCGCTTCCACGCCCCGGATGCGATTCAACTTACGCATGCCGACGACTACCTCGAGGCGCTCGAGAACGCCTACGTGCTGGCGGATCGCACCAGGCGCCGCGAGCGTATTCGCGAGCAGGTACTGGCGGAAGCCGAAGTGCATGACGCCACGGCAGTGATCGATGAGGATCTGCTGGTCGAAGTCAGCGGTCTGGTCGAGTGGCCGGTGGCGTTAACCGGCACCTTCGACGAGCGCTTTTTGAAAGTGCCCGGCGAGTGTCTGATTTCGTCGATGAAGGCGAACCAGAAGTACTTCCACCTGCTGGATGAAGACGGCGCGCTCAAGCCCTTGTTCATCACCATCTCCAACATCGAGAGTCAGGACCCGCAGCAGGTCATCTCGGGCAACGAGAAGGTGATTCGCCCGCGTCTGGCGGACGCGGTGTTCTTTTATGACACCGACCGCAAGCAGAGCCTCGCTTCGCGCATTCCCCAGCTCGAAAGCGTCGTCTTCCAGCAGCAGCTCGGCACGCTGGCCGACAAGGTGCGCCGTAGCACCGCGATCGCCACTTACATCGCACAAAAAATCGGCGGCAACACCGGCCACGCCCAGCGCGCAGTAGCGCTGGCCAAGTGCGATCTGGTCACCGAAATGGTGCTCGAATTCCCCGAGCTTCAGGGCATCATGGGGCGCTACTACGCCGAGCAGGATGGTGAGCCCGCCGAGGTCGCCCAGGCAATTGAAGAGCAGTACCTGCCCCGCTTCGCGCTGGATGCCATACCTCAAAGCCAAGCGGGCAAGGCGCTGGCACTGGCAGACCGACTCGATACGCTGGTGGGCATCTTCGCCATTGGCCAGCGCCCGACCGGCGCCAAGGACCCCTTCGCCCTGCGTCGCGCCTCCATCGGAGTGCTGAATATTCTGGTCAAGGGTGAGCTCGACCTGGACCTGCGCGAGCTCTTGAGCGTGGCCGCCGAGCAGCATCGCGAGCTTGCCAAGGACGGCCTGGTCGACGACGTACTAACCTATATGCTGGATCGCTTCCGCGCCTGGGGGCAAGAAGAAGGGATCAGCGCCGAGATGTACTTGGCCGTTCGCGCCCGCCCCGTGACCAAGCCGCTGGACTTTGCCCGCCGCTTGCGCGCGGTCAAGGCGTTCACCCAACGCGAGGAAGCAACGGCGCTGGCCGCCGCCAACAAGCGCGTCTCCAATATCCTCGCAAAGCAAGAACACGACGGCAGCACTCGGGTCGATGAAGCGCTTCTACAGGAAGACGCCGAGCTCGCGCTGTTCGAAGCGGTTTCCCAGAGCCAGACGCGGGTCGCTCCGCTATTCGCCGAAGGCCACTACCAGCAGGCGCTGGACACGCTCGCGGAGCTTAGAGCGCCGGTGGACCGATTCTTCGATGAGGTCATGGTCATGGCGGAAGATCCCGGCGTGCGCCAAAACCGTTTAGCGCTGCTGGCGAGCCTTCAAGCGCTCTTTTTGGAAGTGGCGGATATTTCGCTACTACCGCAGTAACTTCCTCAAAACGCGATGCTAAAAGGGGCGCCTTGCGCCCCTTTTTTATGACTGCTTATATCTCTTGAGCACACTTTCAATCGCCGTGTTTCACGTGAAACACTTTTTAAACTGCGTGCTAAACTCACCGGTATTAACGCTACGCTGCGACGTTTTCATTGTTGAAAAGATGATCGCGGCCTACCGAGACCATGTATGTATGACGAGTTTTTAAAGCAAGCCTACCCCAACCAACATTCCTCGATGGCTTACCATCAGCTGGGCGAAGAGCGGGTTTGGCTTAAGCGAGCCGTAAAACGCAACGGACGCTTTACTTATACGCCGCTCAATCTGTTTGCTCGTGTTCTCAAGGTCCAGGCGCTCAAGCCCGTACCCAATCCAGGCGGTGAAAAAAGCATTCAAACGGAAGTAGCCCGCCTTGAAGCGCTCGACGCCGCCGGTATTGCTGTACCGCGGCTGCTGGCGTTTAATTCTCAGGCGCTGCTGCTGGCGGACGCGGGTACGCCGGAAGCCCCCGCCTCGACGCTACTGCATTGCCTAAAGCGAGCCGAGTCGCCGGAGGAGGTCGACCGCCTTCTGCAACTGGGTATCGAGGCGCTCAACGACGTCCATCGTCGCGGCTTTTACTTGAGCGAGGCCTTTACGCGCAATATCCTGGTCGTGAACGGACGCCAAATTGTCTTCATCGATTTTGAAACCGATCCGGGTGAGATACACACCCCGCTCGACTGTATGGTACGCGACTGGTACTGCTTTATTTTCTCGCTTTACGGCAAACTGCATGCTTCGCCGCTTCAGCGTGAACGCCTGACGCCGGCATTTATCGAAGGGCTCAATCGTACTCGCAATGACGTCTCTACCGCTTTCAAGCAGGCCCTTTCGCCGCTTCTTCGCCTGCAGCGCATACCGTTCAAGCGTTTTGGAAGCGACGGCAGAAAAATTCACTCAACCCTGCAATCGCTCGCTATTCTAAAGCAGCGTATTGCCTGACTGAGAGCGACATGCCTTTTACTGCTAAAAAACTGGTGATCCTGGATCGTGACGGTGTGGTCAACCAGGATTCTGATCATTACATCAAAACCCTCGATGAGTGGGTGCCCTACCCGGCATCGATTGCCGCCATCGGTGAGCTGACACGCGCGGGCTTTACCGTAGCTTTGGCCACCAACCAGTCTGGCCTCGCGCGCGGCTACTTCGATGAAGCGACGCTCAGCGCCATGCATGAAAAGCTCGAACGGCTGGTCGACAACGTGGGCGGCAAGATCTCGTATATCGCTTTTTGCCCCCACGGGCCTTCCGATGGCTGCCGCTGTCGAAAGCCGCTACCGGGGCTGCTTCTTGAAATACAAAGCGCGCTCGCCCTGGACTCGCTCCAAGGAAGCTGGATGGTCGGCGATAGCCTGCGCGATTTACAGGCCGGCGAGGCAGCGGGGAGCAAGCCGGTGCTGGTCAAAACCGGCAAGGGCCAAAAGACGCTTGAGAAGAACGAAGTGCTCGATAACGCGCGCGTTTTTGACGATCTTGCCGCGTTTACCCGCTGGCTGTTGGAAGAGCACGCCCACTGAATATTTTATTCAACTTGCATAAAAAACGCCGCGATAATCGCGGCGTTTTTCATTTTCACTGTTTCACGTGAAACACATGGACTTAAATGTCCAGGTTCGCCACCAGCGCGTTGGTTTCGATGAAGTCGCGACGCGGCTCGACTTCGTCGCCCATTAGCGTATTGAACATCATGTCCGCCGCAACGGCGTCCTCGATGGTCACACGCAGCATGCGACGACTGTCCGGGTCCATGGTGGTTTCCCAAAGCTGATCCGGGTTCATCTCGCCCAGACCCTTATAGCGCTGCACGGAGAGTCCACGCTGACCTTCGTGCATCAGCCACGCCAGCACCTCGGAGAAGTCCTGAACCGGCTTCTGGCGCTCGCCACGGGCGATAAAGGCGCCCTCTTCCAGCAGATTGTTAAGCGTTTCACCCAGGCCCGCTATTGCACGGTAATCCGTGCTCTCGAAGAAATCGAGCCCCCACACGTACTCGGTGGTCACGCCGTGAGCAATCAGCGACACCGTGGGTAGCATAAGGCCGCGCTCGCTGTCCTCCTTGAGATAGAACTGGTAGCGCGGACCGCCTTCGTAAGCCACACGTTCGTCCATGGCGGTTTGCAGCTCCGCAATCCAGTTCTCCATGGTGACGCGATCCTTGAGGCTCGACTCGCCCTGCAGCGCGCTTGCGTAAACCGCCTGACGCAGTACTTCGATGGGGAACACGCGCCCGAGCCGGTCGATACGCTTCATGACGTTACGGTACTGATTCACCAGCGATTCGAGCTGTGAGCCGGTGATCGCCGGTGCGTCGGCGTTGACGTGCAGTCCGGCGCCGTCCAACGCGGTGGTGGTCAGGTAATCGACCATCGCCTGCTCATCCTTCAGGTAGAGCTCCTGCTTACCACGCTTGATCTTGTAAAGCGGCGGCTGGGCGATGAAGACATGACCGCGCTCGATCAGCTCCGGCATCTGGCGGAAGAAGAACGTCAACAGCAGCGTACGGATGTGCGAGCCGTCGACATCGGCATCGGTCATGATGATGATCGAGTGATAGCGCAGCTTATCCGGGTTGAACTCTTCACGGCCGATCCCGCAGCCAAGCGCGGTAATCAGCGTGCCGACTTCGGCGGAGGAAAGCATCTTGTCGAAGCGGGCTTTCTCGACGTTCAGAATCTTGCCTTTGAGCGGCAGGATGGCCTGGGTGCGGCGATCGCGACCCTGCTTGGCGCTGCCACCGGCGGAGTCACCCTCCACCAGATACAGCTCCGACTGGCTCGGATCCTTCTCCTGGCAGTCGGCGAGCTTACCCGGCAGGCCGGCGATGTCCAGCGCGCCCTTGCGCCGGGTCATGTCGCGTGCCTTGCGCGCCGCTTCCCGCGCGCGGGCGGCGTCGAGCATCTTGTTGACGATCGCCTTGGCTTCGTTGGGCTTCTCGACCAGATACTCGGCTAGAAGTCGCCCCATCTCCTGCTCGACGGCGGTCTTGACTTCGCTGGAGACCAGCTTGTCCTTGGTCTGGGACGAGAACTTGGGATCCGGCACCTTCACGGAAATGATCGCCGTGAGGCCTTCGCGGGCGTCATCACCGGAGGTGGCGACCTTGGCTTTCTTCAAAAGCCCTTCCGCCTCGATGTAGTGGTTCAGCGTGCGCGTCAGCGCCGCACGAAAGCCGGCAAGGTGGGTACCACCATCGCGCTGAGGAATGTTGTTGGTGTAGCAGTAGATGCTTTCGGTAAAAGAGTCGCTCCACTGCATCGCCACTTCCACCTCGACGCCGTCTTCGCGCACCGCGTTGAAATGGAATACCGGGTTTAGCGTCGACTTGTTCTTGTTAAGGTGGTCCACGAACGCTTTCAAGCCGCCTTCGTAGTGGAACAGCTCTTCACGACCGTCGCGCTCGTCCATCAAACGAATCGCCACGCCGGAGTTCAAAAACGACAGCTCGCGCAGGCGTTTGGCCAGAATGTCGTAGTGGAATTCGATGTTGGCAAAAGTATCTGGCGACGGGCGAAAGTGCACCTTGGTACCACTTTTCTCCGTCTTGCCGACTACATCCAGCGGCGCCTGGGGTACGCCGTGTTGGTAGTGCTGCTCGAACACTTCACCCTGACGCCAGATGGTCAGCTTGAGCTCGGCAGAGAGCGCGTTGACCACCGAAACGCCAACGCCGTGAAGCCCGCCAGAGACTTTATAGGAGTTGTCATCGAATTTACCGCCGGCATGCAGCACGGTCATGATGACCTCGGCGGCGGAGACTCCCTCTTCCTCGTGAAGCTCCGTCGGAACGCCGCGACCGTTGTCGCTCACCGTGATGGATTCGTCCGGGTGAATTACCACGCGAATTTCACTGCAGTGGCCCGCTAGTGCTTCATCGATGGAGTTATCCACCAGCTCGAAAACCATATGGTGCAGCCCAGTGCCATCGTCGGTATCGCCGATGTACATACCCGGACGCTTGCGTACCGCATCGAGCCCTTTGAGCACCTTGATGCTTGATGAATCGTAAGCCTGCTCGCTCATTGACCACTCCGTCGTGAAGTCTGTCTCGTTCCGTGTCATCTATCCGGTTGGGGCTAGCCGACCGACCCCGTGTTCGTCATGTTTCACGTGAAACATTCGGATTTGAGTCGTTGGTTGCCACACGTCGCTGAGTACATCCGGATCGACGCTGGTGATGAATACCTGACACTGCATCTCTTCGAGCAGCGCGCAAAATAGCTTGCGGTGTTCGAAATCGAGCTCGGCCGGTAGATCGTCTATTAGATAAATGCATTGCCGCTTGGCACTGCTTTCCAGAAGCCGCCCCTGGGCAAGCTTCAGTGCGCTAACCACCAGCTTCTGCTGGCCTCTGGAAAGCACCTCAATGGCGGGCTGCTTGCTTAGCCGTATGCGAAGGTCTGCCCGCTGCGGTCCCTGCTGGGTAAAGCCCATTTGCTGGTCCGATGCACGGCTGGCTTTCAACACGTCTGAAAGCGAGCGTTTGACGTCCCAACCGCGGGCATAGCGAAGCGTTAGCCCTTCAATGGGCAACAGGCGTTCGAGCGTCTGTTCGAAAACGGGCAAAAACGCGCTAAACCAGGTTTGACGCAGCGCGTCCATTCGCTCGCCGGATTCGCAAAGCTCCTGCTCCCACACCGCAATTTCCGCATCGGTTATTCTACCACGCCTTAGCAGCGCATTCCGATGTTTCACCGCGCGGCGAGCGCGTTTCCAGGCGTGCAAAAAATCGTGTTTCACGTGAAACACACCCCAATCCATGAACTCGCGTCGCCCGGCGGGCGAGCCCTCCAATAGGCGAAAGGCATCCGGGTTTATAAGCTGAAGGGGCATGGCATCGACCAGTTCGGCCAGACGTACGCCTTTCTGCCCCTTCAAACGCAGCTCCAGCTCGCGCTCAGCGCGAAGGCGCCGCACCCCAAGGGCAACCTCCGGGTCACCGGCCAAGCGGCCGTAGAGCGTCATGGCGGGGGCTTCGAACTGTATGGCGTGCTTGAGCTGGCGGGTACGAAACGAGCGTCCCATACCGAGGATGTGAATACCTTCAAGCAGAGTGGTCTTGCCGCTGCCGTTCGAACCGTGAATCAGGTTGACGTGGGGCGACGGCGCAAGCTCTACCGTGGCCAGGTTTCGAATGCCTTGAAAGTTGAGCTGGGTCAGGCTCATTGCTTAATCGCCTTGCTGCCAATGCGTGAAAAAAACGGCGCCTTTGAATTAGGCGCCGCCTTGCCAAGTGACATCAAAGCCGCATGGGCATGACCACGTAGAGTGCATCGCCGCCGCCTGGCTCTTCCAACAGCGCGCTGCTGTTCGGGTCGGCCAGCGTCATCTGCACACGGTCCTCATTGAGCACCGCCAGCACATCGACCAGATAGCCGACGTTGAAGCCGACTTCCATGGTAGGGCCGGTATATTCGATCGCCACGTTCTCTTCGGCTTCTTCCTGCTCCGGGTTGTTGGCCATCACCTTGAGGTTACCCTCTTCCAGATACAAACGCACGCCACGGTACTTTTCGTTGGAGAGAATCGCGGTGCGCGACAGCACCTGACGCAGCTCGGCGCGCTCGGCGATGAGTACCTTGTCGCCGTTTTTGGGCACCACGCGCTCGTAGTCGGGGAACTTGCCGTCAATCAGTTTCGAGGTGAAAGTGAAGTCGCCGGTGTGAGCGCGCAGATGGGTAGCGCCTAGCGTCAGGCTCACCGGCTCGTCGCTGTCGTCAAGAAGGCGCGAAAGCTCGAGGATGCCCTTACGGGGCACGATCATTTTCTGGCCCTGTTCGACGCTGACATCGACATCCCGCGAACACATCGCCAGCCGGTGACCGTCGGTAGCTACGGCGCGCAAAAGCTGATTCTGGATATCGAGCAGCATCCCGTTCAGGTAGTAGCGGACGTCCTGCTGCGCCATGGCAAAGGAGGTCGCTTCGATCAGGTGCTTGAGCGTGCCGCGCGGGATGCTCAGCTCCTGACTGCCTTCGCCATCCTCGATGTTGGGAAACTCCGCAACCGGCAGGGTCGATAGCGTGAACCGCGAGCGGCCGCTGCGCAGTACCGCCCGCCCCTCTTCGAGGGCCAGCTGGATCTCGGACTGATCCGGCAGGGATTTACAGATGTCCATCAACTTGCGCGCGGGAACGGTCGCGCCGCCCTCCTGCTCCACCTGGCTTGCCACCGTGCGGCCAACCAGCTCGACCTCGAGGTCGGTGCCGGTCAGCGCGACTTGATCGCCCTCGACCTGAATCAGCACGTTGGAGAGCACCGGTAGCGTTTGACGGCGCTCGACCACGCCCGCTACCAGCGTAAGGGGACGTAGCAGCGCCTCTCGGGAAATTGAAAACTTCATCACTACTCCAGGTTAAAGGATCAAAGGCCGCATCGGCTCGTCGAATATCAGTGTATGCACAAGGCGCGTTGGCAAAGGCTCAACTGGTGAGCAGGCGCATGAGGTTTTTGTAATCCTCGCGAATGTCGGCGCTCTCTTCCTGCAGCGTTTTGACCTTGCGACAGGCGTGTAGCACCGTCGTATGGTCGCGCCCGCCAAAGGCGTCGCCGATTTCCGGCAGACTGTGGTTGGTCAGTTCCTTGGCTAGAGCCATCGCCACCTGGCGCGGCCTTGCGACCGAGCGCGAACGGCGCTTTGAGAGCAGATCCGCCACCTTGATCTTGTAGTATTCCGCCACCGTGCGCTGGATGTTGTCCACGCCCACCTGCTTGTCCTGAAGTGCGAGCAGATCCTTTAGCGATTCGCGGATAAAATCCTGAGTGATCGGCTTGCCCATGAAGTGGGAGTCGGCGATGACTTTTTTGAGCGCGCCTTCGAGCTCGCGCACGTTGGAGCGAATCTTCTGGGCGATGAAAAAAGCGGCATCATGCGGCAAATCGACGCTTGCCTGGTCGGCTTTCTTCATCAGGATCGCCACGCGGGTTTCAAGCTCCGGCGGCTCGATGGCCACGGTCAACCCCCAGCCAAAGCGCGATTTCAAGCGCTCTTCTACCCCGTTGATCTCCTTGGGGTAGCGGTCCGAGGTCAGAATCATCTGCTGGCCGCCTTCCAAAAGCGCGTTGAAGGTGTGGAAAAACTCTTCCTGAGAGCGCTCCTTTCCGGCAAAAAACTGAATATCATCAATGAGTAGCGCGTCGACGCTGCGATAAAAACGCTTAAAGTCGTTAATCGCGTTGAGCTGTAGCGCCTTGACCATATCGGCGACGAAGCGCTCGGAGTGCAGATAGACCACGCGGGCATTTTCACGCTTGCCCGCCAGGGCGTTGCCCACCGCGTGCATCAGGTGGGTTTTACCCAGCCCCACCCCGCCATAAAGAAACAGCGGATTGTAGGCGCCGCCCGGGTTTTCCGACACCTGCCGGGAGGCCGCGCGGGCGAGTTGGTTCGACTTACCCTCGACAAACTTGTCGAAAGTGAAATTGGGGTTGAGGCCGCTTGCGTGCTTGAGGCTCCCCTCGACCTGTACCTGGCGTTCGCCGGTACGTTTACCCGCAGACTCTTCACGCTCGGCATCGATTTCGCGCTCATCGGCAATATCGCCGCGCGGCGGGGTATGAACAGCCGGCGCGGCGGGGCGCTGTGGCGCGGCTGACACCGGATTACCCAGCTCTCGCGGCTGGGGGGCGGCCGCACGGCGGCTGCCAACGGTCAGACTCACCTTGGGCGGCTTTGCCGGTGATAGCTCGCGGATCAGTTCACTAATGCGCTTGGCGTATTTATCGCTCACCCAGTCGCGCACAAAGCGGTTGGGCGCCAGCAAGCAGAGCTCGTTGGCGTCTCCTTCTTCGGCCTGCAAAGGGCGAATCCATGTATTGAACTGCTGGGAGCTTAGTTCGTCCTGCAGATAATCCAGGCACTGCTGCCAAAGCGCGAGTGACACTCATCTCACCATCAGTTGAAAACGGCCGACTATTGTAGCGCTCAGCCTCCCTGTTATCCACACGTGTAAAGGCCCCTTTTTGGCCTGTGGACAACTTTGCGCGAGCTAGCGGGAAAAGTTCGGTGTGGGGTGGGGACAGCTCGTCCGATCGCGTTTTTCTCCCGCGCTATACACACCCCTTTCACATCTTTCAAGCCGCTTTTTGACGGCTTATGCACACATTTTTTATAACTTTAACCAGCTGTTAATAAAATATTAAAACCACTTATCCACAAATAGTATCCCCACCATTAATAACAGCAGGTTTTAAATAACTTCATTAGTAATAGTAGTGTCTCGATGCGCACGCTTTGAAGACACGTTGTGGGGCGTTAGAAGGTTTTTAGCGCTTTTTGTACGCATAAAAATTGCACCGGGGGCGCGAAGTCTCTACAATTTCCGGTCTTGAATTGGATCTCCCCGGCTAGTTGCTCACTGGACCGGGTCGTTTGGAATTCACTTTCGTCCTAAACCACGTGGGAATAACGAGTTATGAAACGCACTTTTCAACCCAGCGTTCTCAAGCGCAAGCGCGCGCATGGCTTCCGTGCTCGTATGGCAACCAAAAACGGCCGTGCCGTTATCAATCGCCGTCGCGCCAAGGGCCGCAAGCGTCTGAGCGCCTGATTTCAGATTGCGTGTGTCGCATCAGGGCTTTCCCCGGGATTTACGTTTACTGAATGCCGGGGATTTCAGCCACGTATTCGAGCAGGCAGACCTCAAGGTCCACGGCAAAGGCATGATGGCGCTCGCGCGCTTTTCGCCTCGAGGACATCCTCGCGTTGGATTTGTGGTCAGTAAGAAGAACGTCAAGCTCGCCGTCGATCGTAACCGCTTCAAGCGTCTTGTTAGAGAATCCATTCGACTTCGTCAGCACCGCCTTCCCGCGATGGATATCGTGGTATTGGCAAAACGCGGCGTACAGGATATCGATAATGACACCCTTGCCCGCCAGCTACACGGCATGTGGAAACGACTCGCCCGAGAGGCAACGGCCGCCGCACCGCCTTCCCTGCTTGAAAACGCTACGCATGGCGCTTGATTCAACACGTCGCTGCTCGACCCGGGCCTGCCTTCTGGCAGGCTTTCGTGTGTCTTGGGCCGAGTAAACGGCGCTGCGCCATTGGCATGTTCACCACCCATCGGGCAGACCCCTCATGGACGTAAAACGACTTTTATTGCTGATTCCACTGGCCATACTGGCCTATCTACTGGTGATCCAGTGGAATCAGGACTACGGGCAGACCAGCTTCGAATCGACGCCGGAAATCACCCAGCGCGACAACACCCCGGCCGATGAAGGCGCAAACCGCGACAATCTGACCGTCCCCAGCAGCGGTGCCCCGCAGGGTAGCGCCGACGAAGGGCTACCGGCGGAGTCGGCAAGCGATGCTGCCAGCCGCGATTTCATCGCCGTCACCACCGACGTGCTGGACGTGCGCATCGACCCTTACGGCGGCGACATCGTTTTTGCCGCCCTGCCCCAGCACGAGATGACGCTGGATTCCGAGCGCAACTACGTGCTGCTCTCGGACAACGCCACGCGAAGCTACGTCGCGCGTTCGGGCATTCAGCTCGATGGCCAGGCCAGCCGTATCGCCTTTACGCCGGAGCGCACCGAATACCGCCTGGGCAACGACGAGCAGACGCTCAACGTCGACCTGACCGCCGACGTCAATGGCGTCGAGATCACCAAGCGGCTGACCTTCGAGCGCGGCAACTACGCGGTCGACGTCGACTACTTCGTGGCGAACAACACCGATGCGCCGGTCAGCGCCCGCTTTATCGGCCAATTGGCGCGCGATAACAGCCCTGACCCCTCCAGCGGCGTGACGCTGGGCATGAACTCCTACATGGGCGCGGCATACTCCACGCCGGACACGCGCTACGAAAAAATCGACTTCGAAGATATTCAAAATAGTAACTTCCAGAATCGCGAGGCCGAAGGCGGCTGGATCGCGATCATCCAGCACTACTTCGTTTCTGCCTGGGCGCCGAAGCAGAACGAGCAAAACCTTTTTTATGTCACCACCGACGCGCGCGATCGCAACGTGGTCGCCTTTGCCGGCCCGACCAGCAGCGTCGCCGCCGAAGGTGAAGCAACCCTAGGGGCCACGCTCTACATGGGCCCGAAGGTGCAGGACTATTTGGAACAGGTCGCCCCCAACCTTCAGCTGACCGTGGACTACGGCTGGCTCTGGTTCATCGCCAATCCGCTGTTCTGGCTTCTCGATCATATCCAGGACATCGTCGGCAACTGGGGCTGGTCGATCGTGCTTCTGACCGTGCTGGTCAAAGCCGTGCTCTTCCCGCTATCCGCCAAGGCCTACAAGTCGATGGCGCGCATGCGCAAGCTCGGACCGGAGATGCAGCGGCTTAAAGAGACCTACGGCGACGATCGCCAGAAGATGTCTCAGGAGATGATGAAGTTCTACCAGAAAGAGAAGATCAACCCGCTCGGCGGCTGTCTTCCGATTGTGGTGCAGATGCCGGTGTTCATCGCGCTGTACTGGATGCTTCTGGAGTCCGTGGAACTTCGCCACGCGCCGTTCATTTTCTGGATTCAGGATCTCTCGGTGAAGGACCCCTACTTCATCCTGCCGATTCTGATGGGCGTGTCGATGTTCGTGCAGCAGATGCTCAACCCGACGCCTCCGGACCCGATGCAGGCGAAGATCATGCGGCTACTGCCGATCATCTTCACCTTCTTCTTCCTGTGGTTCCCGGCGGGTCTGGTCATCTACTGGGTGGTCAACAACATTATCTCGGTGGCGCAGCAGTACTTCATCACCAAGCGCATAGAGAACGACCCAAGCGTTGGTAAAGGGATGCGAACCAAGTAATCGCTCCCCGCACTTGACTCACCAGACCCCCGCCCCGTGCGGGGGTCTGGCGTTTTGAGCGCCGCGAATTCACACTATCGCCATTCATTCAAGAGACGCGCCATGGCCTCAACACTCTACACCCAGGACACGATCGCAGCGCTGGCTACCCCGCCCGGGCGCGGCGGAGTCGGCATCATTCGGGTCTCAGGACCTGCCTGCGGCGATATCGCCACCGCACTGCTGGGGCGATGCCCGGTCAACCGCTACGCGCACTACGGGCCGTTTCATGGCGAGCAAGGCATCATCGATGAAGGCATCGCGCTTTCATTTGAAGGCCCGAACTCCTTCACCGGCGAGGACGTGCTGGAGCTTCAGGGCCACGGCGGGCCGATCATCATGGACATGCTGCTCGAGCGCTGCGTGGCGCTCGGCGCGCGCCTCGCCCGCCCAGGCGAGTTCTCCGAGCGCGCCTTTCTAAACGACAAGCTGGATCTTGCCCAGGCCGAGGCGATCGCCGATCTGATCGACGCCACGTCGCGCTCGGCCGCCGAAAACGCCGTGCGCTCGCTGCAGGGCGAGTTTTCGAACCGGGTATCACAGCTGGTCGAACGGCTGATTGCGCTGCGCGTCTATGTAGAGGCCGCCATCGACTTCCCCGAGGAGGAGATCGACTTTCTCGCCGACGGCCACGTGGCCACACGGCTGCAGGCCGTACGGAAGGAGCTAGAGTCGGTACGCCGCGCCGCGGGCCAGGGCGCGCTGTTGCGTGAAGGCATGAGCGTGGTGATCGCCGGGCGACCCAACGCCGGCAAATCGAGTCTTTTGAACGCGCTGACCGAGCAGGAGACGGCGATCGTCACCGACATCGCCGGCACCACCCGGGACGTGCTGCGCGAGCATATCCATATCGACGGGATGCCGCTTCACGTGATCGACACGGCCGGACTCAGGGACACGCCGGATGCGGTGGAGAAGATCGGCGTGGCCCGCGCCTGGGCGGAAATCGAAAAAGCCGACCGGGTGCTTCTGATGGTGGACGCCGCAACGACCGAGGCGACGGATCCGATGGCGATCTGGCCGGAGTTCGTCGAACGCCTGCCTCAGCTTTCGCGACTCACGCTGGTGCGCAACAAGATCGATGAGAGCGAAGAAGCCGCGGGTATCGATTTATCCACAGCCACCCCGACGCTGCGTCTGTCGGCGAAGACCGGGGCGGGTGTGGACAGTTTGAAAAAGCATCTCAAGGACGTGATGGGCTTTGCCGCCACCACCGAGGGGCGTTTCTCGGCTCGCCGGCGCCACCTGGACGCGCTGGACCGAGCATTGGCCGCACTCGATAACGGCCGCGCCCAGCTCGAAGGCCTAAGCGCCGGTGAGCTGCTCGCCGAAGACCTGCGCGACGCCCAAGGGGCGCTTGGCGAGATCACCGGCGAGTTCAGCGCCGACGATCTGCTCGGCGAGATTTTCGGCAGCTTCTGCATCGGCAAGTAGCACCGGCCACCTTTGTGAGTAAGTGCTTACTTTTCTTACAGAGCTTATTGAATAGGCTATTAGCCTTTATTCGCCCCACACGTCGCGGGCGATGCCGACCACAAGCGCAAGCTTGGCCTGCTGCTCGGCTTCACTGAGCGAGTTACCCTCTTCGGTCGAGGCGAAGCCGCACTGGGTGCTCAGGCAAAGCTGATCGAGCGGCACGTAGCGCGCCGCCTCCAGGATGCGCGCCTTGATCGCTTGTGGGTCCTCAAGCTCGCCGGTCTTGGTGGTCACCAGCCCCAGCACCACTTTTTGATGGCCGGGCTTGATGAAGCGCAGCGGCGCAAAGTCGCCGGCGCGGTCGGAGTCGTACTCCAGAAAGAACGCGTCGATATTCACCGAGCCGAACAGCAGCTCGGCGACCGGCTCGTAGCCGCCTTCGGAAATCCACGTCGAGCGGAAGTTACCGCGGCAAACGTGCATGCCAATCACCAGGTCCTCGGGTTTGTTCTCGAGCGCCTGGTTGATCACCCGGGCATAGGTTTGGGCGAGTTGATCCGGGTCTTCACCGCGCTCGACGACCTGGGCGCGCTGCTCATCAGAACAAAGGTACGCCCAGACGGTATCGTCGAGCTGCAGGTAGCGACAGCCGGCGTCGTAAAAGGCCTGCACCGCCTCCTTGTAAACCCGGGCGAGGTCGTCGAAGAAGTCGTCGATATTGGGGTAGGCATCCTGGCTGACCACGTTCCGACCGCCGCGAAAGTGCAGCACGCTGGGGCTGGGGATCGTCATCTTGGGCGTGGCGTTGCCGCTGACGCTAGCGAGATACTTGAAATCCTCGAGCATTGGGTGCGTGCCAAAGCCCAGCTTGCCCGTCACGCGAACGTTGCGCGATTTGGTCTGCACGCCGCTGAACTGGATGCCCTGCTCGGCGTCGATCCCCTCTACGCCTTCGAGCCCCTCGAAGAAATCGAAGTGCCACCAGGCGCGGCGAAACTCACCGTCGGTGACCACTTTCAAGCCGCACTGGCACTGCTCGTCGACCGCGTGCTTGATCGCCGCGTCTTCTATGCGGCGAAGGTCGCTGTCGCTTTTTTCACGGGCGTTCTTGATGGCCGTTGGCCGCAGCAGGCTGCCCACGACATCGGCGCGAAAGGGGGCGGTTTGATCGCTCATCATACTCTCCTGCTCTATTACACGTGACTCGATAAACCCATGCTCGCGCAAACCTGCGCTGAGCAAAAGTGATCTTTTTTTGAGATCAGGTGAATCATTTTAATGACTGCGCCGACGCATCGGCCAAAACGCTGTTTGGTCTCTGCTCATACCGAGCACGCCCTCCACGCACAGCACGAAAACGGCCAGCCAGATGGCGATATAGGTCGGCCACTCGTTGGGGGCGACCGACTCACCCAGCCACAGCGCCACCGCGAACAGCAGCAGAGGCTCTACATAGACTAAAAGGCCGAACAGGCTCAGGTTCAAAAGCGGCGCCGAGAGCGCCTGAAACACCAGCGCCAGAGCGCTCAAAAGCCCAAGGCCCACGACCAGCGCCGCGGATTCGATACTCGGCGCGCCGATCACACCGCCCCCATTAACGATGAAAAAGAGGCTGACCGGAAGCGCCAGCAGCATGTCGAACCAGAGCCCGCCGATGTGGTTGGTGTCGGTCGCCCGGCGCAGCCAAAAGTAGAGCGGATAGCCTAGGCACACCACGAGCGCGGGCCAGGCCAGCGCCTGAGAGATCAGCAGCTGATTCAATGCCCCCGCCAAAGCGAGCAGGCTGGCCAAGCACTGAAAGCGCGACAGACGATCGTCAAAGGCGAAGCGGCCGATGATGATCATGGTGATCGGCATCAGAAAATAGCCTAGTGACACCGCCAGCCCCTGCCCGTGGCCTGGCGCCCACATGAAAAGCCATAGTTGAACGCCGAGCAGCCCAGCCCCGAGAAGCCGCGTTGCCCAAAAGTAGCGCTCGGCTTTTAGGCGCCGCGCCACCTCGATAACGAGCGCGCCGTAGCCGCGCCAAAGAATGAACAGAGTTAGGCAGGGAAAAGTGAGCAGCATGCGCCAGCCGTAAATTTCCGAGCCGCTTAGCGCGCCGAGCAGTGGCGTATAGGCGAACATGAGCGCAAAGAAGATCGAAGCCGCGACGTTCAGAGTAACGCCAAGGGCGATAGAGGATTGAGTAGGCATGAGGCGCTTCCGGACAGGAACAGGTCGCGGTACTTTATTGCATCACGTACGATAAAGGCGCCCGAATTAGCCGGCCATCACGATAAATTTTCTCACGGAGCACACACAATGGTGCTGGATGACTTCGATAAAGCCCTGCTCGAACATCTGCAAAAGGATTGCCAGACACCGCTTCGCGAGCTGGCCGAGGCGGTACATCTTTCCACCGCCTCCGTGCAGCGGCGCATTCAGCGGCTCAAAAAGGAGGGCTACATCAAGGCGAACGTGGCGGTGCTCGACCCGGACAAGCTCGGTCAGGTGATCACGATTTTCGTCGAAGTGCGCGCCGACAAGACCCACGCCGCCGACCTGGACGCGCTCAAGGCGCGCTTTTCAGGCCCGGAGATTCAGCAATGCTACTACGTGACCGGCGAGGCGGATTTCATGCTGGTGCTTTTGGTGCCCAGCATGCGTCGCTTCCAGCAAATTTGCGACGCGCTGTTTCACGAAAACCCGAACGTGAAATGGTTTCGTACGCTGGTCGCACTGGATCGCGTCAAAACCTCCCAGGAAGTTTTGCCGGCCTAGTTTGGCTACTCTTCGACCAGCCAACGGGCATCGAAGCGGCTCTCGCCGCCGAGCAGCGCGGTAACCTCGCTCATCGCGCCCTGCATGCGCTCATCGAGCCCCCAAGGGGGGTTGATCACCAGCATGCCGCTGGCGTACATACCGTGGGCCTCGACGCCGGGTTCACGTAGTGTGAGCTCACTTTGCCAGATCTTGCGCACGCCGCTGGTTTTCAGCGCGCTTAGCAGCGTGTGATGAGCGCCTGACGGCAACAGCGGGTACCAGATCAACATAACGGCGTGGCGCACCTTATCGAGTGCGTAAATCACGCTATCCGCCACCTCCTGATACTCCGCCTTACGCTCGAAACTCGGGTCGATCAGCACGCACAGCCGAGGCGTTCTCACCGGCACGCGCCTTTCGAGCTCGGCCAGCCCATCGCCATGGATACGCAGCGCCGCCTCGGGCAGCGTCTGGCCGTCGAGTTCGGCATGCTCGCCGGGATGCAGCTCGCAAAGGCGCAGCGCGTCCTGCTCGCGAAGCCCCTGGCTTAGCCACCAGGGCGAGCCTGGGTAGCGGCTCAATTCGGTGTCATCGGCCTGGACACGAGCCACGTGTGAGAGCCATTCGCACAGTAATGGGTTGGCCAAGCTTTTGCGCGCCTTCCATAGCGGCTCGACACCTTCGCGATGCTCCTGAAGCTTCATGGCTTCCCTTGATCCCAACGGATAAAGGCCGCGACCGGCGTGGGTATCTATATATGTAATAGCGCTTTTTTTACGTAATAGATAATCACACACTGCATAAAGGGTGAGGTGTTTATGAACATCGGCAAAATTGCCGGCATGATAGGCGTGTTGGTAGGAGAGCATGGCGGTTCGCACTGGTGAAATAAAAAAGCCCGCTATCCATGATAGCGGGCTCGCGGGTCAGACCCTACCGGGTCGAATCACATCGATCAGTAGTTGCCCTGGCCCTGATTTTGGTTCTGGCCGGCCTGACCGGTCGGCGTCAGGGTGATTTCAACGCGACGGTTCTGCGCACGGCCCTGTTCGTTGTCGTTACTGGCCACCGGCTGCGATGCGCCGTAACCGCTGGTTACCAGACGAGAGGAAGAAACACCGTTCTGGCTCAGGTAGCTACCTACGGCCTGAGCGCGGCGCTCGGAAAGGCGCTGGTTGTAGTCGGCGGCGCCGGTGCTGTCGGTGTGGCCAGCGATATTGACGCGCGTATCGGTGTATTGAGTGAGTACGTTGGCTACTTCATTGAGCGAGCTGCGTGCCTGGCTGGTCAGCTCCGAGGAGTCGAAGCCGAACGTTACGCTGCTGGGCATGTTGAGCACGATGTCGTCGCCGCGACGGTCGATTTCGATGCGCGAACCCTGCAGGCTTTCGCGCAGCTGATTCTCCTGACGGTCCATGTAAGCGCCAACACCGGCACCCGCAGCAGCACCTACGGCAGCTCCGATCAGCGCACGGTCGCGACGGCTAGTGGCGCCGTCACCGGAGAGCGCGCCGGCCACACCGCCGACCACCGCACCAATACCCGTACCGATGCCGGTGCTGGAGCGCTGCGTTTGGCCGCCGTAGGGGTCGGAGCTGGCACACCCGGCAATCAGAAGGGCCGCGGCTACCGGGGTCAACAGTCGAGAAATACGCATCACTCACTCCTTTAAAAGCTTATTTGATTAAACCGGGCTGTGGGTCAGTCGTCACTGATCAACGCCAACAGCTCGTTCAAGAATAATAGACCATGAGGAGAAGCACGTAGTTTTACCGGCACTTGCACTAAAAGTCCTTTTTTCTCAGCGCTGGATAGTTTCTTCAAGAGAACCTCCGGCGGCTGGCCCGTATGCGCCGACCAAAGCGCCATATCGACGCCGTCGGTCAAGCGCAGCGCGTTCATGGCGAACTCCAGCGGAAGCTCCGCTTCATCGATCGTCGATTTGCCGGCGATGAAGCCGCGCGGATCAAAGCGTCGGCGCAGGTAGGCATCGGGCTGGCGGGTCTTCCAGCGCCGCTCGATCGTCCAGTGCCCCTGCTCGTCGATATGCGAAAGCTTGCCGTGGGCGCCGGCGCCGATCCCCAGGTAGTCGCCGAACTGCCAATAGTTAATATTGTGACGGCTCTGTTGACCCGGCTGGGCGTAGGCCGAGATTTCGTAGCGCTCGAACCCCGCCTGAACCAACCGCTCGTGGCCACTCTCTTGAATGTCCCAAAGCGCCTCCTCCCGGGGAAGCACCGGCGGGCTCGAATGAAAGGCGGTGTTGGGCTCGAGCGTCAGCTGATACCAGGAGAGGTGATCCGGCGAAAGCGCAAGCGCTTGGTCGATGTCGGCCAGCGCCAGCTCCGGCGTTTGCCCCGGCAGGCCGTGCATCAAATCGATGTTGAGATTATCGAAGCCCGCAGCGCGGGCCTGGCCCACGGCGTCGGCGGCTTCCTCGGCGCTGTGGATACGGCCCAGCGCTTCGAGCTGAGCGGGTTGAAAGCTTTGGGTGCCGATCGAGAGCCGATTGATCCCCGCCTCGCGGTAGCCGACGAAGCGCGCCTGCTCGGTGGTGCCAGGATTGGCTTCCAGGGTGATCTCGATAGACGGCGAGAAAGGCAGCCGCACACGTACTTCGCTCAACAGACGCCGGTAGAACGAAGGCGATAACAAGCTCGGCGTGCCGCCACCGATGAAGATGGTCTCGAGCGAGCGGCCGTCGGCCAGCGTCAGATCGGCATCCAGATCCGCCAGTAGCGTATCGAGGTATTCCGCCTCGGGCAGCTCTCGGCTTTGCGGCTCGTGCGAGTTGAAATCGCAGTAAGGGCACTTTCTAACGCACCAAGGGGTGTGGATATAAAGCGACAGCGGTGGGGTATTACCCATGCGCCACCTTCAACAGATCGACCAACCCCTGCAGCGCCCGGCCCCGGTGGCTGAGCCGGTTCTTGGTTTCAAACGAAAGCTCCGCCACGCTCATACCCTGGTCCGGTAGCCAGAAAAGCGGGTCGTAGCCAAAGCCGTTGTCGCCGCGCGGGTGGGCCAGTATCTCCCCTTCCCAGCTGCGCTGAACGATGATCGGCACCGGATCGTCGGCGTGGCGCAAATAAACCAGCACACACCAGTAGCGTCCGGTGCGCTGACCTTCGGCGCAGTCGGCGAGCGCATGAAGAAGTTTCTCGTTGTTGCGCGCATCGCTTTTAGGCTCGCCAGCAAAGCGCGCCGAGTAGATACCCGGCGCCCCGGATAGTGCGTCTACCTCAAGACCCGAGTCGTCTGCCAGTGCCGGTAGCCCGCTAATCCGGCTCGCTTCGCGCGCTTTCAACAGTGCGTTTTCGATAAAGGTCAGGCCGGTCTCTTCGACGTCCACCACGCCGAATTCGGACTGCAACCGCACATCGAACATCAAGGGCGAAAGAAGCTGTTTGAACTCTTTTAACTTGCCAGCGTTACCGCTGGCTAAAACGAGCGTATCGACCGCGGACATGGTGTCACCTCCAGTATGGACTCTTCAGTTTACGCCGAACGAGATCGCAGCTAAAGATGGCGACTTCAGGTAGATGGATTAGACTGTTCATCCGAAAGATGACTAGCCAATCAGACCGGCGGCTTACTTTTTCCTAAGCAATATGAAGGTGAAGCGCCATTTCACTTATTTTTAGTAACATAACTTTACTAAACTGATCTTCCAGGTAACAATCACCTCATTAGCGTCTCACACTTTATTTGCAGTTGGAGGGTTTATCGATGGTGCAGGAAAGGACCCAGGGCGTGGTGTACATCGTCACCGAAAAAAGCCCTCAATCTCAGCTATTTGCAGAGTACCTGAATAAAAAAACAGGTCACACGATCGATCTTTACGCGCCGGGGGCGACGCTGCCGGCGTCCAACGCCGAGCATCAGCTTTTGCTGGTGGATGCGGATCACATTAGCGTCGATGCCATTCCCGACTGGCAGGAAAAGCTTCCCGAATCGCTCGCCCGCATGCCTTTGGCCGCATTCAACATCCGTGACATGGACCATGCGCTGGAAGCGCTCTCATGCTCGCAGCTCAAGGGCGTGTTCTACCGCAACGAAAATCTCGAAGTGATTTGCAAGGGTATCCACGCGCTTCTAAACGATGAGCTCTGGATGTCGCGTGACTTGATGGCACGGCTCATCCTTTTTTATCGCAAGTACCAAAGCAACGCGTTTCGTCCGGCCTGTGGGCTGACCAATCGTGAAATGGAGATCATTTCGCTGTTGAGCGCGGGCTCGTCGAACCAGCAGATCGCCGAAAAGCTTTTTGTCAGTGAGCACACGGTCAAGTCGCACCTTTACAACATCTTTAGAAAGATCAACGTGCACAACCGCATTCAGGCGCTTAACTGGATTCATCAGAACCTGGGGCCGATTCTACCCAATATCGAAACCGCGCGTAGCCTGCAGCGCGGCCGCTAATTTTCCAACGAGCATTCGGCCATGGTCACGTATCGTTTTCATTTACCGCTCGCCGCCTGCCTGCTGACGCTGGCCCTGTCGGTTTACGCCAGCGAAGAGCTTCCTGGCCAGCCCGTATCTCCCAACCAGCCGGCTTCACCAAACGACACTCTGTCGGAAAACGAGCAGGAAGAGGTGGATGCGATCAACCGCCTCTCCGGGCCAGACGGTGCGGAAATCGAGCCGCGCGGTTACGGCAGCAGTGAGCTGACCGGGGTCATGATCGATCGCACCATCACCATGGCCGGTCGTTCGTTCTACCGTGCATTCAGTCAGCGCGCTATGGATAACCCGCTAATCAACAACGCCACGATCACGATTCAGGAGCGCCCGGACGCCCGTTGGGGAAGCCAAGTCTGGATCATGCAGGGCAATCAAATGTATTTCCGCACGCAGCTTTCGCCAAGAATCAATCAGGCGGATGAAGCCGCTGACGAGGCGGTACAAGTGGTTCAGGAAGCGCTGCTAAAGGAACAGTTGGCAACGGCGTTAACGTCAGACAAAGATCTGGGAAGCGAGGAGTTACGATAATGAAAGGCAAACAACGCAGTTTCATGCTAGGCGTCGCCGCTCTGGCGTTAGCGGGTACTACACACGCAGTCGCAGGGGATCTGGTTTACCGACCGCTCAATCCTTCTTTTGGTGGCGACCCTTTCATGGGCACTTATCTACTGGGTAAGGCGCAGGCTCAGGATACCACCACCGACCCCAATGCGCGCAGCGTGGACAGGCTCTCTTCCACAGACCGACTCGTTCAGAGTCTGGAAAGCCGGCTCATTTCGCAGCTAATCAACGATGTGGGCGCCGGCAATGTCGATCAGGGCTCTTTCGATAGCGGCGAGTTCAACGTAGTGGTAAGCGACGATGGCGGCGAGCTCGTCGTACGTGTGGTGGACAAGCTCACCGGCGATATAACTAATATCAGCGTAGGCGGCGCCTTTAATCCTTAATAAAAACAGCGCTCACGTTTACCAATACCGAATCGGCAAAACGCCGCATAACGCTTATTTGTATCGTCAGGGGATCACAATGAAAATCATCGCTTCACTCATGCTGGCTGCGCTTCTTAGCGGCTGCGCCGGCATGGTCGCCAATTCGGAAAATCTGGAAGGTGCTCAAGCCACGCTCACACCACGCGGGGCTACCTATCAGGATCTCGTTTCGCTCCCGCCGCCGGCAGGCAAAATCTTCGTCTCGGTCTACGACTTTCGCGATCAGACCGGTCAGTACCGCCCGGCGCCAGCCAGCACCTTCTCCACCGCTGTGACGCAAGGGGCTGCGGCGATGCTAACCGGCGCGCTTGCCGATTCTGGTTGGTTCATCCCACTTGAGCGGGTCGGGCTTCAAAATCTTCTGACCGAGCGGCGCATCATCCGTGCCGAGTTCGAGCGCTTCGGCCAACCCGATACGCTACCGTCGCTGCGGGCGGCGTCAGTCATGCTCGAAGGCGGTATCATCGCGTATGAGTCCAACGTACGCACCGGCGGCGCGGGCGCTGAATACTTCGGCATCGGTGCTTCGGGCCAGTACCAGGTTGACCAGGTCACGATCAACCTGCGCGCGGTGGAGATTTCCACCGGCGAGATACTTGCCAACGTAACGACCACCAAGACCATCTACTCAAAAGAGCTACGTGCCGGGGTGTACCGTTTTATCGATTTCCGTCGACTGCTGGAAGCCGAAGCGGGGATTACCACCAACGAGCCTGTACAGATGGCGGTCATGTCGGCGGTGGAGTCTGCGGTTATTCACCTAATCGCTCAAGGAGTGGAAAACAACCTTTGGAATCTGGCAAGCGGTAACAATATTCAAGATTCGGTACTTGCCGACTATTTGAATGCGCCCATTCCAGAATTGTAAAAATATGTGAACAATATTTTTTGGTGTCTGTACGCGCCATTTTCCTAATAAAGATTGGTCGATAGAAGCGTTCGGTCACTAAAAACTTACCAAAAGCGGTGTCGCACAAGTGTGGCACCGCTTTTTTAATGCACTAAAAACAACATCTTACAATAGTATTAAAAAAATAGTACTTTGTATTATTAGAATAATTAAATAGATGATCTTATATCCAGGAAAATTACTGATAGCGCAATTTCACAGATAGGCCAAACTCAACCTCGTGAATACATTTTGATACAAAAACTTTCAAAGGGTATGAGGATGACTATCAACCAGGCGTTTTCGCTGTTAAGAGCAGCAACGGTCAAACCGTCGCTAGCGCTAATCGCCCTAACGATGACATTTTCATCCGCTGCCCAAGCCGGCCAAGACAATCGTATCGCTCAGTATGTCTATAGCGGGTCAAAGCAGATAGGCCCCGGTAACTACAGCGTCATTTACCAAAACGGTAACAACAACCGGACCAACGTCGCTCAATCCTATTCGGCCCAGTATCAAAACGGTAACTTTTCGAGTATCCGCCAAATCGGTAACGCAAATGCGGCGTCAATCGAACAAATCGGTGGCAACAATACCAGCCAGGTTTCGCAAAAAGGTAACGAGCACAGCGTTTCGATTCTTCAGAATAACGGTTCTCAAGGAGCGGAAGCCTTCGTTACTCAAACGGGTCAGCAAAGCAATATCACGATTTCACAATCGGGGAGTGGTTACCGCAGCATCAATGTCGAGCAACAAGCGTTCTCGGGCAATGCGCGACCAGTCACCGTCGTCACTTACTGAGCAAAAATCCTTGCTCAGTAACCAACAAAGCAAGTCGTCATCATAAAGGGGAATCACCAAATGAAAACTCAAATCACTACTATCGCTGCTGGTATCGCTCTTGCACTAAGCACCGCTGCTTCTGCTCAAGTCGCCAGCGATTCCTACATTATCCAATACGGCAACGAACACAGCACCAACGTTACTCAGTACGGTAACCAGGAATCACGTATTCGTCAGGAACGTGGTAACGACAACGCAGCTACCGTCGTTCAGGACGATGTTGTCGGCCAGGCTCCCACTCCGTTCGAGGCAGCGAACGTCTCCAGCATTCAGCAACAAGGCAGCCGCAACGATACAGTCGTGAACCAGGTAGGGAACGGTAACGACAGCTACGTTCTTCAAAACGGCAACGGTAACGTAGCTGAAATCATGCAAGACGGCCTTGATGACAAGTCAGTGGCGCAGTCTTACGGCAGCGATAACCTGACCATGCTCGATCAAAACGGCAACATGAACGATAGCACCGTTACTCTGCGTGGCGACCGTAACATTGCCGATGTAACACAGTCTGGTAACGAACTGAAGAGCGTTATCGTTAACCAGGGCGGTAACGACAACGAATACAATGTAATGCAAAGCGGCGACCGTCACGACTCTTACATCCTGACCAACGGCTATGGCAACTACCAGCAAGTTAGCCAAAGCGCTTTGTACACTCAAAATGCTCATCAATCCACTATCGAAACTTACGGCAGCTACAACAATAACGTTGTGAAGCAGGCTCGCTAAGCGTTTATCGCTCAAAGATATTGGAAGCCAAAACCGCCCTTGAGGGCGGTTTTTTTTATGCACAAGAATTATTAAAAACGCTTATCTAAGATGCAGGGTTAGCGTCCCCCCCTTACCCTGAGTCGATGAGCGTGAGCGGTTGGTACCCTTGAGGATATCTACCTCCAAACGTTCGTTGTCGGTTAACAGCGTGACCTCACCTTCTAATGCGGTACCTTCATAACTGAAGTCGGCGGGAACGCTCATACGTTCCTCCGAGTACTCGGTGACCTGGTCGCCGTCGCTTACCCGCCAGTGCGCTGAAAACTCCGCGCCTTCCGTGCCGCTGATGTTGATCTGAATTCGGGTCATGTCCTGCTCCTGATAGGCCAGTGCGCCGGTGGATAAGGCGCCCACCAAACCCGCAACGCCCAGTGTATAAGACCAAATCGATCGCCGTTTCATGGTGAGTAACCTCATCAACCATAAACGCCGCCCGGATGGGCGGCGTTTTGAGTGTAGCAGCAGTTTGCCGATCGCTCTGATTAAAGCAGCGCAAACGCCTTTTCGGCGGCCTCCAGAGTTTTTTGGATATCCTCCGGCGTATGGGCGCTGGACATGAAACCCGCTTCGAACGCCGAGGGCGCCAGATACACGCCATGATCGAGCATGGCGCTGAAGAAGCGGCGAAAGATTTCCGGGTCGCAGGCGGTGGCCTGGGCGAAGTTATCGACCCGCGACTGAGAGGTGAAAAAGAGACCGAACATGCCGCCGGCGGACTGGGTCATCATCGGCACGCCCGCTGCGTCAGCACGCTCCTTGAGCCCGGTACACAGCGTCTGCACCCGCTGAGTCAGCGCGTCGTGAAAGCCGGGTTCCTTGAGCTTTTGTAGCAGCGTAACGCCAGCGGCCATGGCCAGCGGATTACCCGACAGCGTACCCGCCTGATAAACCGGCCCCATGGGCGAGATGTTCTGCATGATATCGCGCCGTCCGCCAAAGGCGCCGACCGGCATGCCGCCGCCGACGATCTTGCCAAGGCAGGTCAGATCCGGCGTAATACCGTAGTGCGCCTGGGCACCGCCAAGCGCCACGCGAAAGCCGGTCATTACCTCGTCAAAGATCAATAGGCTCCCGTGCTCGTTGCACACCCGGCGCAGGGTTTCCAGAAAGCCGGGCTGCGGCGGAATGCAGTTCATGTTGCCCGCTACCGGCTCGACGATGATACAGGCGACCTCGCTACCGATCTCGGCAAAGCACGCCTCGACGCCTTCCGGGTCGTTGTAGGAGAGCGTGATGGTGTGCTCGGCCAGTGATGCCGGTACGCCCGGCGAGCTCGGCTCACCGTGGGTCAGAGCGCCGGAGCCGGCTTTCACCAGCAGCGAATCCGAGTGGCCGTGGTAGTTGCCCTCGAACTTGACGATCTTGTCGCGGCCGGTGCTGCCCCGGGCCAGGCGTATCGCCGACATGGTCGCCTCGGTGCCGGAGCTGGTCATGCGCACCATCTCCATCGAGGGAATCATCTCGCAGATCAGATCCGCCATGGTGGTTTCCACCGCGGTGGGCGTACCGAATGACAGCCCGTTATCCAGACGCGCGCGCACCGCGGCGAGCACGTCCTGGTCGGCGTGACCGGTGATCATTGGCCCCCAGGAGCCGACGTAGTCGATGTAGCGGTTGCCCTCGACGTCGAACAGGTAGGCGCCCTGGGCGCGCTCCATGAACACCGGCGGGCGGTGCAGGCCCTTGAACGCGCGAACGGGGGAATTGACGCCGCCGGGAATGTGGCGCGTGGCTTGCTCGAAGAGTTCGGCAGATGTGGTCATGTCATCCTCAGCGTGGTTGGCTCAATGATTGATAGCTTAGCGCCTGACGGCGTGGCGTAAACAGGCGCTTTATCGATCGGCGGCCAATGAGATCAAAAGCGGGTCAGGCGAGGCAAGCGGCGGGGAAGATACTGGCCGCTTTCCGGCGCATAGGCCTTCGACAGGGCCTGCCAGGTAAAGTGCTGCGCCTGTTCGCAGGCGGTGGGTAAGCGCTCACCCACCGCCATGCGCGCGGCGATCGCCGAGGCGAGCGTGCAGCCCGAGCCATGAAAACGCTCCGGTAGGCGCGGCCACTGCCACTGCCGCGTGGTGTCCGGCGAGTGCAGCGTATGCACCACCTGGTCCGGATTACCCGGCAGCGGGTCGTCGGTGGCCGTCACCAGCACCGCCTGGCAGCCCTGGGAGATCAGCGCCACCACGCGGGCGGTGTCGTCCTCGCCTTCGGCAATATCCGGGGTCAGCGTCATCAGCTCAAAGCGGTTGGGCGTCAGGATATCCACAAGCGGAAGCAGCCGGTCTATGTAGAGCTTTTGCAAAGCGGCTGTGGATAACTCAGCCCCGCCGCCGGCTTTCAATACCGGGTCTGCCACCACCGGAACGCCGGGAAAGCGGCGGATGATCTGCTCGGCGGCCAACAGCGTCGGCGCGTCGGCCAGAAGCCCCAGCTTGATCGCCCCAATAGTGAAGTCGCCAAGCGCCGCCGCGCTTTGCCGCATCATCTGCGGGTCGGCGGGCAACACGCGCTGGACATCGCGGCAGTTTTGCACGGTGGTGGCGGTGGGGATCGTCAGCGCCCAGCCGCCGCAGCCGGCGATGGCTTCGCTATCGGCGATCAGGCCTGCGCCGCCGGTCGGGTCGTGCCCGGCCAACACCAAAACGGTGGGAGGAAGCGGTTGATGCATTAAAACGGCTTCAACACGGCAAGCAGCACCACCGCGACCAGCACGATCACCGGGGCTTCATTGAAAAAGCGAAAGAAGGTGTGGCTTTTGGTACAGCGGTTCTGGGCGAACTGCTTGAGATAGATCAGGCAAACGTGGTGATAAGCGATCAATAGCGCCACCAGCGTCAGCTTGACGTGCATCCAGCCTTGGCTCATCCAGCCGGGCACCAGGTAAAGCATGATCCCGCCAAAAATCAGCACCAGAATCATCGACGGCGTCATGATCCCGCGGTAGAGCTTGCGCTCCATGGTCTTGAAGTAAGTAATCGCTTGCTCATCGCCAGCGTCGCGCGCCGTGGCGTGATAAACGAAAAGCCTGGGCAGATAAAAAAGCGCGGCGAACCAGGTCACCATGGCCATCAAATGCAAAGCCTTCATCCATAAATACATGGTCTCTCCTTACGCGGTCGGCTCATTGTCACGGGGTCCGGCTTTATCGCTTGGATCCGAGTAGTGGTAATAGCGCTCGATGGCACCGCGGGTAATGATACCTGAAATTCGCTGCTGCTTCGGGCGATAACCGTGCACCACGTAAAGCGCGCCCAAGGCGTTGTCCTGAAGTTTCAAAAACGCCTCGGAGAGCGTGGCTTGGAGCGCGATCGGCGCCATTTCCACGCGCTGGCCCGGAATTTCGAGAAGATCCACCAGTTCGTCCTCCGGGGGCGGCTTGCCGTCGAGCGCCTCGTCGTGCTCTAAAAGCCAGCGCGCCAGCGCCGCCGCCTTGAGCCCCAGCGCCGGCTTTTTGTCGCTGGAGCGTTCGATCAGTAGCCACACCGGATTGGTTTCCAGAAGTTTTCGCGCTTGGTCTGGCGTAACTACACGCTCGGTGCGCACCAACTGGCGCTCCATCACCGCCGGGACCGACACGCGTGAGAGCGCCTGCATCAAGGGCTGCTGCAGCGGGTGCAGCCCGTAGCGTACGGAGCTCAGGAAAAAGCCTTCGCAGCCGGTGAGCTGGCGCGAGGTCAAACACGCCACCACCACTACCAGCATGCCCGGCAGCATGATGTTCGGCGTATGGGTCAGCTCCAAAAGCGCCATGAGCGCGGCCAGCGGCGCCTGGAGCACCGCGCCCATCATCGCCGCCATACCGAGCATGGCGAATACGCCCGGGTCGGCGGCGGGGGCCGGCCAGATCCAGAGCCCCAGCGAGCCGCTGAGCGCCCCGGCTGCCGCGCCCACCACCAGCACCGGGCCGATGATACCGATAGGCACGCCGCCGGCGACGGTCAGCGCGGTGATCAACAGCTTGGCGACGACCAGCCCCAGCAGCACGTAGACGCCGAGCTGATTATTGAGCGCCGCGGCCAGGCTGTCGTAGCCGATACCCTGCACTTGGGGGAACCACCAGGCCATCGCCGAGGTGGCAAGCCCCACCGCCGCCAGGCGCATCCACAGCGGCATCGCGGCCAAACGCTTGTTACGCGCGATATGAATGAACAGCCCGGCTAAAAGCCCGATGAACAGCCCGGTGATGACCACCCAAGGCAAGTTCATCAAGGAGCCGAGTGTGACTTCGGGAATACGAAAGGCGGGTTCGCTGCCGTAAACCATCTGGGCCACGACCGCCCCCATGGTCGAGGCCAGAATCACCGGCATGAAGCTCATCAGCGTGTACTCCATCATCACCACTTCCATGGCGAAGATGACCCCGGCGATCGGCGTATTGAAGGAAGCGGAAATACCTGCCGCAGTGCCGCAGGCGACCAGCACGCGCAGGCTGTTGTTGGGCAGGCGAAGCTTGACCCCGAGCCCGCTCGACGCCGCCGCGCCCAGGTGGATGGCCGGGCCTTCACGCCCGGCGGAGAGCCCGCCAAGCACCGACACCACGCCGACCCACCACTGATTGAGCCAGTTGCGCAGCGGAAAACGGCCCTGATGATAGGAGAGCCGCTCGATCACGTGGCTGACGCCAAGCTTTTGCGCCGCGGCCTTCTGGCGGTAGAGAAACACGCCGATCACCGTGACCGCCAACAGCGGCAGCAGCGCGCGAAGCCAGGGGGCGAGCCCTTCGAAAGCTTCCGGGTTGGCGTCGGGCATGTAGAGTACCGCGCCCATCTCGAGCAGCAGGCGAAAGCCCACCATCACCGCCCCGGTGATGATTCCGGAGAGCAGTCCCAGTACGCACAGCTGGGGCAGTGCGTCGACGTTGGCGAGCTGGCGGCGAAAGGCCTCCAGGGTGAAATCTGCTCGGGAATACCGTGCCACGACCGCGTTCCTTAGCTGTTGGCTTTTTTATCAGAGAGGTGCCCTGCGCGCTGTCGACCCGGTAAAAAGTAAGCGTTCACTCACCGATTCCTGCGCTCACGGGCCGCCACTCTTGTGTATCATAGCTCGACGAGCTTGGACAGTTTGACGAGCTTGGACAGCCCATCGCCAGTTTATTAGGCTGTGAACGACGTATTCGAATCAAACCAGAGAACGGATAAGGGGTGGCGTGTGATCAAGGTCGGCATCGTAGGCGGTACGGGGTACACCGGCGTAGAGCTATTGCGGCTTCTGGCCGGACATCCCGAAGTCAGCGTCGAGGCGATCACCTCGCGCTCAGAAGCCGGGGTCAAGGTGAGCGACATGTACCCCAACCTGCGCGGCCATTTTGATGGGCTCGCCTTTAGCGAACCCGACGCTAAAGCGCTGGGCGCCATGGACGCAGTGTTTTTTGCCACCCCCCACGGCGTCGCCCACGCGCTGGCTGGCGAGCTTTTGGATAACGGCACTCGAGTCATAGACCTTTCGGCGGACTTTCGCCTGCGCGACGCCGACGAGTGGAGCCGCTGGTACGGCCAGCCACACGGCGCCCCGGAACTGCTCGAGGAAGCCGTTTACGGGCTGCCCGAGATGCACCGCGAAAAGATCAAGACCGCGCGTCTGGTTGCCGTGCCCGGCTGCTACCCCACCGCCGTGCAGCTTGGCTATCTGCCGCTGCTGGAAGCGGGATTGGTCGACCCGACCCGGCTGATCGCCGACTGCAAATCCGGCGTGACCGGCGCCGGGCGCGGCGCCAAGGTGCCTTCGCTGCTCGCCGAGGCGAGTGAATCCTTCAAGGCTTACGGCGCCTCCGGCCACCGCCACCTGCCGGAAATCAGCCAGGGCCTGAACGACATGCAGGCGGGGAACATCAAGCTCACCTTCGTGCCGCACCTGACGCCGATGATTCGCGGCATCCACGCCACGCTCTACTCGACGCTGACCAAAAGCGCCGAGGACCTGCAGGCGCTGTTCGAAGCGCGCTATCGGGACGAGCCCTTCGTCGACGTCATGCCCGCTGGTAGCCACCCGGAAACGCGCAGCGTGAAAGGCAACAACACCTGCCGGATCGCCGTTCATCGCCCGGAAGGCGGCGACACGGTCGTGGTGCTGTCGGTGATCGACAACCTGGTCAAGGGCGCCTCCGGCCAAGCGATTCAGAACCTGAACCTGATGTTTGGCTTCGACGAAAAAACCGGCCTCAACGCCCCGGCGCTAATGCCGTAAGCGCTCGGGCACGACGCGATCTCCCGGCAAAAGGGCACGCAATAGTTGACCCTTTTGCTGGGGATTACCCATAATTGCCCTTTCATCCAGCCATTCAGCTTGCGGGAGGTACCCATGAGCGGTGCAGAAGCTTTCGTACCAACCCCACTACTGCTATCCGACAGCGCCCGCCAGCGTATCAAGGCGCTGATGAGCGAGGAGCAAAACCCCGCGCTGAAACTGCGCGTCTACGTGACCGGCGGCGGCTGCTCGGGCTTTCAGTACGGATTCGATTTCGCCGATAGCGTCGACGACGATGACACGCTCATCGAGTTCGGCGATGCCACCCTGGTGGTCGACCCGCTCTCCTACCAGTACCTGGTCGGTTCCACCGTCGATTTCGAAGAGGGCCTGGCCGGCGCGCGTTTTCGCGTGCAAAACCCCAACGCCACCACCACCTGCGGGTGCGGCGCCTCCTTCATGGTTTGAGCCCGCCGGGCACTTGCGTTAACTCCCCTGCTTTCTCGTGACTTGACGCCTTGGCGGTTTCTCGCCAAGGTTGATAGGTCTAAAACGGCGCGCGCGTACGGGCAATGGCTGCCCGAAACGCCGTGCCCTATAACATCACGGGGAAACACATGAACAATACGTTTAGCTATAGCGCTATCGCCGCCGCCCTGACGCTGAGTCTTGGCAGTACTGCCGCACTGGCCCAGACACCATCGGTCAACGTGGCTACCGACCCAAGCTTCGTTCCCTTCGAGATGATGGACCCGGACTCCGGCGAAATGATCGGCTTCGATATGGACATCATCAACGAAGTCGCCCGCCGCGCCGGCTTCGAGGTCAATCTGACCACCATGGAGTTCTCGGGCATCATCCCGGCGGTCCAGACCGGCAGCCAGGAGATCGCTATCGCCGGTATCACGATTACCGACGAGCGCGCTCAGGTCGTCGATTTCTCTGACCCCTACTACGACTCCGGCCTGCAGATCATCGTGCGCGCCGATAACGACGACGTCGAAGCGATCGACGATCTGGAAGGCATGAGCATCGCCACCAAGATCGGCTCGACCAGCTACAACTTCCTGCAGCAGGAGCTGGGTGAAGACGCCGACATTACCCCCTACCCGGGCACTGCCGACATGTACATGGCGCTGTTGGGCCGCAACGTCGACGCGGTGCTGTATGACGCGCCCAACGTCGCTTACTTCTCTCAAACCCGCGGCGAAGGCCGTACCAAAGTGGTCGGCCCGCTTTACGAAGGCCAGCAGTACGGCTTCGTTTTCCACAAGGGCAGCGAGTGGCTAGAGCCGAGCAACGAAGCGCTCGCGGCCATGCGCGAAGACGGCACCTACGACGAGATCTACGAGAAGTGGTTCGGTGAAGCGCCGACCGCCGACTAACGCGGCTCTCGAGTAACGCACTCCTTCAGGGTCGGGCGATAACGCCCGACCCTTTGTTTACCCGTACTACCTGTAATTTTCACCTGGAGATAACGCGTGGACGTTACCTTTGAGTTCGACTGGTCGGCGGCGTTTGCCTCGATCCCCCACCTGTTACCCGGTATTCCGTGGACGCTGGCCATCTCCTTCGGGGGCCTGGCCATCGGTTTTTTCATCGGCATCTTCTTCGGCCTTTTGCGCATCAGCCCTGTGGCCTGGATGCGCTGGGTCGCGACGATCTACATCGAAGTCTTTCGCGGCACGCCGATTCTGGTGCAGGTACTGTTCATCTTCTACGGGCTGCCGCAGCTTCTGGGCGGGCCGATCAACGCGCTGGTCGCCGGTATTGCCGCCATCGCGGTGAACTCCGGCGCCTACATTTCGGAAATCGTGCGCGGCGGCGTGCAGTCAATCGAGCGCGGTCAGCGCGAGGCCTCTCTTTCGCTTGGGCTTTCTCGCGCCCAGTCGTTTCGCTACGTGATTTGGCCCCAGGCGCTTAGACGCATGGTGCCACCGTTGGGTAATCAGGCGATCATCAGTATCAAGGACACCTCACTGTTCTCGGTGATCGGCGTTGGCGAGCTGGTACGCCAGGGGCAGATCTACATCGCCACCACCTTCACCGCGCTCGAGGTCTACTTCATGGTGGCCCTTTTGTATCTGGCCATCACCTGGACGCTCTCCGTGGTGCTGCGCCTGGTCGAGCGTTCGAACCTTGCCGGTCAATAAGGAGCGCGCCATGACAGCGAACCCATCTTCACACCCCGCTCCCATCGTGCGCATGGAAAAGCTCAACAAGCACTTTGGCGCCCTGCACGTGCTCAACAATATCGACCTTGAGATCACCTCCGGCGAAGTCGTCGTAGTGATCGGCGCAAGCGGCTCGGGTAAATCCACCCTGATCCGCTGCATCAACGGGCTCGAGGAGTTTCAGGCCGGCACCCTTGAAGTGGATAACAACACGCTCAAACCCTATGGGAAGAGCTCAAAAGCGCTTCAAACCATTCGCACCGAAGTCGGCATGGTCTTTCAGCAGTTCAACCTCTTTCCGCATTTGAGCGTGATCGACAACGTCACCCTGGCGCCGATCAAGGTGCGCGGCCAGCGCCGGGATCAGGCGACTCAAACCGCAAAGCGCCTGCTCGACCGCGTGGGCATCGCCGACCAAGCGAACAAGTACCCCAGCCAGCTTTCCGGCGGCCAGCAGCAGCGTGTGGCGCTGGCCCGGGCGCTTGCCATGGAGCCCCGGCTGATGCTGTTTGATGAGCCCACGTCGGCGCTCGACCCGGAGATGATCGGCGAGGTGCTCGACGCCATGCGCGAGCTTGCCAGAGAGGGCATGACCATGGTGATCGTCACCCACGAAATGGGCTTTGCCCGCGAAGTCGCCGATCGCGTCATCTTCATTCATAAAGGAGAGATCACCGAAGAGGGCCCACCGGAGCAGCTGTTCGATACCCCCCAACACGAACGCACCCAATCGTTTTTGGCCCGCGTACTCAAGCACTGAAACGCGTACTTAAGGCGCGCTGTACGCTCAAAATCCTTCACCAAAACCGGCTATTTTTGAGCCTGTCCTTGTGACAGGCTCTTTTTTTGCCTGTGGACAACATTTTTTCGATTTTTTTCATGCCCGCCTACGTCGCCCGCCATTCGCGCTTTAAAGCCATTTATCAAACGCTGGCTCTGATGTTTACAAGCGCGCGCACAGCGTCGGTATGCGTCGGTGGATAAGCCGTGTTCTTTTGGCGCTGTGTATAAATGCCCATTCGATCCACAGCCCCAACACCGCTTCTGCGCAGCAACTACGCCCTTTAATCACCGTTTGGTCAACAATATAGTGATTTGAAAAATATAATTTTTAATGGCTTATACACAGATTTTATCCACACCATTAGTTACAACATCAACAGAACTTCTCTTTATATTTTTTATTTTGTTATTAGTAGATCAGTACTGACAAACCGAGGTGTGGAAAAACCTGACTGTTATTCACAGGAGGTTTATACTGGCGGGCTTATCGAGGCGAGCCTCGTTCTCAAACGATCGATCGGCGCTTTTTGGAAGGGCCAAGTTGAGGTGTCAATTGAATTACCCCGACCGCTTTGACGTGATTGTCATCGGCGGTGGCCATGCGGGAACCGAAGCCGCACTGGCCTCTGCTCGCATGGGTTGTCAAACCCTGCTGCTCACTCACAACATCGAAACCCTGGGCCAAATGTCGTGTAATCCCGCCATCGGCGGTATCGGCAAAAGCCACCTGGTGAAAGAAATCGATGCGCTGGGCGGCGCCATGGGGCTTGCCACTGACCTGGGCGGTATTCAGTTTCGCGTGTTAAATGCCCGCAAGGGGCCCGCGGTGCGCGCCACTCGCGCTCAGGCCGACCGGGTACGCTACAAGGCAGCCATTCGCGGCATGCTCGAAAACCAGCCGAACCTGACAATCTTTCAGCAGGCGGCGGGCGATCTGGTTGTGGATAACGACACCGTGCGCGGCGTCGTCACCGAAACCGGCATCCGCTTCATGTCCGAAACCGTCGTGCTCTCGACCGGCACGTTTTTGGGCGGTGTGATTCATATCGGGCTCGACACCAGCCGAGGCGGCCGTGCAGGCGACCCGCCTTCCAACGCGTTGGCCGAGCGCCTGCGGGCGCTGCCGTTTCGCGTCGATCGACTAAAAACCGGCACGCCACCGCGCATCGATGCCAAAAGTGTGGATTTTAGCCAGCTCGAAGAGCAGCCCGGCGACACGCCAACGCCGGTCATGTCCTATCTGGGCTCGCGCGACATGCACCCGCGCCAGGTGAGCTGCCATATCGCGCATACCAACCAGCGCGCTCACGACATCATCATGGCGAATCTCGATCGCTCGCCGATGTATTCCGGCGTGATCGAAAGCACCGGGCCGCGCTACTGCCCGTCGATCGAGGACAAGGTTCACCGTTTCGCGGACAAGTCGAGCCATCAGGTGTTCATCGAGCCCGAAGGGTTGGACACCAACGAGCTTTACCCCAACGGTATTTCCACCTCGCTGCCTTTTGACGTTCAGCTTCAGGTAGTACGCTCGATGAAGGGGTTGGAAAACGCCCATATCACGCGCCCGGGCTACGCCATCGAGTACGATTTCTTCGATCCGCGGGATC
This sequence comes from Halomonas sp. S3-1-1, assembly GCF_023757625.1. Lineage (GTDB taxonomy): Bacteria > Pseudomonadota > Gammaproteobacteria > Pseudomonadales > Halomonadaceae > Vreelandella. The sequence continues at coordinate 69,746 of NZ_JALGBZ010000003.1, forward strand.
TCAAGCACTCGCTGGAAACCAAATTTATCCACAATCTGTTTTTTGCCGGCCAGATCAACGGCACCACGGGGTACGAAGAGGCCGGCGCCCAGGGACTTTTGGCCGGGCTCAACGCCGCCCGCCGGGCGAAGTCGCTCGAATCCTGGCACCCGCGCCGCGACGAGGCGTATCTTGGCGTGCTGGTTGATGACCTGATCACCATGGGCACCAAAGAGCCCTACCGCATGTTCACCTCGCGCGCGGAGTATCGCCTAATGCTGCGCGAGGACAACGCGGATCTGCGCCTGACCGAAAAAGGCCGCGAGCTTGGACTGGTCGATGACGCACGCTTCAAAGCGTTTAGCGAAAAGCGCGAGGCGATCGAGCGCGAAAGCGCACGCCTTGCATCGGTATGGGTCCAGCCCAACACCGCCGCCGCCGAAAAAGTCGCTGAGAAAACCGGCCATCCGCTTAATCGCGAGTACTCGCTGGCGGATCTTCTCAAGCGCCCGGAGCTGACCTACGCCGATATCGCAGCGCTTCCCGGCCTTGAAAGCGAGGCGGTGCAGAGCGGCGCCGTGGCCGAACAGGTGCAGATCCACGCCAAGTACCAGGGCTATATCGACCGCCAGCAGGACGAGATCGACAAGCTCAAGCGTCATGAGAACACGCCGCTGCCGGCAGAGCTCGACTATCAAAAGGTCGAGGGCCTCTCCAACGAGATTCGTCAGAAGCTCATCGAGGCCCGCCCGGCAACCCTGGCCCACGCGGCGCGTATTTCCGGCGTGACCCCGGCGGCGGTTTCAATTTTGCTGATCCATCTGAAAAAACGCCGCATGATCCAAAGCGCCGAGGTAGCGAACGGATGAGTTCGCTGTCCCCGCTTTTGAATGACCTGCCCGTTGACGTCGCTACCCGGCTGGATGACGGCCTCGATACCCTTGGTCTCGAGGTTAGCGCTTCCCAGCGCGAGCGGCTTTTGGGGTTGGTGGCGCTGTTGCACAAGTGGAACCGGGCTTATAACCTCACCGCGGTGCGCGATCCGGTCGAGATGGTCTCTCGTCACGTACTGGACAGCGCCGCCATCGCGCCTTTCGTGCACGGCGATACGCTGCTCGACGTCGGCGCAGGCCCGGGCCTTCCTGGCCTGGTCATTGCCATTTTGAAGCCCGAGGTTCAAGTCACGCTGGTCGACAGCAACGGCAAGAAGGTGCGCTTTCAGCGCCAGGCGGTCATGGAGCTTTCGATCGACAACGCGACCCCGACCCAGGTACGGGTCGAAGCCTTTGGCGAGCGGACCTTCGATCAGGTCGTCTCCCGTGCGTTTGCAAGCCTGGTCGACTTTGTCGAGCTGACCCGAAAGCTCGTGGGCCCCGGCGGGCAGTGGCTGGCCATGAAAGGCCCCGGCGCCGACGATGAACTCAGTGCACTTCCCGCCGATATCGCGCTGACAGCGCGGCATCGGCTGCCAATCCCCTATGAGACGGCGACCCGGCAGCTGTTGATTTTGACCCCTGAAGGAGCCTTGTAGTGAGCCAGATCATTGCCCTGACCAACCAAAAAGGCGGCGTGGGCAAGTCCACCTCGGCCGTCAATCTCGCGGCGAGCCTGGCGAGTCTCGACCGCCGCGTGCTGCTGGTGGATCTCGACCCCCAGGGCCACGCCAGCATGGGTAGCGGAATCGACAAGTACGATCTGGACAAGAGCGTGCTGGACGTGCTGCTCGGTGAGGCCAGCGCTCATGAGGCGATCATCAAGAATTTGCCTGTCAACTTTGACGTGTTGCCGGGTAACGGCGATCTCACCGCCGCGGAGGTCGAACTTCTGGATCGCGACGAGCGCCAGAGTCGGCTCTCCACCGCGCTCAGCACGGTGGCCGAGAACTACGATGTGGTGCTGATCGACTGCCCGCCATCGCTCAATATGCTCACCGTCAACGCGCTGACCGCTGCCCAAGGCGTGCTGATTCCGCTGCAGTGCGAGTTCTACGCCCTCGAAGGGCTGTCGGCGCTTTTGGATACCGTCGAGCAGATCAAGGAGAGCGTCAATCCGGAGCTCGCGATTTCCGGTATATTGCGCACCATGTACGATAAGCGCACGAGCCTGACGCGGGAAGTGGACAAGCAACTGCGGGACTTTTTCGGCGATGCGCTGCTTAAGACCACCATTCCGCGCAATGTGAAGGTGGCCGAGGCGCCGAGCCACGGCCTGCCGGTCACCCACTACGCGCGCTTTTCGCGGGGAAGCCAGGCGTATCGCGTGCTCGCCAAAGAGATGATTCGCAAGCTGGCACTTTAGCGCCTGACGGCCGGGTATTGACTCAACGTTTAAGGGGAAGCGCATGACGCGTAAACGCGCGCTAGGACGTGGCCTGGACGCCCTCATCGGAGCGGGCGCACGTCGTCGTGACAGTCTGGATCTCACCAGTGAGGAAACGTTTGAAAGCGTCGATACAGCGCCGTCGAGCGTCGTCGTCGAGGCCGCCGACAGCGAGCGTCTCGAGCGTTTGCCGCTGGGCCAACTGAGCCGCGGCAAGTACCAGCCTCGCCGCGATATTCAGCCCGAAGCCCTTGAGGAACTCGCCGACTCGATCCGTGCCCAGGGCGTGATGCAGCCGATCGTCGTGCGCCCGGTGGGCGAGTCTCGCTACGAGATCATCGCCGGCGAACGGCGCTGGCGCGCCGCGCAGCTCGCCGAACTCGACGTTATCCCCGCGGTCATTCGTGACGTCAGCGACGACGTTGCGCTGGCACTTGCCCTGATCGAGAACATACAGCGCGAGAACCTCAACGCGGTGGAAGAGGCGATCGCGCTCAAGCGCTTGGGCGACGAGTTCGAACTCACCCAGCAGCAGATCGCCGATGCGGTCGGCAAATCGCGCACCCAGGTAGCGAATCTCTTGCGGCTTTTGAGCCTGGATAACGAGGTGCAGACGCTTTTGGAGCGCGGCGATCTCGATATGGGCCACGCCCGCGCGCTTTTATCGCTCACCAGCGCCCAGCAGCGCCGTATCGCTCACGAGGTGGTCAACAATGACCTGACTGTGCGCGCCACCGAAGCGCTGGTCAAAAAGCTTGGCAGCGATGAAGCCGCCAAGGCCGTGCCCAAACGCTCGAACAAGACCGCAGACGTTACGCGGCTCGAAACCCAGCTTGGGGAGTTGCTCGGCGCGCCGGTGTCGATCGACCACGGCCAGCGCGGCAAGGGCAAGGTGACCATTCGCTACACCAGCCTCGAGGAGCTCGACGGCATTCTCGGGCACATCAAATAGCGGGTTGGCTGAATAAATAGCAGGCTCATTAAATGGCCACACGTTAGCCCCTTTTTTTAGCGCTTTGGTCGCAACTGCGCGCGTAAACCCGCAAATTAGACGCAACTTCGGTTGAAGGTGCGATAGCGCTTCCCTATAATCGCGCAAGATTTGTGCAGGTTGTTCGCAGTAACGGAACGGCAAAGAGTAAAACAGCGGACGCCACGGCTTCAGCCTTCGATGCTGACACGCGAGTGCCGAGGGGTTGGGCCGGGGGCTATGCAGCGATTCGAAACGCAGCGGCGCAGAACCTATATCGTTCAGCTCACGCTCGCTCAGTTAGCCATCATGCTGCTCGGCGCGGCGCTTGCGTACCCGGCGGCCGATGTGTCCGGCAGCATTTCTGTGCTGACCGGGGCGCTGGTGGCAATACTGCCACAGGCATTTTTCATACAGCGAATGGGGTTTCTTCGCACTCGTGGCCGCAGAGCCGGCTCCACGCACCTGCTGCGCGCCGAGGCAGGCAAGTTTGGTTTGACGGTGGCACTTTTCACGCTGGTTTTCGTGGCAGTGCCTCCCTCAAACCCTACTTTATTTTTTAGCGCTTATGTTGCGGTGATACTGACGCATTGGCTGGCGCCCTGGTTAATGCTGAAACGCCGTACAACTGATTGAGGTGACATCTCCATGGCCGCAGGTAACGAAGTCTCGACGACTTACTATATCCAGCACCACTTGCAGAATCTGACCTTTGGTCATCATCCGGTCAACGGCTGGTCGCTGGCGCATAGCGCCGAAGAGGCGAGCGAAATGGGCTTTTGGGCGATCCACCTGGACACCATGGGCTGGTCGATCGCGATGGGCCTTCTGTTCGTCTGGCTGTTCCGCAAGGCGGGTAAAATGGCGACCACCGGCGTGCCGGGCGGCCTGCAAAACGCCGTCGAGATGGTGTTCGAGTTTGTCGAAAACATGATTCAGGGCGCCTTCAAGGGTCATAACCCGTTGATTCCACCGCTGGCACTGACGCTGTTCGTGTGGATTCTGTTCATGAACACGCTGAAGATCATCCCCGTCGACTTCTTCCCGGTGCTGTTCGCTAAGCTTGGCGTCGATTACATGAAAATCGTACCCACCACCGACGTCAACGCTACTCTCGGCCTGGCGCTGGGCGTGTTCGGTTTGATCCTCTACTACAGCTTCAAGGTGAAGGGCGTGGGCGGTTTTGCTCGCGAGCTTTCGCTGACCCCGTTCAATCACTGGCTGTTGATTCCCTTCAACCTGGTGCTCGAAATCGTATCGCTGCTGGTCAAGCCGTTCAGCCTCGCGATGCGTCTGTTCGGCAACATGTTTGCCGGTGAAGTGATCTTCATCCTGATCGCCATGCTGCCCTTCTGGGCCATCTGGGTGCTGGACGTGCCGTGGGCCATCTTCCACATCCTGATCGTCACCCTGCAGGCTTTCATCTTTACCGTTTTGTCCGTGGTCTACCTGAGCGCCGCTCACGAACACCACTGATCTCAAGATCCACCCTTAACTTCAACCCTCAACCTCAACCTTCAACTTGAAAAAACCAGGAGCATTACCATGGAAATGATCTACATTGCTGCTTCCATCATGATCGGTCTGGGTGCACTCGGCACCGGTATCGGCTTTGCCATCCTCGGCGGTAAGCTGATTGAGTCTACCGCTCGCCAGCCGGAGCTTGGCGACCAGCTGCAAACCAAAACCTTCCTTATGGCGGGTCTGCTGGATGCGGTACCGATGATCGGTGTTGGTATCGCGATGTACCTGATCTTCGTTGTTGCCGGTTAATCAAACCTGACCGGGCGCTTCAACGCTCGGTTTTGTTTTACCCCGGTCGCCACGAACTTGTCAGAGGTACAGTCCTGTGAATATCAACATGACGCTTATCGGGCAGACGATCGCCTTTGCGATCTTTGTCTGGTTTTGCATAAAGTACGTGTGGCCTCCGATCAGCAACGCGCTTCACGAGCGCCAGAAGAAAATTGCTGATGGTTTGGACGCAGCCAGCCGTGCAACACGCGATCTCGAACTTGCCCAGGAGCGCTCCGAGCAGACGCTCAAGGAGAGCAAGGAGCAAGCCTCACAGATCATCGAGCAGGCCAACAAGCGCTCTGCCCAGATGATCGAAGAGGCGCGGGAACAGGCGCGAGCCGAAGGCGAACGTATCGTTGCAAGCGCCCGCTCGGAAATCGAGCAAGAGGTCAACCGCGCGAAAAGCGAGCTTCGTGCTCAGGTGTCTCACCTCGCGATCATCGGCGCTGAGCGTATTTTGCAAGAGTCGGTCGACGAGAACGCACATCGCAAGTTGCTTGATGAGCTTGCCGCCGAACTGTAAGGAGGTGACCCATGGCGGAATTACTGACCGTCGCTCGTCCTTACGCCAAGGCGGCGTTTGAATACGCGCGTGACCAACAGGCGTTTGATAGCTGGTCCCAAACGCTGAACTTTCTAAGCGTTGCGGTCGCCGACGACACCCTTCGCCGGGTGCTTGGCAGCCCCAAGGTGTCTAGTGAGCAAAAGGTCGAACTTCTGGGCGACCTGCTGGCGGAAAAGCCCGACGGCCTTTCACGTTTTTTGACGACGCTGGCCGCTCAGGGGCGCCTCATGGCCCTGCCCTTCATCGCCGATCAGTTCGAGCGCCTGCGCGCTGAACACGAGGAGCGTGTCGAGGTGCTGGTCACGTCGGCCTATAAGCTGACGGCGCCGCAGAAAACCAAGTTGGCAAACGCGCTTAAAAAGCGTCTGAATCGCGAAATCTCCATTACTACTCAGGTAGACAAGTCGCTCATCGGCGGTGTCATCCTGCGTGCCGGCGACACCGTCATTGACGGTTCGGTACGCGGTCGATTGAACCGCCTTTCTGACGCGCTCACCGCTTGAGTCCGAGGGACATGGCATGCAGCAACTGAATCCTTCCGAGATCAGCGACATCATCAAGCAGCGTATCGAAAAGCTTGACGTCGCATCCGAAGCCCGTAATCAGGGCACCATCGTCACCGTTTCCGACGGTATCGTGAAAATTCACGGCCTCGAAGACGCGATGTTTGGTGAAATGATTGAATTTCCGAACTCCGTGTTCGGCATGGTACTCAACCTGGAGCGCGACTCCGTGGGTGCCGTCGTACTGGGTGACTACCTGCTCCTCGAAGAGGGCATGACCGCCAAGTGCACCGGTCGCATCCTCGAAGTGCCGGTGGGTCCGGAGCTGGTTGGCCGCGTGGTCGACGCGCTCGGTAACCCCATCGATGGCAAGGGCGACATCGACGCCAAGATGACCGACGCGGTCGAGAAAGTAGCACCTGGCGTCATCACGCGTCAGTCCGTCGACGAGCCGATCCAGACCGGTCTGAAGTCGATCGATTCCATGGTGCCGATCGGTCGCGGTCAGCGTGAGCTGATCATCGGCGACCGTCAGATCGGTAAGTCGGCGATCGCCATCGACGCGATCATCAACCAGAAAGGTAAGGGCGTGACCTGTGTCTACGTCGCGATCGGTCAGAAGCAGTCGACCATCGCCAACGTGGTACGCAAGCTCGAAGAGCACGGCGCGATGGAGCACACCATCGTGGTCGCGGCCGGCGCTGCCGACCCGGCGCCGATGCAGTTCCTCGCCGCCTACTCCGGCTGCACCATGGGCGAGTACTTCCGCGACCGCGGCGAAGACTCCCTGATCGTCTACGACGATCTCTCCAAGCAGGCCGTGGCGTATCGTCAGGTATCGCTGCTGCTGCGCCGTCCGCCGGGCCGTGAAGCTTATCCGGGTGACGTGTTCTACCTCCACTCGCGTCTGCTCGAGCGCGCCGCGCGCGTTAACGCCGACTACGTCGAGAAGTTCACCAACGGCGAAGTGACCGGCAAGACCGGCTCGCTGACCGCACTGCCGATCATCGAGACCCAGGGCGGCGACGTCTCCGCGTTCGTTCCGACCAACGTGATCTCGATCACCGACGGTCAGATCTTCCTGGAAACGAACCTGTTCAACTCGGGCATCCGCCCGGCGATCAACGCCGGTTTGTCGGTATCTCGTGTTGGTGGTTCGGCTCAGACCAAGATCATCAAGAAGCTTGGCGGCAGCGTGCGTCTGGCATTGGCCCAGTATCGTGAGCTGGCGGCGTTCTCGCAATTCGCATCAGATCTGGACGAAGCCACGCGCAAGCAGCTCGAGCACGGTCAGCGCGTCACCGAGCTGATGAAGCAGAATCAATACTCGCCGATGTCCGTGGCTGAAATGGCGCTTACCCTGTACGCCGCCAACGAAGGTCATCTGGATGATGTCAGCGTCGACAAGGTGCTGGATTTCGAGCGTGCCCTGCACGACTACATGAAGTCCGAGCACTCTGACCTGATGGACAAGATCAACCAGACCGGCGACTACAACGACGAGATCAAAAACGGCTTGAAGTCGGGTCTCGAACAGTTCAAGGCGACTCAGAGCTGGTAATGGTCAGCCCGCCTTCAAAGGGCGGGCTTCACTACTTTTTGAGAGCCACGAACGAAGGGTAGATCGCTATGGCAGCTGCAAAAGAGATACGCACCCAGATCGGGAGCATTAAAAATACGCAGAAAATCACCAGCGCCATGGAAATGGTCGCTGCGTCGAAAATGCGTAAAGCACAAGATCTGATGAAGGCTGGCCAGCCCTACGCACGACAGATTCGCAACGTGGTCGGCCACATCGCTGACGCCAATCCCGAGTACAAGCACGACTACATGGTCGAGCGCGAGGTGAAGCGCGTTGGTTACATTGTGGTGTCCACCGACCGCGGTCTGTGCGGCGGTTTGAACGTCAACCTCTTCAAGGCCGTGCTGAAAGACGCCGCCGCCTGGAGAGAGGAAGGCGCTGAGCTGGACTTCTGCGCCCTGGGCTCAAAGGCCGGCGCCTTTTTCCGTAAGTACGGCGGCAACCTGGTTGCGGCGAAAAGCGGATTGGGTGAAAAGCCGACCGTCGAGGGTCTGATCGGTAGTGTCAAGGTCATGCTCGAAGCGTACGACGAAGGCCGTCTTGATCGTCTATACGTGGTGTACAACGAATTCGTCAACACCATGACGCAAAAGCCGGTGGTTCGTCAGCTCCTGCCGCTCTCATCCGACATGGGTGAGGACGCCGGACATGACAACGAAGAAAACGCCCGTCCCGGAAGCTGGGACTACCTGTATGAACCGGATGCCAAGGCGTTGCTGGACAGCCTGCTGATTCGCTTTATCGAATCCCAGGTGTATCAGGCGGTGGTCGAAAACGGTGCGTGCGAACAGGCCGCCCGGATGATCGCCATGAAGAGCGCGACCGACAACGCGGGTAATTTGATCGACGATCTGGAGATGGTCTACAACAAGGCCCGCCAGGCCGCCATTACCCAGGAAATTTCCGAGATTGTCGGCGGCGCTTCAGCCGTATAACGCCTTTGGAGCCGCCCGCCGGCTCAAGGCAGACAGGTTTCATTTGCAGGTTTTAAAGAGGAACCAAGATGAGCGGACGTATCGTACAAATCATCGGCGCGGTGATTGACGTAGAGTTTCCGCGGGACTCTGTGCCCAAGGTCTACGACGCGCTGAAAGTCTCCGATAAAGAGACCATCCTCGAAGTCCAGCAGCAGCTGGGCGACGGCGTGGTGCGCACCATCGCCATGGGCTCCACCGAGGGCCTCAAGCGTAATCTGGACGTGACCAACACAGGGGCCGCAATCTCCGTGCCGGTCGGTAAGGAGACGCTGGGCCGGATCATGAACGTGCTCGGCGAGCCGATCGACGAAGCCGGCGAGATCGGTGAAACCGAGCGCATGCCGATTCACCGTAAAGCGCCGAGCTACGCCGACCAGGCCGCTTCCAACGAGCTTCTGGAAACCGGCATCAAGGTCATCGACCTGGTGTGCCCGTTCGCCAAGGGCGGTAAGGTCGGCCTCTTCGGCGGCGCCGGTGTGGGTAAAACCGTCAACATGATGGAGCTTATCCGCAACATCGCCACCGAGCACAGTGGCTACTCCGTATTCGCCGGTGTGGGTGAGCGTACGCGTGAGGGTAACGACTTCTATCACGAGATGACTGAATCCAACGTTATCGACAAGGTATCGCTGGTGTATGGTCAGATGAACGAGCCGCCGGGTAACCGTCTGCGCGTGGCGCTGACTGGCCTTACCATCGCGGAGAAATTCCGTGACGAAGGCCGCGACGTTCTGCTGTTCGTCGATAACATCTACCGCTACACCCTGGCGGGTACCGAGGTATCGGCGCTTTTGGGTCGTATGCCGTCCGCGGTAGGTTACCAGCCGACGCTGGCCGAAGAGATGGGCGTTCTGCAGGAGCGTATCACCTCGACCAAGAACGGCTCGATCACGTCCGTACAGGCGGTTTACGTCCCCGCGGATGACTTGACCGACCCGTCACCGGCGACCACCTTCTCGCACCTGGACGCCACCGTGGTACTGGCGCGCTCCATCGCCGAGCTCGGTATCTATCCGGCGATCGACCCGCTCGACTCTACCTCGCGTCAGCTCGACCCGCTGGTCGTCGGTGACGAGCACTACAACATCGCCCGCGGTGTTCAGGGTGTTCTGCAGCGCTACAAGGAACTCAAGGATATCATCGCCATTCTGGGTATGGACGAGCTGTCGGATGAAGACAAGCTGGCCGTTGCCCGGGCGCGTAAAATCCAGCGTTTCCTGTCGCAGCCGTTCTTCGTGGCCGAGGTATTCACTGGCTCGCCGGGCAAGTACGTGTCGCTGAAAGACACGATCAAGGGCTTCCAGGGCATTCTCGACGGCGATTATGACGATCTGCCCGAACAGGCCTTCTACATGGTCGGCTCTATCGACGAAGCGGTCGAAAAAGCCAACCAGATGAAGAAGTAATCCCGTTCAATAGGGGGATTCGCTATGGCGAATAGCTTCACTTGCAATATCGTCAGCGCCGAAGACTCGATCTTCTCGGGAACCATCGAGATGGTGGTGGCGGCCGGCGTCGTGGGCGATCTCGGTATTCTGCCGGGGCACGCTCCGCTTTTGACCGAGCTACAGCCCGGGCCGGTTCGCGTGTTTCACGACGGTGGCAAGGAAGATCACTTCTTTGTGTCCGGGGGCTTCATGGAGGTCCAACCGGACCACGTGACCATCCTGGCCGATGCCGCCACGCGGGCAAGCGACCTTGACGAAGCCGCCGCCGAACAGGCGCGGGAAGAAGCGCTGAAAGCCTTCAACGACAAGTCTGCCGAGCTCGACTACACGCGCGCCTCGGCAGAGCTTGCCGAAGCCGTGGCCCAACTGCGTACGATCCAACAGCTGCGCAAGAAGGCGGGTAAGGGCTAGAAAGACCGACGCCCTTCGCGCGACGAAAACGCTCCTTGAGCCCATCGGGTTCAGGGAGCGTTTTTTTTCTCTGCTACTATAGGCGCCTACGCGCCGCGTCAAAAAACGCACGGTTATCTTTCATCCTGCCCACTGGGTTTAGTAGAGGAAATGACGATGTCGCTAAACGATGAAACCCTGCAGGCACTGAAAACGGCGCTTCTGGACGCGCTCAACGCCAACCCGGTGCGCCGGGACCTGCTCGCCGGGCGGCTGGCGGAAATCCGCTCAGCGGATATCGCCGAGGTGCTCGAGGAACTTATCGAGGATGACGAGCGGCTGCCGGCAGCGATCGCCATCCTCGATATTCTCTCACCGGAGCGCGCCGCCAACGTGCTGGGCTATCTGCCCGGTGAAAGCCAGCTCGAAGTCGTTGGCGAGCTCTCTGACACCCAGGTACTGAAACTGCTCGAAGAGATGGGCTCGGACGAGCGGGCGGATCTCTTCAACCTGCTGGGTGAGGATCGCCGTGAAGCGCTGCTGCGGCGCATGGCTCACCAGGAGCGCGAGGATCTAAAGCGCTTGGCAAGCTACGAGCAGGGCACCGCCGGCGCCATCATGACCTCGGACTACGTTGCCATCACCAGCGGCATGACGGTCTCCCAGGCGCTGATGCGCGTGCGCCAGACCGCGCCGGACGCGGAGACGGTCTATCAGCTCTACGTGCTGGATAGCGACGGCGAGCTGATCGGCACCATGTCGCTGCGCCAACTGATGGTGGCGCGCCCGGGGGCGGTGGTCGACGACATCATGATCAAGGATGTGATCAGCACCGTCGTGGACCGCGCCCAGGAGGACGTCGCTCGCGTGGTCGCCCGCTACGATCTGCTGGCGCTGCCGGTGATCGACCATGATGGCCGAATGGTGGGCATTGTCACCCACGATGACGCGATGGACGTGGCGGAGTCCGAGGCGACCGAGGATATCCACAAGGGGATGTCGATCGGCCAGCTCGAGGACGGCGTGAGCCGGGTGCCGCTTTGGAGCCTTTATCGCAAACGCGTGACCTGGCTGGTGCTGCTGGTGTTCGCCAATCTCTTCTCCGGGGCGGGCATCGCCTACTTCGAGGACGTGATCGCCGCTCAGGTGGCGCTGGTGTTCTTCTTGCCGCTTCTGATCGGCAGCGGCGGCAACGCCGGCGCCCAGGCCGCGACGCTGATGGTGCGCGGCATGGCGACCGGGGATGTCGGGGTCAAGGATTGGAGCAAAATGCTGGGTCGGGAGCTTCTGGTGGCCGGCTCGCTGGGCCTGACCATGGCAATCGCCGTGGCGCCGATTGGCATCATGCGCGGCGGCGAGGCGGTGGCGGGAATCGTTGCGCTGAGTATGGTGGTGATCGTGCTGTTTGGCAGCCTGATCGGCATGTGCCTGCCCTTCGTGCTCGAGCGTTTCAAGGTCGACCCGGCCACGGCCTCGGCACCGCTGGTGACCACGCTGATCGACGCCACGGGCGTTTTGATCTACTTCAGTATCGCCACCGCCGTGCTGGTCAGCATTAACTAGCCGCGCGGTTTAACGCAGCGCGCTGCTCGCCGCCCGGGTGATGAAGAGAATCTCGACGTGGCCCAGCCACTCGATGTCGCCGGCCATCGCCTTTAGGTGGCTGGCCAGACACTGGGGCGGCTGGTGCACCGGGTCGCTGATGATCAGCGATACCGACACCTTGTTGTCCAGGTAGTGAAGCTGTAGATCATTCAGGGTGCGCCACACCGGGTGTGCGTACCAGCGCTCGTCGAGGGCAGCCTCGACCTCCGGGCGCAGCGGCAGGCCTGGCAGCTTGCTCGGGTCGCCTTCGCCGGCGTCGTCTTCCGGGTCGATGTGGAAAATCACGTCGGTGAGCAGCGGAAATTCGTGGCGCAGCCGGCGGCTCACTTCGTTGCCGATCTCGTGGGCTTCCGAGACGGTGATCGTCGGCCCCACCACGACATGCAGATCGACCATCACCCAGCCCGCGGACTGGCGCGTGCGCAGGTCGTGCACGCTGTCCACGCCGGGCACGCTGCAGGCCACGTCGTGCATCTGGCGCTGCACCTCCTCAGGAAGCGCGGTATCGACGAGCTCGCGAGCGGACTGCCACAGAAGATCCCAGCCCACCTTGCCGACCAAAAGCCCGACCACCACGGCGGCGACGGCGTCCAGCCAGCCGGCGCCGAACTGCGCGCCCAGAAGCGCTACCAGTACCACGGCGGTGGAGAGCGCGTCGCTTCGCGAGTGCCAGGCATTGGCTTCAAGCAGTTTCGACTTCACCTCCTTCGCCACGCGCATGGTGTAGCGAAAGATCCACTCCTTGCTCAAAAGCGCGGCCACAGTGATGGCGATCGCAACCGCTCCCGGCGCGCTGACGCCTTCGCCGTTTAAAAGCCTGTCGACGCTCGACCAGGCGATCGCCCCGGCGACAAAGATCAGGACACTGCCCAGCAGCAGCGTAGTCAGCGTTTCGATGCGCCCGTGGCCATAATGGTGGTCGTCGTCCGGCCCTTGGCGGCCGTAGTGGATCGCCGTGAGCACGAAGCCGTCGGTGACCAGATCAGACAGTGAGTGGATGCCGTCGGCAATCAGCGCCGCCGAGCCGACCAGATAGCCAACCGCCACTTTCACGATGCTTAAAAGCGCGTCGAGCCAGGCGCCCACGTAGGTCACCCGCTTGGCTTTTTGGTGGTCGAGCGCGTGGTTTTGAACCACTGGCGATTCTACGGTCTGAGACATGGGTTCCCTGCCGGGGCTTGCACGATCAATAGGGCTCTATTGTAGCGCATCGCAGCGTCATCCATACCCCCGAACGTTTGTTCACTTGATGTTACAAAGCGGACAAATATCGAGAGGATGTGTATTCTTGCAATCCGGTCAGGGCCACATCGAAGAGGTCTTGTCTGAAAAGCGTGGCCGCTCGCCGGCTTTTCAGACAGCACCCGAATAGCGTAATACGAACAGGATTATTCATGGATTGGCTTCAAGTAGTGGTGCTGGCGGTCGTACAGGGGTTGACCGAGTTTCTACCCGTTTCGAGTTCGGCCCACCTCATTTTGGTTCCCGTATTGACCGACTGGGATGACCAGGGCTTGGCGTTCGACGTTGCGCTGCATCTGGGTAGTCTCAGCGCGGTGGTGCTCTATTTTCGCCGCGAGCTTTGGCAGATGGTGACCAGTACGTTCGCCACGCTGGGCGGCAAAGGCATCAATCGGGACGCGACGCTGGCGCTTTGGGTGGTGGTGGCAACGCTTCCGGTGTGCGCCGTTGGGTTTGTGCTTCAAGACATTGTCGAGGCGAACATGCGCTCGACATCAGTCATTGCCGTGAGTCTTATCGTATTCGGACTGCTGTTGGGCTACGCCGACATGAAAAAGCGCGGTGAGCGCTCGGAGTACGACATGCGCCTAAAAGATGCGCTTATCATCGGCGCCGCTCAAGTGCTTGCGCTCATCCCCGGCACCTCGCGTTCAGGCATCACGATTACCGCCGCGCTGATGGTAGGCATGGGCCGTGAGGGGGCTTCGCGCTTTTCGTTTCTACTCTCCATTCCCGTGATCGTACTGGCCGGCGGGCTCGAAACTTTCAAGTTGATCAGCGCGCCAGTATCGGTCGACGTCACCGCCATGTTTTGGGCGACCCTGCTCTCCGGCGTCAGCGCCTATCTCTGTATTCACTACTTTTTAGCGGTGATTAGAAAGTTGAGCATGCAACCCTTCGTGATTTATCGCGTATTATTTGGCCTTTGGCTTTTATGGTTCTTTTACTTTTAGTCGCCCAGCGTTTTCGAAGGGATCCTGCATGAACATGACTTCGCCGAGCGCGAACCGAACCGCGCGCTACCTTCCTCTTGTGCTGCTACTGGCACTAGGCCTGTTGGCGGGCTGCTCGGAAAACGACCGGCCGCTCGACTCGCCCGTACGCCTGGAGGGCGGTATCTTTGGCACGTTTTACCAGGTCACCATCGCCGATCCGCTCACCCAAGGCGAGTCACAGGCGCTCGAGGAGGGCATTCTCGCCGAGCTCGAGGATGTCGATCAGGCGATGTCCACCTACCGCGACGACTCGGAGCTGATCGCCTTCAACGGTGCCCCGCTCGACGAGTGGCAGCCGCTCTCCAACGAGCTGATCGAAGTGATGGCAATCAGCCAGTCGGTGGCCGAGACGAGCAACGGCGCCTTTGATATCACCGTTGGGGAACTGGTCAATCTTTGGAGTTTCGGCCCCGAGGCGCGGCCCCAGGAAGTTCCTTCCGACCAGGAGCTCGAGGAGCGCCTGGCGCGCATCGGCTTCGATGCCGTCGAGGTGGATACGCAGAAAATGCAGGCGCGGCGCGTGCGCGACGTTTTCGTCGATCTCTCCGGGGTGGCCAAAGGCCATGCAACGGACCGGGTCGCGGCGTATCTCGACAAGGAAGGCATCGACAACTACCTGGTCAACCTGGGCGGAGACCTGATCGCCCGCGGCCACCGCGTTGCCGCCGAGCAGGAACCCTGGCGCATTGGCATCGAGGTGCCCCGAGATGGCCGTCCCCAAGCGCAGCACATCATTCCGCTGGAGACGCTGTCGGTGGCTACCTCCGGTGACTACCGTAACTACTTCGAAGTGGACGGGCAGCGCTACGCCCATACCCTGGACCCGCGCACCGGGCGCCCGGTCACCCACAGCCTGGCTTCTGTATCGGTGTTCCATCCGTCGAACGCCTGGGCGGATGCTTGGGCCACCGCGCTTTCGGTGGTGGGCGAGGACGTCGGCATGCAGATGGCCGTCGACAACGACCTGAGCGTGCTGATGCTCGTCAACGACGACGAAGGGCAGTGGCAGAGCGTGGCGAGTCCTGCCTTCGTCGACTACTTCGGTGAAGACCTTCTTCAAACGCTCGGCGTCGATGTATGGAACGCCGAGACGACACCCGCCGCAACAGGTGAATAACGTGCAAGAACTCGATATCGTCATTCTCGCCGCTGGCAAGGGCTCGAGAATGCGCTCGCAAACGCCCAAGGTGCTTCATACGCTTGCCGGCAAACCTCTGGTCCAGCACGTACTGGACAGCGCCTTTGCGCTTTCGCCTACGCGTACCCACGTGGTGATCGGCCACGGCGCAGACCAGCTGCGCAACGCGCTTGAAGGCCAGAACGTGAGCTTCGCCGTTCAGGCCGAGCAGAAGGGCACCGGCCACGCCGTCGCCCAGGCCCAATCGCAGTGGGGAAGCGGCAAAGTGCTGGTGCTTTACGGCGACGTGCCCTTGATCCAGACCGACACCCTGCGCGCGCTGCTCGACCAGGTCGACGATACCCACATGGGGCTTTTGACAGTCACGCTTTCTGATCCCACCGGCTACGGGCGCATCAAGCGCAATGAGCAGGGCGAGGCGGTGGCCATCGTCGAGCAAAAGGACGCCAGCCGCGACGAGCTCGCCATCACCGAGTGCAACACTGGCATCATGGCGATGACCAGCGAGCAGCTTTCGCGCTGGCTGCCGAAGCTCTCGGACCAAAACGCCCAGGGCGAGTACTACCTGACCGACGTGATCGAGCTTGCAAGTAACGAGGGCACCCGGGTCTGCACCGCCCAGCCACAAAGCGCCCTCGAGGTCGAAGGCATCAACAATCGCGCCCAGATGGCGCGGCTCGAGCGCGCCTATCAGTCTCAGCTTGCCGAGGCGTTGATGGAGCAGGGCGTAGCGCTGGCGGACCCGGCACGGCTGGACGTGCGCGGCTCGCTCACCTGCGGCGAGGACGTGTTCATCGATGTGGGCTGCGTGTTCGAAGGAAAGGTACGTCTGGAAAAAGGCGTACGCGTTGGGCCCTACAGTGTGATTAAAAACAGCACCCTTGGCCCCGATAGTACGATTGACAGCCATAGTGTGGTAGAGGATACCGTAGGGGCTGGCGATAACCAGATCGGCCCCTTCGCCCGGCTACGCCCGGGAACGCGGCTGGCGCGGGGAGCCAAAATTGGCAACTTCGTCGAGACCAAAAACGCCGAAGTCGGTGAAGGCAGTAAAATCAATCATTTGAGTTACGTAGGCGATGCGCGCTTGGGCCGCGGTGTGAACGTGGGCGCTGGGGTGATCACCTGCAATTACGATGGCGCCAACAAGCATCAAACCGTTATCGAGGACGATGCGTTCATCGGCTCCAACAGTGCTCTTATCGCTCCGGTGCTGATCGGCGCGGGCGCTACGGTCGGCGCCGGCTCGACGGTGACGCGCGATGTCGATGACCACTCGCTGGTGCTGGCACGCAGCCAGCAAACCCAGAAAACGCCCTGGTCACGTCCGGCCAAGAAAACGTCATAAACCTTTTACTGCCCAAAACGCCCAGGAGTGAATCATGTGTGGCATCGTCGCAGCGGTTGCACAGCGCAACGTACAGGAAATTTTGCTGGAAGGTCTTAAGCGCCTGGAGTACCGGGGCTATGACTCCGCCGGCATGACGGTGCCAAACGGCGGTCAGCTAAACCGCCACCGCGCGGTCGGCAAGGTGGCCGCACTGGCACAAAAACTCGAGCGCGAGCCACTGCCCGGCACCTTCGGCATTGCCCACACCCGCTGGGCCACCCACGGCACGCCCGTCGAGGCCAACGCTCACCCGCACCATAGCAGCGACCGGGTCGCCGTGGTGCATAACGGCATTATCGAAAACTTCGAGTCGATCAAGCACCGCCTCGAAGGCGACGGCTACACGTTCCAGTCGCAAACCGATACCGAAGTGATCGCTCACTTGCTCGACGAGCGGGTCGAGGGCGGCGCCAGCCTTTATGAGGCGACCCGGCAAATCGTCGCCCAGCTTGGCGGCGCCTACGCACTGGGCGTGGTGTGCGCGGCGGAGCCGAACGTGGTGATCGGCGCCCGCCAGGGGAGTCCCCTGGTGGTCGGCGTGGGCATTGACGAGGCGTTTCTCGCTTCGGACCCGATGGCGCTTTTGCCGGTGACCGACCGCTTCATCTATCTCGAAGAGGGCGATCTGGTGGTGCTTCGCGAGCGCGGCGAGATTGAGGTGGTCGACCGCGACGGGCAATCCGTCGATCGCCCGGTTCAAACCTTCGAGCACGGCGACGGCGTGGCGAGTAAGGGCGAATACCGCCACTACATGCTCAAGGAGATCTTCGAGCAGCCCGGGCTGATCAGCGCGGCGCTGGAAGGGCGCCTGAGCGCCGACAGTGTGCTGGTCGAAAGCTTCGGGCCCGAGGCGCTGTCGCTGTTCAAGGCCACGCGCCAGATCCATATCGTCGCCTGCGGTACGAGCTATCATGCCGGCATGGTCGCGCGCTACTGGCTCGAACGCTACGCCGGCGTGCCGGTTCAGGTGGAAGTCGCCTCGGAGTATCGCTACCGCTGTCCGGTGGTGCCGGAGGATACGCTGTTCGTCACGCTCTCCCAGTCCGGCGAAACCGCGGACACCATGGCGGCGCTGCGCTTTGCCAAAACGCTTGGCTATGTGGGAACCCTTGCGATCTGCAACGTGCCGGGAAGCTCGCTGGTGCGCGAATCCGACGTGGCGCTGATGACCCGTGCCGGCCCGGAGATCGGCGTGGCCTCGACCAAGGCGTTCACCACGCAACTGGTGGCGCTGATGCTGCTGACGCTGTCGGTGGCGAAGGTCAAAGAGCGGGGCGACTACCGCGATATCGTCGAGGTGCTGCGCGCCCTGCCCGAGCTCTGCCAAAAAGTGCTGGCGCTGGATAGCCAGATCGAGACGCTCTCCCAGGCCTTTGCCGAGAAGCACCACGCGCTCTTTTTAGGTCGCGGCGCCCACTACCCGGTGGCGTTGGAAGGCGCGCTCAAGCTCAAGGAAATCTCCTACATCCACGCCGAGGCGTACCCGGCCGGTGAGCTCAAGCACGGGCCACTTGCGCTGGTGGACAGCGAAATGCCGGTGATTTCAGTGGCGCCCAACGACGATCTGCTCGAAAAGCTCAAGTCGAACCTGCAGGAAGTGCGCGCCCGCGGCGGTCAGTTGTTCGTCTTTGCCGACGAGAACGTGGGCATCAAGCCCGAAGAAGGCATCGAGGTGCTGACGCTGCCCCACGTGCACGAAGCGCTGGCGCCGCTTCTCTACACGTTACCGCTGCAGCTTCTGAGCTATCACGTGGCGGTACTCAAGGGCACCGACGTCGACCAGCCGCGTAACCTGGCCAAAAGCGTCACCGTCGAATAACGTTGCAAAGATTCACAAATTGGGCTTTGCAAGACGCGGTCAATTGTCGCATCGTATGCGCAACCGCTGCGTTGCAACACGTCATTAGTGTGCTTATCATTCGGCGGTGTCTCTCCACCTAAACGCCCAGGATCTCGCCGCCATGACTCCATCAAACGCCCTCGCAGCCCGGTGCTCCAACCGCCGGGGTGCCTGGCTGTTGATTTCGTTTGTGCTTCTCGCTTTTCCCTCGCTCGCCTTCGCCGCCCCCGGCCCTATCGATCTCACCACGTCCGCTGCCGGTATCACTGCCGTTTTGCTATTCATCCTCGCTTATGCGTTGGTGATGTCCGAAGAAATCATCCACATGCGCAAGTCCAAGCCCGTGCTGGTCGCGGCGGGGCTGATCTGGGCGATCGTGGCCTGGGTTTACGTGCAGGCAGGCATTCCCGAGGCCTCGGAGGAGGCGTTTCGCGAAACGCTTTTGGAATACACCGAGCTTCTGCTGTTCCTGCTGGTGGCGATGACTTATATCAACGCCCTCGAGGAGCGCCGGGTGTTCGACGCGCTGCGCGCCTGGCTCGTGCGCAAGGGGTTTAGCTACCGCAGCCTTTTCTGGATCACCGGTTTTCTCGCCTTCTTCATTTCGTCGATCGCCAACAACATGACCACGGCGATGCTGATGTGCGCGGTGGTACTTAAGGTCGCCGAAGGCGATAACAAGTTCATTGGCCTTTGCTGTGTCAACGTGGTGGTCGCCTCCAATGCCGGCGGTGCCTTCAGCCCGTTTGGCGATATCACCACGCTGATGGTGTGGCAGGGTGGTCAGGTGCCTTTCATGGGCTTTTTCGTGCTGCTGGTGCCGGCGATCATCAACTTCATGGTGCCCGCCACCATCATGAACTTCTTCATTCAGAACCGTCAGCCCGCCGCACTCACCGAAAACGTCTGGCTCAAGCGCGGCTCACGGCGCATCATCGCGCTTTTCCTGCTGACCGTGGCGATCTCGGTGCTGTGCCATTCGGTGCTTTACCTGCCGCCGGCGATGGGCATGATGTTCGGTCTAGGGCTTTTGCAGTTCTTCGGCTACTACCTGCGCCGGAGCCTGCCGCGCTCGCTCGAGCGCAAGCGTGAGCGCTACTCGCGCCGCGGCGATTGGAAAAAGCTCGAGCAGTTGGGAAGCGTCGTGCCCTTCGATATTTTCAGCCGTATCGCCCGTTCGGAGTGGGATACGCTGCTGTTCTTCTACGGGGTCGTGCTGTGTGTAGGCGGTTTGGGCTTCATGGGCTATCTCGCGCTTCTCTCCGAGACGCTCTACGGCGGCTGGAACCCGGTTTGGGCCAACGTGGTACTGGGGCTGATCTCGGCGGTGGTGGATAACATTCCGGTCATGTTCGCCGTACTCTCCATGGCACCGGACATGTCCGAGGGCAACTGGCTGTTGATCACTCTGACCGCCGGCGTGGGCGGAAGCCTGCTCTCTATGGGCTCGGCGGCGGGTGTGGCGCTGATGGGCCAAGCCCGCGGCATCTACACCTTTGCGGTGCATTTACGCTGGGTGCCGGCCATTTTGCTCGGCTACGCCGCGAGTATCGGCGCGCATCTGTTGATCAACGCGTCGCTGTTCTAGGCTCGCAAGCGTTAGACGTATGGCGTTTAGCCAAACGAAAACCGCCCTCGAATGAGGGCGGTTTTTTTGTTCGGCAAATTTGTTCGGCAAAACTGACGGGTCTTATAGATCGTGGCCGGTGATGACCTGGCAGATATCGGCGAAGCTGCTGGCCATCGGGATGGCGGAGCTCGATACCTTGCTGTTCGCGCCCTTGCCGATAGCGTTTTGAATATCGGTCACCGAGATCAAACCACGAACGCTCAGCGCGTGCTCGGCGTTTTGCTCGGTGATCAAGAGGTGCTGCTCGGTAAAGCTCTCCATGGAGAGAATTAGGTCCTGAATGCTCAAGGATTCCAAGTGCTCCAGCGGCATGGCGCTGAGCTTCTCCCAGGGCGTCATGATCATTTCGGCGGTGACTTCCTCGCGGTCGATCTGGCGCTGCTGCATTGCCAGGTTCACGCGGCGAGTGCCGATCACTTCCTTGGAGGTCAGTACGCCGATGCAGTGGCCTTCCGGGTCGATCACGAACAACAGCCGAACACCGCCATGACGCATTTTTAGGTGCGCGTCGTTGATCGGCATATCCGAGGCCACCGACTGCGGGGCGATCTGTTTGAAATCGGTCAGAAGCTCGATAGCCGGGCTGTCCGGGGTCAGTTCTTTCACGGCGGGCGTGGTCAGAAACGGGGTTTGGCCGAACTGGACAAGGGGTTTGGGTTTGCGAACCATCAGATTCATGGCGGTACCTCTAGTGTAAGGGTGATCAAGCAGCCAAGCCTGTTTCGTAACTTAAGATTTGCAGCTAATTCTTATCAGAACCTTAAGGGGATAAAAAACTATTCTGAGAATGCATGACGCTTGAGCATTACGTCAACGCGTAACCCGCCGCTGGGAGCATCACCTAACTGTAATGTACCGCCATGGCGAATAACCAGTCGCTCAACGATTGAAAGCCCTAACCCAGACCCGGCGCTAGGGCCTGAACGTTGAAATCGCTCAATCACTTTATGACGCTCGTCGGCTGGTATACCTGGCCCCTGATCATCCACTATGAGCTGAAAACCTTGAGGCGTGGCCGACAGAGAGATGCTAATAGTACTCTGGTTAGGCGAGTGCTGAATGGCATTGCCGACCAGATTTTGTATCAGGGTTTCGATCGCACCGGGTTCTTGCAGATTCAACCATTGTGCTTTCTCATCCGCGTCTAATAGTAGCTGCTGTTGGCGCTCTGCGGCCAAGGGTGAAAGCTTGGCTAGCGTTTCACGCACTTCACTGAGTATGTTGGTAGAGCGGTACTCGAGCTGAGGTTCCTCTTCAGGCTCCAGACGCGCCAGCGTTAATAGCTGGGTAACCAGGCGTGTGGCTCGGGCAACACCTCCGCGCAAATGAAAGAGCGCCTCCTGGCGATCTTCAAAATTGCCGGCAGTCAATGCATTCTGGGCATGCAGGTCAAGTACTGCCAAGGGCGTGCGAAGCTCATGGGCGGCATCGGCAATGAAGCGCTTCTCGCGAACGCGCATAAGACGAATACGCTCCAGTAAGCGGTTAAGCGCACCAGCGATCGTATCCAATTCCTGGGGTAACCGACTTAGCGTCAACGGTTGCAAATTATGTGCATCACGACTGCGTATCTGCTCGGCCATACGGGATAGTGGGGCCAGCCCCCAACCAATGGACCACCACAGCAGAATAACAAGGAGTGGCAGACCAATCAGGTCGGGCAATAGAGTTCGAAGTGCTACTGCTCTGATTAATTCACCTCTTACGTCTTCGCGCTCGCTAACTATCAGGCGCTTTGAGGAATTGGGCACATTCAGAACATACATCCGCCAATCGTATCCTTTCACGGTTAGCGTCGAGTAGCCCGTGGTCTGTTGGGAAATCGGTGTTTCAGGGGCTGTCGCGGAGCGCAAAAGCAGCCGGTCATCTTCCCATAGTTGAAAGGCCAGTTTGCTCTCATAGCGGTGGCCAGCAAAACGCTTGTCGGATTGACGAGCGCGTTCCAGGGCGTTTTCCAGGCTACTCAACAGCACCGTACGATCCGCGCCGGACAGCGGAGCCTGCAAAAAGCCTTCCAGCAAACGGGCATTTTGCGCCAAACTGGCGTCATAAAGTTCCTCTACCTCATGGGCAGCATAGCGATAACTGATAAAACCGATCACTAACATACTGGCGCCGAACACGAGTAGTACCAGTCCCAGGGTGCGTTGGCGTATAGACGTCATGCGTCATCCTTTGGCAGTTTATCCATGACATAACCAATACCACGTACCGTTCGGATGACGTCGGTGAATAACTTGCGACGTAAGTGATGGATGTGGACTTCAATGGCATTGCTTTCGACGTCCTCGTCCCAGCCGTAGACCAGGCGGGTCAAGGTATCGCGGGTAAATACTCGGCCAGGATGGCTCATGAACTCCTGAAGCAGGGTCAACTCACGACGCGTAAGGCCGATATCTTGCCCCCGATAACTAACGTTCAGGGTATGGGGGTCCAGTTGAATACCGCGACAACTCAATATACTGCTGAGTTGACCTTGGCTGCGGCGCATTAATGCGCGTAGTCGAGCCTTCAACTCGGCCACTTCGAAGGGTTTGGTCAAATAGTCGTCGGCGCCTGCATCCAGCCCCGCGATGCGGTCGTTCACTGCATCGCGGGCCGTCAGTACCAGAATGGGCACTTGGCTCCCATGGCGCCGGGCTGCGTTCAATACCGTCATGCCATCCATACCGGGCAGACCCAGATCAAGAATCACGGCATCGAATGGTTCCTTCTCTTTAAGCGCATTCAAAGCGGTAGCACCGTCGCTTAGATGATCCACCGTGTAGTGTTCAGGCTTCAAAGCCAAGCGGATGCCCGAGGCCAAACTTGGGTCATCCTCTACCAGCAAGATGCGCATGAGTCCTTCCTATTGAAGTTCTGACATTAACTGACGAATATCGTCACGGCGGCCATCATCTGCAAGTTCGCGACCAGAGCGAGACGGTGCCATCAAGGCTTTTTCCAATACCTGATGTGCCTCTACATCGCGGCCTTGCTCGTGTAAATAGTCACCCCAGAAGTAAAGACTGTCGATCCCATCGGGATTAATCGCAAGCGCTCGCTGCAGATACCATTCAGCTTTTTCGTCGTCACCAAAGCCGATAGGCCAGCCGGGAACTTGATAATAGAGCGCACCCAGACTCGTATAGGCCGAGCCATCGAGTGCCAGCGGATCCAATTCCAACGCGGTTTCAAGCTCCTTTTTAGCCTCTTTCACCAATCCCAGTGCGCTCAGCCCGCCACGAGCCCCCGCTTCTGTCGAACGAATGATGCCGGCCCATATATGCAGCTCGGCGGCGTCGGGATAGCGCCCGACCAGTTGTTCGGCACGGTCGCCCAGGTGACTGAAAGCGGCCTCCTGCTCGGCAGGTGGCAGCGTATAATTGATTTCTGCCCAACGGTTTTGTAGCTCGGCAAGCGAGGTGGCGATTGCCGTACTATCGCCCTCACTGGCGAAACCAGGCAGGCTGATCAAGGCAATGGCGCTCGCCAATAGCGTGGTGCGTAGCACCCTGGATGCTGACTGGATCATGATACAGACTCCTTGGACGTCATAAATCGGCGAATGACCGGCAGTTGACGTAAGAGCGCGCGGTCAACGGCGCTTGGCCAGAGCGTGTTAAGACGAGTGAAAAAGCGTTCCGGCAGACCGATCTGCAACTCCTCACGTTGCTGTTCCACCGCATCGACAATGGCCAAAGCGACGGCATCCGGTGCATCGACGGCATTTCCAAGTGCCGCGTTGAGCGCCTCGGTCTGTGGGGAGTTCATGGCGGTGCGTGTCGCTCTTGGAGCGATGTACATCACGCGTACACGGG
This sequence comes from Halomonas sp. S3-1-1, assembly GCF_023757625.1. Taxonomy (GTDB): domain Bacteria; phylum Pseudomonadota; class Gammaproteobacteria; order Pseudomonadales; family Halomonadaceae; genus Vreelandella. The sequence continues at coordinate 93,916 of NZ_JALGBZ010000003.1, forward strand.
TATCGGCTAGCTCACGGCGCAGCGCCTGACTGAAGCCACGCAGGGCGAACTTGGTTGCGCAGTAGGTGACTTGTCCGGGATAACCCAACTGCCCGAAGGTCGAGCCGAGGGTGATGATCATCGCCCGAGGGTAGGTCATCAGCTGTGGAAGAAGAGCTCGAGTGAGTTGCAGCGTAGCGGTCAAGTTAATGGCGATGAGCTGTTCGATATCGTGATCGCTGGCGGTATCGAAAAAGCCCTGCTGATTGCTGCCGGCAGCATTGATCAGCATGTTGCATTCCGCCATACGCGCGGCATTGACCAAGCGACTGCGATCTTCTGCATTGGTCAAGTCGGCGCTGACGGCGACGACATGATCAGGATAGCGGTTGGCCAGTGCAGATAGCACCTCCTGATTTCGCCCACTGATGAGCACTTGGGCGCCTCGCTTCGCCAAGGCCTCAGCGAGCGCATGTCCGATGCCGCCGCTGGCACCGGTGATCAGCACGCGTTGTGCCGCCCAACCGCCAGGAAAAACGCGTTTACCAAACCAGCGCATGACTAACTTCCTCTATCGTACTTTGTTGCGCATAGCGTGCTTCAATGCCCCTGAACATCGCGCCGTATAAGCGGTAGAACATATTGGCGCTATCGATCACTGCGGCAAGATCCTCTTCCCCTAGCTGATTTATCTGCTCTTCGAAAAAGGCCAAGTGGCCAATATCCAGGCTGCCGTGTGAGGTCAGGTAGCGTACGGCATTGTCAGGTAGCGCCAGGCTTGCCTGAAGCTTCTCGGCAGCTTGGGTCGCCAGCGCCGTGCTCGTACCTTCCAGTACCTGCACCATGCCGAAGAACGCGACTGGGTTACCATGCTCGATCGAATCACGAATCCAGGCCACCATCAGGCGTGTAGCGGGGTCGGGCATCGCGTCAGCGGCAGCACGGGGATCGCCACCCGCCTCGCGGATGTCGTCCAGAATCCACTGCTCGTGACCGTGCTCCTCTTCGATGTACTCCACCAAGGCCGTGCGCAGCCAGCCAAGGCGCTCGGGTAGCCGCGCACCACAGGCCATCATGAGTGGAACGGTAAAGCGTACGTGATGGTATGCCTGACCGAGAAATGCAAGATACTCCTCAAGGGTCACGTTGCCTGCCAAGGCGCGGCCGACGATAGGCGTGCTCAGTAACCAGGTACGTGCTTCTTCCGTTGCGCTTTGCAGCTGTTGGTAAGCAGTCATTGTGTTGCTCCTTTTGTAGGGTAGGGGGCCGTGCTTTGTAACCAGTGTCCATAGGCCGTGAGTAGCTTGTCGCGACGTAGGCGGCCATTGGCGGTCAGTTGCTGGTTATTTGGAGTAAAAGGGGGGGTACGCTGCCACTCGTGTACCTGGGCGTAGTCGGGTAGCTGGCGATTGACGGCCTGGATGGCGGCGTCGAGCTGTGCATCGGTATGCTGAGCCGATGTGGGAACGATTAGCGCGCGATTGGCGGGCAGCGCCTCGCCGTAGACCATGGCTTGAGCAATCGCAGACTGCGTGCAAAGCTCGCTCTCTACCCATTGCGGATTGACATTACGGCCATAGGCCGTAATGAAGACGTCTCGCTGGCGACCATTGAGCGCGATGGACTCGTCTTGCCACTCACCGGTATCTCCCGTGGCGTGCCATTCGCCACACGCAGGCTCACCCAGGTAGCCCAGCATCAGGGCACCGCTAACGTGCAGTTGACCTTCGCCATCGATACGCAGGCGCGCATGAGCGAGTGGGCGACCGACTCCCTGGCGTTGCTCGCCTGGACGGTTAAGACACACCACCGAGGAACACTCCGATAAACCGTAGCCTTCGAAGACCGGCCAGCCGCCCTGTTGAGCATGGGTGAGCAAGGTGTTGGCCACCGGTGCCCCACCTACCGCGACAAAGCGCAGGCCAGTAGGTGCGAGTGGGGAGTGGTTCACTAACGCTTGCAGCAGTTGCGGGACTAAAATCATGCTATGAGGCTGGTAGTAGGCGATAGCCTTCAGTGCAACAGTAGCGTCGAAGCCGCTGGCTCCCTGCCAACCTAGCGATGCCATGCCAGGCAGCACGCTACAAGCGCCAAGCCATAGCGGTAAATAAAGCCCACCGATATTTTCCAGGAGTGTGGAAAGAGGCAGCATGGCCAAATGGCGGCGGATATCGAGCGCGGCCACTATCTCCGCGAGGCTTTCGGTAACGGTCAGCAGCGCCTCATTATCCAGACACACCCCCTTGGGGGAGCCGCTAGTGCCTGAGGTAAAAGTGATCCGTGTAGTGCCTTCATGTAACGCGGGCACGTGGTCGACGCGACGCTGGCAGATGGCTGTATCACTGGTGGGCCGAAAGCTAAACGTTTCGCTACCTTGGCCAATCCAGCTGTCAATTCCTGCCTGTTGAACGATATGACGACGCTGCGTGTCACTGAAAAAATCAGGAATAGGCACCGCCACACGTGCTTCCATCATGAGAGCCAAATCCCACAGAGCCCACTCCAGTCCGTTATCCAGCGCCAACGCCACGCGTTGCGCACCTACCTCGCGCAAGCGTTGGCGCCGTTGAGCAATGTGCTGCATGACAGCCTTGTACGAGAGGTGCTGCTCGCCATCGCTGAGGGCGATACGCTGGGGGGTATGATGGGCGTGGTATTCGATCCGCTTCATCAGCGCATTAGGCAATACGTGCATGCAACACCTCTTCGACGGCGGTTTCAGCCACTTCTAATCGGGTCTGGAGCATCTGCATGGCGTAACGAAGGTCCCCTGCCATGACCCAAGGACGATGCTTGTAATAACGCCCCCATAGGTGCGACTCATCGCCTAGCCGCTTAGGATCAGCCGGCATGATGGGCTGCGGCTCGAAGCCCATTCGGCGCAGGCCATTGGCAACTTCAGGCGTTGCCGTAAACAGCAACCAGGCGATGCCTTCTTTCGCCAATTGGTAGGCCAGATAGAGAAACAGTTGACGCTGCAAGCCAGGACGCAAGCTGGCCAGGTTGCCGATTTCAGCAATATCCTGACGAACAAGCGATGACTGAAAGCGCTTCGTGAGGATCTCTTCGGCTTGACCATCCAGGTAACGTTCCAAAAAGAGTGGCCCGCTGCTGGCAAGGCGCAGACCCACTGCAGCTAGGGGTTGATCGGCTTGCCACACCCCAAATAGACGAGGTAAAAAACGCTGGATATGAGCACTATGCTGTAGAACAAAGCGCTTTCTAATCAGCTGTTTAAGCGCTGTCTTTTCCTGCCAACTGATCGCCTCATGCCAATGCAGCGTCGACGGGTCAGGGGAGAGTGAACGTAAGCGAGACATCGGTATCTCCATCGTGTTTTTAAACACTCTGGAGGGGGTGGCTTAACACAGGCTTAAGTCAGCTAAATATTTATTACCGCTTTTGCCGGGCAATGAAGAAAGGTGATGAATCAATGGTGTTAGAACATGGATCATTTCTACAGGCTGAACGATGTCCGCTTTCCCAGCGCCGAGAAGCGCTGCTGCATCTTGCAGCGGTCAACGACCCCAGCCATCAAGCCGATCTACAGCGCGCTCTAGAGCGTGCGAAGGCCGCACCAAACGTCGTCTGGCAGGGGCTTAGAGTCGTCAAACGAGGTGCTCACATCGAAACGGCGCTATGGGTCGAGCCCATGGAGGGCAACACCGCCCGGCTCTGGCTGCCCGGTGTTCAGCACGAGTGTTTGGGCACGCTTTTGAGCGATGCCCGTCAGTGGGTCGGAGCACAGGGATACACGCTTTGCCACGTGGCGCTTGGAGAAAGTGACAGCCATTGGGAGCCGGCGCTTGTAAAAAGCGCCATGGAGCGTCTGGCCGCGCTTTGGCACCTGAGCGTTGCGCTTTCAACGCCGCCTGCAATGCCAAAAACAGTGCCAGAAACAATGCCAAAAACAACGCCGGAAACACTTGAAGTGGCTCCGTTCGGCGCGCTTGGCCGCGAAGCGCAGCTTGGCTTATTGCAAGGCGTTAGCGACGGCTCGCTCGACTGTCCGGCGCTGCTCGAGGCGCTGCCGATACAGACGCTGCTGTCGGGGTTTTACGCCGGTGCTCCCGATGCCCCAGGGCACTGGTATCGTATCCTTCACGAGGGCGAAACGGCGGGCGTGCTGCTGCTGGCGCCGCAAAGCCCCGCGCGTTGGGAGCTTCAACTGATGGGGTTATTGCCCGGCTGGCGCGGGCGAGGGCTTGGCCGGGCGCTTTTAGAGCGGGCGATGCGGCTGGCGTTTCAGGCTGGGGCTCGTGAGCTTTGTCTAACCGTCGATGCACACAACGCCCCGGCTGTCAGACTGTACCTCGATGCCGGGTTCGAGCGTGAAAGCGAGCAGTTGCTCTATGCGTGGCGTAAGCCTTCGTAACTAAGGCAAATGGTCTTCGAAAAACGCCTTTTTACTCTATACTGAGGGCGTTCGCACAAGGACAACTGTTCAATTCATGGAGGAACGCTGGTGAAAATCATTCTCGGTATTATCGTATTTATCTTCCTCGTCGGTTTGTTGACGCTCACGGGCGTGTTCAAGCTCATCTTCTGACGGTGTCGGCGTGGCTTGACGTTCGAGCCAGCCTCCGGTCGCGACGCTTTGGGCGATAGGCGCTCTAATGCTCGCGACCGCTTTCCCCAATTTCTTCACGCCCCGACATTGGTTCCTCGGCCGGTCGGGGCGATGTGTCATACAAGGAGTCCACGGTGAGCGTCAGGCGCGTAGCGGCAGTAGTGTTCGGCGTTTTAACAAGCGTCGCCGTGGCCGGTGAGACCGGAGAGGGCGAGGCGGTCTATGATCGGCTCTGTATGGCGTGTCACCAAACCGGCGTGGCCGGCGCGCCGATTCGCGGCGACAGCGACGACTGGACGGCACGCCTGGAGCAGGACGTCGAGACGCTGGTGCAGCACGCCATCGACGGCATCGGCGCCATGCCGCCCCGCGGCGGTAATCCCAATCTGACCGACGACGAGATACGCGCGGCCACGCACTATCTGGTCGAGCCGGTCATGGCGGCGCCGGCTGAAGAGAGCGAGGCCGCCGACGAACGTGTCGAGCGCGAGGCGCCGCTACCGGTTTCTGACGATGCCGAGCCTGATGACACCAACGGCGAAGGCTCAAGCGCCGATCACCGCAGTCTCGACGGCGAGGCGCTCTACGCCCGCGCGCGCTGCGCTACCTGCCATGCCACCGGTATCGCCCGCTCGCCAAAATTGGGTGACACGAACGCCTGGCGGGAGCGGCTGGAGCAGGGGCGTGAGACGCTCTATCAAAGCGTGATCCTTGGCAAGGGCGTGATGCCGCCCCGGGGCGCAAGCACCGCCAGCGACGACGAGCTCAAGGCGATGGTGGACTACATGATCGAGCGCGCCCGCTAAGGCGCCCGTTCAAACCATCCACAGCCGCTCGGCTCGATCCGGCTGTGGATAACTCGATATTCACTCGGCTTTATAGCAAGTGTCCCTAGCCCAACAGCGAGCGCAGCCCGGCGATCGCGTCCTTGCCCCGTGCCTGCTTTTTATCCGGGTCTTCCTTGTCGGCGCGCCCCTCCCACTCGAGGTCGTCGGCGGGCAGCTCGTCGAGAAAGCGGCTCGGCTGGCAGTCCATCAGCTCGCCGTAGGCCTTGCGCTGACGGGCGAGCGTCATGGTCAGCGTGCGCCGGGCACGGGTGATACCCACATAGGCCAGGCGACGCTCCTCTTCGACGGTGCCGACCTCGATAGCGTTACGGTGGGGCAGCAGGTCCTCTTCCAGGCCCATCAGGTAGACGTGGGGAAACTCCAAACCTTTCGAGGCGTGCATGGTGAGCAGCTGCACGCGGTCTGAGTCGTCCTCCTCGGCCTGCTGCTCGAGAATATCGCGCAGCACCAGCCGCGAAATCGCGGCTTCGACGCCGTCGGTCTCTGTCGCCGTGGCGTCGTCATCCTCTTCCGGGTCGCGGTTGAGTGACTTCTCGAGCTGGTCGATCAAAATCCACACGTTGGCCATGCGCCGCTCGGCGATGGTCGGGGCGCTGGCGTTTTGGTAAAGCCAGGCCTCGTAATCCATGTCGCGCAGCATGTCGCGAATGGCGGCGATGGCGTCGCCCTGGTCCATGCGCTTTCTGACCCCTTCGATGAAGTGGGTAAAGCGCGACAGCCGCTCCACCGCCCGGGTCGGCAACACCTGCTCAAGGCCCAATTCGCGGCAGGCGTTGAACAGCGAAATGGCGCGGCCGGAGGCCTGGTCGTTGGCGTAGTTGGCGAGCTTTTCGAGCGTGCCGGGGCCGATCTCGCGGCGCGGCACGTTGACGATGCGCAAAAAGGCGTTGTCGTCCGCCGGGTTGATCAGAAGGCGCAGGTAGGCCATGGCGTCCTTGATCTCGTTGCGCGAGAAAAACGAGGTGCCGCCGGAGAGCTTGTAGGGAATCTGGTAGTGCTGAAGCTTGAGCTCCAAAAGCCTGGCCTGAAAGTTACCCCGGTAAAGCACGGCGAAGTCGCGCCACTCCGCTTTCTCCTTGATGCGCCGGGTGAGCATTTCGCTCGCCACTCGCTCCGCTTCGGCCTCCTCGTGGCGGTTGACCACCACGCGGATCGGCGCGCCGTCGCCCATTTCCGACCACAGCGTCTTGTCGTAGACGTGGGGGTTGTTGGCAATTAGCGTGTTCGCCGCGCGCAGGATGGTACCGGTGGAGCGGTAGTTCTGCTCGAGCTTGATGACGTTGAGCCGCGGAAAATCCTCGCCCAGCGTCACCAGGTTCTCCGGCCGCGCCCCGCGCCAGGCGTAGATCGACTGGTCGTCGTCGCCGACCACGGTGAAGGTGGCGCGCTCCGCCATCAAAAGCTTCACTAAAAGATACTGCGAGACGTTGGTGTCCTGGTACTCGTCCACCAGCATGTAGTGGATCTTGCGCCGCCAGCGGGCCAGCGCCTCGGCATCGTTTTGCAAAAGCACCACCGGCAGCAGAATCAGGTCGTCGAAATCCACCGCGTTGTAGGCTTTCAAATGGCGCATGTAGGCTTCATACACTCGCGCGGCGAACTGCTCGTCCTCGTCTTCGGCATGGGATAGCGCCTGAGCGGGTAGCACCAGATCGTTTTTCCAGGTGGAGATTTTGGCCTGCACCGTGTTGATTTGCTCGGCGTCGACCTGGGCGTCCTTGTTCATCAGATCGCGCAAGAGCGCCTTGGCGTCCTCCGGGTCAAACAGCGAAAAGCCGGGTTTGTAGCCCAGCGTTTTCAGCTCGCCGCGAATGATGTTGAGCCCCAGGGTGTGGAAGGTGGAAACGGTCAGCCCGTGGCCCTCCTTGCCCTTGAGCATCTGACCCACCCGCTCTTTCATCTCGCGGGCGGCCTTATTGGTGAAGGTGACCGCAGCGATGCGCCGCGCGCTCATGCCGCACTCCTGCACGAGATAGGCGATCTTGGTGGTGATCACGCTGGTCTTGCCCGAGCCCGCGCCGGCCAATACCAGGCAAGGGCCGTCGATATAGCGCACGGCTTCCTGCTGGCGCGGGTTGAGGCCTTGGATGCGGCTGAGAATAGAGGACATGATCACTACCTGACAGGAAAGCGGGACGCTTTGGCCGTATCATACAGGCCGGCACGACGAAGGCGAAACCGGTGAATAAAAGTGGCCGGTAGCGTCTAAAAAATCTTTTATAGCATTAGACCAAAGTTCTATAAGAGCTTGTATAATACGCGACCGCTAAAAGGCGCCACGCCTTGGCTGGCCGCGTTCAGCCTGCCCCGGCCGTCGATCCACTGGCCGGCGCAGCACGCAAAGGAAGAGTCATGTTTGAAGTAGCGCTTTTCGAGCCGCGCATGGCGCCCAATACGGGCAACATCATGCGCCTGGTGGCGAACAACGGCTGTCGGCTGCATTTGATCGAGCCGCTGGGCTTCGATCTCGAGGAGAAGAAGCTTCGTCGCGCGGGGCTGGACTATCGGGATCTGGCCAACGTGACGCGCCACGCCGATTTCGCCGCCTTTTTAGAGGCGATGGCCGGCCGCCGGATCTGGGCGATCACCACGAAAGGCGTCAAGGCGTACAGCGAGGCCGCCTTTGCCCCGGGCGACGTGCTGCTGTTCGGCTCGGAAACCGGCGGGCTCTCAGCAGATGCCCACGCCGCGATCGACGAGGCCCAAAAGCTTCGGATCCCCATGCAGCCCAACAACCGCAGCCTCAATCTCTCCAACGCCGTGGCGGTGGTGAGCTACGAGGCCTGGCGCCAGCAGGGCTACCAGGGCGCCGGTGGTTAGGCGGTGACGCCGTAGCGGTCGCGGTAGGCGCGCACCGCCTCGGCGTAGGCGAGCATCTCGCCGCCTTCGTGCTCTTCGAGATATTCAAGTACCTGCTCGAGCGTGACGATACTGACAACGGGCATGCCGTAGTCGGCGGTGACTTCCTGTAGCGCGCTCTTCTCGCCTTGGCCGCGCTCCTGGCGGTCCAGCGCGATGATGACGCCGGCGGCGCGGGCGCTTTGAGCCTCGATCAGCGTCATGACCTCGCGGATGGCGGTGCCGGCGGTGATGACGTCGTCGATGATCAGGATGTCGCCGGAAAGCGCCGCGCCGACGATGTTGCCGCCTTCGCCGTGGGCCTTCGCTTCCTTGCGATTGAAGGCGTAGGGCATGTCCCGGTCGTGATGGTCGGCAAGCGCGGCGGCGGTCACGGCGGCAAGGGGAATGCCCTTATAGGCCGGGCCGAAGAGCACGTCCGCGCCAAGGTCGCTGTCCATGATCGCCTGGGCGTAGAAGCGGCCGAGTTTGGCCAAGGCGCGTCCGGTCTGAAAAAGACCGGCGTTGAAGAAATAGGGGCTGACACGCCCGGACTTGAGCGTGAACTCGCCGAATTTGAGTACGCCCTGTTCGATGGCGAAGGCGATGAAGTCGCGCTGATAGGATTTGAGAGTCGAAGTCACAATGATCGTCTCTTGAGTCGAAAGTGAGTGAAAGTAACCGATTTGATCAGGTAACACGCCTGATTGAGCCTGCCTATTTACCCAAACGTCGAAACGTCGGGTATCATACCGCAGCGACGCAAAAGGGACGATTTATGAAAATTGCCAGCATTAATGTCAATGGTATACGCGATGCCGTCGATCGAGGCTTCCTGGACTGGCTGGCTCAGCAGGATGTCGACGTGGTCTGCGTGCAGAACCTCAAGGCCAAGAGCTTCGAGCTTGGCGACCATATCCTCTATCCGGAAGGCTTCGAAGGCTATTTTCTCGATGCCGAAGAGGACGGCTTCTCCGGCGTGGGCCTTTATTGTCGCAAGATTCCCAAGGCCATCATGTACGGGCTGGGCTTTCCCCAGTGCGACCACGAAGGGCGCTTTTTGCAGGCGGACTACGACCGCTTCAGCATCGCCACGTTCTTGATGCCCGATGGCACCGATCAGAAGGCCAAGCAAGCCTTCATGGACCAGTACCAGGAGTACCTGACCAAGATGTCGCGCAAGCGCCGCGAGTACATCATCTGCGGGACCTGGCACGTCGCCCACAAGACCGTGGATCTGGCCAACTGGTCCGATAACCAGCTCACCTCCGGCTTTCGCCCGGAAGAGCGGGCCTGGATGGACCAGGTGCTCGGCCCGACCGGCTTCATCGATACCTTCCGCGAAATCAATCGCGACGCCGGCGAATACACCTGGTGGCCGAAGCTCGACCAGGATGTTCCCCGCGACCGCCAGGAAGGCTGGCGCATCGACTACCAGCTGGTCGGCCCGAACTTTCGCCGCCACGTGGTCGACGCCTGGATCGACTATGATGCGACCTTCTCCGAGTACGCGCCGCTGATCGTCGAGTACGACCTCGCGCTGTAAGCGCAGACGGCTTCCCGCGTCGCCTGTAGCGAGCCGCCCGCAAAAAGGCCAGCATCATGCTGGCCTTTGGCGTTTCTAAACGTTGACGTTCTACACGGGCGCAGCCGATCAGCCGCGAATGCCCAGCGCCTCGCGCTGATGCTCGAGAAGCTCGGCCCCGGCCTTCTCGGCCAGATCCAGCATGGCGTTGAGCTCCTGGCGGCTGAAGGAGCCGGCTTCGGCGGTGCCCTGCACCTCGATCAGCTCGCCGCTTTCGGTCATCACCACGTTCAGGTCGGTGTCCGCTTTGCTGTCTTCTGGGTAGTCCAGATCCAGCACCGCCGCCCCCTTGAAGATTCCCACCGAAATCGCGCTGACCATCTGCTTGAACGGGTCGCCCTTGATCTTTTTCTCGCGCTGAAGATAACGAATCGCATCCACCAGCGCCACGCAGCCGCCGGTGATTGCCGCGGTCCGCGTGCCACCATCGGCCTGGATCACATCGCAATCCACGGTAATGGTGAACTCGCCCAGCTTTTTCAGATCCACCGCGGCGCGCAGGCTGCGCCCGATCAGCCGCTGGATCTCGAGCGTCCTGCCCCCCTGCTTGCCGCGGCTGGCTTCACGGCCGCTGCGCGAGTGGGTGGCGCGGGGCAGCATGCCGTACTCGGCGGTCACCCAGCCCTGGTGTTTACCGCGCAGCCAGCGCGGCACGCCCGCCTCGACGCTTGCGTTACACAGCACTTTGGTATCGCCGAACTCCACCAGCACCGAACCCTCGGCGTGGCGGGTATAGTCACGGGTCAGGCGAATATCGCGCAGTTGGTCGGCCTCGCGGCCGCTGGGGCGAACAACATCGGGACGCATGGCACCTCTCGTCAATTAAGGCTAAAGCGACCCATTGTACACCCTCGGGCCTTGTGGCGCCTGAGCGTGTTTACTCCAGGCGGCCGGCATAGAGCGCCTTGAACGCTTGATAGCGCGTGGCGTGCATCGCACCCATGGCGGGGTCGGGTTCCAGCACGTGCTCGCCCGGGGAGAGCCCTTTGGCCACGCCCAGCACATCGCCTTTCGTCGCGGCACCCAACGCCGCCACGGCGGCGCCCAACAGCACCGGCTCCGGCGCTTCGGAAAGCACTACCCGGCAGCCGGTACCATCGGCGTAAAGCTTGCGTAGAAGCGCTGATCGGCCGTGGCCGCCGCTCAAGTGCAGCGTGTCGATGGCGTAACCGTGGGCATTGAGCCGCTCGATGATCGCCCGAGTGCCGTAGACCAGCGCGGTGGCGGCGGCCCAGTACACCTTGATGAAACTCTCTTGAGGAGTATCCAGGGTGAGCCCGGTGATCGCGCCGCGAATCTCCGGGTCGGCGAGCGGCGAGCGGTTGCCGATGAAGTCCGGGCAGACGTGGGTGTGCGGAGCGGGATCACCGCTTTCTAGCCGCTCGAGCAGCACCTTCGATAGCTCGCCGTGCACGTCATCACCGAACGCGCTGCCAGCGGCGAACATCGCGACCAGGTGATCGAGCAGTGCACCGGTAATGCTCTGGCCGCCTTCGTTGGCCACGAATCCATCGCACAGCGCGCCAGGGTAGGGCCCCCAGACGCCGGGAACCTCGCAGCGGCTGGGCTGGGCACCGATATGGCAAGTCGAGGTGCCACCGATCACCGCCAGACGGGTCTCGGGAGCGTTTGTTAGGCTGCGACCCAGGGTGCCCAAGGCGCCGGCGTAGGCATCGATCATGCCCACCGAAAAGTGACACCCGGTGGTCAGACCCAGATCCGCTGCAGCGGCCTCGGTGAGCGGGCCAAGATCCACGCCTACCGGCAGCGCGGTTTCGGGGAGGCGAGCGCGCTCGATGACATCCGCCATATTGATACGGTCGAGAAAGTCGTGATCCCAGCCGTGGCCCGGGCGCGGGTCGAAAGTCCACTTGCAGGCGAGCATGCACACCGAACGCTCGAAAGAACCCGTGCAAGCAAAGCCTAGCCAGTCGCCCAAATCGCCGGCATAACCGATCTGTTCATAGAGTTCGGGCCGGTGGCGCTTAAGCCACTTGAGCTTGGGCATCTGCATTTCCGGCGACATCGCCCCGCCCAGGTTGGCGAGGACCTTCGAGCCGGTCGCGGTGCACTCGGCGGCTTCCATCGTGGCGCGATGATCCATCCAGACGATGATGTCCCAGGGCTCGTCCCCTTCCGATAGCGCCAGAGGGCGATAGGCTTTATCCAGTAGCACCAGCGAGCAGGTGGCGCTGACCGACATGCGCGTCACGCTCTCGGCGGCAACGCCGGCGGCCTCGGTCGCCCGGCGAGTAGCGCTGCAGACTGCGCGCCAGATATTGGTAGAACTTTGCTCGACGTGGTGCTCGGCGGGGCGGTGCATGGCGATGGGGGTTTTCGCCTCCGCCAGCATTACGCCATCCTGGGTAAAAATACCCGCGCGGGCGCTACCGGTGCCGATGTCGATGCCCAGAACGTGCTCTTGGTGACTCATAAATGCGTACTCATGACTGTTTGATGAACGGCATCCGCAGTGCCATCACGATGATCAGAAACCCGCCCCAGACGGCGGTGGCCAGGTGCTGGCTGGCGCCCATCAGGTTCATGCCCGAGGCGATTACCTGCAGGCTCATCAACCCCAGTACCAGCGGCAGCACGCGGCCAAAGCCGCCAAACGGGTTGGCGCCGGCCAGAAAACAGGCCAGTACGGTGATCAACAGGTAGCTTTCACCGTGGCCGACGCGCACCGAGTTGAAGCGCGCCAGCATCACCATGCCGGCTAGCCCTGCCAGCAGGCCAGAAAGGGTGTAGACGGCGATCAGCACGCGCTTGACGTTGATGCCCGAGTATGCGGTCGCGCGCGGGTTGGAGCCGAGCATATAAATCGAGAAGCCGGTTCGGGTGAAGTGCATGATATACATGAGCCCGGCGGCGGCACCGAGAAAGATCCACATGGGAATCGGCACGTTCAGCCAGTGGCCGCTGCCAATGACCTGGAACACCTCCGGCATGCCCGAGATACCGCCGCCGCGGGTCAAGAACTCGCCCACGCCCTGCAAAAAGATCATCGCGCCCAACGATACCAGGATCGGGTGCGCACCGACGTAAGCGACGATGACGCCGATCAGGCATCCCGCCGCCGCGCCCACCGCCAGCCCTGCCAGAATGGCGAGCGGCGCACCGACCCCGCCCATTTCCGCAAGCACCCCCTGCACCAGCCACGCCGTGGTGAGCCCGGCGATGTTGGCGGTAAAGGTGACCGACAGGTTCAGCCCGCCGGAGATGATCGGCACCAGCATGGCCAGCGAGAGCAGGCCGAGCTCGGGTAGCTGCATCGACATCGAACCGAAGTTGGTCGTGCTGAGAAACCCGGGAGCCAGTAGAGAAAAGAACGCGATGCTGACGATCAAAAGCGCGGTCATCGCCAGCACTTCGAGACTATCGCCGCCCAGACGAATGCCCGCCTTGGCGGGCGTGGCTTGATGCTTGTTCATACGGTTTTTGCCCTGGTGGAACGGGGCAACAGGTTGCCCAGATTACTGGTCGTGATGGCGGCCAGGATGATCAGCCCCACAATCATGCGAAATGCGTAGGGTGTGACGCCCAGCAGGTTCAGCCCGTTCTGTACCACGGCGAGCAGCAGCACGCCGAGCACTGCGCCGAGCACCGTGCCACGCCCCCCGCCCAGGGTGGCGCCGCCCAGCACCACTGCTGCCAAAATGGGCAGTTCCTGGCCGATCAGCGCATTGGGCACCACTTCCTGCACGATATGCGCCTGCATCAGCCCTGCAACGCCTGCGCAGAGCCCTAGCCAGCCGTAGGCAAAGGCATGGATCTTCCACACGCTGACGCCGGAGCGCCGCGCCGCCTCGGGGCTCGAACCGTAGCCGTAGAGCGCCCGGCCAAAACCTGTTCGCGCCAGGATGAACCAGGTCAGCAGCACCATCACCGCCATGACGGCGGCGGGAAAGTAGAGCGTGGCCGAGCCACGTTCGGCGGGCAGGTCCAGCAGTGGAATCGAGTAGTAAAGCCAGTCGGGAATGTCGTAGATCGATACCCCGCCGGTTACGTACATCAACAGCCCAAAGAACAGGTTGAACGTGCCGATGGTGACGATGATCGACACGATACGAAAGCGGTGGATCAGCAAGGCGTTGATAAGCCCCAACAGCGTGCCCACCAGCATGGACAGCAGGATGCCAGCCACCCAACCGCCGCCGCCCATGTACTGCGTCAGCGCCGTGATCACCACGTACTGCACGACCGAGGCGGCCACCGCGAAGGAAATATCGATACCACCGGCGATCAGCACCACCACCAGCCCTATTGCGAAGATGATGTTGACCGACTGGTTGTTGAGCAGGTCGAACAGGTTCTGAACGCTCAAGAAGCTGTCGGTACTCAGCGCCAGCACCACGCAAAGCGCGATGATGATAGCCAGCAGTACGCCTTCGGTGCCAAGGCCCTTTCTACCAAGGCCCCGGCGGGGTAAAAGCTTACGCATTGATCACTGCCTCCAGCGCTTCTTCGGTGGTGTCCGCGGGAATGATTTCGGTGGCGATGCGCCCGTCACGCAGTACCAGCGCGCGGTCGGTGTTCATCCAGATCTCGCCAGCCTCGTCGGAAATCAGGATGATCGCCATGCCCTGATCGGCAAGGCTACGGATGATGTCGAAAATACCGGCTTTCGCGCCGACATCGACACCAATCGTGGGGCAGTCGAGGATCAGCACGTCCGGCTCGGTGGCCAGCCACTTGGCCAGCGCAATGCGCTGCTGGTTGCCTCCGGAAAGCGACGACACCGCAAGCTCGGCGTCACTCACCTTGGTCTTCAACTGTTCGATCCAGCGCGCGGTCAATGCCTTGATACGCCCGGGCGAGAGAAAGCCTCGTGGCCTCTCCAGAGAGGGCAGTACGGTCACGGCGCTGTTCATGTTGATCGACTGGTTCTGCACCAGCCCCAGGTGTAGGCGATCTTCCGAGAGATACGCGATCTTTTGGCGCACGGCGTCGCGATTGGAGCGCAGCTTGAGCGGTTTGCCCTCCTTGCGCATCTCGCCTGAGGTGGGGCGGGTCATGCCGAAGATGGTGTGAGCGATCTCGGTGCGCCCGGCGCCCAGAAGCCCTGTCAGCCCCAGAATCTCGCCGCGGTGCAGAGTGAAGGATATATCCTCGAATTCGCCGTCGCGGCTCAAACCATCGAGCTCCAGCATCGGCGCGCCTTTCCAGGCATTCGTTCGCGGAGTGAGCTCAAGCTCCATGCCGGTCATCAATGTGGAAAGGCGCGCTTGAGTCATGCCCTCGGTGGGGTAGGTGCCCACCAGTTGGCCGTTGCGAAGCACGGTGACTCGCTGGCAGACCTCCAGCACTTCCGCCAAGCGGTGGCTGACCAGAACGATGGAAATGCCCTTGTCGGCCAGCGTTCGGGTGATGGCCAGCAGCGACTGCACCTCTTTATAGGTGAGCGAGGCGGTGGGTTCATCCATGAAGATGATGCTGGCGCCAGCGCGCAGCACCCGGCAGATCGCCACCAACTGGCGGTGAGCGATAGAGAGATCTTCCACGCGCGCAGTCGGGTCCAGGGTCAAGCCAAACTGCTGGATGATCTCGCGAGACTGTCGAAGAGCCTCCTTGTAGGAGATCGGTCGCCAAGGCTTGGCCACATAGTCGTCAAAGACGATATTCTCCGCCACGCTCAGATGAGGAAAGAGCGCCAAATCCTGCCAGATCACGTGGATACCGCGACTGCGCGCCTCTAGCGGGCTGATCGTGGTGAGGGTTTCGTCACCGAAGGTGAATTCTACGCCCGGCTCGGGTTTGTAGACCCCGTTGATGATCTTGATGAGCGTGCTTTTACCACAGCCATTTTCGCCCGCCAAGCACATGACCTCGCCGCGGCGCAGCTCGAACTCGACCTCGTCGAGTACCCGGCTTTGCCCGAAAACCTTGCTTACATGACGCGCGCGAATCGCGATGTCGCTCATCGGCGGCTTCTCTCTAGACATGATGGCTCTCTTGACATGACTGCCGCGCTCAAGGAGCGCGGCAGCGTTGACACGATGGGATGAAGGGGGTGTGTTACAAGCCAAGCTCGGCGAGTTCGTCTACGGTTTCTTCGCTAAGCTCCAGAGGCTTCGATGCAAAAAGGGTGTGGCCATCCAGAGTAATCTCGCCCAGTACCGGCAGCTCGTCACCGTCGGTGATCTCTTCGCCGTTGTAGAGCAGGTTACCCAACGCCACGAACGCCTTGCCCGCCTCTAGCGGGCTCCACTGGAACCCACCGGTGATCACGCCTTCGTGCACCAGGCGCCGCCCCTGACCCGGCGAAAACAGACCCATTACGGCGACATCGCCGGCCAGGCCGCGCTCTTTCACCGCCCGCGCCGCGCCAATGGTGCCTTGGCTGCCAAACGACATGATACCGGCCAGGTCTTCGTGGGCGCGCAACAGATCGAGGGTGGTGTTGCGGCTATCGTCGACGCTTTCCGCCACGCCGAAACGCTCCGCGGCCGGGGTCAGACCTTCGCAGTTCTCCTCCAGCCAGTTCACCGCGGCATCCGCCCAGGCGTTGTGCGCCGGAACGCTCAAGCCACCCACAAAAACGGCATACGAGCCTTCACAGCCGGTGGTGTCTGCCAGAAGCCTTGCATGCTCTTCACCGAGCTGCTGGGCGGAGATCATCTCGAAGTCGTAGTCGATATTGACCGACTCGGGGCTTTCGTGGGTCAGCACGATGATTCCTTGCTCGCGAGCGCGCTCAAGCACCGGCTCCAGCACTTCACGGTCGTTGGGAACCACGCCGATGACGTCGACGCCGCGGCTGATCAGATCTTCGACGGCGCGTACCTGCAGGGCCGGGTCGGCGCTGGTGGGGCCGACCATGTAGGCCTCGACGCCCAGCTCGTCGCCCATCTCCTCGATGCCCATTTCCATGGCGTTGAACCAGGGAATACCGCCCACTTTCGCCACGACAGCAATGGTGGGAGACTCCTGCGCCATGACGCCAGTGCTGGCAAGCGCACCGGTAAGCGTGGCGGCACTCAGAAGTACTTTGTATTTCATTGTCTTATCCTTTGCTGGTGGCGAACAAAGCCAGTGAAATGAAGCATAGGTGGCGGTGGCCTCCGACCCTGGGCTGCAAAGATAAAGCGCCATGGAGTCGAACGTCACTTAAATTAGGCTGCACAATCGGTTGTGCAAAGTGTAGCATTGTTCGTTGGCGCCTTCATGTCAATGCGACTTTTATCTATTACAAGGAGCGGTTACGTGGCAAGCGAGTCCCCTAAGCGGCCGACCATCTACGATCTAGCGAGACTCGCTAACGCCTCGCCGAGCACCGTCAGCGCCGTGCTCAACGGTTCGTGGCAGCGCCGGCGCATCAGCCAGAAGCTGGCCGACAGGATCCTCTCCCTGGCGCAGGCCGAGGGCTACTCGGCAAACATGCAAGCTCGCGCGCTGCGCCGCGAGCGCTCGGGTATCATCGGTATGATTTTGCCGCTCTACGACAACCGCTACTTCAGCTCCATCGCCCAGCACTTTGAAGCTCAGGCGCGTCAACGTGGCCTGTTTGCTATCGTCGCCTGTACCAACCGCGACCCGGAACAAGAGCGGGAGGCCGCGCGCATGATGCTGGCCTACCGGGTCGAATGCCTGGTCAGCACCGGTGCCACCGACCCCGACACGATTTCCGAGATGTGCGACGAAAGCGGTGCAGCCAGCATCAATCTAGACCTGCCAGGACACAAGGCACCCTCGGTGATTTCCGACAACCGCGAAGGCGCGCGAAGTCTGACCGATGCCATTCTCGACCGCTTGGCCGAGCAACCCGTCAGCGGCGACGACATCCTTTTCATCGGCGGGCGCGCTGAGGATCACAACACTCGCGAACGTATCGCCGGGTTCACCCAGGCTCGTACTCAGCGCGGGCTTGCCACCTCGGAGGTGGATATCATTCCCTGCGATTACGCCGCCGATAAAGCCCAGGCCGCCTTGGAAGCGTACATGCGTCATCGCCCCCGGCTGCCCAGCGCGATGTTCGTCAACTCGACGATTTCATTGGAAGGCATCGTGCGCTGGCTGCAGCTGGGCGGCTATCAGCTCGACGACATGGTGGTAGGATGCTTTGACTGGGACCCGCTGGCCGCCGCCTTTCACCCGCACTTGATGATGGTGCGGCAAAGCGTGGAGGTGATGATCGCGCGGGTGTTCGAGATGATCGATGCGCCGGTGGTCGAAAAGAACCGCTGTATCGAAGTGGCACCGGAGATCATCGGCGTCTAGGTGAGACGAACACTCAGTGGGTGGGAACTGCGCTACACTTGCCTGACGTTTACCGTCCAAGAGAGTCTGCCCCATGCCGCATAGCATGACCGCCTTTGCTCGTACCGAACAGGCAGCCGCTTTTGGCACCCTGCAGATCGAAATCCGCTCCGTGAACCAGCGCTATCTCGACCCGCATTTTCGCCTGCCGGAAGCGCTGCGCGAGCTCGAGCCCGCCCTTCGCGAAGCGCTCCGGCAGCGCCTGGCCCGCGGCAAGATCGAGTGCACCCTGCGCTTTGAAAGCCAGGAAGATACCGAGGCGCCCAGCATCAACGAGGCGCGGCTTGTAGAAATCGCCAACGCGCTGGCGACGATTAACGCCCAAGTGCCCGACGCCCGCGCGCCCACCACGCTCGAGCTCTTGAACCACCCCGGCGTCCTGCAAACCCGCCATCTCGATCAGGAAACGATCAAGGCCCGGGCGCTGGCGCTGTTCGACCAGGCTCTTACGGAGCTTATCGATACCCGCGCTCGCGAAGGCGAAAAACTCGGTGAGATGATCGCGTCACGGCTCGACGCGGTCAGCGAACAGGTCAATCAGGTGCGCGGCTTTCTTCCGCAGATCCTCGAGCGTCAGCGCGCGCTGCTGCTCGAACGCCTGGAGAGCGCCAAAACCGAGCTCGACCCTCAGCGGCTGGAAGCGGAGCTGGTGATGGTGGCGCAAAAGGCCGACGTCGACGAAGAGCTCGACCGCCTCGATACCCACGTCGACGAGGTGCGCCGCCAGCTCACTCAAAAAGGTCCCCAAGGGCGCCGGCTCGACTTTCTCATGCAGGAACTCAACCGCGAAGCCAACACGCTCTCGTCGAAATCCGTGGTCGCCGATACCACGCGGTGTGCGGTGGAGCTGAAGGTGCTGATCGAGCAGATGCGCGAGCAGATTCAGAATATTGAGTGATTTCTATGCTTGTTCATGATCGTTTATAAATTATTGTTTTTTATATTTTTTAATGCTAATGGTTGTCTACGGCCGTCTACTAAAATACCGCTTAAGCCACGCCCAAGTGGGTAGTAAAATGGGTAGTAAAGTGCCATGCTACCCACCAATAATGAAGAATTTCTTAAAGTTACTACCCGTTTTTAATTTAAGTATCTGAAAATATTGTTAAATATAGAAAATAATGAGGCGTTTGGGAGGGGGGGATGGGAAGCTTTACTGCCAAGAAGGTCCAGTCGTTGATCAAAGAAGCCAAGCCGGGACGCTATGGTGATGGCAACGGTTTGTACTTGATGATTCCTAAGGCAGGAGCTGCCTATTGGATGTGCCGCTATACCTTCGCGGGTAAACGCCGTGGTATGACGCTGGGTAAATATTCTCACCTCTCCTTAGCTGAAGCTCGCGAGCAGGTGGTTGAGACTCAGAAGGCGATTCGTAGCGGTAGAGACCCTCTTACCGAGCGCAAACGTGAAGAAAAAATAACCATCAGTACAGTGCAGGATCTGTTCGACGATTGGTATCAGGAATTAGAGAAGCGGCTCAAGCATCCCAATATTCCCAAGCGTGTATTTGAAAGGGATATTGCTCCATTCATAGGTTCGTTAGCGCTAGATAGCGTTACTCCTATGGATATACGTGCCATCGTCAGAAAGGTGACGAGTAGCGGTCGGCCAACCATTGCAAACGATGCTTTGATGTACTTAAAGCAGCTATTTAACCATGGTATCAAGCTAGGACTTTTGGCCTATAATCCTGCGTCTGCTTTCAACGTCAACGATGCGGGCGGGGTCGAGAAAAGCCGTGATAGAGCACTTAGCCTTGAGGAGCTCAGCTTTGTCTTTGAGGTTTTCAGAGAGAATCGCACTAGCTTTACGCGTGACAACTATCTCGCATGCGCACTGCTTGTTGTGCTTGGAGTGCGTAAAACAGAGCTAACAGAAGCCACATGGTCAGAATTTGATTTGAACAATGCGAAATGGAATTTACCCGGAGAGCGCAGCAAGTCAGGCGTTGGAATTGCAATTCCTTTGCCACCGCAGACGGTCGAGTGGTTAGAGGAGCTTCACACTCGTGCTTGCGGTTCGCCTTACGTATTTCCTAGCCGTCGCAGCAGTAAGCAGCCCCACATGGGTAAAGACACTCTCAATCGCGCCATTGCTAAGCTATTTGGTCATGAACCAGGTAAGAAGCTGCAGCCCGAGAATAGAATGGGTGATCTATCCATCTTTACGGTGCATGACCTTAGGCGCACTTGCCGCAGTCTGTTGGCTGAGACAGGAGTGCCGAGTCATGTGGCTGAACGTTGCTTAAATCATAAGCTAAAAGGTGTGGAAGGCATTTATGATAGATACGACTACCTTGAAGAGAGAAAAAAAGCATTAGCTAAAGTGGCAAAATTAGTCGACGCTATCGTCAATTCTAAAAACAATTGTTAATTACTAGTGCTGCCAATCAGGCAGCTCTATTTCTTAGGATTTATGTCCACTTTTGCAATAAAAGATGATCATTAGGATTTTTGATTTTTAATTCAGGAGTGACAATATTGTTCAGGCGCGGCCGCGGGCACGGTCGAACTTAACTTGCAGGTCCTCCGGTGTCAGGGTCAGGGGGGCGGTTTTGGGCATCTCGAAAAGGCCGGTGACCCCGCCCAGATGCTGAGCTGCTCCCGCCCCTTGATTGCATTCCTGAGCTTTGTCGCGGTTGTGCTTTTTATCTGTGTTGTCGCTTACCGCAACGCCGACCGACTGGAAGCGTTTGTCGAGCGTAAGTTCTGGATAAAAGTACCCCGGCAGAACGGCGATCTGAAATAAATTCGGGGCAAACCGGTGTTCTTGCCCAAACGGGCAGCTTGAAATATCACTTCGACTTGGATCACAACAGCTTTTTCTGGAGCTTGGCATCTGAACCGCCCCGGCTTTCTCGGAGACCCGTTGGTTTGAGTCAGGCCGTCTTCTTGGCCTGACCTTGTTGCTCGTAATACAGGGCTTCTCGCTCAGCCGGTGGCGAGAGCGCAACGCCATTGCCCACATTAAGGTGTTCGAGCAACGGGCTGTTGTGTGTCATCGCCCGGCAGTGACTGGGCGATAACGCAGAAGACCCCGCCAGAGGCAGGGCCTGGGGTGGCTCTCTGGGCGATCTCAGCCGAGATACGCGCCAAAGAACGTGTCCAGCTTGTCGAAGGGGATTAGGTTGACGCGGTCATACAAGTCAACGTGCCCGGCACCCTCGACCCAGTAGAGTTCCTTCGGCTCGGCCGCGCGCTCATAGGCGTCCTCGCTGAATTCGCGGGAGTGGGCCTGATCACCGGCGATGAACAGCAGCGGGCGCGGTGAAATGGTGTCGATATCGACGAATGGATAGAAGTTGAGAAACTTCACGTTGCTGGTCAGCGTCGGGTGCGTGGTCAGGTCCGGGGACTGGCTCTTCGGCGTGAATTCGCCGCGCGGCGTGCGGTAGAAGTCATAAAACTCCTTGGCGATGGGGTGCGAGTTTTCGTCGATCTCGTGCGGGCTACCGCTGGTGTACTCGATGCTACCACCGGTAAACTCGACGTTGCGCTGCTGTGAAGCAGCCTCGATGCCGGCCTTACGGTCCTCGAGCGAGATGCTCTTACCGAGGCCATAGCGGTTGGCCTGACCCATGTCGTACATGCTGACCGTGGCCACGGCCTTCAGGCGTGAGTCGATCTTGGCGGCACTGATCACGAAGCCGCCACTGCCGCACACGCCCAGACCACCGATGCGCTCGCCATCGACGAACGACTGGCTCGTGAGAAAATCGACTCCAGCGCTGAAGCCTTCGGCGTAAAAATCCGGCGACACGCGATTACGCGCGCCATCGCTGGCACCCCAGCACGGCAGGTCGATCGCCAGTGTGACAAAGCCGCGCTCGGCCAGTTTGGTGGCATAGAGGTTGGCGCTCTGTTCCTTCACCGCCCCCATCGGATGGCCAACCACAATGGCGGGGTGCGCCGTCGAGCGGTCCAGATTCTTCGGGATAAACAGATTGCCAGCCACGGTGGTCTGGTAAAGGGTCTGGAACGTGAC
Organism: Halomonas sp. S3-1-1; assembly: GCF_023757625.1. Classification (GTDB taxonomy): domain Bacteria; phylum Pseudomonadota; class Gammaproteobacteria; order Pseudomonadales; family Halomonadaceae; genus Vreelandella. The sequence goes on from NZ_JALGBZ010000003.1 coordinate 115,979, forward strand.
TGCTTCGGCGGCAACGCGGTCGCTCTTATAGAAGTTCTGTGCATCATCCGGCATGGTGGCTTCCTCCAGCATTCTGGGTGGATATTGTGACGTGAAGCATTTTCACGGCAGGCTAGCGGATACCGATAGCCAGGTTCTCTGAAATTATTGCCTGATTCGATGTCTATTGACCGAATCGTGATCAGCGTGCCTCAGAGTTGTTTACAGTGATGGCTTCGAAGAGGAGACGATGATGGAAGAGACCTCACGATCGCTGGAAATAGTCCAACATAATACGGATACGCCTGGTGACGGCGACCCTAATGGGCTTTTAGGGCCTGATCTAGTGGATATCGTCGAGCGCTGGTCCCTTGGTCATCAGGATATCGAGACGGCAGTGCCCGGGCTTAATCTTTTTCGGCGCGAACTACCCTCGCCGCCCGTAGAGTGCATGATCGAGCCGAGCATCGTGATCGTGGTTCAGGGTGCCAAGCGTATGTGGATCGGAAAAGATGCCTATTCCTACGATATGTCGCGTTTTTTGATTACATCGCTCGAATTGCCGGCTCGCTCCGAGGTGATTGAGGCCTCCCTTGAGCGCCCCTGTCTCGGGCTGGCGTTAAAAATCGATCAGGCTCAACTGACAGACTTGATTTCCCAAGGTGGGGCTCAGGGATCGCGTGATAAAAGCAATGTGGCCAGTATTGGCTTGAGCGATACCACGACAGGGCTGCTGGCGCCGGTGTATCGCTTGCTCACGTTGCTTGATGAACCGGAGGCGATACCTTTTCTGGCGCCGCTTGTACTGCGTGAAATTCATTATCGTCTGCTTCAGAGCGATCAGGCCCATCGTCTGCGCCAAATTGCCTCGATCGATGGCCACGGTTTTCGGATATCGAAGGCCGTCGACTGGATCAGAGCCCATTACTCCCAGCCAATGCAGGTCGAGCACTTGGCGGCACTGGCACAGATGAGTACGCCGTCCTTCTATCATCACTTTCGCCAGCTCACGACGCTCAGCCCACTGCAGTATCAAAAGCGGCTGCGGCTTGATGAAGCGCGACGTCTAATGCTGAACGAGCAAGTCGATGCGGCCAATGCTGCTTTCCAGGTCGGCTACGAAAGCCCATCCCAGTTCAGCAGGGAATACAGCCGGGCATTCGGTGCACCGCCAAAAAGTGATATTCAGAAACTGAGAAGCCGAGCTAGAGGGCCTTCTGTGCAGTGATGTTTTTAAAGCATCCGCCCATTTTCTTTAAAGTTCATCACTGTAACGTTGTCCATTTAATGCTCTTGCCCCCTGAGTAAAACCAGCGGGATTTCTCTGACGTTTAAATTGACCTCAACAAAAGTTGAGGTTTTATAGTCGCTGAGGGAAGGCAAAGTCTTCGAACATCCTCATAATCGGTTCAGGAGTAGATAGACATGGGCGACAAGCAAATTGCTCTGGTGAGTGGTGCCAATCGTGGTCTTGGTTTATCCATTGCAAAGGGGCTCAGCAGGGCCGGTTTTCACGTTCTGGCCGGATGCCGTGATCTGGAAGCCGGGCAGCGCGTATTTTCTTCTCCAGCCAGCGACGATATCGAACCCGTACAGCTTGAAGTCACCGATGAAAACAGCATTGAAAAGCTTCGGGCGTTTATCCAGGAAAAGTTCGGAAAGCTCGATGTGCTGATCAACAATGCTGGCCTCTCCGCGGACATGACGCCCTCGCTGAGCACCCGTGATCGTTACAGAAATACCTTCGACGTCAATGTGTTGGGTGTGGTGCTTCTCACGGAAGGCATGCTGCCTCTTTTGAAGCATTCGGAGCATGCTCGTGTCGTGAACATTTCTTCCTCGCTCGCCTCGTTCACCTTGCGATCGGATGCCTCTTGGCCTTATGCCTCGTTCCAGCTTCCATTTTATCAGGCTTCCAAGGCTGCCCTGAACGCCCTGACGCTCAGCCACGCAACAGCCTTTGCCGAATATGGCATCAAAATCAATGCGGTGTGTCCTGGGCTCACAGCAACCGAAGCGACCCAATTTCAGGGCAGAAGTGTCGAAGAAAGCGCGGAAATTGCTATCAAACTGGCTCAGGTCGATAAGGACGGTCCGACAGGTACCTTTGTAGATGATGGCGGCACCATCGCCTGGTAAGACTGCCCTTGCAGATTGCGGTTTCGGCCTGAATGCCGAGGCCGCCCTTGATGGTCCTTCTCATAACGGTGAGTACGTATCACCTATAACGCATGACGCAATCGATCAAGCAGCACGGACAGGTGATGCGTGGCATCAATACTCGGCCGGAAGGCGTTGGAATGATCGAAATAGCGTTCTACGCCTTCAAAAGCCAAGGGCTGATCGACAGGGATGGCCTGTAGAGAATACAACACCTGTTTGAGTTGTTCGACGGCCTTCACGCCGTTCGAATAGGTCCCATACGAAATGAAACCGACCGGCCGGTCTTGCCATACGCTTGGTACGATGTCGATGAGATGCTTCAGTACTGCTGGATAGCCCTGATGATATTCAGGGGTCACGATGACAAAGGCGTCGGCTTTTTCCATGCGCTCTTCTAGTAAGCGCCAACTATCCAGGGGCAGTGGTTGTTCGCCCAATGACAGAGGAAGCTCTAAAGGGTCTATCAAATCTGACGTCATGTCCTGACGTGTATCGATTCCGTTTGCAACCCATTGCGCAATGGGTTCGCATCGTCGCCCGTAACGGGCGCTTCCAAGAACCGTTGCTATGGATAAAGGTACAGGCGCCATGCTTGCCTCCATGTTAGGGATGCAGGTATTATCAAACCTCAATAAATGTTGAGGTCAAGCGGTGGCACGGTCCCTGAACCCTGAAAAAAGGTTTTTATCCGTCGGTGATGTAGCACAGCGCTTGGACATTGCCGTTTCGGCACTGCATTTCTATGAGCGTGAAGGCTTGATCACGGCCTATCGCAGTGCCGGTAATCAGCGTCGTTACACAAGAGATATCCTGCGTCGCGTGGCCGTTATCAAGACCGCTCAACGGGTGGGTATTCCTCTGGCCGAGATTCGTGACGCCTTGGCACAGCTGCCCAACGGTCGTGCTCCAGACAGCGATGACTGGGCACAACTGTCGGCACGCTGGCGTACGCAGCTCGACGAGCGCATAAGTCATCTTGAACGGCTGCGCGATCAGCTCGATGACTGCATCGGATGCGGATGTCTGTCGCTGGCACAATGTCCATTGCGTAACCCTGGCGATATATTAGGCCAGAACGTTGCAGGTGCGGCGCGCTTTCAAACGAAAGCAGACGTCGATCAGGGGTAGGATTTATGGGCAGGTCCAGAGGCAGCATCTGCCCGTGATCGGTCGGAATGACCCTACAGGCCCTGCGGTGTCAGTACTGGTGGCGGAGGCAATACACGCAGTACCTCATCGCGCGGCTTTTCTCTGCATGGGGCGATCCAGCACCACGGCGCAGACAATAATCGCCAATCCTGCCAGCAGCCCCGTCCCTGAGCCGCGTATTGCGGCGCGCGGTATCTTTTCTCGGATGGCGTGCATGGCTGTGGTGCGCTGGTGATGTATTCGAGCCATGGATCCTAAACCGTTAGTGCTCTGTACCAAAAGCCACGACACTCCAAAACTAAACATTTCGTTTCTATTTCATTCATGAGCTGAATTCATTTCTGTTTTATCCAAAGTCACTGCTGGTCACGTCATTAGACTTCTACGCTTGGTATAGGCGATGGACTGCCCTTGAATAAAGTTGAAGAAAAGGGCGTGTATGACCGTTTCCGAATCGAGCTTTTTCGGGTGCCATCGACAACATGTGGCTTACTGCCTGCCTTTCATCACGTCATCAGAGATTTAATGTCATGGACTACCGTTTACTGGGTCAATCCGGAATGGCCGTTTCCCAACTTGCGCTTGGAACAATGTATTTCGGCAATGAAACTGCCGAAAAGGAGGCCTTCACTATTCTCGACGCCTTCATGGAAAAGGGCGGAACGCTAATTGATACGTCCGACGTGTATGTAGGAGGGGCGGCAGAAAAGATTGTTGGCCACTGGATGGCCAGCCGGCCGAAAGAGGTGACCGATCATGTCGTGCTGGCGACCAAGGGTCGCTACCCGACCGGTGAAGATGTCAACGCGCAGGGACTCTCGCGTCGTCACCTGCACCGTGCGCTCAATGCATCGCTTGAGCGTCTCAAGGTCGACACTATCGATCTCTATCAGCTGCACGGTACTGATCCACTCACCTCGATGGAAGAGACGCTGACGTTTCTGGACGACGCTGTGCGCGCCGGAAAGATTCATTACGTCGGGCTTTCGAATTTCAACGGTTGGGAGATTCAACGCATGGTCTCCACCGCCCAGGCCATGGGGCTGACAGTGCCGGTCTCGCATCAGCCGCAGTACAACCTTCTGTCGCGCGAGATCGAATGGGAGATCATTCCCGCCTCGATGCACAATGGCCTGGGCCTGCTTCCATGGTCACCGCTGGCCGGTGGCATGTTGACCGGCAAGTACGAGCGTAACGGCATACCGGATGCCAACACGCGAGCCGGTTCCGATAACCCACTCTATCAATGGTCGAGCGCCGAGTTCGTCAGTTCGGATCGTGCCTGGCGTGTCATTGGAGCCGTGCGGGAGGCAGCGACACAGCTCGGTGCGACGCCTTCACAGGTGGCGCTGCGTTGGTTGATAGATCGCCCGAGCGTGACGGCACCGATCTGCGGAGCGCGTACGCTTGCGCATCTTGAGGATAATCTCGGTGCGGTAGATCTGGACCTTGGCGACGAGATCACCGAGCGTCTGGAAACGCTGAGTCGCCCAGTGCCGGAAAACTGCTATCCCTACGGTGATTTCGGTGATGCAATGCGGACCCGCTTCGTTGGTAAGGCCGAGCATGCCGTGGGCCGGGTTGTGGGCGGCGGTTCCGATGCGCCGCTCAGTGGCAAGCCCAAGTGAGCGCGAGAGTGACGTCGCAAATGAATAATGGCCAATCCAATCCTTATACAAGCACTGCTGACGGGTCCTTCGGGCCCGCTCAAACCGCTCGGCTCGACGCAAATCAGGTGCAGATTCTATTCGCCGACTTGCAGGGCAATCTGATCGACAACAGCCGGACAACACCACCAGAGTCGATCATCCGAGCTGCTGTTGGTCTGGCCAGGATTGCCAACATTCTAGAACTGCCAATGCATCACAGCGTGGCGGCTCAGGCCGGCATGGACCCATCGGTCATTGAGCCCCTGAGACCCTATGCGATAGAGGATAATACGTATCATCGGGTCACCTCGGGGGCGCTGATGGACGCACCGACACAAGAGGCATTGTCAGCGACGGAGCGACCCATCCTTGTCGTTGCCGGATTCGCGGCCGAAGTCGTGGTGATTCAGACGGTGCTCGATGCGCTGGCCGAGGGGTATACCGTTTTCTACATGGTCGATGCGATCGGTGGGCTATCAGAGCGCAGCGAGCTGGCCATGTTTCGGGCGATGGAAGATGCGGGTGCGATATCCTCCTCAGTGGCGAGTCTGGCAGCGCGATTGGCACCCGATTTCGATCGTGCCCCGGGGACCGAGATTCTCAAGCTCATTCAGTCGTTATGAGCGTTGTAAGGTCGAAATATTCGGTCTTGCTGCTATTACGCGTCTTCGCACACACTTGGTGTAGGACACCTTGACGCATCTGGGACCTGGCGCACCAGCGGTATTCACGTAGGCGTCAGTTCATGTCATATCTTCCAGGTCATGACATCACTCTTTATGCCTGATTGTAACCTTGACTGGTCCGTCGCGATCAATGGCTGCAAACTCCGAATCGAAGTTGCCCAGCTTGACCAGACCGCTGGAATGCTTAAATTCCTTGCGGAAGATGGCCAGGTTGCCCCAAGGCGCGTAGTAGGTGATATCGCCTGCAACCGGCTTCATACCCTTGGATGCCTCACCATCCGGCAGACTGCCGGGCAGGTCGGCGATCTTTTCGACACCGCCGCCAAAATCGCCCAGCTCTAGATCGAGCGGCAGCATGTCGGCAAATGCACGGCCGGCGGGCGTGTCTTCGAGTGTGGCGGAAACTTGCTGTCCCTCGACATCGAAAACGATATTCATGGAATGGGACTCCTGTGTGGAAGGTGTATCGGATGCCTGTGTTAGGCCCGATGGCAGCATCGCAGCAAGCCCGATAGCGCAGAGGCTGGATCGTAACATGACAACGAACGTGACCATCTTGATTCCCGATGAGAGTTTAAAGACATCGGCGAGCGCCCGAGGCGCTCGCCGAATCGTTACGCAAAGGTAGATCGTATGTCGCTTACAGTGGCTGCGCGGTCGGGCGATAGAGGATTTCGTTGATATCAACGTCCTCAGGCTGAGTGATCGCAAAAAAGACCGTCCGGGCGAAGGAGTCTGCCGGAATGGCGGACGATGCATAGAAGCCACCAATGGCTTCGGAGGATTCCGGGTCAGTGATATGGCTTGGCAGTTCGGTATCTATGGCGCCTGGTGAGATGATGGTGGAGCGCAGGTTGTAGTCCTTCACCTCCTGACGAAAGCCCTCACTGATCGCACGAACGGCGTGCTTGGTGGCGCAATAGACCGTGCCAGCCGGCGTCACCTTGTGACCGGCGACTGATGAAACGTTGATCAAATGGCCGAATTTCTGCGATTGCATGTGCGGCAGAGCGGCGGCGATGCCGTAAAGCGTTCCCTTGATGTTGATGTCGATCATGTTGTCCCACTCATCGATCTTCAGCTTCTCGAGCGGGGACTGCTGCATGAGTCCGGCATTGTTGAGCAGTACGTCGATCTTTCCGTAGGTCTCCACGGCCTTATCGACCAAGGCCTGTACGTCCGCCTGACGAGTGACGTCGGTTTTCAATGCCAGCGCCTTACCGCCGTTGGCTTCGATGTCATCCACGATGGATTGCAGGCGATCAAGGCGCCGAGCACCCAGCACGACCGTGGCGCCGTGAGCGGCCAAATGGCGGGCAGTCGCTTCGCCCAGACCGCTGCTGCCACCGGTGATGACGACGACCTTGTCCTGAATTTCCTGAGTCATGTCCAACTCCTAAAGTGAAATGTGAGGTGGTATCGGTGTGGCGCTCGTGAAGCGCAAAGTCAGTGCGCTGTAAAGCCACCATCTACTGGAAGAGCATGCCCGATGACAAACGTGGAGCCCGGCCCGCACAACCAGACGACGGCGGAAGCGATCTCTTCGGGCTTGCCCAGACGGCCGATCGGCTGCTCACGCAGAATGTCTTCCAACGGTAGGTCGCCACTTTCGACCATTTTCTGCACCATAGGTGTATCGATGGTACCGGGGCAGACGGCGTTGATGCGGATGCCTTGTGAGGCATATTCCAGCGCAGTGCTCTTGGTCATGCCGACCACGCCATGCTTGGTGCCGTGATAGATCGAACGGCCCGGTAGACCGACCAGCCCACCCAGTGATGAACAGTTGACGATGGCACCGCTACCCTGCTTGCGCATCTGCATGAGTTCATATTTCATGCAGCACCAGACGCCGAACAAGTTGATCGAATTTACTCGGTTAAACTCTTCGCTGGTGGCATCGGCCGTTTGGGCAGCCAGACTTTGAACGCCAGCGTTGTTGAACGCGGCGTCAATACTTCCGTAGATGGCCACGGTCTGCTCGACAAGGTGAGCGATCTGTCCTTCGTCTGCGACATCGCACAGGATTCCGGTCACTTCATGGCCTTCCTGCTTCAGGGTTGCAACCGCCTCATCGAGAGCCGGCTGGCTGATGTCTGACAGCACTACCCGGGCACCTTCCTCGGCAAAGGCGCGGGCAGTGGTAAACCCCATGCCCATAGCCGCGCCCGTTACGAGCGCGACCTTATCGACAAAATAATCTTTCATGCGAATATCTCTCTGAGAATAATTAATGAGAACAAGGTAGGTGCTCTATCGGCGTCTGATAAGCCCAGTGGGGCACTAGGACTTAATAGTTGCTTTCATGAATTCGTTTTAGGTGTTTGGCCCCGGAATGTAATGGTTTATGGCATGATTACTTGCCGGAAGAGGATCCATGTCTCAGGGACGTCATCAACGCGCCACGGCCACGCACGCTATCCGGGAAGACTTACAGCGATTGATAGAGTCGGTCATGGCATTGAGCGGACGCTACGGTATTAATCAGCGGCCAAGGGCTAGTGAAGCAACGTGCGAGAAAAAGTCCTTAAAGCATTATCCGATGGACTATCTGCGTATCGATATCAGCGAGATACGGACAGGCGAAGGCAAGGCTGACCTCTTCGTTGCAGTGGAACGAGCGTCCAGGTTCATTCATGCACGGCTATGCCAGAAGATGACAAAGCAGGGGCCACTGACTTTTTTAAGGACACGCTCAAAGCACTGCCTTATAGCGCCCATAAAGTGTTAAATGGTAATGGGATGAGGTTCCGGGCAAAGAGGCTTACAAGCCGCATATATATGATGAGATGTGTCTTCGCTAATGTATCGAATATCGTTTGATGAAATCGCTTCACCACTGGATCAGCGGTCGGGTGGAGCGAATGAACCGCATCATCAAAGCAGCGACGGTTCGAGCTTCCCATCACGCCTTGTTAGACCAGCTTCAATCTCACCTGAAAGCTTCTCAATGGGCCTATAATAGTGCTCGACCGCTAAGAGCGCTCAAGGGCAAATACCGATTGGATTTATCCTTGAGCAATGGCAGAAAGAGCCCGATAGGTTTTATAACGATCCGAACCATCACTTCGCGGGGCCAAACACCTAGCGAACGGTCTTGGGTAGCGTCTACTCGCCCCTGGATTCGAACACGTCTCTGGCGATCGGCAGTGCCGAAAAGACGTTGGGCCAGCCTGCGTAGAAGGCCAACTGAGTCAGCATTTCAGATGCCTCCTCTTGTGTCAGGCCATTATCCATGGCGCGGTTAAGATGGAAAGGCACCTGCTCGACATTGCCGTTGGCAATTAAAGCACTAACGGTAACGAGGCTGCGGTCGCGTGGCTCAAGTCCCGGGCGTAGCCAGAGGTCACGGAAAAGTGCTTCGGTCGTATAGTGCACCACGCCAGGCGCCGTGTCCCCGAATTCGCTTTCCACAAAGGTGGCGCGTTCCGCCTCGGCTTCTTCGTCAAGGGGCAGCAATTCCACCTCTTCGCCTGGAACGTCGTCACTGCTGATGCCGCGTTCTTCGAAAACTGGCGCTAGCAGCTCGGTGGCGGAGGTTGCGTTTCCCCAGCCTGAGTAGAAGGCCAAGTGGGTGATCAATTCGGTGATCTCGCCAGGTTCCACGCCGTTATCCAGCGCCAGATTGAAATGATAGGTAAGTTCGGCTGCATCATTTCTCGCCACGAGCGTTGCCAGCGTGACGATACTACGATCCCGCACCGAGAGACCATCGCGCTCCCATACTTCTTCCTGCAATACATTCTCGGTATAAGCGGCGAGGGCCGGTGCCACGTTGGCCTGCTCTTGTGGTGATGAGGTGCTCGAAGAATTGCTGGCATGAGCGCTCGTCAGCGTTGCGGAAGCCATGGCCAATGTCAGTATCGAGACGGATCCAAATTTCATCATGAGCTCCTGGCGCCTCATTCGGCGTATTCTTCGTCGGTAACGTGATCCATCCAGTCCACACCGCTACCATCGACGTTTTCCTGGATGGCAATGTGGGTCATGGCGTGTTCGGCGCTGGCTCCATGCCAGTGTTCGACATCCGGCGGAATACGTACGACATCACCCGCACGAATTTCCTGACGCTCTTCACCGCGCGTCTGTACCCAGCCTATGCCGGAGGTGACCACCAGAATCTGACCAGCGGGATGGGTGTGCCAAGCGGCTCGTGTGCCAGGCGGGAAAGTGACTTCGCCGGAGGAAATATTGGAATACTCGGTGGTATGGAATAAAGGTACGATGATCGATTCACCTGTGAAGTATTCCGATGACCCGATGCTGGAAGGGCGTGAGTCGGCGGAATTGACGTCGATGGTTTGCGCAATGGCTGTACTGGTAAACGCGAAGCAAGCCATCAAGGGCAGCGCTTTCGTGAAGAATTTTTTCATGTGGTTGGTCTCCTTCTGGCTTGATATCGGCAAGTTACATTATCAATCGGGGGGAGCGATGTGCCGCTCACCCTGCCCATATCAAACATGGCAATCCGTCAGCCATGATGCAAATGTGCTAAATAAAAATGAGTTATGACTATTACTCATTAATAGCGTGATAGGTCGATTGCAGTGATGGGCCTTGAGCAGGGCGTCACTCGTCGCGATGCTGCAAGGCTTCGACGATTACTCGAAACGCAAGAGATGATTGGCGGCGATGGGGGTAATACAGGAAATAGCCGGGAAAGGGAGGGCTCCAGTTCTCGAGTACTGATACCAGGCGACCAGCATCGATATGCTCTCGCACTAGGCCTTCAGGTGCGTAGCCCAAACCGTAGCCATCCAGCGCGGCGCGCACCACTGGACCTATCGTATTGAACGTAAACTGTCCATCCACTCGCACTCGCAGTTCGCGCCCGTCTTTCTCGAACTCCCAGGCATAGAGGCCACCGTGGGTGGGAAGCCGTAGGTTGATACAGTCATGGTCCGTGAGTTCCTGGGGTGTCACCGGCTTGCTACGTGTCTTGAAATACTCGGGAGCCGCCACTACCAGCATGCGAAAGTCAGGCCCCACCTTGACGGCGATCATGCCCTCGGATACTTGCTCGCCAAGACGAACGCCAGCATCGAATTTCTCGGCCACGATATCCGTTAAGCTATAGTCGGTCACGACCTCAACCTTCAGGTCTGGATACGCCTTTAGTACCGGTGAGAGTTTCGGCCAGATCAGCGTGTCCGCGGCATAATCGGTGGTCGTGATACGAATGGTGCCTGCAGGTAGATCCCGCATTTCCACCAGCGCCTCGAGTTCTTCCTCAATTTGCGAGAAGTGAGGCGCAATTCGATTGAGAACACGCTCACCTTCGGCGGTGGGGGTGACCTTGCGTGTTGTTCGAGTCAGCAAGCGTACCCCAAGGCGCTGTTCGAGCCCGCGAATGGCATGACTAAGAGCCGACTGTGAAACGCCAATCTGAGCAGCTGCCTTGGTAAAGCTTTCGACTCGAGCGACCACGACGAAAGACATCAGGTCGGTAACGTTTTCTCTCAGCATTGATGATTCCTGCTCATTATTTCTACTCATACTAGCAGACTGGCGCTTAACGCCGAGACGCCACTATGCTGATCAAGCGCTCAATCGGTTCATTCGCGCTACTTCACTGGTACCAAGGAGAAATGCAGTGAAAATCGGAATTCTAGGATCGGGGATGATGGGCGGTACACTTGGCACCATTTGGGCCGCAGAGGGTCATGAAGTGACCTTTAGCTACTCGCGCCAGGCATCGAAACTCGAGCGTCTGGCCCAAGCAACGGGTGCCCACTATGGTACACCTGCCGAGGCCGCAAGGAATGCCGATGTCGTACTACTGGCCGTTCACTGGTCGCGTATTGATGACGTGCTCGCTCAAGCAGGTGATCTGTCTGGCAAATGTGTTGTGAATTGCTGTGTGCCACTGGATAGTGATAATCGCTATCTGGTGGTCGGCACCAGCACCTCGGGCGCGGAAGAACTCGCCAAGCGATTGCCCAATGTCCACTTCGTTTCTGCCTTCAATACAACCCCCAGTGAGGCGCTGATCGAAGTGTTTCAGCGACGCACGGCCACAGTCACCAAGCCGGATGTCCTCTACTATGGTGATGACAGCACAGCCAAACGTATGGTCGAGACCTTGATTGACGCGGCAGGCTATCAGCCACTTGATGCAGGGGCACTGGAAACGGCTCGTTTTGTGGAACCTTTTGCGATGGTGACGGCTGAGCTTGCCTATAATCAGCCGGGCAAGCCCTCACTGGTGTATCGTTTTGATCGATTATAATCGATTAATGAATCATGCTCATTTCTTTTAGCAAGCAGAATAATTTCATTACCATGCTAATACTGACTATGTTTATTAAGACCTAACATAGTGGATGAAGGAGAATGATCAATGAAAATCAATCGTGTAGGCACACAGGCATCCGCTCAGGGACCTGCTGATTACTTTACTGGAACCGTTCGAGTGGATCCCCTATTTCAGGCCGAATCACCGGGACGTAGCTCCGGATCTGCAGTGACGTTCGAACCGGGTGCACGTACCGCTTGGCATACGCACCCTGCCGGACAGGCGCTCATTGTGACCCACGGGGTAGGTCGCGTTCAACGAGAGGGTGGGCCCATCGAAGAGATTCGCCCTGGTGACACAGTCTGGTTCCCGGCAGGTGAAAAGCATTGGCACGGCGCCTCACCAGATGTCGCCATGACCCACATTGCCATTCAAGAGTCTGTCGACGGTTCACCAGTCACCTGGATGGAGAAAGTGAGCGACGACGAGTACGGTCGTTAATCAGACGACATCGCATGGCTCAAGCGCCGCTCACGAGCGGCGCTTGTTTTTTGTCGATCAATCTTTATTCCTTTTTCGGATGAGTCATTAATCACGATGCGACCCAAAATCACCTGCCACATGATCACTTCGCTGGATGGTCGCCTCCTACCCGAACGTTGGATGGATCCCGCCAATGGGCGTATAGGTGATCTGATAGATGTCCATTATGAATCGGTCGCATCGCGTTTGAACGCCGATGGCTGGATCGTGGGCCGCAAGACCATGGCCGATTTCGTCAAGCAGCATGTCAGTGTCGACCTTCTCGAAACACCTATGCCACGGAAGTCTCATTTCGCCGAGCGCGGACAACGCCAGATTGGCGTGGCGATCGATCCGGGTGGGCGGCTCGATTTCGTCAGTGATGACGTGGGCGGTGACCAAGCCGTCGTCATTCTATCGGAGCGGGTACCGGATACATCACTGGAACGGCTTCGCGCAGCGGGCGTCTCTTACGTATTCGCAGGGCCTGAGGGCCGTGACTTGTCTCAAGCGCTGGAGCAGATCGGCAAGCAGTTAAACGTTCGGCATCTGTTGTTGGAAGGCGGGGGGGTTACCAACGGTGCCTTTCTTGCAGCGGGATTGATCGATGCGCTGAGTACGTTGATATGCCCCACCCTCGACGGCTTGGCCGGGGTGCAGGCCATCTATGATCACTTGGGGACAGGAAAGAGCCAGCCCGCCAGCGGACAGCATCTCGCGCTGCAAGCTAGCGAAACGCTCAAAGGGGGCGTGGTGTGGCTACGCCATGACGTGACGCGTGACGCATAAGTGTTTAATGGCGGCGATCTTCGATCATGGCGCGAGTCGTCACGAGCATCGCCAATCGGCGATGCTCGTTGATAAATGCTCAGCCTAGCGCTGATTCGTAGCGACGAGCGACCTCGTTCCAGTCGATGACATCGAAAAACGCGGTCACGTAATCCGGGCGGCGGTTTTGATAGTTGAGATAATAAGCGTGCTCCCACACGTCCAAACCCAGCAGGGGCGTGTTGCCCACCATGATAGGGCTGTCCTGGTTGAGCGTGTTCTCGATGATCAATTGATGATCGGGGTTGAGGGACAACCACGCCCAGCCGCTACCGAAGCGGCCCAACGCCGTGGCCTTGAAAGTTTCCTTAAAGCTTTCGAAGCCGCCCAAGTCCTCCTCGATGGCTTTGGCCAGTTCGCCTTGAGGAAGGCCACCACCGTTGGGCGACATCGCCTGCCAGAACAAGCTGTGATTGCTGTGCCCACCGCCGTTGTTGATGACGGCTTGTCGCTTGGTCTCAGGCAATTGCTCGATCTGGCCCAATAGTTCATCCACCGATAGATGTTCGAACCCCGTTCCTTCCAAGGCGGTATTGAGGTTGGTGACGTAGGTTGCGTGGTGGCGACCATGATGAATTTCCATGGTCTGGGCATCGATCACTGGCTCGAGGGCATCGTAGTCGTAGGGGAGGTTGGGAAGTTGGTGAGACATCGTCGCTTCTCCTGCAAAATGGGTGAACGGCGCCGGTAACGCAGCAGGACATTGAGGCGTGTAACGGAGCCGTTGCCTGTTATAAAACCTCAAGCAATATTGAGGTCAAGTGATGCAAGCAAGGTAATACGACGGCCAAGCGGATAGCGAGCGTGGCGTAAGTGCTCCAGCGAAGGAATTTTCGATCTACTTTGATGAGGCCAAAGGGCTGGCCAGCACCACACGACGTAATGTTGACCAGCACCGCTACACGCCCGAGGTTGGGCGATCCGGTCCACGGAGTACGCATCATGGAGCGACAGATGGAGCATGCATCGGCCGCGCACTTCTCCCGGGTGGCTATACGGGAAATGGCTTAGGTCAGGTTTTCCTCGAAGAAGGTGACCATCCTGTCGAACGGGATCTTGTCGTGTTGATCGTAGAGGTCGACATGGCTGGCGCCTTCCACGATCAGCAACTCCTTGGGCTCTGCCGCAGCGGCGTAAGCGCTTTCACTGAAATAACGCGAGTGGGCGTTCTCGCCGTGAATCAGCAGGGTCGGGCGTGGCGCGATTTCCTGGATATAGGTCAGGAGCGGCATGTTCATGAAGGAGAGCGGGGTCGTTTGCGTCCAGGCATTGCCCGAGTTGACCGCCCTGGGATGGTATCCGCGCGGTGTCATGTAGTAATCGTGATAGTCGACCATGAACTGTGCCTCACCCCCGCTCAGTTCGTTATAGGCAGGTTGGTAGGCCGGAGTCCCGCTTTGGGCGTCGTCCCAGCGCTGACGACTCAGTTGTTCGAGCACCTGCGCCCGCTCGTCGGCGGTCATACTGTCGTTGTAGCCCCGCGACATGACACGGGTCATGTCATACATGGTGCTGGCTATGACAGCCTTGACACGCTTGTCCACCGCAACGGCATTGAGGGCCATACCGCCCCAGCCACAAATACCAATAACGCCGATTCGCTCACGATCTACCTCTGGCAGCAGGCCGATAAAGTCCACCGCGGCGCTGAAGTCTTCGGTGTTGATATCTGGAGAGGCGATATCGCGTGGCTCGCCGCCGCTTTCACCCGTGTAGGAAGGATCGAAAGCGAGCGTTGCGAACCCTCGTTCGGCCATCGTCTGGGCATACAGTCCTGACGACTGCTCTTTGACGGCGCCGAAAGGGCCGCTGATCACGATCGCGGCGAGCCTTTCGCTTGTCGAACGGGTCCTTGGCAGGTAAAGGTCGGCGGCCAGCGTGATGCCGTAGCGGTTAGGAAACGTGACCTTGCGGTGGTCGACGTGTTCACTACGGGGGAAGGTCTTGTCCCACTCTTGTGTCAGCGCGAGGCCATTCGACGCGCGGTCAGTCGTTGACGCCGAGGCCAGGGCCGAATGGCCCCCTAGTAGAACGGCGCTACCTGTGAGCACCGAGCTTTGAAGAAAGCCTCTACGTGATGGGCCGATTTGCTCGATGGCGGTGTATCCAAGCGTTTTATCGTTCATGTTGTCCTCCAGGTTTTACTGACAGTCGAAGCACGGGTAAGTGATCGAGAATGAGTGGTCGAGACATCGGGTTAACACGAGCGTGTCGATCGCTGAGTCAACGCGCCCATGGTCATCGCTGTTCTCTTGCGGCCATGAGCGCAAGGGTGCCTGCCAAGGCCAGCAGTAAGGCGCTTGCAATGAAAGTGGCTCGATAACCGATCACGTCAAACAGCGGCCATAAGCTTTCAAGCGACAAGCAGTAAAAAGCTCATGTCAGCCTTGTGCCAAGAACACTTGTGCAACGGCAATGGCCGCCATCATTGAACCTGGCGAATTTCAGTGTCGGCATTGCACACTTAAAGATGTCGCGATATCGAGGCTGGTGGGGGGCCTATCTTGCTCGACGCTGATGACGTTGACTAGCTAAGGAACGCTTAAAAAACTTATTAGCTAAACTCATCAATCTTGACGGAAAAAGGGTTTTCTCCACATCTGGAACTAAGGGCGGCTTCTACGGATACTACTCAGCACGCATTCTTGATTGATGAGAATATTTCATTATTGTCATCGGTTTGTTGTCATTATTGTTGGCTATAACGCTGTTAATCTGAAGGTTCGTTGATTCATCTATCGTCGACGCTTCCTGATTCGCGCTCGCGGACATCAGGCCCGTCCGGATACCGCTCTCATGAACAAGAAGGTCAAACACGTGCTGCTGGCCATTATCGCTGTTATTGTCGTAGGCATCATCGCCGGTTGGGCTTACCTGCAGCATCCGAAGTTTGGACAGCTTCCTTCGGAAGAGGCGATGACCGTGTTGGAACGCTCGCCCAATCATCGAGATGGTCAGTTTCATAACCTGATGGAAACACCCGCTCTCAGCGATGGTGAAAGTGTCTTTTCGGTGCTTTGGGATAATGCGCGCGCCGACCGCGATGGCCTGCGTCCCAATGTGCCCTTACCCTCGGCCAAGAGCGATCTGCGCACATATGACCTGCAAGAGGATCTGGTCGTTTGGCTAGGACACTCTTCCTATTACGTGCAGTTGAACGGTCGCCGCCTGCTGATCGATCCGGTATTCAGCCGTAATGCCGCGCCGATACCGTTCGCCAATCAGGCGTTCGAAGGAACGACGCTCTACAGTGCCGACGAAATGCCGCCTATCGACTACGTGTTGATTACTCACGATCATTGGGATCACTTGGATTATCCAACGCTCAAAGCGCTTGAACCCAAAGTCGACTATGTCATTACCGGTTTGGGGATGGAGACCTATTTCGAGCAATGGGGCTATGCGCCAGACCGTATTCACGCCCAGGATTGGAACGATGTACTCACCTTCGATGACGGCTTGCGCATCCACGTGCTGCCGGCGCGTCACTATTCAGGGCGGCTTCTCACGCGTAACCAAACCCTGTGGGTGAGTTTTGCGCTGGAAACATCGGAGCGTCGGCTCTACTTCAGTGGTGATAGTGGGTATGGCGAGCACTTCACCGAGATCGGCCAACGTTTGGGCGACTTTGATCTCGTGGCGTTGGATCATGGCCAGTACGACCCACGCTGGGCCCATATTCACATGACGCCCGAAGAAGCTTCGCATGCCGCTGATGACTTGAATACCCGGCTCTTGATGCCCGGCCATGCCGGACGGTTTGCCTTGGCGCAGCATCGCTGGGACGAGCCTTTCGAGCGTCTCGTTCGGGCGAGCGAAACACACCGCTACCAGTTGGTGATACCGCTGATCGGCCAAGTAGTCGCGCTGGATGCACCTCCGGCATTGCAGCCTTGGTGGTAGTAGCAAGGTGGCGCTGTCATATATGAACCCTTTCATGGCTACTATGACATATTACGCGCATGGCCCGGGGTAGAAGGTCAACGGGCGGAAAACTCTAATCAGCGATGCCACTAAAACCGGGATATTTATATTGCTGGATAAAAGTACCGCCTGACGACGTACGTCTAGCATAATAGAGGTACATGGCGGCTCCCATTTCTAAACTCAACGCTTTTAGCTCGTTGGAACGGGCAACGACGCAACCATCGTTGTTGGACAGCGCCCCCATAGGACGGCCTTCCAGAGACGAGTTAAAGACTCGCTCGCAGAAGAGTTATTAGAGCCATTCAGGGCCATCATTGCATCGTAACCCCAAGCAAACTATGCAGCACCTGGGTCACGACACATTAAACATGGGGTTCGCGCCCATCAATAGGAAGGGGCGGATACGCCGGGTTACTGGCCCGAAGATAGTTGCACTGCCCTATGCGCTCTAATCTTTTTACCGTGAGCTCGCCATTCACAAAGATCACAATAATACGTCCAAGTAGCGCTTCAAGGCTGCGATCCACCACCGGCAGGTAGCTATGATGAACGCCATCGATCAGCCTGGAGTCTCACTCAGACCTTATAAAATAGGTCGCCGCCTAGCGCTTCACAACGCACTGGTGTAAATCCAGATCAGTATCCAGATGGACATCCGCCGGTGACGGAAATCCGGCGCGCGCAGCACTGGAATAGAGGGGTAAGGGCAGTGAGGCGGACATGGCATCCGCCCAGCCCAACAGTGACACATTCAATGACATGATATCCTCTTTATGATTTCTGTATGTATAAACGGTATCAGTAAAGAAACCTGGTGAATCAACTATTCAGGGGTCAAAACCAAAAAATTACAGACCTATATCACTCCCATGAATCCATCCCTCGAATTACCTTGTGATGCATAGGAGTATTGCCCATGCCCCCACCTTGCCAGCAATGTGCTGCTACCCGTCTGATCAATCTCTATACCGCTCAACGCATCGGTGTTATCAGCGGTTGCGTCGTCGGCGGTGCAATAGGCACCTTTCGCGCCATGGCAGTAACCTCAGAAGCTTCACTGGCCATGGCGCGCTTTCCGCTCGCTAAACTTCCCACTGCTATGATCGGCGCCGTTACCGGTGGCCGGTCAGGTATCCGGGTCACCTCATCTTTATTCGCCAGTTGGTTACCCCCCGGCGCCGGTACGCCCTGGCTGTGCCTTGCCTGTGGGCACGCCTTTCGACAGACCTATCCGCCCCTGGCCGCCGCTCGCTGAGGCACACCTGACGGATATTACCTTTCACTTACCCCATAGCGCTGACAAATGTCAGCGCTTTTTTTATGTCTGGAGACTCACTCATGGCACATCTCGTTGAACAAATGGCTTACGTCGGTACGACCCCCTGGCACGGCCTGGGGCAGCAGCTGTCTCGTCAGCAACCGCTCGAGGTCTGGCAGCAGCAGGCCGGTATGAACTGGCATATCGAGGAAGCCCCGGTGCGCTTTATCGCGGAAGGCGCGAGCCACCTGGGCAGTATCCACTCGTTCCCTGAGCAGAAAGTGCTCTACCGCTCGGATACCAAGGCGCCGCTGTCGGTAGTGTCCCAGCGCTACAAAGTGGTACAGCCGGAAGAGATTCTGGAGTTTTACCGTGATCTGACCGAGTACGCCGGGTATGAGCTTGAAACCGCCGGGGTGCTTAAAGGCGGGCGCAAATTCTGGGCGTTGGCGCGCAGTGGCTTGAGTACCTCGCTGAAAGGTCAGGATGAGGTGAACGACTACCTGCTGTTGGCAACGTCCTGTGACGGCACGCTGGCGACCATGGCGACCCCCACCACGGTGCGCGTGGTGTGCAATAACACGCTGCAGATTGCCGTCGATGGTGCATCCCAAGCAGTGAAGGTGCCCCACCGGTCGGAGTTTGATCCTCGTGCGGTGAAAAGCCAACTGGGCATTTCGGTCTCGCAATGGAATGACTTCATGTACCGCATGAAGGCGTTAGCGGAACGCAAGATAGATCATCGAGAGGCGCAGCAGTATTTTCAGTCGGTGCTCTGCGGGATCGACAAGCCGATCGACGATCCTTCACGGCTGCCCAACTACCGGGCGCTTAACAAGGTACAGACGCTCTACCACGGCGAAGGCCGTGGCTCGCACCTTGATACGGCTAAAGACACCGCTTGGGGTCTGCTCAATGCGGTGACCGAGTACGTGGATCATGACAAGCGTGCGCGCAGCAACGATACGCGCCTGGATTCCGCGTGGTTTGGACAAGGGGCGCAGCTAAAGCAGGAAGCACTACAAACGGCCCTGGAACTGGTGAGCTGACATGCTGCTTTTAATCGTTCTACTGCTTATTGTCCTGTTTTTTATTCTGCCCCCCATTGGATAGCGCGATAAGCCCGGCCCTGACAGGCCGGGCTTTTTGCCTTTTACGAGGAGTACCCCATGAGTTTTCCTGATCCCGATCTGGATATGGCACTGACGCAACTGACCGAACGGCTGCTAGACAAGGATCAAACCTGCGCCGAGACGTACGTAATGGCAAAAGGACAGCTGTATCGCACGGAGCTGCGTCTACACCCCATTCACCCGCGCGAGCTGCCCGCTGATTTTTAACCCCTATTGAAGGAGCCTTGTCATGGCCACCAAAACCAATGTGGTAAATCACGAGGCGTCTGCCGCCTCTTCACTACAAGCCGTACCTAGCACACCTACTCCCCATCTCGCGGACAGCACGGCCATTATTCAGGTGATCGAGCGAGCCGCCCTCAACCCGGACGTCGATATCGACAAGATGGAGCGCTTGCTACAGATGCAGGAACGGGTCATGGATCGCCAGGCTTTGATGGCCTATAGCGCGGCCATGGCGGCTATGCAGACCGAGCTGCCCAGCATCGAGGAGCGCGGGCAAACCAACAACGGCTTCTACGCCACGCTGGAGGATATCGTCGATACCGTGCGGCCGATTATGCAGAAGCACGGCTTTGCGGTGAGCTTTCGTATTCAAACGCAGGAACGCGGCATTCAGATCACCGGCGTGCTGATGCACAAGGACGGCCACCGGGAAGAGACCAGCATGCTGCTCCCAGCCGATGTGAGTGGCAACAAGAATGCCGTACAGGCGTTTGGATCGTCCACTAGTTACGGCAAGCGCTACGTACTGTGCGCCTTGCTCAATATCACCACACGCGGGCAAGACGATAATGGCCAGACCAGTACACGAGCAGTCGTGAAGAGGGTTACGGCGTTTCAGGCGGGGCAGATTCAGCGTTTGATCAGCCAATGTCCAGGCACCACCCAAGAGTGGTTCAGCGGCAAATACGGCGCTGCGGTTCAGGTGCCTCAGGCAGATTTCGACAAGCTCCGCGCATCCCTCACCAAGCGAGCCGTGAAATAGCGGCGCAGCCTGCTCACTCACCGCCTACAGGAGGCGTTATGAAGATACTCACCATGCCACAAGGCTCTCCTGAGTGGCTGGCGGCGCGTCTTGGGCGCGTCACTATGTCGGAACTCAAAGCATTGCTGGTAAATGGCAAAGGCCCAGGCGGGTTGGGTACCGGAGCCATCACCTACATGCACCAGTTGATCGGCGAGCGTATGACCGGAGAGCTGGCCGAGCCGTTTCAAGGCAATGCCCACACCAAGCGGGGGCAGGAGCTAGAGAGCGTCGCCCGCTCACTGTATCGCGATATGACTGGCGCACCGAAGCCTAAAGAAGTGGGCCTGATCCTCAACCACAACGTAGGCTACTCACCGGATAGCTTGATTGGCAAAAACGGCCTGTTGGAGATCAAGACCAAGCTGCCCAAGTTCCAGATTGAGGTGCTGCTCAGTGGGGAAATACCCGACGAACACGTGCCCCAATGCCAGGGTGGGCTCTGGGTCAGTGAACGGGAATGGATCGACTTTGTGAGCTACTGGCCTGGAATGCCGCTGTTTGTGAAACGTGCCTACCGAGACGAGGCTCTGATCCGCACGATTGCCGAGCGGGTTGAGGCCTTTCATGAAGAGATGGAGCGGCGCATCAGCCAAGTGATGGCCGCGTGACTCATCCGCTGAACCACAATACACATCCACTATTAACGACATAGATGCCGGGGCCACCACCCCGGCATCTTTATTTTTTTGGAGGTCATCATGCCCCATAGCAAACTCAAAGCCGGTGAAGTGGCGGGCACCTACTTAGTCACTTCGCCGGTTACTGAAACCGACATCATCACCATGGCCAAGCGCTTCGCACGCCGCAAGCTCGCTAAAGGCCTCAAGATTACCCTGCCTTCGCAGGCCTTCGAGCACCTGCAATTATTGCTGCAAGACTACGAGCATGAGGTGTTCAGCGTCTTATTCCTGGATAGCCAGCACCGCGTTATCCGTTTTGAAGAGCTTTTTCGTGGCACCATCGACACCGCAAGCGTTTACCCACGCGAAGTGCTGAAAGCCGCGCTGGCCTACAACGCCGCTGCCGTCATTCTGGTGCATAACCATCCTAGTGGTGACCCTGAACCCAGCGATTCAGATAGGCGAATCACTGAGCGCCTGAAGGAAGTCCTGGGGCTGATGGATATCAAGGTAATTGATCATGTAGTGGTGGGAAGCGATGGATGCACGTCGTTCGCAGAAAAGGGGTATTTGTAACTGATTAACTCTAAATTTGGTGCCGCTCCTGGGGAGCGGTTCCCCTTCATTGGGCTGTATTTTTTTGGCTAATATTCATAACAGACATGAAGCCTTTTGCCTGCTCTAGGGCGTTATCTTAAGCACCATATTTACCGCCATCGGCCTAGTCGTTGATGGCAATCGTATTCCGGTAGCCTGGCACCCGCTTTTAGCATCGATTCCAAAGCGTCGGCCAGTTGGCTTGGCGAAAGAAGGGCATGAGCCTCCAGCTCATCTAATATCCAAAGTACACCACGAACCTCCAACTGGCTTTGTTGCCCTGATTTCCTGAGCGCTCCGTCATTGGTTAGCAGCGTCCAACCTCTTTCCTTGGCTAGGAAGTAGCACGACACATCCGCTAGTGAGGAATTGCCCAATGTTTGGCGTAGCGTAAAAAGTGTCGCTACCTCATCGCCGTTGAATGCTTCAACCGCAAGCCCCAAGCCTGTCAGTTCCTTACCAGGGGGCTTTTTCAGCTCTCGCCACACAAAGTCGGTGGTTACGAACTGGTGAGGTAGAGAAAACACGGTTTCAAGCAGGCCACTGCGGTGTAGATCGATCCAGATATTGGTATCAGATACAAGAATTTTCGCGGGCATGCTCACCGTCACCTGCCTGTCCGTTTGCCATGATCTCCTCGATCTCACCGAGGCTTGTACTAAGCAACTCCGCTGCTCTTGAAGGAGTGACCAGCCCTTCTGCTAGTGCCCTGTAAACCAACTGCTTCAGGCGATAGGATTTTTCAGGGTCTAGCCGACCAGGCTCATTTTTTTTGAACCCCTGCATCGACCATAAGCGAAAAGTATTCTGATAGAAGTTCGAGTTAACGATATCCAGGTCATATAACCGGCGCAAAGTGGCTTGAATAGAAATCCCCCACTCCTCCTTGGCCAACAGAAATTCCTGGAACAGTACCCGCTTGCGGTGCTCACCAAAGGTGATGCGTACTTGGCTAGCAGGGAACAGAAACGCCCCGGCAAAGCGGTGGCACCAGTTTTCTTCATCACGAGTGCCATGAAGCTCCTCAGGCAGTGACATCACCAAATGTCCTAGCTCATGGGCGAGGTTAAAACGCTGGCGTTCACCAGGACGCTCGGTGTTACTGACGATAACAGCATCCGCGCCATTATTGACGAGAGCGCACAGCCCATCGAATTTCTCGTGGGCTTGAAGGCTCACTACCTTGATACCTTTTTCTTCCAGAATTTCAGTCAGGTTGGCGATAGGGTTTACCCCTAGCTGCCAATCTTCACGCAGTTTATTTGCCGCCTGTTCAACCTCATCAACATTGGACACAGGAAAACGCTGATGCCATTTGGCAAATTCACCAATTAATTGGTCGGTTTGAAACAGGCTCTCTGCCGCTAAATAGCGTTCTAGGTGCTCACGCACTTGCTCTTTTACGGCTTCTTGTTGGCGTTTTCCGAAGGCGGAGTGCTTACGGAAGTCTACTTTACCCAGCTCTACTGAGTCTGAGCGGAAAAAATACTCAGGGTTAACCCCAAGCGCGTCCGCCAGTTGGATCAAGCGAGTCGAATTGGGCGCGTCCTTGCCCTGTTCATATTTCGACAGAGCCTGCTTGGTTATGTCTCCCAGCAGATCGGCTAACTGCTGCAAGGTCATATTCTTGAGGACACGCGCACGATGTATACGATCATGCAGCATGACTTTCTACCTTATTGTAAGGTGGGTTAAGTTGACAATATGGTGATTGGGTTGACACCTGTCAACCTGATATGTAGATTTAGACAAAGGAGCACTACATGTAGTGGTTTCTTTCTTAGAAAACTACTACGAGGGAATCAAGGAAGATGAGATGAAGGAAGGATTCCCAGCCAAGGTTGCCGCCTTGGCTGGGAGGACGCAAAAGAGCAGGACTTAGCATGGCGGCCCTGTTCTCTTGGCGAGTTGCCATATTCGATAGCATGGCGAAGGTTAATCTTTGCCTGGCCAAAGGTCAACGAGGCGAAGTTTTTAAGGCCGTGATAGTAGATGGAGGTGATCCATGGGCGTTATTCATGACGACTACGAGATCATTTATCGGCCTTACATCCGTAAGAACGGGAAAATTATTCGGCCTAAAAACGGCAAGGTATTCCCGATCAAGGTTCGTAAGAAGAAGTAAGCGATATGGAGGGGGCAATCCCCTCCATTTTGCCGTTTACAAGATTCCTGGTTTTTCTGCACCGCAGAGGCATCTACGAGAACGGGTTTTGCGCTAAGGGTTGGTTATTTCCCTAATACTTCATCAATTGCCACCCGCACTTCCTTCGGATCACCCTTCTCAATAGTGGCCATCACAAAGACCGCCTGACCATTGGAGGCCTTTGCCCATTGCTGACCAATAAGGTTTTTCTCGCGTGAATCGCGGCTTTCCTCGGGTGTGCGGTCTTTGCCTTTGTATTCCACGACCAGCAGGCGGCCATCATCGAGCAGGGCGACAAAGTCTGGGTAGAATTTATCGGTGGAGGTCGGCAATGCGAACGAATTTGGGTGCCTGCTGACGTTACGCGTCCAGTATTTTACCCTCGGGTGCAAATCGATTATGAAGGCACACTGTTCTTCCTCGCCATTGACCTTTTTGGAATCAAAGACGGGCACAGCGTCGGGCCCCATGAAGTGCTTTTTGAAGCGGTAGCTACCGCGATATGTCGGAACCCCCGCATACATCTCATCGAAAAAGGTAAAGCCTTGATCGAAGGAGACCTCAATATGGGCGTCTGGCCCAAACAGGTTGGCTTGGTAGACTTTCTCACGCTCTGCTTGGCGGAAGCCCTGAATTTTTTCAGACAGCTTGCGAGCGAGAATAAATTTGCAGCGCATCAGCTGGGATAAACTCAGCTCTCGATCACGTGTTAGATAGGTCACGACGTCACTTAGCCACGCCAGTAATTCAGCTTGGCTAAGCCACGGTGTACGTATTTTGCGATCTAGCCATTGCACGAGGCTGTTTGGCGTCCAGTCGTCTACTTCAACGTTCATGGTGAGCTGCTCAGCAGCATCGCCAGAGCCAATGGTCACGCGATTGCCGTCCAAATCAATTTCAAATGTGTTCGTGGTATCCACGATACTGAATTCGGACGCTTCCAAGCGAGCAGGGTGGTCGGCAAGCGACCACTCATGTTGCTCCATGAGAATTTCGGGGTCTCCAAATACTAGCTCTCCTTGCACGTAGGCCATTAAGCGAGGCAGCGTGAAGGTTTCTCCCTTCTGTGAAGGTGGTATCTCGTGCTGGTATTTAGCGTGGTGCTCGTTGATGCTTTGCTGAAGCTGCGGTTTAAGCGATTCAGGAGCATAGCTGATCAATGTGTCGGCTTCTTCAGGCTTGAGGAAGCCTTTTAC
This sequence comes from Halomonas sp. S3-1-1, assembly GCF_023757625.1. Taxonomy (GTDB): domain Bacteria; phylum Pseudomonadota; class Gammaproteobacteria; order Pseudomonadales; family Halomonadaceae; genus Vreelandella. The sequence continues at coordinate 141,097 of NZ_JALGBZ010000003.1, forward strand.
TTCTACATGGCTCTTGCCGCTCTCATCAAAAGTCACTTGTACCTTCGATGGCACCGCCGTGTTCATTTTGCTGGCTTCTTCCTGACTAGCCTGAATAGCGACTTTCATCGTCGGAGTGGGCCGAGGCTGACGTCCAAACAACCCATCATCAAGGCCGAGCTGTTCAGCTTCGATATTGTCCTCTGCCTCGCTCTCTTCAAAGCCCATATCAATGAGCTTATCCCGAAGGCTGTGGGCGGCATCCATAAAGCGTTTTGAAACCAGCTTGGCGTAGGATTTATTTAGCGCTTTTTCTTTACGTTTCTGGGCGTAAGGCATGCGAAGCACGCGGCCCAAGAGCTGCTCAGCGTCGGTGGAGCTGCGAATATTAGCCACCGAGCAGAAAACATAGGCGAAAGAGCAGTCCCAGCCTTCTTTGAGCGCTTCGATCGTGATGACGTACTCAATAGGGCAATCGGGCTTGAATAGGTTGATGCCGTCTAATTCACGTTGCGCGCCAGTGGCCACGGCGATTTTATTTGGATCAATATTCTCATTGTCGATCAGGTGCTGCTTCAGCACCTCCACGGTGACCTCTTCGCCTTTTTTTTGTGCCTGAAAGAGCACGATAGGGCGAATATAAGCGTCTCGGTCGCGTTCAGCATGCTCTTGTAGCTCGGCACGCTTCAAAATGGCCGAGTTAACCGCTCCTTGCCATGTCTCAGCTTCGTCCAGCACCACAGGCATCTTGATCATCTCTTCATCTTTCAGCTCCTGGGCGGTCACTGAATGAAGCAGATTGTTGAACCCCTTGGGCGTGGCGGTGAATTCGATGAGCGCGGTCGGATTAATCCGTTCATAAACTTCTTGGCTGAGCTTGGAGCCAGCCTTATGGGCCTCATCCATGATCACCAATGGCTGATGCAGGTGCATCAGGTTAGCGAAGCTGAATTTAATATTGCCCTTTTCAGTGCGCTCCAGCTCTGGCGTTTGAGGAGAAACCGCAGAGAAGTGTGGCTCCATTTCCTCGTTATGGGCATAGACTTTGCGCCCATCGGTATTGCTTACGCGCAGAGTTTGTACCGTGCCGACGACCACGCAGAGATTGGATAGTAGGTCATGCGGTTTGATGTGAGTAAAATCGCCTATATCAAAGATTCGCACGCGCCCACCAAACGCCTCGTCCAGTGCTTTGCGGTAGGGGTGCCGAGGGTTCTTGAGTGCTTCAGCCGTTTGCGTACGAATGGTGTTGGTGGGCACGAGCCACAGCACTAAGGGGAAGTCCTTTTCTACCCAAGCATCTTTGGCCACCGCAATTGAGTGAGCGGCGAGAATTGTCTTACCGCCGCCGGTGGGTAAGCGTAGGCATACATAAGGTGTATCTGGCAGCGTTTTGACTGACGTGTACTTTGCTGAATAACCACGTAGGCGGGCGGCTACCTCGGGCTTTTCGGTAATTGTTTTATACGCCTCGTGCGGGCCAATCACCCGCGCCTCTTCCAGGTAGGTTTTCAGCGTATCAAGCGAGGCGTGTTGGTAATCCTTTAACTTCATGTGCGCGCCTTAACATCGTAAGGGGTTTGCTTGAACTCGATCTGCTCAGCGTTAAGCGTTGCCTCTGATAGCATGGTGCGCTCGCCATAAATGGTCATAGGGCCTTCAAAATCCCCCTGCGCAGCGCGAATCACAGCTAACGTCTTCCGAGTTAATACGTTTCCATTGGCAGCAGCTTTGTCTCCAAGAATGCCGTTGTATAGGAGGGCATACCCATGGCCATTATGGCTGCCAAGAAACGGCGTTTGATCATTATGCTTCGACCACGAGGTGCCCGTCTCGGTAAACCAGATATGAGCGGCCAATACGGGGAATTTTATGTCGGGCTGAATTTGCCCATCTTCCGTAAATACGGGACGTCCAAGCCTATAAAAGCGGAAGCCACCGCCGCCTTGCCAATTTTGCGCTTCTGAAATACCGCCTTGCTCACCATCAACGACTTGTTTGAGCCTGGGAACGCAGTGTGTGACGGCGTGCTCGCCCATTTCAATGCCGATATATCGACGGCCCATTTTGTGGGCGACAGCGGCTGTGGTACCAGAGCCGAGGAAGCTATCAAGTACTAAGTCGCCGGGGTTGGTGGCAATTTGGAGAATGCGCTCAATCAAGCGCTCCGGCTTGGGAGTACCAAATGTGTCATCGTGTCCAAAAAGAGCCTGATTCTCTTTTTTACCTTCTTGAGAATGCCCTACGTCTGTATGAGGCCACCATGTCCAAGGAACCATACCTGGCATTTCAGCGACGAACCTTTTAACCGAAGGTGCTCCGTCGCCTTTGGGGCCAAAGTACATCCTGTCGTCGGCTAGGAATTGCTCGTATCCTGCTTTAGTGACCCGCCAACACCGGCCGCCTGGAGGAGTGACTACGCGTCCAGAAGGAAGAGTGATTTCATACATCTGATTAGGACGGTAACCAGGTGCTGTAAAGTCTCTAGCCTTCCAGGGGCCTCGGTTGTCTTTATCTGGGTTTTTGAACTGTTTAGTTTGTGCGTCGCTAAGCGGGATGAGGTTGCGTGTTTCTTTAAAAGAACGTGGCTCCATCGCATAGCAAAGCACATACTCATGGGCATCACTAATGGCAACACGCGAATCTGGTGCATAGCGTTTCTGCCAGACGTTGGTAGTCACAAATTTTCGCCTACCAAATACTTCGTCGCAAATGACTTTTAAATAGGCATGCTCGTCTTCGTCAATACTGATCCATATCGACCCATCCTCTGCTAGCAGTTCACGCAGCAGCTCCAAGCGGGGCCACATCATGGCGAGCCATTTGGAATGCTCTAGGTTGTCGTCGTAATGCTCGAAGGCAGAGCCGGTGTTGTAGGGTGGGTCGATATAGATGCACTTTACCTGCCCAGCGTAATAGGGCAGAAGTGCCTTCAGGGCGTCGAGGTTATCGCTTTGGATGAGCATATTCCCGGAGTTCTGATCGCCATAGCCAAGCTCGGGCGCTTCTTCCATCAAGCGATAAGGCACCTTTTCAGCGGCGCGCACGTCTTCGTCTCGGGTCAACCATCGCAGTATGGGCATGTACTCGTGTGTTCCTTAGCAGCGTGTGACTTGGGCTGGGCTTTTGGCCACATAATAACCTGTGTAGAGAGCAACTTCTAAAGCGGTCAATTTGCCCTGATCAGCAGGCAAGAATAAATGGCTGCGTGGATAACAGGAAAAAATGGGTCTATAATCTGCTTTACCGAATCGGCGCCTTGGAGGCAATCGTGAGCCAAAAAGAAACGAACAGAGAAGAACTGTGCCGCTTTATCTGCCAGCAGCTATCTCGTCCTGATTTAAATCAGTTGCTTGAAAGCATTGAAGCAGCTTTTAAGAAAAGCGATACCTTTCTCAAAGAGACCTTCAAGCATGTACCACTGCCTGGCCCTGGGCCGCAGTTACATCATTACACGGTGCAAGAGGCGCTTCTAGGTTTGCAGGCTGGCGAAAGCTTTGAGGTGAGCAACTATCCTACTCAACCAGCAGGCGGTCACTTTGCGCTAATTCGTGCTGGTTCGTTACAAATTACTACGAGTGTCATGACGCAAGACAAGGCACAGCCCACTTCGGCTAAATACCGGCGCGAGTTCAGCGCTATTAACGAAAGGCTGGAAAATCAGCATCCTGACCTATTTCAGTCGTTGACCCCGCCCCTTGGTCCGAATGACGACTCTTTGCATGCTTTATTGCTGCCCTATACGGCGAAATGGACAGAAAGCGATCACAGCTCCACTTTGAGTGTAGTGTTGGCCGTTCCATTCAGTGATCCAAGCGCAGGTTTCCATTTGCGAATTAGTACTGATGAGCTTTTACAGTATTACGACGAAATAGATGGTATCGGCGATGTTGCTTATCCGAAGCTGCGTGCTAGCATGCGTCGCGATGAAGGTCGAGACCAAAACGAAGGCGGAAGCGAGTGATATGAGAACAGGGGTTGATGGATTTCAAGGCCAGCGGCTGAGCCAGCTGCGTATGGCCCAAAATTTGACCCTCGCGGAGCTGGGAGAGCAAATTGAGCGCTCTTCCAGCACGATTTCGGCATGGGAAAAAGGTGCCCAGCTACCTGAGGCTGAGTCCTTTGATCGCCTTTGCCACGTTTTTAATGTTTCACGTATGTGGTTTCTTAAGCCAATACCGCTAGCTTTCCAAGGGGAACAGCGCCCCCATTTTTTCCGCTCTCAAGCATCTGCTCACAAGCAGGCCCGTGAGCGGTCGCAGTTGTATTTAGCATGGCTTCAAGAGATTTCAGACTTCTTTCAGGATGCAATGGAGTGGCCTGAGGTCAATGTGCCTATGCTGGATGCCGATGACTGCCGCCTGATCAGTGATGAAGAAATAGAAGATATCGCGCGCGAATGCCGTGAGGTTTGGAATCTCGGCACTGCCCCTATTCCGAATGTTATCCAAGTGATGGAAAATGCTGGAATCATTTGTACTCGTGCGACCCTTGGGCATGTCAAAATGGACGGCGTTTCCCATGTCTCCATTTTGGATGGCCGACCCTATGTGCTGATCGCTGAAGACAAAGCGAATGCGATTCGTAATCGCTTCGACGCAGCGCATGAGTTGGGGCACTTGGTACTACACTCGAAAATTCCGGCTTCGCAATATGCGAAAAATGAGCTCTACAACCTTTTAGAAGGTCAGGCACACCGTTTTGCCAGTGCATTCTTGATGCCTCCCGAGAGCTTTGCGCAGGAGGTTGTATGGCCAACGCTTGATAACCTGCTCTCGCTTAAATCTCGCTGGAAGGTCTCTGTAGCGTCAATGATCGTACGCTGTCGCGATCTATCATTGCTTTCGGATCAGCTTGAATTGAGACTTTGGAAAGGACGCTCTGCACGTAAATGGACGAAAGGAGAGCCTGGCGATGACACCTTCGCTTTCGAGCAGCCCAAGCTCATGATGCGCGGCGCGCATTTGTTGGTAGATAACGGCATTTTCGAGCGCTCTGAGTTGGCTTATCAGATTGGTTTGCCACCAGAAACCATTGAGATGCTTTGTAGCTTACGCCCTGGTTACCTAAGCCTACAGCCCAATGCTGCTGATAACGTGGTGCCTCTCAAGCTCAAGCACAATACCGTAAGGTCTGGTCGAGCTACACGAGCGGATGTTCTGCCATTTCAGAAATAGTGAGATGAGAGCGTTTCACTTTCATTAATTCACGAAGGCGAGGTGCTTGTAGTAAATTCTTTTAGCCTTTCCAGAAGGCTTGCGCATCTACTGACCATATAAAAGTAAAATGCTTCAGGCATCGTCTGCATCAATTCGTCCTTCCAATTCTGTTACAAACGGTGACGGGTTATTGGTACTGTAAATTATATGAATTTCCTCTTCAGCACGCGTGAATCCTACATAGAACAGGCGACGTGCCTCTCTTATCTCTCCCTCGCCTGCATTATTGCGCGGTATCCTGCCGTCATCCATACCGAAGAGAACGACAAAACGGAACTCGCGGCCCTTGGAACTGTGAAGGGTTGTCAAGTTGATGCGATTGTTACCCTCGCCATGACCGCAGAAAAGGCCGAGCGTGAAGTCGGCACAGGTGTTACCTGGGGCACTTTTCTCTATAAATGCATTTAGTGTGCTGCGCTCGTCGCTCATAGTGCGGCTTCGGGCAAGGTGATCGTTCAGCAACTCTTGGTGGAAGGTAGTTAGCCAAGTATGAAGATCAAGCGTGCTGTCACGCCGTTCCCATAGGAAAGTAATCAGCTGCCGCTGAAATCTGTTTTGTTCTGTTTCGGAAGCGAGTGTTTCAGCGAACAGGAGTTCGCCGTTAGCCACAAGCCTTGAGAAGCGAGGTGTTCCTGTTTGCCACCCGCTGCAGCACCATGTGGCACATTGCTCTAGCCAGCGCATCAGTCGGCTTGAGCGGGGATAGTGTGAGTTACCGTCCGCCCTTACTGTGCCATAGCCGTATGCTTGGGCAGCATCTGCGATAGAGTTACCTATCCATGCGGCTGGGTAGAGGATAGCAATGTCTCCCGGTTCTAGACCCGGTAGCCTAGCTATGGCATTGGGAATGAGAGTCTCGAAAATGTAGTGCGCATGCTGTTCATAGTTGCCATGAAGGGGCTTAAAATAGATCGTCCCTTCTGCAGCGCCCGTCGGAGCCTCGTATCCCTTTTCCTCGCCTAGTGCCAACTGCGAAGCGTTGACGATACTTGATCCGCAGCGGTAATTCAGGCGCAGTGGAACCGTTTCTACGTCCTCGCGATTAGCAAGCTGCCTTAGCAGTTCTGGTTTTGCGCCAGTAAAGCCGTATATCGATTGATCCACATCTCCGACAGCGAAAAGCCGTATGCCGGTGCTGAAGCAAAGTCCTAAAACCATACTGTGTAGTGCGCTGCCAAGATCCTGGTATTCATCTACAGCCAAAATGGGATATTTAGCGCGAATGGCGCGACGGAGCCACACGTTTTCCTTAAGTGCCCGCAAAGCGAGCAAGGGCATGTCATCGAAATCGATTAGTCCCTGCGCTCTCAGCTCCTCTTCGTAGGCAAGAACGAGTTCCGCGCATGTGGAGTCGTCATTATGGAAAGCTGCTACTGTCCGATCTAGATGAGACCGGCGATAACGTTCCATGGGCCCCTTCCACATTCTATGCGGATCTTCACCCCATCCGATCACCCTGTCATAGGCACGCTCCAGTGCGCCGCGTTGCTCCTGCAGGTTTGCGACCTCAAAATCGTCTGGCAGGCCGAGCCTAGCCACCTTTGCGTAAGGCAGGATGATCTGCGTCAGCGAGAATGAATGGACAGTGCCGATGAAAATCCTTTCGCTAGGCGCAATACCTAGGCCTTCGAGCCTCTGCTCCAGTTCACGCGCGCATTCGTTGTTATAGGTAATGCAGGCAAGGCCACGCGGCTCTTCAATATCTTCGGCAAGCATACGCGCGAGCTTGATCGTCAGCGTCTTCGTCTTGCCGCTGCCGGGGCCAGCCAGTACGACACAATGGCCACCCGACTCGTAGGCAGCCCACTGTCCTGGGTTGCCCCGTAGATCTTCGGCAGCTTTGAGATATGCTGCGCGCTTAGACACGGTCGGCCACGTATCTGATGGCCCGAGCGATATATGCGGGAGGGTCGGTCTCCTCGCAATGAGAGAGCAGTCTCTGGGCGAACCGCCCCTTGCCAATGCGATCAATCATCTTAAGAAGAGTGCTTTCATCCAAGCTGTCAGGATCGTCATTCCAGCGATCAATCTGCTCCCTGCGGGTCGCGCTCTGATTGTACTCACGCAATGTGCCTATGATCGCGCCCGCGAAGCCCTCTTTAAATAAATCAACTTCAAGGGTCTGCTGATTGGAAAAGATACCGAAAGCCTCGCACCGCTCACGAAATTCTTCATAGTCGCTAAGCTCGGCCAGTTCCGCGAGCACGTCGTTGGGTCTTTCCCCAGTGCGTTGTACCTCGATAACTGTGACAAGATTGCAGCTTCGTTTGTAAGCAAGCGGCCTTTTACCTTCTCGTGGGTCCCGGTCCGTGATAATGGAAAAAGGTATACCGAGCCCGCTCAGAAACTTCACATAGGGTTTGAAATTCGTTCCGGAAACCGAGCAGACAGTTATCCCAAGCCTGTCGAGTGGTTGTCCGATCCGCGCGGCAAAGGGCGGGACGAGGAATTTCTCGGCGTCGCCTTCAACCAGAATGACTCCACGCGCGAACAGCATTTCCGCGCGAGTGACATCTAGGTACCGCGCAATATCGTCCGCTTCGTCGTCGCTGAGATTGATCTCTTGAGCTGAATAGCCGACTGTACCTTTCTCGCCGTGATCCTTTAGCAACACGATTGACCGTAATGGCGAAACGCTTGCGATGTGTGGAGAGTGGGTCGTCAAAATGACCGAGAGAGGTCCCGGCGTCTCTGCGCCATCGACCGACTCGAACATTTGCCGATAAACTGAGCGCTGTAGATGTGGGTGCAGGTGCGCTTCCGGTTCTTCTATTGCAAGGAATGTATGGTCGCGACTGTTTTCACTGATCAGTTGTCTGATTTCTAGTGTTTTTAAGCTGAGGAAAACCAGGTTGGCAGAGCCGAGACTGGCATCATCGATTCCTCGCGCGCCATCATCAATTAATAGGCGGATCGAACGATGCAGGCGCGTCGGATCCGCTGGGCTGAATCCGATACCGGGCCGAATGTCCTGGCGCGGCCCACTTAACTCTAAAAACGCGTCTGCGATGCGCTGTTGCAGCACTTGGACTTCTTCGAATTGCGTTATCTTTCCGGTAACCTCCTCAATAGCCTCGCCGATGGCCGCGAGACTATCCTGGTCGACGGTTCTGAACGCCTCTTCCACCAGTGGACGTAGAGGTGAGCGCCGCCATACGGCGAGATCACTCTCAGCGTCGCGCAGCGCCGGAAGTACTTCCATTGCGATTCGGCGCCGCAATTTGTGTCCATAAGTTTTTGTACCACTCTCCCCCCCATAGCAGAAGAATTCGAAATCTTCTGCAGATATAGGGGCGTTGACGTCCAGATCGGCTTTTGCCCGAAGTTCATAGGAAAGTCTAACGGTCTCGGGGTCGTCATCGAGTCGAAAGTCTGTAAGAACGGCTAAAATATCCGGATCATGCTCAAACTCTTTGATTTCGACGCTGACCACGATATTGTCATCCGCGCTGAGCGTTTCGAGGCCGTCCCAGAAGTCTGACGGGGAGAGTTGGCGTGCGCTATCCGGTAGATTGTGGTCAAAAATGAGCCGCAGCGCGTACAGAAGGTTGCTCTTTCCAGTACGGTTCTCGCCCAAGATAACCGCGTTGCCGCTGAGCTTCACGTCAAGACTCTGGAAGTTTCTGAAATGTTTGATAAAAATTCTAGAAAGGTGCATATCTGAAACTCTGCGCTTTTCGGCTTTTCTTATAAGCTAACATAGCTTTAGCACGTATCCACATTCCTGCGTCCTGAATAAAAAAAATCAGCGTGCATGCATCGTTCAGCACGGTCGACATGACCATGAAACTGGAGCAATTGATCAGCTTGGTTGCGGTTTGATTGCTGAATACGAGTAAACGGCGTGTTGGATGTTAGTGGTGGAAATCTTTAAATTTTTGATTTTTAAGTACAGTCGCATTGCAGGCGCGTTCCTCAAAAATGGCCTGGCTGCACTCATAATCTCTTGGCTGTAGGTTCAGGTCCTACTGGGATTTCCAACTGTTGCAGAGTAACGGTGTGGCTCATTGGTGATTCCATGTATGGCAGTAATAGTGAACATGGCGGGTACCCGGCCCCCACAAATAGTGAGCCGAGTTTAGCGGTGTGGGGGCATGCGGGCAAAGAAGTGTTCAGCGGCCATGCTCAATGTTCTTGATGAGACTTCAGTTACGACTGGTTCCGAATGCCCTTAACCCTATCCCATACTGCTTCGTATCAGCTTTGCAAAGGTAAGAGGCGCGATAGAACGCCTCCTGAAAGCTATCTGCATTATCTCGGTCTATCCAGTAGGTAGGGTTCTTTGGAACATGAACCCATGGCTCTTGGGGGTTCCACAAAACTCCCAGCGCGCTGTACCAAGCGCGTGACACACGGCTGATAAGATTCTCATTGGGGGAGCAGGCTCTACCTAGCATGTGGTAGGCGTCACGATTCAGTAGAATAAAGAAATGGTAGTGCGGCTTACCATTGCTACCAACCTCTCGACACCATACATAGCGCACTTTGGTATCTGGCACCCAGCCACTCAGACGCTTTTGTTGCCGGTCGTGTTTAATGATGGCTTTCAGAGAAGCAGTGAAACGTTTAATCAACCGCTTGTGGTCTTCTAGCGTCATTCGGTCGCTTATTTCTGAAGGGATGCGAGGGTCAACTCTGAATGCCATTACGCGTGGGTAGTCGCTTAGTGCCTTGTGCATCGTGTCGTAAAGGGCCTGCAGGTATTCATCGGCCATTGGTAGATGATCCGCTTGAAGGCTTAGCCCGTTGAACATTGGGGAATTGCCAAAGTGCAGGTTAGCGTTCGATGAGAGTAGCTGTAGCATTTTAAGCTCCTTTGTATGAGTAAAATAGCCCATGGCTTTAAAGCATGGGCGTTTATGACAGGCAGGATGAATCCTCCAGCGGTTGCTGGATTCAGTGCCATGGTGGTGTATCGATGCTGAGTTCTTAGATGACAGCTTAAGTACGGGGCTTGATGCCCCTCCCTCTACACTTTGATTACCTTAACCTTAATACCTTAATTTAATAATAATTAAACAAGGGTCAGAAAGGTTGATGGCAATTCGACGGATGTAGATAGGTGCTAGCGTAAGCGAGTAGCGGCTAGTGGATAATCAACTCTTCAATTAAATTAGCAAAAGCTAAATGATTTGATCTTAAGCAGCATCGTCATCTCTACGCTTAATGCTGTCATTTATCCAAGTATCGATTTCACTTTCGACCCAGGCAACGGCCCGCGTGCCCAGCTTGATTGGCTGAGGAAAACGCCCAAGGCTGATGTACTTGTAGATCGTCGATCTGGCTAGCCCTGTGCGTTCCATGACGTCTTTGATGCGGATCAGTTTCATGCTCATGACGAACTCCTGTTATTCGTTCATGACATGAGGAAGCTGAGTATTTTTTAATTGGAGAGTGGCCTTGGCGACTGGAGGTTATGCGTCGCTAGGCTCTTGAGCGTCAGACTCTGTGGCATCATCTGGCTCATCGTTGATGGCTTAAAGGCAATCCTGATGATACGTTTGCCAATAAGTTTTTAGATCCTCACTGACAGAACTAAGAAATATAGTGGTTGTTGGCTCTTGATCGGTACCTTCGGAGCGCAGGCAATAACACCGTAGCTGAAACGCGGGTAAGCTCGGGCCGTTAGGTGAATTGGGGAAAACAGGTACGAGCATGTATGTCATTGCTTCGACATTTTCGTGTTCATCTAGGGTGAAGACACGTTGAAGCTGTTTGGCTAGGTGATGTGACAGGGCATAAAACAGTAGCGCCAAGGGAGGGTAAGAAATTTGCCCTGTGATTGGATCTACTTCGGGAGACCTATGAGGCTTATTATCGTCCAGGGCCTTTTTATAATTGTCTGCTTTTTCAGACGCGCATTCTGATTCCTGCCCAGGTTTCGCTTCGATCACATATTCAGGCGCTATGCCTAAACGACGAGCCGTCGCCACTATGACGTCATGGCATGGTTGTTCAGGCCCAAAAAAACCTTCTTTCAACTCATTCCAGGAGGAGGTTAGCAGATGACATGCGTCGATATGAACGCTGGTAAGTAACCAGTTTGCATCATCCGCATCGTAGTATTTAACTAGCTCTTCAATACCGCTTTCTAGGTAGCGTGTGCTTGGCAGCAGTGATCGCGCCTCGTTAAAAATTCTTTTGAGTTGGATGTATTTCTCTTGGTAGTTTTTAGCCTCGCGATAAGGATCATGCTCTCGTTTTGATTCATCCTTAGTATCGTCTGACACGGTACTATCAGAATCCTTATTGGCATCGTACTCCTTCAACAATGCTTCGATTTGAAGGCTACACACCCCAGCCGTCATCACCGCATCTACAATTCCGCCTACTAACTCGGTTCTCTTAAACTTCCTGCTTGAAGGTAGCGATAAAATGGTGGCCGGTGCTCTTACACGTTTACCGAGCAAAGGGTGTTCTAGATCCAGCAAATAGATGGAAGTCTTGCGAGTAGTAGCCTTAGGTGCGTATCGCCCTGGCTGATGGTGAGCAATGAGACCCAAGCCACACAGCTTCTTTAGCTGGTTCGTGATGCGAAAACTCGACATCCCCGTCAAACGACGTAGGGCGGATACGCTAAGGCGAGTCACAGTCCCTGGCGAATCAGCATGAGCCAATAACACCATTAGCAACCAGCGATTAGGAAGCGTTAAGCCAGTACGGCGGCGACGGCTTCCCTCGCGCAAATCAATTCTTTCCTCAATGCTAGACAACCGGGACGTTTTTGCCAGTGTGATTATTTCTTCTGCATGGCAATTGCTGACGGGTAATGAAGATTTCGCCAGTGCCTTTAAAAGCTTGGCTGATAAAAGGTAGCGCGATTTATATCGTCCAGGCCCCTTTCTCGGCAAACGTTCTACTTCAACAAATTGCTCTTGTTGCTTACCCCGTTTGCAGGTGAGTACTTGCCACGCGCGCCGACCTTGCGCATAGGTTAAACCCAGCTCAGCAAAGAGGTCTCGTGGAGAGCATTCCACAGGCTGATCGAGGCCTTTTTTCGAAGCCCATTGAGTCAGTAGCCAACGAGCTTCGGGTGTTAATAGGGTGCTTTCGTAGGCGAGAAATGCTGTATTCATAGAAGCAATATACACGCTTTCTCAAGCAATAAAAGACATTTCATACCCATAGAAAATAGGATTATTTACACATTGTGTTTGTACACAGTGTTTGTACGTAGTGTGTGTACTTCGTGTTTACACATGGTGTTAACACAATGTATAAACACAATGTGATTAAAAAATACGGTTATTTGCCTCTTCAGAGGTAGGGGAAGCTACCCTTCTCCTTTTTATAAATACTTACGCCTTTAGGTACAGTTCATGGCTCCCCCATTTCGATGGATAGATACGAAAGATCATGGTCAGTTGGAATGGATTTGCGCTTACATAGCACGCAGATCTTCAAAGGGTAAGATGCCCTATTCGTTGACCCATATCCTAAGTGCAAGCAATAACCAAACTTTGGCTGAAAGGTTGATGGAGCTTCCTGACGATATATCTAATCGAGAGGTCAGCCGACAGATGAAGGGCGCCTGGCAAACGCACCAGTATCGAAGACAAAATGGCAAGCAAGTCTCTTTTCAACTACCGGATATCACCCTTAAACAGCTAGACACCTTGTCCAAAAGAATCGGGTATTCCAAGGTACAAACCCTTAGTCAACTCATCAGCAATGCAGTCGATGAACAAAGGCAAGACGCAGAAAAGTTAAAAAGAGAACGAGAATCTTTCAATGCTAGGTTAAAGAAGCAGCAAGAAACTGCTCAGCAAGCCGAGCAGGTTTATAGTTCTGCGGTGAATGCATTGCTGAGCGCCCTAGCTGATGAAATTGACCATCGCTGCCGTTATGAAGCGCTAGTAGGCAAATTGGAAGATGCAGTGATAGAAAGCGACGCCATTGAGGCTTACCGCGATTCTGTAACAAAGCGTGCTGCGGAAGTTGAGGAGGAGCTTGGTAAATTGAAAATAATGCGTTCGAGAGTAGGCCCTTCGCTAAATGAACGGATGCAAGAATTTATTCGCTTACATGAGGAGGGGCATTTTGAGGATGGAAGTGGCCATAGTTAGTGATGTAAAACGAAAGAGCGGAGGCTGCAATAGATACATTCAGAATGGCTTCGTTTTTGGTCTTCCCTAGCGTTAGGTGGGTAGTATATTGGGTAGCGATTGCATGTTTTTTGTGGATATTTTATTTTAAGATATTGATTTTTAATATTTTTAAATCCTACTCTATTTTAAGATTCAGAATATTGAGTAGCGATAGCTCGTGTGCGATGCCTAACCGTAATCATCGATACACTCAGGGCTGACCCCATCACCACCCGGCGGCTTTCGCACCGCCGAGTGATGCTTTTCTCTCAATCGCTTTTCACCGTGCCGGTACGAATCAGGTGCATCACGTCTGGCGTGATCTGATTGTTGGCGCCCAGCCGTTCGATCAGTTGCGCCGGGCGGCTTCCCCTGAGGCCCGCTAGCGTCATTTGCTTATCGCGGACGTAAACATAGTGGCCGCTCACGGCAAACGCCGTGGTGTAGGCGATGTGCTGCTTTATGCCGTTTTCAAGCCGGGTGAAAGCGTCGGACTCAAAAAAGGCCCGGCGCGTGAGGGGCGATTGAAACGCAAGTTCCAGCACCGCCACTAGTTCACGCTCGGGCGGTACCTGGTGGCCAACATCCGGTGCCGGCGGCGCGGGGTCGTCGTTGTCGTAGCGTTCGGGCGTATGCAGCCGCACCTTGAGCAGGGCCGGGTCCTGCGCCAGGGCGGGCGCCAGCTCGTCGGACAGAAACCGGCTGAATGCCGAAGCATCGTCGTGCGCTGCGCCAAAGTGAACGTGCATGCGATCCAGCCCGTCATCGCCATTGGTCGCGGGCTCAGCGATTTTGTCCACCAGCGTGGTCGAGCCGTTGGGTAGCGCGTAGGCAATGGTCTCCGCGAACATGTTCTGTTCGTCCGAGAACAGCAGATGGCACGCGTCCATGAAGGTTTGCTGGTCATCGGCAGAGGCGAAGCCAATTTCCACCCCGCCATCCAGCGCATAGTTTGGAAACGCCTGAACGCCTTCGATCGCTGGCCAAAGATGGTCATCCTGCTCGCGATGAAAATGGGTCTGGGTATACCAGGCAAGCCCGGGCAGCCGTGAGCAGAGCGGGCCGTGCACATCTCGCCAGTAGGTGGCGAACAGCTCGTGGGGCACGCGCTGGCGACGCAGCACCGTCGTATAGGTATTGATGGCCACGGGAATATCGCGTTCAGAAAAATCCGGCTGATGGGTGGGCGCCTTCATTTAACGTTCCTTGTGAGAAGAGGTGTTGCTATCGAGTTGCCTTGCCTAGCGGGGCGGCATTGACCGAGGCGGGCTTATATCACCATAGACTCAACGCGGGGGATTGGCTCGAGAAACCCGATCATGAACACGGGGTTCGAACGCTCGCGGCCCGCTTCCCTCATGTTGAAAGGCGAGGCGCCCTTTGCGCTATTCTTCGTCGAGCTGCGCACGCATGACTACCAGAGACGCCTGTTTAGTGAGGTGCTGACGGGAGACGAGTTAAAGCGGTTTTGGAGAGGACAAGGGATCTCGTCAACCGCTTAATGTTTCACCCGGGCAGCGGGTTTGTTAAGTCAGGCTAAGGACACGCATCATGGGATACGTTCAATGAGTGTTTCGATCAAGCCAGCGCGTCGCGATCATGTGGCGTTCTTCCATACGCTTTCGGTATGCCGCTAACGAACGCGCTTTTCCAGTGCATCGCGCTGAAGCTCCAACTCCTCTCGTAGTTCACCACTATAAAGTACGGAGGTTTCCATATTTCTATACGGACCTTGTCGCGCGGCGCAGGCCCAGTTGTAAGAGCCTGCACACATGACATGATCGTCGACCATCACAAGTTTGCTATGAACCCGATTGGCCGGTTTTACCGTCACGTTATCCTCGGCAAGTGCTTCACAACACCGTTCAAAGCGGGCTGTCTTTTGGGCATCCTGCTGATCACCGTTAGCCGTGTTGAAGCGATAGTCCGTATAGATCGTTATAGCGATGCCCCTTGCCGCCGCCTTTTGCAGGGCCGCTAGTAACCCGGTTTCGTCCAGACGCTTGTAGGAGATCCAGGGCGAGACCATATCGAGGCGTGAATTGACGACGTCAAGCAGCTCCTTGAGGCAGTCATCGTGCTCTTCGGCGTCGTTGATCAGCCGCGGCTTGCGGCATAGTTCGAGCAGATCAGGGCGTGCTGCGCTTGCTGTAAAGAGCAGTTCGTTCTCTTCATGGCGGAACAGATACCGTCCCAATAGGTGACGAGGCGTTCCTCGCGCAGCCGTATCGATAACGTCCATATCGCCAAACACGATGAAGCTGTCCTTGGCGCGCGATACCGCAACGTTTAAAAGCGAGGGGTCGCTGTCAATGAAACCGCCGTCGTCATGGCGCGAATATACCCCTGAAAACAGCACGACGGGCCGCTCGGCGCCTTGCAACGCATGCACCGTGCCCACCGTCATTTCCGCCTCGCCACTGCCCACCTTGATGTGTCGCGCTTGGCACTCTTGCTCGATCAGATTGGCCTGGGCCTTGAAGGGTGTCACCACGCCAACGATCTGTTCCAGCGGCTTGCCGTGCGCGGTTTCCAGCCGCTCGCGTTGGGTTGCCAGCCACTCGGCCACCGTAATGGCTTCCAGCCGGTTGATGCGACTTCCCGAGGGTGGCGACTCGGCCCGACCATCCACATGCACATAGCCAAAGGGTGGCAGGTCAGCATCGGTGGCTGGTTTCTCACGCAGCGGCTGCAACAGCCCCTGGTAGCAGAGGTCGTTACAGTAGGCGATGATGTCGTTGAGACAGCGCCGGTGCTCGCGCAGAAACATGCCCGGCTCGGCCTGTTCGAGGTAGTGGTAGCGGCTGGCCTGTTGGGCAATCCGCATCACGCTGCCATCCACTACCGAGCGGCCGCCTTCGCGTAGTGCTTCGTAGTCCTCGACTGCTGAGAGCAGTCCCTGATGCGCAAGGTTGCCCACATCGACCGTCGGCGACTGCGTGGCTACCGGTTTGATCTGGTGGACGTCGCCAATCGCAAGTACGCGCTTGGCCAACGCCATGGAAGCACCCGCCACATCCGGTGCGACCTGCCCGGCTTCGTCGATGATCAGAAGATCGATCTCATTGATCAGGTAATCAGGCCGAAACTGCCCTGGTCCTTCGTAGACTTTGTGGATCATATGGGCGGGCAGTGAGTGCAGCGTCGAGACGATACATGGCGTCAGCATCATGCGGCGTCGCCATCGTGGGCGTACCGCGGCAAGCCCCTGCTTCTCTTGGCCCTTGGCTTGTTTTGCCAATTCGTCCGCCCGTTCGGCGCAATCCTCCAGCCAGCGCGCCTCCCAGTAGTGCACTGCCAGTTGAAAGAGCTGAAAACGTAGCGTGGTATCCAGCCCCTGATCGAAGGTGTCGAACGCGGCGGGTAGCGCACGAAAGCCCAGCGCTTGGTACGCCGTTTCAAGTTGTATCGTGGCCTGCTCGATCTCTTGCAGGTTGTGCTGGCACTCGGCGACAAAGGTCTTTTTCTGGGCGATGACGTCGCGCTGCTCGCTCAACCAGGCATTCAGCGTGGCATGAATGGCGCTTCCCGAGTCCGCCTGCTCGATCAGTTGCCGGGCGTTAGCGCTGAAATGCTCATCGACGAACAGCTCGCGCCGCAGTCGGCGCTTTTTGGCCACCGGTGGCAGCACGGCCAAGAGCGACAGCCACATGGGTTCGTCAGCGCAAAAGCGCTGCCACGCTTTCAGGTCCGCCTTGATGGCATCGTATGCTGTTTGCAGGCCGGCAAGTACGTTTTGCTCATGGGCCAGCGCCTCCTCGGGGGGATCACCGAGCTTTTCAGCAAGCTGAGCGATAAGTGTGGCCCGAGCCGCCCAGTGCTGCTGAAGTTTTGAAAGCCTTGCCTGGCGCTCTGTCAGCCGCTGATGAAGCTGCTGTCGAACGGCATGGATGCGCGTGAGCGATTCATCCTCCAGCGCTTGCCGGGCACGCTGAAGAAAAACTACCTCGGCACTATCAAGGTACTCCGGCGACTCGACGTGGCGATAGAAAGACGGAGTCTGGTAGGACTTTGACGCCTCGCCTTCTTTGCTGAAAGCGCAGTAGTAGCCGCCGTAGCTGGTCACCTCTGGCAGCCAGCGTCCGCCGATGGCGTCCGAGGTTTCCTCGAAATCCTTGGCAAAGGCTTCGAGCACGTTGGTGACGGCCTGATTGTTGGTCGAGGCTGCCACGATCAGCGGTGGCTCGGCCTCATTGAGCGCTGCGTTCACCCACAGCGAGGCAACGGCCGAAAGCACGAAGGTCGTTTTACCCGTGCCCGGCGGGCCGTTGACCGCCAGTATTTCGCCTTCCTCCATGGCCATGACCTGCGCCAGCGCGTCGCGCTGGGCAATGGCCAGCGGGTACTGCGAATTGGCGTGGCCCAGCCGATGCGCCATGCCGGATAACGGCGCGACGCAGGGCCGATACGTCTCGACGCGTGAAAGCGCGTAGTTTTCCAGCAGCGGCAGCGTCGGCGCGTTTTTCGAGAGCCAGTCGTAAAGGGCAATGATCTTGTCGGCCGCGCCCAACTGCTCATCGACCTTGGCAATGCGCGCCTCGTCGGCGCTGACGAACACGTCTCGCAAAAGGGCTTTGGGATAAAGCTGATCGAACAAGCGGCGCGACAGGTCATAGTAGGCCTGCCAGCGCTCGTCGTGTGTCTGATGTGTTTCATCTTCAAGCAGCGTCTGGGCTTCGCTCTTTGACCACGTTTGCGGCTCGGCCTTGCTCAGGAAGCGGTCCTGTTCGGCAACGCTTGCCAGCGTGAACCGATCATCGGCCTGGGGCGCCAGCAGGTCGCGGGGTATCACCGGCGGCTCGGCGGGAATCAGGCGGCCGTCGCGGGCGACCCACAAACCGCAGATCAACGGCGTGATGATCTCGGGATAGAGCGCGCTTTTTTTCGCGCCGTGTTCCTGCAGCACCTTGTATACAGCCGGTCGCAGTACCACCTGCACAAGCTGAGTCGACGTCTCCTCATTCTCGAAAAGGCGCTGGAGTACCGGGTGCTCCATCGGTATACGCCCTTCCCGGTATACCGTGCTGTCGAGCCGCTCTGTCTTATCCAGATCCTTGTGGCGCAGCGCGCCTTGCCCGCTCTCGGCATCCGCCAGCGAGTTGCGCCAGTAGCGAAGCCATTGCTGGGCCGTGGGCGGGGTGGTGGCTGCCTGACTCATGGGGCCGCCTTCTTGCGTGTACGTTTCTTCGGCGCCTGGGCGGCGCGTTCGGCCTTGATGCGCGCCAGAAGCGCCTCGGCGCTGTTGTCGCCGCTGATCAGATCAACATTATCGGCCCGCCACTGGGTGGTCAGCTCGCCGCGAAACGCCTTGGCGAGAATCGACTGGGTAAGTTGATTGACGCGCGCAAGGGCGCTATTGACCTGGCGCTCGACGGTATCGGCATAGGCGAAGAGCTGATCGACCCGGCGGACAATTTCGGCTTGTTCTTCGAGAGATGGCAATGCCAATAGGCAGCTTTTTACATCATTTTGATTAATGCTTGCTTGGTTCACTGCAAGTTTTGCATTAGCCCGCAGCTGCTCTAAACCAACCGGACTCCTCAGAAACAGAGATATAAACTCTGGGTTTGCCAAGCCTCTTTTGAGAGATAGGCGCATAACATTGCTTTCAAAAACTGCTGGTTCTAGCAAATCTTTAACTAATGCACTTTTTCCGAGATACTCGATACTATTGACACGGTTAATTAGTATATCTTCTTTATGGACTTGCCATTTCTTAATCTCTGATGGCGATAGCTGAACTCTTTTAAGTTTTTCCCAGTCAGCGATGAGCCCGTCATAAAAGCTATCGATTCGGATGATTAAGCAACCAGAGCCATAGAGCTTGATTGGCTTATAAATCCCATTCTGAGGTCCGTTTTCAATAAGGTGTCCGAGTGATATTTTTTGCCATTCGTCATGCGCTGTATATTTTTTGTTCCATTCCTCCGTCAACCGCCCACTCACCGCCGCCGCGAGCACGGATTGACGAAAGCGCTTGAGTATCTCGGGAATACGTTCGAGGCGGGCTTTGGTGTTATCCACCTGCGCCAGCAGGGTGTCGAGGGTGTCGGCAATGACCTTTTGTTCGGCGAGGGAAGGGAATGAAATTTCAGCAGCCTCAAATTTCCCTTTGGTTACGTGCCGTAGCCCTACGCCACCATGCGCACCTGAAATAAGAACATCTAACGTTTGATTTATTGCATATAGCAAAAAGCGCTTTTCTATTAATGATCTTTCAAACTCAATCTTAAAAATATGCTGATTGAGAGCTGCTGATTCACCTCTCCATACGTGAGCGCCGAAGGAGGTGCCCGGAGTGCCTGACCAAGCAAAAAGTAAATCGCCACTTTCTATTCGGTGTTTCTCATTCAGTTCACCATCAAAATAATTGTACTTTGCCTCAGGATTATTCAAGTTTTGAATTCGAATAATGGGAAGGCCTGTTTCACTCCATTCTGAAGACTTGAACGCTCTTCCATTGATCAAATTACAGAGAGTTCCAATGTTGGCTCTTGACCACTCTTTGGGCTTACCTTCGATCATTACTTACCCTCATCCTTTAAGTTAAAGGATTCGGCAATAAGTAAGCGTTGCCCGTCAGCCTCGTCCTCAGCCCCCAGCTCGCGCATCAATCCATCCAGCTCGCCCAGCGCCTGCACCAGTTCGCTCATCGCTTCTCCCGCCAGCACTTCGGGCGCGGGTAGATCGGCGGCGTCGACGCTGTCCTTGTCCTTGAGCCAACTGATGTCCAGCGAATCGCCCTTGGTGTCGCGAATCCACTCGCGGCTGAAACAGCGCCAGCGGGATTTGGCGAGGCGGTCATCGCTTACGCCCTGGTTTTCCTCCGTGGCATCAAGATCGACGGCGATTTCCTCGGCGTTGAACGACCATTCGCCTTCACGGCGGGGGCTTTGGCCGTTGGGGTCGTCGCCGTACACGGCCTCGAACGGCGTCAGGTGCTGCTTGCCGAACGGCGTGCGCTTGCCGAAGCTCGGCATGTTGGTGCGCAGGTCGTACACCCAGACGTGGTCGGTGCAGCCGGTGTCCTGGTGCTTGTCCGCTGCTGCCCCTTTCGTGAAGAACAGTACGTTGGTCTTCACGCCCTGGGCGTAGAAGATGCCCGTGGGCAGGCGCAGGATGGTGTGCAGGTGGCACTTGTGCATCAGGTCGCGGCGCACGTCCGCGCCTACACCGGCCTCGAACAGCACGTTGTCCGGCAGCACCACCGCGGCGCGGCCGCCGGGCTTGAGGTTTCTGTAGATGTGCTGCAAGAAGGCGAGCTGCTTGTTGCTGGTCTTGAACGTCAGGTCGTCGCGGGTAATGCTGGCATCACCGCCCTTGCTGGTGCCAAACGGCGGGTTGGCGAGAATCACGTCGGCTTTGGCAAGGCTTGCCCCGGCCTGGCCCAGGGCGTTGCCCAGGTGCACCACGCCTTCGTTGTCGCCCTCCATGCCGTGCAGCAGGCAGTTCATCAGCGCCAGCCGCCGGGTGCCGGGCACCAGCTCGATGCCGGTAAAGGCGCGGTTTTTCTGAAACGCCTGCTGCGTGGCGGTGAGATCCCACAGGTCGTCGGTCTGCGCCTTGATGTAGCGGTCGGCGGCGATCAAGAAGCCCGCCGTCCCCGCGGAAGGGTCCTGTACGGTTTCTCCGGCCTGGGGCTTCACGCAGCGCACCATCGAGTCGATCAACTGGCGCGGCGTAAAGTACTGCCCGGCGCCGGACTTGGTTTCGCTGGCGTTCTTCTCCAGAAGCCCCTCATACAGATCGCCCAGGCCATCTTCCTGGATGCTGAACCAGTCGATGCCGTCGAGCGCCTTGATCATCTGCTCCAGATGGCGCGGCTCGCGCAGCCGAGTCTGGGCGTCGGCGTAAATCGCGCTGATCAGCGGGTCGGCATGCACCACGTGACCGTTGCCATCGCGGCCGCTGGAAAGGCTCAGCAGAATGCGCTTGTAGTCATCCAGCAGGTTAAGGCCGGATTTGTTGTTCAGGTCCGTCCAGCGGCAGCCTTCGGGCAGCGGGTGGCGCTGCAAGGTGCCCGCTTCGGTGTTCTCGTGCACCATCTTGATGAACAGCAAAAGCACCAGCTCGGTGACGTAGTCCGAGTAGTTGATGCCGTCGTCGCGCAGCACGTCGCAGAGGTTCCAGAGTTTTTGGACGATGTCGTTGTTGGACACGATAAATTCCTGTTGGGTTATCCACGCTCAAGAAAGAGCGCCATAAGGGCGGCATTGATATAAAAGTTACTGCGGCCCACTTTGATTTTTTCCAGCAAGCCGATGCTGACCAGTTCATCCAGATACTTGGTCGCGGTAATACGGCTAACGGCCAAGTCCTCCATCACGAACTCGATCTTGGTGTAGGGGTGATTGAACAGGTTATTGAGCAGTTCCTGTCGATAGATCTTGGGGCATTCTTCGCGCATGCGATGCTTGGTATGTTGCATCAGCTTTCGGATCTGGCCTATCAATTCGACGGTTTGCTGCGCGGTATGGCTGATGCCTTCCAACATGTATAAAAGCCACGGTTCCCAGTCACCAGTATCGCGGACGGCCTGTAGTTTCTGGTAATAGCGTGATTTGGTCTGTATTAGATAGCGGCTGAGGTAGAGCACCGGTAGGTCGAGTAAGTCCTTGGCCACGAGATAAAGCATGTTGATAATGCGCCCGGTTCGACCGTTGCCATCGTAGAATGGGTGGATACTCTCGAACTGATGATGAATGATCGCCATCTTGACCAGCGGGTCGGCATCACAAAGCTCATCGTCATTGAGATAAATCACCAGATTTTCCATCAGGCGCTCGATCTCTGGCGCTGCCTGTGGCGGCTCATAAACGACGTCCCCCGTCGCTTGATTTCTTAGAGTCGTGCCCGGTAGTTTGCACAGACCCGCCCGGTTTTTTTCAAGCGTCTCCTGTATCGCAAGAATGTCGTTTAGACGAAGTAGCCGACTTTCCCGAACGCTTCTGAAACCGGCTCGCAAAGCCGTTGCATAATCCTGAACCTCTTTGGTTTGGGGGTCGACGCTAGCCTCATCCGCCACCGCGGCACGATATAGATCGTCCTGCGTGGTGATGATGTTCTCGATCTCAGAGCTGTGCCGCGCCTCCTGAAGCGTGAGCGTATTGATCAGAATTTCTTCATTGGGAATGGTGGCGGCGACACCTTTGAGCTCTGCCAGGTACCGATGGGCCTGGGCCGTCTTTTTCAGCACGGCGCGGGTCTCCCACTGCTCGATGTCGTTCAGCGGTAAGGTCGGCAACATGTGTTGGATTTCCTGATCATGTATATAAAATTTAAAAATCTATACATGTCGTCTGGCACATGCAAAGGAAAACCCCATTTTCTTTACACGTGCTGCGTCACTTATACAGATAAACGTAAAATCCATGTATTTACGCCTGCCGCTTGGGCCACATCGCCTCGCTCAGCTCTGCCAATACGCTGTCCAACTGGTCGTCGAGCACCCTGTCCAGACGCTTGGCGCCGCCTTCCAATGCCGGTAGCTGGTTGACCGTTTCGCGGTCGAGGATGACCTCGTGGGTCAGTTGGCTGGCCAGGCGCTTGAGCCACTTGCGCTGGTTGGCGTTCCAGGCGTGCTGGGTGAGGATCGTGTCCATTGCCTCGGAAACGCGCTGCTCGAACGGTTTGAGTGGCTCGCCCAGGGCGGCGCGGCGGATGTGGCCGATGATGCTCGCGGCGATGTCGTGGTTGGTCTGGTTGCGCACCGCGCTTTGCAGGTTGGCCTCGGAGTAGCCCTGGCCATCGAGCAGCAGCTTGACCTCCTTGAGCTGTTCGCGGGTCAGGTCGCGGGGCGCGTTCACCGCCACGGCCAGCGCGGCGGAGTGGTTGAGCTGCTCGTTGATGAAGGCGTTGAAGCTGTCCAGATAGTCGTCCGGACGCTTGTGCTCGCCGTAGCTTTGGTGGCGTTCGCGGATTTCGTCTTCGTGCCCGGCAATAATCGGCATGTGTTCGCGGCCCACCAGACCTTTTACCTCGATAAGCTGGTTGACCAGATTCCCGTGCTCGCGCAAGAACGCGGCGGCCTGGCGTGGGCCCAGCGTCTGCAGATGTTCGTGCAGCTTGCCGGGTTCGACGCCCCACTGGTCGTGCAGCTCGGCAAGTTTCTTCTTGAGCGCGGGTTGTTGCGCCGCCTTGGCGTCCGCCTTGCGCAGCACGCGCATCAGCTTCTGGCTCAACTGGTCGAGCACCGCCTCGGCCTGGTTGCGCCCGGGGGCATCGCCGGGGCTTTGGAGAGCGGTCTCAAGCGTTTGCGGGTCGCTGAGTTCGCCCATCAATTGGGCAAGACTAACGTTCGGGTCGCGCACCAACGGCTGCATGGTGTTGACCTCGGCAAGGGCCGCGTAGATATCCACCGGGTCGTAGAGGGTGAACACGGTCTTGCCGATGTCGTCACAGCGGCGGGTGGCGCGGCCGATCATCTGCTCGAACAGAATGCGCGAGCGCACCCGGCGCATGAAAACCAGATGGCAAATGCTGGGCACGTCGATGCCGGTGGTTAACAGATCAACGGTGACGGCGATGTTGGGATGGCGCTCGTTCTTATAGCGACGGATGAGCTGGCTGACCTTGTCGCTCTTGCCGGTGATCTTGGCCACGGCGGCCTGGTGGTAGCTCTTTCCGTAACGCGCCTTGAAGGCCTTATCCAGCTCGTTCTTGACCATGTCGGCGTGGAAATCGGTGGCGCAGAAGATCAGCGTTTTCTCGTCGCCAAACGGGTCCAGCTCCCGAGCGAGCTGCTCGCAGATCACTCGGTTGAAGTCGGGGGCAATGACCTGGCGGTTGAAGGCGTCGACCTCGAAGTCGAGCTCGTCGTCGAGCTCGGTGGTGTCCACTTCGCCGGTGCGCGGGTCGATCACCTCGACCGCGCTTCCCTTGTCGAAATGGATGCCCTGCTGGGTCAACAGCGTTTCGTAGCGGATGGGCGGCTCGTGGTCGATCAGCCAGCCGTCGGCCACCGCTTCCCGGTAGGAGTAGGTGTAGACCGGTTTGCCAAAAATCTCGCTGGTATGCCGCGCCGGGGTGGCGGTCAGGGCGATCTTCACCGCGTCGAAGTGCTCCAGCACGCGGCGGTAGCTGGACAGGTACTGGGCCGGGTCGCGGGTGGCGAGTTCGCCCTCGGTCATCTCCTGGTCAAGGGTGTAGCCGCGGTGGGCTTCGTCGATGATGATGCAGTCGAACTGGTCGATGGGCGGCGGCGCGTCGCTGGCGAACAGGCGTTTCACCATGGCTTGCACGGTGGCCACCTGCACGCGGGTTTCGGCCTCTGGCACCATGTCGCCGAGCCTTGCGACGTTGTAGATGCTCGAGAGCGTATGGTGCTGCTCCAGCGGCGCTTCGTTGAAGGCGTCCGTCGCCTGGTCGCCAAGGGAGGTGCGGTCGACGAGAAACAGAATGCGGTGGAAGCGCTCGGTTTTCAGAAAGCGATACATCAGGCCGATGATGGTGCGGGTCTTGCCCGTGCCGGTGGCCATGGCCAGCAGGGCGGTGCGCTTGTCGCGCGCCAGCGCCTGCTCGGTCGCGGCGATGGCTTTCTGCTGATAGTCGCGCAGGTCCAAATAGCCAAAGGGCTCGCTGTGCAGCAGCTTTTCGGCGTTACGCCGGTCGCGTTCGAGCTTGTTTACCAGCCCACCCGGGGTATGAAAGGTGGGCAGAGCGCGGCGCAGATTGCTTGGCTCGCGCACGTCGCGAAACCAGGTGCCCGACTGCTCCTTGAGCTGCGGCACATAAGGGCGGCCGTTGCAGGAGTAGACGAAAGGCACCTTGTAGTGGGCTTCGTCATCGGTGGGCCAGGCAATGGTGCGCCCGGCAAGCTCCCAGGCACCAACCAGCGGTGGCGCGATGACCAGCCCTTTGCTGTAGCGTTCGGCCTGTTCGATCTTGCCCGCGACGTTGACGTTCTCTTTTTTGGCCTCGACCACGGCCATCGGCGTCAGCCCCACAAACAGCACGTAGTCGGCCTGGTCCTGCTTGCCGGTAGGTTTGCCACTGCTGGGCAGGCAGGGCCACTCGCTGATGGCGCGGTAGGTGCCTTTTTCGGGCCGCGCGCCCTTGGCGTAGGTGAGTTCCTGGCTATCGACTTCCCAACCGGCTTGCTTGAGCTGCTTGTCGATCAGTAGCCGGGTGAGCTCTTCGCTGAGTTCCAGTGACTGGCTGGCGGCCTGGGTCTGGCTGGCGACTTTCTGGCGCTGCTGGCTCTTTTGCTGCTCACTCTGCGCGTCGAGCTTTTGCTGAAGCGCCTGGATTTTGTGCTCGTAGGCCTGTCGTTGAACCTTCAGCGCCTGCTCGTTTTGCTGGGCCTGCTGGCTTAGCGTCTGCGCTTCCTGGTCCATGGCGTAGGCCAGTGCTTCAAACTCCTGCTTCTCCTGTTCGACCAGCTGGCTGAGCTGCTGGCTGCTGTCCAGCGCCAGGTTGGCGCTTTTCAGCTCGTGGCGGAGCTTTTCAATATCGGCTTGAAGCTGGCGCGACTGCGCGCTCGGGTCGGCGGGCGGCACGAAGGGGCCAGGCTTGAAAGCGGTGCCTGCATTGCCAAAGGAGCGGTGGAACCAGATGGCCAGTTCGCGGGCCAGCTTCAGGCCGTCCATTGCTTCCTTGTGGCGGGTGCGGAACTGGTGCGTGGCCTTGTTGCCCTCGATGCGCAGGGTGTGAAACAGCTCCTTGACTTGGGGTTCCAGGCGCAGCTCGCGGTTGAGGCGGTAGAGCAGGTCGGCTTGGCTTGTCTGCTCGTCAAACGCGATGCCGGAGAGGGCCGCGATATGCTGGGCCAGCGCTTCGCCAAGCTGGCGCAGCTTGATCAGCGTCGTGTTGGGGTCGCCCGCGAAAGCACGCTCGGCGGCGGTGGCCAGATCCGCGAGTAACGCATCGTGCTCGGCCAGAAAGCCAAAGTTGGTGGTGGCGTGTTCGGTCGTCATTCCCTGGGCGCTCCGTTCTTGGCTTTTTATTTCTTGGCTTCTGGTATCCAGGCTCTTCATGGTTTGGCCGTGCTATACCGGCATACTAATCAAACCCGCCCAATAGGTTAAGACAACTTTAGCCGGTGGCACTAACGGGACCCGGGCTCTCCAGAGGCTCATCTTGAAACACGTAGATCCGTGTACATTGATCGGAAAAGTAATTTCAGGCGCGGCTGGTTATATTGGGGCGGTTCACGCATACCCAGGAGTAACCCATGAAAGCTGTAGTAATCGAGCACTTTGCCATCCCGCCGTCTATTCAGCAGGTGCCCGACCCGACGCCGGAAGCCCACGGCGTGGTGGTCAAGGTGATGGCCAACGGGGTGTGCCGCAGCGACTGGCACGCCTGGATGGGCCACGACCCGGATGTCGTGCTACCCCACGTGCCCGGTCACGAGCTGGCCGGTAACGTCGAGGCGGTGGGCAAGGACGTGACCCGGTGGCGTGTCGGCGACCGGGTGACGGTGCCGTTTGTCGGCGGGTGCGGCCACTGCCCGGAGTGTCATTCGGGCAATCATCAGGTGTGCGATAACCAGTTCCAGCCTGGCTTTACCCACTGGGGCTCCTTTGCCGAGTATGTAAGCATTCACTACGCCGATGTGAATCTGGTGGCGTTACCCGAAACGCTCGACTTCGCCACCGCGGCGAGTTTGGGGTGTCGGTTCGTGACCTCGTTTCGCGCGGTGGTGGATCAAGGCCGCGCGGCGCCGGGCCAGTGGGTGGCGGTGCACGGCTGCGGCGGCGTGGGGCTCTCGGCGGTGATGATCGCTAATGCTTTGGGCGCTAACGTGGTGGCGGTGGATATCTCCGAGGATGCGCTGACGCTCGCCCGCAAACTCGGTGCGGTGGCCACCGTGAACGCGGCCGAGGTGGCCAGTGTCGTCGAGGCGGTCAGGGAGATCACCCGGGGCGGTGCCCACGTCTCGCTGGATGCGCTGGGTCACCCCACCACCTGCTTCAACTCGATCGGCAATCTGCGCAAGCGCGGCCGCCATGTTCAGGTGGGCCTGATGCTCGCCGACCACAGCACCCCGGCGATCCCCATGAGTCAGGTAATTGCCAACGAGCTTGAGATCTTCGGTAGCCACGGCATGCAGGCGCACCGCTATGGCGACATGCTGGCGATGATCGAATCCGGCAAGTTGGAACCGGAGCGGCTGATCGGCCGCAGAATCACCCTCGAGGAGTCGATCGATGCGCTGGTCACTATGGACAAGTTCGAAAGCGCTGGAGTGACGGTGGTCACCCAATTCTGAATCCCACCCGTTACTAAAAGCCAATAGTCGTGGCCGCCCTTAAAATGATAATAAACAAGGCACTATCAACTTTGATGAAGGGGCGGGCAATGGCAATCACGAAACGGGCGGGGCTCGCCTCGATGGTATTGGTGGGGGCTCTGGGGGTGGCGTTTACCGCGCAGGCGCGGGTGACGAGTTTCGAGGTGGTCGATACGGGCGATGCCTATGAGGGCCAGGTGTTCGACGATGCCGGGCGTTATGAGCGCATCGATGCGGTGGCGCATTTCGCCATCGACCCGCAAAGCCCGCGCGCCCGCGCGGTGGTCGATCTCGACAAGGCGGCTGTCGACGAGCGCGGCGAGGTCACGTTCAGCACCGAGGTGTCGATCCTTCGCCCCGTAGAGCAGGACTCGACGACGCTCTTGTACGACGTGCCCAACCGGGGCCGGAATCTGGCGCTGCCGCTGTTCAACCTTTCCCAGCCTGCCAGCGGGTTCAGTCTTGACGAGCCCGGCGACGGCTTTTTGATGGAGCAGGGCTACACGCTGGTCTGGAGCGGCTGGCAAGTGGGGCTGGATGACGCGTCGATTCGAATCGATCTGCCCATCGCGCAGGGAATAACGGGGCCTTCGCGGGAGGAGTTTATCTTCGATGATCACGAAGCGGTCAGCGTCGCGGCGCTCAGCTATCCTGCCGTCAGCCTGGACCCCAATGATGCGACGCTGACGGTGCGGCCGAGCGCCGGTGAGCCGCGTCGCGCTGTCGAGGCGTCGTCCTATCGCTATCTGGACGATCAGCACATCGAGATTCAGCGCCCCGCCGATATGGATGGGGGCGCCATCTATGAGTTCATCTATACCGCCCGTGAGTCCCGGCCCAGCGGGCTGGGCATGCTCGCCACGAGCGATCTCGTCTCGTTTCTGCGCGGCGCGCCGGGGCACGATGTCACCTCGCCGCTGGAGGGCGTCCAGCATACGCTGGCGCTCGGGGTGTCCCAGTCCGGGCGTTTCTTGCGCGACTTCATCTATCAGGGCTTCAATGCGGACGCCCAAGGCCAGCGCGTTTTCGACGGCGCCATGGCGCATATCGCCGGGTCACGAAAGACGTTTACCAACGCTCGCTTCGCCCAGCCCGGGCGCTACTCGCGCCAGCACGAGGATCACGACGTCACCGGCGATCAATTTCCGTTTAGCTACGTGGAAACCGAGGACCTGGATGGTGAACGTGACAGCGTATTCGCCGCCTGCCGGGCAACCGGTACCTGCCCCAAATTGATGCATACGGATACTTCGACCGAGTTTTGGCAGGCGCGCTCGTCGCTGGTGTCCACCGCGCCGAACGGCGAGGCGCTGCGCATGCCCGACGACGTGCGCCTCTACTTCTTTCCCGGTGCCCAGCATTTCAGCCCCTGGGGCGCCACGCCGAAGGCGGTCGACACCTGCCGCTTTCCAAGCAACCCGCTCAGCGTCGCGCCCAGCATGCGCGCGCTGGTCGTCGCCCTTGACGCGTGGGTGTCCGAAGGCCGCGAGCCCCCGGCCAGCCGCTTCCCGGGCCTGGCCGGTGACGAGCCGCTGATCGATCTTGAGGCGCTGACACTGCCGCCGCTACAGGGTGAAACGCTGACGCCCCCGGTCAATGAGCTGGCGGTGATCGACCACGATGTTCTACCGCCGGTGGCCGGCGAGCGCTATACGGTCAAGGTACCCGCCGTGGACTCGGACGGCATCGACCAGGGCGGTATCCGCCAGCCCTATGTCGCAGCGCCGCTGGGCACTTATCTGGGGTGGAACCTGCGCGACGAAGGCTTCGCCGAAGGGCAGCTTTGCGGCGTGACCGGAAGCTTCATTGCCTTCGATGACGAAGGCGATACCCGGCCATCAGCGACGGCGCGCTTTCCGACGGAGCAGGCGTACCAGAGCGCCTTGAGCACCGCTGTCGACGAGCTGGTGGCGGCCGGGTTCATGCTCGAAAGCGATCGCGAGCTGGTGATGGACAGCGCGCCGGCCAGATAGGTACCGCCTTCCGGCACTGCCTGGCCCATGATCGGGCCAGGCAGTGCCGATCGACTTGGGTCGATTTCCTTCAATCACCCTGTGGAAATTATTCGCTCCTCAATCGCGGTGCCGGGTTTTAAGCTGTGGGCATTCTGCATCGAGGAGCACGATATGCCTGCATCGACTTCCCCCTCCGCGCGCCGCGTCATCCAACAGCATCCGGCGCACCGCGACGATATCGGCGATCTCACCACCCGGCGCCCACTGCCGGGGCCCGGGCTCGATCAGCTCGATCCGTTTCTATTTTTGAACCACCACGGCCCGCAGACCTACCCGGCCAACAACCAGGGGCTGCCCTTTGGCCCGCACCCGCACCGCGGCTTCGAGACGGTGACGTTCATTTTGGAAGGCTCGCTTGCCCATGCCGACAGCACCGACCATCAGAGCGTAATCCATGAAGGTGGCGTGCAGTGGATGACCGCGGGTAGCGGCATCGTGCACGCCGAAGTATCGCCGCCGGAGTTCAAGCGCGACGGCGGGCCGCTGGAGATCCTGCAGCTTTGGATCAACCTGCCCTCGAAACTCAAGATGAGCGCGCCGCACTACGTCGGCCTGCAGCAGGGTGACATTCCCCGCGTAGCGCTTGCCGGCGGCGGCGAGCTGAATCTGATCGCCGGCGAGTGGGAAGAAACCCAAGGCCCGGTCGAGACGCTAACCGGCGTGTTCATGTCGACGCTGACGCTTCCCGCCGGCAGTCGCGTAACGCTACCCGTCGCGGCTGGCCGCCAGGTGTTTCTCTACGTGGTGAACGGCGATGTCAGCGTGGGCGGCGAGCCGGCCAAGGCACACCACCTGATCGAAGTCGACCGCGACGGCGAGCACCTCGATATTGAAGCGTCCACGGGGGCGCGGCTGCTGTTTGGTCACGCCGAGGTCATCGACGAGCCGGTCTACTCCCACGGCCCCTTCGTGATGACCACCCGCGAGGAGATCGTTCAGGCGGTGGAGGATTACCAGGCGGGCAAGTTTGGTGGCTTGAACGCCTAAAGCGGCTCGCCGCGGTAGTAGTGCCACAGAAAAAGCGCGCCTACGCTTCGCCAGGGCGCCCAGTGTTCGACCATTTGGCGCGCCTGCCTGGGCGTGGGCTTGTCGTCCAGGCGCTTGAGCCGGCCCAGCGCCACGCGCAGGGCTAGATCGTCCGCCGGAAACACGTCCACTCGCCCAAGCGAAAACATCAGGTAGATTTCCGCGCTCCAGCGCCCGAAACCTCTAAGGGCGGTGATGGCGCTAATGGCCTCTTCATCGCTTAGCCGTTCGAGGCCATCGGCGCTGAAGGTGCCGGCAAGCTCCGCCTCGGCCAAGCCCTTGGCGTACTCGATCTTGCGCCAGGAGAGCCCGGCGTCGCGCAGTGCCTGGCCTTCTACCTCCATCACCGCCTTGGCGTGAAGCGCCGGGAGCAGCGTGTTGACCCGGTTCATGATCGAGCGCGCCGCTTCGACGGAGAGCTGCTGGCTGACGATGGTGGAGAAGAAGGTGGCAAAGCCGCGCTCGCGCTGGCGCGGCGCGGGGGCGCCGACCTGGGGCAGGGCACGGGCGATGTCCGCATCCATCGCGGCCAGCGCGTTCATTGCTTGGGTAATGGTGTCCGGTGTCATGGGCTCGCGGTCGTCACGCGTTGCGAAGTGAATCTCTAACGTAGCAGCAAATCACGCGTACAAGGGGCGGCGCACGACCAACTTTTTGGCCGTCCGTGTTTCTACTTTCGTCTAATCCTGCGATCATTCGCGCCATTCAAAGCGATCGACATGCGGGCGCCGAGCGTCCGGGGAGCAAGGTGTGCAAGAGTCTTCTCAAGGCCAGGCGCGGAGTCCGCGGCTGGCCGAGTTTGCGTTAGCGCTGGGCGGTTTCGGGATCGGCACCAGCGAGTTCGTCATCATGGGATTGATGAACCGGGTAGCGGGGGATCTCGCGGTCACCGTGCCCCAGGTGGGCTACGCCATTAGCAGCTACGCCCTGGGCGTGGTCGTGGGGGCGCCGATCATCTCGGCGCTGGCGGCGCGCATGCCGCGGCGGCTTTTATTGATTCTGCTGATGCTCGTGTTTGCCGTCGGTAACATCGCCAGCGCCATGGCGCCGGAGTTCTGGTCCTTCGTGGCGCTGCGCTTTTTGGCGGGGCTGCCGCACGGCGCCTACTTCGGTGTGGCCGCGTTGGTCGCCGCAGGAGCGGTGCCGGTAGATCAGCGGGCGCGGGCGGTGTCGCGGGTGATGATGGGGCTGACCGTGGCGATTTTGCTCGGCGCGCCGCTGGGCACCTGGGCGGGTAATCAGTTCGGCTGGCAGGTCGCGTTTACCGGGGTGGGCGTCATCGCCGTCGTCACGGCGCTGTTGATTCGCCTGTTCGTGCCCGTACAGCCTGTCGATTTGACGGCGAGCCCGGTGAAAGAACTCTCGGCGCTCTTGAAACAGCGCGTGCTGGTGACCATCGCCATCGCCTGTATTGGCTGCGGCGGCATGTTCTCCATCTTTAGCTACGTGATGCCTACGCTGACTCGCCAGGCCGGCATGAGCGAGGCACTCGGCCCGCTGGTGCTGGTGATTTTCGGTATCGGCTCGATCATCGGTAACCTGGTAGGCGGGCGCATGGCGGACAAGAACCTGATGCGCGCAATCCCACGCATTTTGATCTGGTGCGCGGTGATTCAAGGGCTTTACTACTTTGCTGCCAACAGCGTCTGGAGCGGGCTTCTGTTCGTCGGTTTGGTGGGAACCAGCATGGCACTGGCGCCGTCGCTGCAAACGCGCCTGATGGACGTGGCGGAGGACGCCCAGACCATGGCGGCCTCGCTCAATCACGCCGCCTTCAACGGCGCCAACGCCCTAGGCGCCTGGCTTGCCGGGCTTGCCATCAGCGCCGGTTTCACGCCGTCGAGCACGGGCTTTGTGGGCACTGGGCTGGCGCTATGCGGGCTGGTCATCTTCGTT
This sequence comes from Halomonas sp. S3-1-1, assembly GCF_023757625.1. Taxonomy (GTDB): domain Bacteria; phylum Pseudomonadota; class Gammaproteobacteria; order Pseudomonadales; family Halomonadaceae; genus Vreelandella. Next base: position 173,552 of record NZ_JALGBZ010000003.1, read on the forward strand.
TTTGGGCGGTGGCTGGAAAAACGCACGTACCCGGCCTCTTCGCTAAGTAATAACATGAGTTAAATCGGCGTTTGCGCAATAAAGCTGGCAAAGGCGTACAAACCTTTCTAGGTTATATAGGTGCACCCCATAAGGAGATGACTCATGCATACCCCGATTTTGAAAACCTCGCGCATCGTGACGCTTTCCGCCATTGCCGCGCTGACTATCGGCCTGGCCGGCTGTGGTTCCACCACCGGTGAGCGTACCGCCAGCGGTGCGGGCGTGGGCGCGGCGGTCGGCGCGGGTACCGCGGCGGCCACCGGCGGCAGCGTCGGCGGCGGCGCGATTCTTGGCGCCGGCGCAGGTGCCGCGGCGGGCGCGCTGACCGACGAAGACGACATCAACCTCGAGTGATCGTCTAACGGCATAGCCCGTAGCCGCGCATGCCCATGTGAAAGTGGTCGGCATGCGCGGCGTTGTATTCCGGCCCCAGTACGTTTCCAAAGCTTTTGCAGGCGCCATCTCGCGCCGCTCTGAAGAACTCTCCTACTGCGCCTTCGTTGTCCCAATTATTGATTAGCGTGATGCGCCGGCCGTTTTCAAAACGAAATCCCGTGACATCCAGCGCTTCTGCCGTGGCATGCTCACTGCGACGCCCGGTTGCTCTTCCGTAAACGTTGCGACAGGCGAAGCTTCCCACGTGATCCACTTGGCTGACGCGGCTGCCCATGATCTCGGCGGCGGCGGGCTGAAGTTCGTGGCGCTCGAACATGACCCAGGCCAGTGCCATGGGGCAGGAAGCGACGAAGCTTCGGTTAAAGCGCACGCTGCTCGAATTCATACGCACGATGTTGGAAAGCGGGCAGCTCGTCGTCGGCGAATAGTCCGCCACCGGCGTGTAGTTGAGCTCGCTCGAGGGCACGGTGTCTAGCGCGGCCAGACACCCCTGGCGGTCGCCTTCCAGGCGCTTGAGCTTGAGTTTAGTGACCGGCGTAATCGGGTCGTCGATATGCAGCGGGGCCCAGGGCGCCCACTGGCGGGGAATCTCGATGATGCCTTTTTGCAGCGCCACACCCAAGGCAATCAGCGCCAGAATGAAAACCGTCCCTCGCATGCCGCTCTCCTTGGGTGATTAACGCTTATTGAGCGCGCCCAGGCTTTTACTACAGCCCGCGCGGCAGGTATGCGATACTGCCCGGCTTTAGCGCCACATGCGAGCGGTAAGCGTGGCATGCCAGGGTCAACGACTGTTTTTGAGGGGAGCGTTTCATGTCCCAGGGTACGCTGTTTATCGTGTCGGCGCCGTCGGGCGCGGGGAAAACCAGCCTGGTTCGCGAGCTGATCGAGAGCCTGGACGGCCTCCAGGTATCGGTGTCGCACACCACGCGGGGCCGGCGCGAAGGCGAAGTGGACGGGGTGAACTACCATTTCTGCCCGGTCGCGACGTTCGAAGCAATGATCAATCGCGGCGATTTTTTCGAATACGCCCGCGTGTTCGATAACTATTATGGCACCTCGCGCCACGCCGTGCAGGATCTGCTCACCGCCGGTCAGGACGTGATTCTCGAGATCGATTGGCAGGGTGCCCAGCAGGTGCGCGAGCAGATGAGTGATGCGGTATCGATCTTCATCTTGCCGCCCTCGAGGGCGGAGCTCGAACGGCGCCTTTCAAACCGCGGCACCGATGAGCACGCGGTGATCGCGCGGCGCATGCGCGATGCGGTCAATGAGATGACCCATTTCGACGAGTACGACTACCTGGTGATCAACGACGATTTCACCACCGCGCTTGGCGAGCTGCAGGCGCTGATCACCAGTCAGCGGCTGACGCGTGCTGCCATGCAGCATCGCCATGCCCCGCTGCTCAAGGCGCTCTTGTCACAGGCGCCGGCGGTCGAGTAATCTATCGGGTCCAGTGACCCATTTTTGCCGAGTCGGCGGTCGTTTCAAGCCCAGCCGGCCCGGCGTCGTTTTTTAAAGGAAAGCTCCCATGGCGCGCGTTACCGTCGAAGATTGTCTCGAAAACGTAGAAAACCGCTTCAAGCTGGTGATGATTTCTACCCAGCGGGCCCGCCAGCTCGCCCGCGGCTCCCGCGATGCCCAGCTTGCTTGGGAGAACGACAAGCCCACGGTCATGGCGCTGCGTGAGATCGCCGCAGGCCTGGTCGATCATACCGTGCTCGACGAGCCGGTCGAGGCGCCGGTACGCCAGCGCCCGGCTGCGCCCAGCATTCAGATCGACGACTGAGTCCGGAACCGAAGGGGCGCGTTCCATGTTCACCATCGATGACCTGGCCGACCGGCTCGGCGGCTATCTACCCTCGGACGAGATCCAGCAGGTCAAACGCGCCTTCTACTACGCCGAACAGGCCCACGACGGCCAGCGGCGCCGCTCCGGCGAGCCCTACGTTACCCACCCGCTCGCCGTCGCCAATATCCTCGCCAATATGCACATGGACCATCAAAGCCTGATGGCAGCCATGCTGCACGATGTGATCGAGGATACCGGCGTATCAAAAAAGGCCCTTGGCGAGCAGTTCGGCCAGCCGGTGGCAGAGCTGGTCGACGGCGTCTCGAAGCTCACCCAGATCACCTTCGAGGACAAGGCCGTCGCTCAGGCGGAGAACTTCCAGAAGATGGTACTGGCGATGTCGCGGGACATCCGCGTCATCATCGTCAAACTCGCCGACCGGCTGCACAACATGCGCACCCTGGGCGCGCTGCGCCCTGACAAGAAGCGGCGCATCGCCCGCGAGACGCTGGAGATCTACGCCCGCGTGGCCGGGCGGCTCGGGATCAACACCATCCGCATCGAGCTCGAGGATCTTTCGTTCCAAGCGATCCATCCGATGCGCGCCGAGCGGATCAAACGCGCGGTGGCCAGCGCCCGCGGCAACCGGCGAAGCGCGATGCGCCAGATTCAGTCGTCGCTACAGCAAAGCCTGGACGACGAAGCGCTCCAGGGCACGGTGATCGGCCGGCAAAAGCATCTGCTTTCCATCTACAAGAAGATGCGCGACCAGCGAAAGCCCTTCGCCGAGATCATGGACGTGTTCGGTTTTCGCATCATCACCGACGACGTGGCGAGCTGCTACCGGATCCTGGGCGTGGTGCATAACCTCTTCAAGCCGGTGCCCGGGCGCTTCAAGGATTACATCGCCATTCCCAAGGCGAACGGCTACCAGAGCCTGCACACCACGCTCTTTGGCCAGCGCGGCATGCCCATCGAGGTGCAGATTCGCACCCGCGAGATGGAAGCGATGGCCAACAACGGCATTGCCGCCCACTGGCTCTACAAGGCCGGCCAGACCGAGCACCCGATCGCCGAGGGCAGCCACGCCCGGGCGCGGGCCTGGGTCAAGGGCTTACTCGAGATGCAGCGCCACGCCGGCGACTCGCTGGAGTTCATCGAGCACGTCAAAAACGATCTGTTCCCCGACGACATCTACGTGTTCACGCCCAAGGGCGACATCATGGAGCTGCCCCAGGGCGCGACGGTGGTCGACTTCGCCTACAGCGTGCACACCGATATCGGCAACAACTGCATCGCCTGTCGCATCGACCGTCACCTGGCGCCGCTCTCCACGCGGCTGGAAAGCGGCCAGACGCTGGAAATCATCACCGCCCCCGGAGCGCGGCCCAACCTGTCGTGGCTCAATTTCGTCTCTACGGCCAAGGCACGCTCGGCGATTCGCCACGCCCTGAAGCACCAGCAGCAGTCCGAGGCGATCATGCTCGGGCGGCGGCTGCTCAACAAGGCGCTGGCCTCTTATGAGACGAGCCTCGAAGAGCTCGACGAGCGGGTCTTCGCCAAGGCGCTCAAGGAGCTCGACGTCTCCTCGCTTGATACCTTGCTGGAGTCAGTGGGGCTGGGTAATCGTATGGCCTACGTGGCGGCCCGGCGGCTGGCGGATACCGCCCAGGGCGAGAATCGCGAGATCAACCGGCTGGAGAACAGCGATAACGCGGTGGTGATCAGCGGTAGCGAAGGCATGGTGTTGAGCTTTGCCCGCTGCTGCCACCCGCTGCCCGGCGATGCGGTCGTGGGGCATCTATCGGTGGGCAAGGGCATCGTCGTGCATCGCGACGAGTGCCGAAACCTGGTAGACCTGAAAAGCGATCCAGAGAAGCTTTTCACGCTGCAGTGGTCAGAGGATATCGACGAGGATTTCCCGGTGGCGCTGCGTATCGAGATCGAAAGCCGCCGGGGACTGGTGGCCGAGCTCGCGGGCCTGGTCACCGACGCCGATGCCAATATCGAGCGCATCGGCATCGAAGAGCGCGACGCCAAACTTTCGACGGTGAACCTGACGCTTTCGGTCAAGGGCCGCGTGCACCTGGCGCGTATCATGAAGCGTATCCGCAATCTGCCAAGCGTCAGTAAAATAACCCGAACGGCTAACTAGAACCCGCGCATCAGCAACCTCTGGCAGTGCCAGAGGCGGGCCCGCTTTTTTCGATGGCCGCGTGAGCGACGGTTTTAAAGACGGTTTTTAAAGACAGCTCTTAAAAACAGTTTCGACGACAATTTTAACGACAACTTAAACGACGATTTTCAACCATCCCATTTTCGATGACAGGAGCAGCATGTCCATGAGCAATAAAGCCGTTATCAATACCGAAAAGGCCCCGGCCGCCATCGGCCCGTACTCCCAGGCGATCAAGGCGGGCAACACGGTCTATCTCTCTGGCCAGATTCCGCTCGACCCGAGCTCCATGGAGATCGTCTCCGGTGATATCGAAGCCCAGGCCCGCCAGGTCTTCACCAACCTGCAGGCGGTGTGCGAAGAGGCCGCCGGCTCGCTGACCGATATCGTCAAGCTCAACCTCTATCTCGTGGATCTGGATAACTTCGCCATCGTTAACCGCGTGATGGAAGAGTTCTTTAAAGCACCCTTCCCGGCTCGCGCTGCGGTGGGCGTACGCGCGCTGCCCAAGGGCAGCCAGGTCGAAGCCGAAGCAGTCATGGTAATTGGCGACTAAGCGTCTGAATAGGCATAAAAAAGCGAGCCTGAGGGCTCGCTTTTTTCGTCTCAAGGGAGGCGCGAATCAGGCGCTTTTGGACGTCAAAAAGCCGCCTTCCTTGAGAATCTGGGCGTAGCCTTCGCGAAAGCTCGGATAGCGGAATTCGTAGCCGGTTTCGCGCACGCGGCTGTTGTCGCAGCGTTTGCTGGTGCGCCGTCTCAGCGGCGACTGCATGGTCTCGGTCGAGGTGGCCTTGAGCTCTTTCGCCAGCCAGCTCATGACGTTGTGCATGGTGGCGGGCTCGGAGTCGCTGCCAAGGTAGAGCTCGGCCAAGGGCTTGCCGCTTTCCTGACACTGGATCAGATGGGCGAGAATCCCGGCGCAGTCGTCGCGGTGGATGCGATTGGAGTAGATCGCCGGCGTGATGGCCGCCATGCGCCCACTCTTGACTTGGTGGATCAGCCGGTCGCGGCCGGGGCCGTAGATGCCGGAAAAGCGCACGACGGTGCCCGGTAGCGGGTGATCCAGCAGCGCCTGCTCGGCCGTGCGCATTAGCGTGCCCGAGAAGCTCGTTGAATCGGTGGGGCTGACCTCGTTGACCACTTCGCCTTCCTGCTGACCGTAAACGCTGGTCGAGGAGACGAAGAAGATACGCCGCGGCGGTGTTTCGTGCTGTTCGAGCACGCCAAGTACGCGTTTCAAGCCGTCCGGATAGGCGCTTTGATAGGCGCTCTCTTCGAAGCGGTCGGCGCTGACGGTGTAGATGACGTAGTCGGCTTGGGGCAGTGCCGAGGCGCTGGCGTCGTCGAGCGTCGCAAGATCGAGCGCCAGGGGCTCGATGCCGGTCCCCTGTAAGGAATCGGTATGGCGGCGCACGCCGACGACGCGATGGCCTTCGCTAACCAGCTCGCGTCCCAGGGTGGTGCCGATATCGCCACAGCCGATGATCAGTACAGTGAGTTTCACCTGCGCACTCCTCATGATAAATATTCCCTATTAGATACAAAGTCCTCTTGAGATATGCCATCGTCAAGAGAATTTGTTTGTCCTTGCCGTCCCGTTCATCGTCACACTGAGTCACGACCTGCTACGAGAGGATGCCATCCGGCACCGTTATGACTTTAACAGAACTTCGCTACATCGTAACCCTTGCACAAGAGCGCCACTTCGGCCGCGCCGCTGAACGCTGCCACGTTTCCCAGCCCACGCTCTCGGTGGCGGTGAAAAAACTCGAGGACGAACTCGACACGCCCCTGTTCGAGCGCTCCAAGTCCACCGTGCAGGTCACCCCGCTGGGCGAGAAAATCGTCGCTCAGGCGCAGCGCGTGCTGGAGCAGTCCAGCCTGATTTTCGAGATGGCCAGCGCCGGCCGTGATCAGTTGGCCAACCCGCTGCGCATCGGCGCCATTTACACCATCGGGCCGTATCTCTACCCGCACCTGGTGCCGGCGCTGGCCGAGGCGGCGCCGCAGATGCCGCTCTACATCGAGGAGGGGCTGACCGGCACGCTCAGGGGCAAGCTCAAAAGCGGCGAGCTCGACGTCATCATCGTCGCGCTCCCGTTCACCGAAACCGACGTCGTCACCAAGGCGATCTACGACGAGGATTTCGAGGTGCTGATGCCCAGCAGCCACCCTTGGACCGAACGGGAGGCGATCGAGAAGGAGGCGCTGCTCGAGGAGCGGCTATTGCTGCTGGGCGAAGGGCACTGTTTTCGCGACCAGATTCTCGAAGCCTGCCCGGCGATTACCCACAAGCTCAACAGCCCCAGCAATACGCTGATCGCCGAAGGCGGCTCGCTCGAGACCATCCGCCATATGGTGGCCTCGAAGCTTGGCATCACGGTGCTGCCGCAGTCGGCGCTGGGAACGCAGAAGGATGAACGCTCACTGCTGGCGAGCCGGCCCTTCGTTTCGCCCTCGCCCTCGCGCACCGTGGCCATCGCTTGGCGGGCGAGTTTTCCCAGACCCAAGGCGATCGACGCGCTGGTGCAGGCGATCAACCAGTGCCGGCAGGCCATGCCATGAGTGCGCTCGACGCGCCGGTCACCGAGCTCAAGGGCGTCGGCGAGGCGCTGGCGGCCAAGCTTGCGCGTCTGGGCGTCGAGCGGGTGAGCGATCTGCTCTTTCATCTGCCGCTTCGCTACCAGGACCGTACGCGTCTGACGCCGATCGGGCTTTTGCGCGCGGGCAGCGAAGCGGTGGTCGAAGGCGAAGTGACCGCCTGCGACATCGTCAAGGGGCGAAGGCGAAGCCTTCTGGTACGCCTTCGTGACCAAAGCGGCATCCTGAGCCTGCGCTTTTTCCACTTCTCCCCGGCGCAGAGCCAGCAGCTGCGCCCGGGCGTGACGCTGCGCGCCTTTGGTGAGGCGCGCGCCGGTGCTACCGGGCTCGAAATTTATCATCCCGAGTATCGTCCGGTCAGTGATGCCGAGGCGCCGGTCGAAGAGCACTACACGCCGATCTACCCGACCACCGAAGGGCTCCATCAGACCCGGCTGCGGGCACTGGCGCTGCAGGCACTCGAGCGTCTGGAAGCCGCCCCGGAAGCGCTGCCGGACATGATCCCCCCGGCGCTGGCCGAGCGCTTTGGCCTGCCCGGGCTTCACGCAAGCCTTATGCTGCTGCACCAGCCGCCGCCGGACGTCGACCTCGACACGCTCGCCCAGGGCCTGCACCCGGCGACCCGGCGGCTGGCGCTCGAGGAGCTTCTGGCCCACCAGTTGAGCCTTCGCGAAGTGCGCCTGCGCATTCAGGCCGACGGCGCCCCGCGCCTGCCGGCAGGGCGCAGCCTGCAAACCCGCTTTCTGGCCCAGCTGCCCTTTGCGCTCACCGGCGCTCAGCGCCGGGTGCTCGAGGAGATCGAGCTCGATCTTGTCGAGCCCGCGCCGATGCTGCGGCTGGTGCAGGGCGATGTCGGTTCCGGCAAGACCGTGGTCGCCGCCATGGCCGCGCTGTCGGCGCTTGCCGGCGACTGCCAGGCGGCGATCATGGCGCCCACGGAAATTCTTGCCGAGCAGCACTACCGCTCCTTTAAGGCCTGGTTCGAGCCGCTGGGTATCGAGGTCGCCTGGCTTGCCGGCAAGCTCAAGGGCAAAAGCCGCCTCGATGCCAAGGCAGCGATCGCCGATGGCCGAGCGCGGATGGTGGTCGGCACCCACGCGCTGTTCCAGGAGGACGTTCACTTCAAGTGTTTGGGGCTTGCGATCATCGACGAGCAGCACCGCTTCGGCGTGCACCAGCGCTTGGCGCTGCGCGAGAAAGGCGAGGCGGGCGGGCTCACCCCGCACCAGCTGATCATGACTGCCACGCCGATTCCCCGAACGCTTGCCATGAGCGCCTACGCGGATCTGGACGTCTCGATCATCGACGAGCTGCCGCCGGGGCGCACGCCGGTCAAAACCGTGGTGGTGTCCGACGAGCGCCGCCCGGAAGTGGTCGAGCGCATCCGCCGCGCCTGCAGCGACGGCCGCCAGGCCTACTGGGTCTGCACGCTGATCGACGAGTCCGAGGTGCTGCAGTGCCAGGCCGCCGAGGTCACCCGCGAGGAACTGACGGCAGCGCTACCGGAGCTTGCCATTGGCCTGATCCACGGGCGCATGAAGGCGGCGGAAAAGGCCGAGGTGATGGCGGCGTTCAAGGAAGGCGAGCTGGATTTACTGGTGGCCACCACGGTGATCGAGGTCGGCGTGGACGTGCCCAATGCGAGTCTCATGATCATCGAGAACCCGGAGCGCCTCGGGCTTTCCCAGCTTCACCAACTGCGCGGACGGGTCGGGCGGGGAAGCACCGAGAGCTTCTGCGTACTGCTGTATCACCCGCCGCTGTCAAAAAGCTCGAAGGAGCGTTTGGGCGTGATGCGCGAAACCACCGACGGCTTTCGCATCGCCGAGAAGGACCTGGAGATTCGCGGCCCCGGCGAGGTGCTCGGCACCCGCCAGACGGGCCTTGCCCAGATGAAAATCGCCGATCTCGAGCGCGACGCCGACCTGCTGGAGCGCGTCACGGCGATGGCGAAAACGCTTCAAAGCGACCGTGAAGCCACCGCCGTGCTGGTACGCCGCTGGCTGGGCGAAGCCGCCGGGCGCTACGGGCAAGTCTAGCGGTCGGCCGGTTTAGGCCGCTGGGTGAGCCGGGCCGCGCTTTGGGCCAGCGGCGTGAGCTGCTCGGCGATCAGTTTGAGCTGGCTCTGAATCGGGCGGTAAAGCGTTACCGCGGTGGTGCGCTCGTCACTGGCCGGCGGGGTGTCGGCCTTTGGCGCATCGCCAAGGGCGGCGAGCAACGCCTCGGTCTGCTCATCGAGGGCGGTGACGGGCTGGCGCGCGTGTAGCTCCCGGGTCATCGCTTCGAGCAGCTCGCTGATGCGCCGGGCCTGGGGCATCAGCGCGGCGTCGTCTTCGTCGTCGGTTAGCCGGTGGCGGTGGGCGCCGAGTGCCGACAGGTGGCTCAACAGCGTATTGGAGAGCACCAGAAAGCGCAGCCCGCTGTCCGCGTCCTGCTTGCGGTAGTGGCCGGGCTCGTGAAGCATGTTGGTCAACAGTGTCGAGAACGCTGCATCCGCGTTGTGGGCGTTGCGCCGTGCCAGCCGGTAGGCCAGATCGTCCTGTTTACCGGTTTCGTACTGGTGAGTGATTTCATCGAGGTAGCCGCGGTGGCTGGTCAGCACCCGGGCCGCCTCGCGGTAGAGCCGTCGGCCCTGCCAGTCGGGCAGAATGAAGAACACCGCAAGCCCGGCGATGACCGCGCCGATCAGCGTATCGAACAGCCGCGGCCAGATCAGGTTGAAGCCGTCTCCCACCTGGTTGAAGCTGCACAGCACCAGCAGCGTGATCGAGGCGGTGGCGATGACATAGCGGCGCTCGCGGTTGGCGAAAAAGCAGACCCCCGCGGCCACGGCGATCACGCTTTGAACGCCGGGCTTGGGGAACAGCGAAATCGAAGCCCAGCCCACGATCAGCCCAAGCACCGTGCCGAGAATCCGCTGGGAAAGAAAGCGTCGCGTGGTGGCGAAGTTGGGGCGGCACACGAACAGCGTAGTCAGGAGAATCCAGAACCCTTGCTCCGGATCGATCCACTGCAAAAGCGCATAGCCTGCGACCAGCGCCGTCGATAGACGCACGGCGTGGCGAAAGGTGGGCGAGCCCAGCGTCAGATTCAGCCGTACCCGATTCCAGGCCTCCTTGATGCTCGACGGCGAACGGTCGAACAGGGCGCTGTCGCGTCGATCATCGCTACTATCGGGGTTGTGGACGCTGGCGATCTGGGTCTCCAGCGTGGCCAGGTTATCCGCCAGGGCGTTGAGTGGATGAATCAGCGCGCGCCACTCCGGGCGGTCGCGATCACTCAGATTATCGATCGAGGCGCGCAGATCCATCAGCGCCTGCTCGCTGAGCTCGTGATCGAACGGGCGGTTCAATAGCAGGGACTTCGCCAGCTGGCGACAGGCCCGGCCCTGCTGGTCCAGAAGGCGCTGGCAGCGAAACAGCACGTCGTGGTGGAAAAACGCTTCGGTCAGCGCGCTGTAAGGGTAGTGGGTGGAGCTCGCCCGCTCGTGGATGTCCTGAGCGATGAAGTAAATGCGCAGGTAGCGGTTGAGCTTTTTGCTTCCGCGCTGGCCCTCCAGGCGGCGAAAGATCATCTCCTTGGCCTGGTTGAGCGCAGCCACTACCTGGCCGTTCTGGTGCGCCAGCGCCACCCGGCGCGCCTCCACATCCACGCCGCGTACCGGCTCGAACAGCGCCGATTTGAGGATCAAAAACTCCCCCAGCGTCTTGTACACCCGCGCCATGCTCTGCTTGACCGGCTGGCGGGAAAAGAGCGCGCACCAGATCACGGAGATGAGCCCGTACCAAGCCGCTCCCGCCAGCAGCAAAAGCTGGCGCGAAGCGACATCGGCATCGACGCCGCCGTGCTGCTCGATGTTGATCATCGAATAGATCGAGAGAATCAGCGTGCCCGAGGCGATGGTGGCGTAGCGCTGGCCGATGGCGCCGAGCATGATCAGCGTAAAGGCCGACACCCCAAGCCCGAGCGCGAATAGCCAAGGCCAGGCAAACAGCCACTGCACCACGAAGGAGGCCAGCGCAAAGCACAAAAGCGTCACGATCAGCGCCTGAAGCCGCCCCTGCCAGCTATCGTCGGTTTCCGAGAGCGCACAGGCGATGATGCCCAGAAACAGCGGAATGACCAGCGCCACGTCGGCCTGAAACACGCTAAACAAAAGCGCCCCGCTAAAGGCGATGAACACCCGCAGGCTGTAGGCGAATTTATCCAGTGTCCAAAGGCGGCGCAGCGGTAGAGCGATCGGCATGGCGTCTCTTCGATGATTCGTTAGACTTTAGTATAACAATGTCGGTGAGCGCCTGGCCACGGCCTTCGTGCTCCTCACGCCATTTTGACGACGTTAGGTATCGATACCATTTTAGGCGCTTGTCGTCAGTAAGCCGGGGTAGGGCGGCAAAAGCAGGGTGCTTTCAGGAAAGCGAATCATCCGGGCGGATGTGACGCGAAGGGATCTATCAAAACGGCCCGCCGTTAAAGGCGGGCCGTTGAGCGCTACAGGTGCTTCAAGAGCTTTTGCAGTTTAGTCAGGTCGCTGGAGTCGCCGACCAGGCGAACGTCGCCGTTCATCATGCCGTGCAGAAACGCCTGCTGGGTCGGCTTTTTGAGAATCCTGAGCGCCGCGTCCTGATCGCGAAAGCGCAGCTCCAGATCCAGGTCGATCGGCAGGCCCTTGCCGGTGTGGATGCCCTTGGGCGTCATCCGGTAGTGGCGCGCCGTGTCCAGATCCTCGGTGGCGATGCCCCAATCCAAACCGCGCATCCGCTCGAGCTGCTCCTTGAAGCGCGGCTTACGCCGCAGCGCTCGCTTGAGCAACAAGCCCAGTAGCAACAGCGCAAGCCGGAGTTTCATTAGGAGACGGCGTCCTTGAGCGCTTTACCGGGCTTGAACGCCACGTTCTTGCTGGCTGGAATGTTCAGCGGCTGGCCGGTTTGCGGGTTTTTGCCGGTGCGGGCGGCGCGCTCGCGTACGGTGAATGTACCAAAGCCGATCAGGGCAACGTCTTCGCCTTTCGCCACGCTGTTGGTAATTTCGTCGAGAATGACGTTCAGCACTTGGCCCGCCTTGTCCTTGGATAGGTCGGCGTTATCGGCGATGGCAGCGGCCAGGTCAGGTTTGCGCATAAAAGGGGTCTCCCTGATAGAAAAAATAAGCGTAACGCTTATGAGTGCGATTGAAAACGAACGAGTGTTTTAATTTCTCGGCTCAAGCCCGATGCCGGGCTCGAGCGCCACTGCGTTGCGATTTAGCCTAGCAGCGCGGGTACTGCTCTGGAAAGCTCCACTTTCCTTTTGACCGCCCCGCCTGTCAACGCAAACCCGACTAATTGACCATCTTTATCGTCGGCCAGCGCCGTCAACGTATCGCCTTCGCCCTCGATGCGCCACTGGGCGCCCGCGCCGACCGGCGGGTAGGCCACCACGGGCAAAAGCGGCGTTTTCACCACCACCGGCCAGGCACCGAGGCGCACACGGGTTGGTTGACCGGTGAGGGTGGCGGCCAGCGCCTTGACGCTGGCCTGAAGCGGCTGGACGTACATAGCGTTGACGCCGTCTATGCATGCCACATCGCCCAAGGCGTAAATGCCGGCGTGGGAGGTCGCCAGTGTACGGTCGACATGAATGCCGCTCTCGCTGACGTCGAGCCCCGCCTCGCGCGCTAGCGCGCTTCGCGGGGCAAGGCCGGTGGCCATCAGCACCGCGTCGACGTGATGGGTGTCGCCGCTGTCAAGCGTCAGGGCAATGTCGTCGTGCTCGGCGGCGGCGGCGGCGGCGCGGCTCACCGTGCGGCCCAACGCCAGTTCGATACCGCCGGCCTCGAAAGCGCGGCCCAAAGCCTGACCCAGCGGTACCGGCAGAAGGCGCGGCAGCGGCGTGGCCTCCGGGGCGATCAGCGTGACCTGGTGGCCGCCGGCGAGCAGGTCGTTGGCGAATTCGCAGCCCACGAGCCCCGCGCCGACAACGGCTATCCGCGCGGGCCCTGGCGCCAGGGCGGCGTGAAAGCGGCGGTAGTCGTCCAGGTCGTTGACGCTGAAAAAGCGCTCGGCAAGCCCAGCGGGAATGTCGAAGGCGTTTCGCGGGCCGGCGCCGGTGGCCAGCACCAGCGCCTCGAAGCCCACATGCTCGCCGTCTTCGAGGGTCGCCCGGCGGCGGTCGCTATCGATAGCGACGACGTGAGTATTCGATAACAGCGTGGCATCGAGCTCGTCGGCGACGCTGGCGGCGCTTTTTTTGGCAAGCTTCTCCGGTGTCAGGCGCTTGCCAAAGCCCGTCGAGAGCAGCGGCTTGCTGTACTCATCGGCGCTATCACCGCTTACCAGGGTGATCGAGCGGGTATCTCCCAATCTTCGCAGCTCGCGGGCAAGGCCGATACCGGCCATACCGGTACCGATGATGAGCAGATCCACCGGCGCATCGGTTTGAGAGAAAGAGTCGGCCATGTCTTCACCAGACGTTGGAATTCGGGAGCTCGAGACACGGATGTTCTCGAGAAAAGCGCGTTGGGCCATCATGTTACACTAGCTTTTATGACTTGACCGCTCTGGAGATCGCGTGGCGACACACACTCAGCAGGTAGCGCTTTTTCCACGCTGGCAACCCGTTTCGGCGCTGCGTCCGGCCATGAGCGCGCCCTGGTGGCGGTGGGTCGCCTCCACCGATTCGCTGACCGCGCGGCTGATGGCGGCGGGTGCCCCGGTGCGTTTCGGGTACGGCTGCTGCGCCAGGGCGTCGGCGTACCCGAACGCGACGAAGCGCGGGCGCTCGGCCTTGCTCCGCGCCGGCTTGCCTGGTGTCGTGAGGTGGCGCTGTGCGTGAATGGCGCGCCCTGGGTCGTGGCCCGCTCGGTGGCGCCGCTGTCGCAGCTCCAGGGGCAGCACCTCGAGCGTTTGGGCGAGCGCTCGCTGGGTAGCTGGCTGTTTCGCCAGCCGGGTCTTAAGCGCGGCGCGCTTTATGCCACCGGCCAGCGTCCGGCGTTCGCTCATCGCCAGGCGCCGGAGCTTTCGAGCGTCTGGGCGCGGCGTTCGATCTTCTACCACGGCGGGCTGTCGCTTTTGGTGCAGGAAGCGTTTTTATCGACCATGGCGGATGAACCCGATCTGGCTTCGCGCTAAGCTGGGCGCGCGTTTTATCCTCGAGAGGTAAGCATGGACCGTTCTCTGCTGCGCCCGACCGGCTGGTCCCGGGCGGGTGATTTCATCACGCTGATGCGCCTTGATCGGCCCATCGGGACCTGGCTTTTGATGTGGCCCACGCTTTGGGCGCTGTGGATCGCCGCCGAGGGGGTGCCGGGGCGCGGGGTGCTGTTGATCTTTATCGCCGGCGTCTACTCCATGCGCGCGGCCGGGTGCGTGGTGAACGACTACGCCGATCGCCACTTCGACGGCCACGTCAAACGCACCAAAAACCGGCCTCTGGCCACCGGGCGCATCGGCGAAGCCGAAGCCAAGGTACTGTTCATCGCGCTGGTGGCGGTGTCGTTCATTTTGGTGCTGTTGACCAACTGGTTTACCGTGTTGCTGTCGGTGGGCGGGCTTTTGCTTGCCGCCACGTATCCGTTCATGAAGCGCTATACCCACTTTCCCCAAGTGGTGCTCGGTACGGCGTTCTCCTGGGCGATCCCCATGGCCTTTGGCGCGGTTCTTGGCCACGTGCCGCTCGTGGCGTGGGTGCTTTTTCTGGCCAACGTGCTGTGGACCGTCGCCTATGACACCCAGTACGCCATGGTGGACCGCGACGACGACTTGAAGATCGGCATCAAATCCACCGCGGTGCTGTTTGGCCAGGCCGACCGGCTCATTATTGGTCTGCTGCAAGCAGCCACGCTGTTACTGCTGGCCTGGGTAGGGTGGGCCGTCAACCTGGGGGGCTTTTTCTGGCTGGGCCTGGTGGCCATGGCGGCCACCTTCGTGCATCAGCAGCGCCTGATCGTTCACCGCGAGCGCGCGGCCTGCTTCCAGGCGTTTTTGAACAATCACTGGTCGGGGCTTTTGCTCTTCGCCGGGCTCGTCTTGAGCTTTTGGCCGGTCACGGGCTAAGGTGGCGACAGTCGGTGTCATAAAACTGTCACTCGCTCATGGTGTGATTGTCACCGATATGTCATCGACCACTTCGCCTGGACACCGTGAGGCCCGACCATGACCGCCAAAACCGTTTTGATCGTCGACGATGAAGCGCCGATTCGCGAGATGATCGCGGTGGCGCTGGAGATGGCGGACTATCGCGTGCTCGAAGCCGATAACGCCCAGGATGCCCACGCGCTGGTCGTCGACAACCAGCCGGACCTACTGCTGCTCGACTGGATGATGCCCGGTACCAGCGGCATCGAACTGGCCCGCCGCCTCAAGCGCGAAGAGGCCACCGCCGAGCTTCCGATCATCATGCTCACCGCTAAGGGCGAGGAAGACAACAAGATCCAGGGGCTCGAGGCCGGCGCCGACGACTACATCACCAAGCCGTTTTCTCCCAGGGAGCTGGTCGCGCGCCTGAAAGCGGTACTGCGCCGTACGACACCGCGCGGTATGGAAGACCCGGTGGAGATCAACGGCCTGCTGCTCGACCCGGTAAGCCATCGGGTCAGTGCTCACGGCAAGGCGCTCGACATGGGGCCGACCGAGTACCGCCTACTGCAATTTTTCATGACCCACCAGGAGCGCGCCTATACCCGCAGCCAGCTGCTGGATCAGGTATGGGGCGGCAACGTCTACGTCGAAGAGCGCACCGTGGACGTTCACATCCGCCGCCTACGCAAGGCCTTGGGCGATGCCCATCAGAACCTGATTCAGACGGTGCGCGGCACGGGCTATCGCTTCTCTGCCCGGGGCTAACGCGTGCACCTGTGGAGCCGGGAACTCTGGCGAATCGCCTGGCTTGCCACGCTCGGTATCATCATGGGCTGGCTGTTTGGCGCGCCGGGGTTTGGCCTCGCCGCCGGTCTTGGGGTGTGTCTTTTCTACCACCTGCGCCAGCTACGCGCGCTTTACCTGTGGCTGACGCTGACGCCAAGTGAAGAGCCGCCTGCCGGCCCCGGGCTCTGGGGCGAGCTTCTGGACCGCCTCTACCGCTACCAGAAAAGTCAGCGCATCACCCAGGGCCGCCTGAGAGCTACCCTTGCGCGTATTCAGGAGTCGTCGGAGGCGATGCGCGACAGCGTGGTCATGCTCGACCGTCACGGTGATCTGGAGTGGTGGAACAGCGCCGCCACGCAGATGATGGGGCTTCAAACCGCCCATGACCGCGGCCAGCACATCACCAATTTGCTGCGCGACCCCGCTTTTGTGCGTTACTTCTCATCCCGCGAATATAGTGAGCCCCTAACGCTCACCTCGCCCATCGACGAACGGCGCATTCTCGAGTATCAGATCACGCTTTACGGCGACGATGAGCGGCTTTTGATGGCGCGTGATATCACTCGGTTACACCGGCTGGAGCAGATGCGCCAGGATTTCGTTGCCAACGTCTCCCACGAGCTGCGCACGCCCTTGACCGTACTCTCTGGCTATCTGGAAACCTACAGCGATCTGAGCGATCAGTTGCCGCCAAGGCTTGGCCGCAGCGTCGCTCAGATGCAGGCGCAAACCCTGCGCATGCAGAATCTGGTCGACGACTTGCTGCTGCTTTCGCGCCTCGAGATCGATCAGGGCGGCAAGGATCATCAGCCGCTGGCGCTAGGCCCGCTGCTGGAAAGCGTGTGCCAGGACGCTCGGGCGCTTTCTGGCCAGCAGCATGAAACGCCCCAGCAGATCACACTTGAGATCGAAAGTGACGCGCGGCTGATCGGCAGCGAGCAGGAGCTGCGAAGTGCGGTGTCCAACCTGGTATTCAACGCCGTGCGCTACGCCCCGGGGGGCAGTACGATTACGCTTCGCTACGCCGAGCTCGCCGAAGGTGGGGCCTGTCTTGAGGTCAGCGACGACGGCCACGGCATCGACCCGGTGCATATTCCACGGCTGACCGAGCGTTTTTATCGCGTCGACAAGGGCCGCAGCACGGCCACTGGCGGTACCGGTCTTGGGCTTGCCATCGTCAAGCACGTGCTGCTTCGCCACGACGGGCGGCTTTCGATCGAAAGCCGCCCGGGCCTGGGCGCGACCTTTTGCTGTATTTTTCCCGCCGCTCGCCTGAGCTGACCCTATCTCAAAATAACGCTTGTACAAGTGTGTCAATATGGCATGAAAGAGTGGTACAGCTTCGCGCATGTGCCATTTTTAGTCACTATAGAGGCGTTGATCAGGCTAGATACATCCCCTTGTACAGGTCTTGTAATATTTTATGTTATTGATTTTAAATGTTTTTAACTTTTGATTTGATTTATGGCACAGTCTCTGCAAAGCTTTAAGCAAGAAAGACAGCTGCTTCAAAGTAGTTCGCCGTAAGGCACTCTTTCTTACTTTAAGCGGTACCACAGCAATTCAGGAGGTGGAATATGATGTCCAAGGAGCTACTCAAGAAAGCTGGTGTCGTAGGTATTGCGTTTGGTCTGTTGGCAAGCCCGATGGCCTTTGCAGATACTACTGATCACCCGTCTATCGATGAGAACCAGGACAGCATGGTCGAGCAGGATGGTACGCAAGATCATGGCGTCAATATGAACACCAACGAGAGCCCTGACTACACACAGGAAGAGCTCACGACCGATCACCATACTCAAGGCCCGAACGACGAAACGATCGGCGAGCCTGATTCCATGGGTACCGCCCCGGATTCAGTAGGCGAGACCGATGAAGGTGCTGAAATGTCACCGGAAGAAGTCGTCGAGAAAAATTCCGAGTCCTAAGCAAACGCTTTAGGTAACATTTGTTTGCAATTTCGGTACAAAGTATTACGCTTATGGAGTGAGCAAAAGAAGGGGCAAGGATGTCCCACTGCACGGATGCTCACCGATTCAAGGAATGAATCAAGCGAAGATCAAAACGTTTGTCAGGGTAGATTCCAAGGTTGGAGACCCGCACAAGGATTGGAAGCTTACGTTACGTATCGAAATCGCTAAACGAGATCCAGACCCCGCCCTTTGCGGGGTCTAATTTTTTGTGGGTACTTTTTTTGTTGAGGGTAATGGCGGGTTTTCATTTTAGGTAGTAGCAAGGCCCCCAGCGCTTGGGAAACCGCAAGGCGTTTGACCGTAAGCCGCTTTTAACGAGCAGGCAGTCTTTCAAGATCACGGTAGTGCGCGTCCCACATCAACACGGCTCCGGCGACCGCCCCTGGTAGTAGAAAAAGATTGGCCAGCGGTATCCAGGTAATCAGCGTGACCAAGCCCCCGTAACTCATGCTGGGCCACCAGCGCGCGCTCAGCCGTCGGCGCATCTCCTTAAAGCTCACCTTGTTGTTATCCATCGGATAGTCCAGATAGGTGATCGCCATCACCCACGCGGAAAACAGCGCCCATAAAAAGGGGGCCGCCAGGTTGAGCCCGGGAATCCAACTGAATACGAACAAAAGCGCGACCCTGGGCAGGATGTAGCGCAGCTTGACGAGCTCGCGGCCCACCGCGTCGAGCGCCGTTTTAGCCAAACCGCGATCATCCAGCGGCTCGACGCCGGTCGCGGTGCGCTCCACGCGCGCGGCGAGAAACCCGTAAAACGGCGCGGCGATAAAATGGGTCACCAGCGTGAAGGTGAAAAAGATCGCCACCAGCAGGCTCAAAACGAACAGCGGCCAAAGCAGCCAGTCGAGCCAATCAAGCCAGGTGGGAATGCTGGCCATGGCATGGTCCAGCCAGCCGGAAAAACGCCGTGCGGTGAAGCTTGCAAGGCCGATGTAGACGATCAGATTGATGAGAATGGGGAGAAAGACGTAGCGCCGTTGCCCCTTTTGATACACCAGGCGCAGCCCCTGGCTCAGTGCGGAAACCGCAGTCAGCATGGTTGATCCTTTCGCAATACGCCCGACGAAAAGCGTGGGTTAAGAAGCCGGGCGTATTGCAGAATCAACGCGCTAAAAGGTCAAGGCTTTTTTAGCATCTGCTGGTCGACGCTGTCCGGCGCGCTGTGGCGAATATCGAGCCCCTTGACGAGGTAAACCACGTACTCGGCCAGGTTGTTGGCGTGATCGCCCACGCGCTCCAGCGCCCGCAGCACCCACATGATGCTGAGTACCGGCGTGATCGAGCGCGAATCCTCCATCATGAAGGTCATCAGCGAGCGCATGGCGCTACCGTACTCGTCGTCAACGGATTCGTCCTCGCGCACTACCTGCATGGCAAGCTCGGTATCGAAGCGGGCAAAGGCGGTGAGCGCATCGCGCAGCATCTTGCGCACGTGCTCGCTGATGTGGCGCACCTCGACCAGGCCCCGCACGGTGCTGGCGTTTTCCGAAAGGAGCAGCGCGTTGCGGGCGATTTTGCTCGCTTCGTCGCCGATACGCTCGAGATCCGAGGTGGCACGAATCACCGCCAGCACCAGGCGCAGATCCGATGCCGCCGGCTGGCGCCGGGCCAGCACGCGGGTGCACTCTTCGTCGATCTGCAACTGCAGGTCGTTGACCTGGCGGTCGTTGTCGCGCACTTCTTCGGCCAAGTGGCTGTCGTTTTCCAGCAGCGCGTGTACGGCGTTTTGCACCTGTTTTTCCACCAGTCCGCCCATGGCCATCAGGTGGGTTTTAAGCTCCTCGAGCTCCTGATTGAACTGGCGCGAAATATGCTGGCTATGGGTATCGCTTGTAATATCCATCGAGCCCTCCTGAGGGTCGGGTGGGTCAAATGACCCGGCCGGTAATGTAGTTTTCGGTACGCGGTCGTTGGGGGTTGGTGAAAACCTGATCGGTCGGGCCGTACTCGACGAGCTCGCCGCTGTGTAGAAAGGCGGTGTAGTCGGATACCCGCGCGGCCTGCTGCATGTTGTGGGTCACCAAAATCAGCGTTAGCTCGTTTTTGAGATTGCGTATCAGCTCCTCGATCTTGAGCGTGGAGATCGGGTCCAGCGCCGAGGCCGGCTCGTCGAGCAGCAGCACCTCCGGCTTGACCGCCAGCGTGCGCGCGATCACCAGCCGCTGCTGCTGGCCGCCAGAGAGCTGCCACGCCGAGCGGTGCAATTGATCCTTTACTTCGTCCCACAGCGCGGCGGCGCTCAGCGCCCATTCGATGATGTCGTCGCGCTGGCGTTTGGGCAGGCGCCGCTCCAAGCGCAGGCCGAACGCCACGTTCTCGTAGATCGACATCGGGAAAGGGTTGGGGCTTTGAAACACCATGCCGACCCGGCGGCGAAGCTCGCTGACATTGAGATTCGGCGCGTGAATGTCGTCGCCTTCAAGCTGAATACGGCCCTGGTGCACCGCGTTTTCGTTGAGATCGTGTAGCCGGTTGAACGCGCGCAAAAGCGACGACTTGCCACAGCCCGACGGCCCGATGAACGCGGTCACCCGGTGGCGCGGCACCTCAAGGGTGAGCGCCTTGAGCGCCGGCTTGTGGCCGTAGGCCAGGCTAAACGCTTCGACGTTCAGGCAGCGCTGCTCGGCGGGAAAGGTGACCACCGGCGGCGCGGCATTCAGGGGCGCGTTCATGACTCTCCTCGCTGTCGGCGTAAATAATGACGCAGGAATATGGCAGTTAGGTTAAGCACCAGCACGATCAGCACCAGCAACAGCGCCGTGGCGTAGACCAGCGGGATCGCTGCCTCGACGTCGTCGCCGTGAAAGGCGCTATCAAATAGATGATAGCCAAGGTGCATGAACTTGCGCTCGAGGTGCAGGTAGGGAAACTCCGCGTCCAGCGGCATTTGCGGGGCGAGCTTGGCCACGCCTACCAGCATCAGCGGCGCCACCTCGCCGGCGGCGCGGGCCACCGCGAGGATCACGCCGGTCAGCATGGCCGGGGTCGCCATGGGCAGCACGATGCGCGTGAGCATCTCCAGGCGCGTGGCGCCCAGCGCCACGGCGCCTTCGCGCTGGGCGTCGGGAATGCGCGCGAGCCCCTCTTCGGTCGCCACGATCACCACCGGCAGGGTCAGAAGCGCCAGCGTCAGCGACGCCCATAAAAGCCCGCCGGTACCGAAGGTAGGCGAGGGCAGGGCGTCGTCGAAAAACCACTGATCGAGCGAGCCGCCCACCCCATAAACGAACACCCCCAAGCCAAACACGCCGTAAACGATCGAGGGGACGCCGGCGAGGTTGCGCACGCCGATGCGCACTAGCCGGGTCAAGCGGTTCTGGTGGGCGATCTCGTTGAGATAAACCGCCGCCAGCACGCCAAAGGGGGTCACGATCACCGACATCAGTATCACCATCAACAGCGTGCCGAAAATCGCCGGCCACACGCCGCCGCCGGTATTCGCCGCCCGCGGGCCTTCGCTGAGAAAGCGCCACACGCCCTGGCCCCAAATCGCGGTTTTTTCCCCTATCGAGAGTGCATTCGGCGCCACGAACGTGTTCACCCCGGAAAGCGGCTGAACGAGCCCGCGCCCGCTGGGTGAAAGCAGCACCAGCTCGCCCGAGCGCTCGGAAGGTGGCAACGCAAGCAGCTGGCTAATGCGATCAAAAGCCGAGTCGCCGGTGAGGCGCTCGCCGTCGAGCTCCAGCGCGATCAATCGCCCGATGAAGTCCCCCCAGGGGCTGCGCTCCAGGCGAATCACGTCTGCCGGGGTCGCCGCGCTTACGATCTCGTCAACGCCGACCCAGCGCCAGTCGGCGCCGGTCAGTTCCCGATTGCCGGTGAAGTAGAGCCGCTCGGTGGCGCTGCCGGTGGGCATCGGCGCCTCGCGCAGCGGCTGGCCGATCATTTGCTCGCCGGAGCGCAGCGTCAGCTCCTCGAGCGTTGCCGGCCAGAAGTGGCCAAGCCCCTTGACGGTTAAAAGCGTCAGTAGCGTGGCCAGCATGAACAGCGACAGCGCCACGCACCCGGCGCAGAGCCAGGCCCAGAGCGCGTCGCCGGGCCACCGGCGGCGGTGAGACGTGCGCGACATCAGGCGCCTCCCAGCCGCTGATAGCGGCGGCGCAGGCGCTGGCGGACGACCTCGGCCAGGGTGTTGACCAAAAAGGTGAAGAGAAACAGTACCAGCGCCGCGAGGATCAAGAGGTGATAGGTCTGACTGTCCGGCGGCGCCTCGGGAAGCTCGATGGCGATCGCCGCGGAAAACGAGCGTAGACCCTCGAAGGGGCTGGCGCTCATCAGCGCGGCGTTGCTGCTCGCCATCAGCACGATCATGGTCTCGCCCACGGCGCGTCCGGCGCCGATCATTACCGCCGAGAAAATGCCCGGCCCGGCCATTGGCAGCGCCACTTTCCAAAGCGCCTGCCAGCGGCTGGCGCCGAGCGCTTGGGCGCCTTCCATCAGCGGTTTGGGAATATCGTAAAGCGCGTCCTCGGCCAGCGAATAGACGCTCGGGATGATCGCAAAGCCCATCGCCAGCCCGACGATCAGCGTGTTGCGAGTGGTGTAGTCGATGCCAAAGCGCCGATCCAGAAACGTGGCCAGGTCGCTACCCAGCCACTGCTGCTCCAAAATCGGCGCCGCCCAAAGCACCAGCGCCGCCGTGGCGGCAATCCAGGGCAGCAGCCAAAGCCCCGCGCTTTCAAGCGACAGCGCCCGGCGCAGCGCCTTCGGCGCCAGGTGCCATAGAATGCCCGCAAGACCCGCCGACAGCGGCAGCCACAGTAACAGCGCAAGGGTGCTTGCGAGATGACGCTCGACCCAGGGCGCCAGCACCAGCCCGGCGACGAACCCGATTACCACGCCGGGCACCGCTTCCATCAGCTCGAGACTCGGTTTGATGCGCGCGCGCAGCCGGTCGGTCATGAACAGCGCAGAAAAAATCGCCGCGCCCAGCGCCACCGGCACCGCCAGTACCAGCGCGGCGATGGCCGCCTTGAGCGTACCCCAAGCCAGGGGCGAAAGCTTCTCCAGCGAAAGCGTGTCGAAATGGGTCAGAAGCGGCAGCGTCTCCCACACCAGAAACACGCCGATGGCAAGAATCGCTAGCAGCACGCCGATACCCGCTGCGGTGATCAAGCCGGTGGCGATTCGATCCTTGAGCGTTCGAAGCGACGAGGGGGCCGGGGAAGGTGGCGTCATAACGACATCATAAAAGGGAGCAAGAGGGTATCGGTATGCCAACGAGGCATCCGCCATTGACTAGCGTAGGTCATTTTCATGTCAGTTTTGTGACACCTCGAGCGCTTCGTCCGCCAAGGGCACGAACCCCGCCGCGCGCACGATCTGCTGGCCCTCATCGGACAGGATCAGTTCGATGAAGGCGCGCTCGGCGGGCGGCAGCGGCGTGCCCGGCGCCGCGTTTACGTACAGGTATAAATTGCGCGCCAGCGGATACTCGCCGCTTTGAATCGTCTCCGGGGTCGGGTCGATGGCCTCGCCTTCGGCGTTGATCAGGGCCAGCGCGCGAACCATCGGTGTCAGGTGATGATAGCCGCTGTAGCCCATGGCATTCGGCGCGCTGCCCACGGCGGCGATGACCGCCGAGGAGCCAGGGTATTCGCTGATGTCTGCGCGAAAGCGCCCGCCACACAGCGCGCGCTGGCGAAACAGATCGAACGTGCCGGAGGCCTGGTTGCGCCCGTGCAGCGCCACGTGACCAAAGGGCCAGTCGAGCGGCGGGGGGAGGTCGTCCCAGCGGCGAATCGGCGCCTCGCCGCCGCAGGCCAGCGTACTGGAGAAAAGGGCGTCCAGGGTTTGCCGCGTGATCGCGCGCAGCGGATTGTGGCGATGCACCACCACCACCAGCGCGTCCCGGGCGACACGAAGCTCCCGGGGCGGGTAACCGTAGCGGTGCTCGAAGCGTTCGCGCTCGGCGCGGCTCAGCGGGCGCGACATCGGCGCTAGGCGCGTGGTACCCGCCACCAGCGCCGCCGCGGCAATGGAGGAGCCGCCGGCCTGTAGCTGCATGGTGATGCCCGGATGGCGCGCGGCCAGCGCCTCCCCCCAGCGCAGCACCAGGCTCGCCATGGTGTCCGAGCCGGTCGCGCCCAGGGTGCCGGTGATCGGCGCCGCCCAGACAGCGGGCGTGGCGAGCCACAAAAGCCCGCCCATAAGAAGCGCCGCGACGATCCTGGCGGGCCTGCTCCTGGGACTCTTCAAACGCACCACCTCTTGTGATTAACTGACGCCGTTGAGTAACACATCATCGTTACCCTTTCCTGTTACAAACATACGTCACCACGATATGTCACGCGACATTCGACAACAACAAGCCCTCGAAGCGACCCGACTATGACACCCCTTGAACACGATCTGGACGACGTGCCCGCCCCGCTTGGGCAGCTCACGTTGAAGCTACTGGCGTCGCGCCAGGATACCAATCTTTATGGCGATATCCCCGGCGGCTGGCTGGTCAATCAAATGGACCAGGCCGCGGAGCTTGCCGCCGGGCGAGAGGCCGGCGGGCGCACCGCGACGGTGGCGATCGAATCGATGGATTTTTTGAGCCCGGTGCGAGTGGGCGCCACCGTCAGCGTTTACACCCAGGTCAAGGAGATCGGCCACAGCTCGATCAAGATCGACGTCGAGGTGTGGGTGCGTCCGCCCCAGGGGCGTACCCTCGAAGAGCGCCAGAAAGTGACCGAGGCGCGCTTCGTAGTCGTCGCCCTCGATGACAACGGCCGCATTCGCGCGGTACACGGCGACTCGCACGCTTAACGGTGCGGCTACTTCTGGCGGCAAAAACGATGAAAGGGCGCCTGGGGCGCCCTTTCGCTTGCATCATCGATAGAGAAAATAACTTCTCGCGCTACGCGCCGATGCTGTCGCGGCCCTTGAAGTAGGCGTACTCGCCGATGTCGCTGAATGGGCGCATCAGCTGCTGGAACGCGGAGTAGGACTCGTAGACGCGGCGCGACTGTTCGTCGTTTTCGGTCTGAGTCTGAATCACCTCGCGGGTGGCCTCATAAAGCGCCTGCATGACGTCGTCCGGGAAGGTGCGAAGCTCGACGCCGTGCTCGTCGACCAGCGTTTCCAGCGCTTGGGCGTTGTGGAAGGCGAACTCGGTGAACATGGCCAGATTCGATGCCCGCGCCGCTTCGCGAATGACCGCCTGCAGATCTTCCGGCAGCTCGTTCCAGGCGTCCAGGTTGATGAAGCTCTCGACCAGCGCGCAGGGCTCGTTCCACACCGTGGTGTAGTAGTAGTCCGCCACCTGGTGCAGGCCGAAGGCCAGGTCGTTGTAGGGGCCGACCCAGTCCGCGGCGTCGAGCACGCCGGTTTGCAGTGATGTGAAGATTTCCGAGCCCGGCAGGGTCACGGTGCTCACGCCGATGGCATTCATCGCTTCACCGGCAAGACCTGGCAGGCGCAGGCGCAGGCCCTGCATGTCGTCGAGCGAGTTGATCTCTTTTTTGAACCAGCCGGCCATCTGCGGGCCGGTGTTGCCCACGGCGAAGGGCTTGAGGTTATGGTTGGCATACACCTCGTCCCACAGCTCCTGGCCGCCGCCGTGGTAGATCCAGGCATTCATTTCGGTGGTGGTCATGCCAAACGGCACGGCGGTGAAAAACTGCGACGCCGCGACCTTGCCGCGCCAGTAGTAGGGCGTGGAGTGGCCCATTTCGGCGGTACCGGCGGAAACCGCGTCGAACACCTCGAGGGCCGGCACCAGCTCGCCGGCGCCGTGCACGCGAATGCGCATGCGACCGTTGGAAAGCTCCTCCACCCGGCGGGCGAAGTCGTTGGCGCCGGTGCCGAGGGCCGGGAAGTTCTTCGGCCAGGAGGTGACCATGTCCCAGGTATAGGTTTCCTGAGCCTGGGCGGTACTCACAAAGGGAGCGGCGGCGACACCGGCGGCCCCGAAGCCGGCGGTCTTGATAAATTGGCGGCGTTGCATGAAAGAGTTACTCCGACATGAATCGTTTTTATAAGTGCACCTAAGCGCAAGCATCATTAGCGAGTATGCGCCAATCCGCTTTTATTGGGCAAGTTAGCCTAAAGGGGGGTGAGCTTGGCAAAGCCCAGCACCAGCCACTTGTCGCCTTCGCCTTCGAAGCTCACCTGCACCCGCGCCCGCGCGCCCTGGCCTTCGGCGTTGAGAATCATGCCTTCGCCGAACACCGGGTGGCTAACGCGCTGGCCGATGTGTAGCTCCGGAAGCTCGCCTTCGGACTCGATGGAGGTTTGGGCGTAGCTGGGGCGCGCTTGCGCGGTCACCGGGCGCGAGACGTGGCCGCGCAGGCGTACCTCTTCCAATAGGTGCGGCGGCAGCTCGCGCAAAAAGCGCGACGGGCGCGGAAACACTTCCTTGCCGTGCAGCCGCCGCGTTTCGGCGTGCGTCAGGTAGAGCTTCTGCATGGCGCGGGTCACGCCCACATAGCAAAGCCTGCGTTCTTCTTCCAGGCGCCCCGGTTCTTCGACGGACATCTTGTGCGGAAAAAGCCCCTCTTCGACGCCGGCGATAAACACCACCGGAAACTCGAGACCCTTGGCGGAGTGCAGCGTCATCAGTTGGACGCTATCCTCGAACTCCTCGGCTTCGTGGTCGCCGGCGTTGAGCGCGGCCTCGGACAGAAACGCTTCCAGCGCGGTCATGCCTTCACCGGCTTCCGGGGTCTCGAAGGCGTCGCCCTGGGTGAAGGCCCGCGCCGCGGTGACCAGCTCCTCAAGGTTTTCCACCCGCGCCTGGCCTTTCTCGCCGCGCTCGCTCTTGTGATGCTCGATGAGCCCGGTATGGGCGATCACATGATCGATGATCTCATGAAGGGTGAGGCCCGCGGCGTCGTTGTCGAGCTGCTCGATCAGGTTGGTGAACGCTTGCACCGCGTTGCCCGCGCGACCTTTCAGCGTACCGTCACCGAGGGCGTCGTGCAGCGCCTGCCAGAGCGACACGCTTTCAAGGCGCGCGCGGTGGCGCACGATTTCGACGGTGCGCGTGCCGATGCCGCGGGTGGGCACGTTGATCACCCGCTCCAGCGAAGCGTCGTCGTCGCGGTTGAGCAGCAGGCGCAGGTACGCTAGGGCGTTTTTGATCTCGAGGCGCTCGTAGAAGCGGTGGCCGCCGTAGATGCGGTACGGCATGCCCTGGCGGATCAGCGTCTCCTCGATCAGCCGCGACTGGGCATTGGAGCGGTACAAAATCGCCACGTCGCGCCGGTTCACGCCTTCATCGACGCGCTCCTTGATGGTATCGACGATGTAGCGCGCCTCTTCCAGGTCGTTGAAGCCGGCGTAGACCGAGATCGGCTCGCCTTCGACGCCGTCGGTCCAGAGATTCTTGCCCATGCGCTCGCTGTTGTGGCTGATCAAGGCGTTGGCCGCGTCGAGAATAGCGCTGGTGGAGCGGTAGTTCTGCTCTAGTCTCACGGTTTTGGTTTGCGGAAACTCGTCCTCGAAGCGGCGGATGTTCTCGATCTTCGCCCCGCGCCAGCCGTAGATCGACTGGTCGTCGTCGCCCACCGCAGTCATCGGCGTCTGCATGCCGGTCAGAAGCTTGAGCCAGGCGTACTGCAGCGTGTTAGTGTCCTGAAACTCGTCGACCAGCACGTGGCCGAAGCGCTCGCGGTAGTGGTTCAAAAGCGCCGGATTGTCGCGCAGAAGCTCCAGGCTTCGCAGCAGAAGCTCGCCGAAATCGACCAGGCCACCACGTTCGCAGGTGAACTGGTAGCGCTCGTAGAGCTCGACCATCTGGCCGAGATAGCCGTCGCCGTCGACGTTGACCTGATGCGGTCGGAGCCCCTCTTCCTTGCAGCCGGAAATGAAGCCCTGCACCTGGCGCGGCGGAAAGCGCTCGTCGTCGACGTTGTAATCTTTCAATAGCCGCTTGACCAAGCGCAGCTGGTCGTCGGAATCGATGATCTGGAAGTTCTGGGGGAGCTTGGCATCCTGCCAGTGGGTGCGCAGAAGTCGGTGGGCGATGGAGTGGAAGGTGCCCACCCAGACGTGGCGCATCGAGATGCCCAAGAGCGCCTCGAGGCGGGTGCGCATCTCGCGCGCGGCCTTGTTGGTAAACGTCACGGCGAGCAGCGCGTAGGGCGAGAGGCCTTCGGCCTGCATCAGCCAGGCGATGCGATGCACCAGCACCCGGGTCTTGCCCGAGCCCGCGCCGGCGAGCACCAGAAGGTTGCCCTGGGGGGCGCTGACCGCCTCGCGCTGAGCAGGGTTGAGCTGATCGAGAATCGCCGTTACGTCATCCATGGTCGCCGCTGCCGGTTTGCAAATGGGCGGCTAGTTTAGCACAGCCCCGCCACTGGACGACCATACAGTGGCGCGGGCAGTTTGCTCAGCCCTCTTCCGGGTAGCGCAGCGTATTCAGGCTCTTCTTCACCGCCTTCAACTGTTCGGCGAGCTTCGGCCCGCGGGTTTTGGCAACGCCGACGGCCAGCACGTCGATCAGCACCAGATGCGCGATGCGCGAGCTCAAGGGCGTGTAGATCTCGGTGTCCTCGTGAACGTCGATGTAAAGCGGCAGGCTTACCTCGTCTGCCAGCGGCGACTCACTCGGGCAGAGCCCGATCACCGTAGCGCCGGCCTCGCGCGCCAGGCGTACGCTCGCCACCAGCGCCCGGGTGCGCCCGGTCTGCGAGATCGCCACCACTACGTCGCCTTCCTGCAAGGTGACCGCGGACATGTTCTGCATGTGCGGATCGGCGTAGGCCGAGGTCGAGATCTGCAGACGAAAGAACTTGTGCTGGGCATCGAACGCCACCGCCCCGGAAGCGCCGAAGCCGTAGAACTCCACCCGGTTGGCCATCGCGAGTGCATTCACTGCCTTACCCAGCGCGTCGTTGTCGAGCCGGTCGCGCACCGACAGAAGCGTTCCCACGGTGGAGTCGAAAATGCTGTGGGAGAACTCCGCCACCGAGTCGCTATCGTTCATCGAGAACTGGGCGAACTGGCTGCCCGAGGCGAGCATCTGCGCCAGTTGAAGCTTGAAGTCCTGAAAGCCGTTGCAGCCCAGCGCCCGGCAAAAGCGCACCACCGTAGGCTCGCTGACGCCCGCTTCGGTGGCGAGATCCACGATGCGCATGTGGATCACTTCGTCAGGGTTTCGCAGCACGAACCGGGCGACCTTTTGCTCGGAGCGGCGAAAGTGCTCCATGCGGCGTCTCATTTCATCGAACAGGGCGCGACTCACGGTGAGCTCCTTGATAGTCAGGGCACGGCCTGGTGCCGTTGGCGTTTGCGACAGTATGCCTGAACCCGGTGCGCTGCGCGCCCCGGCTCATTAGGCTAATTGATAGCGTTTAAAGGCCGTTGGCCTCTTTCTTCCTGAGCCGTCATCATTTTGTCAAGTAGGTTATAGTAATAAGTGTCGTGCCGCACTGCATCATTGCTTTCGCCGTCACGGATGCAGGTGGACAAGTGCTTATTCACCCAAGGGAGCATCGATGATGAAAAACGTCGAACGACTGACGTCGCTTAAAAACGAGCTGCTCGATATATTCATGGGAATGGAAGTCGACGAACACACCAAACGCCGCCAAAGCGCCGCCCAGCGCAACTTGCGCGCCCGACGCGGCATCGAGCTGCATCGCGAATCACAGAAGCTGTCGCGCGCGATCGCCCCGCTGGCGGACGACGAGGAGTTCCCGCCTAGCGCGCTCCATTGAGCCTCGGCCGATCGAAACATCGCCGCGTTAACGCGCGGCCATAAAAAAGGCCCTGCCATTGGCAGGGCCCTGAGCTGGTCAAAACATCGCCGCGGTTTAAATGAAGCCCGCCACGAAGACCACGATCACGCCAGTGGGCGCGACATATTTGGTCAGCAGATTCCACAGGCTGTAGTCGTACACGTCCATACCGAGTTCGCTACGCGACTCCTCCTTGTCCAGGCAAAGCGAGTAGAACACGATCGCCCCTAGCCCGGTCAGCGGCAGCAGAATTTTGCCTGTGAAGGTGTCGAGCAGATCGAAGATGTTAAGCCCGAACAGCAGCACGCCGTCCCATACGTTGAACGATAAAAGTGCGGCCACGCCGACCAGCCAGACCGCCGCGGCGCTGGCAAGCGTAGCGCCCAGTCGGCCAAGGGCGGTGCGCTCCTCGAGTGTTTCCACCACCGGCTCTAACAGAGAAATCGCCGAAGTGAGGGCAGCAAAGGTCAAAAGCAAAAAGAACCCCAACCCCAGCAGGCTACCGCCAAGGATGTTGCCGAAGGCGATGGGCAGCGTCACGAAGATAAGACCGGGGCCGCTGGAGGCGTTCAGGTCGGTCGCGAACACGATCGGGAAGATGGCAAGCCCGGCCAACAGCGCGATGGCGGTGTCCAGAATGATCACTGTACGGGCGGTGCCGAGCAGGTTGACGTCTTCACCCAGGTAGGAGCCGTAGGCCATCATGATGCCCATACCGAGCGACAGGGTGAAAAACGCCTGCCCCATGGCCGCCAGCATGACGCTGCCGTTGAGCGCACTCCAGTCCGGGCTGAACATAAACGCAAACGCCTCGCCGAAGGCGCCGCTCACCGCGCCGTAGCCCACCAGCACCAGCAGCAGCACGACCAGCGCCGGCATCAGCAAGCGCGCTGCCGCTTCCAGCCCCTTGGTCACGCCGCGAGCTACGATACCCACCACCAGCACCATGAACAGCGTGTGCCAAATGAGTAGCGACCCTGGGTTACCCAGTAGCGCATTAAAAGCCGCTTCGCTCGTTTCCGCGTTTTGACCACTGAAGGCGCCGGTCACCGAGTTCAGCGTGTAGTTGAGCGACCAGCCGCCTATCACGCTGTAAAACGACAGGATCAAAAACGCCGCCAGTACACCGCTGACTCCCACCATGGCCCAGCCGCGCGAGCGGCCGTGACGCTTGGCAAGCTCCGCCATGGTGTTGATCGGATTTTTCTGACCGCGCCGGCCGATCATCCACTCCGCCACCAGAATCGGAAGCCCCACCAGCGCAACGCAGGCCAGATAGACCAGTACGAACGCCGCGCCGCCGCTTTCTCCAGTGAGATACGAAAAGCGCCAGATATTCCCAAGACCTACCGCAGACCCCGCGGCGGCCAACACGAAGCCCATCTTCGAGGACCACTGTGCGTGTGCCAGTTTTGCCATACATCACCCAGGTGTTCAGTTTGTAGTATGCGTTTGCGCGCTTCGTCGAGCTCGGCCCTGCCAGGGGCAGACCGAAAGTACGCGCAATTTATAGGAACGCGGCGCGCCATGCCAGCCGCTGAGGCTCAGTTTGATGAGCAAAACAGCATGAAACAACCCATGCTAGAAAAGCGGTGCCTGGGTTTCGCCGGGAAAGGGCGCAAGAGGCGCCAGAGAAGCGTGTTCGTTCAAGGCGTTATAGAGCCGTCGCGCCATCTGCGGCGAGGCGCGATTATCCGCGGTATGCACAAACAAGAAAGGGGTTTTCCCCTGATTTATCCACAGGTTGATTCGCGATATCCAGGGGTCGAAGTAGCGGCTATTGATCGCTTTGTCAATATGTCCAATGAAGCGAATGACCGGCGCATTTCCCGTGGAAAGCACGTGTAGCGGGAGTTTCGGCTTTTCCTGCTGCGCGTGGGCCAAGCCCTCGTGGCCGTTGGGCGGGGTGGAGAACACCGGGCGAACATCCAGCATCACACGGTTGGCACCAAAAGTTATCAACAATTGGTTGAGTGCCTTTTCCGCCTCACCCTTGTGGAAAAACAAGGGGTGGCGCACCTCGACGGCGCAGGGCAAATGCGCCGGCCACCCGGCGAGCAGCGCCTCCAATCGGGGTAGCTCCTCGGGGCCAAAATCTCGCGGAAGCTGAACCATGGTCGGGCCCAGTCGGTCGTGCAGCGGCGTAAAGGCCTCGAGAAAGCGCCATGCCTCGTCCAGCCGCGTCAGGCGCTGTTCGTAGGTGACGCGGGCGGGAAGCTTCAGGCAGAAGCGAAAATCGCTCGGCGCCTGGCGCGCCCAGGAAGCGATGGTCTCCGCCTTCGGCGCGCCGCTATAAAACGTGGTGTTGCCCTCAACGGTCGAAAACACCGCCGCGTAGTCGCTCAACAGCTCGGTTTTCGCGTGGCGCGCATAGAGGCTGCCCTGCCAATCCTGATTGGCCCACATCGGCAAGCCCAGGTAGAACGGGCGCGACGTTTGCGCTGGCGCTCGTCTAATCGCCAAAGCGTGCAAGCTCGGCACAACGTAACAGAAAAGATGCGGATGGCATGGCGGCGCTTAACTCGCAATCGAGGTGCGTATCTGCGCGGCCTTTTGCTGCAACAGCGGCAGGTACTCTTCGAGCAGCGTCGGCATGTCGATGCGCGCCGCGTTGGTGCTGATATTGATCGCGCCGAGCAGCTGACCGCTGGCGTTGAAGGCGGGCACTGCCAGCGAGCGCAGCCCGGAATCCAGCTCCTGGTCGGCGATGGCGTAGCCCTGCTCACGAACGGAGTCGATACGCTGCTTGAGCGCGTGTTTATCCACAACGGTCTTGTCGGTGTGGCGTGAAAGCTCGATACGCTCGAGATATGCTTCCAGCGCCGGCTCGGATAGCTGCGCCAGCAGCACGTGGCCCATCGAGGTATAGGCGGCGGGCAGGCGGGTACCCACGGAAAGCGTGATCGCCATGAGGCGATGCGGGGCGGCAGAGCGCGCCACGTAGATCACCTCGTCGCCGTCGAGCTGACCCAGCGACGAGGACTCGCCGGTCTGCGCGGTGATATCTTCCAGGAACTGCTGGATGACGCTACGATAATTGTTCGCCGAGAGAAACGCATAGCCCAACTGCAGCACCTTCGGGGCCAGCTCGAAATAGCGCTGATGCTTTCGCACGTAGCCAAGCGCGTGCAGCGTGAGCAGAAAGCGGCGCGCCTTGGCCCGGTTCATGCCGGTACGCGCGGCGACCTCGCTCAAGGTCATGCGCGAATGGGCGTCGTCGAAGGCGAGAATGACGTCCAGCCCGCTGGAGAGGGCGGAGACGAAATCACGGCTATCCGGCGTGAGCGTATCTTCCTGTAAAGCGTCTTTCATAATGAATCATTGACCGATAGGCGCGCAGTTGAAACCCTGAATCTAACACGATGTTCGAATAGCGAACAATTATTCGTTCGTCCTGGACGCTGCACGCGCCGACAGTATCGTCCTGCTTCACTAATGAGGAGCCCTTTTGATGAAACAGAAAAAAATCACCGTGCTACACGGGCCGAACCTCAATCTTTTGGGCACCCGCCAGCCCGAAATCTACGGCGCCGACACCCTGGACGACGTGAACAACCGGCTGCGCGAAGCGGCGCTGCTGGCCGGCTGGGAGGTCGTCTGCTTTCAAAGCAACCACGAAGGCGCCTTGATCGATGCGATTCACGCTGCCCGTCTGGACGGAACGCGCGCGATCATCATCAACCCGGCGGCCTACACCCACACCTCCGTTGCCATTCTCGATGCGCTCAACGCGTTTGAGGGCACCGTGTTCGAGGTGCACATCTCCAACGTTCATAAGCGCGAAAGCTTTCGCCACCACTCCTATGTGTCGCTGCGCGCCGACGGCGTCATCGCCGGACTCGGCACGTACGGGTATCGGGCCGCGCTCGACGCCATTATCAACAGCGAAGACGCCTCTTAGAGCGCCAGCGACGGGGTATGCAGCAGCAGCGCGATGATCAGGCTCAGGGTGACAAACGATGCCACCGTCGCGGTCAGCATGGCCGCTGCGCTCATGTCGCCCACACCATAGCGCTGGCCGAACAGCGGATAAATGCTGATCATCGGCGCCGAGGCGAATAAAACGGCGCCGACGATGTATACCGGGTCGATGCCGGGTATCACTAAAAAGGCCGCAAGTACCGCCAGCGGGTGGATCAGCAGCTTGCCGATCACGATCAGGCTGACGTGTCGGGTCTGCCCCTTGAGCCTCAAGCCGAACAGCGCGCCCCCGATCACGAATAGCGCCGCCGGCCCCGCTGCTTCAGCCAGCATGTCGACCGCCTTGGCCAGCGGCGCCGGCAGCAAAAGGCCGGAGCCTGCAAGGCTCAATGCGATCGCAAGCCCGACCAGTACCGGATTTTTGACCAAGTTGAGCGCGGTTTTCTTGAGCGTCGTGGCCAGTCGCCCGCTGCGCTGGCTCGCCATTTCCGCTAGAACGAGCGCGGTGGGAATGATCAGCAGGTTCTCGACCATCATGTTCAGCGCCAACAGCACCGCCGCCGGCGAGCCGATGACCATCGCCGCCACCGGGTAGCCGATGAAGCCGCTGTTGGCCGCCGCCATGCCAAGCGCCTGCATGGCCCCAGCCGCCAGGTTCTCGCGTTCGCGCCTCAAGCTAATCAGAAGCCCCAAACCGAACACCAGCGCCGACGCCAGCCCGTAAGCCACCAGGTAGTTGAGCTGAAGGATGTCGCCCAGCGGCTGCTGATTGAAAGCGCGTATCACCAGCGCCGGCAGCGCCAGGTAGAGCACGAAAATACTCACGCCCTGCATCTGCTCGGCACTCATCAGCCGGCTACGTCTTGCGACATAGCCGGCACCGATCAGCAGGAAAATGGGCGTGGTAATAGCGAGAATGGAGAGCATGGAGGCCTTTTCGGCGCGTGAATACAGAGCACGCACAATGACGAGTCGTTTGATTCAATACTATCGCAACGCCTCGCAAAGCGAGTCAATTATAGGGCTACTCGAATGTGTGACTGGGCGATGCCTTCGCCCACCAGACCAAGCTTGATCATGCGTGATGTCCTTTCGTGTCATCCATAGAGTCCGGGGGCTCGATGGCGTCGATCTCGGCGTCCAGACGCTGTTGCGCGGTCACGCGCACGAAGGCGTTCGGCGCTCCGAGTCCCTGATAGCCGTCGCGCTGCACCAGCTCGAAGAAGAACGCCTTGCGCTGCGTTTGGGCGTAGAGCTGGTGGAAATCGCCGCCGCTGTCCTGGTCGAACAGCACGTCGTGGTCCTGCATCCACGCAAGCGTCTGCGCCGGCAGTTCAAAACGCGCGTTCAGGTCGCGGTAGTAGTTGCCGGGAATCGGCAGGGTCGGCGTGTTCGCCTCGCGCAGCGTGGCCGCGGTCTCGCGCATCGAGCGGGTACGCAGGGCGACGTGATGAATGCCGGAGCCGCCGTACTGGCGCACGAAGCGGTTGCTGGCGGTATCCGGCGAGGCGCTGGCGTTGAGCGCCAGCCGAAAACGCCCGTCGTGGTTCTGCAGCACCTGGCTCTGGATGAGCCCGCGCGGGTCGGTTACGTCGAACGACGGCGTGATCTCAAGCGCAAAGATGGCGCGGTACTGCAGCATCAGCGACAGGTAGTCGTGATAGGAGAGCGCCACGCTGATGTGGTCGATATCGACCAGCGCGTTTTGCGGCACCGGCGCGACATCGACGGTGAATTCGCGATCCCAGGTGCGGCTGAGCTGGGAGTCGTCAATGATGTAGGAAAGGCTCCCATCGACGTTGCGCAGCGCGCTCATGCGATGGCTCGAGCCGACGTCCTCGGGCTCGACGATGTCATAGCCCAGCTTGTCCGCCCGCTTGAACGCCTCGTAGGCGTTATCCACCTTCAGGCCGATGGCGGTGATCGCGGTGGCGTCGCGCCCGGGGACCCGTCCGGTGAAATTCGACTCGGTGTTGAGGACCAGGTTCACGTCCCCCGCGGCCCAGCGTTCGGCGTCCAGGGTATGGTGGCGCCCCACGCAGGCGAGTCCCATCGCGCCGAGTTCGTCACGCAGCGGGGCGAGATCCCCGGGCTCGACGGCGATCTCCAGAAAGGCCACCGACGCGATCGGCTGCGGCGCGGGTATGCCGCTGTCGGTCTGCATGCTGCGCAGCAGGTGGTAGGAGCGCACCCCGTCGCGGGCGGTCTGACTGCTGTGACCCATGCGAAAGACGTCGTTGAAGATCTCGTGGGAGAGCGGGCCGTCGTAGCGGGTCTCCTCGAGCATGGCCATGAACGCATCCATTTGAAGCTCGCCCTGGCCCGGGAAGCAGCGGTAATGACGACTCCAGGAGAGATGATCCATGGAGAGCCTGGGCGCATCGGCGGTCTGGACGAGAAAGATCCGGTCGCCCGGGATGCGCCCGATGGTGCCAAGCTCGGTCTGGCGCGAGAAGATATGGAAGGTGTCCAGCACCAGCCCCACGCTTGGGTGGGCGGCGCGGCGCACCACTTCCCAACTGTCACGGTAGTCATGGATATGGCGCCCCCAGGCCAGCGCCTCGAAGGCGACGCGCAGGTCGCGTTTGGCGGCGCGCTCGCCAAGCTCACGGTAGTCGTCGGCGGCCCGGCTCAGCCCCGGCAGTGAATCCGCACGGGTGGTGCTGCAGGCCATCAACAGATCGGTGCCCAGCTCCTGCATCAGGTCGAACTTGTGCTCGGCGCGATCGAACGCCTGCTGCCGGGCGCGGCCCTCGAGGCCCTCGAAATCGCGAAACGGCTGGAGCGTGACCAGCCTGAGCCCGCGCGAGCGGATCAGCTCGCCGGCCTCCCGGGGGGAGCCGGTGAAGGCGGTGAGGTCGTTCTCAAAGAGTTCGAGGCCCTCGAAGCCGGCCTCGGCGATGGCGTCGACCTTCTCTTCGAGCGAGCCGCTCAGGCACACCGTGGCGATGGACGAATACATGACAACACGCTCCTTGCAGTCGGAAACCAGCCGCCTGGAAACGGCCGTCGAACGAATCAGTAGTCCGCCAAGCGCGGCACAGGACAGCTTCGCGGAACGTAAATAAAGAATATTTTTTGAAGTGTTTCTACTTCTGGTATTCGTTACGGCGGCAGAAACATTGAGTTGAAGCGCTATGGAAGCAGCTTAATCAATGATCTTGAGCCGTATTATTACTCGAATAAGGGGAGTCGACTTATGCATTTGCTTTTCGCTCTTCCAGCGCCTTCAAGTAAATGTCTTGAGTACGCATGATGTGCGTGTACAACACCTTTTCAAAACATTCGATATTACTTTTTTTGAGATGGTCGATCATGGCCAAGTGCTCTTCGAAACTGATTTCTCTAAGCGCAGGCTGAGGTGACGTGATGGAAGCTCTTAAAGCTGAAATTCGGTTGCTTATCAAGTTGAACGCATTGAGAAGGTATTTATTGTCACAATATTCAAAAAACATCTGATGATAGTCGCTATCGAGATTGGAATATTCAAGAGCGTTGTTTCGGCTAACCGATACCTGCATTTTTTGAGCAATCAACTGTAGCGACTTTATGAACCTTACAGGGCTATTAGAAAAGCTGCGTTTTGCCGCCTGTAACTCGACCATAAAGCGGAAATCGCAAATGTCGACGACGTCCGTGCTGGTGGGTTCGAAAACGAAGCTTCCGCGCTTTGGTCTGACAGTCACGAGTCCGATGGTTTGAAGTCGAGCGAGTGCATCTCGAATAGGCGTTCTGCTAACACCGAGCTTTGACGAGAGCACCTCTTCGGGAATTTTTTCCCCCAGCAAGAAATCCCCATTGATGATGGCCGTGCGAAGCCGTTCAGTTGCAATGTCCGTTAATGATTGAACAGGGCCAATGTGCGATTTTTTTTTCATTATAAGACCTATCAATCGTCGGTTTTTCTAGTTTTTCGAACAAGTCTTAAAATAACAGGTACAAACCATATACAAAGTGTCAAGACACCCAGCGTTGCGGCGATTGGACGAGAGAAAAAATCGAGCATGTTGCCGTCACTCTTGATGAGAGACGTAATCAAGTTGCTTTCAAGCATGGGGCCCATAACCAACCCCAAAATGACCGGCGCAATGGGTAGACCGTTCTCTTCCATAAAGTAAGCCAATAGACCCAGTACCAGCATGATGACGATACCCGTATAGGTATTGTCGATCGCGTAAGAGCCTGCTATCGCAAAGATCAGAATGAAGGGTGCCAGCAGCGTTTTGTCGACCTGAAGTAGACGTCTCGAGGCGAAGATAGCGATCAATCCAAGCGGAATGATCAATAGATTGGCCACCAAAAAGGTAATGAACACTGCGGTGACTTCGACGCCTTTGGTAATGAACACCAGCGGCCCCGGATTGAGTCCTTTGGCGTAAAGCACGCCGATGACTATCGCGGTGATAGAATCCCCTGGAATGCCGAACACCATGGCAGGTACATAAGCGCCCGATAGCGCGGAGTTATTGGCCGAGCAGGCATCCACCAATCCTTCGTCGTGACCTGTACCGTACTTTTCTGGCTGACGAGAGAACTTCTTGGAGACGGCGTAGGAGATCCAGCTACCGATATCGGAACCCGCGCCAGGTAGAATGCCTACGATATTACCGATCAGCGAGCCACGCAGCGCATTGCCCTTGTATCTGTACAAAGTACTTCCCAACCCCGAAAACAGTGAGCGCACCGAGACGTGAGCAGGCGCTTTTTCGGTCGACTCCTTATGCACGAGGGTACGAATAATTTCGGGTATGGCGAACATGCCGATCAAGGCGGGCACGAAAGCGACGCCGGAGATGACGGCGTCGATACCGAAGACGAAGCGAGGGTAGCCCGCTGTCGAATCAAGACCAACGGTGGCAATCAATAGGCCGAGCCCTAATGAAAGTAGGCTTTTCAGAACGGAGCCGGTGCCTAACATGACGGCCGCCGTCAAACCGAGAAGCGCCAGCCAAAAATATTCAGTGGATGTGAAGTTCAGAGAGACTAGCGCAAGCTTTGGCGCGGCGAAGATAAGCACGAGCGATCCGAATACGCCTCCGAACGCCGCGCAGAAGACCGAAATGCCTAGCGCATGCCCCACCTTTCCTTTGACGGCGAGACCGTTCATGTCGTTAACGTAGGCCGCTGAGGCAGCCGTTCCCGGTATGCGCAGCAAGGCAGTAGGAATGTCGGAGGCAAAAATCGCCATGGCTGCGGTCGTAACGATGGCCGCTATGGCGGGAACCGGATCCATGAAAAAGGTGATCGGTACCAGAATAGCGGTAGCCATGGTCGCGGATAGCCCCGGAATTGCGCCGACGAAGAGTCCAAACAACGCACAGGCTAAAATGACGCCGAGCGTCGTGTAATTGAAAACCAGCGGGAGTGCGCCTGCGATGTTGTCGATCATTGTTTGAGACTCTTGAATGAAACGCTTGAACGGCAAGTTCTTGACTAACAGTGCTTGAGTAATGCCGTTGGAAAAATCGTTAAATAAATAGTCCCGTTGGCAGCGGAACGTTGAGCTGTTGTGACAGCAGGTAATAAACCACGACCACGAACAGCGCTGCGAAACCGAGTATCAGCGGCTTGCGATAATTTTCCAGCCACAAGAGCGCTATCGCGAGTATGGCCCCACCAATGACGAAACCGATCTCCTCGATCCATATAGCGAAAACAAGGCTTCCAACGAATAGAAGGGCAAAACTCAAGACTCTTTTAGTCTTGAACCATCCTGAGTTGGCAATCACTAAAGGCGCCCGCTCGCCGGCTAGTAGCTGTTTCAAGATCAGTACCGCGCCGCCTACCGATAAACCGCTTCCAATGAGTGTGGGAAACGTGGAGGGGCCGACCATTTGGCCCGCCATGGATGGGAAAGTGCGCGCCTGAAAAACAGTCAAGAGGCCAAGGAGGATAAACATAGCGCCGATGACGATATCGTTAGCTTTCATGTGCGGTAACCTAAAATAAAAGGATACATCGCAAACGATGTACCCTTTATTCACTATTCCACGATGCCCAAGGACTTGAGGGTTTCGCCGATTCTTTGATCCGAATTCTGCATGAATTCCATGAACTCATCGCCTTCCAGCCACTGTGTTGCGTAGCCCCGGTTCTCCATGAACTCCAGGTAGGCAGGATCGTTTACGATATCGCTCATATGCGCTTGTAGTGTGGTAATGATTTCTTCATCCACACCGGCCGGTGCAACCAGGCCGCGCCAGGAACCAAATGACCAGTCGTTCCCTGTCTCTTCCTCGAAGGTGGGCACCTCTGGCGACGATGTCGAACGCTCAGTATTGAGCAACACTAGAGGCTTGATCAGTCCAGCGTCCATTAGCGCTCGGCCTTCCGGCATCGAGGCGGTCGCGAAATCCACGCCGCCAGCAGCAAGATCCTGAAGGCCGGGCGCTGCCCCCTCAGAGGGAACCCAAGCCACTTTGTCGGCCGCGATATCGGAGGCCAGCAGCATTCCGGCTTCTGCAATGTGATTCACGCCCCCTTGGGCCGAGCCGCTTGCCTTGAGTTCACGGTGTTCGGAGGAGCGAATCGTGCTCAGTAAATCTTCAACGCTGTCATAGTCACTTCGGGAAGAAACGAAAACGGCGACAGGATCGGCGTTATAGAGCCCGATGGGCGAGTAATCTTGATAGGTGATATCTGTTAGGCCTTGGTAATGCATGCCACCGATTTCCAGCGTGGCCACCCCGATCGTATAACCGTCGGGTGAAGCGTTGGCGATCGCTGAGTGGCCTATGACGCCTGAGCCACCGGTGCGATTAACCACCGGAAAAGGAACGCCGAAGCTCTCTTCGAGCAATGTTGAAAGCATTCTTGCAGTGGCATCGGTGCCGCCACCGGCCCCCCAAGGAACGATCAATGTCACTGGTTTCTCGGGCCAACTGTCAGCGTGCAGCGGCGAAGAGGTCAGCATTACCAGCGATGCAGCACCCAAAGCGTAACAGCAGCGGCTTTTTATCGAACGAGTCATGGCGGCGAGTCCTGTTTTATTATCGAAAGCTTGTTGTATGTAACATATAACACTTCAATTTAAACGATGTGCCGCGTCAAGGAATATTCCCTTCTGACGTATTAGCAAAAAGTATTAATTTAATATAAGTGTTTGTTAAATTTATATAAAAACTTGTTTTTTTAATGCGGGTGGGTAATCGGTTTAGCTTTATTCTGCTGATTTTTAGGTTACATACAAAGCGGCATTTATTTCGAATAAAACTTTGATAAAAAGGCGATAAGAGCTTTCCAGCCATCTTTTTAGTATTACTTTAGTCTTAATTGATTGCTTAAAGAGCAAGTTTGTCTTGACGCACTCTGGAATCATCGTTGTATGTTGTATGTAACACGTTACAAGAATCAAGACGTTCGATTGTGAGCCTCGGTTCCAGCTGTGGAGGGACGATGTCCAGGATAATTCGCTTAATTTTTCGTGCAGTCGACATGGCACTCGTTTTTTTGCTGCTCGGCATGACGGCGATGGTGTTCACCAACGTCATACTGCGCTACGGATTTGGCTCGGGCATCGATGTTTCGGATGAACTTTCACGCTTTTTTTTCGTATGGCTGATTTTTCTAGGGGCTATCGCCGCCATGCATCGCAACATGCATATCGGTTTCGATTTGGTGCTGTTGCTGGCACCGCCAGCATTGAGACGAGCCATGCTGGTGATCGCTAATGGTTTAGTGGTCGCGGTTTGTGCTCTGCTTGTGACAGGGGCGGTGCAACAATTCGATATCAACGCAACGAATATCGCCCCGG
Source organism: Halomonas sp. S3-1-1 (assembly GCF_023757625.1). Classification (GTDB taxonomy): domain Bacteria; phylum Pseudomonadota; class Gammaproteobacteria; order Pseudomonadales; family Halomonadaceae; genus Vreelandella. Next base: position 214,729 of record NZ_JALGBZ010000003.1, read on the forward strand.
TAACGCGTTTGCCGATGATTTGGGTGTTCGGTGCGGTGATTCCCATGGCCGGCATCATTGGTCTGATCGCTGCATTGAGGATGCTGGGTTATCTGAGCGGACGCCTGAGTTTCGCGCCGCGTGCCGGTGAGGTGGCGTCATGATTTTAGGTATCTTTGTCGCCACTTTGGCAGCCACTCTTGCCATCGGTGTTCCGGTCGCGTTCGCGCTTCTAATCTGTGCCGCCATGATGGGCTGGGCGCTCGACCTGTTTGATCCGCAAATCATTTCACAGCAGTTGGTACTGGGTGCCAATAACTTTTCCTTACTGGCGATCCCGTTCTTTTTACTCGCCGGCGAGCTCATGAATGCCGGCGGTATGTCTAAGCGAATCATTGCGTTCGCGATCGCCTTCGTGGGTCATCTACGGGGTGGTTTGGGCATTGTGGCGATATTCGCCGCTATCATCCTCGCGTCGCTGTCCGGCTCCGCCGCCGCCGATACCGCGGCGTTAATCGCCATCATGCTGCCCATGATGCGGGGCTCGGGCCACGATGAAGCCCGCTCAGTCGGACTCTTGTCGGCAGGCGGTGTCATTGCGCCGATTATTCCGCCCTCTATCGCCTATATCATCTTCGCAGTTGCCACCAACCTGTCGATCACGAAGCTCTTTCTGGCTGGCATCGTTCCGGGCGTGCTGATGGGGCTTGCCGCGATGGCAGCGTGGCTCGTAGTGGCGCGCCGCGACAACGTGAAACCGCTGCCACGTCAGGGATGGAAGGATCGCCTGCGCGAAACCCGGCGCGCGATCTGGTCGCTGGGCATGCCAGTCATCATTCTCGGCGGTATCAGATTCGGCATCGTTACTCCGACGGAAGCGGCGGTCGTCGCCGCCGTTTACGCCATCTTTATCGGGATGGTGATTCACCGGGAGCTAAGAATCGGTGATCTGTTCGAAGTGTTTCGCAATGCAGCGCTTACCACCGCGGTCGTTATGTTGCTAGCTGCCGCGGCGCTGGCAACCGCCTGGTTCATCACTATTGCCGACTTGTCAGGAATGGTGCTGGAGCTGGTCGGCCCGTTAGTGGAGTCACCGCGTTTGCTGCTGATCGTCATCATGCTGATCGTGCTACTGGTAGGGACCATGCTGGACATGGGTCCAACCATTCTCATCCTGGCACCTGTCTTGTTGCCGGTCGTTGTCGAGGCCGGGATTGATCCGATCTATTTCGGTGTCATTTTTGTGGTCAATACCGCCATAGGTCTGGTAACGCCGCCCGTCGGTATCGTGCTCAGCGTGGCCTCTGGGGTATCCGGCGTATCGCTGCACCGGGTGGCCCGTGGAGCAGCGCCTTTCTTGATCGCGCAGGTCATGGTGCTGGTGTTACTGGTCGCTTTTCCGCAAATCGTACTCTGGCCACTGGAGTGGTTGTCTCGATAACGCTCGACACAACCTGGAAGTGGTAACTATTTAGCGTGTTAAAACAAACAATAAGGAATGATTCATCATGAAAAAAATGACCTTCCTCACTGCTACGGCTCTCACAAGTGTAATAACGCTGACGCCGGCCATGGCACAAGAGTTTGGTAACCATACGTTCCGAGTATCGAACGGCGCGGCGCAAGATCACCCGGTCGCCACGGGTATCGATGCCATGTCGTCATGCCTGGAGGAGGGCTCGAATGGCGCGATGAAGCTGCGCGCTTTCTATTCTGGCCAGCTCGGTGATGACGCTCAGGCAACACAGTCGGTACGTTCGGGCTCCATCGATATGGTCGTAGCCGGGGCTGATGCGCTGGCGGGCATCGAGCCGGCGATGGGCGTCTTCAGCCTGCCCTTTCTGTTCTCCAACTTCGATGAAGTCGACGAGGTCATGACGGGCCCCTACGCCGACGATCTGGCTGAAAAAATGGAAGGGCATCAACTGGTGATGCTATCGATCTGGGAGAACGGCTTCCGGCACGCTACCAACTCGGTGCATCCCATCGAGAGCGTGGCGGATTTCGAGGGGCTGAACATACGTGTGATTCAAAACCCGATCTACCTCGCCACGTTCCGCGCGCTGGGCGCTAACCCCGTGCCCATGTCCTTTGGCGAAGTCTTCACCGCACTGGAAACAGGTGCCGTCGACGGCATGGAAAACCCGCTGCCGCTGATCCAGTCGCAGCGTTTTTACGAAGTTCAGGATTACGTCACTCTGACGCAGCACGCCTATTCCCCGCTACCGGTCTTGATGTCAGAGCGAAAGTGGAACGGACTTAACGAAGCCGAGCAGAACCTGGTGCGCGAATGTGCCGTCGCGGCTCGCGATCCTCAAGTCACGCGCGCCCGTGAAGCTGTAGACGAGGCGCGCACCGCACTGGAGTCCGAAGGCATGGAGTTTACTGAACTCCGTGAAGAGGCAATGACAGAGCTTCGCGAAACGGTGGCGCCGGTTTACGAAAGCAGTCGTGACGCGCTTGGCGGTGACAACATCGACCGCATGATGGAGCAGCTCGACAGTATCCGCTCAGACAACTGATAAAGAGAGAATCATGTCTCGACCCACTGTACTGATTACTGGCGCGGCGGCAGGCATTGGCCGGGCCATCGCGGTTCGGCTGGTTCAGAGAGGCACGCGCGTTCTTCTGTGGGATGTCTCGGCGCACGCCTTGGAGCAGACACGCAGCGAGCTCGGCGACCTGGCCCGAACGGACGTCGTCGATATCGCCGACGAAAATGCCATTGCATCGGCGGATCTGACCACGTGGCGTCCGACACATCTAGTTAATAACGCCGGTATTCTTGGTCAAAAGCGCAGCTGGCTCAATCTGGAGGCTACTGAGATCGAGCGCTTGCTACGCATCAACGTGACTGGCCCGATGCTGGTCACCAAAGCCTTTCTGAACGCGCGCACGCCTGAGGCGCCCGGGGCGATCGTCAACATGGCGTCTATTGCGGGTGAAAACGGCGGCGCGCCGGGGTTTGCTGCTTACGGTGCTTCAAAGGGTGCCTTGTTAGCGCTAACGCGCGCGATGGCTCGCGATCTGGCCCCAGAGCTTCGGGTCAACGCCCTGGCGCCCGGCATCATTCAAACCGCCATGCAGACCGGCGCGCCCGGAGGGGCGGCGAGCGCCGAGGCTATCCCGCTCGGCCGGCCGGGTAGCGCCGAGGAAGTGGCCGGTGCCGCTGAATGGCTGCTGCTGGATGCGCCTTATACCTCTGGCGAAGTGCTACGCGTCGCCGGCGGGCGGCGCTAACACCCTCATAACTTACATTACTCAAAGGTGCTCAATGACTGACACACGGCCCACTACCCAAGCCTCTCTTCTCCGATCCCTAATTGCCAAGGGTGGTATCGTCGCCGCCCCCGGTGCCCCCGACTCGCTATCGGCACGGCTGGTAGAGCGTGCCGGCTTTCCCGCTATCTACATGACAGGCTTTGGCGCCACCGCCAGTCGGCTAGGCATGCCGGATATTGGGCTCTTATCTCAGACAGAGATGACCGAGCACGCTCGCAACATGGTGCGCGCGGTCAATATCCCGGTCATTGCCGATGCCGATACCGGCTACGGTGGTCCCAACAATATCTATCGTACCGTGCAGGAGTACCTGCAGGCCGGCGTTGCCGCGATTCATCTGGAGGATCAGGAAGCCCCCAAGCGTTGCGGTCAGCGTGCTGGAGTTCGCTTGATTGATGCCGAAGCCAACGCTCGTCGTTTGAAAGGTGCCATTGCTGCTCGAGGCAATCAGGACATGCTGATCATCGGACGCACCGATGCGATGCCCGCTGCTGGCCCTGAAGAGGCGATACGCCGCGCCAAAATGTATCAGGATGCTGGCGTCGATCTGGTATTCGTCGATGGTATCAAGACCATCGCTGAAATCGAGGCGGTGGCCAAAGCGGTCGAAGGCCCCAAGGTAGTATCGATCGTCGATGGCAACGAAACCGTCAAGCTCGACCGATCCACGCTGCAGGAGATGGGCTTTTCGGTCGTGTTCTACGCGGTCACGCTGCTCTTTACCGCTAGCAAGGCCATGGAAAATGCGCTGGTTCGTCTTCGCGATGACGGCACACCTGCCCATGTCGGCGACCAGCATAACTACAGCCAGTTCACCGATATCGTCAATCAGGATTTCTTCAATGAGTTTGACGATCAGTATGGAGCGCGTTCATGAGTCCCAAAATCGTCGTCACCGATTTCGAATTTCCCGATCTGGCACCAGAGCGGGCAGTCATCGAAGCTGCGGGTTTCGAGCTAGTAGAAGCCCAGTGCAAGACCGAAGCCGAGGCTATTGCCGCCTGCGCCGATGCGGACGCCATCATTAACCAGTACTGTCAACTTACGGCGAACGTGATCGATAAGCTGGAGCGCTGCCAGGTAATCTCGCGCTATGGAATCGGGCTCAACACCATTGACGTGCCGCGTGCAACCGAGGCCGGCATTTATGTCGCGAATGTACCTGACGGCTCGCTCGAGGAAGTCTCGGATCATGCCATTGCACTGATGATGGCACTGAAAAGAGGCATTGGGCTTTACGACCGCGCTCTCAGAGCGGGCAGTTGGGACTATACCGCCGCAAAGCCGCTGACGCGTCTTCGTGGCCAAACCCTGGGGTTTTTGAGTTTTGGCCAAATCGCTCAGCGCATGGCACGAAAGATGGCTGGATTCGGTCTACGTATGATCGCCCATGACCCCTATGCTAATGAAGCCGTGGCGAAAGAGGCCGGCGTCGAGCTCGTGTCCTACGAAGCACTGATCGCCGAGTCGGATATCTTATCCGTACACGTGCCGCTGACGGACGAGACCCGGCATATGGTTTCCCATGAGCAGTTTGCAGCCATGAAGTCCACTGCCTTGATTCTCAACACTGCGCGTGGTCCGGTCATTGACGAAGAGGCGCTGATACGGGCATTGAAAGAGGGTCAGATCGCCGGTGCCGGGCTGGATGTATTCGAAGTTGAGCCCATCGGTGCCGACCACCCCTTGCTATCACTACCTAACGTCATCGCAAGCCCTCACTGCGCCTGGTATTCCGAAGGAAGCGAGTTTGAAATTCGCTCGAAAACCGCTCAGAACGTCGTCGATGTTTTGCAGGGCCGTGAACCCACTTATTTGGCCAATCCCGACGTGCGAGATATCAAACGTTAACGATCGGGCTTTTGATAAACGCCGCCGCTGTCGGGTTCGGATAGGCGTTCCACGGCAACGGCCTGGGTTCGATGAATGTGCGTTTTTAGCACCTTCTCGAACCGGGCCATGTCGTTTTTTTTCAGCGCATCGATGATCTCGCCGTGTTCGTCATAGCTGGCTTCACGTCGCTCTTTCTTTGCTGCTGTTAGCACGGTGCGAATAGTCGCCAGCCGCGCTTCGACCAGCAGATAGGCATCCTGGACAAGAGCGTTGGAGCAGTGTTCGAAAAAGGCCTTGTGAAAGGCCGTATCGAGGGCGGCATAGCGTCGGGTATCGCCGTTTTTGTGAGCGCTGGCCATTTCATCGAACAGCGCCTTTAGCGCTTCGAGCAGTGCCTCGCGACTGCCTCGCATCGCAAGCGTGCAGGCCTCGCGCTCCAGCATTTCGCGATATTCGCAAAGCTGACCTATGTCCAGAATGGTGGGATTGAAGACGAAGCTTCCGCGCTTGGGACGAATCTCGACCAGGCCGGTGAACTGAAGCGCGTTGAGGGCATCGCGTACCGGGGAGCGGCTCACATCGAAGGTTTCGGCAAGCGACTCCTCGGAGATTTTCTCGCCCAGTGTGAACTCCCCGGAAACGATGGCCTCACGAATCCTCTCGGTGACAAGCGTTGCCAGCGACTGGGGACGTTGAATTTTGAGCGACCTAGACGACATGGAGATTCCATACAAGTAAAACGAGTTGGATGCACCGAGTATGTAACGTACCACACACAGCCGACCTGCCTATAGCGGTGTCGCTTTAAACGGGTAAGCGTTCCACATGGATATACCGGGTAAAGAACTAACGAACAGGGTAGCCCTTGTCACAGGTGCCGGAGGCGGTATCGGTGAGGCGCTGGCCTGCGAGCTTGGGCGCTGCGGCGCGCGCATCGTATTGGGCGATCTATCCCCGCCCGAAGCATTGGCTGATCGGCTCGAAAAAGGTGGTGTAACGTGTCGTCCCTACGCACTCGATGTGACAAGCGAAGCCTCCATCGCACAGCTGGTCAAAAGCGAGGAGCGGGTCGATATTCTGATCAACAATGCAGGGATCATGCAGCCGTTAATCGCCAGACATCACGAGCAACAGGCCTGCGTATTGGAGCGAATGCTGGACGTACACGTGGGCGGCGCATCGCGAATGGCCGCCGCTTTCTTACCTCAGATGTGTCAGCGTGGCAGCGGTCGTATCATCAACATCGGTTCTGTCATCGGCCATGTCGGGCTTCAGCGGCGTACGGCTTACTCCGTGGCCAAGTCCGCCATAGGTGGGCTGACGCGCGGTTTGGCGCTGGAGTATGGTCGGCAAGGCATTACCGTCAACACCGTATCACCAGGCTACACGCTGACGTCTCCTTTACGTCAAAAAATGAAGGAGGGCACGCTGAATTACGCTCTGTTTGCAGAGCGAAGCGCGGTGGGTCGGTGGGCCGACCCGAAGGAAATCGCTCGTGTCGTTAGATTCCTGGCTGAGCCGGGGTCCGGTTTCATTACGGGCGCGGACTGGCTGGTAGACGGCGGATATGCCATCAATGGAAATCCCGGAGAGCCGATTGGACCGTTGGCAGAGCAGGAAGTCTAACGGTTGTTTCCCTGCCTTCAACGACTGGACATCGACGTCACCAGCCGCTCGATATAGTGCTGGCGCAGCGAAATGACGTGCGCATCGATACTATCAGCGCTCAGCCGATCCGCGGTAAAGAAGCGGAACGCGTCCACGCCCTGAAAGACGAACAGCTCGACCCCGGACAGGACGTCGGCGCCTGCTTGGGTGGCGGCGTTTAAAAACTCGGTATGCGCGGGCACGTACACGGCGTCGAACACCCACTGGCCCTCGTGAAGACCGGAGGTGTCGATCGGGCAGCCTGGGTGGTGGATATGGCCGATCGGCGAGCAGTTGACCACGCCTTGAAAGCCAGAAAGCTCACGCTTGGCCTGATCAAACGAGAGGCAATCGGCGTTAATGCCCATGGCGTTGAGATCGCGCGCCAGGCTTTCGCCTCGCTCAGCATCGCGCTCCAGCACATGAACGCAGGTGGCGCCCACCTCGCCCAGCGCGCAGGCCACCGCGCGGCCCACGCCACCGGCGCCGATCAACAGCACCTCGCCGGCGGGGCGCTCGCCAAATGAATGGCGGTAAGCGCTGATGAACCCGGTGTAGTCGGTGTTTTCCGCCCGCAGGCCGCCTTCCTCGAACAGCAATGTGTTGGCAGTGCCGACGCGCTTGACGCCTTCACCACGAATATCGGCCAATTTCGCGGCGCGCTCCTTGAACGGGAAGGTGACGTTGGTGCCGCGGTAGCCTTCGCGGCGCAGCGTTTCGATGGCGCCGGGAAAGTCGAAGTTCTCGACGCCGCGGCTATCCACGAGGTCGTAGCGAACCGCCTCATTGAGCGCCGCGCCCAGGCGAACGTGCAAATCCGGCGACTGCGACTGGGCGATGCCTTCGCCCACCAGACCAAGCTTGATCATGCGTGATGTCCTTTCGTGTCATCCATAGAGTCCGGGGGCTCGATGGCGTCGATCTCGGCGTCCAGACGCTGTTGCGCGGTCACGCGCACGAAGGCGTTCGGCGCTCCGAGTCCCTGATAGCCGTCGCGCTGCACCAGCTCGAAGAAGAACGCCTTGCGCTGCGTTTGGGCGTAGAGCTGGTGGAAATCGCCGCCGCTGTCCTGGTCGAACAGCACGTCGTGGTCCTGCATCCACGCAAGCGTCTGCGCCGGCAGTTCAAAACGCGCGTTCAGGTCGCGGTAGTAGTTGCCGGGAATCGGCAGGGTCGGCGTGTTCGCCTCGCGCAGCGTGGCCGCGGTCTCGCGCATCGAGCGGGTACGCAGGGCGACGTGATGAATGCCGGAGCCGCCGTACTGGCGCACGAAGCGGTTGCTGGCGGTATCCGGCGAGGCGCTGGCGTTGAGCGCCAGCCGAAAACGCCCGTCGTGGTTCTGCAGCACCTGGCTCTGGATGAGCCCGCGCGGGTCGGTTACGTCGAACGACGGCGTGATCTCAAGCGCAAAGATGGCGCGGTACTGCAGCATCAGCGACAGGTAGTCGTGATAGGAGAGCGCCACGCTGATGTGGTCGATATCGACCAGCGCGTTTTGCGGCACCGGCGCGACATCGACGGTGAATTCGCGATCCCAGGTGCGGCTGAGCTGGGAGTCGTCAATGATGTAGGAAAGGCTCCCATCGACGTTGCGCAGCGCGCTCATGCGATGGCTCGAGCCGACGTCCTCGGGCTCGACGATGTCATAGCCCAGCTTGTCCGCCCGCTTGAACGCCTCGTAGGCGTTATCCACCTTCAGGCCGATGGCGGTGATCGCGGTGGCGTCGCGCCCGGGGACCCGTCCGGTGAAATTCGACTCGGTGTTGAGGACCAGGTTCACGTCCCCCGCGGCCCAGCGTTCGGCGTCCAGGGTATGGTGGCGCCCCACGCAGGCGAGTCCCATCGCGCCGAGTTCGTCACGCAGCGGGGCGAGATCCCCGGGCTCGACGGCGATCTCCAGAAAGGCCACCGACGCGATCGGCTGCGGCGCGGGTATGCCGCTGTCGGTCTGCATGCTGCGCAGCAGGTGGTAGGAGCGCACCCCGTCGCGGGCGGTCTGACTGCTGTGACCCATGCGAAAGACGTCGTTGAAGATCTCGTGGGAGAGCGGGCCGTCGTAGCGGGTCTCCTCGAGCATGGCCATGAACGCATCCATTTGAAGCTCGCCCTGGCCCGGGAAGCAGCGGTAATGACGACTCCAGGAGAGATGATCCATGGAGAGCCTGGGCGCATCGGCGGTCTGGACGAGAAAGATCCGGTCGCCCGGGATGCGCCCGATGGTGCCAAGCTCGGTCTGGCGCGAGAAGATATGGAAGGTGTCCAGCACCAGCCCCACGCTTGGGTGGGCGGCGCGGCGCACCACTTCCCAACTGTCACGGTAGTCATGGATATGGCGCCCCCAGGCCAGCGCCTCGAAGGCGACGCGCAGGTCGCGTTTGGCGGCGCGCTCGCCAAGCTCACGGTAGTCGTCGGCGGCCCGGCTCAGCCCCGGCAGTGAATCCGCACGGGTGGTGCTGCAGGCCATCAACAGATCGGTGCCCAGCTCCTGCATCAGGTCGAACTTGTGCTCGGCGCGATCGAACGCCTGCTGCCGGGCGCGGCCCTCGAGGCCCTCGAAATCGCGAAACGGCTGGAGCGTGACCAGCCTGAGCCCGCGCGAGCGGATCAGCTCGCCGGCCTCCCGGGGGGAGCCGGTGAAGGCGGTGAGGTCGTTCTCAAAGAGTTCGAGGCCCTCGAAGCCGGCCTCGGCGATGGCGTCGACCTTCTCTTCGAGCGAGCCACTCAGGCACACCGTGGCGATGGACGAATACATGACAACACGCTCCTTGCAGTCGGAAAAACAGCCGTCGAACACTCAGTGGCTAAAGCTCAGTCGTTAAAACCCGGTCGTTAAAACTCAGTCTTTAAAACTCAGCTATTACAAACCTGGTCGCTGAAAACCCAGCCGCTCATGGATCAATAGCCAAAGAGTCTCGGCAGGAAAGTGACCAGCGTCGGCACGAAGGTGATCAGCAGCAGAATCAAAAACTGCACGAGCAGCATCGGCAGAATGCGCCGGATGATCGCGCCCATGCCGACGCCGGAAACCGAATCGGCGACGAACAGGCAAAGCCCCATGGGTGGCGTAATCAGCCCCATCATCAGGTTGAAGATCACCACGATGCCGAAGTGCAGCGGGTCGATCCCCAGCGCCATGGCGATCGGGTGAAGGATGGGCACCAGCACCAGAATGGCGGCGATCCCTTCCAGGAACAGCCCGACGACCAGCAGCAGCGCGATCACCGCGAGTAGGAAGGTCCACTGGGTATCGATGCTCATCAGCGCCCACTCGGTGAGCATGTTCGGCACGCGCTCGAAGGTCAGCACCCAGTTGGCGGCGGCGACGGCTCCCATGATCACCATGATGACGGCGCTATCGCGCATGGCGCGGGCGAAAATCGCCGGCAGGTGGGTGAGCTTGATGTTGCGATACAGCACCACACCTAGAATCAGCGCGTAGACCACGGCAAAGGCCGCGGCCTCGGTTGGGGTGACGATGCCGGCGAGAATCGCGCCGACCACGAAAACCGGCATCAGCGCCGGCAGCAGACCGTGCAGCAGGGCGTGGCGGCGCGACTGCTGTTGCGTCTTCGAGGCGCCAAGGTCACCGGCAAAGAAGTAGACGTAGATCGAAAGCCCGAGTGCCAGCAAAAAGCCAGGCACGATGCCAGCGAGAAAGAGCCCGGGTACCGAGACGCCGGAGACCGTCAGCGCGTAGATGATGACCGGAATACTCGGCGGAATGATCGGGCCGATGACTGAGGAGGCCGCGGTGAGCGCGGCGGCGAAATCCCGCGGGTAGCCCTCTTTCTCCATCGACGGAATAAAGACCCGCCCCAGCGCCGAGGTATCGGCGATCGCCGAGCCGGAGAGCCCGGCAAAGATCACCGAGGCCCAGATGTTGACGTGGGCAAGCCCGGCCTTAAGCCGGCCGACGATAGCACTGGCCAGGTTGATGATGCGGTGGGTGATGCCCGCCTCGTTCATCAGCTCGCCGGCGAGAATGAACAGCGGAATCGCCAACAGCGGAAAGGACTCCATGCCGCCGAAAAACTGCTGCGAGACGATACGAATGTGATAGGGCAGGTCGCCGGTGCTCATCAGCACCGTTAGCGTGCCCAGAATGGCGAAGGCGAACGGTACACCGATCAGCACCAGCGCCAATAGAAGAACGAAAATCATGGCGCCACCTCCTGGTCGGCGGGCGTGGTTAAACGCAGGGCACCCATGATCAGGGCTGACAGACTCAAGAGCCCGCCGCCGAGCACCATCGAGGCCTGGTAAAGCCACATCGGCATGCCGGTACTCGCCGAGGTACGGCTCCCCCGAGAGTCGATGAACTCGATGGCTGAAACCACCAGGGCGATGCCCACCGCCATCACCACTAGGTCGATCACGATCGCCTGCCAGCGTAGCCAACGCGGCGGCAGAAGCCGGCGAATGAGGTCGAAGCCGATGTGCTTGTCCTGCAGGTACGCCCAGGCCATGCCGAACATCAGCCCATAGATCATCAGGTAAATGGCGGTATCTTCGCCCCAACTGATGGAGCCGCCGTAGGTATAGCGCGCGAAAGCGTTACCCGCCACGAGCAGAAAGATCAAAATCATGGCAAGGCCTGCCAGGCCGGCGTTGAACAGGATCAGGCCACGTTGCAGTCGAGCGAGAAGATGGGACATGGGAGCACCTTCAAACGGTGGTCAGGCACACGCAACGACGAGCGGGCCGACCCCGGCCCACTCGCGAAACGTCTTGTTTAGATCGGGTTAAAAGCGTGCGGAAGCCTCGTCCACCGCCGAAGAGAGGCGGTCGATCCACTCGGCGTCGTCGCCCAGCTCCTCGCGCAGGTACGCCTGCACCGGCGGCTGCGCTGCTTCCCTGAAGGCTTCCAACTGCTCGGCGGTGGGCTGGGTGACTTCCATACCCTCTTCTTGCAGCTTGGCGATACCCTCGGCGGAGTTGAACTGCTGGATGACGCGACCGGTGTTGCCCGCCACTACGGCGGCGCGTTTCACGGCGGCCTGCTCTTCCTCGGTCAGCGACTGGAAGATCTCATCGTTGATCAAAAGATGATCGACGCCGTATACGTGGCCATCCAGGGTCAGGTAATCCTGAAACTCGTAGAAGTTGTTGCCGTAGATTACCGAAATGGGGTTTTCCTGGCCGTCGACCACGCCGGTGGCCAGCGCCGTCGGCACCTCGCCCCAGGCAATGCCTTGAGGCTCGGCACCCAGCGCGCTCACCATTTCAAGATAAAGCGGAATGGTCTGCACGCGGAACTTCAGCCCGGCCATGTCCTCAGGCGAGCTGATCGTACGCACGGAGTTGGTGAAGTGACGAAAGCCGGTTTCGCCGTAGGCCAGGGTGCGAAGGCCGGTCTGCTCAAGGCAGTGTTCGGCGAGTTCATCGCCGAATTCACCATCCATCACCGACCACGCCACCGGGGCGGACGGGAAGGTGTAGGGAATGTCCGTCACGGCCACCGCCGGGCAGAAGTTGGCGTAGGCACCGGACACCATGGCGATGCTGATGGTGCCGTCCTGGGCGCCTTCGATCAGCTCGGTTTCACCACCCAGCGCGCCCGCCGGGTAGAGCTCGACGGTCAGATCCGTTTCCGCTTCCACCAGGTTCTTGAAGACCTGGCCGGCCGCGCCTTTCTTGGAGGTGGTCCAGTCGTCTGGGTCGACGTGGGCAAAGCGCAGCGTCTGGGCGCTCGCCTGGGCGGTGGCGGCCAGCACGGCGGTAGCGACGGCGGCGGTCAGTGCGTGTTTGAGCAGGGTGTGGTTCAGGCGTGATGACATTGTTATTGTCCTCTATTTTAAGCGGTGAGCGGCCTCGAAAGCCGCATGGCGTGGCGTTTTTAGGCTTTTTCGTAGTGTCTTTCAAAACAATGTACGAAATGGTACGTTCAGTCAAGCTAGGGCATACTAGACAAAAGAACAATCATGACAACAAAAGGCGCCTCTCATGACCGCTTCCGCGAGCCAGAAACCCCCGGCCGGGCCTCGTCGCCGGCGTAAAAACGACCCCGAATCCGTGCGCGCCGATATTTTGGCCGTAGCGACGCGCGAGTTTTCAAAAAACGGACTTTCCGGGGCACGTATCGACGAGATAGCGGCCAAGACCCGCGCTTCCAAGCGAATGATCTATTACTACTTCACGGACAAGGAGTCGCTCTACCGGCACACGCTGGAAGCGGCCTACCAGAAGGTGCGCCTGCAGGAAGCCGAGCTCGACCTGAACCACTTGGCGCCTGTCGAAGCGTTGACCCGGCTGGTGCGGTTCACCTTTACCCACCATGCCAAAAATCCCGATTTCATTCGCCTGGTCATGATCGAGAACATCCATCACGGCCGCTTCGTCGCGCAGTCGACGCTCATTCAGTCGCTCAACGCCGGGGTGATCGATACGCTGTCCGGCGTCTATGGCCGCGGCGTGGAAACCGGCTGCTTTCGCGAGGGGTTGGACCCGCGCGAGCTACACTGGCTGATCAGCGCGCTGTCGTTTTTCAACGTCTCCAATCAGCACACCTTCTCGCGCATCTTCGATTGGGACCAGCGCGCATCCGAGAATCAGCAGAAGCTCGAAGACCACGTCACCGACATGGTACTTCGCTATGTCCGCCCCGACTGAGCGTAGGCGTTTGGGCGGCAAATACCGGTTGCAACAGTTGCAAGCACCTCGCCCGCTCTTTAGCGTATGGTTCGAATAACGAACACATGTTCACATGCGCCCTGGTGGCCGCTGATCAAGGAGAGTGACGTCCATGCCCGCCGAATTTCTAAAACACCCTTTCATGAGCGGCCAGGCGCTTGGCGCCTGCGATGAAAATGCCATGGTCGACGCCATGCTGGCCTTCGAGCTGGCGCTGGCCGAGGTTCAGCAAGCAAGCGGCGCGGTGCCCGGCGGCGCGGCCGAGCGGATGCGTGAGCAGCTTCAAAGCGTGAACTTCGACACGGCGGCGATTGCTCAAGGGATCGCCACCGGCGGCAACGCAGCGATTCCCTTCGTCAAGCAAGGGCGCGGTCTGCTCGACGATGACCTCAAACGCTACTGGCATCAGGGCGCGACCAGCCAGGACGTTATCGATTCGGCCCTGATGCTGCTGCTCAAGGCGCGCCTGAAAGCGCTGGACGAGTGGCTTTTGCGCTGCCGCGCGGCGGCCATCGCGCTGATGCAGGCGCACGCCGAAACGCCCATGGTCGGGCGCACGCTGATGCAGCAGGCGCTGCCGATCACCTTCGGCGTCAAAGTGGCTCACTGGGCGGTGGGACTCGAGCAGGCGCGGCGGCGCTTGATGGAAATCGAGCTTCCGCTGCAGTTCGGCGGCGCGGTGGGTGTGCATTCCGGGTGGGAGGCAGAGGGCCTCGAGTGGATGGACGCGCTGGCAACGCGACTGGGCCTGGCTTCGCCGGTGCTGCCCTGGCATACCGACCGCTATCCGGTGCATGCGCTCGTCACCGCGCTCGATGCCGTGGCCGCCGCGGCCGACAAGATCGCCTTGGATATTTCCCTGATGACTCAGACCGAAATCGGTGAGGTGGCCGAGCCCGCCGCCCCCGGCATGGGCGAATCCTCGTCAATGCCCCACAAGCGCAATCCGGTGCGCTGCGCGCTGATCAGAAGTGCGGCGCGCCAGGTCCACGGTCATGCCGGCGTCGTCCTCAACGCTGCTGCCCAGCCGCTGGAGCGGGGGCTGGGCGAGTGGCACGCGGAGTGGGCGCCGATGACCGAGAGCGCGCTGCTGGTGGAGGGGGCGCTTGAGCAGACCGCGACGCTGCTTGAAGGGCTCGAGGTGCATACCGAAAGGATGCGTCGCAATCTCTCGGCCACCGGTGGCGGCATCATGGCCGAGCCGGTGGCCAAGCTGCTGGCGCCGGCGCTGGGCGCCGACAAGGCGAAGTCCATAAGTGCCGATGCCGCCGAGCAGGCCCGGCGTGAGGCGCGCCCCTACGCCGACGTGCTCTTTGAATACCCCGACGTTGCCGACGCCGTGACGCGCGAGGCGCTCGACCAGGCGTGCGATCCCGCTTTATACCTTGGTAGCAGCATTTTACAGGTGACGCGCACCAAAAAGTGGCTCGAGAATCGGTAAGTTATTGAACAGAAAAAGCTAATTTCCAAGTGGCCGTTTCGATTGTGACGACGTGGTTTGCTTCCGAGCAGGGGCGACATTTGACGCTTGTGCCGTGGCGCAGTAATTTGTTCGTACTAAGAATCTATGTTCGCCTTGCGAACATATAGGCAGATGATCCCCACTGTTCGTCAAGAGGCAATGCTATGGCCGAGTTCCTCAGCTTGCATGACGCGGTCGCCCGTTACGTTGAAGACGGCGCGACCGTGGCCATGGAAGGCTTTACCCATCTCATCCCGTTCGCGGCGGGCCACGAAGTCATTCGTCAGCAAAAGCGCGACCTCACCCTCATTCGCATGACGCCGGACATCATCTACGATCAACTGATCGGCGCCGGCTGCGCGAAAAAGGTGATCTTCTCTTGGGGCGGCAACCCGGGCGTGGGCTCGCTGCACCGCCTGCGCGACGCCGTCGAGAAGGGCTGGCCGCATAAGGTCGAGATTCTCGAGCATAGCCACGCCGCCATGGCCTGCGCGTTCGAAGCGGGGGCGGCGGGCCTGCCGCTGGCGGTGCTGCGCGGCTACGTGGGAAGCGAGCTGCCCAGCGTTAACGACCAGATCAAGTTCATCGAGTGCCCGTTCACCGGCGAGCGGCTGGCGGCGGTGCCGTCGGTGCGCCCGGACGTCTCGATCATTCACGCCCAGCGCGCGGACCGCCAAGGCAACGTGCTGGTCGAAGGCATCGTCGGCGTGCAGAAGGAAGCCGTGCTGGCGGCCAAACACAGCATCGTCACGGTCGAGGAGATCGTCGATGATCTCGACACTCACCCCAATGCCTGCGTGATTCCCGGCTGGGCGATCAGTGCCATTGCGGTCGCCGAAAAAGGCGCGCTGCCTTCCTATACCCACGGCTATTACGGGCGCAGCAACCGCTTTTACAAGGAGTGGGATGCCATCGCCCGTGACCGCGATACCTTCACCCAGTGGCTTGACGAAAACGTGCATCAAACAGGGGAGAGCGCCTGATGAGTCTCGAATACACGTCTTCTGAAATGATGACCGTCACCGCCGCCCGGGCGCTCGAGAACGGGTCGACCTGCTTCGTGGGCATTGGTCTGCCCTCGGAAGCCGCTAACCTGGCGCGCCTGACCCACGCCCCCGATGTGGTACTGATCTACGAGTCCGGTACGCTGCAGACCAAGCCCAACGTGCTGCCGCTGTCCATTGGCGACGGCGAGCTTGCCGAAACTGCGCTGACCACCGTTGCGGTGCCGGAGATGTTTCGCTACTGGTTGCAAGGCGGCAAGATCGATGTCGGTTTCTTGGGTACCGCTCAGATCGACAAGTACTGCAACCTCAACACTACGCTGATCGGCGACTACCGTGAGCCAAAAGTGCGCCTGCCGGGCGGCGGCGGCGCGCCCGAGATCGCCACCAACGCCGGCGAGGTGTTCATTACTCTCAAGCACTCCCACCGTGCGTTCGTAGAGAAGGTTGATTTCGTCACCACCCTCGGCTTTGGCCGCGATGGCAAGGGTCGCGATAACGTGCCCAACATCGGCAAGGGCCCGACCCGGGTGATTTCTGATCTGTGCGTCATGAAGCCCGACCCGGAGACCAAAGAGCTGGTCGTGGTGTCGCTGCATCCGGGCGTGACCCGCGAGCAGGTACAGGACGCCACCGGCTGGGAGATTCGCTTCGCCGAGCAGTTGGAAAGCACCCCGGAGCCCGACGAGAACGAGCTGACTATTCTTCGCGAGCTGAAAGAGCGCACCGATCGCGCCCACGCCGGCCAGTAAGGAGCTGAACATGAGCGATGTCTATCTGTGTCACCCCCGCCGCACGGCGGTCGGCCGCTTCGGCGGAACACTTGCCCCGGTACGTCCGGACGATATGGCCGCCACGATTTTCAAGGCCGTTCTTGCCGAGGCACCACAGCTCGATCCGGCGGCCATCGAGGAAGTCTTCATGGGCTGCGCCAACCAGGCCGGCGAAGACAACCGCAACGTGGCGCGCATGTCGTCGCTTTTAGCGGGCATTCCCACCAGCGTTCCCGGCACCACCATGAACCGCCTGTGCGGGTCGGGCATGGACGCCGTGGGCACCGCGTTTCGCGCCATCAAGGCGGGCGAAATGGCGCTCGCCTTGGCCGGCGGCGTGGAGTCGATGTCCCGCGCGCCTTACGTGATGGGCAAGGCCGACAGCGCCTACTCGCGTGGCCAAAAAATCGAGGACACCACCATCGGCTGGCGCTTCGTCAATCCGATCATGAAAAAGTCCTTCGGCATCGACTCCATGCCGGAAACGGCGGAAAACGTCGCCGAGCAGTTCAACATTTCTCGGGAAGATCAGGATGCCTTCGCGCTGCGCTCCCAGCAAAAAGCCGCCGCTGCGCAAAAGGCCGGGCGCTTTACTCGCGAGATCACCGCCATCGAGATCCCCCGGCGCAAGCAGGAGCCGCTGGTATTCGACACCGACGAGCATCCGCGGGAAACGACGCTCGAGAAGCTCGCCGGGCTTCCCACGCCGTTTCGTGACGGCGGCAGTGTCACCGCCGGCAACGCCTCCGGTGTCAACGACGGCGCCGCCGCCATGCTGGTGGCAAGCGACGAGGCGGTGAAGCGTCACGGTCTTGAGCCGATGGCGAAGATCATCGGTATGGCCACCGCCGGCGTCGAGCCGCGCATCATGGGCTACGGCCCGGTGCCCGCGGTCAAGAAGCTGCTGGAGCGCACCGGCGTTTCGCTCGACGACATTGATGTCTTTGAGTTCAACGAAGCCTTCGCGGCTCAAGCCCTGGCCTGCATGCGCGACTTAGGGCTTGCGGACGACGACCCGCGGGTCAACCCCAACGGCGGTGCGATTGCGCTCGGCCACCCGCTCGGCATGTCCGGCGCGCGGCTGTTGCTCACCGCCGCCCATGAATTACAGCAAAGCGGCAAGCGCTACGCGCTGTGCACCATGTGCGTCGGTGTCGGCCAGGGCATCGCCACGCTGATCGAACGCGCTTAACGGAGGTTACATGGCTTATCTGGAGTTCAACGGCCGCAGCGTCGCCTATAGGCTGCTCGGCGCCCAGACCAACCCGCTGGTGGTGCTGGCACATCCGCTGGGCATGAGCCAGGCGGTATGGGACGACGTCATTCCGGCGCTGCTGCCGCGTTATCGTGTGCTGACCTGGGACCTGCCAGGCCACGGCGCAAGCCAAGCGGTAAGTGGCGAACGCGTCACGCCCGCTGATCTGGCCAACGAGGCGCTGGCGCTGGCGGATATCGCTGGTGCTGCACGTTTTCACTTCGTGGGCACGTCCATCGGCGGGGTGATCGGTCAGCGGCTGATCGAGGCGCACGGCGACCGGCTACTGTCGGCCACGCTGACCAACACTGGCGCGGTCATCGGCAACCCGGAGCTATGGAATACCCGCGCCGCGCGGGTGCGTGACGAAGGGCTCAAGGCCATGGCCGAGGAGATCGTCCCGCGCTGGTTCGGCCCCAAAGCCTTTGAGGCGAGCCCCGCGCTGAAAGCGGGCTGGTGCGTGCAGATGGGCCGCGGCGACGATGAGTCCTACGCCCAGCTCTGCGAGATGCTGGGCCGCGATACCTTCACCGGGAAGCTCTCCAGTAAAGGCGTCAAGGTGCAGCTGCTCGGCGGCAGCGACGATCTCGCGACCCC
Source organism: Halomonas sp. S3-1-1 (assembly GCF_023757625.1). Classification (GTDB taxonomy): domain Bacteria; phylum Pseudomonadota; class Gammaproteobacteria; order Pseudomonadales; family Halomonadaceae; genus Vreelandella. The sequence continues at coordinate 233,191 of NZ_JALGBZ010000003.1, forward strand.
GCCCGCGACCCTTGAAGTGCTTTCCGAGGAGCTTGGCGGCGCGCCGCTCGAGGTGTTCGACGGCGTGGGCCACGTGCCATCGGTCGAGGCCCCCGCGCGCTTTGCCGAGACGCTCCTGGGCGCCATGGCCAGAGAGCTTGGCGACGTCGCCAACGACGGGGTGGCCTATGCCACCGGCCTTGAAACGCGCAAAGAGGTGCTGGGCGAGGCCCACGTCGGGCGCTCCACCGCTAACGCCAACAGCCTGGATACGCCCTTCCAGCAGATGATCACGCGCCTGGCCTGGGGCGAGCTCTGGAGCAACGAGGATCTCACCCGGCGCGAACGCAGCATGATCACCACCGGCATTTTGGCGGCGCTTGGCCGTGAAGAGCTGACGCTGCACCTGAAAACGGCTCAACGTATCGGTTTGAGCGAGGCCGAGCTTCGCCAGGTGCTGATGCACGTGGCCATCTATGCAGGCGTCCCAGCCGCCAATCACGCCTTTGCGCTGGCCAAGGAGCTGGGCTGGGGGGAATAATCGCCGGGATGACGACGCATCACCAATAACAATTCATGCACCCCGCTCGTGCATTCACCGGAGCCATACCATGACCCCAGTTCAGCTCTTAATCGACGGGCAATCGTGCCCTGCCTCAGAGGGCGCCACCTTTGATCGCTGTAATCCGCTCAGCGGTGAGACGGTTTCTCGAACGGCGGCGGCGTCGCCGACCGACGCCGGGCGCGCCGTGGAAGCGGCAGAGCGCGCGTTCCCGGCCTGGTCAAAAACGGGCCCTGGCGAGCGGCGTGCCAAACTCAACAAGGCCGCCGACCTGATGGAGGCGCGTCAGCAAGCGTTTATCGACGCCATGGTGGATGAAACCGGGGCGACGCCAGGCTGGGCCGGATTCAACGTAATGGTAGCGGCCGACGTACTGCGCGAGTCGGCGGCGCTGACGACGCAGATCCAGGGGGATGTGATTCCCTCGAACGTGCCCAACAGCATGGCGATGGGTGTGCGCGTCCCCTGCGGTGTGGTGGTCGGCATCGCGCCCTGGAATGCGCCGATCATCCTCGGCACCCGGGCGCTGGCCGGGCCGCTGGCCTGTGGTAATAGCGTCATCCTGAAAGCCTCGGAGATGTGCCCGAACACCCACGCACTGATTGGGGAGGTGCTGCATGACGCCGGCTTGGGTGACGGTGTGGTCAACGTCATCCACAACGATCCGACACAGGCGGCGGCCGTGGTCAGCGCACTGATCGAGCATCCAGCGGTGCGGCGAGTCAACTTTACCGGCTCCACCCACGTCGGGCGGATTATCGCCGAGCAGGCCGCCAGACATTTGAAGCCCGTGTTGCTGGAGTTGGGTGGAAAAGCGCCGTTTCTGGTGCTCGACGATGCGGACATCGATGCGGCGGTCGATGCGGCGGCCTTCGGGGCCTTCTTCAATCAGGGGCAGATTTGCATGTCCACCGAGCGCTTGATTGTTGATGAAACGGTCGCCGACGAATTCGCCGAGAAGCTTGCGGCGAAAGCGAAAACGCTGCTGGCCGGGAACCCGCGCGACGAGGGTAATGCTCTGGGCACGCTCATTTCATCGGCCGCCGGCGACAAGCTCAACGAGCTGATCGACGATGCCACTGGTAAGGGCGCACGGCTCGCCTGTGGTGGCAAGGCCGACGGGGTGATCATGCAGCCGACGCTGCTTGACAACGTCTCCTCGACGATGCGCCTCTACGCTGAGGAGTCCTTTGGTCCGCTGGCCGCGATGATGCGCGTCAAGGGCGAAGAGGAGGCCATCCGCATCGCCAACGACAGCGAGTACGGCCTATCCGGCGCGGTGTTTACTCGTGATAGCGCCCGCGGGCTGCGCGTGGCCGGCCAGATCGTCACCGGCATCTGTCATATCAATGCGCCCACGGTACATGACGAGCCTCAGATGCCGTTTGGCGGCGTCAAAAACAGCGGTTATGGCCGGTTCGGCGGCAAGGCGGTGATCGAGGAGTTCACCGACCTGCGCTGGATGACGCTTCAGACCGGCCCGCGCCACTATCCCATCTGAGATCGGCAGCTTGGCCCACCTTGATTGATGACCCCGAAAGCGGCGCCTGGTGCGCCGTTTTTTTTGGGCCACACCGCGCCAAGGCTACGCTCTACGCTCGCTGCACGGCGGTGACGGCGTCGATCACGGTCGCGCAGAACCATCGCTGTGGCGCCGCGCTGCGGGGCTGGGCGTGCCAGTGTAGCGCCACGTCGAAGCCTGGCACCGCGAAGGGGAGTTCGTGGACCTTGAGCCTGGCATCCGCGAAACGTGCGGCGATCTGCAGCGGCAGGATCGCGATGAGGTCGCTGCCCTGAAGAACCTGAGGAAGCACCGAGAAGTGCGAAAGCGACAGGCTCACCTTGCGCTCGATGCCACGCTGCGTCAGCACCTCCTCGACCAGGCCGTGGCCCGATGAGGAGGCGATCGATACGTGCCTACCATGAATGAATCGCTCGAGGCTGAAGTCGTCGGCTGGGCTGCCTTGCTGGTCGAGCAGGCAGACATAGCGGTCTTCGAGTAGCACGTGCTTGTCGATGCCAGCGCCGCCGAGCGTCCGGCTACAGATCACCGCGTTGACCTTCCCGGTCGTCAGCCACTCTCGCGCCTTATCGATCTCCAGTGGTACGACCTCGAGCTCAGCCTGGGGTGCCTGAGCGTAGAAGGATTTCAAAATGGCAGGCAGCAGTGACATCTCACCCAGGTCGGTCAGCGCCAAGCGAAAACGGAGCTTGCAGCGCTCGGGCGTAAAGTGACGGCTGCCGTCGATGGTGTCGTTGATCTGTCGCAAGGCTTCTTTCAGCGACGGATAGAGCTGACGCGCCACAGTGGTGGGCTCCATTCCCCGGGCGGTGCGCACGAACAGCCGGTCGTCGAACAGGTCGCGGAGCCGATTCAAGGCGTAGCTGATCGACGGCTGGGTAACGTGAAGCTGCTCGGCGGCCTGGGTCACGCTGCCGGTTTCATAGAGCATCACCAAGGTGCGCATCAGATTCAAATCGACCTGCGCCATTTTCTATAAGCCTCATCTATTTTTATAAGAAATAATATTGATTTGATTGATTATAGATAAGCCCGTTAGCGTGAATGAAACAAATTCAATCAGGAGCAGACAATGCCCAGCGTTCACGCGATTACCTATGAACTCTTGCGTCGTCAAGGGATCACCAACATTTTCGGTAATCCGGGGTCCAACGAGCTGCCGTTTCTCAAGGATATGCCGGCGGATTTTGAGTACATCCTGGGTCTGCACGAGGGCGTGGTAGCGGGCATGGCAGATGGCTACGCACTGGCAAGCGGCAAGCCTGCCTTCGTCAATTTGCATGCTGCGGCGGGGACCGGCAACGCCATGGGGGCGCTGACCAACGCCTGGTACTCCCACTCGCCACTGGTGCTCACCGCCGGACAGCAGGCGCGTTCGATGATCGGCGTGGAGTCGATGCTCGCCAACGTCGATGCGCCGCAACTTCCACGGCCGCTGGTCAAGTGGAGCTATGAACCGGCCTGCGCGGAAGATACTCCTCGAGCGTTGAGCCAAGCGATCCACAGCGCGAATGCCCGGCCCCGGGGGCCGGTTTACGTTTCGATTCCCCACGATGACTGGCAGCGTGAGGCCGGCGATGATGCCCTCCACCTGCTGGAGCGTGAGGTGCATCATACCGGCGCGCCGCAGGTGGCGCAGGTCGAGCAGTTGGCCCTGCGCCTTCAGTCAGCGAACAACCCGGTGCTGGTACTTGGCCCCGAGGTGGACGCCGAGCAGGCCAATGCGCTTGCCATCGCGTTTGCCGAGCGCCTGAAAATGCCGGTGTGGGTGGCGCCATCTGCCTCGCGCTGTCCGTTCCCCAATCGTCATCCCTGCTTTCGCGGCGTGCTGCCCGCGGCCATTGCCGGGATCAGTGAGCAGCTCGACGGTCATGATTTGATCGTCGTTGTAGGCGCGCCGGTATTTCGCTATCACAAGTACGCGCCAGGGCATTACCTACCGGATGGGGCCCGCCTTATACACGTTACCTCCGATGCGGACGAAGCCGCCCGAGCGCCAGTGGGGGAGGCCTACGTAGGCGGTGTGCACGCGATGCTCGAGGCACTCTTGCCGCATCTCGAGACAAGCAGCCGCGCGATGCCCGTAGCGCTACCGACACCCGGCGCGGTACAGGATGAAAAGGGCCGCATGGCGCCGGCCAACGTATTCGAGGCCGTGAACGCGCTGGCGCCAAAGGATGCCATCTACGTCAAGGAGGCCACCTCGACGGTGGAAATCTTCTGGGAGCGGGTCGAGATGCGTCATCCCGGCAGCTACTTCTTTCCCGCCGCCGGCGGGCTCGGCTTCGGTTTGCCGGCAGCGGTGGGAGCCCAGCTCGCCTGCCCCGAGCGTCAGGTGATCGGGCTCGTCGGCGACGGCTCGGCCAACTACGCCATCACCGCACTTTGGAGTGCCGCCCAGTACCGCGTTCCGGTGATCTTTATCATCCTCAAGAACGGCACCTATGGTGCCTTGCGAGGGTTTGCCAAGCACATGCAGGTGGAGGATGCGCCGGGACTCGACGTGCCCGACATCGACTTCTGCGCGCTGGCAGAAGGCTACGGCGTGGAAGCCGTGTGCGCCACCAATCGGGAGCGCCTGGAGGCCGCGCTGATGAAGGGCCTTGGGATGGAAGCCCCACTACTGATCGAGGTGCCTACACTTCAGACCTGAATGGGCGTCAATACAGTGTCGCAACACACTCGATAATCACCATTGCTTTACAATGACAATAAGAGGATGACCTCATGAAACGCGCCATCTCACAAGCCCTGATCGTTACGTTGGCCGCCACCGCATCGCTTACCGCTCACGGCGAAACGCTGCGCCTGTCTCACTTCTGGCCGTCGGCCTCCGCCGTTCATAAGGAGATATTCGAGGTCTGGGCCGACAGCGTCGAAGAGGCCTCCCAGGGCGAGCTCGACGTTCAGATATTTCCCTCTGGCACGCTGAGCAAGCCGGACCACGCCTATCAGGGAGCGGTCGACGGCATTTCCGACATCGCCGCCTCACTGCAGGGCTACACCTCCGGGCGCTTTCCCCTCTCCGAGATCGTGCAACTGCCGGGCGTCTCCAGTAGCGCCACTCAGGGTTCCTGTATCCTGCAAACGATGTTTGACGAGGGGCTCATCGACAGTGAGTACGAAGACGTTAAGGTGTTATTCCTGTTTACCACGGGCCCGGCATACCTGCATACGCGCAGCACCGAGATCGAGTCGCCGTCGGATCTGGCGGGGCTACGCATCCGCCGCCCAAGCGACGTCGCCGGAGAAATGCTCTCAAGCCTGGGGGCCGACCCGATCGGCATGCCGGCGCCGGATATCTACACCTCGCTTCAGCGCGGCGTGATGGACGGCTTGAGCTTTCCCTGGGAAGCGATGCGTGTGTTCGGTATCAACGAGCTAGTCGACTATCACCTGGAAGTACCCTACTACTCCGGCGCGGTCATGGCAGTGATGAATCGCGATGCGTTTGAAGCGCTCTCAGATGAGGCGCGTGCGGTGATCGATCAGCATAGCGGCATGGAGTGGTCGCAGGTGGCCGGCGAGGTGTATCACCACTTGGACGCGGTGGGGCGCGACGAGGCGCTGGAACAGGGCGATACGATCCATACCGTCGAGGACCCTCTCAGTGACCCGGCGTGGGCGGGCCCACTGGAGGAGGGCACCGAGCGCTATCTGGCACGGCTGGAGGAGCGCGGATTGGACAACGCCCGCGAGGTTTATGAGCGCGCGCTGAGCCTGCGTGACGAGTGCGGCGAGTAACGTCACGGTTTTCATGCGCGCATGAATCGGCGAAGGTAGTGCTTTCGTTTCGCGGATAGAGCGCCATGCTGAACGCCCGTATCAAACTGCGCCACCTGACGGCATTTCTCGAAGTCGCCAAGCGACGCAGTTTCGCCCGCGCCGCCGAGGCGCTTTCGATCAGCCAGCCGGGGATCTCCAAGGCGATCCGCGAGCTCGAGGAGATTTTAGAGACGCCGCTGTTCGAACGGGGCGCCCAAGGGATATCGCTCACCCAGGCGGGGCTCACGCTTTTGCGCCACGCCGGGCCCGCTCTGCGCGCGCTCGATGAAGGCGTGGGGGCGATCGGCAGCGGCCATCGCGGCAAGCGCTGGCTGCGGGTGGGGGCGCTCTCCACCGTCGAAAGCCGTTTGCTGCCGCTGGCAATTCAGCGCTTTCATGCCGCGCCGCCTCTGGGCGTCGGGGAGGTGTGCGTATCGGTGGTGACCGGGGCCAGCGCCTATCTGCTGTCGCGTTTGCGCTTGGGCGAGCTGGATATGGTGGTGGGGCGAATGACCGAGGCGCGGGAGATCGGCGATCTCTACTTTGAGCATCTTTACTATGAGCCGCTGGTGATCGTCGCCCGCCGCGATCATCCATTGGCCCGGGTAGCACCGGTCGCCGCCGACCAGCTCGTCGACTACCCTTGGGCGCTACCGCCGCCCCAGACCACGCTGCGCCAGCAGGTGGACAGCTTCTGCGTGCGCCACGCCATTACCTTGCCACCGCTTTTGCTTGAAACGCTGTCGCTGCCGGTCAGCCATAGCTACACGCTGGAGAGTGACGCGCTGTGGATCGCCCCGCGCGAGGCGGTGGCCGGCGAGCTCGAAAGGGGCGAGCTCGTCGAGGTCGCGCTGCCCTTCGAGTCCCAGGGCGGGTCGGTAGGGGTCTGCACCAACGCGAGCATGGAGGCCTCGATGAGCCGCGACGTATTTTGCGAAACGCTGCGCCAGGTCGCGGCAGAGCGCATTCAACCAAGGTCGTAATTCCCATAACCCATGGGTTATGGGCGGCCATGACTCTTCAATTGGCAAAAGTGCGGCAACCCGCCACACTCGGGGCCTGCCGGCGCTCGCCTGGCCGGTGCTCATAACGCCATCAAGAGCCTCTCCCATGACCCATGACTATAACCGCTTCGTGACCCGTGACCGCAACTGGCATCCCCCGGCCTACGCCCCTGGCTACAAGACATCGGTGGCGCGCTCGCCGCAGCAGGCGCTGATGAGTCTGCAGCAGCCTACCGCCTCGGAGCTGACCGGTCCGGATTTTCGCCACCTGCGCATGGGCCGTTTTGACAACGACCTGCTGATGAACTTCACCCAGGGCGAAGGTCTGCCCCAAGGCGAGCGGATCATCATGTACGGCCGCGTGGTCGATCAGTTCGGCAAGCCAATCCCGCATACGCTGGTCGAAATGTGGCAGGCCAACGCCGGCGGGCGCTACCGCCACAAGAAGGACGCCTACCTGGCGCCGCTGGATCCGAACTTCGGCGGGGTGGGGCGTTGCTTGACCGATGATCAGGGCTTTTATCGCTTCCGTACCATTAGGCCCGGCCCCTACCCTTGGCCCAACGATGTGAACAGCTGGCGCCCGGCACATATCCACGTCTCCGTCATGGGGCCTTCGATCTCAACGCGCCTGATCACCCAAATGTATTTCGAGGGCGATCCGCTGATTCCCCTGTGTCCGATCGTACATACCCTGAAAGACCCGGACGCCGTGGAAACCATGATCGGGCGTCTGGACATGGCCCAGAGCCGGCCGATGGACTGCCTCGCGTATCGTTTCGATATCGTGGTGCGCGGTGAGCTGCAAACCTATTTCGAAAACCAGTAAGGCAGGGGAGAAACACATGAAACAGCCTAACACCCAGCCGACCAGCGAGCTGATGCTGCGCGAGACCGCCTCGCAAACCGCCGGGCCCTACGTGCATATCGGTTTGGCCCCCGCCGCTGCCGGTAACCCGGAGCGTGACGAGGAGGTCTGGAACGAGATGGCGGGCCCCAATGCCAAGGGCGAATCCATCGAGATCATCGGCACCGTCATCGACGGCAACGATGACCTGGTTCGCGACGCGTTTTTGGAAGCCTGGCAGGCCGATGCCGACGGTTATTATCAATCAAATTACGATTTACGTAACGATTTTAACAGCTTTGGCAGAACCGCCACGACGGCGGATCAGGGAAGCGAATGGCGCCTGAAAACCGTCAAGCCCGGCGCGGTACTTCATCCAAACGGTGCGCCGATGGCGCCGCACATCAACCTGTCGATCTTCGCTCGCGGCGTGAACATCCACCTGCAGACAAGGCTCTATTTCGATGATGAGGTTGAGGCCAACGCGGCCTGTCCGGTGCTCTCCCGCGTCGAGTCGGATAGCCGCCGCCAGACGCTGATCGCCAAGCGTGAAGAAGCCGATGGCGTGGTGCGATACCGTTTCGACATTCGCTTGCAGGGCCCGGGTGAGACGGTCTTTTTCGACTTCTGATCTTGTTGGGCCGAAAAAAAGCGCCGGGGCACTGCCCCGGCGCTTTCGTATCCGGCGGCCCTAAAGGACCGCGTGTCTTTTCAATGTTTATCGCGGGTCAGGCGTCGCTCACCGCGCATTCAGCCTTGAGACTCATGGCCGTGTCGTAAACCTCCTGGGCGTTACCACCGACCTCGCTGATGTAACGATCGATAGTTTCCTGCAACACCGGGCCCCAATCGGGGTCGTTGAGCGCGTCGTCGATTTCGACGAAGGTGTGGCCGGCTTCGACGGCCTCCTGGCGGCCTTCCTTGATCAACGTGTCGTAGACCTCGGCGGCGCGCATCGACCACTCCATGCCGCTGTGCTCGTCGATCACTTGGCGAAGTTCCTCCGGCAAGCCATCGTAGTTACGCTGGTTCATGACCGCGAACAGCGACAGGTCATAAAGCGGGACTTCAGTGTGGTAGTTCGCCAGCTCGCTGAGTCGGAAGGTCTTCATCCCCTCCCAATTGAAGCTCAAGCCATCGACGACGCCGCGCTGCATGGCGGTGAAGACGTCCGGCGCGGGCATGCCAACGGCCTGGGCGCCCAGGCGCTCCATCATGTCGCCGACCACCGACGTGGGCCGGCGCAGTCGCAGCCCGGCCAGGTCCTCGGGTTTTTCGATCTGGCGCTCCTTGGTGTGCAAATAGCCCGGGCCGGTGGTGAAGAAAAACAGCGGCCGGGTATCGGCATACTCGTCGTCCAGGTAGCCCTGGTCATAGAGCGACTGCAGAATGCAGGCGCCTTCGCGGGCGCTCGAGGAGACGCCGGGCAGCTCGACAATTTGCGTCAACGGAAAGCGCCCGGACGTATAGCCTTGGGCTGAGGCGCCGATATCGGCAATGCCCCGGGCGGTGCTGTCGTAGGTCTGCGCTGACTTGGCCAGCGTTTGGCTGGGGAAAACTTCCACGTCGAGCTCGCCGTTGGAGGCCTCGCTGACGCTGTCCGCCCAGGCCTGGAAGAGCGCGCTGTCAACCATCGACCCACCGGGCCAGACGTGGGCCAGACGCAGCGTGGTCTGGGCCTGAGCGGCGGCGGGTAATAAAACCAGCGCGCTCATCAGCGCGGCACGTGTCACGGTCGTCGGAATTTTTTTCATTATAGTTATCCTTCTATCTTCTTGAGCAGTATCAGGGGGGAGAACTTAAAGGTCCAATACGAGTACGCTGCTTTTAGCACGGGAACAGCACGGCGTGAACTGATCGTTGGCTGCATGCTCGTGCTCCTCGAGATACAAATCGCGATGGTCCGGCTCGCCTTCGAGCACGCGGGTCAGGCAGGTGCCGCATACGCCCTGTTCGCAGGAGACCATCACCTCGATGCCGTTTTCGGCCAGCACCTGATGAACGGTCTTGTCCGCAGGCACGGTAAAGCTTGCCCCGCTGCTGGCGATGCGTACCTCGAAGCTGCCGTCGTCCTCGTTCGAGGTATCGGCGCCGCTAAAGTACTCGGTATGCACCTGATCCTCCGGCCAGCCGCTGGCCTTGCAGGTGGTCATGACTGCATCGATGAAGCCCTTGGGGCCGCACACGTAAACGTGGGTATCGGCGCTGGGCTCGCCGAGCAGCGCGTCGAGGTTCAGGTGCTGGCTGGCGTCGCCGTCGTCGAAGTGAAAGTGCACGCGTTCGGCGAAGCTCGAGTCCTGCAGGCGCAGATAAAACGCCGTGCGCTCCTGGGAGCGGGTGCAGTAGTGCAGCTCGAACCCACCGTCGGTATGCGCCAAACGCTCGGCCATGCATAGAAGCGGCGTGATGCCGATGCCGCCGGCCAGCAGCAGCGTGTGCTCGGCGGGCTTGAGCGGAAAGTGGTTTTTAGGCGCGCTGATCTGCACCAGATCGCCGACCTGGAGCTCATCGTGCATGGCGTAGGAGCCGCCGCGCGAGTTGGCGTCGCGCAGCACGCCGATCAGGTAACGGTCGCGATCGTCTGAATGGTTGCAAAGCGAGTACTGGCGCACCAGCCCTTCCTTGACGCGCACATCGATATGCGCGCCGGCGCTGAAGGCCGGGAGCTCCCGGCCGTGGGGGTCGGCAAGTTCGAAGGTGACGATATCGCGCGCCTCGACGTGGCGCGCCTTGACCTCCACGATCATCGAGGGGGCGGTGTGGGTCATGCGCTCTCCTCCGTGCTTGCGGCCTCGCGCTCTTCAGACAGGATGCGGTCGATGATCCGGCGCGCCTGTACGCCGCCGCCGTCGATGTTGAGTTTCAGAAGCTGGCGGTCCGGGTACTTGAGCAGGTTACGCTGCTGCGCCTCGAGCATCTCGAGGTCTTCCTCGAAGATCTTGCCCTGGCCTTCGCGGATCTTGTCGGTCAACGCCTGATCCTCGGGTTTGAAGTTGCGCGCCATGCCCCAGAAGTACCAGATCGAGGTATCCGATTCCGGCGTGATGAAGTCGACCACGATGCTCGAGGCTTTCTTGTCCGCCGGCGCGTTGGCCCCGCCGTTACCGGCGTGAGCAACGCCCACTTCGATCAGTACGTGGCTTGGCGGCGTGAAGCGGCAGATTTGCCAGCGGTCCACCGGCACGTCGTCGGCCAGGCCATTGCCACGCAGCGCCGCCTGCCAGAACGGCGGGGCGGGAATGTTCTCCATCTCGCGACTGGTCACGACTTCGTCGCCATTCACCTTGGTGTCGGGAGCGGCTTCCTCGATCTCGGGCTGGCCGATGCTGGAGGCGTGAACGTAGGTCTCGTGGGTCAGGTCCATGAGGTTATCGATCATCAGCCGGTATTCGCAGCCAATATGATAGAGTCCGCCGCCGTAGGCCCACTCCGGGTTCTCTGCCCACTCGAGTACCGGAATGAGACTTGCGTCCGCCTTGTCTGGGTCGCCGGGCCAGATCCAGATAAAGCCGTAACGCTCCTCGACGGGGTAGGATTGCACGCTGGGAAAGCCGCGCACGCGCTGGCCGGGCATGCTGTCGCATTTGCCGCTACAGTTCATTTCCAGGCCGTGGTAGCCGCACACCAGTTTGCCGTCGCGCACGAACCCGAGAGAGAGCGGCGCGCCGCGGTGGGGGCAGAAATCGTCCATGGCGGCGACGCGGCCTTCGTCGCCGCGAAAGAATACGAGCTGCTTGTTGCAGATAGTGCGCCCGAGCGGTTTATCTTCCAGCTCGTCAGGCGTGCAGGCAACGTACCAGGTATTCATCGGGTAGGGAGAGTGGTGTCGAGTCACGGCAGGATCCTCTAGAGTATTTTTTGATTTTTAGTTATTGGATCCAAAGTAAAGAGGGTGATGGTTTTCTTCGTCAACCTATACTTTTGGTTTACCCGACCTCGTGCATGGGGATAAACAATTGATACAGGAGCAATAATGGGGAGTAACGATAAAAGCGTCGCCAGTCGATTGCGCAAGCTGATCGAGGACGGCTTCTATCCCCAGGGTGAGCGACTGGGCGAAGAGGCGGTTGCCGAGCGGTTGGGCGTCTCCAGAACGCCGGTCAGGCTGGCGTTCAGAAGCCTCGAACAGGAAGGGCTGTTGAAGCGTGCGGGTAAACGTGGGTACATGGTGCGCGAATTCACCGACGCCGATATTCACTGCGCGGTGGAAGTGCGCGGCGCGCTGGAAGGGCTAGCGGCCAAGCGCGTGGCCGAGCGAGGAGTGTCCGACGAGCTTCGCCGGGATCTGCTTTTTTGGATCCAAAAGGGGCGGGGTGTGCTTGAAAAGGGACATTTGGAGGACGATGATGTCGAGCGCTGGATCGAGCTCAACTACCGTTTTCATGATTTGATCGTCAGTTCTGCTGGCAGCGCCGTGATTGGCGACGCCATCGCGCGCAACGACCATCTGCCTTTCGCTGCCGCAGCGTCCATCGTAATCGATGACGAAGATCGAGTCGGCGAGTTCAGAAAGCTGCAACTGGCTCAGTTGCACCACGAACTCATCTTTCAAGCACTCGATAGTGGCGAAGGCGCGCGAGTTGAAATGTTGATGCGCGAGCACGCCTTGATTGGTATTCGCTACCAGGCATTTTTAGGAAGCCAGCACTAGCAGTCATTCTTTTATGAGCGTCTCGAAAGATGCCCATCAACGTAGATACCCTGGACCAAGGTCGATTGGTGCTCGATAGGCAAGTGGATTATGGTATTTCCATAAAACGAACTTATATTCGTTATGCGAACAAGCGTGTTCTACCAACAGAACGGGAGCTCCTCATGAAAGCAGTTTTCGCTCGGTGTGCGCTCGCCGCCACCATCGCTGGTCTCTCCATTGCTTCCGCCCAGGCGGCCACCACGCTTCGTATGGCGCACTTCTGGCCGGGCGCTTCCGCCGTCAACGAAGATATTCTGCAAGCCTGGGCCGATACCATCGCCGAAGAGTCCAATGGCGATTTGAACGTACAGATGTTCCCGTCGGGTACGCTCGCCAAGCCGGACTCCATCTACGAAGCGGCGGCTAACGGCATTACCGATATCGGCGCGACGGCCCAAGGCTACACCGCCGGACGCTTCCCGCTTTCCCAAATCGTCGAGCTTCCGGGCGTGGCGAATTCGGCGACCCAGGGCGCCTGCGTACTGCAGACCCTGTATGACGAAGGCCATCTCGATAGCGAGTACGAGGACACCCGGCCGTTGTTCATGTTTACCACAGGTCCTGGCGGTATCCATACCATCGATACCGACGTGCAGACCCCGGCGGACCTCGAAGGGCTTCGCATTCGCCGCCCGACCGCCGTAGCGGGCGAAATGCTCGAAAACATGGGGGCAAGCCCGGTGGGTATGCCAGCGCCGGATATCTATACCTCCATGCAGCGCGGCGTCATCGACGGCTTGAGCTTTCCCTGGGAGGGGCTTGGCAGCTTTAGCATCAACGAGCTGGTGAGCTACCACACCGAGGTGCCGTTTTACACGCTGGTCTTCGTCGCCACCATGAACCAGCGCGCCTATGATCGTTTGACGCCGGAGCAGCAGGCGGTGATCGACGACAACTCCGGTATGAAGTGGGCCGAGAAGGCTGGCGAGGTTTTCGATCGTCTGGATGTCGAAGGCAAGCAGGAAGCGGTCGACGCCGGGCACACGATTCGCGAAATCGAAAATCCGCTCGAGGACCCGGACTGGCAGGGCCCGCTGGAGGAAGGTATCGAAACCTACCTGAGCCAGCTCGAAGAGCGGGGCCTCGATCAGGCACGCGATGTTTATCAAGCCGCGCTGACGGCCAGCGCAGCTTGCGAAAGCGCCCAGGAGTAACCGATGCAGCGTTCTCTGGAAAAGGCTAGCCACTGGCTGGCCTTTTGTTGTCGCGTGGTCGCCGGTGTAGCGCTGGTAGCGCTTCTGATGGTGACCATCGCCGATGTCAGCACCCGCTATCTCTATCGCTTGACCGACGGCGCCTTCGCGCTACGCGTGAGCGGAAGCGTCGAGCTTGTGAGCTATCTCATGCTGTGTTCGCTGCTCGCGGCCATGGCGGCCAACGTCGAGAAAAGCCAAGTGGTGGTCGAGGCGTTTTCGCACCGCCTGCCCCAGTGGATGAAAAACCGCCTTCACGGCGTCTATCTGCTGGGCTTTGCCGCGTTGGGTCTGGTGCTGTTTACCGGGCTTCTGGATTCGGCGGCGGCGGCCTCGCGTCACGGTGAGGTGACCCAGGATTTGCGCCTACCCATGGGGCCCATTTACTACGCGGCGGCGGCCATGAGCCTGCTGCTTGGCATTCGTAGCGCCCTGCACGCGCTGCTCTGTGCGCTCTTTGGTGCCGACGTGGAGGTGGCCGATGGGGAGTGAAATGATTGGAGCCCTGGGGCTTGGCCTGCTCCTGGTACTGATGGTGCTCAGAGTGCCCGTCGCGCTGACCATGCTGATCATCGGTGTGGGCGGTTTTGCGCAGATCATCAGTTGGGGCGCCGCCATCGCGCAGCTCAAGACCGTGCCCATCGAGGTGCTGTCGAACTACAGCTTCAGCGCCGTGCCCATGTTCATTTTAATGGGCGTGCTGGCGGCGCACTCGGGCATGGCAGGCAAGCTTTTTGACGCCACGCGCACGATCTGCGGCGGCTGGAAAGGGGGGCTTGCCATTGCCGCAGTCGGCTCCTGCGGGGTGTTCTCGGCGATTTCCGGCTCGTCTTTGGCCACCGCCAGCACCATGACCCGCGTGGCGCTGCCGGAAATGGAGCGCTACGGCTACAACCGGGGCCTGGCCACCGGGGCGCTGGCCGCCGGCGGCACGCTCGGTATCATGATTCCGCCGAGTATTGCGCTGTTGATCTACGCCATCTTGACCGAGCAGTCGGTCGGCGACATGTTCATGGCGGGGCTGATTCCGGGCCTGATGGGGCTGGTCATGTACGCGCTGACGGTAACGGTCGTCATGCGCCTGCGCCCGGACCTGGCCGTGGCCGGCGAGCGGACGTCCTGGCGGGCGAAGTTTTCCTCGATATCCGGGCTGATACCGTTCTTCGCCGTTTTTCTGGTGATGATTCTGGGGATCTATTTCGGCCTGTTCACCCCCACGGAAGGCGCCAGCGTCGGGGCGTTCGCCACACTTCTCTACGCGCTTTACAAGGGCATGCGCGGAGCCGGTCTCTGGCGCAGCCTGCAGGAGACGCTGGCGCTGTCGTCGGTGGTGTTTTTCATGCTGGTCGGCGCCGAGACGCTGGGCTACTTCATCTCGGTCTCGCGGATCTCGTTTTCCATCAGCGATTTTCTATATGGCATGGACCTGGCGCCCATCGCGGTGGTGCTGTGCATCCTTCTGCTCTACTTCGTGCTCGGCATGTTCATGGACTCGATCGCCATGCTGGTGATCACCGTGCCGGTGGTGTATCCGATCATCCAGGCGCTGGGCATCGATCCGGTCTGGTTCGGGATCATCACGGTGCTGACGGTGGAGCTTGGCCTGATCACCCCGCCGGTGGGCATGAACGTGTTCGTCATCAAGGCCATGGCGCCGCACGTGGGGCTGGGCGAGATCTTCAAGGGCGTGGCGCCGTTCATCGTGTCGGACTTCGTTCGGCTGGCGCTGCTGATCATTTTCCCGGTGCTGAGCACGTTCTTTTTGCTCTAGCCTTATCTGCTCTCATCCTGACTGGCTCGGGGCCTCGTTGGCGCTGGAAAAATACGGCGCGAGGTGGTCCTTGAGTCGGGCCCGGTCGGCGGGCTCTTCGATGCGGCTGTTGGTCAGCATGTTGTCGAACAGCGCCTGGCGCTTTTCCCGCGACGAGGGCAGCGCCTTCACGTGAGTGTCGATCCAAATCAACTGACCGCTTTCGTCGATCATCAGGTTGTCCAGATGCAGGTCGCGGTGGTAGTAGCCCGCCTCGGCCAGCGCCGCCACCTGGAAGGCCAAGGTATCGATGAAGCGGGCGCGGCTGGTGTCATCGAGGTCGGCATAGTAGTCGCTTCCCGCCTGACACCGGCTCATGTGCTCCATGGCATAGAGCGAGCCCAGCGGGTTCAAGAAGTTGAGCGCTACGCCGTAGCAGCGCACGTTAACAGTGCGCTGGCCCAGCTTTTTCAAAATACGCCGGCTCTGGTACTCCTTGTGAGCGTCATAGGAGCCGGTCAAGCGCTTGGAAATGATGTCGCGTCCCAGCCAGCGCCAGAAATCCTCGCGGGGTGAGTATTTATCGTGCACGAGCTTGAACAGCGTGCCGGTCTTCTCCTGCAGAAAAAAGCGGCTGCTGCTCTTGTCATCCAGGTGGGGCATGGGCGTCAAGCCGTGCAGATTCAGCACCGGGTTCATCGGCGCGCGGTTGAGCAGGTACCAGCCAGGCCGTTTTAAAAAAAAGAATCGCTGTAATTTTTTATACATACGCAAGCCTTAAGCTACCGGGTGAGTACCCATAGGGTATCGTGGGAGATCGCAATCCCTGAATTATGGCACTACTCTGCGCGCTCTGAAAATTGGCGCTGTCGAAACGCGCGCGGGGCCAACGATGTATTGCGTTTGAAGAACCGGGTGAAGTAGGACGGCTCGGAGAAACCAAGGCCATCGGCGATCTCGGCGATGGTCATGTTGGTATAGGTGAGCTGGCGCTTGGCCTCCAGCAGCACCCGCTCGTGGAGTATCTGCAGGGCGCTCAGGCCCTCCTGCTGGCGGCACAAAAGGTTGAGGTGCGCGCGGCTGAGGCCAAGCTCGCCGGCCAGCGCCTCGATGCCGGGCTGCTCCTTGAAGCGCTGCTCGATTAGCGCGTGGAACTGTTCAAGGTGCTGGCGGCCCTTTTCGCGCGGTTTGGGCGCTAAACGCCGGGGCGCGGGTTTGCGCGGCAGTACCAGACGTTCGAGCTCGATGGCCAGTGCCTGGGCCAGCACCTCCAAAAGCTGTCGCCGTCCCGGCGCCGGGTGGCGATACTCACGGTCGATCTGCTCGACGAGTGTCACGATCTGCGCTCTATTGGCGGCGGTTTCAAGGGTGTAAAACCCTGGCTGCTTGAGCGCTCGGCCATCGTCCAGCGCGACTCCCAGATGGTCCGCCAGCGGTTGAGCCAGCGTCACGATGTACCCCGCCACGTCCGGCGAAAAACAGAATCCGTGAATCGTCATGGCCGGTACCACGATGACCCCCGCATCCCGCTGATAGTGGTGGGCTCCCTCCAGCTCCAGATCCACGCTGCCCTGCGTGACCAACAGTACGTGAACCAGATCGGTATGGCGGTGCGGGCGAATACGCCAGTCGTGCAGCCGGCTACGCTCAGGAATCGATTCGCAGTGCAAAAGATCCGGCGTGGGCCAGCGACTTGTTTCGCCGTAAAGCTTGAATACAGGAACGATGGAAGGCTGTGACATCGAGTGCTCCTGGCGCATTTGACTAAAGTCGATCATTTATACGCCAAAAATCCAGATAATAGGCGATATCCTGCCTTATCCCAGCGCTTCTTTCGATCAAAAATACAACTTATAGATCGTGTGGAACAGATCGTATAGAACACGCTTGGGGAGAACCTTCGATGAAAACACAGGTGGCGATTATCGGTGCCGGGCCGTCCGGTCTACTGCTGGGGCAGCTGTTGCAGCGCCAGGGAATCGACAACGTGATCCTCGAGCGGCGCAGCGGCGAGTACGTGCTGAGCCGTATCCGCGCAGGGGTGCTGGAGCAGGGCACGGTGGACCTTCTGCGTGAAGCCGGCGTCGACCGGCGCATGGATGAAGAGGGTCTGCCCCACGACGGCTTCGAGTTGGCTTTCGACAACCGCCGCGTGCGCGTGGCGCTGGACGAGTTGACTGGCGGCAGTCGGGTGATGGTTTACGGTCAGACCGAGGTAACGCGCGATTTGATGGCGGCTCGCGACGCCGCCGGGGCTACCACGTTCTATGAGGCGGACAACGTTCAGCTCTTCGATCTGGAAAGCGACGCGCCTTATCTCACCTTCGAGCATAACGGCGACACCCTACGGCTCGACTGTGACTACGTGGCCGGCTGCGACGGCTACCACGGCGTCTCGCGCCAGAGCATTCCCGGTGATCGCCTCACTGAGTTCGAAAAGGTTTATCCCTTTGGCTGGCTGGGGCTTTTATCCGACACGCCACCGGTGTCCGACGAGCTGATCTACGCCCGCCACGCGCGTGGCTTTAGTTTGTGCAGCATGCGCTCCGCTACCCGCAGCCGCTACTACCTGCAGGTGCCGCTGGATGAAAAAGTGGAGGACTGGTCCGATGAGCGCTTTTGGGAAGAGCTCAAGCGCCGCCTGCCCGATGAGGTGGCCAGCCAGCTCGTGACCGGGCCTTCCATCGAGAAGAGTATCGCGCCGCTTCGAAGCTTCGTGGTGGAGCCCATGCAGTTCGGCAAACTGTTTTTGGTCGGCGATGCGGCGCACATCGTCCCGCCCACCGGCGCCAAGGGGCTCAATCTCGCCGCCAGCGATGTGAATACGCTCTACCGGCTGATGGTGAAGGTCTACCAGGAAGGCCGCACGGATTTGATCGAGCGCTACTCACCGACCTGCCTGAAACGGATCTGGAAGGCTGAGCGCTTCTCCTGGTGGATGACCACCATGCTGCACAATTTCAACGACGAAGACAGTTTTGACAGCCGACTACGGCTCGCCGAGCTGGATTACGTCACAAGCTCCGAGGCAGGGCTCAAGACGATCGCCGAGAACTATGTCGGTTTGCCTTACGAGCCGCTCGAGTAGTGTTAGGTCATACATTCAAAGCAGGGCTGTCTTCTTTTTTGAATAGTTAATGCTTGCCGGAGCCAAGCGGTCTTCTCAGTATGCTTGGCAAGCTGCTACTAAAGTTGTGTTTTTTAGCAGTAGAGTAACGCAGTACCCTATTTGTATGGAATGCGAATATATGTACGAATAGCGAACACCTCGGCAGTTACGCATAGGAAGAAGACCATGATGAAAAAGTTTTTAACCGTCAGTTCCTGGGCTGCCTGCGGCAGTGCCATGCTGATTTCCGCCTCCTTTTCGACCGCTGCTGTCGCTGACTGGCCAACGAAGGATGTTAGGCTCGTCGTACCCTACGCGCCGGGCGGAACCACCGATGTACTGTCCCGCCGTGTCGCTGATCTGCTGAGCGATGAACTGGACGCCAACGTCATCGTCGAGAATCGTCCCGGCGCTGGTTCAACGGTCGGTACTGGCCGTTTGGCGCGCGGCGGCCGTGATGCCGATCATACACTATTGATGGCCTCTCCGGGGCATACGATTGGTGCCGCTATTTATCCCAACCTGTCTTATGACCCTGTCGAAGATTTCACCTTCATTCAGAATGTTATCGACATTCCCAACGTCATGGTGGTGCCGGCGGACAGTCCCTATCACTCGGTCATCGAGTTCATCGAGGCCGCCCAGGATCAGGACATGGCCTTCAGCCACAGCGGTGTAGGCAGCTCCATCCACATGTCCGGTGAGCTGTTCAAAACGCTGACGGGATCTAAAATGACCGCCGTGCCTTTCGCAGGCAGCGGTGCATCGCTCCCCGCCTTGCTGGGCGGCGATGTCGACGTTTCCTTCGAGAACATGCCGACGGTCTACTCGCATATCAAATCGGGCGATTTGCGCGCGCTTGCTGTTACCTCCGAGGAGCGTTCTCCGTACCTACCGGACGTACCCACGCTTTCTGAAATCGGCGAATACAACCTGGATCAGTTCGTGACGACCGCCTGGTTTGGTTTGATTGCGCATAACTCGTTCCCCGAAGAGGGTTATGACACCTTGAAAGCGGCACTGGACGAGGTCATGGAGCGTCAGGAATTCCTCGACTTTGCAGAGCAGTTGGGCGCCCAACCGGGGCAGGTCGAAGGTGAAGAGTTCAAGCAGTTTGTCATCGATGACTTGGCACGCTGGCAGGAGGTTGCCGAGCAGGCAGGCATCAGCCAGTAAACGCTTGTTGGTAGAACAAGGGCGAAGGTCGCAACGGCCTTCGCCTTTCTTGCTTACTTTAACGTGTCTCCCTAGGAGGCAGTTATGTCGTTCTCCGGTCCCAATGTCGTGAAAAAGATCAAAGATTCTCTGGATTTTATCACCGGCGTCATACTGCTGGTGATTTCGCTTGTCCTGGCGCTCTATCTCGTACCTAACTATATCGGTGAGCCTCCCATTCTTCAGAACCCGATGATGTCGCCCAAGTGGCTACCCAACATCGTCAGCTGGTTGATGTTTGCTTTCTCCATTCTGCTGATCCTGCAAGGGGTTCTGGTTCACCAGGATGGCGAAAACGATGAGCGAAAACTGGTGAAAGGGCCTCTGCGTCGTTTCATCATCATGCTGGTCGCCGTATTGATCTACATTCTTTTTTTCGAGTCACTGGGGGCGATCGTGACCGGCATTTTGGCGACCGTTCTCCTGTTTCTGGCTCATCCCGTCAGAACCTGGTGGGCGTATGGCTTTGCCATCGCTTTTCCCGTTGGCGTGACGTTGCTCTTTGTCAACGTGATGAATGTTCCTCTTCCGTTGATGCCCCTCTAAAGACGCGACAGCAACGTACGGCTTAGGTGATTTATGGAAAACTTCTCGGAAGTCTTACAGTTATTTTTGAGCATCGATAATTTCATCGCGATTGCGCTGGGTGTCGTCATCGGTGTCACCGTCGGCTCGATTCCCGGTCTCACGGCTACCATGGCGGTGGCGCTGGCTTTGCCTTTCACCTTTTCGATGCAGCCGGTCGCCGCTATTCTGCTGCTCGTGGGTATCTATAAGGGCGGCATGTACGGCGGGTCGATCACGGCCATATTGATTCGAACACCAGGCTCTCCTGCCTCGGCCTGCACTCTGCTTGATGGCTATCCCATGGCGCAGCAGGGTAATGCCAAAAAGGCGCTGAAAACGGCGCTTTTCTCCTCGGTCATCGCCGACTTTATCTCCAATATCGCCCTGATCTTCTTTGCCGCGTACCTGGCCAAAATAGCGCTCAATTTTGGCGCGCCGGAATTCTTCTGGCTGATCTGCTTCTCTCTGACCATCATCATCTCGCTGGCCAGCGGCTCCATGGTGAAAGGGCTGTTGGCTGCCTTAATGGGCATCCTTTTGTCGCTAGTGGGGCTGGATTCAGTCTTCGGTTCGCAGCGTCTTACCTTTGGCAACTACAACCTGATGGATTCGATCTCCTTCATTCCGCTGTTGATCGGTCTGTTTGCCATACCGGAAATACTGGAATTCTATAGAAAGAAGATCGTGCCTCACATCAAGGCCAAGGCTAGCGGTGCGGGCATGACCCTGGCAGAGTTGAAGCGCAGCCTGAAAAGCATCATCCGGGGCAGCTTGATCGGTGTACTGATCGGCGCCATCCCTGGCACAGGTGCAACGGCCGCTGCTTTCATATCCTACAGCGATGCTCGGCGGCGCTCGCCCAACAAGGCCAACTTCGGCAAGGGTGAAGTCGAGGGTGTAGCCGCTGCCGAAGCGGGCAACAACGGGGTTGCGGGCGCCACGCTGATTCCTCTGCTGTCGCTGGGGATTCCCGGCGATGTCATTACCGCCATCATTCTGGGCGCCTTCATGGTGCATGGTTTGACTCCCGGGCCCATCATGTTCCAGGAGAACCTCTCGCTGATCTACGCCTTGTTCCTGGGCATCATGTTCAGCTCGCTCATCCTGCTGGTCGTCGGTAATGCGGCCATCAAGTACTTTTCGCTCATTGCTGATATTCCCAAGTCCATCCTGTTCCCAATCGTGTTGATGTTCTGTGTTTATGGCGCCTACGCGGTCAACAATTCGACCTTCGATATCTGGCTCATGCTGGTATTCGGGTTGGTGGGCTATCTCTTCAATCGTTCGGGCATACCTGCCGCGCCTTTTTTGATCGGCTTTATTCTAGGGCCAATGTTCGAGGATAACCTTCGACGTTCGCTGTTGATCAGTCACGGGGATCTATCGGTTTTCGTTCGCGGACCTATCACCTGGTTCTTCATCGCGCTGACATTCGGGTCCATCGCCTATGCGCTGTTCAAGTTCTTTCAGGAGCGGCGCGCGGCTGGCAAGGACAGGCAGCTGGAGTCGTGAGCGTTTCAGGATGGCCTTTGGGCCATGATCATCATCAAGCAGGGGAGCGTCCATGGCTGGACCTTTGAAAGGAGTGCGGGTACTCGACTTGAGCCGGGTGATGGCCGGCCCCTGGTGTACGCAGATACTGGCGGACATGGGCGCCGAGGTGATCAAGATCGAGCGCCCCGTGCTTGGCGACGATACGCGCCACTGGGGGCCACCCTGGTGGCAGGGTGAGGGGCAGTCGCCGCCCCAGTCGGCTTACTATCTTTCGGCCAATCGGGGCAAGCACTCGGTCACGGTCGATATCGCTAGACCGGAAGGCCAGGCCCTGCTCCATGAACTCGCCGAGCAGTGCGATATCGTCGTGGAGAATTTCAAGACGGGTGGGCTTGCGAGCAAGCGGCTCGACTACGCGAGTCTAGCGGCGATCAATCCGGCCATTATTTACTGCTCGGTCACCGGGTTCGGGCAGACCGGCCCTATGGCCAGCATGGCGGGCTACGACTATCTCATCCAGGCGCAGGCGGGGCTTATGAGTATCACCGGTGTGCCGGACGATGAGCCGGGCGCCGGGCCGCAGCGCGTGGGCATGGCGGTAGCGGACCTGACCACGGGCATGAACGCCGTCATTGCCATACTCGGTGCCTTGCATCACCGCCACCAGACCGGCGAAGGCCAGCATATCGACATGGCGCTGCTAGACGTGCAGGTGAGCTGGCTTGCCAACCAGGCGTTGAATTACTTCTGTAGCGGCACGCCCCCGAAACGTACCGGGGAATACCACCCTAATTTGGTTCCCTATCAGCCGTTCCCTACCGCGGGCGGCGAGAAAGTCATTATCGCAATCGGTAACGATGGCCAGTTCCAGCGTTTCTGCAACGCCGTCGGCTTGGCCGAGGTGGCCCATGATCCACGCTTTGCCACTAACCCCATGCGGGTTCAGCATCGCGAAGCGCTGGTGGCCATCATCCGCCAAGTGACGCAGAGCTTTGATAGCGCGGCGTTGACGGAGCTCTTGCAGTCTATCAGTGTCCCCTGCGGCCCCATTCAAGACATCGCGCAGGTCTTCGAGGACGAGCAGGTAAAAGCCAGGGGAATGAAGGTGGATGTGCCGGGCGCCTTTGGAAGCGTGCCCGGCGTTGCCAACCCCATCAAGTACTCCAAAACGTCGCTGAGCTACACCAAGGCACCGCCGGCGCTTGGTGAAGATACGCGGGACGTGTTGGGCCGCCTGCTGGGCAAGAGCGACGAAGCGATTCGCCGCTTACAGGAGAGTGGCGTCGTGTAGGCGGCTTAGCCGACGGTGACACCGCCGCAGACGAAAAGTGTCTGGCCGGTAATGAAGCCGCTGCGCTGGTCACAGAAGAAGCTGACTGCCTGGGCGACCTCTTCGGGCTGGCCCATACGCCGTAGGGGAATGTTATCGATGATGCGCCGCGCGCGCTCGGAGTCACGCGGGTTGTTCTCCCAGAACGCCGTGGTGGCGATCGGCCCCGGTGCGACGCAGTTCACGGTAATGCCATCCTGGGCAAGCTCCAGCGCCCAAGTGCGTGCCATGGCCTGTACGGCGCCCTTGGTGGCGCTGTAGAGGGTTCTGGCTTCCTTGCCCAGCACCACGCGACTGGCGTTGAAGACGATACGGCCTTCCCCGCTTTCTCGCAGCTTGGGCAAGAGCGCCTTGGTACAGACCAGCGCCGCGCGCACGTTCAAGTGCATCAGCTTGTCGAAATCGTCGATGTCGGTATCGTCCAAAAGCGCCGGTGCCACAATGCCGACGTTGTTCACCAGGCAGGTTACGGGGAGATCCTGAGTCACCTTCAACAAAAGTTCCTGGGTCGCGCTGGCGTCTGAAAGGTCGACCTGGTAGGCGTACTCCTTCAGCGACGGGGCGTCGGGTTCGACGATATCGAGCACGATGACGCGGTAGCCATCCTGCTGAAGACGCAGGGCGATCGCCTGACCGATATTGCGGGCGCCGCCTGTCACGACAGCAAAGGGAGTCGTCATACAGTGCTCCTGATCAGTAAGTGAAAAAACAGACAAGACCGCCGTTTAGCGATCATCTTCCCGGATAGAGGAGGGGTGGCGGCACAGCGGTCTCACCGTGATGGCCATGTAAGGGAAAAGCGGTAGTCCGGACAGCAGCTCGTGCAGTTCTGCGTTGCTTTCCACGTCAAAGATACTGACGTTGGCGTAGCTGCCCGCTATGCGCCACAGGTGGCGCCACTTGCCTTGGGTTTGGAGCTGCTGGGCATACGCCTTCTCCCGAGACTTGATCTCGTCGGCCATGTTGGAAGGCATGTCGTTGGGAAGTTCTACCACCATTTCCACGTGAAATAGCATGGGGGGCTCCGTCTTGGGGCTATACCGGGTTTATAGATGACAAATGCCGTTTAGGTAGGCCTTACGCCAGCGACAGATGACGACGCGCTCGAAAAGGCCTGCCTGGCTAAACGGGTCTTCGTCGATCAGGGCCTGGGCATGCTCGCGCGTTTCGCAGTCGACCAAGTAAAGCCCGCCAGTAGCGTGGGCGCCGTCATCGGATAGCTTGGCACCGCATGCCAGCAGGCGTTCCTTGTGGGTTTCGAGGTAGGCCAAGTGGGCATCACGCACCTCGAGGCGCAGCGTATGCTGGCCGGGCTTGTCGAAAGTTTCGATCATGTAGGGCATCGTCACTGCTCCTGTCGTTCGGTGTTTATCAGGCGCCCAGATAACCCCAGAGCCATACCGCGCCCACGAAGATGATGCCCAGGTACATGAGGATCAATACCATGTAGCCCATCACGTCGCGCAGTTTTAGACCCGAAATGGCCAGGACGGGAAGAATCCAGAATGGCTGAACCATGTTGGTCCACTGGTCACCGATCTGTACCGCCAGCGCCGTTGCGGCATGGGACGCGCCCAGCTCGGTGGCCGCCTCGATCATGACTGGGCCCTGCACCGCCCATTGACCGCCGCCGGAAGGCGCGAGGATATTGATGACGCCGCCGCTGACGAACGACCAGATGGGCAGGGTGGTCGCGCTTGAAATATCCACGAAGAGGTTGGCAAAGCTCACCATCAGCCCCGAGCCCACCAGAATACCCATGATGCCAGCGTAGAAGGGGTACTGAATGATGATACCCGATACGATGCGTACGCCATCGTTGAGCGCGGCCAGGTATTGGGCGGGTGATGCGAACAGCAGGATACCGAGAAAGACGAAGGTGAAGTTGACCGTATTGAGGTTCAGCGATCCGCCATCCAGGCTGTAGAGCACAACGTAAAGCATACCCAGCAGACCGATGCCGATGCCAACGATCCGGCTATGGTTGAGACGTTCGGCAAGCGTCGCGTCTCGGGTATCGCCCAGTGTCGGTGCTGCCGGTTTCTCGACGGCACCAGGGTCGATCTCGATGATATCCTCAGGGCGCTTAGGGTGCAGCCAAGCGTTGAACAGCGGCAGCGTCACGATGATGAGCGCGCTGGTAATGAGCAGAATCGGCGAGAAGATGGTTTGCGAAAGCGGCACCAGTCCCATCTCGTCTTGCAGGAAATGCCCCTCGGTGGCGATCAGCAGCGGTACGCTGCCGGAAAGCCCGATGCCATAAAGGGCAAAGCCGGAGTAAGCCGCGGCGATAACCAGAGGGTAATGCAGGCCTCTGACCTTCACCGCCAGTTTTTGAGCCACGATACCCCCGATCACTAAGCCAAACCCCCAGTTGAGCCAGCTGCCGACCCCGCCGACCAGGGTGGCCACGACGATGGCGGCAAAGGGCGTGGTGACAAGGCCCGCGATGTGATCGAGAAGGCGATCGACCAGCGGTGTCTTGGCGAGGATGTAGCCCGCCAGCAGAATGACAGTCATCTGCATGCTGAACGCAAGCAGGCCCCAGAAGCCATCGCCCCAGAAGCGCGTAGCGGCGAATACCGACGTTCCCTCCACGAGCATGGCAAGCACGATGGTCACGGCCGTCAAGAGGACGGCAATCACCAGAGGGTCGGGCATATAGCGGCTGACCAGTCGCGTAAAGAAGTTGGCCATAGCCTGCATGGCGATTCTCCGAGTGTTGAGATACTTTAATTGTGCGTATAGCGTACTTGTGTTCGCATGGTGGTGATGATTGAGCTTATTAAGCGGGCTAACAATGCGACGTTAGTCGCAAGCTGCTCGCCAGTCAGGCCGTGAGGTTGATTCGGCGAGTTCATGAAAAGCGGACAAGGGCCGGCATCGACGACGCTGGTCAGGTTTTGCACGACATCGACAATGAGGCAGAAGAAATGACGCAATCGGTTGATCGCGTAGTGATCGTGGGCGCCGGTACCATGGGCGTGACGCTTGCCAAGCTGATGCTGGCACATCGTATATCGGTACGGATGATCGACACTCATCACGCCGCTCTCGAGCGTTGTCGCCAGGCAATCGACCTGGCGTTTTCCGATGCTGCCACGCCAGTAGGCAAGCTCGAGGTACAGACGGGCTGGTCCCGAGAGGGCAATGACACCATTGTCATCGAGAGCGTGACGGAAAATCTGGCGATCAAGCGTGTGGTGATTGCCGAGGCCGAAGCGAACTGTGGTACCGGTACGCTGATCGTCACTAACACCTCGGGGCTTGCGATCGACGCGATTGGCCAGGACATGCGTCACCCCGAGAGGCTGGCCGGGGCGCATTTCTTCAATCCGGCGGATCTGATCCCCGCCGTGGAGGTCATTCCCGGCGCCGCCACTACATCGTCTGCGATCCACCGGACCTGTGATTTTCTGACACGCATCGGTAAGCGCCCGGCGGTGCTCAAGCAAAGCGTTCCCGGCTTTGTGGCCAATCGTATTCAGCACGCCATCATGCGTGAGTGTCTTTCCCTGCTGGAAAAGGGAGTGGTGGACGCGAAGGCGCTGGACGAGATCGTCCAGTTCTCCATCGGCGTTCGTTTGGCGCTCAATGGACCTCTCATGCAGCGTGATCTGAACGGGCTCGATACGCATTTGAATATTGCCCGCTATCTCTACGAAGATCTGGAAGATACCCATACCCCGTCCCGGCTGCTGGAAGAGCACGTAGCGAAGGGATGGCTAGGCATCAAGTCGGGACGTGGTTTTTACGAATGGGATCAGGCGGGTACCCGGCAAACGACGCGTGAAGCGCTGGAGCGTGTGATCTCATTGGCCATGGAACAGAAAGGGGGCGAAGGCAATGAAAATGTCTGAATCGACGGCGCGCTGGCAACAGCGCCCCGAAGGCTCCAACTGGGGCGATTTCGGGCCTGACGATGAATTGGGCCGGGCCAATCTGCTTACCGCGGAGCAGGTGCTGAAGGGCGCCAGGGAGATCGTAACCGGCAACGTGTTCACGCTCTCATTACCGCTGGACCTTCCCGGAGGAAGTGCGCTGAATCCTCGTCGCTTCCCGCCCAGGCTGTCACCCACTCGGCTAGGGGAGGATCAGTATCTCAACTTTGCACTTTCCAACCTTCGCCCGGGCCTTGTCGATGTCATCAGCGACGATGCGGTGCTGCTGTCGCTTCAGTACTCCTCCCAGTGGGATTCGCTGGCACACGTGGGGGCCCTATTCGACGCCAACGGCGATGGCAAAGCCGAGCGGTGCTACTACAACGGCTATCGTGCCGAAGAGCATATACAGGGCCCTGGTAACGCCGAGGATATGGAGAGCCCATCCCGAGCCAAGCGCCTCGGGGTGGAAAACATGGCGATGCACGGCATGCAGGGGCGAGGCGTGCTCGTGGACTTGGCGCGTGTATTCGGTCCCGGCCGCACGCTGGTGGGGTATCACGAACTCATGCATGCACTGGAAACGCTGGGCGTGACGGTAGAGGCCGGCGATATGCTGGTGATGCGCACGGGTTTCGCCGAAGAAATCGTCAAAATGAACGGCTCACCGGATCTGGACACGCTCAAGCGTACCGGCGCCGTACTGGACGGCAGAGACAAGGCGCTGCTCGAATGGATCAGCGATAGCCAGATATCCGCGCTGTGCGCCGATAACTATGCGGTCGAAAATGCCGATCATGAACTAACCGAGACTGACTGCTGCAAGCTGCCGCTGCACCACCACTGCCTCTTCAAGTTGGGACTGCCGTTGGCCGAGCTTTGGCACTTGGGGCCGCTGGCCGAGTGGCTGCACGCGCACCGGCGTACACGTTTCTTTCTGACCGCGCCGCCCTTGCGGCTACCGGGGGCCATCGGCTCACCAGTAACGCCGGTGGCGACCGTCTGAGGCTAGCGTTGTGGCAGGCGTCCGCGTATTTCTTCGAGCAGGCTCAAGCACAGTCCTTGGCCTGCTGAAAAGGTGCATGAGCCGATCCAGCACTCAATCGAATTCACCTCGATGCCTTCTTTGGTGTCTCCTTGTACTTGTCGAGTATGTCGCGGTCGCTATCGCGCATGGTTCGTATGGCCTGGGTGCTGAACACTTTCTCACAGGAGCAGCACTTCGATATCCATCTGCAACTGGCCGAACTGGTTTACGTTACAAGCTCCTGGGGAGCTTAAGACCATCGCGAAGACCCATATGGGGTTGCTTTATGAGTCGCTCGAGTAGTGTTAAGTCATGCTTGAGCGTTCGCTTGGGTATGGCATGCTGATTTCACTTGCCAGGAAAACCTATGGTGTTAACCACAAATCAGGCGCGTTTATAGTGATGGTCAACACGACCGTACAAGGCGCTATAGGCGTCTTGAAATCCATTAGTCGTAAATAGTACTTGGCAGCGATTCTTTTGAAACATGTTCTGATGGGGGCATCGTTGCGACAACGCCATGCTCGTTAGCTGTTTTTCTAACTAAACTATGTTTTTAACACGCAAATACTGAGATGTTCATCGTGAACTTGCTCAATCGGGTATATAACACTACCTGATAGGTATTGGTTCTCAAGAAAGCCAAGCGCAACAATTGTGAGTGTGAAAATTATCAGGAACCTCGCATGTCGCACTCTCACGTAACGGCCAACGGTGACTCCAGTACCGATATCTCACCTTTCAGGCCTCTGTCACTTTTGCTGG
The DNA here is from genome assembly GCF_023757625.1 of Halomonas sp. S3-1-1. Lineage (GTDB taxonomy): Bacteria > Pseudomonadota > Gammaproteobacteria > Pseudomonadales > Halomonadaceae > Vreelandella. Next base: position 261,894 of record NZ_JALGBZ010000003.1, read on the forward strand.
GTGTTGCGGTGAGTTTAGCCATATTTTTCTTGCTACCAGACACCTTGGCATTCAATGCGCGGTTGGTCGCGGCCATCGCCATGTTGATGGCGGTTTGGTGGATGACAGAAGCTATTCCTATTCCAGCGACATCGCTTTTGCCGCTTGTCCTGTTCCCTTTCTTTGGCATTGCCTCTATTTCGGCGACGGCTTCGCCCTACGCGCATAGCATTGTGTTTCTTGTGTTGGGAGGCGTGCTGCTGGGTCTCGCGACACAGCGCTGGAATCTGCACCGTCGCTTTGCCTTGCTGACGGTGCTCACTGTAGGCACTAAGCCTGCGCAAATTGTCTTTGGACTGATGTTCGCCAGCTGGTTTATCACCATGTGGGTGAGCAACACCGCTACTGCGGTGATCATGGTGCCGATCGGTGGCTCGATCATTGCGCTGGTTAAATCGTTGGGCAATGGCGACGATACGCCTAAATTCTCCGCCGCCGTGTTGTTGGGGATCGCCTACGCCATCACCATTGGATCGATGGCAACATTGATCGGCCAACCGCCCATGGCACTAATGCGTGCCTATATGGAAGATACTCACGGAGTCAGTATTGGATTCGGGCACTGGATGCTGCTGGGTGTGCCTTTCTCGACAGCCATGTTGATCGCCGCCTGGTTTGTACTCACCAAGCTAGTGTTTCGCGCTGAAGTCGAGGACATTCAGGGCGGGCGGGCTATGATCGAGGCCCAGCTTAAGGAGATGGGTCGGCTTTCTGTGGAAGAAAAGCGCGTGCTGATGGTATTCGCCGGGGCGGTGTTTTTCTGGGTTTTTGTTCCACTACTCGGCAAGCTTGCAGTCGTGCAATCAGCGCTGCCGTGGCTTGCCAATATCAATGACACCAGCATTGCCATTCTGGCGGCATTACTGATGTTCATCATCCCGGCCACCAAAGGCCAAGGGGCGCTATTAGAGTGGTCGGCAACGCGCGATGTGCCTTGGGGCGTTCTGATTCTGTTTGGCGGTGGTTTGACGCTTTCTGCTCAGTTCACCGCAACGGGGCTAAGCGTTTGGATTGGCGAGAGCGTGTCCGGACTCGCTGGCTTGCCACCGATTTTAATTCTTTCGATAACGGCTCTGGTCATTATTTTGTTAACCGAGCTGACCAGTAATACCGCTACCGCAGCTGCTTTTTTCCCCATTATGGGTGCGATTGCCACGGGGCTGGGCATTGATCCATTCTTGATGACGATAGTCGTCACCTTTGCAGTGAGCTGTGCTTTTATGCTGCCGGTCGCGACACCCTCTAACGCGGTTGCGTTTGCGACGGGGGATTTGCCGATTAAAAACATGATTCGTGCAGGTGTTTGGTTAAATGTAATTGGCTTACTGTTGATTATTGGAGCACTTTATACGTTGATACCCCTTGTTTTTAGCGTCATATAATAAAAGCTAAAAAATAGAATTGTTTGATAAAAGCATCTTCCGAAAGGTGCATCCAGCTCGCCCATGACTCTATTTGGTGCATCTGATGAGCGAAAAGGGTTAAAAAAACAATTTTTCCAAAAATTAATCTCTTTACATTTAATAATAAACTTATGATTTGTTGAGGATTTTTGAGTTTGGCCTTGATTTTGCAGTAAAACGCTTAGCATTTACTTTATTTTTCATGTGATGTTGAATGTTTTTTTGCTTGATGTTACATGTATATCCAGTAAAAAAATAAAATAGAGGTCGTGACCTATGATAAATAAGCCGCTTCAACTACTCAAAAAAACTTATAGCCAGCAGTGGAAGCTGCGAGTAGGAGTTGGGTGCGCTGGGCTATTGTTTAGCGCTTGCACTATTGCTGAAGAAATAAACTTAAACTATGCGTTTTTCGCGCCAGCGCAGACATTCCCGGCTGTGCAAATGGAACGTTGGGCCACGCTTCTCAACGAGCGAACCGATGGGCAAGTTTCGGTCAATACGTTTCCGGGTGGGACGCTGCTTAGTGCTTCAAACATGTACGACGGTGTTTTGAATGGTGTCGTCGATATCGGACTTTCAGCGACTTCCTATGAGCCCGGTCGTTTTCCGCTCATTAACCTCGTTGGCAGTATAACGGGTATTGAGGTTAATTCACGCGTGGCGAGCCAAGCACTCTTTGATCTGATCGGTGAATTTCCGGCCGAAGAAACAGGGCTTGAGGGGTTCAAGGTTATAACGGCGTTCACGTCCGAACCTGGCTATTTGCATACTCAGGCACCAGTGACATCGCTTGAACAGTTCGAAGCACAAGAGATACGCGTTCCGGGAGATAGTACAGCAGTTGTTCAAGCACTGGGTGGAATACCCGTGGGTCTGACGCAGTCTGAAACGGGTGAGGCGCTTCAGGCTGGTATCGTGAGCGGCTACGTGGGTTCTCGCGAAACCCTAATGGATCTGCAGTATGCACGTAACGTTAGCTATGTTACCGATTACCCTCTCACCAATGTCGTCTTCGTCGCTGTCATGAATCAACAGCGTTGGGATTCCTTGCCCGATAATGTAAAGCAGGAAATCGATGCTTTGGGGGCGGAAATGGCTTCCTTCGCGGGTGGCTATCTGGATGAGCATATTCAGGAGTCGCTCGCTTGGGCGGCAGACAAATATGATGTCGAGCAACTGACACTCGAGGATAGTGAAGCGCAGCGCTGGTCTGATCTATTGCAGCCTCTGAACGAGGACAGGCTGAACGATGTGGCGTCTAAGGGGCTTCCGGCATTCGAGCTATATGATCGTTACCTTGAGCTAATCAACGAATATCAATAATGGTGCAGCTAATGCATTCCGCGACGGCTCGGCACGTGTTTATTGATTATTCGAGGAGGCTCGCATATGGATAGGGTAAATCGGTTGGTTAGTTTGTTGCTGCTTTATATCGCCGGTGCGGCACTGTTGATGATGGTATTTATCGTTGTAGGCAATATCGTCATGCGCCAAATTAGTGCCTCTTTCGGTGGGACTACAGAGGTAGTGGGATGGTTAACCGCTATCGTCGTCGCACTCTCTTTGGCCTATTCCCAACGTGTTAAAGCGCATGTAGAGCTGGACCTACTTGTTGCTCACTTTCCGCTACGTATTCAAGCCATTTTAACCGTAGTGGTGGCACTGACTAGCTTTCTTTTCTTTACCGTCGTGGCTTGGAAGTTATGGGAGTATGGGGTTAATGCCATGCAGCGGGGCTCTTTGTCACAAACGCTGCGCGTGGCTATCTATCCCTTTGTATATCTGGTCGCGTTGGGTTTTTCAGCCTTCTGCCTTGTGCTGTTCGCTGACTTTATAAGCAGTTTTAAAAAGGTGATAACGCAATGAGTATGACGATGGTAGCCCTGATAGGAATACTTTGTCTGTTTTTGCTCATTCTTTTAAGAATGCCTATCAGCTTTGCCATGTTCTTAGTGGGCTTTTTTGGCATGCTGTATATGACAAGCCCTATTGCGGCTTATAACGTTATTAGCTCGGGAATATGGGAGCAGCTGTCAAGCTACTCTTTAAGTGTCATTCCCCTGTTTATTTTTATGGGTGAGCTACTGTTTCGCTCAGGAATTACGGAGAAAATATTTGCCTCGGCCTATGCCTGGATTGGCCACTTGCGCGGTTCCATGGCAACTACCACGATCTTGAGTAGTGCCGGGTTTGCGGCCGTCAGTGGTTCGAACACGGCAACAGCCGCCACGGTCGGCACCATCGCGCTACCGGAGATGAAAAAGTTCGGTTATAACCGCGCGTTGAGTGCCGGAAGCGTGGCGGCAGGCGGCACACTTGGCGTCATTATCCCGCCGAGCTCAGTACTCATCGTCATTGCCTTGCAGGCTGAGCTTGCTATCCGCGATCTCTTTCTCGCCAGCATCGTACCAGGGCTCATTCTGGTAGTGCTGTTCATTGCCATGATCGTACTAATCTGTCGCTTGAAACCTCACATGGGACCTCAGGGAAGTCGTTCTTCCTGGTCCGTGCGGTGGCGCTCATTAAAGGGGGTCATCGAGGTCGCCGTACTGTTCATGCTGGTGCTGGGCGGGCTCTTTGCTGGATGGTTTACCTCGACGGAGGCGGCGGCGGTTGGCTGCGTCGGTGCCATGCTGATCACCTTAGTGCAGGGTAAGCTGAGCTGGACCGTTCTTCAGGAGGCCGTGGCCAACGCATTGAAATCCTCCGCCATGATTTTGATGTTGATCGCGGGTGCGGTGATTTTTGGTCGCTTTTTGACCATCACTCGACTGCCCTACATGGTCGGTGAGTGGGCTGCCGCACTACCTTTACCTGCCATATTAGTTATGGCCTTTATTCTGCTTATCTACATTATCGGCGGCGCTCTGATGGATGCGATGGGATTTTTGATTATATCGATTCCCATCTTTTTTCCAGTGGCGATGGCACTTGGATATGACCCGATCTGGTTCGGCGTTGTGGTGTGCATCGTGACCAGTATGGGAGCGATTACGCCGCCAGTGGGCGTGAATGCCTTTATTGTTAAAAGCTTGGACGACGAGTTACGCATGGGCGAAACCTTTCGCGGTGTCGGGTACTTTCTACCGCCTTATATCCTGTGTATTGCTTTATTGCTGGCCGTTCCTCAGTTGGTACTGTTCATCCTTTAACGTTTATTAAGGGTGAGATTGGCAGTCACTAAAAATGGCTTGGTAAGTCGGTTTAGATACTTGAATTTTCATGTGATATGTCTACAGAGGCGATCTAACATGACAGTAATTACTTCAGCCGTAGATCTGGGGCAAGGCGGTAAACGCGTTGTCGTCAAGGATACGATCGATATTGAGGGATTGCCTACGATGGCTGCTTCGGCGGCGCTGGCCGAGATCGCGCCGGCATCCCGACATGCGGATATCGTTGCACGCACCCTTCAGGCAGGCTACCACATTGTCGGTAAAGCCAATTTGCACGAGCTGGCATTTGGCATGACCGGAGTGAACGCTTGGACAGGCACACCGGAAAACCCCGGTTATCCGGATTTGGTTACCGGTGGTTCTTCCAGTGGCTCGGCGGCCGCCGTTGCGGCAGGACTGGCCGATATCGGTATCGGCACCGACACCGGTGGCTCCATTCGCGTACCCGCGGCCTGCTGCGGCGTTTACGGCCTGAAACCTACTTTCGGGCGTCTGAGTCGGGAAGGCATCATGCCCGCGGTGAGCAGCCTCGACTGTGTTGGCCCCTTGACGGCAAATTTGCAGGATTTGATCGACTTCATGGCGGCGGTAGATCCCACCTTCTCGGTGGCGCCAGCCGGGGAGTTAGGCTCGTTGGGAGTTATAGACGTCGATGCCGAATCGTCCATTCTGAATGGGCTTGGGCAGCAGCTCGACCAAGCCGAGGCCAAGCAAGAGAGCGTGGCCTTACCGCTGATGGCCGAAGCCTTTCATGCGGCCATGACGGTCATCAACCGGGAAACCTATCTTGCCTGTGAAGCGCTGCTGGGCAGCGGCAAAATTGGAGACGATGTTGCCAAGCGTTTGAACGCGGCGGCTTCAACGTCTGATACAGAGCTTGCCGAAGCCGAGCGAGTCCGCCATGCCTTCACCGCCGAAGTCGACCGCTTGTTGATGCGTCATGACTATCTGGTTCTGCCGACCCTACCGCATTTTCCGATGAAAGCAAGCGAGGCGTTGGCAGGTCGTCAGGATTTGAACATCTCGCTTTTCGTGCGTCCTTTCAACCTCTCTGGCCATCCCGCTTTATCCATTCCTTTGCCGCCGTATCAGGGGCTTCCCGTTTCCATGCAGGTGATAGGGCGTGGCGGTGACGATGCGGGTGTATGTCGTGCCAGCTGGCAACTGATGCAACAGGGAATGCCACTGGAGGCAACCTTCAAACAAGGAGACAAGCATGCCGCAGTACGTCGATAAAGAACAGTGGGGAGGCAAGGCCCGTTTTGACGCATTGCTTGGTGATATTCGCGCTCGACGTGAGGAGATCGAGGCGCTACGCCACCTTCCCTCGGATATCATCGACCAATTCAAGGCCATTGGCGTCTACCGTGCGATGGTGCCTGCTCGATTCGGTGGTGATGAAAAGTCCCCGGCGGAATTTCTTCGCATGGTTGAAGCGATTTCAACCGCCGATGGATCGGCTGGCTGGGTAGCCAGTTTCGGCATGAGCCCCGCCTATCTTGCCGCCTTGCCTGAAAGCACGCTAGAGGAAGTTTGGCGGGAGAGCCCGGATGTAGTATTTGCCGGGGGTATCTTTCCACCGCAGCCTGCCGAGCGTACCGAGCGCGGCTTCAAGGTGAGCGGTCGCTGGAAGTTTGCCAGCGGTTGTATGGGCGCATCGCTTTGTGGCGTGGGCATTCTACCCGAGGAGCAGGGCGCGCTGCCGCGGATGGCGGTAATGCCTCGCTCTCAAGTCCAGATCGATCCGACCTGGAACATGATCGGAATGGTGGGCACCGGCAGTCATGATCTTGTGGTCGAGAATGTCGAAGTGCCCGAAGAGTGGACCTTCGTTCGGGGAGGTAAACCCACCATCGACGGCCCTTTCTTTCGCTATCCATCGCTTTCGTTTGCCGCCCAAGTGCTCTCGGTCACCACGCTTGGAATGGCTCGAGAGGCGCTCGATATCGTGCGGAATTCGGTGAAGGGGCGAAAATCGATCACCGGTGCGCCTAACCTTGGCGAGCGCGAGTACGCGCAGATTGCGATTGCCAAGGCGGAAGCTCGGGTGCAGTCGGCTCGCCACTTTTTCTATAAGAGCACGGATGATGCTTGGCAAGCCATCGAGCAAGGCGGTGTTCCAGATCGCGATCAGGTCAACCTGTTGCGGTTATCCACCACCCACCTGACGCACGAATGCGCCGACGCTATCCAATCGCTCTATCGCATCAGCGGAATGAGCGGTGCCGACAACGCTCACCCGTTATCGCGCATCCTGCGTGACTCTCAACTATGCACTCAGCATGCCTTCATGGGCGAGGTGACCTGGAAGAATGCGGGCGCCATTTTCTTCGGACACGATCCGTTACCGGGCTATCTGTAGCCGACTTTTGACCCACTCATTACGGAGAACATCATTATGCAACGCGTACTTTTCTGTATCGGTATCAACCAGAACTTCATGAATGCCACCGCCGACGAAGGTAAGCAGGTCTGGCAGGCCTTCAGTCAGATGATGCAAGGCATCGATAATCTGCCCGGCGTCACTATCCTGGGCATCATGGATGATGACCGCATTATGGTCGGCCCTTCCGCTACGGCTCCTTGGACGGCGTACATCATGGCCGATGTACCGGACTACGATACGGTCGTCGAGGCCTGCAACTTCTTCCGTACCACGCCCGTCGGTGATGGCACCTACAAACTCTGGAAATACGCTCGCGTTGAAGCGCGAATTGGTCGCGAACTGGTCGTTCCCGAATAACTGTCGCTTTCCAACGAGCAGGCTTGGCATATAAGGCCGCCAGTTAACGCTATCAGGAGAAGATCGTGAACCAGCTGATTGATATCAAGAATATTACTTTGGACCCGGAGCGGTTGGTCGAGAGCGACAAGGTGGCATCAACGATGTACACCAGCGAAGTGCTTTTCGAGCAGGAGCAGGAGAAGATCTTTCGCAAGACCTGGGTGTGGGTCGCCCACGAGAGCGAAGTACCTGACAAGGGATCGTTCAAGCTCTCTACCGTCGGTCGCGAGCCGGTCATCGTCGTGCGTGATCGTAAGCAGAACATCCATGTAATGCTCAATCGCTGCAGGCATCGAGGCGCCACGGTGTGCGAGATCCACAAAGGAAAGACCTCCTCTTTCCAGTGCCCTTACCATGGCTGGGGATACGGGCTTGATGGCAGTCTGCGGGCCATTCCACACCCCGAACAGTACGGAGAGGCGTTTGACAAGGCTCAGCATAGTCTCTTCTCCCTACGCACCGAGACCTATAACGGCATGATCTTCGCCACCTTCAACGATGATATCGAGCCGCTCGAGGAGTTTCTCGGTGCTGCCAAAAAGTGGATCGATCTTTTCATGAAGCAAGGTGGCGGCTACCCGGTGAAAACCATGGGTGAGCACCAGTTCTCGGTCCCCATGAACTGGAAAGTACAGCTCGAGAACACCACCGATGCCTATCACTTTCCCATCGTACACAAATCCTTTTTGCAGTCGCTCGATGCCGAAGCCGAAGACACATTCACCTTTCTAGACGGTGAGGGGTTTGTGGAAGATTTAGGCAACGGGCACTCCGTGATGGTCATGATCCCCGAACTGGTTGACCTTGAGGCGGATCTGGAGCGCAAGATCCCGGAGCGCTTCGAGGAACTGGCTGACGAGCTGCGCGCCGAGGGCTACCCGGACGACCAGGTCCGCCGCATCGTCAGGGCAGTCGGCGGTTCTGGCTTCAACCTCAATCTCTTTCCCAATGTGGCGTGCTCGATGGCGTTTTTCCGAGTGTTGACGCCGGTTGCCGTGGACAAGACCGATATCCGCCATATTGCCTTGGGTATGGAGGGGGGGCCCGACGCGGCCAACCGTCTACGCCTGCGTTTGCACGAGCACTTCCAGGGGCCCATGGGCTTCGGCTCTCCCGACGATGCGGAGGTTTGGGAGCGCATTCAGCGCGGCGTCGAGGGCGGCACCGAACTGCCGATCCTGGTAAACCGCGGGATTGAGAAAGAAGAGCAGGGTGAGGCCGGACCGCGTGGTCATGTATCGGATGAGACGGGCATGCGCGCCGCTTATGGCATGTGGAAACGGATGATGCAGGAGTAAGACATGAACAATGCCGAACACGACAATTTGCTATGGCGAGTCACGCAGTTTCTGTGGAACGAAGCGGCCATGCTCGATGCAAAAGAGTATGACGCTTGGCTGGCGCTATGGCAGCCCAAGGGGCTCTACATCATTCCTATCGAGGAAGCCGAGAACTACGCCGACGTCCTCAACCTCTGTTACGACGACGATAAAATGCGGCGCGACCGTATCAAGCGGTTCCAGGATGGCTTCTCGATTTCATCGGCACCGCCTGCGGTTACCGTGCGGACGTTGTCGCGCTTTGTAATCGAAGCGGTCGACGGTCAAACGGTTACGGTCTCCTGCGCCCAGCATCTGGTAGAAGACAAATTCGGCCGTCAGCGCCTTTGGGCCGCCAACGTGCGTTACACCCTGACCATCACTGACTCAGGCTTCACGCTCGAGGAGAAAGTGGTTCGCTTGCTCAACTCGGACGGAGTGCTGAATTCGTTCAGCTATTTATTCTGATGGCTACACCACTACCCGACAAGCTTCAAACCGCCGTTGTGACAGGGGGCGCTCGCGGTCTCGGCGTTCACATCGTGCGCGAGCTCCATCGCGCCGGATTTCGCGTCGTGATCACTGATATTGACCCCACTCCTGCTGAAGCGCTCGCCACCGAGCTGGATCTGGCGGGGGAAACCGCCGTGACTGCCACGCTGGATGTCGATAAGCCGGAAGACTTCCAATCGGTGCTGGATAAGGTCGTTGCACGATTCGGTAGCTGCGAAGTGCTGGTTAACAACGCCGCGCGCACGGCCGTGCAAGGGGTGCTCGATATCTCCCCGTCAGATTTCAACTCGGTCATGGCGACCAACGCCGGCGGTACTTTTGCAGGGTGTCAGGTCTTCGGGCGCCACTTCAAGAAAAACGGCTACGGTCGCCTTATCAATCTCGCATCGCTCGCGGGTCAGAATGGCGGCACCGCGACCGGTGCACATTACGCCGCATCCAAGGGCGCCATTCTGACGCTCACCAAGATTTTTGCGCGCGATCTCGCCAAGGATGGCGTGACGTGCAACGCCATTGCGCCGGGGCCGCTGGATACGCCCATGGTCCATGACGTGCTGGGTGACAATCTGGACAAGGCGCTTGCCAACATTCCGGTAGGGCAGTTGGGTGCTCCTGAGCTGGTGGCCCAAATGGTCGCTTTTTTGGCGAGCCCCCAAGCGGCCTTTGTTAACGGTGCTTGCTGGGATGCCAACGGCGGCATTTACATGCGCTGAGCAACGGGAGATGAACATGCAAAATGACCTTTTGACACTACGCATCGATCGCCGAGAAATTCAGTCCAGCGACATCGCGGTGATCGACCTTGTCGCCGTGGATGGAAGTGAGCTGCCTCCTTTCGAGGCGGGAGCCCATGTTGATATTCATCTCGGCGAAGGGCTGATTCGCCAGTACTCGTTGAGCAACCACCCTAGCGAGCGGCATCGTTACCGCTTGGGCGTGTTGCTCGACCCTGACTCTCGCGGTGGCTCCCAAGCAGTACACGAGACACTTCACGAGGGCGTCGAGCTCAAGGTGAGCGCACCGCGTAACCTGTTCCCGCTGGCGGCCTCGGCCCATACGCTGCTGGCCGGCGGTGGTATTGGGGTGACGCCAATGATTGCCATGGCGTATGAGCTACAGGCGACAGGGCGCTCTTTCGAGCTCCATTACTGCGCCCGGTCGCGAGAAAGAGCCGCTTTCATTGACGAACTTCAGAGTGCATTCGGCGATGCCGTAGTGCTGCACTTTGATGACGGCGATGCCCGTCAGCGCCTGAATATTGACGAGGTCTTGGCCGCTCAGCCCAGCGATACCCATCTTTATGTTTGCGGCCCTACCGGCTTCATGAACTGGGTCATTGAGGCCGCTAAACAGGCAGATTGGCCCAATGCCTGTGTACATTCTGAGTTCTTCACCGCCGAGCTCGACACCACAGGGGGAGCCTTCGAGGTGGAAGCGGCTGCCAGCGGTGTGATCGTTCAGGTAGACGAAGGCATGTCGATTGCCAACGCTTTGAAGGCTGCTGGTGTGAAGGTCAACGTATCCTGCGAGGAGGGCGTATGCGGTACGTGTATCTGCGACGTGATCGAGGGGACTCCGGACCATCGCGATCAGTTTCTCAGCGATGAAGAAAAGGAGGATAACGACCAGATTGCAGTGTGCTGCTCACGCGCCAAGAGCCCTAGGCTCGTTATCGATATTTGAACTGACTAAGGGAGCGTCGTCATGCAGCCTTTTGGCACACGGCTTTGCGAGCAGATTCTTAACCTCTGCGGTATCGGTTTACTGCTGATCGCCCTGGTCATTGGCCTTGGCGTACTGATGCACTTGATGGGGTGGTCCCAACTGCTTGAGTTTGATGCTTCCTACACGTTGATAGGGCGGAGTATCACGTTCAACGCGTTGATGGGGCTCCAAATACTGCTCTTTACCTATGCCATGATGCTGGCGGCCGCTCCCGTTTTATGGCTTGACCGTCACGTCAGAGTCGATGTGTTGCATGCACGTCTTCCCGCTCGCGGCCGGCTCATCATCGACTTGATTGGTCATCTCGTCTTTGGCATTCCCTTCTTGGTACTGCTGCTGCTGCCTGCTTATCGCTTTGCCGAACGGGCGTACATGACGGGCGAGCGCTCAACCGATGGTGGGTTGATCGATATTTATATCATCAAGGCGGCACTCCCCATTGGGATGACGCTGTTCCTGGCCGTGTTGATATTACTGACCGCGCGACATACCTGGTGTTTGATGACCGGTAGGAGGTCGCATGCTGCTTGATATGTGGATGCCGCTGACAATGGTGCTCCTGCTTTTTATCGGTATTTTATCGGGCTATCCGGTAGCGCTGGTACTAGGCGGTGTATCGGCCATTTTTCTTCTATTCTCGGATTTGCCACTGGCCTTCGCCAATCTGATGCTGACCCGAGTTTACGCCAATGCGTTGAATAATTGGCTTTATATCGCGATTCCCATGTTCATTCTAATGGGATTGCTGTTGGAAAGAACCGGGTTGGCGCGGGAGGCCTTCAGGGTCAGTGAGCGCATGCTGCAGCGCCTTCCCGGTCATTTGGCATTAACAGTACTGTTCATTGGCGGGCTCATGGCGGCAACCACGGGGGTCGTCGGCGCATCGGTGGTGTTGCTGGCCGTGCTCGCTTTGCCCCGCATGCTGGATGCCGGTTATTCCGCGCCCTCTGCCTCGGGGTTGATTTCGGCGTCGGGTACGCTGGCCATTTTAATGCCGCCTTCCGTCATGCTGATCATTCTATCTAGCCTGGTAGGTGTTCCTGTCGGTCACCTTTTTCGAGCAGCGCTGGTACCCAGTGCGCTACTGATGCTGCTTTACATGCTCTATTCGCTAGGGCTCGCTTGGTGGGGTAGCGGGCGTAACGCCTTCCCCGCCGAAGAGAGTGAAGCGGTATCGCTCGAACCTCAAGGTATATGGCGCAACGCGCTGGCGCTTTTTCCATTTTTAATACTGATCCCTGCGGTTCTTGGAACCATTGTATTCGGCGTGGCGACCCCTACCGAAGCGAGCGGGGTTGGCGTTTTAGCGGTACTTCTCTTTGCAGGCGTCATGGGCAAGATAGATGGTTCGGCCATCATGACGGCGGCCAGAGAGGCCGTCATTTCTACCGCCATGATCATGATGCTGGTGATTACGGCTACGTGCTTTTCTCTGATTTTCAAAGGTGTCGGGGGAGATAGTTTGATTCGCAGTAGCCTGGAGCTACTGGGAGGTGGAAGCTGGAGCGTACTTTTCTTGATCCTGCTACTGGTCTTCCTGTTGGGATTCTTTTTGGACTGGCTGGAAATCTCTCTAATTTTAATGCCTATCTTCGTTCCCATCGTGACACAGCTTGATCTAGCCAATGGCCTCAACGGCGTGTCGTTATTGGTTTGGTTCGCCATTGTATTTGCCATCAACCTGCAAACCTCCTTTTTGACGCCCCCATTTGGCGTCTCGCTCTTCTATTTGAAAGGAGCTGTGGGTGAGCGTGTTTCTACCCTGGACATCTATAGGGGAGTAATGCCTTTCATCGCTATTCAGCTGTTTGTGTTGCTGATGATCCTGATCTTTCCAGGAATATTGATGCTGTAACGTGCTCAACAAAAACGACAACCTTAAACGGAGTTGAAACCATGACATTTCCTTTAAAGAAAACTCTCATCGGTGCCAGCCTATCGATGCTGGCATCCTCCGCGATGGCCCAAACGCTTACCCTTCAATCGGCTTTTCCATTCAGTCTGGAAGTGATCGATAGCTCGATCCATCGGTTCGTCGAGGATATTGCCACGGCGACCGACGGTGAACTGACATTCACTCCTTACGATGCGGGAGCCTTTTCCCCTCCGTTTGAAATCCTCGAGAACGTAGGTAACGGGAGTCTCGACGCCGGCTGGTCGGCCGCAAGCTACTGGGCGGGGCAGATACCCGCCGCCGCGCTCTTTCAAAGCATCCCCTTCGGCCCCGATGTGCCCAAGTACTTGGCTTGGCTTTATGGCGGAGGTGGTCTGGAGCTTTGGGAAGGGCTTTACGAGCCGCACAACGTTGTGCCTATTCCTTGTGGCAGCATGATTTCCGAGGCGGGCGGCTGGTTCACACAGGAAATCAACAGCGTGGACGATTTACAGGGCATGAGCATGCGCATCAGCGGGCTGGGCGGCCAAGTCGTCAGCCAACTGGGGGTATCGCCCGTCTCCATTCCCGCCGGCGAAACATTCCTGGGGCTGGATACGGGGCGTATTGGGGCTGCGGAACTTAGCTTCCCGGCCATCGATACGAGTGCGGGTTTTTATGAAGTGGCCAAACACTATTACTTTCCCGGCTGGCATCAGCCTGGCAGTTTAAATGAACTACTCATCAACGCGGACGTATGGGCTGGGCTTACCGAAAGCCAACAGGTGTCGGTACGTAATGCCTGTAGTGACCTGAGTATTCATATGTACGCGCACGACATGCAGGCGCAGTCGGCCGTGCTGAATGAGTTTCGTGATGCGGGCGTGTCCGTGGAGCGTTTCCCTGACGATGTCATGAGCGCGCTCCAAGCGGCGTCAGAGACAGTACTGGAAGAGGCCGCTCAGGCAGATGCAGACTTTGCCGAAGTAATCCAGTCGTATAAAGCGTTCAGCGAAAGTTACGACGAGTACCGTGAACTAACGGCTTTCTGATGTTAGCTCCGGGGTACGATTTTAGACCATGGCCCCGGAGTCTTTCATGGTGCAAGACCGATCAGGCGCGTTCGTGCCTGACGCATTACTAACAGGAACTCATAACGAGGATACCAATGCCTACCGTTCACGTTTACATGATGTCGGGTAGAACACAGCAACAAAAAGAGGCGCTCATTAGTGAAGTTACTGACGCCGTCGTTTCTTCCGTGGGCGCTCCCAAAGAGAATGTGCGCGTCATTATCAGCGAAGTTCCTAAAAGCGAGTATGGAATTGGCGGTGTAACAGGCGAAAAGCTGGGGCGCTGACGTTCTATAAATAATAAAAGGTGGATCATGAGTATTGATACAAGAGACTTCAGAAACGCACTGGGCAAGTTTGCTACGGGCGTTACCGTCATCACTACTCAGGATGAGCGGGGCGAGCAGTACGGTGTGACGGCGAGTAGTTTCAATGCCGTTTCCATGACGCCTCCGCTGATTCTCTGGAGTATCGATAAAAGTGCTTACAGTAAGGATATCTACTGTCAGGCCGAGCACTTTGTCGTCAATGTGTTGGCCAGCGATCAGGTGGCGATTTCCAACCGCTTCGCTCAGCGCGGTGAGGATAAGTTCAAGGATATCGAGATTGAAAAAGGGATGGGAGGCAGCGCTCGTATTGTCGGCGCGGCGGCCCATTTCGAATGCAGGACCTGGCAGGTTTATGAGGGAGGGGATCACTTCATCATCGTGGGTGAAGTGCTCGAGTATGACTATCAGGATGGCTGCGGATCGCTGGTATTCCATGGTGGCCGTTACGCGCTGCCGGAGCCGCACCCCATGATGCTGCCCGATATCGATCATTCTACCGGTGACGGTGTGCTGGGCCAGCATTTTCTTTATCTGCTACGCCAATCATTGGCTGCCTATCGCAGGGACTTTTATCCCCGGTTAAGCCATCTGGGCGTGGACGAAAAGGAGTGGCGGATGCTGACACTGCTTCTTGATCGCGGTCCACAGCCGTTCGCTCAGGTTGCCCAAGGCGTCGCTCAACCGCCGGAAGATTGCGAATACACGCTGAACGGTTTAATCCGCCGAGATCTGGTGAACGAGTCTGCGGGCGAGCGCCAACTGGCACTGTCAGCGGCCGGTACTGAGCTTGCGAACAAATTGCTCAAGATGGCGCAAGAGCATGAACAGAAGGTGTTCGATAGCGTCAGCGATGAGGAACTGAGCCATATGAAGACCGGACTGGTGCATGTCATCGAGCAGCTCGGTTCACGTTAAGACAAGAGTGTGAGCAACATTCATCATCACTATAAACCGGGGACGAGAGCGATGAACGAAGTGACTGCCAGCGAATTCAAGGCGCTACTGGAGCGTGTCGATAAACTGGAAGCCGAGGCGGAGATACGCCGCATTCAGGCACGCTATATGTTTCTATGCGATACCCCCCTGCCCGAGTATGGCGTGAGCGGCGATGCCGAACGTATCGATCATATCATGGCGCTCTATTCCGAGGATGCGGTGTGGGAGGGGGTCGGCGAATACTACGATGGGCAGTTTGGGCGTCTCGAAGGGGCGGCCGCCATTCGTGGTCACTTCGAGAAGTTCTGGGGCGAAAAACAGGACCCCGAGTTGCTGCTTAATGTGCACTATCTGACTTCCGAGCAGATTCATGTCGACGGAAACACGGCAACGGGACAATGGGTGCACTGTCAGCCTTGGATATTTTCGGACGGCAGCTCCCTGCTGCGCTCATCGCGCCTCAACAATGCCTTTGCCAAACAGTCGGATGGGCGCTGGTTGATTACCCGAACACGTACGGAGAACGTGTTCGTGGCGCCGTTGACGGCCGGCTGGGCATCGGATTTCTGCACCACCTCAGTACTACTCAAGCCCTGAGGTTCGTGCCCGATGAACTCTATTGTGTCGCCGCGCATCGCCATCGTCGGCGCAGGTGCCATTGGCATAACACTGGCAGCTCGGTTAGCGAAGGCAGGCCATCGCGTCAGTGTATTGGCAAGGGGAGAGGCGCTTGCGGCCATCGAACATCGGGGTGTCGAGTTAAATGATATGCAGGGCCATCACTCGGCAAGGGTAACGGTGTCCGATCAAAGCGCTGACCTTGGCATTCAGGATATCGTGCTGCTTTGTACCAAGGCGCACGCGGTACCCGAACTTTTACCAGCGCTGTCGCCTCTCTTTGGAGTGCATACCTGGCTTGTCCCGCTGCTGAATGGTACGCCTTGGTGGCTGTTCATGGGGAGTAGCGAAACCGTGGACCATGTTGAGGCGGTCGACCCGGGCGGGCACCTGATCGGGCAACGACCGGCTGAGTGCATTCTGGGATGTGTCGTGTACATCACCGCACGACTCGAAGCGCCGGGACGGGCTGTATCGACTACGCCGCATCGGCTGGTGCTGGGTGAAATCGCATCGCTTTCCCCGGAGCGCCAGCGCCGTCTTGGCGAGGTTGTCGAAGTATTGACATCGTCAGGAGTTGAAACACTCCATACGCCTCGTATTCGCGACGCTGTATGGAGCAAGATCGCAGCGAACCTCAGTTCCAACCCGCTCTCGGTTATCACCCGCACAACGCTTGACACTCTTTATAGCCATCCCTGGTTACAAAAAGTGGTAGAGGCGCTTTACGAAGAGACCCGGCTTACCGCACAGGCCCATGGCAGTCAGTTGGAAATAACCCTGCAAGAACTTCTGGAAATCGGAACCGCCATGCGAGGCGTCAAGACCTCCATGCTTCAGGATTATCAGCGCGAGCGCCCACTTGAGCTCACTGCCATTGTAGAGGGCGTGATCGAGCTGGCAGACAGAAAGAGGATTGCCGTCCCCGTCACCAGGACAATTGTATATCTCACTCACTATTTGGAAAGCGCTGCGCACCGCCAACGCGAACAGACATCCTGACAGGAGAACGTATCAATGAATATTCAGCCCATCGCAATGCCCGCTGGGATCGAAAAACCGAGCCACTGCAGTGATGAAGAGTGGCAGCAGCGGGTCAAACTGGCCTATTGCTATCATCTGGTCGACTTTTTTGGTTGGACGGAGTCCATTTTCAATCATATTTCCGCCCGCGTACCGGATACCGACGGTCACTATCTGGTCAACCCCTTCGGGCTCAATTATACGGAAGTCACTCCGCTCAATTTGCTGAAAGTCGATTTGGATGGCAACAAGGTCGAGGAGTCCGAATATAGCGCCAATCCGGCAGGATTCGCGCTGCACAGTGCTGTGCACGGCGCTCGCGAGGACATCCACTGCATGCTGCATACCCATACCATTCCTATCTCTGCGGTAGTGCAGAAGACAAATGGCTTTGGTCATCATGACTTTTATGGTGCTCAGCTTTATGGACGGATTGGCTATCACGAGTTCGAGGGCATCACGTTATTCGAAGATGAGAAGAAGCGTATGTTGGAGAGTCTTGGTGATAAACACATTCTCGTATTGCGTAATCATGGTATCGCCGTCGGTGAATCCAGCATCGAAAAAGCGATCTTTCTTCTTTGGACTGTTCAGCGAGCCGCCGAGAATCAGTGCGCAGCAGGGGCACTGGGAGGCGATGACGTTGAAATCGACACTGAGATCAGTCAGAAGTGTGCCAACCTCACGGCTCAACTGATTCGCGAAAGTGGCTTTGCCAACGAGTTCTTCACCGCCATGGTCCGTAAGATGAAAACTGAGCGGCCGCTACCGTTCTAACAATATGATGAAAATCGCTATCATTGGAGCCGGTGCCATGGGGTGTCTGTTTGCTGCTCGACTCGCTCTGAGCGGCAACACAGTGCGTTTGATCGATGTCGATTCGGAGATATTGGAGGCCATTCGTACTCGGGGGGTTCGTCTGGACATGGCAGGACAGGTAGATCAGATACGAGTCCCTATTGGTCTGGCTGAGCAACTCCGAGAAGACATCGACCTGATACTGATGCTCACTAAAGGAAGTGCGACACGAGCGGCGATCAGGGCCGCAAGACACCTTATTGCCCCTCAAACACGAGTGCTGACGTTGCAAAATGGGCTGGGGAACGCTGCCTTGATTGCCGAGTACGTCGATACCGCTTACATTTTGCAGGGGATTACGACTATCGCGGCGGATTTGCGGGCGCCTGGCGTGGTGCATGGCAATTCCCAAGGCACCATTCAATGGTGGTGCTGTACGGGAGAAGAGGACCCATGGATGAAAAAGTTACACGAGGTTCTGATCGGCGCCGGTTTAACCAGCTGTCCGGATTCGGCGGTCGAGAGCAGAATCTGGGAGAAAGCGGCATTCAACGCGGCTCTCAATGGCCTTTGCACGTTGCTTGACCGTGCCGTGGGAGCGGTGGGTGAGCATGCACAAGGCAAGGACTTGATCGAGGAAATTGTGAGCGAATGCGGCAGTATCGCCGAGCAAGGCGGTATTGCTTTTGATCGGCCGCGCGTGGTGGCCAGTATCGATCATGCCATTCGCTGTCAGGCAGACCACCTGCCGTCCATGCTGCAGGATCGTCGAGCAGGTCGTGCCACCGAGGTGGAAAGTATTCATGGTGCGCTTGTCAGCACCGCCAGGAAGCACCACCTGCGAGTACCGGTACTCGAAACGCTTTACCGCCTGCTGGCCATGGGAGAGCCCGGCGTTGCCTGACATCGTTCCAACAGCGTCAGAGGCGGTAACTTCTTCTCTACATTCAATTAAAAATTAAATAGAGGGGCTACTATCGTACTGCTCAATGAGCTCTAGCATTCGATCATAAAGCGCCTGGGCAGGGAGCCCTTGTGCATCAATCTGTTCGATATACCGCGCATTGAGAGGATCAAGGCGCGCCGCCCAACGAGCCTGCTCTTCTTCATCCAGCGTGATGACGTTCAAGTCATGGTTTTCCTGTGACCAAGCGAGCGACTCCTGAACATGGTTATCGAGATAGTGCCCTGCAAATCGTGAGGCTTCAGCGCCCAGTTGGTCGATAGCGAGCTGTACATCCGCGGGCAGGGAGTCCCAGCGCTGGCGGCTCATGACGGCCAGCATGATCACGTTGGATAAGGGATAATCGACGATATAGTCAAGGTAGCGCGCGTACTGAAGATCCATCAGCGTTTCCCGTGAAGAGGCAATCCCCTGAACAATGCCGGCCTGTAACGCCTCGCCTGTTTCGGCCTGGGACATGCCAATGGGAACAGCACCCAGCGACCGCATGGTTTCCGACTCCCCGGGTACGCGAATTTCAAGGCCTGTCAGATCCTCGAGGGTGCGAACTTCGTTACGCGTTTGAAGGTATCCCGGCTCAGAGGTAAAGACAGTGATGACCTTGAAGTCCTCCAGGTTGAACTGCTCCTGGGGGAACTCCTGAACGAGTTGGTAGGCCACCTGACTGGCTACTTCGGCATTTATGTCCAGACCGTTGATATCACCAATCATGTTGAGTAGCGGAAAGCGTGCGGGCTCATAGGACGTGGTGGTCAAACCGATATCGGCGACGCCATTGAGTACCCCATCAAGCATGTTACTCGCGGTCAGCAAAGTGCCGCCGGGAAACGTATTGACCGTCACTTGGCCCTCGGTGCGCTTCTCCAACTCTTCTGCCCAGAACTGCATTTGCATCCCCGGAAACGTTTGAGCTGGTGCGAAAAAGGCATAGTTGAGCTTAATGTCGCTTGCTAATGTAGCGCTGCTTAACAGCGCGCTCGCCAAAAGAGTACCCAGACGTAATGCAGGCGTACGCAATGAGGAGGCAGGGGTCGAGTAAGTGTCTTCAGTCATGAGCATATTCTCTCGTTTATTATCGGCTGCATGCCATTGTTGAAAGCGCAAAAAACATTCAACATCACATGAAAAGTTAAGTAAATAGCCTAGGCAATTCTTTTGCCGGTTATGTTCTTGTAGTTTTTGCAAGATAGATTCCTGATCGATATAAATATTTTTGAATCAGTACGATGGATGCCAATTTAAGAGTACTGGGGAAAACAACTCGCTAAATTGGATCGACTGAAGCACTCAAAAAGTGCAGAAATTGATACCCGATAGCCTTTATGGTTCATCGCCGGATTCACTTGTCGATAGACCTGCTCGTCAGCACTCCCTGGTTTTTTCATATCTTTGCGTTTTTTGTATATCGATCGCGCATTCTGGATAGCGGCCGCTCACAGGGTGGCTATACCGTAAAAGCCTCTGATAAATCACAACATCAACGGGAGAAAGCGATGAAGGTCAGCGTGATTGGTGGTGGGCACGGGTGTTACGCCGCGGCTATCGAGATGGTGGAAAAAGGTTTCGATGTCACACTGTGGCGTCGTGATAGCGAGGCTTTAAAAGAGCTGAGTCAACTGGGCTATCTGGATGTCAAGGATGCCCGCGGTGATCGGCAAATTCAGATAGGAAGTGGCCAAGGTGAACTGACGCTGACCAGTGATCTAACGGAGGCGACTCGTCAGGCAAATCTGGTGATTGTTCCACTACCTTCGACGTCTCACGAAGCACTTGCCGAGCAGTTAGGTCCGCTACTTCGCGATGATCAGGTCGTCTTTCTACCGCCGGGAACGTTTGGTTGCTATCTCTTCCATCGCGCAATGAAAAAAGCCGGTAATGCTAGCCGCGTTGCGTTTTGCGAAACCGGTACACTGCCTTATCTGGCGCGCAAGCATGGTCCGAACAAGGTCGTGATCAGCGTCTACGCGACCCGCCTTCCGACGGGTGTTTTTCCCAGTGAGCTGTCGGAGCACGCGTTTTCGGTACTTCGCGAGGCGTACCCCAGCGTTGAACCCATCGAAGATGGTCTGAGTGGAGCGCTCATGAACGCAGGCCCTGTCATCCACCCCCCTCTAATAATCATGAATGCCGGTCCGCTGGAGCACTTCGACGCTTGGGATATTCACAACGAAGGTACGCAACCTGCTATTCGAAGCGTCACGACTGAGCTCGATAACGAGCGGATTGCCGTGCGTGAAGCGCTTGGCTATCAACCTTCTCACTTCCCGCTGGCCAATCACTATGCCAGCGAAGGCGAAGAGTGGATGTATGGACGTGGGGCCCATGGAAAACTGACGGACAGCGGTGATTGGCGAGAGAACATCGAGTTACATAGTCACCGTTACATGATGGAGGATACTCGGCTAGGCCTATCGCTAATTGTGTCGGTTGGCCGTTGGGTGGGGCAGCCGACGCCCGTCGCTGAAGGGTTGTTGAATATCGCTTCCGCCATTACCGGACGAGACTTGTACGCCGAAGGGCGCACACTGGAAAACCTTGGGTTGGAGTCGCTATCGCAGGACGAGATGCGTCAGCTCATGACGCACGGTATCCAGCGCTGAGACTCAACGATGGGAGAGAATAACGTGCAGAATCCGATCATTGTACTGGGTGCAGGACGAATGGGGGAAGGCATCGCGCTTTCGTTCATTCTGGCCGGGCAAGCTGTTGTGCTGGTCGATTTTAAGGCGCGTGAGCCCGGTGAGCGAGCGCGCTACTACGATCAGGCGCGAAGCCGTTTGACGACAGAGCTTACGTATCTCCGAGATCAGCGGTTGGTACAGACCGAGCAGATAGCGTCCATGGTGTCGCGTTTGCAATTTACCGACCATCAAGAGGTGGTGGCCCCGATGAGCGGTCGACTGGTGTTCGAAGCCTTACCAGAGATGCGTGAGCTCAAGCAGAAAGGACTGGTGTGGGCCAGCCAGCAATTGCCGGAGAACGTTGTGATCGCCTCGACGACCTCTACGTTTTTGGTCAGTGAGCTTTCCGATTTTGTAACAAATCCCGCGCGTTTCATGAACGCGCACTGGCTCAACCCTGCCCACTTGATGCCATTAGTCGAGGTCAGCCGCAGTACCAAAACCGAGTCACGCTATATCGACGAGTTATACGGCGTTCTCAAGAGTATTGGTAAGGTACCTGTCTTATGCGAAGCGGCACCGGGCTACATCGTACCGCGTTTACAAGTCCTGCTGATGAACGAAGCTGCTCGTCTCGTCGAGGAAGGCGTCGCTAGTGCTGAGGACATTGATGTGGCCATGAGGGTTGGATTAGGTCTGCGCTACTCAGTGCTTGGCGTGCTGGAGTTTATTGATTGGGGGGGCGGCGACACGCTTTATTATGCCTCAAACTATCTGTGCGAAAACCTCGACGAGCGCTTCAAATCGCCCGATGTCATTGCTCGTAATATGAAAGAGCAGCGGCGCGGTTTTCAGGATGGGCAGGGCTTTTTTGACTATGCAGGTAGTGACTTGGCGCAACATCGCCGCCAGCGTTCGGATGATTTTCTCAAGCGGCTGGCGCTTTTAAAGCTCATGCCAGTTGTCGAAGCTCGCCCGAGGTCATAAGGGCGCCCAAGGGGAGTGGAGTCATGAAAAGCCGTAAGTGGATAGGCAGATTATCGCTGTTGGTCGCTGCTGTCACCTTGGCAGGATGTAGCGATCGTGAAGATGAAAGTTCAGCCAGCACGCGCGACGAGAGTCCAGAGGTGATCAAGCTCAGTTACGCTTTCTTTGCACCCGCCCAGAGCTTTCCGGCAATACAGATGGAGCGCTGGGCGAATGAAATTAGCGAGCGCACCAATGGCCGTGTGGAGGTCGCGCTGTTTCCTGGGGGGACTCTGCTAAGCGCCAATAACATGTACGATGGAGTGCTGAACGGCGTGGCTGACATTGGACTTTCAGCAACCTCCTATGAGCCTGGGCGTTTTCCCTTGATCAATCTGACCGGGAGCCTGACAGGTCAAAACGTTAACTCTGAAATTGCCAGTCGAACGGTCTATCAGCTCATCCAGGAGTATGGCCAACAGATGACAGGATTGGAGGGTTTCAAGGTCATTACGGCCTTTACCTCAGAGCCTGCCTATCTACAAACCATAGAGCCGGTGCGCCACCTGGAGGATGCACAGGGACTGGAGATTAGGATTTCAGGTGATAACTCCAGAGCTCTGGACGCCTTGGGTATGACTGCCGTCGGCATGTCTCAGGCAGAGACCGGCGAGGCATTGCAGGCCGGGATCATTGATGGGTACGCGTCTTCTCGCGAAGTACTAATGGATTTGCAGTTTGCTCGTACTGTCAAATATGTAACCGATTATCCATTGACGAATACCATCTTCGCCGCGGTGATGACGCAGGAAAAATGGGAATCGCTACCTACACAGGTGCAGGAGGTGATGGAAGAACTGGCACCTGAAATGGCCGCGTTCACTGGACAGTATCTGGATGAGCAGATTCAGCGCTCCTTGGAGTGGTCGCAAGCTGAAGAAGGGGTCGAGATCATCTCGCTTTCGGAAGAAGAGGCGGCTCGATGGGGCGAACGATTGGCGCCGGTAAATGACGCGATTCTTGACGGTGCAGAAGCACAAGGTTTGCCAGCTCGCGAGCTTGAGACACGCATGAAGGAGCTCTTTAACACTTATCGTGACGAGCTCCTTTAACATAGAATAGAAGTTAGCTCACGCCGTGTGGTGATCATTGGTGTATAAGGTCTGTACCGGCGTGATGCCATATACTTTTTTATACCGACTAGCGAAATGTCCGGGGTTGTTAATACCATGCTGCAGTACGATATCGGTCACGCGGGTACCAGGGCGTGCATTAACCAGCGTTTCGTGCACGCTTTGCATACGCTGTTGGATAAGGTAAGCCTTGGGTGAAAGCCCCACAAATCGCTGGAAGCCATATTGCAGTGTGCGTGTCGAGACTTGAGCATGGTGCGCTAGTGTTTCAAGCGTGATCTCTTGACTCAGATGCTGATCCATATACTGTTTGGCTTTTTTTACATGGCGAGGCAATAACGATGTATCCAGCTGAAGACGTTGACTGTAATTATGTTTGAAGAGCCCAAGTAGACTGTCATAAAGATAATCTTCCATTCGCTTTAACTGCTCCGCTGCGGTGGACGAATGAAGGTGAAAATCCGATAGGCTGGCAAAATATCTGATGGTATTGAGCAAAAAGTCGGTGGCGGGTGAGTAGCTAGGGGCATAGTGCTCAAAGATTAGCGGAAAAGAAATCGGCTGTTGGAGCCGGTGGGCTAGCCGCTGCTCCAGCCGGTGGCGAGGAATACGCATGATAATGTTATGGCAGTGCTGCGTAGTTTGAATCAGGGCCCTTTGGCAGGGTGAGCTCACGGTAACCCCACCGCGCACCATATCGATCTTTTGATCGGGATACACAATCTTCCCTTGGCCTTCAAGCGTCACACGAAATAGGTAAACGTTGGATTCCGCCTCTGGGTCAATTTCGACATCGGCCCCATATTGCAACTCGATAATCGACAGCTGATCGAAGCTGATCGCACTCATCTTGGAGGACAGCGGTTGACCGTCGAACAAGCGCATATGGTGTGGGCACAGGTAGTGGGCAACACGCTCTCTAATGGTATCTTGAGAGTCAGTGTGAAGAACCCCGTGTTTTTGCAGTATAAACGACGTTGTCGCCACGTTTCACCTCTAAGGATTGACCTTGTTGATACATGTGAAAGGTGAGTTGGCGTGCCACCTACAGCGTCGAAGACCAACCCCCTTTCCACGGTCGCCTCCGCTTACACTGTATGGGTTATATGCTAGAATAATCTACTACTTTCTGGGATGGCATATATATGGTGGACAAGGAAGGACTATCCTCTTCGTTTTTTCCTCTTTCCGATGATTTTCGATCACGCGATTTCCCTTTTTATTGGGTTGCACGGTTGAACGCAAAGCATGGAGCAGATGTTGACTCACTGCTAAAACCACATGGGCTGAGTTCATCGAAATGGCGAATCTTGATGATTTTGCATGAGCATGGGCGTCTGAGTATGTCTGATATTTCAGTACATGCTGTTGCCAAGCTATCAACCATTACCAAGACGATTTATCGTATGCAGGAAGCAGGTTTATTGATAACCGAAATTAGCTCTCAGGATGGGCGTGTTACGGAAGTTGATATTACTTCTTTCGGAGAGGAAAAGTTAGATATTGCGAGGCAGGTTACAAGCAGGCTAGTGGAAAAAGCGTTTAGCGATTTTAGCAAGCAAGAAATTATTTATATTAATCAATGCTTGAGTAAAATGTTTCATAATCTTAATGCTATATAGATTGATTGTAAATATATATTTGAGTATGAGTTGTTCGCTTTAGGGGTTGTTTTAGTAGCGTGGGTGTTTTTATAGTTCAATTGACTAGGGCATGTAGTATGCTTTAAAAGTATAAAATGCCTCTTTTGTTCTGGAATAAAGCAGAGTTGCCCATGTCTCGTCCTTGTATTATCTGCGTCGCTATTACCGGCAGTGTGCCCCGTAAAGAGAACAATCCGGCCGTACCCATTACGGTACAAGAGCAGGTGGAAAGCACCCAAGCCGCGTTCGAGGCGGGAGCTGCTATTGCTCATTGCCACGTGCGTCACAATGATCAAACGCCTTCATCTGATCCGGAGAAGTTTGCCCGGTTGATGGAGGGGCTCAAAAAGCATTGTCCCGGCATGATTATACAGCTCTCGACCGGGGGGCGTTCCGGCGCCGGCGAAGCACGCGGCGCGATGCTGTCGCTAAAACCGGATATGGCCAGCCTTTCGGTAGGCTCCAACAATTTCCCTAACCGCGTATACGAGAACTCGCCGCAACTAGTGGACTGGCTAGCCGATGAGATGCTCAAGTATGGTGTTAAGCCTGAGGTCGAAGCCTTTGATTTATCGCATATCCATCAGGCGGTGACGCTCTCCAAACAGGGTAAGCTTAAAACACCACTCTATGTGCAGTTTGTTATGGGCGTGAAGAACGCAATGCCTGCGGACAAGCCCACGTTTGATTTTTATATCGAGACGCTCAAACGTTTGGCACCTGATGCTCAGTGGTGTGGTGCCGGTATTGGCGCTAACCAATATCTTCTGAACGAGTGGTCGATTGCTGCAGGTGGGCATACGCGTACGGGGCTTGAGGACAACGTTCGTTTGGACCGCGATACGCTGGCGTCCTCCAACGCGGCGTTGGTCAAGCGCACCGTTGCGCTATGTACCAAGTACCAGCGACCGGTAGCTAGCTGGCAGCAGGCGCGCGAGATATTGGGGTTATAAAAGGCATGTAACGATATTGAGCGCTGACCAAGCGCTCAGTGACAGCGCTAGACTATCCTTTGGTCGTAATAGATAAATTTTGGTTGTTTATTTAAAGCTCAAGCCTTTTTATAGGAAAGGCGAATTTTTATTTTAAGTTATTAATATCCAAAAAATAATCTGGAAAAGCTATATTTCAGTAAAGCAGTCGGCAATTTTGCAAAAAGGCTACGCTAATGTGGCGCAACAAATAGTCCAACAGTCATTTTGGGCCAAAAAGATCGTTTTCAGGATTTTTAAAAACCTCAATTTTAGCCACTTATGATGCGCCAACACTATCTATACGCTTGGACCGGATTAGTGTGAGTACACAGTTATACCTCTCCGGTATAGCTAGGCACTCAAACAATATTGGTTTTGGCTGATAGCGCCACTCACACTGCTAGTCAGTGAACTGATCGCATTACGCCGGAGCTTCCATGTCAACCGTCATACAACACATTGAGACGCTACTAGTTGATCTGCCGACTATCCGTCCCCACAAACTCTCCATGACAACCATGGCCTGCCAGACCATGGTTATCGTGCGTATGCGTCACTCCGACGGTATAGAAGGTCTTGGGGAAGGCACCACCATAGGGGGCTTGGCCTACGGCCCGGAGAGCCCGGAAAGCATCAAGCGCAATATCGACACTTACTTGGCCCCCCTGCTGATTGGTCAGCCTTCCCACAATGTTCACGCCCTACGCACGCAGTTAAACCGGCATGCTCGTGGCAATATGATCGCTAAATCTGCACTCGAAACGGCCCTTCTGGACGCCCACGGAAAGCGCTTGGGGCTGAGTGTCTCCGAGCTTCTTGGTGGTCCTCAGCAGGTGCATCTTCCCGTGCTATGGACGCTGGCTAGCGGCGATACCGCCAAGGATATCGACGAAGCGCAGTTGCGATTGGAGCAGCGCCGGCACTGCGATTTTAAATTAAAAATCGGTGCTAACCCGGTCGACCAGGACGTTCGTCATGTGGCGGCGATTAAGGAGGCGCTCGGGGAGCGTGCCAGTGTGCGCGTCGACGTCAACCAGGCTTGGGACGAATCTACGGCAGTGCGTGGTATTCAGGCCCTTCAAGAAGCGGGTATTGAGCTGATCGAACAGCCCATTCACGCCAGCGAGCAGGCTGGCCTGGTGCGTCTGGCCAACCGCTTCAATGTCCCCATGTTGGCAGACGAAGCAGTTCAGGATGCCCGCGACGGACTGGATCTCGTCTGCCGCGGCTTTAGCGGTGCTTTTGCACTTAAGCTTGCCAAATCTGGGGGTATATATGGTGCCCTGGAGCTGGCACATATCGCCCAAGCTGCCGGTATTGGCTTATATGGCGGCACGCTCTTGGAAGGCACGATTGGCACGGCCGCCTCACTTCATGCTTGGTCCATCCTTCCCGAGATGACTTGGGGAACTGAGATGTTCGGCCCACTCTTACAAAAAGACGATATCGTCGTCGAGCCACTTAATTACACCGAGTTTGGTGTTGATGTACCTAAAGGGCCGGGTCTGGGTGTGATCCTGGATGAGGATAAGTTAGCCCACTATTCACGCCGATAACCGTCGCGCTTAAGTCGTCTGCGCTAAGCGCAACCGGAAAGAGAAAGGAGATACGGATGCTATTTCAAGTAGAGATGACCGTTAAGCTACCCCCTGAGATGCCCGCTGAGCAGGCGGCCAGTATCAAATTAACAGAGAAAGAGTACTCGCAAGAACTACAGCACCAGGGTAAGTGGCGCCACTTATGGCGGGTCGCCGGTAGTTACTCCAATGTCAGTATTTTCGACGTTGAAGACAATACGGAACTGCAAGAGCTCGTTAGCAACCTCCCGTTATTTCCGTACATGGAAATCAGCGTCAAACCCTTGTGCCGTCACCCTTCCTCCATTCGCGAAGACGACAACTGAGACAGCACTAACCAAGCCATCTTGATTAAAAATACAACTCTATAATAATTGAGGATTCTGACATGACCGTAAAAATTTTCGATACGCCAGACGTACAGAACTTTATTAACAAGGTTGCTGGTCTCGATCAGTCCGGCGGCAGCGAGCGCGCCAAGCAAATCGTGCAGCGCTTGGTCGGTGATCTGTTCAAACTGATCGACGATTTCGACATCACCGAAGAAGAGTACTGGGCGGGCGTTAATCTGCTTAACGCGCTGGGTAGTCAGACACAGTTCGGGCTGCTCTCGCCTGGACTTGGGTTCGACCATTTCCTGGATATGCGCCACGACGCTATCGACGCTGAAGCGCACCGTACAGGCGGTACTCCGCGCACCATCGAAGGCCCGCTCTACGTGGCCGGCGCCCCGGAAGCCGAAAGTTTCGCGCGCATGGATGATGAAGGTACTGAGGGCGAAACCATGTGGTTGACTGGCCAAGTGCGCGATGTGGACGGCACGCCGATCGCCGGGGCCAAGGTCGAGATCTGGCACGCCAATGATAAGGGCGGCTACTCGTTCTTTGACCCATCGCAGTCCGAGTACAACCTGCGCCGCACGATTTACACCGACAGCGATGGTCGCTATACCGCCCGCAGCATTATTCCTTCCGGCTATGGGGTGCCCGAAGGCGCGCCCACTGATGTTGTACTCAAGTCGCTCGGCCGCCACGGCGAACGCCCGGCTCACATCCACTACTTCGTTTCCGCTCCGGGACATCAGCATCTGACTACCCAGATCAACCTGGCGGGTGACCCCTATACCTTCGATGACTTTGCCTTCGCTACCCGCGAAGAGCTAGTCATTCCTGCAGAGCATATCGAAGACCCAGCGGAAATTTCTAAGCGCGAACTGGACGGCCCATTTTCTCAAGTGGTGTTTGATGTCGAGCTGACCTCGGCCAAAGATCTCGCGCTTCAAACGCGTCACCCCCGGGCGCGCGCCAAAGAGGACGAGCATGATCTAGCTAGCCAGTTAGCGGGTACTGCCAAGGTATAGATATAGTTTTATATCAATAGCTTTGGTTGTCACTTGGAGGTCGCACTAGTCTGGCTGCGGGTCATATGCAGACTAGTGCGTAACACTAATGATTAGGGATATCGACCTTTGAGGCGATCATCAACCAGCTTGTTTAAAATAGTAGTCGCTTCCCTCATGAGAGCGGAGGGTTTCTCATGGCGGCGGCGACTACAAAGAACAGGCGAGGTAATGTTTTTATCGGCCAAGGGAATATAAGAAATACCGTCCCGTTGTACACGTTTTACTTCTTCTGGTACCAGAGTTATTCCAATCCCTGAGGCGACTAAACTTAACGCTGTTTGAACCTCGTTCGCCTCTTGCAATACATTTGCTTTTAAACCCTGGCGACGGAAAATACCCAGCACCATATCGGCAAAGCTGGGTCGCGGTTTTGCAGGAAAAAGAATAAGCGAATAATTTGCAAGATCAGCACAGGTAGGGGAGGAGCCTTCAAGTGGATGCCCACTAGGAACGGCGGCGATCAGTGGCTCATTAAAAAGTAGTTCCTGCTCAATATCTGGGTCATCAATTCGAAGACGGCCAAAACCGATGTCAATGCGTCCTGACTTGAGCGCGTGCACTTGCTGAACTGTCGTGAGCTCCGCTAATGATATTTCTATGTTATCGAGTTGGCGTAAATCTCGTACAAGCATCGGTATCTGGCCATAAAAGATTGAGGGCACAAACCCAATACCAAAAAGAGATCGCTTGCTACGAGCCATGTGGCGCGTGGAATCGATAGTGACGTTTACTTTTTCCAGAATTTCTATAGCGCGTTGTTGAAAAAAGATGCCTGGCTGGGTCAAACGTAATCCCCGAGACCCTCGCTCGAAAAGCTCAGCGCCTACTTCTTGCTCCAGCTGTTTAATCTGACGGGAAAGCGGCGGCTGAGACATATGAAGCCGCTCGGCGGCACAGGTGAAATTCAACTCCTCCGCCACAACGCAAAAGTACCTCAGGTGGCGTAGCTCCATGATACCTCCCGGGTATGAAGGGGCGCTCAAGATAGACGGTATAACCTGTTGCCGCCATTAAGTGGCTGGGCAGTGGTCCATACCTTATCAGTATTCAAGCAATAGCAAGGGAGGAAGCCGCTTAGACTTTAGTAATACTCGCCAGACGAGTCTATCGATAAGCAAAGAGCGGGATAGGGGCAGCAATACAGCAAGACATGGATTGAAGGGTGAAGCAGCAAACGTGAAACTCCATGGCGGTTGGACCGCCATGGAGCTTGGTAGAAGAAAAGGCGCTCAACACTCGATCGCATTCACCGCCAGGCCTCCCTTGGAGGTCTCCTTGTACTTGTCGAGCATGTCGCGGCCGGTGTCGCGCATGGTGCGAATCACTTTATCGAGCGAGATGAAGTGGGTGCCGTCGCCGTGCAGCGCCATTTGGGCGGCGTTGATCGCTTTGACGGTGGCGATGGCGTTGCGCTCGATGCAGGGCACCTGCACAAGCCCTCCGACCGGGTCGCAGGTCAAGCCTAAGTTATGCTCCAGGCCGATTTCTGCGGCGTGTTCGACCTGCTCGGGCGTGGCGCCCATCACCTCGGCCAGGCCGGCGGCGGCCATGGCGCAGGCGGAGCCGACCTCGCCCTGGCAGCCCACTTCGGCGCCGGAGATCGAGGCGTTTTTCTTGCACAGGATGCCGATGGCACCCGCGGCGAGCAGGAAGTCGACCACGTTACGCTCGCTGGAGCCTGCCTGGAACTTCATGTAGTAGTGCAGAACCGCCGGGATGATGCCCGCCGCGCCGTTGGTCGGGGCGGTGACCATGCGCCCGCCGGCGGCGTTCTCTTCATTGACCGCCAGCGCGAAGATGTTGACCCACTCCATCGCGGAGAAGGTGGTCGCAATCAGGCACGGGTTCTGCTCGGCGGCGGACAGGCGCTGGTGCAAAAGCTTGGCGCGGCGCTTGACGTTGAGCCCGCCGGGCAGCACGCCTTCGTGAGTCAAGCCGTTGTCGACGCACTCGCACATCACCCGCCAGATGCGCCACAGCTCGTCGCGCACCTCCTGCTCGGGCCGCCAGGTTTTCTCGTTGGCCATCATCAGTTGGCTGACGCTCATGCCTTCGCGCTTGCAGATCGCCAACAGCTCCTCGGCGGAGTTGAAGTCGAAGGGGATCTCGGCGCTGTCCATGTCCTCGAGCTTTGCGTCCACCTGGTGTTGGTCGACGACGAAGCCGCCGCCGACCGAGTAGTAGGTGTTGGCGAGCAGGACCTGATCGGCTTCGTCATACGCGCAGAGCTTCATGGCGTTGGGGTGGTGGGGCAGGCTTTCATCGTGAAAGCGCATGTCCCGGTCCCAAACGAAGGTGACGTCCTTCTGGCGGTTAAGCGACAGCGTGTGCGTCTCCTTGAGCGTCGCGATCGCCGGGCCGATGATCGATGGGTCGATCCGATCCGGGCGCTCGCCCATCAGGCCCATGACGGTGGCGTGGTCGGTGCCGTGGCCAACGCCAGTGGCGGAGAGCGAGCCGTAAAGATGCACTTCCAGACGGCTGACCCGGTCGAGTACGCCGGCATCTTCTACCGCCGCGGCGAATTTGAAGGCCGCCATCATGGGGCCGACCGTGTGTGAACTGGACGGGCCGACGCCGATCTTGAAAAGGTCGAAGACACTGATAGGCATGGAAGACCTCTGATGAGAATAGCGCGCCGGCTCACCGGCGACGGGCGAACCCATCGTCCGGCGAGGCGACGTCGTTTGTTGTACTTACTGTAGTCGAGGCGCGAGCGTCAGGGGCGTTCGATCAGTTGCCGAACACCACCGTGCGGCCGCCGTGCAAAAACACCCGCCGCTCCAGGTGGTAGCCAATGGCCCGGGCGAGCGTCAGACACTCGATATCACGCCCCTTGGCGACCAGATCCTCCGGGTAGTGCGCGTGGTCCACCGGCTCCACGCCCTGGGCGATGATCGGGCCTTCGTCCAGGTCGTTATTGATGTAGTGCGCGGTGGCGCCGACGAGCTTCACGCCCTTGTCGTAGGCCTGGTGGTAGGGCTTGGCACCCTTGAAGCCAGGCAGCAGGGAGTGGTGGATATTGATCGCGCGGCCATCGAGCAGCTGACACATGCGCGGCGAAAGCACCTGCATGTAGCGCGCCAGAATCACCAGCTCCGCGCCGGTTTGCTCGATGATGTCGAGCACCTGGGCTTCCTGCTCGGACTTGGTGTCCGGGGTGATCGGCAGATGGTGATAGGGCAGGTCGTGCCATTCGGCCAGCGGCTGCAGGTCAGGATGGTTGGAGACGATCGCCTTGATATCCAGCGAAAGCTGCCCGGTGCGATAGCGGTAGAGCAGATCATTTAGGCAGTGGTCCGCTTTGGACACCAGAATGACCGCGCCGGTTCGCTTGGCCGGCGGGGTCAGCTCGAAGCTCATGTCGAACTCGCGGGCGCGGGGGCCAAAGGCCTCCTCGAACGCCTGCTCGCTGAAGTCATCAAGCTCCGGGCGAAACTCGGCACGAATGAAGAAGCGCTCGCCCAGCCGATCATCGAAGGAGCTGAGTTCGGTGATGTAGCAGTGCTGCTCTTTTAAAAACCGGGTGAGGACATCGACCGTGCCCAGAATGCTCGGGCACTGGGCGGTGATGATCCAGGTATCCGTTAGTCGGCTCATGGCGCTTCTCTTTCATCGCAGTCAGGGCGGCCGGCGGGTGCCGGCCGTTATGCGTTTATTGTGTATCGATACCGTATTCCGCGGAGGCGTCGAGCAGCCAGCGGTAGCAGTAGTCGGCGAAACTGCGCCGTACCACCAGCTCCCACTCGGTCTCGCTTGTGCGGCGCAGCACCACGGTCGCCTTGGCAAAAATCGTGGTCACGCCCTTGCCGACGGGAAATGCATGGGGGTGAACATCGAACGAGACCGTCTTCATCAGCACTTCGCGGGCGTTGTCGCCGGCAAGCGTCAGCACGGTCTGGCCACCGCTGACGTTGACGATGCTGACGTGGGCATCGCCAAGGGTTTCGCGCAGGGAGCGCTCGAGAGCGCACTCCTCGCCGCCAGGAACGATCACCAGCCACTCGTCCGGCGAGATCCACTGGATCGAGCGCTCGCCGGCCTCGTCACGCTCAACGGTGTTGGGCTTGGCCGGCAGGCTGATGCCGAGCACCTGGCGCACTGCTTCATCGAGCACGATGGCGCCGCCGCGCAGCACCACGTGACCCAGCAGCGCCTTCTCGCGCAGCACCACGCCGGCATTGGCGCTGTTGGCGGTCTTTTGCTGCTGGTAGCTCCAGCAAAGCGGCGACTCGACCGCCGGGTTACCGGCGGGCACGGTGTCGAACTGCTTGGCGCTCACGTTAGACATTTTGACGCTCTCCTTTCGGGTCGATGAAGACGGGACTGACGATCTCGGCTTCATGCATCGTGCCGTCGGTCATCGGCAGGTAAACGGTTTGGCCCATGCGCTCGCGGCCTTCGACCACCACCGCCAAGGCGAAGCCGTGGCCCAGTGACGGGCTGTAGTAGCTCGAGGTCACGTGGCCCTTCATGGCCATCGGGATGCTCTGCTCCTTGTCGAAAACGATCTGCGCGCCCTCTTCCAGTACCACGCTTGAATCCTTCGGCTTCAAGCCGACGAACTGCTTGCGATTGCCGCGCAGGGTGTCCGGGCGGCTCAGCGCGCGCTTGCCGATCCACGGGAAGGGCTTGTCGTAACCGATCGCCCACTGCATGCCCAGATCTTCCGGGGTGACCGAGCCGTCGGTGTCCTGCCCGACGATGATCAAACCCTTCTCGGCGCGCAGCACGTGCATGGTTTCGGTACCGTAGGGCGTAAGGTCGTACTTCTCGCCGTGCTCAAAAAGCTTCTTCCAGACGTGCAGCGCGTAGTTGGCCTGCACGTTGATCTCGAAGGCCAGCTCGCCGGTGAACGAGATGCGGAAGATACGTGCCGGCACCTCGGCCACCGTGGCGTCGCGCCAGTCCATGAATTTGAACGACTCTTTATCCAGATCCAGGTCGGTGAGCTCGGACAGCAGCTTGCGCGCGTCCGGGCCGGTCACGGTCATGGTCGCCCAGTGATCGGTCACTGAGTTGAAGTAGACCTGAAGCTCCGGCCATTCGGTCTGGTGCCAAAGCTCCAGCCACTCGAGTACGCCCGCGGCACCGCCGGTGGTGGTGGTCATCAAAAAGTGGTTATCGGCGAGGCAGCTCGTGGTGCCGTCGTCCATCAGCATGCCGTCGTCTTTACACATCAAGCCGTAACGCACGCGGCCCGGGGCGAGCTGGGCCCACTTGTTGGTGTAGACGCGGCCCAGGAACTCGCGGGCGTCCGGGCCCTGAATGTCGATCTTGCCCAGCGTCGAGGCGTCCAGAATGCCGACTTTTTCACGCACCGCCAGACACTCGCGGGCGACCGCTTCATGCATGGTCTCTTTTTTGCCGTTGACCGTGCGCGGGAAGTACCAAGGGCGCTTCCACTGGCCCACGTCCTCGAACTCGGCGCCGTTCTCCATGTGCCACTGGTGAAGCGCGGTGTAGCGTTTCGGGTCGAACAGCTCGTCGCAGTGACGGCCGACGATGGCGCCAAAGGTGATCGGCGTGTAGTTGGGGCGGAACACCGTGGTGCCGACGTCCGGAATCGAGCGGTCGAGGCAGCGCGCGGCGATAGCCATGCCGTTGATGTTGCCAAGCTTGCCCTGGTCGGTACCGAAGCCGAGCGCGGTGTAGCGCTTGACATGCTCGATGGACTCGAAGCCCTCACGAGTGGCGAGCTCGATACCGGCGGCGGTCACGTCGTTTTGCAGGTCGACGAACTGCTTCGGCGCGCGCAGCGCGGTTTTTTCGTGTGGCACCTGATAGAGCGCGCAGGCCTTGCCGTCGCGGAGACCGCGGGTAGCGGGTAGGGTGATCGCCTGCGCGTCTTCAAAACCCGTCAGTTGGGCGGCCTGGCGGCCGGCACGTTCGCCGTCGGCCAGCGTCTCGTCGAGCCCGAAGTGGCCAGCCACGCCGCCGGCGGAGATCATGCCTTTCACCTCGCCGGGCAAGAAGCCGAGCAGCTCCTCGTTCCACTGCGGGCGGGTGCCGGTGTGAGACGAGAGATGCACCACCGGGCTGTAGCCGCCGGAGCTTGCGATGGTGTCGCACTCGAGCTCCTCGACCTTACCGGTGACCACGAAGCGCTCGAGATCGATCGCGCAGACGCGGGCGCCGGTGACGCGCTGGCCACCGCGGGCCTCGACCACGGAACTTCCGGTGATCACGCGAATGCCGCTGTCGCGGGCCTGGCGAACGAGATCGCCGTCCGGGTTGGCGCGGGCATCGACGATCGCCACGACCTGGCGGCCGGCCTCTTTCCAGTCGAGCGCGGCGCGGTAGGCGTGGTCGTTGCTAGTGGAAAGCACCAGCTTTTTGCCCGGCACCACCGCGTAGCGGCGGATATAGGTGGAAACGGCCCCGGCGAGCATGTTGCCCGGAAGGTCGTTGTTGGCGTAGACCAGCGGGCGCTCGTGGGTGCCGCTGGCGAGCACCACTTGGCCTGCGCGCACGCGGTGCAGCCGCGCTCGTGCCTGACCGGCAAGGCCTGCCTCACTGGCGGTGTCGGCCAAGTGCTCGGTGCGCCGCTCGTGCAGCGTAACGAAGTTGTGATCGTGGTAACCGTTGGCGGTGGTGCGCGGCAGAAGGAGCACGTTTTCAAGGCTTGCGAGCTCCTTGACGGTCTCTTCGACCCAGCGCACGGCGGAAACGCCGTCGAGGGTCTCGCGACTATCGAGCAGCGAACCACCCATCTCTTCCTGCTCGTCGCAAAGGATCACGCGGGCGCCAGCACGGGCTGCCGAAAGCGCCGCGGCCAACCCCGCTGGGCCTGCGCCCACCACCATCACGTCGCAGTGGTGGTGCATGTGGTCGTAGATGTCCGGGTCGGACTCGTGGGGCGCGCGGCCCAGGCCTGCGCCCTTGCGGATGTACTTTTCGTACGTCATCCACATCGAGGCCGGGGCCATGAAGGTCTTATAGTAGAAGCCCGGCGGCATGAAGCCGCCGCCCAGCCGACCGACCCAGCTCATGACGTCGCGCTGAACGTTCGGCCAGCCGTTGGTGCTGCGCGCGACCAGGCCCTTGTAGAGCGCCTGTTGAGTGGCGCGCACGTTGGGCACTTGGGTCTCTTCCCGAGCGCCGAGCTGGACCACGGCGTTGGGCTCTTCGGCGCCGGCGGCGACGATGCCGCGGGCCCGTGAGTACTTGAAGCTGCGGTTGACGATGTCCACGCCGTTGGCGAGCAGGGCCGAGGCCAGGGTGTCGCCCTTCAGGCCCTTGTAGCTTTGGCCGTTGAAGGTGAATTCGAGCGTCTGGGAGCGATCGACACGGCCGCCGGCATCGATACGATTGGTCTGCGTC
The DNA here is from genome assembly GCF_023757625.1 of Halomonas sp. S3-1-1. GTDB lineage: Bacteria > Pseudomonadota > Gammaproteobacteria > Pseudomonadales > Halomonadaceae > Vreelandella. The sequence continues at coordinate 298,110 of NZ_JALGBZ010000003.1, forward strand.
ATGACGAGGTCTCCTCGTTCAAGGCCTTGGATTCGGGCTGGGCACCGATGGTCTGCCAGCCGCCGTCAGCGGTTTGTACGCCCTGTTCCTTGCGGACCTTTTCCGTTTCGGCGGTGATGCTCGGCTGCTCGCCCATCCGGTAGGTCTCGAGGATCTCGTAGGTCACCGTGTTGCGGGTGATGTTGAAGAACTTGCGACAACCCACGGAGTGGACCCACATTTCGTGGTGAACGCCGCGCGGGTTCTTGCGAAAGAACAGGTAGTCGCCCCACTCTTCGTCGGTGGTATTGTCCGGGTCTTTCGGGCGCATCAGGTGAGCCTCACCGCGCGGATGAAACTCCTCTTCCTCGCGGTACTCCTGACAGTAGGGGCAGTGAATATAGAACATGTCAGCTCTCCTCAGTGCGCAACGCCGGCGGCGCCGTGTTCGTCGATCAGCGCACCGGTGTGGAAACGGTCGATGGAGAACGGCGCGGCGATCGGGTGCATTTCACCCTTGGCCAGACTCGCCGCGAACACGTGGCCGGATCCGGGGGTGGCCTTGAAGCCGCCGGTACCCCAGCCGCAGTTGAAATAAAGACCCTTGACCTTCGTTTTCGAAAGGATCGGGCAGGCGTCCGGGCAGGTATCGACGATGCCGCCCCACTGGCGGTTCATGCGCACCCGCGAGAACATCGGGAACATCTCGACGATCGCTTGCAGGGTGTGCTCGACGGTCGGGTAGCTGCCGCGCTGGCCGTAGCCGAGATAACCATCGATGCCCGCGCCGATCACCAGGTCGCCCTTGTCGGACTGGCTAACGTAGCCGTGCACGTGGTTCGACATGGTGACGGTGTTGAGTACCGGCTTGAGCGGCTCGGAGACGAGCGCCTGCAGCGGGTGAGACTCGAGCGGAAGCTTGATGCCCGCCATGTCCGCCAGCACCCCGGAGTTACCCGCGGCCACACAGCCCACCGTATTGGCTTCGATGTCGCCACGGTTGGTGTGAACGCCGAGCACCTTGCCGTCGCGAATCTTGAAGCCGGTGACTTCGGTGTTCTGCAGAAGATCCACGCCCAATGCGTCGGCGCCGCGGGCGTAGCCCCAGGCCACCGCGTCGTGGCGGGCCACGCCGGCACTTTTCTGCCAGGAGGCGCCCATGATCGGGTAGCGGGCGCGGTTGGAGATATCAAGCTCGGGCTCGATCTCCTTGATCTGCTGGGGCGTGACCACTTCGCTATCCACGCCGTTCAAGCGGTTGGCGTGTACGCGGCGCTGAATGTCGCGCATGTCCTGCAGGGTGTGGCCCAGGTTCAAGACGCCGCGCTGCGAGAACATGACGTTGTAGTTCAGATCCTGAGACAGCCCTTTCCACAAGTCGAGGGAGTGGTTGTAAAGGCGCGCGGCCTCGTCCCACAGGTAATTGGAGCGCACGATCGTGGTGTTACGCGCCGTGTTGCCGCCGCCCAGCCAGCCTTTCTCGACCACGGCGACGTTCTTGACGCCAAACTCCTTGGCCAAATAGTAAGCGGTAGCCAAACCGTGGCCGCCGCCGCCCACGATGATCACATCGTAGCGCTTCTTGGGCTCGGGGTTGCGCCACTGGCGCTCCCAGTTCTCGTGATGACCGAGCGCATGTTTAACCAGTCCGAAGCCGGAATAACGTTGCATGAAATCTCTCCTGAATCGACTCCGTGGAGCCCGCGGGCGGCGGTCGTTACGCGACGGTGGCGTCTTCGACCGGCTCTGCCTGAGTTTGGGCCTGACCGTAAACCGGGTAGTGCGCGCACAGATCAGCGACGTGGTCGCGCACCTGGTTTTCGATCTCGGTGGTGTCTTGTTGATCGGCCAGCACGTCGAGAATGTCGCAAATCCAGCCGGCGAGCTGCTCGCAGTCCGATTCGACCATGCCGCGCGTGGTCACCGCCGGGGTGCCGATGCGAAGGCCGGAAGTAACGAACGGGCTCTGCGGGTCGTTGGGCACGCTGTTCTTGTTGACCGTGATGTGGGCGCGGCCTAGGGCGGCATCCGCGTCCTTGCCGGTCACGCCCTGCTTGATTAGCGAAAGCAGGAACAGGTGATCGTCGGTGCCGCCGGAGACGACATCGAAGCCGCGCTCGATGAACACCTTCGCCATGGCGCGGGCGTTTGCGATCACCTGGCGCTGGTAGTTGACGAAGTCCTGGTTCATCGCCTCCTTGAAGGCCACGGCCTTGGCGGCAATGACGTGCATCAGCGGGCCGCCCTGCTGGCCCGGGAATACCGCGCCGTTGAGCTTTTTGTAGAGCGCCTCGTCGCCGTCGGCGGAGAGGATCAGGCCACCGCGCGGGCCGCGCAGCGTTTTGTGGGTAGTGGTGGTGACCACGTGGGCGTAGGGCAGCGGGCTCGGGTAGAGGCCGGCGGCGACCAGACCGGCGACGTGGGCCATGTCGACCATCAGATACGCGCCCACCTCGTCGGCGATGGTGCGAAAACGCCGCCAGTCGATCACCCGCGAGTAGGCGGAGAAGCCGGCGATGATCATTTTCGGCTGGTGCTCGCGGGCCAGACGCTCAACCTCGTCGTAGTCGATCTCGCCGGTGCCTTCGACCAAACCGTACTGAACGGCGTTGTAGTGCTTGCCGGAGAAGTTCGGTGCCGCGCCGTGGGTCAGGTGGCCGCCGTGGGCCAGGCTCATGCCCAGAATGGTGTCGCCGGGCTTGACCAGCGCCATGAACACCGCGGCATTGGCTTGGGCGCCGGAGTGCGGCTGCACGTTGGCGTAGTTGGCGCCGAACAGGCTGCAGGCGCGCTCGATGGCAAGTGTTTCGACCTTGTCGACGAACTCGCAGCCGCCGTAGTAGCGCTTGCCCGGGTAGCCTTCGGCATACTTGTTGGTCAGCTGGCTGCCCTGGGCTTCCATCACCAGCTTGCTGGTGTAGTTTTCCGAGGCGATCAGCTCGATATGGGCTTCCTGGCGCGACGTCTCTTCGGCAATGGCGGAGGCAAGGGCCGTGTCGTAGCTGGCCAGGCGGGCATCGGGAGAAAAATTGTTGTCTGACATCTGGGTCTCCAGGCGAGTCGCGTTGTTCTGTTGATCGGTCTGTGTTCGGTCCGGTCGTTTGTTAGCGCCGCGCTGTTGGGATGGGCTTGCGACGCTATCATGCCGCGATAGTATCGCCGGGCCTTGCCCCCAAGATGCTTGCCCACGTCACCGCTCGGCGTATTTGCGACATTTACGACAAAATCGTGACGCGTGCCGAAACAGGTCGTCCATCCGCCGTTCGATGTCGTCTGTGAGTAACTTCCGCGCGCGCGAATGAACCATGCTGGAGCGGCACCTGATGCCGTTTGGCGGATCGTCGGCGCACGCGCGTCGGGATTGCGTCAAACACGCCAGTTTCACTCAAGAATAACGATGCAGCGCGACTCATAATCGCGGCCGCACCCGGAAGAGAGGATTATCCATGTCCAACAATCGCGGTGTTGTCTATGTCGGTGACGGCAAGGTCGAAGTCCAGAACATCGACTACCCGAAGATGGAAACCCCCAACGGCAAGCCCATCGACCACGGCGTCATCCTGAAGGTCGTCTCCACGAACATTTGCGGCTCCGACCAGCACATGGTGCGCGGGCGCACCACCGCCCCGAAAGGCATGGTGCTGGGCCACGAAATCACGGGTGAAGTGATCGAGAAGGGCAAGGGCGTCGAGTTTTTGCAGATCGGCGATATCGTCTCCGTGCCGTTCAACGTCGCCTGCGGTCGCTGCCGTACCTGTAAGGAAGGCCACACCGGCCTTTGCCTGCACGTCAACGACGACCGCGCCGGCGGCGCCTACGGCTACGTTGACATGGGCGGCTGGGTCGGCGGCCAGGCGCACTACGTCATGGTGCCCTACGCCGACTTCAACCTGCTGAAATTCCCGGACCGCGACCAGGCGATGAACCAGATTCGCGACCTGACCATGTTGAGTGACATCCTGCCGACGGGTTTCCACGGCGCCTTGAAAGCCGGTGTCGGCGCGGGCTCAACGGTCTACGTCGCCGGTGCCGGCCCGGTGGGTCTGGCCGCGGCGGCCTCGGCGCGGCTTCTGGGCGCGGCGGTCGTCATGATCGGCGACTTCAACAAGGCGCGTCTCGAGCACGCGCGCAAGATGGGCTTCGTGCCGATCGATCTCTCCCAGCACGATCGCCTGGGCGAAATGATTGCGGCCGTTGTCGGCGAGCCGAGCGTGGACAGCGCCATCGACGCGGTAGGCTTCGAGGCGGTTGGTCATAGCGGCAAGGAGCAGCCGGCGGTGGTGCTCAACCAGATGATGGAAGTGACCCGCGAAGGCGGCTCCATCGGCATTCCCGGGCTTTATGTGACCGAAGACCCGGGTGCCGCGGAAAAAGCGGCGCAAACGGGAAGTCTGAGCCTGCGCTTTGGCCAGGGCTGGGCGAAAGGGCTCTCCTTCCACACCGGCCAGACCCCGGTGGTGCAGTACAACCGCCAGCTAATGCAGGCGATTCTGCACGGGCGCCTGAACATCGCCGAGATCGTCAACGCTCAGGTGATCTCGCTCGAAGAAGCGCCCCAGGGCTACGAGCAGTTCGATCAAGGCGTGGCGAGCAAGTTCGTCCTCGATCCGCACGGGCTGCTTGGCGCCGCCTGATTGCGTTAAGTTAAATAGCGCGGGTAGCCAACGCTCATGGCCTTTGGGTCATGAGCGTTTTTTTATGACGAAAGAGTTGATAATCTTGGATATCGACCTGTAAGAGTGATTTGTTCACGCTTGCAGTCTAAAGCTGTAGACATCAATACTACCTGGGTGAATGGTCATGACTTGCTGCAAAATCAGCGACATCAAGCCTGTGTATAGTGATGGCAACTGGCACCAACAGAGCCGCGCTACCGCTATAAGCGTGATCGGGCCGCAGCCGAGCAGGAAGTCAAGCCCGTTAGTGAGCAGTACGAGTGGACGCGTCCTGGCGAAAAAACTTTGTTAACGCGACGCACAAAGTCTCTGCGCTGATCAACGAGGAGTATCTGTAAATGGCGTACGCGGGCCATACATTTATGGTTATAAGTGCGACTGAACTTGGCTATGCGCTATATCAGGATGAGGGGTAGTGGTTACAGGCTAAAGTTAGGGTGCGGCGCTAATGATTTTTAGATACACTTTTTACCAGCATACCGCTTTTAGATAAATCAGTAATGAACATATTAGGCTTATTAGCATGGGTAATTTTGGCTATCGAGGTAAGCAAGTAGAGTTTTGGCAAGTTCAAGGCGAGGTCTTGGATACTGATCGCTACAGCGAAACGCACGTTCAATCTCAGGGCATTAATAACCGTTACTTGCGGGTGAGCCAAAGAAAATACCATGATTTTTGGGTCCGTGATGACGAGGGGAGGGAGCACTCCATTCAGCTTGAAGAGGTTAATGTACCGTTACGCCCTAAGCAGCGTATTACTCTTGTCTGTGCGAAGCGCCAAGATAAAAAGGAAGGGTTGATATGCTCGTTAGTTAATCACTCAACTGGCCAAGAACATGAAATAAGTTCTGGGCGAACAATAGAAAATAGGCTTAATTTAGAACATGTTACAGGTAAGACGTTGGTTCTTGCTTTAGTGGCTTTTGCGTTAGTTGTATATTTTACAAAACCATCAAGCGAGTATTTTGCATATCCATGGCGTATGGTTGAATGGAAGTGGGCATTCGTTGCGAGTGTTTCTATACTTATCTTGGGCGTTTGGCGAAAGTCGTTGCGTAAAGCCCGCGTTGCTAAAAAGATAAAGATGCATGTCGATAATATTGTTACTAGCATTCTTAAATGTTAGACATAATCAGTAGAGTTATAGTTTGATAGTGCCAAGTTATTTTGATGCTTTTAAAAATCGCGATACTGAGAGAAATGTTACTGTCCCAGCAATGGATAGTCAGTAATAAGACGGCCTGTCAGTCGAAGTATGGATGTTCGCCTTTAATGACAGCCCGAAGACTGGTGTCATGATCTGCAATGACTCCTGAGGCGAGGTCAGAAGTAATCCGTAGCGATAGGCTTTCGCCATGGATGGCGAAAGTAGCGCCCATGAACGGGTTCACAGCGCCCCGCTTAGGATTACTTCTGGCTGATTACGATTGCGTTAGAAGTCCACCACCAAGCTGCTCTTGGGCCGGCTGCAGCAGGTGAGGATGTAGCCCTCTTCGATGTCCTCGTCGGTGATGCCGCCGTTGTGCTCCATCTCGACCTCGCCGGACTTCAGCGATACCCGGCAGGTGCCGCAGATGCCCATACCGCAGGCCTTGGGAATGTGCAGGCCGAGCTTGGCCGCCGCGGCGTGGACCGTTTCGCCGGGCTGGATGCGCACGCTCTTGTTCGACTGGGCGAATTCGACGTTGAGCAGGTCTTCCGGCTCGGTCATCTCGGCTTCCACTTCGGCCTGCTCGGCAAGCTCCAGTACGTCCTCCTTGACGTCCGCCGGGGTCGCGCCGAATACCTCGTCATGGTAGTGGTCCATGTTGAAGTTGTTGGCGCGCAGAATCTCCTTGATGGCGTTCATGTAGGGCACGGGGCCGCAGCAGAAGATCTCGCGCTCCAGATAATCCGGCGCCATCATCTCGAGCATCGGCTGGGTCAAAAAGCCCCGATAGCCCGCCCAGGCCTCGCCGATGTCGTCCTTCTTCTCGCAGACGATGTGCAGCTTGAACTCGGGGATCCGCGAGAACATGTGCACCAGCTCGCGGTGGTAGATGACATCGCGCGGGGCGCGGGCGCTGTGGATGAACTCGACGTCCACGTTGGCGTTGGTGTCGAAGAACCAGCGCGTCATCGACATGAGCGGGGTAATGCCCACGCCGCCAGAGAGGAACAGCACCTTCTCGGCCGGGTAGTCGATGGAGTTGAAGTTGCCCACCGGCCCGTGAACCACCAGCTCGTCGCCCACCTTCAGGTTGGCGTGCAGCCAATTGGAGACGTAGCCGCCGGGAACCTGCTTAACCGTGATCGAGAAGCTGTAGGGAATCGAAGGCGAACTCGAGATGGTGTAGGAGCGCATGATTTGCTGGCCGTCGATCTCCAACTCCAGGGTCACGAACTGGCCCGGTTTGAAGAAGAACAGCACGGGCTGTTCGGCCATGAAACAGAACGTGCGAACGTCCCAGGTCTCCTGGATCATTTTTACACAGCGCACGTGGTGGCGGCCGTTGGTCCAGGTCTGGGTCGTGACGGGGTTGTAGAAGTTCATTGTCATCGTTATCTCAATATGGCCGAGCTTGCACGTTGCCTTCACCGGGTCCGTCCTTGCTAGCACGGTCCAGCACCATTCCCCTGCATTCTGGGTACGCGTTTAGGCGGCGGCTTACCTGTTAGCGACACGCACTTGTCTTGCGCCACCCCATGGGCGTTACAAATCGGTTTTCACGTCGTCGGCACGCTTAGCGATGTCGTCGGCAGATAACTCGGACTCGACACCCTGCACCACAATCCACCCCACAATGACGCCATCGCAGCGCCCGTACAACGCCAGGTGACGCCACTTAACAACAAGACAACGTAGTTTGGTCAATGACTGTGTCGCCGCCTTCGAGGCCGGCGGGTTTAAAAGGATATCTGGTATGAATAATTCGTCGGACTACACCCAAAACGATCCGCTGGCCGCCATGCGTGAAGAGACGGTCGGGATGCTCGAGTCGCGGGCGCGCACCTACTCCCTGCCGCAGCCGTTTTACAACGACGCGCGGCTGTTCGCGCTCGACATGGAAGAGATCTTCGAGAAAGAGTGGCTGTTCGCGGGCATGAGCTGCGAGATTCCGGCCAAGGGCAACTTCATGACCCTCGAGATCGGCAACAACCCGATCGTCATCGTGCGCGGCGGCGAAGGCCAGATTCACGCCTTTCATAACGTCTGCCGTCACCGCGGCTCCAGGCTTTGCACCACCGACAAGGGCAAGGTCGCCAAGCTCGTTTGCCCCTACCACCAGTGGACCTACGAGCTCGACGGCAGGCTTTTGTTCGCCGGCAGCGAAATGGGCGCCGACTTCGACCTGAACCAGTTCGGCCTGAAGCCGGTGCACGTGCGCACCGCCGGCGGCTTCGTGTTCATCAACCTCTCCGAGAACCCGGCGTCGATCGACGATTTCCTGGTCACGCTCGAGCACTACCTCGAGCCCTACCAGATGGATAACGTCAAGGTGGCGGTGGAGTCCAGCATCGTCGAGCAGGCGAACTGGAAGCTCGTGATCGAGAACAACCGCGAGTGCTACCACTGCAACGGCTCGCACCCGGAGCTTTTGAACTCGCTGATGGAGTTCGACGACACCGAAGACCCGCGCGCCACCGATAAGTACAAGGATCTGGTGATCCGCAAGCAAAACGACTGGAACGGCGAGCAGGTGCCTTGGCAGCTCAAGCGCTTCGGCAGCCGCAACCGCATCACCCGCACGCCGCTGCTCGACGGCGTGGTCTCCATGACCATGGACGGCAAGCCCGCCTGCAACAAGCTGATGGGCCGGCTGACCAGCCCGGACATGGGCTCGCTGCGTATCCTGCACCTGCCCAACTCTTGGAACCACTTCATGGGCGATCACTCGATCGTGTTCCGTGTGCTGCCGCTGGGCCCGCAGCAGACCATGGTCACCACCAAGTGGCTGGTGCACAAGGATGCGGTCGAAGGCGTGGATTACGACCCGGAAAACATGCGCCGCGTGTGGGACGCCACCAACGACCAGGACCGCAAGCTTGCCGAAGAGAACCAGCGCGGCATCAACTCGAAGGCCTACCAGCCGGGTCCGTACTCTGAAACCTACGAGTTCGGCGTGATCGACTTCGTCAACTGGTACGCCGATCGCATGCTGGAGAACCTGGGAAGCGAAGGCGTGCCGCTAACGCTTGCCAAGGCGCAGGGTTAAGCCGTCCAACCGGCCGCCGCATTAGGCGGCCGAAGACCCCAGCGGGCCGTGTGATCACTCACACGGCCCGTTTTTTTTAGCTTCAATGGACGATCAAGCGGCGCGCCTATAGGTGCGCCAGGTGGCGCTCGATGGCATCGCGCACCGCGGGCAGCACAATGTCCTGGCGGCTTGTGAGCTCGTCGACGAGCGCGGGAAGCCCTTCGACGGGGCACTCCTGGTGCGCTTTAGCGGCCAAGCGAGCGCTTTCGTCCGGATCGGCGTTAGCGGGGAGGTCAACCCCCAGCGCGATGAGCCGCGCGCGAAAATCATCCCCATCGACCAAATCGACAATCATCATGGCTGCACTCCTTTTTTAGTGGGCCGCGAAGGGGCGCGGATCGAGCGTTGAGTGTACGCAAAATCACGCGCCATGGGGGCTGCTGGACGCGGCTTTAGCTATGTCGAGGTCGGTTTTGAATAATCGCCTTTTGGCGTCTCGCTCAAGAATTTAGAAGCCGTGTCCGGCGGTGACGCGCCGCGTCAAATAATAAAGATTAAAACCTGAGGACAACCTATGAACCACGAGGAACCTGTCCTGACCCCTGGTCAGGACAACAAGCAGGTCATGGGGTTGGATTTTCATAACCCCGTCTTTCCCCTCTCCGCACTCGCCATTTTGCTGTTCATTCTCTACGCGCTGGTCTATCCCGATGCCGCCAATACCCATCTGGGACTGGCCAAGAATTGGTCGATCGAACACTTCGATTGGCTGTTCATGATCGCGGGCAACGTCTTCGTCATCTTCTGCCTGGTGCTGATCTTTTTGCCGCTGGGGCGCATTCGTTTGGGCGGTCAGGAGGCCAGGCCCGAGTACTCGCGCACCTCCTGGTTTGCGATGCTGTTCGCTGCCGGCATGGGCATCGGGCTGATGTTTTGGAGCGTGGCGGAGCCGGTGGCCTACTACACCGACTGGTACGGCACGCCGCTGAACACGCCCGCCAACACGCCGGAAGGCGCGAGCGCGGCGATGGGCGCGACCATGTTCCATTGGGGCCTGCACCCCTGGGCGATCTACGCCGTGGTCGGTCTGTCGCTAGCGTTTTTCGCCTATAACCGCGGTTTGCCGCTGACGCTGCGCTCGGCGTTCTACCCGATTCTGGGCGAGCGTACCCGCGGCTGGGCGGGGCACATCATCGATATCCTCGCAGTGCTGGCAACCATCTTCGGTTTGGCCACCTCGCTTGGTTTCGGCGCTACCCAAGCGGCAGGTGGGCTTGCTTACCTGTTCGAAGTACCCAACACCATCGGCACGCAGCTTGCGATTATCGTTCTGGTGACGGTGGTCGCGCTGATGTCGGTCTGGCGCGGGCTCGACGGCGGGGTGAAGCTCTTTTCGAACATTAACATGGTGATCGCCGCCATTCTGCTGATCTTCGTGATCGCCGCTGGCCCGACGCTGGCCATTCTGACCGGCATCGGCACCACGGCGATGGATTACGCCAGCCATCTGCTGCCGCTGTCGAACTGGGTCGGCCGCGACGACGATACCTGGTACCACGGCTGGACCATCTTCTACTGGGCCTGGTGGATCTCCTGGTCACCGTTTGTGGGCATGTTCATCGCGCGGGTCTCGAGAGGCCGCACGGTGCGCGAGTTCCTGATTGCGGTATTGCTGGTGCCGACGCTGGTCACGCTGGTGTGGATGAGCGCCTTCGGCGGCACGGCCCTGTTTCAGGCGGAAAACGGCATCGGGGAGCTTTCCAACGGCATTAGTGATGTGTCGCTGGCCATGTTCCACATGCTCGAGCAACTGCCGCTGACCTCAATCACCTCGACACTCGCCATCGTGCTGGTGCTGGTGTTCTTCATCACCTCGTCGGACTCGGGCTCATTGGTGATCGACAGCATCACCGCCGGCGGTAAGACCGACGCGCCGAAGGGCCAGCGGGTGTTCTGGGCCGCGCTCGAAGGCGTGATCGCAGGCGTGTTGCTTTACGGCGGCGGCAGCACCGCGCTCACCGCGCTGCAAGCCGGCGCCGTGGCCACGGGCTTGCCGTTCACACTGGTGCTATTGCTGATGTGCGTAAGCCTGTTCATGGGCTTGCAAAAGGAGTGGCGAGAGCTCAACGCCATGCCGCGCATGGCCGGATAGTTCCGCGTGTAAGCCAGAAAGGCGCCCCTCGGGGCGCCTTTCTGCATGGGGGCGTGTCGTAATTTCGGCATCCGCTGGCGCGGGTAGCTAAGAGGCAGCTTATAAAGCGCTGCATCATGCAGGCAGGGAATCCGCAGGCGCTGCCTGCGCATCGATAATATCAACAACTCAACGGCTGCACTCATGATCTACACCGTCGCGATACTGCTGAGCCTGATCGGCTACTTCGTTATCGGCCATTTGGCCGGCCGACGCGTCAAGGGCCTGGACGACTACCTGGTCGCCGGGCGCAACGCGCCGACCTTCTTCATTCTGGGCACGCTGGTGGCAAGCTACCTGAGCACCAGCGCCTTTCTCGGCGAGACGGGCTTTGCCTACCAGGGCTACCCCTTCGTCATGCTGATCTTCGCCGCGATCAGCACCTCCGGGTGCCTGCTGGGCGCGTTGGTATTCGGGCGCTATTTGCGCCGCAGCGGCGCCAACACGGTGCCGGAGTTCTTCGGTAAGCGCTTCGCCTCGGGCAAGGTGCAGGTGATTGCGGGGCTGACCACGATCATCGGTCTGGGCGCGTATCTTTTGGGCGTGATGCAGGGCGCGGGCATCATGTTTTCAGAGCTGACCGGCATGCCCTACTGGGTGGGGCTGGTGCTGGTGTGGGCGACCTATACCGGTTTCATCCTGTACTCCGGCTCGCCCGGCGTCATGCTCACCGATACCATCATGTTCGTGATCTTCTCGCTGGCAGCGCTCGGTGGTTCGCTCTACGTGATCAACGATCTCGGCGGCTGGAGCGGTGTGGTCGAGGGGCTGTTGACTCAGTCCGACAAACCCGGGATCGCGCTGTGGCACGGCGTGCTCGAGGGCCCGGACGCCACGTTCTCCTCGCCCGGCGAGGCGCTGATCTGGGGCGTTACCCTCGGCCTTGTTTGGGCGGCGGTGCTGGCGGCGAGCCCTTGGCAGTCGAGCCGCTACCTGATGGCGCGCAACGAGCACGTGGTGATGCGCTCGGCGATGCTGACCGCGGTGGCGCTGGCCGTTTTCTACGCGCTGATGATGGTGACCGGCGCGGCGATCAATCTTTATGACACGAGCCTGGACCCGGAGCGCTCGATGGTGTGGGTGGCGCTCAATATTCTGCCGACCTGGCTTGGCGTGGTGATTCTGACCGGCGTGTTCGCCGCCGGGCTCTCGTCGTGCTCGACGTTTTTGTCGATCATCGGCTTTAGTATCTCCAACGATATTCTGAGCGCCTCGCAGGACGAAGCCTCGGCGATGCGTAAAAGCCGTTTGGCGGTACTTGCCGCGGGGCTGATCGCGCTGATTCTGGCGCTGTTTCAGCCGCCGGCGGTGATGTCGGTGGTGTGGTTCGCCGCCACGCTCTTCGCCTCTTCCTGGGGGCCGGTGGCGCTTCTGAGCATCTGGAGCAAGCGCATCACCGCCGCCGGTGCGGGCTGGGGGCTGGCGGTCGGTTTTGGCGGCAACGTCGCCATCTCGCTGATGGTGCAGGCCGAGTGGCTGTCGCTTCCGGTCTATCTGCACCCGGTGCTGATCAGCACGCTGATGGCGCTGGTGGCTATCGCCATCGCCTCCCGGCTGACCCGCGTAAGCCAGGCCGAGCGCGAGTATCGGGCGTTCTTGCACACCTTCGACGCCCAAAGCGTGAGCGGCTGGGTTTCCGGCACGCGGTTGATCGCGCTGTGCACCATGCTCTCCGGGGTGGCCATTGGGGTATTTTTGTGGCGCCAGTACGCGGTGACCCTCGACGGCTTCGCCGCGCAGTTCGGCCTAAGCGCCGGGGCAGTGCAGGGCGCTTACGGGCTGGCCATTGGCTGTGGCGTCATGTTATTGCTGGCCGGCGGCGTCGGCTTTTGGCTGGTGCGCCCGAAAGGCCGGGGGCACGCGGCGCGTATGGCGGTATCCCCGGGCCGCTAGCCGTCGAGGCGTCCGCGCCTTGCCATCACATCCTCAGCGACCGCTCGCCTTTTGGCGGGCGGTTCGTTTTTTTGATCGGGAGTCAGTGTCATGCAAACCAGTACCTACCAGCGCGGCCTGATGATCGTCATTCTGGGCGTCGTTTTTCTAAGCTTCGACGGGCTGTTGATTCGCCTGGCCGCAACCGACGGCTTCACCATCGTGTTCTGGCGCGGCTTCTTGATGCTTTGCGTGCTGGGCGCACTCTGTTTGGTGCGCCAAAAACTTTCGACGCTGCGCGTGCATCCGGTGGCCTCGCTTGCATCGGCCACGCTGCTGGGGCTGATATCGGCGCTGTTCGTGCTGGCGGTGATGAATGCCAATGTGGCCAACGTGGTGGTGATTTTGAGCACCGCGCCGCTGTTCGCCGCGATTTTCTCGCGCGTGTTTCTTGGCGAGCGGGTCGCGCTTCGCACGCTGATCGCCATCGCGCTGTGCATGCTGGGCATGGGGCTGGTGTTTTTCGGCGAGGGGGCGGCGGGGATGCTGGTGGGCAACCTATTCGCGCTGGCCGCGGCGCTGGCGATCGGCGGCAATCTCACGGTGCTGCGCCGCTACCCGCGTATCGATACGACCACCGTGATCGCCGGCGGCGGGCTTTTGTCCGCGGCGATTGCCTGGCCGATGGCATCTCCGCTGGCTCTCCAAGCGCCGCAGTTTGGCGTGCTGGCGCTGATGGGCCTCGTTCAGATGCCGCTGGCGACCGTGTTGATCAACAGCGCCACGCGCTATCTGCCCTCAACCGAGGTGGCGCTTTTCTATCTGGTGGAAACCGCGCTCGGCACGCTCTGGGTGTGGTGGCTCTTGGGTGAAGAGCCTACCGCCTCGACGCTTGCTGGCGGGGTGCTGGTGATCACCGTGCTGATGGTCCACGCCGGGGTCGGTCTTAAGCGCGAACGGCAAAGGCTGCGACTCTATCAGGAGGTGGTAGGAAAGTAGGGCGACGCAATGTGGTCTCGTGCCGGATGCAAGCAGCCCTACGCGGGGGCGCCATGAATACTTCCCTGTAGGCTACTTTCGCCTTCCCTAGCGAAAGACCCCCGCTACGGACTACTTCCATCCTCGTGTGTTGCCTTGACCCTCGACCTTGTAGGCGCACCACTAAAAAGCCCGCCGTAATGGCGGGCTGAAAGGTACTACCATGAAACGGGGCGTTTAGCGCAGCACGCCTTCCTCTTTCAACAGCTTGAAGATTGCTTCGGCGCCCTGTTCCGGGGTGACGTCGTTGAGCGTCTGCCCGCCGCCGCCGTCCGCCTTGGCGGCGGCGGCCTTGAAGCGGTCCCGCGCCGAAGAGGATTTTACGATCTTGAGGCGTTTCGGGCGCTTACGCGCCGGGTGGAACTGCCAGCTGGCCAGCGTCTCATCAGTTTCGCTTTGTGCCTCGCTTAGCGCAAGCTCGCCGCGCCTGGCCGGGCCAAAGGCGCTTTGGCGCGCCGCCGGGGCGCTGGTATCGATCGTGGCGATCGCCGGCAGGCGAATGCGCAGGCGCCGGCGCTTGCCGCGGGGCAGGGCCTGGAGCACCACCGCCGTGCCCTGCTCGACCTTCTCGACCGCGGCCAAGCTGGTGATGATCGGCCAGCCCAGCGCTTCAGCCAGCTGGTAGGGCAGAAGGCCCGAGGCTTCGCCGGTTTCCGCGCGGCTGCCGGTTAGAATCAGTTGGGGGGCATCGTGTCGAAGCGCCTCGACGAGTGCCGGGATCACGTCGGCGTTCTCGCTTTGCTCGATTAGCCCGATATGGTCGATGCCCATGCCGAGGTAGCCTCGCAGGGCCTCTTCCTGCTCGCTTTCGTGCTGGCCGGCGTGCAGCAGGCGCACAGAGGCGTTCTCCAGGGTGAGCGCCATTTCCACCGCGCGGGCGTCCTGGTCGGCGCGCCGGGCGCGGGCGGTCAGCGGATGGCGGCCGATCGAGACCAGTACGGCCACGTCGAGTGACGCGCTTTGTTTGGCGGGGGCGTTAGGCGGCATCGCGGTTCTCCTGTTGCTCGGCGCGGTACTGCTCGACCCGCGCTACCAGCGCCGCGAGCACCGCGCTGGCGTCGCCAATCACGGTCAGGTCGGCGCGTTTGGCCATGTCGCAGCCTTCGTCGAGGTTGACGGCAACGACCTTGTCGCAGCTTTGAATACCTTGCAGGTGCTGGATGGCGCCGGAAATGCCGATGGCCACGTAGACCCGAGCGGAAACCCAAGTGCCGGTGGCGCCGACTTGGCGGTCGCGGGGCATGTAGCCGTCGTCCACCGCCACCCTCGAGGCGCCCTTGGTCGCGCCGAGCACGTCGGCGGCGTGGTGGTAGCCGTCCCAATCCTTGACGCCGTTGCCGGCGGAGAGAATGAACTCGGCTTCGGCAAGCGAGACGCTTGCCGGGTCCACCGCGACTTCGCCGAGATCCTCGATGCGCCCGAGCACGTCGGGAAGCCCCTGGCCAAGCGCGATGGGGTCAGCGGCGTGGCGGGTTTCGCTGATCGGGTCGGCGCACTCGGCCAGTGCCAGCACCACTCGGGGCAGCTCGCGATGAACGTCGTGGCGGCCCGCGCCGGCGCGGGCGGTGGCCCGCCAGCCGGTCGCGCTGTCATTGCTGGCTTCGACCTGCCACACCTGAGCGGCGGGGCGCTCGCCAAGCCTGGCGGCCAGGCGTCGGCCAAGCTCGCCGCCGCCCAGGGCGGAGTCGGGCAACAGCCAAAAGCGCGGAGCAAGCTCGCGCTCCACGCTTTGAAGCGTGGCCACCTTGAGCTCAGGCAGGTAGCCCGAGAAGCGCTCGCCGTCTAGGTGCAGCAGCCGGTCGATGCCGGCCTCACCGAAGGCGCTCTCCTTGTGCTCGCCAAAGACCACCGCGAGTACCGCCCCCGGGCTTGCCGGGTCGGCGTCGGCGAGTTGGCGGGCCAGGCCCAGAAGATCGCGATCGTGGGCTGACAGGCGCCCGCCAGCCATGTCCGGCACTACGGCCACGATAAAGGCCGGGGCATCGATGGTGACGTTCTGACGAGTGTCCTTGGCCGCAGCGCTGTGCGCTGGGGCCTGGGCGGCCTGCTGGGCGCCGCTTCTATCGATGCGGCGTACGCCGTTGGGGCCGATGAAGCCGACCGCACGCGGGTCGCGGCGCATCACGCCGTTGGGCCCCATCCACTCGGTGGGGCGGGCGCCGCCGCCGAGTTCGGCAATTACGCTCTGATGCTGCGGATGCAGGCGGTTACGGGCGATCCACTCCTTGCGGGGGTCGCGGCGCAGAATGTCGCTCATGAGGTTTCCTCCAGCGCAGGGGCGGGGTCGGCCTTGGCCTGCGCCGCTTTATCGGCGGCGGTGTCGATTATCAATGCATCGGCGACCAGCTCGGCGATGTCCTTGATGCCGGCGCGCGGCTCCACCACGCCTTCGAGCATGGCGGTGCACTGCGGGCAGCCCACGGCGACCAGATCTGCGCCGGTTTCACGCACGTCTTCCATGCGCATGTCGGGAATCCGCTGCTTGCCGGGAATGTCGGTGATCGGCGCGCCGCCGCCGCCGCCGCAGCAGCGCGAGCGGTAGCCGGAGCGGGCCATCTCCTTGATTTCGATGCCGAGCGCTTTCAACACATCGCGCGGCGCCTCGTACTCGCCGTTGTAGCGGCCGAGATAACACGGGTCGTGGTAGGTGACGCTGCCGCCTTTCCACGCCTTGAAGCTGAGCTTGTTCGCGCTGACCAGTTCGCTAATGAACGTGCTGTGGTGCTGCACGTGGTAGCTGGACGGGGCCTCCGCGGTGCCCAGCTCGCCGTACTCGTTTTTGAGCACGTGGAAGCTGTGGGGGTCGCAGGTGACGATGCGATCGAAACGGTAGCGGCTCATGGTCTGAATGTTGCGGCGGGCCAGCGTCTGGAAGGTCGCTTCGTCGCCCAGGCGGCGCGCCACGTCGCCGCTGTCGCGCTCTTCATTGCCGAGCACGGCGAAGTCGACGCCTGCCGCGCGCAGCACGCTGATGAACGCGCGCAGGGTGCGCTGGTTGCGCATGTCGAACACGCCGTCGCCGAGCCACAGGAGCACATCGGCCTCTTTCTTGTCCGCCATCAGCGGCAGGTTCAGATCCGCCGCCCAGTGCAGGCGCGAGTCGGGATCGAAGCCGCCGGGGTTGTCGGTGGCGATCAAGTTATCGAGCACCTCGGCGCCCTTGTTGGGGGTGTTGCCGTGCTCCAGCGTCAGAAAGCGGCGCATGTCGACGATGGCGTCGACGTGCTCGATCATCATCGGGCACTCTTCCACGCAGGCGCGGCACGTCGTGCAGGACCAGAGCGTTTCAGGATCGACCAGCGCGGTGCCTTCGCGGGCGACGATTGGACCAAAGGGGTCGCCCTGGTGCTCGCCGACCGGCTTGCCGGGGTAGGGGGAGCCTGCGTAGTTGGCGTCACTGCCGCCGGCCATACCGACGACCATGTCTTGAATCAGCTTTTTCGGGTTGAGCGGCTGGCCAGCGGCAAAGGCCGGGCAGGCGGCTTCGCAGCGCCCGCACTGCACGCAGGCGTCAAAGCCTAAAAGCTGGTTCCAGGTGAAGTCGGCGGGCTTTTCGACGCCGAGCTTGGCGCTGTCATCGTTGAGTTTCAGCGCTTTCAGGCCGGTGGAGCGGTGTTCGCCGCCGGTCTTATCGGAAAAGCGCTCCGGGCGGCGGTGGTACGCCAGGTGCAGGGCACCGGCGAAGGCGTGCTTCATCGGCCCGCCCCAGGTCATGCCAAAGAACATCTCGCCCAGGCCCCAGACGATGATGGCCGCGAGCACCAGAGCGGCGATCCAGCCAAGGCCTTCCTGGAACACGCCGTCGGGCAGAATGCCGGCGGTGGGCAGCGTGATCACGAACATGCCGATCGAAAACGCCATCAGGCTTTTCGGCAGGCGCATCCAGGGCCCTTTTGATAGCCGCGAAGGCGGCGGGCTGCGGCGTTTGGCGACGAGAATGCTGCCAATGAACATGCTGGTGGTGGCGGCCAGCAGCACCCAAGCAAGGATCGCGCTGTCCAGGCCAACGCCGTGGACGATGATGGCCAGAAGCGCGGCCAGCACGAAGCCGCCAGCGGTGGCGACGTGAGTGTGAGAGATATACTTGTCGCGCTCGACGACGTGGTGCAGGTCGACCAGGTAGCGCCTGGGAACCTGCATGAGGCCCTTGAGTACGGGCACGGAAGAGGGCCGCCCTTGGCGCCATAAACGAGCGCGGCGAACCGCGCCAATGGCGGCAAGCGCCAGCGCAGAGAACAGCAGGATGGGTAACAGGATATCGAGCATGGCGTCTCTCCTCTCAGAGACACCGTAAGGACTACACCGCGGACCATAAGGCCCGCGGTGGTCGGCTTACAGCGTTATTGTGTCAGAAGTCCTTGCACAGCCGCAGCGCGTCATAAATGGCTGCATGCGTGTTGCGTGGCGCGGTGCAATCCCCCAGGCGGAACAGTGCGAAACCGTCGCCGCTTTGCGAGAGGCTGGGTTGGGGTTTGATCGCGTAGAGCGCTTCGATGTCGGTCTGGCCCTTGTTGCGCGACTGGTGCTTGAGCGCGTAGTAGAGCGCCTCGTCCGGACGCACGCCGTTTTCGACCACGACCTGGTCGACCACGCGCTCCTCTAAAGCCCCTGTGTACTCGTTTTCGAGCACAGCAACCAACGACTCGCCTTCGCGATACACCTTATGCAGGGCGAGATCCGAGGTCATGATGACCTCTTTCTCGTACAGGCTTCTGTAGTAGGTGGGGAAGGTGGTGCCACCCACCGCCGCACCGGGCTTGATGTCGTCGGTGACGATCTCGACTCGACAGCCTTTATCCGCCAGGTAGTCCGCCGCAGAAACGCCGGAGAACTCGCAGATGGTGTCGAAGATCAGCACGTTCTTGCCAGGCTCGACGCGCCCTTCGAGGATGTCCCAAGTGCTGACGACCAGACTCTTGTCGGTATCCGCGTCATAGCCCCACTCCGGTACCTGGGAGAGAAACGGCTGGCCGCCGGTGGCGAGAATCACCACGTCTGGGCGCAAGTCTTTAATAGTCGCTTCGTCCGCCTTGGTGCCCAAGCGCTGATCGACACCCAGCCGGTTGAGCTCGAGCTGATACCAGCGGGTGATGCCGGCAATCTGATCGCGCTGCGGTGCTTTTGAGGCAATGGTGATCTGCCCGCCGATTTGATCTTTCGCTTCGAACAGCGTCACATCGTGGCCGCGCTCGGCACACACGCGCGCCGCTTCCATGCCGCCGGGGCCGCCGCCGACCACCACGACCTTACGCGTCGGACCTTCTGTTTTCTCGATGATGTGCGGAAGCCCCATGTACTCCCGCGACGTCGCGGCGTTCTGGATACACAGTACATCGAGGCCCTGGTACTGGCGGTCGATGCAGTAGTTGGCGCCGACGCACTGCTTGATCTGATCGACCTGGTCGTTCTTGATCTTGGCGATGATGTGCGGGTCGGCGATGTGGGCGCGGGTCATGCCGACCATGTCGACGTAGCCGCCTTCGAGAATCCGCTGGGCCTGGTTGGGATCCTTGATGTTCTGGGCGTGGATGACCGGTACGTTGACCACTTCCTTGATGCCCGACGCCAGGTGCAAAAACGGCTCCGGCGGGTAGGACATGTTGGGAATGACGTTGGCGAGCGTATTGTGGGTATCGCAGCCGGAACCGACCACACCGAAGAAGTCGATTTTGCCGGTCGCGTCGTAGTACGCCGCGATGCGCTTCATTTCCTCGTGGTCGAGGCCGTCCGGGTGGAACTCGTCGCCGGTGATGCGCATGCCGACCGTGAAGTCGTCGCCAACCTCGGCGCGCACCGCCTTGAGCACTTCCATGCCAAAGCGCATACGGTTTTCAAAGGTGCCGCCCCAGTCGTCGGTACGCTTGTTGACCCGCGGGCTCCAGAACTGGTCGATCAGGTGCTGGTGCACCGCGGAGAGTTCGACGCCGTCGAGGCCGCCTTCCTTCGCCCGGCGTGCGGCCTGGGCGAAGTCGCCGATGATGCGCCAGATCTCTTCTTCTTCGATGGTCTTGCAGGTCGAGCGGTGAACCGGCTCGCGGATGCCGGACGGCGAGACCAGCGTCGACCAGTCGAAACCGTCCCAGCGCGAGCGCCGGCCCATGTGGGTAATCTGGATCATGATCTTGCCGCCGTGCTTGTGCACGGCATCCGCCAGATTCTGGAAGTGCGGAATGATGCGGTCGGTGGAGAGGTTCACCGAGCTCCACCAGCCCTGGGGACTGTCGATCGAGACGATCGACGAGCCGCCGCAGATGCAAAGCCCGCAGCCGCCCTTGGCCTTCTCTTCGTAGTACTTGACGTAACGATCGGTGGTCATGCCGCCGTCGGTGGCGTGCACCTCGGCGTGAGCGGTACTGACTACGCGGTTACGGATAGTGTGCTTGCCGATCTGAATCGGCTTGAACAGTGCATCGAATGCCATGACGTCGACCCTCAGTGCTTGGGCGTTACAACAAACAGGCCGTGGTCACAGCCTTCCTCGGCGCCGCTTTGCGTCTGCTCGGCTACCGTACGAAGGTCGCTTCCTCGCGCCGCCAAAATCTGGTCCATGGCGCCGGCGAACCAGCCGGTGAACATGTACTCGATCTTGCGGTTGACCTTACCCATTTGATACACGAAGGCGCTGTGCTCGAGGCGCACGCGGGCGGTGCCGGCGTCCAGGTCGATCTCCTCGGTCTTGAAAAGGCCCCAGCCGCGCTGGGAAAGGCGCTTCATGTAGTGCTCGAAGACGTCAACGCCTTCAAGGCCGTGCAGCTCGGCCTCCTTTTCGCACCAGTGCCAGGCGCTCTTGTAGCCGGCGTGGTAGAGGATCTCAGCGTATTTCTCCGCGCCCAGGGCCTCTTCGACGGCCATGTGGTTGTTGACGAAGAAGTGGCGCGGTACGTACAGCATCGGCAGCGCGTCGGTCGTCCAGATACCGGTTTCGCTGTCGACGTCAATTGGAAGTTCGGGAGCTGTCTTGGTCACGGTGGTCATCCTTAAAACTTGTACTTGTTCAAACAAGAGAGGGTCATGGGGGCGGCGCTTTTTTGAATCGACTCGCCCCGTTTGAAATCGTTACTCGCCCCAAACGTCTTTCAGCGTGCGCACCCAGTTCTCGCCCATGATCTTGCGCACCTGGTTCTCGCTCAGGCCGCGCTTCAAAAGCGCCTCGGTCAGGTTGGGGAACTCGCCGATGGTACGGATGCCTTCCGGGTTGATGATCTTGCCGAAGTTGGTTAGGCGGCGCGCATAGCCCTTGTCGTGGGTCAGCCACTCGAAGAAGTTCTGGTCGTGGCCTTGGGTGAAGTCGGTGCCGATGCCGATAGCGTCTTCGCCGACGATGTTCATGATGTACTCGATCGCTTCGCAGTAGTCGTCGATGGTGGAGTCGACGCCTTTCTTGAGAAACGGTGTGAACATGGTCACGCCGACGAAACCGCCGTGGTCGGCGATGAACTTGAGCTCTTCATCGGACTTGTTGCGCGGGTGCTCCTTGAGCCCGGACGGCAGGCAGTGTGAGTAGCACACCGGTTTTTTGGACTCCAGGATGACTTCCTCGGAGGTCTTCGCGCCGACGTGAGACAGATCGCACAGCATGCCGACGCGGTTCATTTCGGCAACGATTTCGCGTCCGAAGCCGGAAAGCCCGCCGTCGCGCTCGTAGCAGCCGGTGCCGACCAGGTTCTGGGTGTTGTAGCACATCTGCACGATGCCAACGCCGAGCTGCTTGAACACTTCGACGTAGCCGATCTGGTCTTCAAAGGCGTGGGCGTTCTGGAAGCCATAGATGATGCCGGTCTTGCCCTCTTCCTTGGCGCGGGTGATGTCGCGGGTGGTGCGCACCGGGCGAACCAGGTCGCTGCACTCTTCCATCAGCTTGTTGGACGCGACGATGTTGTCGACGGTGGCCTTGAACCCTTCCCACACCGAGACGGTACAGTTGGCCGCCGTCAAGCCCCCACGGCGCATGTCTTCCAACAGCTCACGGTTCCATTTGGCGATGATCAGGCCGTCGATGACGATGGCGTCTTGGTGCAATTCAGAAGGGGTCATAACGAGGCTCCAGGGTTGTCCATGACGGGGAGCATAGCGCTGGGCCGGGGTCGCGCTGCTCCTGGAAACGACGACGAAAATTCCAAAAGCGTCACGCTGCGCCATGAGCGCGTCGCACGCGTAGCAAAGTTCACGATTAAACGGTATGACGTGCTGGCGTCAGAAGGAAAATCGCGGAGCGCAGCCAACGAGCGCGCACAAAAAAGCGGCCGCGCGGGCCGCTCTTGCGACGTTTCGATCGCTTTTTGGTGTGGGTCAGTTCATCAGCGGCACGCTTGCAAACGTCGGCTCGCCCTGGGCGTAGGCCAGCGCCAATAGTGCACTCGAGGTGGGTTCGCCGCCGACGGGCTCCACGCCCCAGTGCTGTATGAGCGGCGCGTTCTTGATCTGCGCCGTTTGGCGCGACTGCGAGCCCAAGCGCTCGTCTCGGGGCGGAATGCCAAAGCATTCGCGGTAGCACTTGGAGAAGTGCGGGGTAGAGACGAAGCCGCATACCGAGGCGATCTCGATGATCGAAAGCGATGTTTGTTTCAACAACTGACGCGCGCGCACCAGTCTAAGCTTCAAGTAGTACCGCGACGGCGAGCAGTGCAGATAGCGCTGGAAAAGCCGCTCGAGCTGGCGCCTGGAGACGTCCACGTAGCTTGCCAGCTCGTTGAGCTCCAGGGGCTCCTCGAGGTTGGACTCCATCAGCGCCACGATATCCAGAAGCTTGGGCTGGGTAGTGCCCAGCACGTGCTTGAGCGGCACGCGCTGCTGGTCCTGCTCGTTGCGCATGTGCTCGTAGATGAACATCTCCGAAATACCCGCTGACAGCGCCTTGCCGTGGTCGTGGGCGATCAGGTTGAGCATCATGTCGAGCGGCGCGGTGCCGCCGGAGGCGGTGAAACGGTCGCGGTCGATGGAGAAAAGCTTGGTAGTCAGCACGATTTTCGGGAAAGCTTCCTGAACCGAGGCCAGACACTCCCAGTGAATACTGGTTTCGTAGTGATCCAAAAGCCCCGCCTTGGCCAGCGCCCAGCTGCCGGTGCAGATCGCGCCCAAGTGCTTTAACTGACGCGCCTGGGTCTGAAGCCAGTGGATGTGCTCGCGGCTGACGCTATGCTGCGGGGCGACGCCGCCGCAGACGATGACCCAGTCGAGCGCCAGCGGCGCCTGCATGGCGGCGTCCGGCGTCACGTTGAGTCCGTCGCTGGCGCGTACCGGGGCGCCGTCTTGGGTCAGCGTATACCAGCGATAAAGCTCGCGGCCGGCCAGCTGGTTGGCCATGCGCAGGGGTTCGATCGCCGAGGCCAGGGAGATCAGAGTGAAGTTGTCCAACAGCAAAAAACCCAGTGTTTGCGGTGCGCTGGGGCGACCTGCGGGGGCGCAGGATGTGATTTGATCGGATGTCATGGTCTGGTACCTCTTATCACCGAAACGTCTGGAGTTTTTCTTGTTATAGGTATGGGTTACTGGCGTGTTGTTATGCTCCCCGAATGAGCTTTTAAGCTATCCACCTGCATAGTGGCACGAATGCCTCTTATACTGACAAAGCAATCTTGTATACGATGCGCGCGCTGTCGTAAACGGAACTCTATATGTCGCTTTGAAGGCGGAATAATGCGGTTTTCTCGCACTTGGAGAAAAAATGCAACGCATTTTGAACACCCCATGTCGCTTTCGTAAGTTATTGAGCCCGAAGGTTTTAGGCTCGAAAAGTTATATGCTCATAAGCCATTAAAAAAGGAATGCTGAAATGTCGGGATTTTTCAAGGAGTTTCGCGAGTTCGCCGTTAAAGGCAACGTGATCGATATGGCGGTGGGGATTATCATCGGTGGCGCGTTTACGCTCATCGTTCAGCGGCTGGTGGCGGATATCATGAATCCGATCATCGGTTTGCTGGTCGGCGGCATCGATTTTTCGAATATCTTTATCGTACTGCGCGAAGGCGCGGTAGCCGGGCCGTATCTGACGCTGGACGCCGCTCAACAGGCGGGGGCGGTGACGCTCAACATCGGGCTGTTTTTGAACGCGGTGATCAGCTTCGCTATCGTCGCCTTCGTGGTCTTCATGCTGGTGCGCACCATCAACCGGCTCAAGCGCGAAGAGATGGACGAGCCCAAAAGCCCGGTAGAGAAGTCCTGCCCCTACTGCTTCATGACCGTGCCGATCAAGGCGAGCCGCTGCGGCCACTGCACCTCGACGCTGTCCAGCGCCAGCGCTCCCGAGACGTCCTCGAGCGCGCCGAAAACCACATCCTGATCGGCTAATTTAGAAAATGAATTAAACGCGCTACTATCCTCGACGAACTATCGTCCAAAGGAGACGCGCGTGCCCTTCTTACGTCCATCGCTTACTGTGGCGCTCAGCATCGCCGCGGCCCTACCCGCGGCGATGCTGTTTTCAAACGCGACCGCCCACGCCGAGGGCTTCGACCCCGCCCTTGGCGATCAGCGCCAATACTTCGTCGGCCTGCGTCTGGGCGCGGATTCGCCGGTCCTGCAACGCGAGGACCGCTATATCGAAAGCGTAATGCGCTACCGCGTCGATACGGACGTGGATGCGGTGATGGCTTTCGATATCGAACCGCGCTATCTCATGATCTCCGCCCCCTATTACGATGTGCTTTTCGATAGCGCCAGCCCCGAGACCTTCGAGACGGCCATCGCCAGGGCGATGGCCGCGGGGTTCGAGCTCCAGGCGGACTCGCGTGGTCACACGACGATGACCGCCCACGACTCGAACGCCTGGCAGGCGCTGTCCACCGGCCAGGATGACCTGAATCCCGAGCAGTTCACCCGAGCCTTCGGCGTCCCCGGCATCATGGCTGAGTTGCCGCCGACGGTGGGCGCAACGGTCACGGTCGGCGGCCTCCACCCGCTGAGCGATGTGACGCTGACCGTGACCGAGGTCACCGACCAATGGATCACGGCGGACCTCTCTCCGGCGGATAAGGCCGAGCCCGGTGACTGGCCGCTCCCCGGGGGCGATGTGGCGGTTAGCCTAAGCAAGCTCGAGGGGCGCGTGAAAGTCGAGCGTGATACCGGATGGATCGAGTCGCTGGCGCTGTTCGCCGAGCAGACCGGCCAGTACCAGGGGCAGGCCGTGACCATCCCCTTGACCTTGGCCATGCAGGCACTTGACGACGAGGCGGCGCTGGGTGAGCACGCACCGAGTATGCTGTACCACTTCGAAACCTTCGCCGACCCCAGCGAAGAGGAGCCGGGTCAGGAGCACTACGATTTGGACTTGCCGCAGCGCAAGGAGGCACTGACGGCGCGAAATCCTCGACAGCCCGACGACGTTCAAAAGGTGTTTCCAGAGCGCGAAGGGCGTTTTCGTATCGACGTTGACCAGAACGCGCTGACGTTGCGCGTGCCGATTCATCTCGAAGAGCGCCAGTTTGCCGGCGGACTCAGTCTGAATGCGCTGACGCTTCAGGGTGCCGATGGTGAAGCGCTGGCGCTACCGCTACGTGTGACCAGCAATCATCAGGTCAATAGCACTCAGCGGGGCCAAGCGATCGAGATCACCCTGCGGCCGCTGGGCTGGGAGAGCGTTGACTGGAGTACCGTTCAGGGCGTGACCGCCACGCTTGCCTATCGACCGGTCACGGTGGAAGAGCACCTGTTCATTGAGCTCGGTGACGAGCCCACTAGCGTCCAGCGCGGGGACGCCGTGGCCCGAGCGATTCCGATTCCACAGACGAGTGGCGAGTGGCATTTAGAGCTCGGCAACCGCCGCAACGCCTTCATTCCCGATAACAGCACCCTTCATGGCGATATCCGCGTCTACAATACCAACCTTCGCTATGACGCCTCGCTTCCCCCCACCCCGCGCTCCTTGATTGAGGGCGTGTCGTTCCCTTACGCCCATGACTTCCAGCTGAAAATCGAAGGTGACGCGGATCGTCTTCCCCTGGTATTAACGCCTTTTGCGCAAGAGGTGCAGGCCTTCGATATGACCTTCACTCCGGCATCGCCGTAGCGAAAAAACGTCACCGCGCGGTGAAACCGTGGCGCTGACGCCCTTTGTTGAGGAGGGTTTTAGACTAAAGTTTTAATCCGTTGCCCGCCCGGCGTCAGCCGGGCGTTTTACGTTTAGAGAACCGGCTTTAACGAGCGGACGAAGGCAGTGGAGACTTGGTTAATAAGCTAATTAGTAAAATATATATTAAAATGTCGTTATTAAAAAAACCAAAATACCGCTGACCAATGACGCAATGAGCAAGGAGAGACCGTGAGCCTAAAAGACGCATCGCGACGTCGGTTCATGAAGGGAGCGCTGACGGGAATCCCCGCCGTCACCATCGGCAGCGGCGTATCGCTGACCGCTTCCGCCGATGAGCCCCCGCAGCAGCTAACCGATTACCAGCCCGCCTTTTTCGAGTCCGCCGAATGGGATTTCATCATCGCCGCTTGCGATCGCTTGATTCCAGGTACCGGCCCCGGCCCCGGCGCGCTCGAGACCAACGTACCGATCTTCATCGACCGCCAGATGGAAGGGGGCTTCGGCCATGCCGCCGACTGGTACATGAAGGGGCCGTTCCCCGATGACGTGCCGGCGCTCTTTGGCCATCAGATCCCGCTGACCCCGCGCGAGATGTATCGCGAAGGGATCGCGGCGGTGAACGACTTCTGCCAAAACCGCCACGACGTCGCCTTCGCCGCGCTCGATGACGCCGCCCGCGACCAGGTCCTGACCCAGCTTCAAGACGGCGAGATCGAGATGGCGTCGATGCGGGGCAGCTACTTTTTCGACATGCTGCTGCAAAACACTAAAGAGGGCTACTTTGCCGACCCCATTCATGGCGGCAACAAGCACATGGCGTCCTGGAAGTTCATCGGTTTTCCTGGGGCGCGCGCGTCGTATCGCGAATGGGTGGATCAGCACAACGTCGAGTACCCGCTGGGGCCGGTCAGCCTTAACGGGGAGAGGGGATAAGCATGGCACGTACAGAATCACCCGTTGACGTCGTGCTGGTCGGCTTTGGCTGGACCAGCGCGATCATGGGCATGGAATTGACCGACGCAGGCTTGAACGTGCTGGCGCTCGAGCGCGGCGAAGACCGCGACACGGTGCCAGATTTCGCCTACCCGAAGATGGCCGATGAGCTCACCTACGGGGTGCGCTATAAACTGATGCAGCGCCCGGCGAAAAGCACGCTCACCGTGCGCCACAACGTGGGCGACATGGCGGTGCCTTATCGCCACTTGGGCTCGTTTCTGCCCGGCGACGGCGTCGGCGGTGCCGGCACCCACTGGAACGGCCACACCTGGCGGCCCCAGCCCCAGGAGCTGCGCCTTAAAAGCTACGTTGAGGAGAACTTCGGCGCCGACATCATTCCCGACGAAATGACGATTCAGGACTTCGGCGTCAGCTACGATGAGCTCGAGCCCTTTTTCGACTACTTCGAGAAAGTGGCGGGTATCTCCGGCAAGGCGGGGAACCTCAACGGCGAGATTCAGGAAGGCGGCAATCCGTTCGAGGGCTGGCGCTCTGATGAGTACCCCATGCCGCCGCTGGCGCGAACCTATAACGATACGCTGTTCGCCGATGTCGCCCGAAGCGAAGGCTACCACCCCTTCCCGCTGCCCGCAGCCAATGCCTCTGTTGCCTACACCAACCCTTACGGCATGCAGCTCGGCCCGTGTAACTTCTGCGGCTTCTGCGAGCGCTACGGCTGCTTGAACTACTCCAAGTCGTCGCCGCAGACCTGCATTCTGGGCGCGCTCAAGCGCCGCGAGAATTTCTCCTACCGCACGCAGAGCGAAGTGCTGCGCGTGGAGCTCGATAGCGATGGCGAGCGCGCTATTGGTGTGACCTATATTGACCCGGAAGGCAACGAGGTCTTTCAGCCGGCGGATCTGGTGATCCTGGGCGCCTACTCGCTGCACAACGTGCACCTGATGCTGGTGTCCGGCATCGGCACGCCCTACAACCCGGAAACCGGGGACGGCGTGGTCGGCAAGAACTACGCCTATCAGATGAACGGCGGCTCTTCGCTCTATTTCCGCGACAAGGAGTTCAACCCCTTCATCGGCGCCGGTGGCAATGGCGAAGTAATCAACGACTTCGGCGTTGAGCAGATCGACTTCGCTCAGGAAGGCTTTATCGGCGGCTCCTACATCAACGCCGCGATGACCAACGGCCAGCCGATTCGCAACATGCCGCTGCGCGCCGGCGCGCCAAGCTGGGGCGAAGGGTGGAAGCAGGCGGTGCAGGAGACCTACGGCCACGTCATGTCGATTGGCTCTCACGGCAGCAACATGAGCTATCGCGACTGCTATCTGGATCTCGACCCCAACTACACCGACGACCACGGCCGGCCGTTGATGCGCATGACCTTCGACTGGAAGGCCAACGATGTGCGCATGACCCAGTTCATGAAACAGAAGATCGATACGCTTTCAAAGGCGCTGGGCCCGGACGACTACCGGCTCTCTTTCAAGGACTTCGATACGCGCTACGACGTGCGCCCCTACCAGACCACGCACAACGTGGGCGGAGCGATCATGGGTACCGACCCTTCCTCCAGCGCGCTCAACCGCTACCTGCAGAGCTGGGACGTACACAACGTCTTCGTGATGGGCGCCAGTGCCTTTCCGCAGAACCTGCAGTACAACCCGACGGGGCTGGTCGGCGCACTGGCCTACTGGTCGGCGAAGGCGATTCGCGAGCAGTACCTGCCAAACCCCGGCCCGCTGGTTCAAGCCTAGGAGAGCGACCATGAAGCACACCGTAAAATGGCGCCAAGGGCTGGTCGGCGTTGGCCTTTTGAGCGTCACCACCGCAAGCCTTGCGTTCGATGACGAAGTGATCAGCCGCGGCGAGTATCTGGCCCGCGCCGGCGATTGCGTGGCGTGTCACACCGCCCCCGACGGTGAGCCCTTCGCCGGCGGTTTGGCCGTGGAGAGCCCTTTTGGGGCTATTTACTCGACCAACATCACGCCAGACTCAGAAACCGGTATCGGTGACTACAGCCGCGACGAGTTCGCCGCCGCGCTCCGCGAGGGCGAGCGCGCCGATGGCAAGCACCTTTATCCGGCCATGCCGTACCCTTCCTATTCGCTGATCACCGATGAGGATATCGACGCGCTCTACGCCTACTTCATGGAAGGCGTGGCACCGGTCGAGAATACCCCGGAGCGCACGGATCTGAGCTTTCCGTTCAACCAGCGCTGGGGCATCGGGCTTTGGGACTGGCTGTTCACCAACGATGAGACGTTCTCGCCGGACCCCGAGCGTAGCGACGAGGAGAACCGCGGCGCCTATCTGGTTCAGGGGCTTGGCCACTGCGGCAGCTGCCACACCGAGCGCGGGCTCTTCTTCCAGGAGAAGGCGCTGGACGACAGCGACGACGCGTTCCTTTCCGGCGAGGTGCTGGAGGGCTGGTACGCGCCGAGCCTGCGCGGCAGCGGCGACGGCGGCAGGGCCATCGAGCGCTGGGACGATCAGGCCATCGTCGATTATCTGGCCACCGGCCGTAACGACGAAAGCGCCGTGGCCGGCGAGATGACGTCGGTGGTGGCGCACAGCACTTCGCACCTCAACGAGAGTGATTTGCAGGCGATCGCCGCCTATCTGAACTCGCTGGGAAGCCAAGGCGACCGGCCCCTGATCACCGACGCTCAGGTCGACGAAACCGACGCCATGCTTACGCGGGCGGACGTGGAAAACGATCTCGGCGCGCGGCTCTACCTGGACAACTGCAACGCCTGCCACTTCTCCAACGGCCGCGGCGCCGCCCAGGTGTTTCCGAGCCTGTCGGGAAGCTCGATGGTCAACGCCGACGACCCGACCGGCATGATCCGGGTGATCCTGGCCGGAGCCCGGCTACCCTCCACGGAGCAGCGCCCGGAAGCGCTGGCCATGCCGGACTTCGCCTGGCGCTTGTCCGACGAAGAGGTCGCAAAGCTTGCCACCTTCGTGCGCGGTGCCTGGGGCAACGACGCGGGAGAGGTCAGTGCCAGCGCCGTAGCAGACGTGCGCGACGAGCTGCCGGACGATCGCGTGACCAGCGCGCCGGTCATCGACGACTGATCGGTTTTCCCAAGCCATGAAAAGTAAGCCATGAAAAAGGGTGCCCCGTGGGGCACCCTGATCAACGCAAAACCCCACCGATTGGTGGGGTTTTTTCGTACCTGAAAGCAGTGCTTACAAGGTGCGCTGAGCGTCGGCGTCGATGGTCTGCTCGCCGGTAGCACCGTTACGCGCCTGCAGCAGGTCCTTGGACAGCGTGGCGTCGTGGCTCTGCTTGACGCTGGTCGCGCTGGTGGCGTCCAGGTCGGCGTTGATGGTCTGCTCTCCGGTCGCGCCGTTGCGGGCGTGCAGCTGGTCAAGCGAGATCGCGTGGCTGGTGTTGGCGGTGTGAGAGTCGGCGCTGGTGATCGGCAAGCCCATACCGCTGTTCTTGGCGATTACCTGCTCGATGGATGCATTGCGAGACTCGATCTGAGAAACGCTCGAGCTGTTCGGCTGATCGACGCTATTAAGCGTGGCGGAGCCGCGCTCGGCGAAGGCAGAACCGGAAACGAGGGCAAGGGCGATAGCGGCGGTGGCGGTCAGTTTTTTCATGGTGGCGTACCTAATTAATCGATTTGAATGTTTTTTTAGGGCTTGTTGGGCGAGAGCGCCTCAAACCATGCAGGCATCTTAGTATCGAAAAATTAGTAAAAAAAGCGCTTAAAATTCGCTAGACCATTCGATTTGTTTAAATTTAAGTGCGACAAGTACTGTACATTTGTTTGCTCAAGTAGAGTTATAGAGGTTATTTGATACTAAAAACATCGAACGCCGTCGATTTAGACCAAAGTCGTAGAAAAGAGAAGGGCGCCCGAAGGCGCCCTGTCATTGGGTGACAATCGCAAGGCAATAGGTCAACGGCGTTTTTTTCCACCCTTTTGCGGGCCGTCGCTGTCGCTTGCATCGCTTGGCTGGGGCAGGGAGGGCAGTGACTGCGCCATCATTTCCACGCTTTGGCGGTAGTAGAGCTGGCTCTTGTTGTGCTCGCCAAGGCTTGCGTAAAGACGCGCAAGCTCGGCGCACACTTCGCCGCTCGGGCGCTGGCGCTGGCTGGCCTCGAAGTACTCCAGCGCCTTCTCCCATTGGCCGGTACGCAGCGACAGGCGCCCGCAGGCCAGCAGCAGTTCCGGGTCGTTGGGGCGCTCCTGCAGCCATTTTTCCGCGCGGGCGAGCTGGCGCGCCGCGTCGACGCCCAGAAGCCCGAAACGCTTGACCAGCCGCGCGTCCCAGTGGGTATCCAGCGACTGGCTCAAAAGCCGCTCGGCGATCGCCTCTTCATTCGCCTGCAGCAGCGCCTCGACGTAGAGCACGATCAGCTCGGTATTGCCGCGCAGATAGTCCGGCATGTCCGCCCATAGCCCGCGCACCCGCTCGATGTTGGCTGGGTTGGCGGCTTCGAACAGAATCAGCTCACGGTAAGCCTTGAACTCGAGCTGCTCGCGCTCCTGCTGGGTGATCAGCTTTTTGGCCACCAGCCGCGGGACCAGATGGCGAAGCCCCTCCCAGTCGCTGACGCTGAGATAGACCTGCTTCAACAGCTTCAGGACCTGCGGGTGGTTGGGCAGCTTCTGGTCGAGACGGTTGAGAATCGCCAGCGCCTCTTCCGGCTGCTGGCGATCGATCATCAGCTGCGCCTGCATCAGGCCTACCGCAGTATCGGCGCCGTCGGTGGAGAGCTGAGCCTGGTTCAGGTGCTCCTGGGAGCGCTCGTGGTGGCCCTGGTAGTGAGCCGCCAGCGCCGCCGACAGATAGTTGACCATCGGCGTGCTGGAGTCGTCCGCCGCGCCTGCCAGCGTGCGCTCGGCGCGCTTAAAGCGGCCTTCGGTCAGCGCGACCAGCCCGCGCACCGTGCGCTTCATGGCGCGGCGATTGCGCGCCCGGGCGTTCCAGGTGCGATAGCGGCCCACCGGGCGAATGATGCCAGAAAGAAGGCGCAGCACGAAGTGCACCACGATGAAGGCGCCAAGCAGCAGCACCAGGCCGAACCAGAACGAGGTTTGAACCGAGGTATCGCCGACGCGAATCAGCCAGTAGCCCGGCACCGACATCATCAGGTGGCCGAACAGAGCGCCGACGGCGAGGCCGGCGACGATTAGCAGCAGCAGTTTTCTCATTCGTCACCTCCGCCCTGGCGACGCGCCTGGAAGCGATTGTCGATGAAGTCGGCCATGGCCTGCTGCGAACCGCTGATATCCGGAAGCTCCGGCTCGACCTGGTTTTGTTTGATCTCTTCCAGGCGCGCGATCACGCTCTGCGTCTCGTCGCGCTCGGTGTCGTAGTAGCGGTTGAGCAGATCCAGCGCCTTGTCGAGGCTCGCCTCGAATAGCGGCTGCTCTTCTCTAAGCAGAGCGAGCTGGGCCTGTTCGAGAATCAGGCGCAGGCTCTGGCGCAGGTAGGACTCCTGCTCCGGGGTTATCAACGCCTCCAGCGCCTCATCGTGATGGCGCACCACGACCAGATCACGCAGCTCGGCGCCGAATTTCGCCAGCTGGCGCTCGAAGGAGCCGCTCGGCGGCTGCTCCATGCCTTCGCTGATTGCCCGCTCTTCGATCTCTTGTGACAGGCGAAGCCCCGCAATCTGCTCCTGCTGAGCGTTCAGCGCCAGGTAGATGCCGGTGCGGTCGACCCGGGGAACGGCGTCAAGGGCAGCAAGCTCATTGGCGATTTCGCGGCGAATCGGCGTCAGCGCCGGGTTATCGGCATCGACCAGGCGGGCGTCGGCGGTGCGCAAAAGGGCAGAAGCGCCTTCGACGTCGCCTTCGAGCTGCAGGCGCTGGTTGGCCAAGCGCAGAAGATAGGCGGCTTCGGCGTGGAGCCAGTCGCGCTCGTCAGTGTCCTGGGCTTGGGAGAGCTGATCGAGCACGTCAGACACGGTCTCGTCGATGCGCGACTGAACGCTTTCGAGCTCGCCTCGCAGCTCGCTTACGGTGCTGTCGAGCGTCTCGTTACGCTCGGTCTCGCCGCTTTCGATGCGCGACTGAAGGTCGTCGAGATTTTGCTGAGTAGCGCTCGACTGGGTCTGCTGGGCGAGCTCATCGATGCGCGCCTGCTGGGCGTCCGTGCGCTGCCAAAGCTGCCAAGCGATCACGCCGAGTATCAGGGCGACGATCACGACCAGCACGATCGCCACTGCACCGCCCTTGCCACCGCCGGAAGAGGGCGGGGGCGTGTTTGGAGCGGGCGTTTTGGGCGGCGGCGTCGTGGCGCTGGGCTTACTACTGGAGGTAGCGGGCTTGTTTGATGCGCTGGCGGCGGACGCTTTGTTCGGGCTGGTACTTGCGCTATCAGCGCTGGCGTTAGCACCGGCGTCAGTACGGGCATTCGTATCAGCGCCGGTTTTGGCCGGCTGGCTATTATTGCCGCCCTTGTTGCGTCGGCGCGAGCGGCTGTTCTTCGCCGCGTACGCCTCGGCGTTTTTATCCGCCGCTGGGGTCGAAGGCGAAACGCTCGATGTCGCATCGCTCGGGGGCGTGTCGCTTGCTACCTGGCGGGAGGCGGCATCATCAGACGTCTTGTTGTCGCCCTGTTGATCAAATGGTTGTTTGCTCATCTGTCGTTAGCCCTTGTTAAGTTCTTTAATCGACATCGGCATCTCCGGGGGAGCTGAGCGCGTTCAACGCCGCTGCCAGCGCGGCCGTCGATGCGCCTGACGCCACCTTGAGGTCGCAAAAACCCAGCGTGCCGGCCAAGGCGGCCAAACGGCGGCTGGAAACGATTAGGGGTTGTTTCAACGCTGCTTGATGGCACCAGTTTGACAGATATTCAAGCAGTTCGCCGCTGGTCACGATCAATGCATGAAAACTGCCCTCGGCCAGACGCCGCTGCAACTCTGGACCGGGCGCGCGATAAACGCGTCGATAGGTCGCCACGCGGGTCACGGCGGCGCCGCGCGCGGTGAGTGTCTCGGCTAAAAGCGTTCGCCCACCTTCACCGGCCACTAACAGCACGCGCTGATGCGCAAGGCCTGAAAGCGAATCAAGCGTCAATAGCGCTTCGCTGGTGTCCTCGCCGGCGCTTATCGGGGGGCGCTCTACGCGGACGTCGAGCGCGCCTTCGAGCGCGCCTGCAGTGCCCGCGCCCGGCGCGTAGAACTCGATCCCCACCGGCAGCTGCGGCCAGTAGCGGTCGACCGCCTCGATCAGTTGCAAAGCGGCGAAGGGGCTCGTGACCACGATTTTATGAAAGCGGTCGAGATCGAGCCAGATGCTTCTAAGCGCGGCGTCCTCCTCGAGCGTCTCCAGCGCCATGACCTCGAGCGGCTCGACCCAGGCGCCGTCGGCGGCCAGCGCCGAGGCCAGGGCCTCGCCACGCTCGCCGGGGCGGCCGATCAACACCGGCGCGGCCATTGGTGGGGTCGTGGTCGCCTTCATGGACAGCGCGTGTTCATACGTTGTCGCCGTACACCTCGGCGAGAATATCGCCGGCGCCCTGATCGAGCAGGTCTTCGGCCACGCGAATGCCCAGCGCTTCGGGTTCGTGGATCGAGCCGCGGCCCTCTGCGCGCAGCACCTCGGTCCCTTCCGGGTTACCCACCAACCCGCGCAGCCAGATGGTTTCGTTGGCCTTGTCGAGTACTGCGTGGCCGGCGATCGGAACCTGGCAGCCGCCCTCCAGGCGGGTGTTCATGGCGCGTTCGGCGCGCACGCGGGTGGCGGTGTCGTTGTCATCGAGCGGGGCGAGCAGCGCGATCAGCTCCGGGTCGTGCAGCCGGCACTCGATGCCAAGCGCGCCCTGACCGCAAGCGGGCAGGCAGATCTCCGGCGGCAGCTCCTGGGCGATGCGCGCGGCAAGCCCCAGCCGCTTGAGCCCGGAGGTCGCGAGTATAATGGCGTCGAACTCGTCGTCGTCGAGCTTTGCCAGGCGCGTTTGAACGTTGCCGCGCAGGTTCAGAATCTCGAGATCCGGGCGCGCCTCGCGCAGTTGCAGGCCCCGGCGCAGGCTCGCGGTGCCGATACGCGCGCCTTCCGGCAACTCATCGACGCTTTGAAAACGGTTGGAGACGAAGGCGTCGGTAGGCTCGGCGCCTTCCAGAATGACGGAAAGCCCGAGGCCTTCGGGAAAGTGCATTGGCACGTCTTTCATCGAGTGCACGGCGATATCGGCGCGGCCGTCGAGCATTGCCTCCTCGAGTTCCTTGACGAACAATCCCTTGCCGCCGATTTTGGAAAGCGGGGTATCGATGATCTTGTCGCCTTTGGTGGACAGGGCGACCAGCTCGACTTCCAGGCCGCTGTGCGCTGCCATTAGGCGCTCGCGGACGTGCTCTGCTTGCCACAACGCCAGCTGGCTTTTGCGCGTGGCAATGCGTAATTTGGTGATGGATGACACGTTATTCTCCCTTTGCCGCAGACACGGCGTGTCGAACTATGATAAATCTCATCATAAAGCACGCGCTTACGCAGTAAAAACGCTTGCGCCGTAAAATCGATCACTCTTGATTGGCCGACGCTAAATTCTATTGTTACGTGCAGGTAATGCCCATGTCCTCTGCCGATCAACAAGGTGAGCTGGATCAATTTTTTCTGCTCTCGCAGGATATGCTTTGTTGCATCGATTTCCGAGGGACACTGCTCAATGTTAACCCGGCCTTCGAGCATCTGCTGGGCCGCCGCGCCGAAGAGGTGATTGGCCGCCCGTGCGGGGTGATCGTCGAGCCCGACGACCATCCCGTTATAGAGAGCGCGCTTGCGCGCATACACCGGGGCGAGCAGATCGACCCCTTTGACGTGCGCGCCAAAAGTCAGACCAACGCGCTCACTTGGCTGGAGGTGAGCGCCTTCGCCGACGGCGAAGTGATCTACGTGATCGCCCGCGATATCACCGAGCGCAAGACCTCCGAGCAGAAGCTGATGCTATTGGAGCGCAGCGTAGAGTCGAGTACCAATGGTGTCGTCATCGTCGATGCGCTAGCTGACGATTTGCCCATGGTGTACGTCAACAAGGCCTTCGAGACCATCACCGGCTACGCCCGCAATGACGCGCTGGGGCTCAATTGCCGCATTCTACAGGGCGACGAAACCGACGACTCGACCGTCAAGCAACTGCGCCGAGGCATACGCGAACAGCGCGATGTGCACGTGATGCTGCGCAACTATCGTCAGGATGGAACGTCCTTTTGGAACGATTTGTACGTCTCGCCGGTGCGCGACGAGCAAGGGCGAGTCACTCATTTCATTGGCGTGCAAAACGACGTTACCGCCCAGCGCGAGTACCAAGCGCAGCTCAGGCATAACGCCAACCACGATGCCCTGACCGGCTTGCCCAATCGCCAGCTCTTGAACCAACGCTTGTCCCAGGGGGGAGTTTTGGCCAAGCGCTATCGTCGCCACGTGGCGGTGCTGTTCATCGACCTGGACGACTTCAAGCCAATCAACGATTCGCTGGGTCACGACGTTGGCGATTTTATCCTGATCAGCGTTGCCCGGCGCCTCGAGGAGGAGCTACGACCCTGGGATACCGTGGCGCGTATTGGCGGTGACGAGTTCATCGTGCTGCTGCCGGATTTGGCGATGGAGCAGGATGTGATCCAGGTGGTGGAGCGTTTGCTCAAGCGGATTGCCGAGCCCTACTGGTATCAAGACAAGGCGCTTCACATCACCGCCAGTATCGGTATAGGCACTGACAACGGCAGTATGGCCAAGACCCAAGCGCTGGTGCAGCAGGCGGATCTGGCCATGTACAAGGCCAAGCGTCGCGGACGCAATACCTACCAATGGTACACCGAAGAGCTCAACCATCGGGTGAGCGAGCGGGTGAGCCTGCGCCACGCGCTGCAAACGGCCATCGAACAGGAACAGTTCGAGCTTCATTATCAGCCGCAGATCGACGGTGCGAGCGGCGAGGTGGTTGGAGTCGAGGCGCTCATTCGCTGGCACCACCCAGAGTGCGGCCCGGTCTCGCCGGCGGATTTCATCGGCATGTCGGAAGAGACCGGCCAGATCATCCCCATCAGCGAGTGGGTGCTGAGCCAGGCGTGTCGCGATGCGGTGCGCATCAACGACGGCGCCCAGCGCCCGATCGTCATGGCGGTCAATATTTCGCCCACCCAGTTTCAGCGCCCGGGCTTTGTCGCCTCGATCGAGCGCGTGCTTAAGCACAGTGGGCTGGCCCCGGCGCTTTTGGAGATCGAGATCACTGAAGGCGTGCTGATGGAGAGTCTGGAGAGCGCCATCGAGGCGCTCAAGAAGCTGAGCGCTTTAGGAGTGAATATCGCACTGGACGATTTCGGCACCGGCTTTTCCAGCTTGAGCTACCTAAAGCGCCTGCCGATCAACCGGCTCAAGATCGACCGCTCGTTCATTCGCGACGTCACCCACGACGAGCACGATGCGGCGATCGTGGAAGGGGTGATCACCATGTCCTTGAAGCTGGGGCTCGAGGTGCTGGTCGAAGGCGTCGAAACCGCCGAGCAGTTTCGCTATCTGCACCAGCGTCACTCCACCTTCATGCAGGGCTACTACTTCGCTATGCCCATGCCGCTTGCCGAGCTTGGCGACTATCTGGCGGGGTTTAACTGGTCAAAGGCGCTTCAAGAGGCGGGCGTCGATTCGCCCTGAGCGGGCGCGCAAAACCGCGTGCCGCGAACCGGGTCGACTCTGGTACACTCTGGGTCAACGATTCCCTTATGTTGTCACCCTTGTTGCCACCTTCGTTTTGTCAGTAGGAATTCTTGATGAGCCAAGCTACGAATCAGTCCTGGGGCGGACGCTTTAGCGAGCCCACCGACGCCTTTGTTGCCCGCTTTACCGCCTCCGTGAGCTTCGATCAGCGCCTGGCCGCTCAGGACATCCAGGGCTCGATCGCCCACGCCACGATGCTGGCACGCGTCGGCGTGCTGAGCGATGAGGAGCGCGACGCCATCATCGACGGCCTGACCGAAATTCAGGGCGAGATCACACGCGGCGAATTCGAGTGGTCGGTACCGCTTGAAGACGTGCACATGAACATCGAAGCGCGGCTGACGCAAAAGATCGGCATCACCGGCAAGAAGCTGCACACCGGACGCTCGCGCAACGACCAGGTCGCCACCGATATTCGGCTTTTCATGCGCGATGCCATCGACTCGATCGACGCGGAGCTAACGCGGCTGCGTGAAGGCATGATTGGCCTCGCCGAGCGCGAAGCGGACACCATCATGCCGGGCTTCACCCACCTGCAGACCGCCCAGCCGGTCACCTTTGGCCACCACCTGTTGGCTTGGCAGGAGATGCTCGCCCGTGACCACGAGCGCCTTTTTGATACCCGTAAGCGCGTCAACGTCATGCCCTTGGGCGCAGCGGCGCTGGCCGGCACCACCTATCCGATCGACCGCCACGTTACCGCGGAGCTGCTGGGCTTTTCCCGCCCGGCGGAGAACTCGCTGGACGCGGTCTCGGATCGCGATTTCGCCATCGAATTTGCAAGCTTCGCCAGCATTTTGTTGATGCACCTGTCGCGCATGAGCGAGGAGTTGGTGCTCTGGACCAGCGCCCAGTTCGACTTCATCGACTTGCCGGATCGTTTCTGCACCGGCTCGTCGATCATGCCGCAGAAGAAGAACCCGGACGTGCCGGAGCTCGTGCGCGGCAAGACCGGCCGCGTGTACGGTCATCTGATGAGCCTGCTCACGCTGATGAAATCGCAGCCGCTGGCCTACAACAAGGACAACCAGGAGGACAAGGAGCCCTTGTTCGACACCGTCGATACGGTGCTGGATTGCCTCAAGGCCTTCGCCGACATGGTGCCCGCCATCGAGC
The DNA here is from genome assembly GCF_023757625.1 of Halomonas sp. S3-1-1. Lineage (GTDB taxonomy): Bacteria > Pseudomonadota > Gammaproteobacteria > Pseudomonadales > Halomonadaceae > Vreelandella. Next base: position 336,821 of record NZ_JALGBZ010000003.1, read on the forward strand.
CGAAAAAAGAGAGCATGTTCGAGGCGGCGCGGCGCGGTTTCTCCACGGCGACGGATCTGGCGGATTATCTGGTGCGCAAGGGCGTGGCCTTCCGCGACGCTCACGAGATCGTCGGCCAGTCGGTGGCCTTTGGCCTGAAGGAGAAAAAGGATCTCTCCGAGATGACCCTTGAAGAGCTCCAGCAGTTTTCCGACACCATCGAGGCGGACGTTTTTGACGTGCTGACACTCGAAGGGTCAGTGGCTGCGCGCAACCATATCGGCGGCACCGCGCCGGATCAGGTCCGTGCCGCGGCCAGCCGCGCGCTCGAGGCGCTCAAGGCGCACCGGGAGGCGCAATGAAGGCGCTCGCCCTGATCGCGCTCGTTACACTCCTGCTCGCCGGCTGCGGCCAGAAGGGCCCGCTCTACCTGCCGGATGACAACGCACCAATCGCCGCCGAGGAGTCCTGATGGATCACTTCAACTACCAGGACGGCGTGCTGTTCGCCGAAGAGGTGCCGCTCACGCGCATTGCCGACGACATCGGTACGCCCTGCTACGTCTACTCGAAGGCCACGTTCGAGCGCCACTTTCGCGCCTATACCGAGGCGCTTGGCGGCCACCCGCACCTGATCTGCTACGCGGTGAAGGCCAACTCGAACCTGGCGGTGCTGGGGCTTCTGGCACGCCTTGGCGCGGGCTTCGATATCGTCTCCGTGGGCGAGCTCGAGCGCGTACTCAAAGCCGGCGGCGACCCGAAGAAGGTCGTCTTTTCCGGCGTGGCCAAGCGCGGCGACGAGATGGCGCGAGCGCTCGAGGTCGGCATCAAGTGCTTCAACGTCGAGTCAGCGCCGGAGCTTGAGCGCCTGAACGCCGTGGCCGGTGAGCTCGGCGTCATCGCGCCGGTGTCGCTTCGCGTCAATCCGGACGTGGATGCGGGCACGCACCCCTATATCTCCACCGGGCTCAAGGACAACAAGTTCGGCATCGCCATCGACGATGCGCTCGAAGTCTACACGCTCGCCCGCGATTTACCGCATCTCGCCATCAAGGGGCTCGATTGCCACATCGGCTCGCAGCTGACCGAGACGGCGCCGTTTCTCGATGCCCTCGAGCGGCTGCTGCTGCTCATGGAGCGGCTTCGCGAGCGCGGCATCGAAATCGAGCACCTGGATCTCGGCGGCGGGCTTGGCGTGCCGTATCGCGATGAGACCCCGCCGCAGCCTTTTGACTACGCAAGCCAACTGCTGGCGCGGCTGTCGCGCTGGGAAGGCGGCGAGACACTCACGCTTCTGTTCGAGCCCGGCCGCTCCATCGCCGCCAATGCCGGCGTCATGCTCACCCGGGTCGAGTTTTTGAAACCCGGCGAGACGAAGAACTTCGCCATCGTCGACGCGGCCATGAACGACCTGATCCGCCCGGCGCTCTACCAGGCCTGGCAGGCGATCGTGCGTGTCGATACCCGTGAAAGCCGTGACACTGCCACGTTCGACGTGGTCGGCCCGGTGTGCGAAACCGGCGATTTTCTCGGCAAGGATCGCGAACTTGCCATCGCCGCAGGCGATCTGATGGCGGTGCGCTCGGCGGGCGCCTACGGCTACGTGATGGCCTCGAACTACAACAGCCGCCCGCGCCCGGCCGAGGTGATGGTCGACGGCGACCGCGTGCACGTGGTGCGCGCCCGGGAAACGCTGGAAAACCTGTGGGCCGGCGAGACGCTCTTGCCAAACGAGGCGACTTGATGCTGCTTCACTTCACCAAAATGCACGGGCTGGGCAACGATTTCATGGTGATCGATCTGGTCACCCAGCGTGCCCGGCTCACCGACGAGATGATCGCTCAGTTGGCCGACCGGCGCTTTGGCATCGGCTTTGACCAGCTTCTGGTGGTCGAGCCGCCCCGCGACCCGGACATGGACTTTCGCTACCGGATCTTCAACGCCGACGGCAGCGAAGTCGAAAACTGCGGCAATGGCGCGCGCTGCTTTGCGCGCTTCGTGCGCGAGCAGCGCCTGACCCATAAACACGAAATTTGCGTCGAGACCGCCGGCGGCCCGCTCACGCTGCACGTGCAAAGTGACGGCCAGGTACGGGTCGATATGGGTCGGCCGCGCTTCGCCCCGGAACAGCTTCCGTTTGATGCGCCGGCGGATGCGGTGCTGCACGCCATCGAAGTCGACGGGCAGCCCCTCGAGATCGGCGCAGTGTCGATGGGCAACCCCCACGCGGTACTCACCGTGGACAGCGTCGAGCGTGCCCCGGTCGAGCGGCTGGGCCCGCTTCTGGAGGCGCATCCGCGCTTTCCCCGGCGGGTCAACGTCGGCTTCATGCAGGTGGTGTCGCCAAACGAGATTCGCCTGCGCGTATTCGAGCGCGGCAGCGGCGAGACGCTCGCCTGCGGCACCGGCGCCTGCGCGGCGGTGGCCAGCGGCATTCGTCAGGGGCTTTTGCAAAGCCCGGTCACGGTACACCTGCCCGGCGGTCAGCTCACCATCGAGTGGCCGAGCGAAGACGCCGCGCTGGTCATGATTGGCCCGGCCACGCGGGTGTTTGACGGCCGTGTGACGCTCAACTAATCCAAGGAGAACGGCGATGTCGCAAGCTCCCGAGCCGCGCAAGACGCTCGACCCGGACCAGGTCGCGTTTTGGCTGGCCCGCCACCCGGACTTTTTTGTCGGCCGGGAAGGGCTTTTACAGCAGCTCAAGGTGCCCCATCCGAACATCGATGGCGCCACGTCGCTGCTGGAGCGGCTGGTGATGGATCTTCGCCACCGCGCAGAGAGCGCCGAGGGCCGGCTCGAGCATCTGTTGGAAACCGCGCGGCACAACGAGGCGCAGTACCGGCGCCTGCGCGAAACGCTGTTGGTGCTGATCGATGCCGAGGATCGCGACGCCCTCGCTCAGGCGCTGGCGACCCAGCTTAACGAGCGCTTCGACACGCCGGCGATGGCGCTCTGGTGCCCGTCGAGTGTGAGCGACGAGGAGCCGGCGCCGCCCCAGCCGCCGCGCCACGTGCTCGATCAGCACGCTACGTCGCGGCTGACGGCGCTGCTGGACGGGCGCACCAGCCGCTGCGCCAAACTCAGCGCAAGCGACTGGAAGCACTTGTTGCCGCATACCAAAGCGCCGCGCAAGGCGGGGTCGTGTGCGATCACCCGGCTCTCCGCCGGCGAGCCGATGGGCTATCTGCTGCTCGCAAGCCCGGATGCTGAGTGCTACCGGGCGAGCATGGATACGCTGTTCACCGAGTATTTGGGCGATATCGTCGCCAGGCTCTTGCAGCGTTTGGGAAGCGGTGGTTAACGACGCCGTGGCCAGCGCGATGTGGGAGGCGATCGACGCCTATCTTGATCGGCTCGCCGAGCGTGCAAGCCCGGCGACCGTGGCGGGCTACCGTCAGGATCTCGCTGCCTTCGCCCGCTTCGCCGAAACCCGCGGCGTGGTGCTGGCCGAGCGGCTGGATGCGCCGCTTGCCCGCGCTTTTCTCGGCGCCGAGCGTAGCCGTGGGCTTTCGCCGCGAAGCCTGGCGCGGCGGCGCGCTGCGCTTTCGCGCTTTGCCGACGCGCTGGTAAGCCAGGGTACGCTTGCCGACAACCCAGTTCGGCTTGTGCGCACGCCCAAGCAGCCAGGCCACCTGCCGCGGCCGCTGGACGTGGATATCCTTGCCCGGTTTCTGGATACGCCCCATGACGACTCGCCGCTGGCTCGCCGCGACCAGGCCATGCTGGAGCTTTTCTACTCCAGCGGCCTGCGTCTGGCGGAACTCGCCGCGCTCGATCTAACCAGCCTTCAGGGCGGCTACGTGCGGGTAGTGGGCAAGGGCGGAAAGCCCCGCCAGGTACCGGTAGGCCGGCGCGCTCGCGCCGCGCTGACGCAATGGCTGACGGTGCGCGGTCTTCTGGCCGCAGGCGCAGAGTTTGCGCTGTTCGTCGGGCGTCGAGGTGGGCGCCTTGGCCACCGCGCCATCCAAAAGCGCCTGGCGCACCTGTGCGTCGAGCGCGGGTTGGCTGAGCACCTGCATCCGCACCGGCTGCGCCACTCCTTTGCCAGCCACCTTCTGGAGTCGAGCCAGGATCTGCGCGCCGTGCAGGAGCTTTTGGGCCACGCCAATCTCTCGACCACCCAGGTCTATACCCGCCTTGACTGGCAGCATCTGGCCACGAGTTACGATGCCGCCCACCCCCGTGCCAAACGCCGCCCCCGGAGCGACTCATGACCGAACCCGCAGCCGAGCTAAAAGCCATCACCTTCGATCTCGACGACACGCTCTGGGACAACCACGGCGTGATGTTGAAAACCGAGCAGGGCCACTACCAGTGGCTTTTGAGCGCACTCAACGAGTGGCGCTCAAAGCGAGACGAAACCGCGCTTGCGATCGAGCAGGAGGCGGGACTGGCGGACTATCTCGCCAAGCGTCAGGCGCTGGCCAAGGCAACGCCTGCGCGCCGGGGCGATTTCACTTGGCTGCGGCTACGCGCGCTGGAGGCCCAGCTCGAAGAGTCAGGGCTTGATCGCAGCGCCGCGATTTTGTGGGCGGCGGCGGCGATGAACGAGTTTCACCGGCTGCGCGTGCAGGTCACGCCGCACCCGGAGGCTTTTGAGCTGCTCGAAGCGCTGGGCCAGCGCTTTCATCTAGCCGCCATTACCAACGGCAATATTCACTTGAGGCGCCAGCCGCTGGCGGCCTATTTTCCCATCGCCGTGGCCGCCGGCGAGCTGTTCACCCCCAAGCCCGACCCAAGCGCGTTTTTGAACGTGCTCGAACGCCTTAACGTGGCGCCGGAGTGCGCCATGCACGTGGGGGATTCCTGGGAAGAGGACGTGCTGCCGGCAAGCAGGCTCGGCATGCACGCGGTGTGGATCGCCGGTGAGGCCGACCGGGAGCTGCCCAGCCGCGTCTACCGGCTGAGCCACGTGCGAGAGTTGCCGGCGCTGATCGCGCGGCTGGAGAATGCGCCCGACTGAGCCGGGCGGGAAACGTTACGCCGGTTCCGGCGCGTCCAGCCAGCGGTCCAGGGTTTGGCAGAGCGTCGTCACACCGTCGCGTTTGAGCGACGAGAAGAGCTGCACCGTGACCAGATCTTCCCACTCGACCAGCCGCGAGCGGACCTTTTGCAGCGCGGCGCTGGCCGGGCCCTTTTTCAACTTGTCGGCCTTGGTCAGCAGAATATGCACTGGCATGCCGCGCTGGTCGGCGACGTCGAGCATGGTCAGGTCGAACTCGGTCAGCGGGTGGCGCACGTCCATCAGCAGCACCACGCCCTTTAGGCTAAAGCGCTCCGTCAGATACTCGGAAAGATGGCGCTGCCACTCGAGCTTCACCGACTCCGGCACCTTGGCGTAGCCGTAGCCGGGCAGGTCCACCATGCGCGTGGCCGGGTCGTTCATCAGGCTGAAGAAATTGATCAACTGGGTGCGCCCGGGGGTGCGCGAGGTGCGCGCCAGCGCCTTTTGCTGGGTCAGCGCGTTGATCGCACTGGATTTTCCTGCGTTCGAGCGCCCGGCAAAGGCCACCTCGGCGCCGGTATCGTCCGGGCAGAGCGAAAGCTTCGGGGCGCTTGTCATGAACTGGGCCGTGGCGTAGTTGAGGCGCGGGCTTTGGCGGTCTTGAGTCGACATGGAAAAAAATCCTGAACGCTTGAGTCATACGTCAAGGCTACCCGGGCGCCCTCTTCGTCGAGTGCAAAGGGTCGAGGGCAAACGGCCCGGCCAGGCGGCGGCCATTTAAGCCGCTGACGGGATTGGTTACACTCGGTGGGGCAGGTAGGCTTGCTGAAAACGCTAGTGTACCACTGGACGGCGGCGAAAAAGCGGGCAAGTATGCCTTTACGGCGCATCCCTTTACGACGCGGCCTGGTGCGTTGAATGCGCCCGGGAACCGGTCGAACGTTTGATAGTCATAGGCTTCGCTCAACTTTGGAGAATGTCGATAATGTTTAAAGTATTCGTTGCGGCCGTGGCCGGCCTTGCGCTCTCGACCGCCGCCAGCGCCCAGACGGTGGTGGAAGGCCAGGACTACACGCTGCTGGAGAACCCGGTCGCAACCGTCGCCAATGACGACCACATCGAAGTCACCGAGGTGTTCTGGTTCGGCTGCCCGCACTGCTACGGCCTTCAGGACACGGTTAATGAGTGGTACGACACCCTCGACGACGACGTCGAAGTCGTCAAGATGCCCGCGACCATGGGCGGCAACTGGAATACCCATGCCACCGCTTTCTACGCTGCCCAGTCGCTGGGGATCGAGGAAGAGCTGCACCAGGACTTCTTCGATGCGATTCATCAGGACGGCCAGTCGCTGACCGATGAAGACGACATCGCCGCGTTTTTCGCCAACTACGGCGTGACCGAAGACGAAGCTAAAAAGGCGCTCAACTCTTTCCCGGTACGCAGCGAAACCAATAAAGCCAACAGCCGCATGCGCGAAATGCGCCTGATGGGCGTGCCGGCGCTGGTGGTCGACGGCCGCTTCGTGGTCACCCCGAGCACCGCCGGCGGCGCGGACAACATGCCGGTCGTCGCCGAGGCGCTGATCGAGCAGGTCCGCAGCGAGCGCGCCGAGTAATCGTGTCGGGTTTCTCCGCCGGCGACGCCTCGAAAGAAGCGCAAAGCCCGCTTTGGGAGAGCGGTACGCTGAGACTCTTGACCTTCAATTTGCAGGTCGGTATTCAAACCTCGGCGTACCATCACTACCTGACCCGCAGCTGGCAGCACTTTTTGCCCCACCCGCGCCGCGTTAAGCGTCTCGACGTCATGGGCGAGGTGCTGGGCAAGTTCGACGTAGTGGGGCTTCAGGAAGTCGACGGCGGAAGCTTTCGCTCCAGCCGTATCAATCAGGTCGAATACCTAGCTGCTCAGGCCGGGTTTCCCCACCATTTTCAGCAGCTCAACCGCAATCTGGGGCGTATCGCCCAGCACAGCAACGGGCTTTTGTCGAAACTCACCCCCAGCCGTATCGAAGAGCACCGGCTGCCCGGCACGCTTCCAGGGCGCGGGGCGATCCATGTGCGTTTTGGCAACGGCCCGGACGCGCTGCATATCTTTGTGGCGCACTTGGCGCTGAGCCACCGCGGCCGGGTGCGCCAGCTCAACTATCTAAGCGACATCATCGCCCCGCTTCGCCATGTGGTGGTGATGGGCGATCTCAACTGCACCCCGGAGCAGCTTCACGCCCACGAGCGCTTTAGCGCTTCGCTGCCGCTGCATCCGGTCAAGCCGCTTTTGAGCTACCCCTCCTGGCAGCCGCGTCGGGCGCTGGATCACATTCTGCTGTCTCAGACGCTGGAAGCCGCCGATGTCAGCGTGCTCGACCATCTCTTTTCTGATCACCTGCCGGTGGCGGTGGAGTTGCCGCTGCCTGCCGCCTGCCTACGATCACTCGAAGCCGCTCATCACCAAGTGCCCCTGACCTGACCATCGAGCTCAAAGTCGCTCTTTGGTGGCCCTTGCTCGGTAAATGGTCGTAAAAAGGGGGGCTTGAGGTCGCAGGGGATGACGCAGGGGATAGAATCGGCGATCATTTCGAGTCGTTTTCAGAAGGCAGGACACCTCCATGCGTGCAAATTCTCCTCAGCCGCGGCTTTTACGCTGGCTCGATGGGCTGACCGAAGGCGTCGGGCGAGCGGTCGCCTGGCTGATCATCATCATGATGCTGGTGCAGTTCGCCATCGTGGTGCTGCGCTATGTGATCGGGGCCAACAGCATCGTCATGCAGGAGTCGGTGATGTACATGCACGCCGCGGTGTTCATGCTTGGCGCGGCCTGGACGCTCAAGCACGACGGCCACGTGCGGGTGGATATTTTCTACCGCAAGCTCTCCAGCCGCGCCCGGGCCTGGATCGACCTGTTGGGCACGCTGTTTTTGCTCGTGCCCGTGTCGCTATTCATCGCCATCGGCAGTTTCCACTACGTGCTGACCAGCTGGGCGATCATGGAGCGCTCGCCCAACGCCGGCATTCCGGCGGTCTATCTTTTGAAGTCGCTGATTCTCGCCATGGTGGTCCTGCTGCTCTTGCAGGCGGTGGCGCAGCTGATTCGCCAAACGCTGATCATTCGCGGCGCGCTCCCCAACCCCACTCATGAGCACGAGGAGGTCGTCTAGTGGCCGTTATACTGGACTTCATGCCGCTGGTGCTCTTCGCTGCCGTGTGCGGCGTGCTAATGCTGGGCTACCCGGTGGCGCTGTCGCTGGCCGGCACGGCGCTCGCCTTCGCCGGTATCGGCTACGCGCTAACCTCTTTTGGCGTGGACGTGCCCTTCGAGCCGCACATGATGGGGGCGATGCCCAACCGTCTCTACGGCATCATGACCAACACGACGCTGCTGGCGGTGCCGCTATTCGTGCTGATGGGCGTGCTCTTGGAAAAATCCCGCGTCGCCGAAACGCTGCTCGACGCCATGGCGATGGCCTTTGGCTCGCTGCGAGGAGGGCTCGGGCTTTCGGTAATCATCGTCGGTATGCTTCTGGCCGCGTCTACCGGAATCGTGGGGGCGACCGTGGTCACCATGGGGCTTTTGTCGCTGCCGACCATGCTCAAGCGCGGCTACTCCCCGGCGCTGGCTACCGGCACCATCTGCGCTACCGGTACGCTGGGCCAGATCATTCCGCCGTCGATCGCGCTGGTGCTGCTGGGCGACGTCCTCTCCAACGCCTACCAGCAGGCGCAGCTCTCCATGGGCGTATGGAGCCCGAAGACGCTCTCCATCGGCGATCTGTTCATCGGCGCGCTGGTGCCGGGGCTGATTCTGGTCGTGGCCTACATCGTTTATCTGCTGGTGCTGGCGTGGCTCAAGCCGGCGTCGGCGCCGGCGGTGGATCGTGAGGAGCTCAAGGCGGAGCTCAATCATCAGGGCTCGATCTGGCCGCTGCTGCTCAAGGGGCTGGTGCCGCCCATTTTGCTGATCGTGGCGGTGCTAGGCTCGATTCTCGGCGGCTTCGCCACGCCCACCGAGGCCTCCGCCGTAGGCGCCTTCGGCGCGCTGGTGCTGGCGGCGGCCAACCGGCGCGTGAGCTTCACCATGCTGAAGGAGACGCTCTACTCGACCGCCCAGGTCACCAGCATGGTATTTCTGATTTTGATCGGCGCGGCGCTGTTCTCGCTGGTATTTCGCGCCTACGGCGGCGAGGAGCTGGTCACGAGCCTGTTCGAGTCCATGCCCGGCGGCGTGGTCGGCGCGACGATCATCGTCATGCTGGTGATCTTTCTGCTCGGCTTCATTCTTGATTTCATCGAGATCACCTTTGTGGTGGTGCCGATCGTCGGTCCGGTACTGCTGGCCATGGGCATCGACCCGATCTGGTTCGGCATCATGATCGCGGTGAACCTGCAGACCTCGTTTTTGACCCCGCCGTTCGGCTTTGCGCTGTTCTACCTGCGCGGCGTCACCCCGCCGAGTGTGCCGACCTCGGCGATCTACAAGGGCGTGATTCCGTTCATCCTGCTGCAGCTGGGTATGCTGCTGGCGCTGTCGCTGTTCCCCGGGATCGCCACCTGGCTCCCTTCCGTGATGTAAGAGGTGATTATGGCTGACATTGCCAAGGTATTGACCATCGCAGGCTCCGACCCCTCGGGCGGCGCCGGGCTGCAGGGAGATCTCAAGACGTTCTCGGCGCTGGGCGTTTATGCGACCAACGTGATCACGGCCGTTATCGCGCAGAACACTCAGGGTGTGGCCCGGGTCGAGCCGGTGTCGCCTTCGATGATTCGCGTGCAGCTCGAGAATCTGCTCGAGGACGTGGTCATCGACGCGGTGAAGATCGGCATGGTTGGCAGCCGCGAGGTCGCCGAGGTGATCGCTGACGTGCTCGGCAAGCATCGCCCGCGCTGGATCGTGCTCGATCCGGTGATGGTCGCCAAAAGCGGCGATATCCTGGTGGATAACGAGGGCATCCACGCGGTGCGCGATATTCTGGTGCCGCTCGCCCACGTGATCACCCCAAATCTGCCCGAGGCCGCAGTGCTGCTCGACACCGCCTCGCCCAAAACGCCGGATGAGATGGAAGCGATGTTGCCGGGGCTCACCGCGCTCGGCGCGCCCTTCGTGGTGCTCAAGGGCGGCCACCTGACCGGCGAAACCTGCCCGGATCTTTTGGCCACGCCCACCGAGCACGCCTGGCTTCCCGCTTCGCGCATCGATACCGAGAACCTGCACGGCACCGGCTGCGCGCTCTCCTCGGCGGTCACCGCGTGCTTGGCCAGGCTCCCATTGGATGCCGACGAGCACGCCCCGGTAGAGGCGATTCGCGAGGCCAAGCAGTGGCTACACGCCGCACTCGAGGCAAGCAATCAACTGCACGTCGGCCACGGGCGCGGCCCGATCCATCACTTTCATCGCTGGTGGTAGCTTGTGAAAGCACTGATTCAACGAGTGAAGCACGCCTGCGTGGACGTGGACGGCGAGCGCATCGGCGCCATCGACCAGGGGCTGCTGGCGCTGATCGGGGTCGAGCGCGGTGATAGCGAGGCGGATGCGGAAAAAATTCTGCATAAGTTGCTGCATTATCGGGTGTTCAGCGACGCCGAGGGCAAGATGAACGACAACCTGCAGCAGGCCGAAGGCGGACTGTTGCTGGTTTCCCAGTTCACCCTGGCTGCGGATACCCGTAAAGGGCTGCGGCCGGGCTTCTCCAGCGCCGCCGCCCCGGCCGAAGGCGAGCGGCTGTTTAACTACCTCGTCGAGTGCGCTCGGGCGGCCTGGCCTGCGGTCGAAACCGGCCGCTTCGGCGCCGACATGCAGGTGACGCTCACCAACGACGGGCCGGTCACTTTCATGCTCGAAAGCCGCTAGCGCTCGCTTTCGAGGATTTCAGCCTCCATCGCTTCAAGGTCTTCCTCGGCGGCGAGCCACTGCTGCTCGGCGCTGTCTACGCGCTCCTTACAGCGCGCCTGCTCGGCGAGCGCCTCAGTTAGCTCCGCCTTGCGTGCCGGGTCGGTGTAGAGCTCAGGATCAGCAAGCGTCTCTTCCACTTTTTCCAGTGCGGCCTGGGCGGCCTCCATCGCCTTTTCGGCCTGGTCACGCGCTTTTTTCTGCGGCCGCAGCTTTTCTCTGAGCGCCGCGGCGGCCTTGCGTGAGGCCTTACGGTCTACGCTTGGCTGCTGCGCCTGGCGCTCGCTCTTCTCGACGCGCTCCTCGCGGCGGCTCTCTTCCAGACGCGTCTTGAGCCAGGCGCGGTAGTCGTCCAGATCGCCGTCGAAGGGCTCGACCCGGTGATCCGCCACCCGCCAGAACTCGTCGACCGTAGCGCGTAGCAGGTGGCGGTCGTGGGACACCAGAATCACCGTGCCCTCGAAGGCCGAAAGCGCCTGGGTCAGCGCCTCGCGCATCTCCAGATCCAGGTGGTTGGTGGGCTCATCGAGCAGTAACAGGTTCGGCTTTTGCCAAGCCACCAGCGAAAGCGCCAGGCGCGCTTTCTCGCCGCCGGAGAAGTGGGCGACCGTGGCGAAGGCGTCGTCGCCCTTGAAGCCGAAGCCGCCGAGAAAGTTGCGGATCTCCTGGTCGCTTGCGGTGGGGGAGAGGCGCTGCACGTGGACGAAGGGCGTAGCGGTGACGTCGAGCCCCTCGAGCTGGTGCTGGGCGAAGTAGCCGATCGCCAGGTGCTCGCCGGGCACGCGCTTGCCGGCCAGCAGTTCGAGCTCGCCGGTCAGCGTCTTGATCAGCGTCGACTTGCCCGCGCCGTTGGGGCCCAGCAGGCCGATGCGGCTACCGGGCAGCAGCGTCAGGTTGACCTTGTCGAGCTGAACGGTTTCTTCGGTGTCACCGCGATAGCCCAGGCGTGCGTCGTCGAGCACCAGCAGCGGGTGCGAGGTCTTGTCGGCGGCGGGCAGGGTGAAGTGGAACGGCGAGTCGACGTGGGCCACGGCGATCTCTTCCATGCGCTCGAGCATCTTCACCCGGCTCTGCGCCTGGCGCGCCTTGGTCGCCTTGGCCTTAAAGCGGGCGACGAAGCGCTCGATTTCCTCGCGCCTCGCCTGCTGTTTGGCGGCCTGGGCCTGCTGAAGGGCGAGCTTCTCGGCGCGGGTGCGCTCGAAGCGCGAATAGTTGCCGCGGTAGAGCTCAACGTTTTGCTGGTGCATGTGGACGATGTGATCGCACACCGCGTCGAGAAAGTCGCGGTCGTGAGAGATCAGCAGCAGCGTGCCCGGGTAGCGGGTCAGCCAGTTCTCGAGCCAGAGCAGCGCGTCGAGGTCCAAGTGGTTGGTTGGCTCGTCGAGCAGCAGCAAATCAGAGGGCATGAACAGCGTACGCGCCAGGTTCACCCGCATGCGCCAGCCGCCGGAAAAGCTCGATAGCGGCTGGGTCAGATTCGCTTGTAAAAAGCCCAGGCCGACCAGCAGCTGGGCAGCGCGGGACTCGGCGGTGTAGCCATCGAGGGTTTCGATCAGCCCGTGAAGCTCCGCCTCGCGGTGGGCGTCATCGGCGCGCTGGGCATCGCGCAATTCCTGCTGCGCCTGGCGCAGGGCAACGTCACCATCCAGCACGTACTCGATGATCGACCGGTCGAGCGCCTCGACTTCCTGAGCCATGTGGGCCACGCGTTGGCCGCCGCTCATTTCGACATCGCCCTGGTCCGGACCCAGCTCGCCGAGCAGCAGCTTGAAAAGACTCGACTTGCCGGCGCCGTTGGCGCCGATGATGCCGGCCTTGACGCCATTGTGTAGCGTCAGATCGGCGCCCTCCAGCAGCGTTTGCGTGCCCCGTTGCAGGGCCACCTGGCGCAGTGCGATCATGCTTTCTCCCGAATGAGGCGAACGTGATGAGTGATTCTAACCGATCAAAGTGCTTGCAGCAGACACCGCTTTGGGATTTCGCCTGCGCTTTCTACGCGCTCGACGACGTGGCGCCGGCGTGTTTGACGCTGCAGGACCAGGCCGGGGTCGACGTCTGCGAGCTGCTGTTCCACGCCTGGCTTTATTGTCAGCGGCTCAAAGCCAAGCCGGTAGCGCTTGCCCGAGAGCGGCTGGCGCGAGCGCGCTGGCAGCGCGAGATCACCCAGCCGCTTCGCGCGCTTCGCCAAACGCTCAAGGGCCAAGCGCAACAAAGTGCCTCGATCGCGGCGCTGCGCGAGACGATCAAGCACGCCGAACTCGCCGCCGAAAAAGAAAACCTGGACGCTTGGCAGGCGTTCGCGCTCGCGCCTCAAAGCGATATTTCAACGCTCGAAGAGCTCGATGAATCATCAAAAAAAGCGAGCGTTTGGCTACGATGCCAGCTCTTTTGCGATGATTTCACGACCGATAGCCTCGTTTTCGATAAGCCTTGTGTCCAGATCGAAAACGCTTGGGAGGTGATTGGCACCCGTCTTGACCCGGTCAAATCAGCGCGCTAGCCTCAAATTAAGCTATTTTTGAATAACGCATGGCATTTGAGTCGACCGTGCCCGCTTCAAACTTAGCGGGTAAGGCATCAACGCTGCGCTAGCCGTTATTTAAAAATGGATTTTTGCGCTTTATTTGACGCGCTTACCACTCCAAGGGGAACACTGCATGAAGGCTTACAAGGCTTTATCAACGCGTTCGGTCACGTCCAAACTTCTTACCTCGGCAAGCGTTGGCGCGCTGCTGTTCGGCCTGAGCGCCGCGGCCCAGGCAGATAACTGGCGTTACGCCCACGAAGAGTACGAAGGCGACGTTCAGGACGTGTTTGCCCAAGCGTTCAAGGGGTACATCGAAGAGAACTCCGACCATACCGTCCAGGTGTATCGCTTTGGCGAGCTGGGCGAGTCCGACGACATCATGGAGCAGACCCAGAACGGCATCCTGCAGTTCGTCAACCAGTCGCCCGGCTTTACCGGCGCCTTGATTCCCGAAGCGCAAATCTTCTTCATTCCCTACCTGCTGCCTACCGACGAAGAGACCGTTCTGACGTTCTTCGACGAAAGCGAGGCGATCAACGAGATGTTCCCCGAGCTCTACGCCGAGCAGGGGCTCGAACTTCTTCAGATGTATCCTGAAGGCGAAATGGTCATCACTACCGACGAGCCGATCAGCTCGCCGGAGGATATGGATAACAAGAAAATCCGTACCATGACCAACCCGCTGCTCTCCGAGACCTACAGCGCGTTTGGCGCCACGCCGACGCCGCTGCCCTGGGGTGAGGTGTACGGCGGCCTGCAGACCGGCATCATCGACGGTCAGGAAAACCCGATCTTCTGGATCGAGTCTGGCGGGCTTTATGAAGTGTCACCGCACCTGACCTTTACCGGCCACGGCTGGTTCACCACCGCGATGATGGCCAACCAGGACTTCTACGACGGCCTCTCCGAAGAGGACCAGCAGCTGGTTCAGGACGCCACCGAAGCCGCTTATGAGCAGACCATGGACCACGTCAAGGGGCTGGCCGAGGAGTCACTGGAGAAAATTCAGGAGGCGTCCGACGAAGTCACCGTTACGCGCTTGAACGACGAGCAGATCGAAGCGTTTCGCGAGCGCGCCCCGCAGGTCGAGGAAGCCTTCCTCGAGATGACCGGCGAGCGCGGAAGCGAGCTGCTTGAGCAGTTCAAGGCCGACCTTGAAAACGTTGAAAACGAGTAAGCGCGTTGTCTCCGGTGGGACGATGATCCCACCGGCTTCGCCGCACGCCTATCTCGAGTAACGCAAGGGGCAGCCACGGCTGCCCTTTTTAGTGTTCCTGGAGATGCGTTTTGAATGCACTTTATCCGCGCCTTTTAACCGCAATGCCGCTCGTATTGACGGGCGAAGCGCAGGCGCTGACAGGAGAGTAGCCATGACCGAAGAGGAAGCAGAAGCCAACTATCGCTCGGGGCTTCCCGGCGTTTTGGGGGTGATCGACACCGCAATTAGCAAAGTCGAATCAGTGATTCTGGCGCTGGGGGTTTTGCTAATGGCGCTGAATACGGTCATCAACGTCGTTGCCCGATTCGTGTTCGGCAACAGCATCATGTTCTCCGGCGAGCTCAACCGGATTCTCATCATCATGATTACTTTCGCGGGGATCGGCTACGCCGCCCGCCACGGCCGTCATATCCGTATGTCGGCCATTTACGATGCGCTGCCGGTGGGCGGGCGCCGCGCGCTGATGGTCGTGATTTCGCTGTTCACCTCGCTCGTGATGTTCTTTTTGCTCTACTACTCGGTGATCTACATCCTCGATCTCTACAGCAAGGGGCGGGTGCTGCCGGCGCTCAGCCTGCCGGTGTGGATGATCTACGTGTGGGTGCCGATGGGGTTTTTGATCACCGCCATTCAATACCTGCTGACCGCCATCAAGAACCTGACCAGCCACGACGTCTATCTCTCGACCGGCGTTGTGGATGGGTACAAGGACACGGAAACGGAAGTTTAACAAGGGCCACGCGGGCTTAGGGGAACACGATGACGACGATAATGGTAGTGACCATGATCGCCCTGCTGCTGCTGGGCTTTCCCATGATGGTTCCGCTGATCACTGCCGCGGTGATCGGCTTTTACATGATGTTCAACGGCTTTGGCCAGATGGATACGTTGATTCAGCAGATGATGGCGGGCATCCGGCCAGCCTCGTTGATTGCGGTGCCGATGTTCATTCTCGCCGCCGACATCATGACCCGAGGCCAGTCGGCCAACCGCCTGATCGAAATGGTGATGTCTTTCATCGGCCACATCAAGGGTGGGCTTGCGGTCAGCACTGCAGCGTCGTGCACGCTGTTTGGCGCGGTATCCGGCTCGACCCAGGCAACGGTGGTGGCGGTGGGCTCACCGCTTCGTCCAAGGATGCTTAAAGCGGGCTACTCGGACTCGTTTACGCTGGCGCTGATCATCAACGCCAGCGACATTGCGTTTTTGATTCCGCCGAGTATCGGCATGATCATTTACGGCGTTATTTCCGGCACTTCGATCGGCGAGCTCTTCATCGCCGGTATCGGGCCAGGGCTTCTGATTCTTTTCATGTTTTCGGCGTACTGCATCGTTTATGCGATCGTCAAGGACGTCCCCACCGAGCCGCGCGCGAGCTGGAAGACCCGCGCGCTGGCAGTAAAAGATGCGCTCTGGCCGCTGGGCTTTCCGGTCATCATCGTCGGCGGTATCTACGGCGGCGTGTTCAGCCCCACGGAAGCGGCGGCGGCCTGCGTGCTTTACGCGGTGCTTCTGGAGTTCGTGGTGTTTCGCTCGCTGAAAATGACCGATATCTACGCCATCGCAAAATCTACCGGCTTGATCACGGCGGTGGTGTTCATTCTGGTGGCAGTGGGTAACGGCTTCTCCTGGATCATCTCGTTTGCCCAGATTCCTCAGGCCATTCTCGAAGCGGTGGGGGTCAACGACGCTGGGCCGACCGGCGTTTTGATCGCGATCTGCGTGTCGTTTTTCGTTGCCTGCATGTTCGTCGACCCGATTGTAGTGATTCTGGTGCTCACGCCGATCTTCGCGCCGGCGGTGGCCGCCACGGGCCTCGACCCGGTGCTGGTGGGTATTTTGATCACGCTGCAGGTGGCGATCGGCTCGGCGACGCCACCGTTTGGCTGCGATATCTTCACCGCGATCGCTATCTTTAAGCGCCCGTACTGGGACGTGATCAAGGGCACGCCGCCGTTCATCTTCATTTTGATACTCGCCGCAGCGCTTCTGATCATGTTCCCGCAAATTGCGCTGTTTCTACGCGATGTGGCCTTTCGCTAGGTGACCGGATCATAAAAAGGGGAGACACCCATGTTTCATCGTATCCTGGTACCGGTGGATGGCTCGAAGGGCGCGGTCAAGGCGCTCGAGAAAGCGGTGAGCTTGCATCTGTTGACCGGCGCGGAGCTCTACATACTCTGCGTCTTCAAGCATCACAGCCTGCTCGAGGCGTCGCTTTCCATGGTGCGCCCGAGCAAGCTCGACATTCCCGACGACGCGCTCAAGGAGTACGCCGCGGAAATCGCCGTCTACGCCAAGGCACTCGCGGTGGAGCTTGGCGCTGACGCCACTCGGGTGCGCGCCTTCGTCAAGGGCGGGCGACCGTCGCGCACGATCGTACGCTTTGCGCGAAAGCGCGAGTGCGATTTGACCGTGATCGGCGCCCAGGGTACCAACGGCGACAAGAATCTGCTGCTCGGCAGCGTGTCACAGCGCGTTGCCGGGGCATCGCACTGCCCCACCCTGGTGGTGTAATCTTGAAACCGCAGTTTTAAACCTTTGGCCCACAAAGGGGTCTTAACCAGACAGGCGTCGCGTATACGCTTTTGCGACCCAGAATTCTCTAGCCGGCGCACAGCGTCTTGAAGAAGGTTTACACATGAAAGCAATGGTCTCTACAACGTTCAAAACCGCGGCTTTGACCGGGCTTCTTTTGGTGGCGCCGTTCGCCGCCGCCGAGCCGGAAACCGACGAGCAGCGCTTGGCCTACAGCCTTGGGGTTACGCTTGGCGAAAGCATGAAGGCAGATATCGAGGATCTCGATATCGATACCTTCACAAACGGCATGCGCGACGTGTTCGAAGACAACGAGCTGGCGCTTTCCGAAGAAGAGATGATGGAAACCCTGGTCGCCTTCCAGCAGCGCTCCATGCAGGAACGTGAAGAGCAGGCGGCGGAAATCGCCGAGATGAATCAGCAGGAAGGCGAGGAGTATTTGGCCGAAAATGCCGAGCGTGACGATGTCGAAGTCACCGAGTCTGGCCTGCAGTACGAAGTGCTCGAGTCAGGCGATGGCGAATCCCCCGGCCCCGAAGACACCGTCGAGGTGAACTACGAAGGCATGCTGCTCGATGGCACCGTGTTCGACAGCTCTTTCGAGCGTGGCGAGTCGGTCACCTTCCAGGTCAACCAGGTGATCGAAGGCTGGCAGGAAGCGCTGCAGATGATGAGCGTCGGCGACAAGTGGATGATCTACATCCCCTCCGAGCTCGCCTACGGCGAAAACGGCCAAGGCCCGATCGGTCCCAACGAAATGCTCACTTTCCGCGTCGAGCTGCTGGGTATCGAGTAATCACTTCCCCACGCCTTGACCGCACTGCGCCGCCCGAGGGCGGCGCTTTTGTTGCATTGAGCGTTCACGTCAGCGGCGCTGGCTAACCGGTGCCCCGCTCGAGCTCGCGATCCAGTGCCGACACCAGCGCCGACGGCGTGGGTGAATAAAGCACCCGCTCAAGAATCTCTCCCTCCCGATTGACGAGAAAGAGCCCGGCGGTGTGGTCCACGGTATAGGCCATGGAGGAATCCGGCGCCTCCCGGCGCTGCCACACCACGCCGTAGCGCTCGGCCACGTCCGCAAGCTCTCCGGGGGAGCCGACCAGCCCTACGAACTCGCTGCCGAAGGTCTCCATGTACTCGCGCATCCGCGCCAGGGTGTCGCGCTCGAGATCCACCGTGACCATGACCGGGACGATCCGCTCGCGGGTAGCGTCATCGAACTGCTCCAGCGCCTGGCGTTTGACGGCCAGCGTAATCGGGCAGACGTCCGGGCAGTACGTATAGCCGAACGTCACCACCGCGATCTGATCCTCATCAAGGTGGGAAAGCGAAAAGGCGCCGTCGGTCGAGGCCATGGCGATCGGCCCGCCGCGCGGCGCATCGCTTTTTTGCCCGGCGCCGGTCAGCAACAGCGCCAGCGCGCCAAGCCCGCCCAGTACCAAAAGCAGGGCCGCGATCACCTCGCGGCGTTTGAGAAGTGCGTGCATGCTAACTCCGGGTAACCTCGAAATCGAACCAGCTGCCGATTTTACCGCTAGGCGTGGTCACCACCACCCGCGCCCGCCAGGCCATGACCGCCTGAGTGCAGAGCCCGACCTGCCCCTGGCCGTGGAAGTGGCCCGGCGCGGTGGTGATCAGATCGAAGTGGTGGCGGCCCATTTCCATGTCGCGGCCGATGAATTCAACGCTTGCCTGGCGCGCCGGCACGCCCTTGACGGTCACCTCGAGCGGTAGAACGTTGAGCGCCTCGATGGGCCCATCCACGTCCACCGCGAAGCTCAGTACGCCGTTATCTAACGGCGCCGAGCAGGCGCCGGTGTGCAGCGCGCAGCCCGGGTTGGGCGCAAACCAGGTGATCTCGCTGTCGTCGCGCAGCCAGCTGTTCAAGCCGTACGTCAGGCACGCCATCAGCGCCAGGGCGGTGACCAGCATGAGTACGTTGAGCAGTGGAAAAGCGCGAGAATGTCCCAACGGGGTTCGCTTGTTCATGGCAGCGTTGGCTTGTTCATGGCAAAAGCGTCACGATACGACCACAGGGCAGAGAAGATACTGCATGGTAGCAGCTAAGCGACGCCGACGAGCAGTCAGGATGTCGAATATCGCGCGTCAATCGAAGGAGCATCGATGAACAGCATTACCGGAGCGCTGGGGCCGCTCTTTATCTTGATTCTACTGGGCGGGGTCATCGGCTACCGGCGCTGGCCGAGCCTTGAGTTCTGGGCGCAAATGGAAAAACTCATCTATTTCGTGCTGTTCCCCGCCATGCTGGTGGCAACGCTTGCCACGGCGGACGTAAGCCAAGTGCCCGTGGCAAGGCTTGCGGCGGTGCTGCTGGGGGCGATCGGGCTCATGACGGGGCTGCTCTGGAGGCTGCGTGAATGGATCCGGCTGGACGCACCGGCGTTCACCTCCGTTTTTCAGGGCGCGATTCGCTTCAACACCTACGTGGGCGTGGCTGGCGCCGGGGCCCTGCACGGAAGCGCCGGGGTGACCACCGCGGCGGTCGCGGTGGCGGTCATGGTGCCGGTGGTCAACATCCTTTGCGTGGCGAGCTTCATCCGGGCCGGCACGCTAGGGCAGGCAAGCCTGGGGCAAAGCGCGCTAACGCTTTTGAAGAACCCGCTGATTCTAGCCTGCCTGGCGGGGATCTTTTTGAACGTAAGCGGCATTGGCCTTCCCGGCTGGAGCGCCAGTGCCGCAGAGCTACTGGGCCGCGCCGCGCTGCCGCTGGGGCTGGTGGCGGTAGGCGTGGCGCTTCGCCCGGCGGCGCTGTGGCGCCTGGACCGCGGTACGCTGACTACTAACGTGGCCAAGCTTTTGCTCATGCCGCTGGTCGTGCTGCTGCTCGCCTGGGCGCTGGGGCTCGACCCCTTGAGCCGCGACGTAGCGCTTTTATTTGCCGCGCTGCCCACGGCGACCTCGGCCTATATCCTGGCTCGCCAACTGGGCGGCGACGCGGAACTGATGGCCGCGATCATCACAGGACAAACGCTTTTAGCCATGCTGACGCTGCCGCTGTGGCTAAAACTGGCGGGCGGGTAAAAATAAATAAAAAGTATTCGCATTTGTGTTGACGCGGTAAATGAGAATTATTATATTGTCCTTGCTGGCGTTTGATGAGACGTCACAACCAGGGCAGCGGGACTTTTTCTGTCATGGTTTCTCCCTCTCATTGCTAGTCACGGTCTTTTGCCACTCCTCTGGAGTGGCTTTCTTTTTTTGTGCCTCCCGAAATTTTTACGCCCTTACCGTCCCGGAAGCGGGGACAACGTGTCTAGACTGAGGCGACATTCCGTACGCGAGCCGCCCTCATGGCCCATAAAAAGCCCCACCTTCCGACCAAAACCTGCCCCGTCTGCCAAAAGCCCTTCGCTTGGCGCAAGAAGTGGGCACGCGACTGGGATAACGTCGTCTACTGCTCCGAGCGCTGCCGGCGCCAGGGCGTTTAAACCCTTCCCGCCTCGATACCCGCGGTTTTTTTAAAGTGGTGCGCTCACTCAAGAGTTATCTATCCATCAAACACTTGCGTGCTCATGGCGTTTTTAGGGCGCCTTGGGCTCAGGCGGCTACGGCGATATCGTTTGATGGTGTAAAATGATCGTTTTACATTGAGTGTGTGGTTCCATTCAAAGGAGACGCACAATGGACATAATGAGCAAACTCGTTGCCGCCTCGGAAGCGCTGTTCGACCGCCACGGTTTTACCGCCACCGGCATGGATAAGTTGACCAAAAGCGCGGGTATCTCGAGCCGCACGCTCTATAAACACGCGGGCAGCAAGAATGCGTTGATTGCCAGTGTGCTTGGCGAACGTGACAAGCGTTTTGCCCGTCGGCTGGAGGTCGATAGCATCGATGCGCTGTTCAAGGCGCTGGAGGATTGGGCGCGGGTGGAAGGGGGGCGCGGCTGCCTTTTCCTGCGCGCTTATGGAGAGACCGGCGGCGACTCCCCGGAAATCGTCGAGGCCGTGCTGGCTCATAAAGCCCGCGTGGCGGACAAGATCGCCGAGCTGGTCATCGTGGAAACGCGCCAGAGCGACAACGCTGATCTAGTCGAGCAGATCATCGTGCTTTTTGAGGGGGCGACGGCCGCTGCGATCTATCGCGGTGAGCAATCGGTAGTCGCCGCGCGGATGGCGGCCGCTACGCTGCTCGAGCGTCACCGCTTGTGAGCCCGGCACTGACGCTCGGCGCATGCGGCTTTGGCCTGATTGCGGTGTGCTACGGATTTGCGCGCTTTGCTTTCGGGCTTTTTCTTCCGCAAATCGATGCCGAGCTTTCCCTTTCCACGAGCCTCAGCGGATTCATTTCCGGCGGCTCCTTTCTTGGCTACTGTGTCGCCATCGTCGCGTCTGCCTACTTGACCGAGCGGCTGGGGCCTCGGCTTGTGGCCATCGGTGCAGCGCTGGTGGCAGGGATTGGCATGCTAGGAATTGTCATGGCGACGTCAGCCTGGTGGTTAGCCCTGGCGGTGATGCTGGCGGGCTCGAGTACCGGGCTTGCCTCGCCGCCCATGGCCGCGGCGGTGGACAAGGTCGTGGCGCCCAAACGTCAAAGCCTGACCAATACCGTGATCAACGCCGGCACCGGGGCGGGCGTAGTCCTGTCAGGCTCGATGGCACTCTGGATGGAGGATTGGCGTCTGGCCTTCGCGGGATTTGCCGCGACGGCGCTTCTGCTTTCGGTGGCGGTCGCGTTCAGCGTACCCGGTGGCAAGCACAAGGCCGGTGCGAAGGCGGGGAAGGTGTCGCTCAATGCGCTGCTAATCCGCTTGATCATGGCATCGTTTTTGATGGGAGCCGCCAGTACCGCGGTGTGGTCGTTCGGCGGCCAGCTTTTGGCGCTACGCCTCGATTGGGGCCATACCGGCAGCGGACTCTTGTGGATTGCGATCGGCGGTGCGGGAATGGCAGGCGCCTTTGCGGGGGCGCTGATCACCCGATTCGGGATCAACCCGATACACCGGGTCTTTCTGGCGGCGCTTGCGCTGGGAGTGCTCATGGTGGGGATGGTCAACACGACGCCAGCGATGGCGCTTATCGGCGGGCTGCTCTTCGGCATGGCTTATATTATGCTGACCGGCGTCTATCTGGTATGGGGCATTAACGCGCTGCCCGAGCGCCCGGCCACAGGATTAATGGTCGGTTTTCTGACCATCGCGGTCGGGCAAACGGCGGGCGCGCCGGTGTTCGGGATGATGATGGATCAACTGGGCGCCACCACCGCCGTTGTAGCATTTGCAGGTCTTACGCTGACCGCGGCCTGGGCGCGCGGCTAACGTTCAGGCCGCAAGCCCTGGTCACTCACTTTTGGTTCAAGGCGTTTTTCGGTAAATCAGATCCCATACGCCGTGGCCGAGCTTCTCGCCGCGCGCCTCGAACTTGGTCAGCGGGCGGAAAGTGGGGCGCGGCACGAAAGGCGCGGTATCGGCGTCGGCGGTATTGGCATAGCCGGGCGCGGCTTCCATGACCTCGGCCATCCACTCGGCGTAGGCTTCCCAATCTGTTGCCATGTGGAAAAAGCCGTTCGGCTCCAGCCGGGTGCGGATCAGCTCCACAAACGCGGGCTGAACGATGCGCCGCTTGTGGTGCTTCTTCTTCGGCCAGGGGTCGGGGAAGAACAGCTGAACGGTGTTGATCGCCCCCGCCGGCAGGCACTCTTCCAGCACGCGCAGCGCATCCTCGCGATAGACGCGCAGGTTGGTGAGCCCGAGTTTGTCGGCTTCATCGAGTAGTTTGCCCACGCCCGGTGCGTGCACCTCGATACCGATGAAGTCGGTACCCGGGTGGGTTTTGGCCTGTTCGATCAGAGAGTTACCCATGCCAAAACCGATCTCGACCACGCAGGGGGCTTTACGCCCAAACAGCGCGTAGAGATCCTGCGGCCCGTCTTCCAGCGCGAGGCCAAGGCGCGGCCATACGTCTTCGAGGCCGCGGGTCTGGGCCGGCGTCATGCGCCCGGCGCGAATCACGTAGCTTTTGATGCCGCGGCGGTGAAGCGGCGCGTCCTGGCTTTCGGGCCCCGTGGTGCCGGCGTTATCGGACGGGGTGGCGTTATTCTCGGTCATGGGGTCTCGGCAAGGGTTCTCGAATAAAGCGTCAAAATGGTTCTTTGAAACAGGTCTTTAAAACAGGCCTTTAAAACAAGGCGTCGAATCAGCCGTTGATACGGCCGGCAAAGGGCGTGGACGCCTCGGCGGTGTCCCGGCGCGCCATGCGACCGGCCAAAAAGGCGTCGCGGCCGGCCTCGACGGCCCGCTTCATGGCGCGGGCCATGCGCAGCGGCTCGCGAGCGTGGGCGATGGCGGAGTTGAGCAGCACGCCGTCGCAGCCGAGCTCCATGGCGATCGCCGCCTCGGAGGCGGTACCGATGCCGGCGTCTACCAGTACCGGTACGCTCGACTGCTCGACGATCAGGCGAACGTTGTAAGGGTTCTGGATGCCGTGGCCGGAGCCGATCAGGGACCCCAGCGGCATGATCGCGCAGCAGCCGATCGCCTCGAGCTCGCGGGCAACGATCGGATCGTCGCTGGTATAGACCATGACGTCGAAGCCGTCGTCGATCAGCGTTCTCGCGGCAGAGAGCGTTTCCACCACGTTGGGGTAGAGCGTGGCGTCGTCACCGAGCACCTCGAGCTTGACCAGGTTGTGGCCGTCGAGCAGTTCGCGGGCGAGCCGGCAGGTGCGTACCGCGTCCTTGGCATTGTAGCAGCCGGCGGTGTTGGGCAAGAGCGTATAGCGGCTTGGTGGAATCACATCCAAAAGATTCGGCGCGTCGGCGTCCTGGCCCAAGTTGGTGCGGCGCACCGCAAAGGTGACAATCTCGGCGCCGCTTTCAGCCACGGCTTGGCCGGTTTCCGCCATGTCCTTGTACTTGCCGGTGCCGACCAGAAGGCGCGAGCCAAAGGTGCGCCCGGCAACGGTAAAAGGCGTATCGTGGTGTGCAGTCATGTGTAGTCCTTAAGCGCGAAGGTGGCTAGCCGCCGCCGATGGCGTGGACGACTTCGATCTGATCGCCTTCGTTGAGCGCGGTGGCGTCGAGCTGGCTTTTGGGTACGATCTGCTCGTTGATCTCGACGGCGATGCGCCGCCCGGTCAACCCCAGCTGAGCGATCAGATCCGCCGCCGTCTGCCCTTGATTGATGGCGTAAGGTTCGCCGTTGAGCCTAAGCTCTATGGGTGCGTTAGGGGTAGACATGAACGATGAGTATCCCTTGATAAGCCAAACATCCCCTATTGTAGCGGTTTAGCGCCGTGCAAGGTATGTCACCTGTGATATGAATGGGGTCGAACCGACAACGGTAAGGAGCGTTACGTGCAGCAAGCCGATAAAGCATGGTGGTGTTGGGTCGCGATCTCCGGTGCGGTGATGGTGGCGCTCGGCGCCTACGCCGCCCACGGGCTGCCCGAGCGGGTCGGAAGCGACATGGTCAGCGCTGTGGAAACCGGCGTGCGCTACCAGGCCTGGCATACGCTGGCGATGCTGGCGCTTTTGGTGTGGCGCGCCCAGCGCCCGCGTGCGGGCCAGCGGCTGGTGCTCACGCTCTGGCTGCTGGGTACGCTCGGTTTTTGCGGGTCGCTCTACGCCATGGCGCTTTTCGGGCTGAGCGTGGGGATCGTCACGCCCATCGGCGGGGTAGCGCTGATCGGCGGGTGGCTGGCGCTTTTGCTGGTGGTGGCGATCGCGCGGGATTAGCGTTTTTTAACGCCTTTTTAAACAGCCCCGGGGCGGGCGGTACTTTGGCGCACGATCAGCCGGGTCTCCAGCACCTGATGGCGCTCGACCGGCTCATCGCGAATCAGCCCAAGCAGCAGCTTCATCGCCTTTTGCCCGATCTCGGGGCGCGGCTGGCTGATGGTGGTGAGCTCCGGGTCGCAGTACTCGCTCAGGCGGATGTTGTCGAAACCGACGATTGAAAGATCCTTCGGTACCGCAAGGCCGAGCTGGCGCGCGGCCTTGAGCACGCCAATGGCCATTTCATCGCTGTGGCAAAAAATCGCCGTGGGGCGGTGTCTGGACGGGGTCAGCAGTTCAAGCCCCTGGGCGTAGCCCGAGTGGACGCCAAAATCCCCTGCTTGGGTGCGCGCCGTGTCCAATAAGCCGTGGGCGGTTAGCGTATCGCGGTAGCCACGCTCGCGCTCGAGACAGATCGGATTGGCGGCGGGGCCGCTGATCGTCGCGATGTGGCGATGGCCCAGCGAAACCAGGTAGTCGATCGCCTGGCAGGCGGCCCGGTAGTTATCCACCGTGACCGTGGGCAGGTCGATATCGCTGAAAAATTCGCAGGCCATGACCAGCGGAAAGCGCGCCTGGCGGCGGGCGTTTTCCACCAGCGCTCGAGGCACATCGGCGGTGAGCAGCAGCACACCGTCGGCCTGGTTGGCGGGCAGCAGATCGAAGTAGGCCTCGGCGCGACCGGGGTCGCGCTCGCAATCGCCGATCAGAATCTGATACCCGGCCTGGTGAGCGATTTCTTCGATGCCGTTGATGATCTCGGAGAAAAAAGGGTTCGAGATATCCGGCAGCAGCGCGACGATGGTTTTGGACTCCCGGCGGCGCAGGTTGCGCGCCGCGCCGTTGGGCGTATAGCCCACCTGAGCAATGGCGCGAGCGACACGGGCGCGCGTCGCCTCACTGACCTTCTCCGGGGTGGCCAGCGCTCGCGACACCGTAGCGGTGGAGCAGCCGGCCACACTTGCGACTTCCTTGATCGTACTCATGGCGGATATCTAAATAAAAGGGCGGTAGCTTAACGCAGCAGGGCACCTAGCGGTAACGTTCGAGGCCACCTGACCGCGCTTGTGCCGTTTAGCGCAAAAGCTCAGGCGCTCCTCATTGTAAACGATTGCATAAAAGGGCCCGCCGAGACAGCGATTTTCATTTTAATGGCTGGCTGTAAACAATTCTGGTTTTTCATAATTTATACTTTGGTCGGTGTATTTTTTGGCTTATTTTTGGCTTTTGTTTTAATAATCATGAGCTTGAAAAGGCGATTCGCCATTTAGCCAACGATGGTCCTGCTTGACCGGCACAAGCGCCTTTGTTGCAATGTAATCCATTACATTGAGTCGTCACATCTGGCGCTTATAACGACAAAAAGTCAGGAAGCCGCATGAAAACGATCAAGGGTCCCGCCCTCTTTTTAGCGCAGTACGTAAGCGACGAGCCGCCCTTCGATACGCTGGACGGTATCGCAGGCTGGGCGGCCTCCATGGGGTTCAAGGCGGTGCAGATCCCGAGTTGGGACACGCGGCTGATCGATCTGGCCAAAGCCGCTGATGATCTCGGCTACTGTAACGAGATCAAGGCGACGCTGGCGCGTCACGGTTTGCACATTAGTGAGCTCTCCTGCCACCTGCAGGGCCAACTGGTGGCGGTACATCCGGTGTACGACACGCTGTTTGACGGCTTCGCCCCCAAAGCGCTGCACGGTGACCCGGACGCTCGCCAAGCCTGGGCGGTAGAGCAACTCAAGCTTGCCGCTCGCGCCAGCGCCAATCTGGGGCTCGACGCCGTGGGCACGTTTTCCGGCGCGCTCTTGTGGCCGTTTCTTTACCCCTGGCCGCAGCGCCCGCCGGGGCTGGTCGAAGAGGGCTTTGATGAGCTCGCTCGCCGCTGGCGCCCGATTCTCGATGTTTTCGATACCGAAGGGGTGGATCTTTGCTTCGAGATTCATCCGGGGGAAGACCTGCACGATGGTGCCACCTTCGAGCGCTTTCTCGAAGCCGTCGACCATCATCCGCGCTGCCATATTCTCTACGATCCTTCGCACCTTTTGCTTCAGCAGCTCGACTATCTCGCGTTTTTGGATCGCTATCACGCGCGCATTCGCATGTTTCACGTCAAGGATGCCGAGTTTAACGCGTCGGCAAGCCAGGGCGTGTATGGAGGCTACACGTCCTGGGTCGAGCGAGCCGGGCGCTTTCGCTCGCTCGGTGACGGCCAAGTCGACTTCAAGGGCATTTTCACCAGGCTCGCCCAGTACGATTTCGAAGGCTGGGCGGTCATCGAGTGGGAGTGCGCGCTCAAGCATCCGGAGCAGGGGGCGCTGGAAGGGGCGCGGTTTGTCGCCGAACACATCATTCTCGTGACCGACCGGGCTTTCGACGACTTCGCCGATGCCAAAACCGATCAAAGCGCCAACCGGGCGCTGCTCGGCCTTGGCGACGTCCAGACCGGGAACGCAGGAGCCCGCCATGAGTGATACCACCCCCAGGCGCCTGCGCGTGGCCATGATTGGCGGTGGCCCGGGGGCGTTCATCGGCGCGGTGCACCGCTCGGCGCTGCGTCTGGATGATCGCTTCGAGCTGCTCGCCGGCGTGCTGTCGTCGAACCCCGAGCGTAATCGGCAAAGCGCCCGAGCGCTTTATATCGACCCAGCGCGCTGTTACGCCGACGTGGCCACGCTGATTGCGGCTGAAGCGGCCAAAGAAGACGGGGTCGAGGCGCTCATCATCGTGACGCCCAACCATCTGCACTTCGACGCTGCGATGGCGGGCCTCGAGGCGGGGCTTCACGTGATATGTGAAAAGCCCATGACCATGACCGCAGCCGAGGCCCTGGCGCTGAAGAAAGCGGCCGCGCAAAGTACCGGACGCTTTCTGCTGACCCACACCTATGCGGGCTACCCGATGATACAGCACGCCCGCGAGCTAGTGGCGCGCGGCGAGCTGGGCGCGCTGCGTCACGTACAGGTGGAGTACGTGCAGGAGTGGCTGAGTGAGGCCCAGGGCGACGAGAACCGCCAAGCCGCCTGGCGCACGGACCCGGCCAAGGCCGGCGCGGCGGGATGCCTGGGGGATATCGGCGTGCACGCCTTTCAGCTGGCGCAGTTCGTCAGCGGCCAGAAGATCAATAAAGTGAGCGCTTGCTTGACGACCGCGGTGCCTAAACGCCCGCTCGACGACAGCGTGCAGGCGCTGCTTCGCTTTGAATCCGGCATCAGTGGTATGCTCTGGGCCAGCCAGTGCGCCCCGGGGTTCGAAAATGAACTGAGTATTCGCGTCGTGGGCGAGAAGGCGAGTCTTGCCTGGGCCCAGGAGAGCCCCAACGAACTCTGGCTCAAGCCGCTCAACGCCCCAAGCCAACGCCTGACCCGCCGCGATGACGCGGTAAGCGAGCAGGTGGCGCGCAGCGTTCGCCTACCCGGCGGCCATCCGGAAGGCTATATCGAAAGCTTCGCCAACCTTTACCAGTGCTTTGCCGACGGCGTGCAGGCAGGCAACCCGCCGGACTGGCTTCCGGGTATCGAGGACGGCGTCGACGGCATGCGCTTCATCGAGGCGACGATCGCCTCCAGTCGAAAGGACGGCGTATGGACCGCGCTTGGCGAGGGTGAATGCGATGGCTGAGCCGCTGCTGCGCCTTGAGGGAGTCGGTAAGTCCTTTGGGCCCGTGACGGTGCTCGAGGATATCAACCTCGACATTGCCCAGGGCGAAGTGCTGGGCATTCTGGGCGAGAACGGGGCCGGTAAGTCGACGCTACTGAAAATCATCAGCGGCATTTACACCCCAAGCGCTGGGCGTATTCACATTGGTGGAAGCGCGTTCGACGCGCTGGACCCGATCAGCGCCCGACGCCTGGGCGTGGCGATGATTCCCCAGGAGTTCAACCTGGTAGCCACGCTCAAGGTGTACGAGAACGTGTTTCTGGGCCAGGAGCTTCGCCGTAGCAGTTTTTTGGACCATGCCCGTATGCGCGAGCAAACCCGCGCGCTGCTCGAGTCGCTCGACGTGCATCTGGACCCGAACCAGACCATCGAGCGCCTGAGCGTGGCGCAAAAGCAGATGGTCGAGGTAGCTCGGGTGCTGGTCAACGATGCGCGGATAGTCATCCTGGACGAGCCCACCACGGTGCTCACGAGCCACGAAACCGCGGTGCTGTTTCGCGTAGTGAAGGCGCTGGTCGACAAGGGCGTGACGGTGCTGTTCATCTCCCACAAGCTGCGCGAGGTGAAAGCGCTGTGCGACCGGCTGTTGATCCTGCGCGATGGCCGCCAGGTCGAGCACTGCGCCGTGGCCTCCATGAACGAAGAGGATATGGCGCGCAAGATGGTGGGCCGCGAGCTGGCACAAATCTTTCCCGATAAACCCACCGATGGAGCGCCCCGCGGGACGCCGGCGCTGGCCGTACGCGGGCTCTGCGTGGAGGGCGTACTGCACGATATCGATTTCGACGTGCATCGGGGCGAAATACTCGGCCTTGCCGGACTGGTCGGCGCCGGGCGCACCGAAATCGCCGAAACGATCATGGGGCTTCGCCGTAAAAGCGCCGGCGACCTTCTCATTGATGGCGAGCCGGTCACTTTCAAATCCCCCCGCGACGCCCACGCCCGCGGGCTTGCCTACCTTTCCGAAGATCGCCAAGGCAAGGGCCTGCAGCTCTCCTTTAACGTGATGCAAAACGTGACCGACCTTAGCTTGGCTCGCTACGTGCGCGGGTTGATTCGCCACGGCCTGGAGCGCAAGCGCGCCGAGGAGTATCAATCGCGGCTGTCGATCAAGGCGGCCCACTTGGCCGCTCCGGTGGGGCTTTTGAGCGGCGGCAACCAGCAAAAGGTGTATTTTGCCAAGCTGCTGGATATCGAGCCGGATATTTTACTGCTCGATGAGCCCACTCGCGGTATCGATATCAGTGCCAAACAGCAGATCTACCGCCTGATTCGCGAGCTCACCGCCCAGGGCAAGGCGGTGGTCGTGATCTCCTCCGAACTCGAGGAGATCATTGGCCTAGCCGACCGGGCGCTGGTGATTCGCCAAGGGCGGGTAGCGGCCACCCTGGAAGGCGACGACATCAACGAGGAGCGCATCATGCTCTACGCCGCGGGTGCCTGGGAGGCGGACACCGAACGCCGGGCAGATAACGCACGATCACAAGGAGCGCGTCCATGAATCCGTTACCCCAACGCACCACGCCGCTGGCCCAGCGGTTTCGGCGCCTCCCCTGGAACGCCGCGATTCTTGCGCCCCTGGCGGCGCTGATTCTTCTCTTCGTGGTCTCGTCCTTTGCCAGCGAGTACTTTCTCAATACGCGCAATCTCTCCAACGTGCTGCGCCAGGTCTCTTATACCGGTATCATCGCCATCGGCATGACCTTCGTCATCATTGCCGGCGGCATCGATCTTTCCGTGGGCTCGATGGTGGCACTGGTCGGCGTCGCAGTGCTTTACGTGCTCAATACCATCACCGACCCGCTGCAGGCGGTGATTCTCGCCATGCTCGCCGCGGTAGTGGGTGGGGCGCTGCTGGGGCTTTTCAACGGGCTATTGGTGACGCGCGGGCGTATCGCCGCCTTCGTGGTGACGCTGGCCACCATGTCGATCTTTCGCTCGCTGGCGCTCTATTTCACTGACGCCGCCGAAGTCACCACGCGCAACCCGCTGTTCTCGGAAGTGGGCGGCGGCTTCGTGCTGGGGATACCGATTCCGGTGTGGACGTTTTTTCTGCTGGCGATCGTCTCGCACGTGCTGCTGTTTCACACCGCTTTTGGTCGCCACGTGTGCGCCGTCGGTGCCAACGCTCAGGTGGCGCGCTACTCGGGCATTCGCGTCGAGCGGGTGGTGCTTTCGGCATTCTTGATCGCCGGGGTGTGCGTGGGGCTGTCTGCCATCATGCTGACCTCGCGGCTCAACTCGGTGAGTCCGAGCGACGCGGGCTATTTCTACGAACTCGATGCGATCGCGGCGGTGGTGATCGGCGGCACGGCGCTTTCGGGTGGGCGCGGCACCGTGTGGGGCACGGTGATCGGCGCTTTGATTCTGGGCATTATCAACAACATGCTGAACCTGACCGGCGTTTCGCCTTACCTTCAAGGGCTGGTCAAAGGCGCGGTGATCCTGCTGGCGGTGCTGTTGCAGTACAAGCGCACGCCCTAGATCAGTCCCGACCTGGGCCGGTTTACAACGAGCAAGGCGGTGTCTTGCTCACTTCGCACGCAGACGGGGTTATAACAATGAAACTGACACGCGTACTACAGAAGACGGCGCTGGCAACGGCGCTGATGGGCACCGCGCTCGGCGCCAGCGCCCAAGAGTACCACATCGGGGTGACCGTGCCCGCCGCCGAGCACGGCTGGACCGCCGGGCTTTCGTGGTGGGCCCAGCAGGCCACCGAAGAGCTTACCGAAAAGCATCCGGACGTGAGCTTCACCGTGCTTTCCGCCAACTCTGGTACCGCTCAGGTCGCCAATGTCGAGGATCTAATGATCCGCGATTTGGACGCGCTGGTGATTCTGCCCTACAACCCTGCCACGCTGCAGTCGGTGATTAGTGAGGCGTACGAGGAAGGTATTTACACCGTCGTGGTAGACCGTGAACTCGAAACCCCGGCACAGAACGTCTTCATCGCCGGCGACAACCCGGGCCTTGGCGAGCAGGCCGCGCGCTACATCGCCGAAGAGCTGGGCGGCGAAGGCAACCTGCTGGTGCTGGAAGGCCCGCCGATTCCGATCAACAGCCAGCGGGTCGATGCCTTCAACCAGGTGATGGAGAACTACCCGGACATTAACATTCTGGCCTCCCAGAACACCGACTGGAACGCCCAACAGGCGCTGAGCGTGACCGAGGACCTTTTAGGCAGTAACCCGGAGGTCGACGCTATCTGGGCCGGCGATGACGACGTATTGATCGCCGCGATACAGGCCATCGAAGAGAACAACCGCGACGATATCCAGCTCGTGGTGGGCGGCGGCGGCTCCCAGCGGGTGATCGAGATGATTCGCAGCGACCATCCGATCGTGAAGGGTACCGTGACCTACCCGCCGAGCATGATTGCCTCGGCGATCGCGCTGGCCGTACACGGAGTGAAGGGCGAGCGCCTGGGCGACATGTACCACGGCGTGCCGTCGCGCATGATTCTCGCCGCGGACCTGATCACCGCCGACAACGTCGAAGAGTACTATGAGCCCGATGCCGCCTATTGATCGCGGTTAATGCTCGATCAGCGCCCCGTTCGCCTTCGCGGACGGGGCGTGTGCGTCATGCGCGGGGCAAATCTGCCGGGCGGTCGATGTCCATCGCAACGCCGGCATCATCGACCGGCAGGATCCGGTGATGCGCCGCGTTGGCCTTTAGCACGGCCTTTGCGCCGTCACCCCCGGTGAGTCGGGCCAGCGCCGGCCAGAAGTCGCGACCGAATAGCACCGGGTGGCCCGGTCTCTC
Source organism: Halomonas sp. S3-1-1 (assembly GCF_023757625.1). GTDB lineage: Bacteria > Pseudomonadota > Gammaproteobacteria > Pseudomonadales > Halomonadaceae > Vreelandella. Next base: position 369,067 of record NZ_JALGBZ010000003.1, read on the forward strand.
CTCAATGCTGGGAGAGACGATGATGTTTGGGGCGCTCATGTCCATCAGCGCGGTAAAGGTGCCGCGCTGGATGTAGGGCATATCGCCGAGCAGCACGGCGGCGGCTTGAATGTCCGAGATGGACGCATCCTCGAGCAGCGTGCCGAACGCCTCGCCGATACTGGCCCCCAGCCCGTGTCGGGCGCCTTTCACGCGAATCAGCGCGCACTCCTCGATTCCGGTGGGGGAATCCTCCTTGCGCACCACCACCCGCAGGCTCGAAAACGTGCCTCGGGCGTTGGCCAGGCTTGCGATCAGCAGCGAGCGGCCGTCACCGAGCACCGCTTCGCGTTTGTCCGCCGCGCCGAAGCGCCGCGAATAGCCCGCCGCCATCACCAGCGCAATGATCTTGTCTCGCTGCACGTTAAGGCTCCTTAATCAAAGCGCATCAATGGCTTTCCCGTGCTGCACGCGCACGATATCCGCCATCACCGCCAGCGCGATCTCGGCAGGCGTCTTGCTGCCAAGCGCCAGCCCAATGGGCATGTGGATTCGCGCGATCTGTGCGTCGCTCAAACCGCCGGAGCGCGCCAGCCGCTCGGCGCGGGCCTGAGAAGTGCGCTGTGATCCCATCACGCCGATGTAGAACGCTTGGGTGCGCACCGCTTCCATCATCGCCAAGTCGTCGATGCGCGGGTCGTGGGTGAGCGCCACCACCGCGGTGGCACCGTGGCAGGTCTGGCTCGAGATGTAGGCCGAGGGCAGGGTGGTTTTGACTTCGGCGCCGGGCACGTTGAGGGCCTGGCAGGCGGCGTCATTCGGGTCGCAGACGATCACTTCGAAACCCAGCGTGACGGCGAACGCCGCGCACGGCGCGGTAATCGGCGAGATACCCGCGATCACCAGCCGGTGCGCCGGCGAGACGCGCAGGTGGAGCGTGTCGCCCTCTCTTTGCACGCGGGGTCCGGTGGGCGGGGCCGGGCAAAAATCGCGTTTGCCGCTTTGGCTATCGACACGGCGAATCAGCGGCTCGCGGCCCTTGAGCGCTTGCAGCACTCTTTCCAAGTGCGCGCGAGTATCGGGCGTTGGCGGCAGGCGCTCGATGAGCACGTCCAGCGCCCCGCCGCAGGGCAGCGCCACGTTGGGCACGGCGCCCGCGCCATCGCCGTAGCGGGTCAGGGTAATCGGCGCCTCGAAAGCGCCGTGGGCCAGGCGTTCGAGAAAATCCTCTTCCACGCAGCCGCCAGAAAGCGAGCCCACGTGCTCGCCGCGCCCGTTCGCGCACAGCCAGGACCCCGGCGCCCGGGGGGAGGAGCCGAAGGTGTCGAGCACCGTGCAAAGCCATATCGTCTCGCCTTCATCGCACCACGCAAGCGTTTGCTCGATGACCTTCAGATCCAGATGTTGCATGAAATAACGCGTTCCTCGTGAAGCGGCGCCGGGCCGCGCGGGTGGGAGTCTTCAGTGTAGCGTAGACCAGTCGATGAGCCTTGATATGGGTTATCGGATGCGTTGGGCCGAGCGCGCCGATTGTGACTATGCTTAACCGGTCATGACCGTGACCCGGCATCGGAACATAATTAAAGGCAATGAAAAATGACCTCTACGACGACGTTCGAGAAGCCACGCGCGAGCGCCCAAACGCGCTCAAACGTTGCTTTGAGCATCAACGGCCAGCGCTACGAGCTAACGCTTGATAACCGCACCACGCTGCTGGACGCCCTGCGCGAGCATTTGAACCTCACCGGTTCCAAGAAAGGCTGCGACCACGGCCAGTGCGGCGCGTGTACGGTTAACATCAATGGCGAGCGGGTGAACGCCTGTTTGACGCTCGCCGTCATGCATGAAGATGACGAGATTACCACCATCGAAGGCGTCGGCGACGTCGAACATCTGGACCCGATGCAGCAGGCGTTCATCGACAACGACGCCTTCCAGTGCGGCTACTGCACACCGGGCCAGATCTGCTCGGCGAAGGCCACACTCGATGAGATTCGCGCCGGGATTCCGAGCCACGTGACCCAGGAGCTGACCGGTCCGATCGAGGTGAGCGACGAGGAGATTCGCGAGCGCATGTCCGGCAATCTCTGCCGCTGCGGCGCCTACGCCAACATTCTCAAGGCCATCAAACAGGTAGCGGAGGAGCGCGCATGAAAGCCTTTTCCTTCGAGCGCATCGACGATGCCGCAAAGGCCGCGGCGCGCGCTTTCGAGCTGCCCGGCAGCAAGTTCATCGCCGGCGGCACCAACCTGCTGGATCTGATGAAGCACGAAATCGAAGTGCCGCCGCACCTGATCGACATCACCCACGCGGGCCTCGATGAGATCACCGCTACCGACGAGGGTGGGCTTAGAATCGGTGCGATGGTGAGCAACACCGCCCTCGGCGCGGATGAGCGTATCAAGCGCGACTATCCGGTGCTTAGCCGCGCGCTCTTCGCCGGCGCCTCCAGCCAGCTGCGTAACAAGGCCTCGACCGGCGGCAACGTTCTGCAGCGCACGCGCTGCCCGTATTTTTTCGACACAAAGATGCCCTGCAACAAGCGCGAGCCCGGGGCCGGCTGCGCCGCCCTGGATGAAGGGGCCGACACTCGCCAGCTCGGCGTGATCGGCACCTCCGAGCACTGCATTGCCACCCACCCGTCGGACATGGCGGTGGCGCTTCGCGTGCTCGACGCCGAGGTGGAAACCATCGACCCCGAGGGCCAGACCCGGCGGCTCACCCTCGACGAGTTCTATCAACTTCCCGGCGACACGCCGGAGGTGGAGAACGCGCTCACGCCCGGCGAGATCATCACCGGCGTGGTGCTGCCGGCCCCGGTCGGCGGCAAGCAGCGCTACTTCAAGGTACGCGACCGCGCGTCTTATGCTTTCGCGCTGGTCTCGGTGGCGCTGATCGAGCTGGAAAACGGCGAAGGGTGCGTGGCGCTCGGCGGCGTGGCGCCCAAACCCTGGCGGCGCGCTGAAGCCGACGCCGAGCTTGCCAACGGCGCGAGCGCGGTGATGCAGAAGCTTTTAGACGGCGCCCGCCCCACCGACGATAACGCCTACAAATTGACGCTTGCCGAACGCACGCTGGCGGCTCTGCTGGCCAAGGAGTGATGTATGGATTTTAACCAATCAGTCGACGAGAACCTGTTCGACCGTGCGCGCATCATCGGCAAGCCTCATAAGCGTATCGACGGCGCGCTGAAAGTCACCGGCACTGCGCCCTACGCCTACGAGCGCAACGACGTGGTGGAGAACCACCTGGTGGGCTACCCACTGGGCGCGAGTATCGCCAAGGGGCGCATTACCCGCATGGACGCCACGGCGGCGCGTAACGCCGAAGGGGTGGCGGCGGTGATCACTGCGCTCGACATCGACGAGCTGCCCCGCCCGGCCAGCAACGACGCCAAGCTGTTCGGCGGCGATATCGTCGAGCACTACCATCAGGCGATCGCCGTGGTGGTGGCGGATACCCTCGAGCAGGCCCGGTCGGCGACCTCGCTGATCGAGGTGGAGTACGAAGCGATCCCGGGCACCTTCGACCTGGATGACGCCTGGAAGCGGCTTCAGGATCGTGACGTGATCTCGGAAGTGGGCGATGTGGACGCCGCGTTCGAGCGCGCGGAGGTCACGATGGACGAAACCTACCACACCGCCTCGCAGAGCCACGCGATGATGGAGCCTCACGCGACCATCGCCGATTGGTGTGACGGCAAGAACTTGACGCTCTGGACCTCGAACCAGATGATCGAGTGGTCCCGTCAGGGGCTGTCTAAAATCTTCGGCATCGATGCCGACACCATTCGCCTGGAGAGCCCTTTCGTCGGCGGCGGCTTCGGCGGCAAGCTCTGGGTGCGCGCCGACGCGGTGCTGGCCGCGCTCGCCTCGCGGGAGACCAAACGCCCGGTGAAGGTGGCGCTGCCGCGCCCGTTCATTTTCAACAACGCCACCCACCGCTCCGGCACCGTCCAGCGCCTGCGCATCGCCGCGAACAAGGACGGCCGCATCACCGCCTTCGATCACTCGGCGATCTCCCACACCCTGCCCGGCGGCAGCGGCGAGGACGCGGTGAACCAAACGCGCTGCTTTTACGCCGGCGAAAGCCGCCGCACCGCGCACCACGCCATCGACATGAACCTGCCGGAATCCGCCGACATGCGCGCCCCCGGCGAGGCCTCGGGGCTGGCCGCCTTGGAAATCGCCATGGACGAGATGGCCGATAAGCTCGGCATCGACCCGGTAGAATTTCGCATTCTCAACGACACCCAAGTCAATCCGGAAGAGCCGCAAAAGCGCTATAGCGACCGCCACTTCGTCGAGTGCCTGCAAAAAGGCGCCGAGGCGTTTGGCTGGAGCGAACGCAACCAGACGCCGGGTAGCCGGCGCGAAGGGCAGTGGCTGATCGGCCAGGGCGTGGCCGGCGCCTACCGCGGTGCGATCACCATGGACTCCGGCGCCCGGGTGCGCCTAAGCCAAGGCAAACTGGTCGTCGAAACCGACATGACCGATATCGGTACCGGCTCCTACACCATCCTCGCGCAAACCGTGGCGGAAACCATGGGCGTCACGATGGACGAGGTAGAGGTACGCCTAGGCAACAGCGCTTACCCGGTGTCGTCCGGCTCCGGCGGCCAGTTCGGCGCGGCCAGCTCCACGGCGGGTGTCTACGCGGCGTGCCTGGCGCTTCAGACCGAAATCGGCAAGCGTTTGAGCGTCGAGTCACCGCGTTTCGAGAACGGCCGCGTGCTGGCAGGCGACCAGGACGTTGGGCTTTTCGAGATCGAAGGCGACGAACTCGTCGGCGAGGATACGCTGCACTTTGGCGACTTCCAGGACGAGATGGAGCTGGGTACCTTCGGCGCGCACTTCGTCGAAGTGGCGGTCAACGCCTATACCGGCGAGACGCGCCTTCGCCGCATGCTGTCGGTATGTGACGCCGGGCGCATTCTCAACCCGACCACCGCGCGCAGCCAGGTGCTCGGCGGCATGACCATGTCGATCGGTGCGGCGCTTTCGGAAAGCCTCAATATCGATACGACCCGCGGCTTTTTCACCAACCACGACCTGGCGGGCTACGAGATCGCGGTACACGCGGATATCCCGGAACAGGAGGTGATCTTCCTTGATACGCTGGACGGCGCCGCAACGCCGCTCAAGGCCAAAGGGGTGGGCGAACTCGGCATCTGCGGCGGCGCGGCGGCGGTGGCGAATGCCATGTACAACGCCACCGGTATCCGCCTGCGCGACTATCCGCTGACGCTGGATCGCATGCTCGACCGGCTGCCCGCGATCTAATCCTTGATCGGTAGGGCATAACTTGCGACGACGTGTGCCACCGGGCGCGCGTCGTCGCTTGCTGAATACACCTGCACTTCTCCCACGCCCATGCGTCGGCCGATCTTGATCAGCCGGGCATGGGCCACGATGTCGTGATCGCCGGAGGCGGCGCGTAGAAAGTGGCAGTTCAGATCGCTGGTCACCGCCATCGGCTCCGGGCCGATCTGGCCCAGGATCGCCACGTACAGCGCCACGTCGGCAAAGCCCATCATCGTCGGCCCGCTCACCCGAGGGCCGGGGCGCAGATGCTCGTTGCGTATCTCCAAGCGCATCGTCGCGCACATCTCGCCGACGCTCTCTACCCGGCCCATGCGCTGCGGAAACACCTCGTCCAGAAAGCGCTAGATCTCTTCGACGGTCATGACGGTCATTGTTGTTGTCTCCGTTGTTGGGTGCAGGATGCGTTCAAAGATGCCACAAAAAAGCCCCGGGCACTTGCCCGAGGCTCTCATCACTTATGCCACTAAAGGCACGATTTACGTCGTCTAGTGCGCTTTTTTCTTATGCACCTGGCGCCACTCGTGCAGCAGCGGCTCAGTATAGCCCGACGGCTGTTCGCGGCCCTTGAAGATCAGGTCCGAGGCCGCCTTGAAGGCGGTGGAGTCGTCGAAGTGGCTGCTCATGGCGGTGTAGCTCGGGTCGCCTGCGTTCTGCTCGTCGACCACTTTTGCCATGCGCTCCAGCGTCTCTTTTACTCGCGCCTCGTCGACAATGCCGTGGTGCAGCCAGTTGGCGATGTGCTGGCTGGAGATACGCAGCGTCGCGCGGTCTTCCATCAGGCCGACATCGTGAATGTCCGGCACCTTGGAGCAGCCCACGCCGTGCTCGACCCAGCGCACCACGTAACCGAGGATGCCTTGGCAGTTGTTGTCGAGCTCCTGCTGGATCTCCTCGTCAGACCAATTGGTGTTTTCGGCGACTGGCACGGTAAGCAGGTCACCCAGCAGATCGGATTCGCCGGCGCTTTGCATCTCGCGCTGAACGTCGGCCACCTTCACCTGATGGTAGTGCAGCGCGTGCAGCGTGGCTGCCGTGGGTGAGGGCACCCAAGCGGTGTTGGCGCCGGCTTTCGGATGGCCGATTTTCTGCTCGAGCATGGCGTGCATCAGATCCGGCATGGCCCACATGCCCTTGCCGATCTGGGCGCGGCCGCGCAGGCCACACGCCAGGCCCACCTCTACGTTGTTCTTCTCGTAGGCGGTGATCCACTTGGCCGACTTCATGTCGCCCTTGCGTACCATCGGGCCCGCTTCCATGGCGGTATGCATCTCGTCGCCGGTGCGGTCGAGGAAGCCGGTGTTGATGAACACCACGCGCGAGGTCGCCTCATTGATGCACGCTTTCAGGTTGACCGTCGTGCGGCGCTCTTCGTCCATGATGCCCATTTTCAGGGTATCGCGGCTCATGCCGAGAATATCTTCGACGCGGGTGAAGAGTTCGTTGGCAAACGCCACTTCTTTGGGGCCGTGCATCTTCGGCTTGACGATGTAGACGGAGCCGGCGCGGGAGTTGCGCGGCTGGTCGGCGTCCTTTTTCAGGTCATACAGCGCGATCAGCGAGGTCATCACAGCGTCGAGGATGCCTTCCGGCAGCTCATTGCCATTTTCATCGAGAATCGCCGGCGTGGTCATCAGGTGGCCCACGTTGCGCACGAACATCAGCGAACGGCCGGGCACGGTGACGCTGCCACCTTCGGTGGTTTTCCAGGTGCGGTCGGCATTGAGTTTGCGCGTGGTGGTCTTGCCACCTTTCTCGATCTTCTCTTCCAGATCGCCGCGCATCAGGCCCAGCCAGTTGCCGTAGACGCCGACCTTGTCCTCGGCGTCCACCGCGGCCACGGAGTCTTCGCAGTCCATGATGGTGGTCAGCGCCGCCTCGACGACGACATCCTTCACACCCGCCGGATCACGCTTGCCGATGGCGTCGTTGGCGTCGATCTGGATCTCGAGGTGCAGGTCGTTATTAGAGAGCAGAATTGAGCTCGGCGCGCTTTCGTCGCCATCGAAGCCGATCAGCTTGCCCGGGTCTTTTAGGCCGGTTTCGCGACCGCCGGCCAAGCGCACCACCAGGTGGCCGTCGCGCAGGGTGTAGCTTTCGGCATCCGCGTGAGAGCCAGTGGCCAAGGGTGCGGCGCGGTCCAGCACGCCGCGGGCGTAGGCCACGACCTTGTCGCCGCGCTTGGGGTTGAAGCTCGTGCCTCTTTCGGCGCCGTCTTCCTCGGAGATGACGTCGGTGCCGTAGAGCGCGTCGTAAAGACTTCCCCAACGGGCGTTGGCGGCGTTAAGCGCGTAGCGGGCGTTGCTGACCGGCACCACGAGCTGTGGGCCTGCCTGAACGGCGACTTCACGGTCGACGTTGGCCGTTGTCACGTTGACAGTGGCCGGCGCGTCGACCAGGTAGCCTTGCTCTTTCAAAAAGCGCTGGTAGGCGGCCATGTCGGTCACCGCACCCGGGTGCTCCTTGTGCCAGCCGTCGAGGGCTTGTTGAAGCGTTTCGCGCTCTTCAAGCAGGCGCTGGTTTTTCGGGGTAAGATCATGGAACAGGGCATCGACGCCGGACCAGAAAGCATCTTCATCGACACCGGACCCCGGCAGAGCCTGTTCGGTGATGAAGCGGTCCAGTTCAGCCGCCACTTGTAAACGGTGACGCGTAATACGTTCGCTCATGGGGTCTCTCCTTTGAAAGTGCCCGTGGGGATGAAAGATGGCCACGGCCAGTATCGACATAACGTCAGGTCAATAATTTCAGAACGAAATAGTTCAAGAACGATAATGTCAGGGCAATGATTTCAAGACAGCTATTTATGGAAAATAGTTCCATAAACGCTTTGGCATGTAAACAGCGTAGACGCGAAAGCGCGGCCGTGCTCGACTAAATGATAATAAGGCGCGCGCCGGTCATGGCGGCATCATGATCGCTCAGGGAGAAAGGCCATGCATGAGTTCGACCAGCTATCCGCGGTGTTCCACCAGGCACCCGGCGCTCCGGCGCTTCACTACCTGGCTTTTGGCTCACCGCTGACCCGCGCGGTCCAGGGCTACTTTCATCACTACCGTTTGAACGAGCTTTTCGAGAGTACGCCGTCGGTCTACGCTGGGTTCATCGATACCGGCCGCTTCAATCTCTGGTGTCAGGTGTGGAGCCCCATGGCGCCAAGGGGCACGGTCTTCGTGGTGCACGGCTATTTCGATCACCTGGGGCTTTATCGTCACCTGCTCGAAAGCCTTTTGGCGAACGGCTGGCTGGTCGTGCTGTGGGATCTGCCCGGCCATGGGCTCTCCAGCGGTCCCCGGGCAGAGATCGACGAGTTCGACGACTACCAGCACTGTTTTAGCCACGTCAAACAGACCCTGGACGCAGCGGATTTGGCCCCGGCGCCCTGGATCGGCATCGGTCAGAGCACCGGCGCGGCGATTCTGGCCACCGACGCGCTGGAGTACCGCGAGGCGGCGCGCTGGGCGGCCATCATACTGCTGGCGCCACTGGTGCGCCCCTGGCGCTGGGGCCAGGCCAGCTGGATGCACCTCATCGCCAGCCCCTTCGTCAAGGAGCTGCCGCGCAAGTACCGGCCGAACTCGACCGACGAAGCCTTCACTACCTTTTTGCGCGAGCACGACCCGCTGCAGCCCGAACGCCTGAGCGTGGTCTGGGTGTCCGCCATGCGCCGCTGGATTCCTAAAGTGCTGGCCTTCGAGCCGCTCGCCTTGCCCACGCTGATTCTGCAGGGCGAGCAGGACACCACGGTAGATTGGGAGCGCAACCTCGATATATTGACTGAGAAGCTGCCCGAGGCGACGGTGTTTCGCCACTCGGAGGCGAAACACCACCTGGTGAATGAGTCCGTCGCCATTCGCAAGGCGCTTTTCGAACGGCTCGAAGCGTTTCTCGACGAGGTGGAGGCAGGGCCTGACAGCGTCGACGAGACCGCCGTAGCGCCCCACGCGCTGACGCCATCGACTGGCTTGTAAGCAGAGGCGCCGCCCACGGCGCTTCACGGCCAACACTTCATCCATCGTCGCGTGAGGAGGCTGCGGGTGGCACAACGACCCTTTTCGTATCCGCCGAGCGTACTGGCCCGCCGGCCGGTCGCCGTCATCGCGCTGGCGCAGCTGCTGGGCACCTCGCTCTGGTTTAGCGCCAACAGCGCGTTTGAAGAACTCACCCGCGTCTGGAACGTCAGCGCAGCCGAGATCGGCTGGCTGACCGGGGCGGTGCAGAGCGGCTTCATTCTCGGCACGCTGATACTTGCACTGACCGGGCTTGCCGACCGCTTTCGCGCCAGCCACCTGTTCGTGGCAAGCGCTCTATTGGGGGCTCTGTTCAACGCGCTATTTGCCTGGAGCGCCCAAGGGCTGACCGAGGCGCTGCTCTGGCGCTTTTTGGTCGGGCTGAGCCTGGCCGGTATCTACCCGGTAGGCATGAAACTGGTGGTCAGCTGGGCCCCAGAGCGCACCGGCCAGGCGCTCGCTCAGCTGGTGGCGATGCTGACCCTAGGCACCGCGTTGCCCCACGGGCTCCGGGAGCTGGGCGCCGATCTACCCTGGCAGGTCGTGATCAGCGCGTCATCGATGTTGGCGCTGGCGGGCGCGGGGCTGATTTTCCTGCTGGGTGACGGAGCGCACCTGCCGGCGCGCCAAGCGGGTTCAGGCTCGCCGCTGCGAGTCAGCGAGGCGTTCAAGGAACCCCGCTTTCGCGCGGCGGCCTGGGGCTATTTTGGCCACATGTGGGAGCTTTACGCCTTCTGGACGGTAGTGCCGCTGCTGGTAGCGAGCTCGGTGCTGGCCAGTGAAGCGTCTAGCATTGGCGTATCGGGCATGGCCTTTGGCGTGATTGGCGTCGGGGCGCTGGGGTGTCTTATCGGCGGGGCGCTGTCACGCCGATTTGGCAGCGCCGCCGTGGCGCTTTCGGCGCTGGCGCTTTCGTGTCTTTGTGCCGTGCTGTTCGCGCTGTTCTGGCGCTCGCTGCCGTCGGTGGGGTTGGGCCTTTTGCTGCTCGTCTGGGGGGCAGCGGTGGTGGCCGACTCGCCGCAGTTCTCGGCGCTGGCGGCGAAGGCCTGCCCACCGGCGATCGTCGGGGCATCGCTTGCCATTTTGAACGCCATCGGCTTTGCCATCACCGTGGTCTCCATCGCTGCGGTCACCGCGCTGTTCGAGCGTGTCCAACTGGACGCGGCCTGGCTCTTGGTACCGGGGCCGGTGGTGGGGCTGCTGGGCTACGGTTTGACGCGAAAGCGTGCCGCCAGCGGCTTGAAAAGCAGGGGTGCGCCCTAACGTCTACACTAATAGATAGCACGCTTAACAGTTTTAGCGAGGTAAACGATGTCAACGACTACACGCGGTATCGCCCGGGTCTATCGCATGAACATGACCAAGCACCGCTGCCCCTTCGGCGTGAAAACGGTGGATCTGCTCAAGCGCAAGGGCTTCGAGGTCGAGGATCACTGGCTGACCTCCCGCGAGGAGATCGACGCCTTCAAGGCGCGGGAAAACGTCAAGACCACGCCCCAAACCTATATCGGCGATGAGCGCATCGGCGGTTACGAGGAGGTGCGCAAGCACCTGGGCCTTCGCGTGCGCGACCCCAACGCCACGACCTACCGCCCGGTACTGGCCATTTTTGCCGTGGCGCTTTTGATTGGCCTAGCGGTGAGTTGGGCCGCCGAGGGCACGCTGTTGGCCCCGCGCCTGCCGGAGTACGCTATCGCCACCGCCATGGTGCTACTGGGCCTGCAAAAGTTGCAGGACGTACAAAGCTTTAGCACCATGTTCATCAATTACGACCTGCTTGCCCAGCGCTACGTGCCCTACGCCTACGCCTACCCCTTCATCGAAACCCTGGCAGGGCTTTTGATGCTGGCAGGCGCCTTGATCTGGCTCGCCGCGCCGCTGGCGCTGCTCGCCGGCGGCGTGGGCGCGGTCTCGGTGTTCAAGGCGGTTTACATCGACAAACGTGAGCTCAAGTGCGCCTGCGTGGGCGGCGGCAAGAACGTGCCGCTGGGTTTTGTGTCGCTGACCGAGAACCTGGTGATGATCGGTATGGGGCTCTGGATGGGGCTGCGTCTGCTGGCCGGCTAAGCTTTCGACACGTCAAGGATTGGCGCGGCGGTATAGCCACAGCACCAGCAGTGACGCGGTGATGTGAGCGCTCCCTATCAGCCAAAGCGCCCCCGCCCAGCCCCAGCGGCTGAAGCAGGCCGCCGCCAGCACCGCGCCCAGCGCGCCGCCGGCGTAGTAACAGCAAAGGTATAGGCCGCTGGCAAACGAGGCGGGCACACGCTCGGCTTTGCTCACAAGCCTGGTGGTCAGGGTTTGCAGCAGGTAGGTGGAAAGCGAAAACCCGGCTACGCTGGCAAGAATCGACGCATAGCTTGGCTTGGCCAGCGCAAGAGATGCCCATAGCAGCCCGATAAAGGGTAAAAAGAAGGGTCCCTCGCGACGGTTGCGATAAAGCCTGGGGCTGGCGATCACCGCAATGATCGCGGGCAGGCTCATCAGGTAGACCAACCCGATCTGCGCAGCGCTTTGGTGAAACGGCGCCTCGGCCAGCCGGAGCCCCAGCACGGTGAACACCGCGCTTTGGGTGAACAGCAGCGTGAAGCCGATACAGAACGCTACCGTGAGCTTTTGCTCGGCGAGAGAGGCCTTCAATAGCACAGTGAAGGGCGGCGCTGCCGCTGGGCGTGCGACCGGAAGTGCCCGCCGCCGCGACTGCCAAGTAATCAACAGCCACGCCAGCGCCAGAAGGCCCGCAGCGCTTATAAAGCCGCCGGCCCAGCCCAGAGACTCCACCGCCCAGGCCGGATAGAAGCGGCTCAGCGTGCTGCCCAGCACCGTTCCGGCAACGAAGTAACCCACCCAAACCGTACGCTGGCGCTCGCTTTGAGCTCCGGCCAGTAGCGCCACGCAGGCGGTCAGCACGCAGGGCAGCGCCACGCCCTGGGCCAGGCGTACGAGCCAAACCGTGGCCAGGCTGGCGCTGACGGCCAGCAGGGCGTTCAGTATGATCAGTACGGTCAGTCCCACCAGGATGGCGCGAGTGGGGGGCAGTCGGCGGGTTAGCCGGCTGGCGAACGGGGCGGTTAGCATCATGCCCAGCAGGGTGGCCATGTTGAGCCAGCCCGCTTGGGTGAGTGTTGCCTCAAACCGCGCGGCGAGCCACGGGTAGAGCGCCTGTAGCTGGTAGAGGTTGAAAAAAGCGCTGGTCGAGGCGATGAGAATCCAAAGGCGCACGGTGAGGTCCTGGGCTGAGCGTGGCGTTCAGGGTATGTTGAACGCTCGCCCTGCGGAATGTCCGCTTTCCTCTCACCGTGAGTCGCTAAGCCATGTACGACATCAGGCAACTGCGCTACTTCGTGGCCGTCGCCGAAGAGCGCAACTTTCGCCGCGCCGCGAAGCGGCTACACATCACTCAGCCGCCGCTTAGCCAGGCCATTCGTCAGCTCGAAGCCGCGCTCGGTGTGACGCTTTTTTCGCGCAACACCCACGGCGTTCGGCTCACCCGCGCCGGCGAGGTGTTTCTGGCCGAAGCGACTCGCCTGTTGGAGAGCATTGAGCAGAGCGCGCGGCGGGCGCGCCAGGCCGAGGCCGGTGAGATCGGGCGGCTGCGGCTGGGCTACTCTGCCAGTGCGCTCTACTCGCAAACGTTGACCAGGGCGTTAGCGGCACTGATCGCGCAGCGCCCACAGATCACACTCACGCTCTGCGCCGGTAACGCGCTGGATCACCTGAATGCGCTGCGCGATGGTCAGTTGGAGGCGGCGGTGGTGCGCGCCGACCTCGCCGAAGCGTCGGCCAACGGGCTCACGCTTACCCGGCTGGGAGACGAGCCGCTTTATGCGCTGCTCGAAGGCGCCCATCCGCTGGCAAGCAGAGACACCCTACGGCTGGCAGACCTGGCCGGCGAGCGCCTGCTGCTGCAACCCGCGGCGGATCGCACCTTTTTACGCCGCCAGATCGAAGGGCTGGCCGAGCGTGCTGGGGTCTCGCTGACCGACGCGCTGGAAGTGGCGGATCTGGCGGCGATGACCGGTTTCGCCGTCGCCGGGCTCGGGGTCGCGCTGATGCCCAAAAGCGTCACCATGATCGCCTTCGGCGGGGTAGCCATACCGCTGGATGACGAAGGCGCCTCGAGTCCGCTTTCGTTGGTCTATTTGGCGGAGGATGCCGCCGCGCGGGCGCTCGATGCGCTGATCGCTCCTATTATATGAGCGGTTCTCGATCAGGATCCGCTGTCACTTACAACTCGCAGGAGTCTCATTATGTCCGACATTCTCATCGGTGCTCTCGAACTCAGCCAGCGTTTGGAGCGGCCCGACCCACCGACGCTACTGGACGCCTCGCTGCCCAATAGCCCCGTGGCGCCCTACGTGGCTGAAGATGGCCAAACCCTGCCAGGCGCGCTCGAATTCGATATCGAGCGGGTCTTCTCTGACCAGAGTGCCCCCTTCCCGCACACGTTGCCGGCGCTCGACGCCTTGCAAGAGGCGTGCAGCAAGCTCGGCCTCTCGATCGACGACGACATCGTCGTGTTCGACAATCGCGGCGTTTTCTCCGCCCCACGCGCTTACTGGCTGCTGACCCAGGCGGGCTTCACCCACGTGCGGCTGCTCGATGGCGGCCTGCCCGGGTGGGTGGCGCAGTCGCTTCCGGTGCAGCAGGGCTACAGCGAGCCAACACCGCTCTCGACGCCCCCGGTACTCAAAGCCAACCCGAGCGTGGTCAGCGTGGACGACGTTCAGGCCAACATCGCGACCCCCCGCTTCACGCTGGTGGACGCCAGAAGCGCCGGGCGCTTTTCCGGGCAGGCGCCAGAGCCGCGTCCGGAATTCCCGAGCGGCCATGTACCCGGCGCCTGCAATCTGCCGTTTGGTGACGTGCTGGAAAACGGCCACTTCAAAAGCCGTGAAGAGATTGCGCGACTGCTGATTGACAGGGGGGTGTCGCCAAAGGATCACGTGGCGTTTAGCTGTGGCTCCGGCATTACCGCGTGCATCCTGTGGGTGGCCGCCGAGCTTGCCGGTTTTGAGCGGCTTTCGCTGTTCGATGGCTCCTGGACGGCGTGGGTGATGAGCGGACGCCATCAAGGGTGAGGTGTGGCTCAGCCCTTTCCCAGCAGCCGGTCCAGTTGCCGATACCCGATCGCCTCGATCAGGTGCGCCTGGCCCGGTTTGGGTTCGCCCTGTAAATCGGAAAGCGTGAGCGCCACGCGCAGCACGCGGTGATAGGCCCGCGCCGAGAGCTTGAGTTTTTCCAGCACGCCGGCAAGCCAGGTACGCTCTTCGTCGCTTAAATCGCAGGCGGCTTCCAGCGCCTTGCCGCTTAGCTGGCTGTTGAGCGCGCCTCTTTCCATCTGGCGCGCTCTTGCGGCCATCACGCGCTCGCGCACCGCGTCGGACGATTCCCCCTGGGTCTGGGCGGTGAGCTGCTCCGGCGGCAGCGCGGGTACTTCAACCTGAAGGTCGATACGATCCAAAAGCGGGCCGGAGAGCCGCGCCTGATAGCGCTGGATTTGGCTGGCCGTGCACTGGCAGCGGCTTCGCGGGTCGCCCAGGTGCCCGCAGGGGCAGGGGTTCATGGCGGCGACGAGCTGAAAACGCGCCGGGTAGCGGCGCTCGTGGCTGGCGCGGGATAAATGAATCTCGCCGGTTTCAAGGGGTTGGCGCAGAACCTCCAGCACGCTGCGCGAAAACTCCGGCAGCTCGTCGAGAAACAGCACGCCCATGTGCGCCAATGAAATCTCGCCGGGTTTGGGTTTCGAGCCGCCGCCAACGAGCGCGGCGGCGCTGGCGCTGTGGTGGGGTTGGCGAAACGGGCGCTGGCCCCAGTCCGCCTCGAGCGCCAGCCCGCACACCGAGCGCACCGCGGCGACCTGCAGCGCGTCGTCCTCGTTAAGCGGCGGCAGAATGCCGGGCAGTCGGCTAGCGAGCATGGTCTTGCCGGTGCCCGGCGGGCCGGCCAGCAAGAGGTTATGCCCACCGGCGGCGGCGACTTCCAACGCCCGGCGCGCCTGGTGCTGGCCGCGCACGTCGGCCAAATCGGGGGCCGGGTTGTGCGCCTTCGGCGGGGCGGGCAATACGTGGGGGGCGATGCGGGTCTGGTCGAGCAGGTGCGCCACCACGTCCCAAAGTGTGGCGGCGGGCAGCACCGTAAGGCCGTTGCCGGCCAGCGCCGCCTCGTCGGCGCAGGCGTTGGGAACGATCAGCGCTCGCTCGGCGGCCTTGGTGGCCAGCGCGAAGGGCAGCATGCCGGGCACGGCGCGAAGCGTGCCGTCCAGCGCCAGCTCGCCGGCGCACTCGATGTGTTCGAGCGCCTCCACCGGCAGTTGGCCGGAGGCGGCGAGAATGCCCAGCGCAATGGGCAGATCGAAGCGCCCGCCCTCCTTGGGTAGATCCGCCGGGGCGAGGTTCAGGGTGATGCGCCGGGTGTTGGGAAAATCGAAACCGGCGTTGACCAGCGCGCTGCGCACGCGCTCGCGGCTCTCCTTCACCGCGGCTTCCGGCAGCCCGACCAGCGTGAGCCCCGGCAGGCCGTTGGCCAGGTGCACCTCGACCTGCACCATTGGGGCGTCGAGCCCCACGCCGGCGCGCGTGTTCACGATGGCAAGCGTCATCACCGTTCCCCCGTTGTTGGTCTAATTTTTCTTTTGCCAATTAAACCTGGCACAGCGGGCGAGCTTTAGGCAATGCGTTGAGTCAACGGGGATCAGGAATCAGCAGGCTTTGAGGCGTCGTTAAGTGCCTGGATCAGTTCGCGAGCGAAGCGCTGGGCGGAGGGCAGCGCGCCGAAGCTCCAGACCGGCGCCAGCCGAATCACGCGGTTCTCCTCAATGGCGGGCAGGCGTTGCCAGAGCCCGCTGCGCGCGAGCTCTTCCTCCACACCGGTGGGCACGGGGTCGACGATGACCAGGGTGGCGTCGGGGTAGTGCGCCAGCGTCTCGACGCCGGTCAGCGCAAAGCCCCAGGCGTTGGTGGCCTGCTGCCAGGCGTTATCGATGCCCAGCCGTGAGAGCACGGCGTTGTAGAGGCTGTTGTCGCCAAACACGCGCACGTGGCGCGCATCCATGAACTGAATCATCAAAAGCGGCGGCGTGGCGCGCGTCTGTTCGCTCAGGCGCTCCATCAGCGCGTCGGTTTCATCGATGAGCGCTTCGGCCTGGGCCTCGCGGTGGGTCTTTTCGCCGAGCTGGCGGGTGAAGCTCAGCATTTCCGGCCAGGTCTCTTCGCCTGGCGTGTAAAGCGCGAACGAGCTCACCGGCGCAAGGCGCGAGAGCTTCGGCGTGAGCCCTTCGAACATCGGCGAAATCAGAAAGCCTTCCGGCGGGTCCTGCGCCATCAGCTCGAAGTTGGGCTGCTGGCGCAGGCCCAGATCAACCACCGAATCCGGAAGGCGTGGCTCGCCGACCCAGTCATGGTAGGCGGGGATTTGCGCCACGCCTTCGATCGGCGCGTCGATGGCCAGCAGCGTCTCGGCGATGGTCCAGTCCAGCGTCGCCCACTGCGCCTGGGCACCGGCCGGCAGAAGGCTGGCGGTCAGCAGCAGGGCGCGGGCAAGAAGAGGGGAAAGGCGCATGCAGGGCGTCACTCGAGAAGTCAGCCGGTATTTAAACGATAATATTTATTGTTTGCAAACCCGAAACGGCGAACGCCCGAGCGCGATGGCCCGGGCGCCCGGCGTGGCGCTTGGTCAGAAGCGGTAGTGGACGCTGGCGGTCACGCTGCGCTCGGCGCCGAAGTAGCAGTAGTCCAGCGAGTTGCAGGTAGCAACGTACTCCTTGTCCAGCACATTGTTGACGTTGAGGCGGGTTTCGACGCCTTCGAAGCCCTGCTGGCTCCAGTCGTAGCCCACCGTGGCGTCGACCAGGGTGTAATCGGGTACCGTCTCTGTATTGGCGCGGTCGGCGGCGATGTCGGCGTAGTGGCGCACGCCCACGCCCATGTCGACACCGCTGAGCCCGCCATCCACCGGCGCGTAGTGCCCCCAGGCCTGAAGCTGGTGACGCGGCGCGTAGATGGCATTGTTGCCTTCGTTGCCGTCATCGCTTTTGGCGTAGGTGATATCGGTGAAGCTGTAGCCCGCCTGCAGCGACAGCGTGTCGGTGAGTCGGGTCTGCGCTTCGAGCTCCAGGCCCTGGGATTCGATTTCGCCGACGGCCCGGTAGGGGTCGGTCGGCTGCTCCTTGGTGGCCACGTTCTCCTGGCTGATGTGGAAAACGGCGGCGCTGAACTGGCTTTGGCTACCCTCGGGTTGAATCTTGACGCCGGCCTCCCACTGTTCGCCCTCCATGGGCGCGAGCAAATCGTCGCGTTCGTCAACGAAGCTGGTCGGCGTGAAGGCGGTGGAGTAATTCACATAAGGCGCCACACCGTTGTCGAACAGATACACCGCCCCGGCGCGGCCGCTGAACTGGGTGTCGCTGAGCGAGCTTGCGTCATTGGAGTCGCGGTTGACGTTGTCGATGTTCACCCAGTCGTAGCGCCCGCCGAGGGTAAAGCGCCAGTTATCGACGCTGATCTGATCCTGCAGGTAGACGCCGGTCTGCTCGATTTCGTGGTCCTCGCGCGTCGGGTCGTAGAACACCGCCTCATCCAGATCGACGCCGTAGACCGGATCAAAAGCATCGAGCGACGGAAAGGCGCCGGAAGGCCAGGAGACCTCGTTTTCACGGTGCTGGTAGTCCACGCCGAACAGGAACTGATGGGCCACGGCGCCGGTATCGAGCGCCGCCTCCAGCTGGTTGTCCACCGTCCAGGCGGTGAGCGACTCGTTGCTGCCCGAGTAGTAGCGGGTTAGCTCATTGGAATCCGGCGCGCTCCAGCCGAAGCCGTAGACCTGGTTGAGCACCACGTCGGAATTCAGGTAGCGCAACAGCTGGCGCCCGGTGACGTCCTCGTTGAAACGGTGCTCCAGGGTGTAGCCGAGCATCCGTTGGGTGCGCTCATAGGTATCGAAGGCCTCTTCGCCGTCGAAGAAGGTGTTGCTGATCCTGCGCCCGTTGTGAGGCACTACCGAGCCTTCGAAGGGGACGCCGGAGTGGTAGCCGCCTTCGGGCTCGTCCTGCAGGTAAGCCTCCATGGTCAGGCTGGTGGCATCGGTCATGTCCCAGGTCAGGCGCGGGGCGATGGCGTAGCGCTGCTCCTCGGCGGGGTCGAACTGGGTGTCGGCGGCGTAAGCGATACCGGTCAGGCGAAACGCCACGCGCTGCTCATCGCCCAGCGGCCCGGTCAGGTCGAAGGCGGCGCTGCGCTGCTGGTTATTGCCCAGGCGAAAGCGCAGCTCGCCGCCTTGCTCGAATTCGGGCCGTTTGCTGTTGAGCGCGACCACCCCGCCGGGAGAGGCGCGCCCGTAAAGTACCGAGGCCGGACCGCGCACCACCTCGATGCTGTCCAAAAACCAGGGGTCGACGCGCATGGAGCTGTGGGAGTTGGCATCGCCCATCAGTTTCAATCCGTCGAGAAACGTATTGCTCAGGCTGCCATCAGAAAAGCCGCGCAGCACCAGGTAGTCGAAGCGGTTGGAGGCGCCGACCTGGTTGGTGTACACGCCGGGGGTGTAGTCGGCGGCGCGCTGAACGGTATCGACGCCCCGGCGCTCCATCTCTTCATCGGTGATGGTCGAAACGCTCTGTGGGGTCTCCAGAAAAGGTGTCGATACCTTGGTGGCGGCCTGCTGAGCGGTGACCGTCACGGTGTCGAGCCGAGTGGCCGTGGTATGGGCGCTGGCCTGAAGCGAGGCCAGCATCAAAGCGGTAGCGACAGGAGCGAGGGTGAACGTGCGGGTCGGCAGCATGAAAGGTCCTGGAATCGAACGCGAATATGTTTAGGTAATGAGAATTATTATCTTTTTTGTGGCGGAAAAGGTATGCCGTGCGCTAGAAGGACTATGCGTAATGACAAATATGGGGAAGATGGCGAACTTTTAGGCGCGGCGCTTTGAGCGGCTATCGCGGTGAGCGGACGCCGTGAGGTGAGACGCCGAAGGCGCGCTTGAAAGCGGTGGCGAAGTTGGTCGCATGCTTGAAGCCGCAGGCGTGGGCGGTTTGCTGAACGCTGTAGCCCTGCTCGAGATAGCGTCGTGCCTGGTCGAGCCGGCAGCGGCGAACGTGGGTAAAAAGGGTGTCGCCGTAAAGCTGGCGGAATTTTTGGCGCAGGCTGCTGGTACTCATGGCGGCGTCGCGGGCCAGCGCCGAGAGGCAATACTCGGCGCCCGGGTCGCGGCGGATGCGCTCATAAAGCGCGCTCAGACAGGCGCGGTCGCGCCTGGATAGCTTGGGTGCGGCGGTTTCATCGGATTCGGGAAGGGCGTGGCCCAAAAGCTGCAGTGCCAGCCCCTGCCAAACGAGCCGTTGGCGCCAAGCGCTTGCGGGCTCGCAGGCCGCCTGCATTAGCGTTTGGTAAAGCGATGGCGGCAGCGACCAGCCGTAAAGCGCGCTTGTTGACGTTGGTGCCGGCAGCGCGAACGGCGCGGTCGCCAGCACCGCGAGATTTACCGTTTTCAAACGGCGCTGGCGGGGATGATGAACGACCAGCGGCTGGGCGGCATCGAAGTGGGCGCAAAACCCGTCGCCGGCGCCCAGCGCCAGCGTCTGCTGGCCCAGCATCAGCGACACCTCGCCTTCCAGCACCACGCTGACGAACCAGGGCACGCCTTGAATCGATGACGACGTATAGCCGCGCTCGACCTCGAGATCGGACAGCGTCAGGTGCAGCGAATCGAACAGGCGCACGTCGTGCACCTCGCCACTGGCCACCGGGGCAGCAGCGGCCCCCGAGGCGTCATCGATGCGATAACGAATGCCGAACCGCTGGCCCCACTGCGCCAGGGTGTGCGGCGTAATGGCATTCACGGCGGCGCGTGGCATGCGATCACCTCCGAAAACCGTGGCGCTTTTTGATGCGCGCTAGTATTCGAGCGACCAGCCGAGCGTAAAGGTACGCCCGCGGGCCTGGTAGTCGTAAAGGTACTCCGGGCCATAGGTCGGCGAATAGAAGCCCACGGCGCGCTGACCCCAGGGGGTGGAGTACTGTTTGTCGGTCAGATTACTGATGCCTAAGCTCAGAGTACCGAAATCGGTCTCCTGGCTTCCGATCAGGTCAAACGTGGTGAAGCCATCGATGCTTTCGCCGGCGGCGTCCTCGTACTCGCGGGCGTGGCTGCCCTGAAGGCGAACCGTGCGCGCCTGATCCTGCCAGCCCACGTGGGCGGTCAGGCTGTCCTGGGAGGGATAGGGCGAAACGGTGATGCCGCGGTCCTGCCAGTCGCCGTCCACCTTCTGCTCAGAAACCAGCGCGTGGAGCGTTGTGCCCACTTCCCAGTGGTTGCCGATGTAGCGCGTGAGTGACGCCTCCAACCCGTAGTCGCGACGGTCGTCGTCGACCTGAGCGATGTTGAGATCCTCGTCCAGCTCGATCGCGGTATCCGACCAAGCGTAGTAAACCGCCGCTTGGGCCAGCCAGTCGCCGCCCTGGTAGCGCCAGCCGAGTTCGACCTGGCGGGTCTTGATGCCATCCAGCGGATTGTCCGCCACGGTCTGGCCGGCGCGGCCGTAGTACTTGGACGGGTCGGGCAGCTCGAAGCCTTCCGAGTAGCCCAGCCAGCTCTGGTGGCCGTTGTCAAAATCGTACAAGGCGCTGGTATTGAACAGCGTTACGTCGTAGTCGCTCGAGCCGCCGGGCACGCCGTTGAAGTCATCGATGTCCACGTCCATGCGCTGGTGGCGAACGCCGCCGCTGAGCTGGAGCTGGTCCGTGGCCCACCACTCTCCTTGGGTAAACAGCGCCAGCGTGTCGACTTCGAAGCTCGGGTAGCGCGGGGTGACGCTGTCGCGGCGCTGAACGAGCCCGCCGGAGGCGTCGCTGGCGGCGCGATCGAAGCGCATCTGCGAGGCGTCGAACGACTCCCGGTCGATATCTGCGCCGTAGCTCAGGTTGAAGTCATCGGTAATGTCCGCCGAGAACAGCCCCTTCAAACCGCTCAGCGTGGTGTTCTGCTGCGAGGCGGCAAAGTAGTAGCCGCCGCCCTGGGCCCGGTAGGGGAAGGGGTGAAAGCTGGACTCCTCTTCCCGGTGAAACGCCTGCAGATAGAAATCCTGATTCAGCAGATCGGCGTGGTGATAGCTTGCGCTGATCATCTTGCGGTCGGTGCGCGGCTCGCGATCGGCGGTAAAGCCGTCGCGAATATCGGCGTCGTTCAGGTTTGGCGCAGGCGCGGCCAGGTTGGGGTAGAAAACGCCGCGCTCGTTTTCCTTGCCGGAGTCATAAAGCTGGCCGGTCAGTTGAAGCGTCTGATCATCGCTGAGCTCGATACTCAGGTTGCCCAGCACGTCCAGGCTGCGATTGCCCTGCAAATCGCTTTGGGCGATATCGGGAAAGATCTCGTCGCCGCCGGCATCATACTGGCGGCCATTCTCGTTGAGCGACACGCCGATGCGCCCGTACACGGTATCGCTGCCGCCGCTGGCGGACTGTGAGAGCCGCCGGTCCAGGTCATGGTCGGTGTTGAAGCCGGTGGTAAGACTCGCCTGAGTCTCGAAGTGCGGGCGCCCGCTGTCGCCCTGTTTGGTAATGATATTGATCAAACCGCCGGTGGCGCCGCCGCCGTACAGGCTGGTGGTGCCCGAAAGCACTTCGACGCGCTCGATATTGAATGGATCGATGGCATCGAACTGGCGCGACAGGCCGCGGGAATTGTTGAGTGAAACGCCGTCGATGAGCACCTGCACGCTGCGCCCGCGCATGTTCTGCCCCGCATTGGTGCGCCCTTGGGGGCCAAAGTCGAGCCCCGGCACCAGCCGGCCCAGCGCCGTTTTCAAATCGCCGCCGGCGTTGATCTGCTGGGTAAGCTCGGCGCCTTCGACCACGTGCACGGCGCCGGGAATCTGGCTGATCTGGGTGGGCGTACGCGACCCCACGACGACCATGGTGTCCTGAGCGGCAGCGTCGCCCCCGGTGGTCGGTTGGTTCTGGGCAAACGTCATCATGGGAAAAGCGCCGCTCAAAAGGGCGACGCTTAGGGGAGCAAGGCGAGTCATGGGCTATCCGAAAAGCAGATTGTTATTGAGAGAACGCCGACCAAGGGCGCTGTAAAGCGCAATGATAGGTGTTCTCATTTTTTATATCAATCTGCCAAGCCCGCGGTTTTTCCGGGTTTAACCGCTTAACGGCTATTCGCCTAGGTCGTCGACCGCGCCGGTCGCGCCTTTCGAGTCCTTGGCCGGCTTGGTGGCCGTGGCGCGCGGCTTGGCGGCTTTTTTGACCGGCTCTTCCGGTGCTGGAGTGGCTTGGGCCTCGGCTTCCATGGGCGTTGCTTTATCAATCTGGCTTGCGTCGATCGAGGCTTCCAGATTCGCCACCTGGCGCTCCAGCGCTTCTACCCGCGAGCGGGTGCGCTGCAGAACGTCCATCAGAATGTCGAAATCCTCGCGGGAGACCAGCTCCATACGATCAAACGCGCCGCGCATGACCTGTTGCACGCCTTTTTGAATGTCTTCCGGCGCGTGGGAGGCGTTTTGTAAACGATCGCCGATCTGCTGGGCGAGGCGGCTAATACGGTCTTGGGTCGCCATGACTCTCTCCTGATGAGGAACGCATGAATGTAAACGACGTGGGGACGCACGTCTTTGCAGTAAGGATACGCAACCGTAGCGAAATACGCATGTTTCGCAGGCGTTTAAGCCCTGACTTTTTCAATGCATCAAAAGAAGGCAGGGCGCTTTTCAATTCGCACTTATATGGTGCGGTGAATTATCTCTGCACCGCCTTGGCGCGCTGGAAAAAGTCATCATGACGTTCCAGTGGTGCTTAAAGTTATGATTTTTTAGTTAATTTTAGCCAATGGCACGGTATGAGCATTAACGAGGCATTGCATCAATTTCGGCGGCCGTACCGCTACTTATCCCAGCGCTGCTCATGTCAGCGCTACTTATCCAGCAGGGAGATCCGGGATGAAACTCATCACCGCTATCATCAAGCCGTTCAAGCTCGACGACGTTCGTGAAGCACTGGCCGACAACGGCGTGCAGGGGATCACGGTGACCGAGGTCAAGGGCTTCGGGCGTCAGAAGGGTCATACCGAGCTCTACCGGGGCGCCGAGTACGTCGTCGATTTTCTGCCCAAGGTGAAGGTGGAAGTCGCGGTCGACGATTCGCGCCTGGATGGCGTGCTCGACGCCATCTGCAGCGCGGCTAACAGCGGCAAGATCGGCGACGGCAAGGTCTTCGTCACGCCGCTCGAAGACGTCATCCGTATTCGTACCGGCGAGCGCGGTGCCGACGCGGTATAGCCCGCAGGATTTGGATACGCCTTGATCGAATCACTATAACGCCAGGAACACGGGGAACGATTCATGAACGAAGTCACTGATTTGAGCTACGCGCTCGATACCTTTTACTTTTTGATCTGCGGCGTGCTGGTCATGTGGATGGCCGCTGGCTTCTCGATGCTGGAAGCCGGTATGGTGCGCTCCAAGAACACCGCGGAAATCCTGACCAAGAACATCGCACTGTTCGCCATTGCCTGCACCATGTACCTGCTGGTGGGCTACTACATCATGTACTCTAGCGGCGAAGGCGGCTTCTTGCCGAGTTTGGGCGTGCTGCTGGGCGCTGAAAACGGCGTGGATGCCGTGCTTAACGGCGGTGAAGACGCGAATTACTACTCCAATCGCTCCGACTTCTTCTTCCAGGTCGTATTTGTGGCCACCGCCATGTCGATTGTCTCCGGTGCCGTGGCCGAGCGCATGAAGCTCTGGGCGTTTCTGGCCTTCGCCGTGGTGATGACTGGCTTCATCTACCCGGTGTCCGGCTACTGGACCTGGGGCGGCGGCTGGCTGGACGCGGTGGGCTTCTCCGACTACGCCGGTTCCGGCATCGTGCACATGGCCGGTGCGGCCGCGGCACTCGCTGGCGTGCTGATCCTTGGCCCGCGTAAAGGCAAGTACGGTAAGGACGGCGCCATTCATGCCATTCCCGGTGCCAACATGCCGCTGGCAACGCTGGGTACCTTCATTCTGTGGATGGGCTGGTTCGGCTTCAACGGCGGCTCGGAGCTCAAGCTGTCCGACGTGGCGTCTGCCAATAACGTCGCTCAGGTGTTCGTGAACACCAACGCCGCCGCCGCTGCGGGTGTGCTCGCCGCGCTGGTACTCGCCAAACTGTGGTTCCGCAAGGCGGACCTGACCATGGCACTCAACGGAGCGCTGGCCGGTCTTGTCACCATTACCGCCGACCCGCTATCGCCCACGGCGCTGGGCTCGGCCATCATCGGTGCCATCGGCGGTCTGATCGTCGTCGTCTCCATCGTCACGCTGGACAAGCTCAAGCTGGACGACCCGGTCGGTGCGATCTCGGTACACGGCGTCGTCGGTATCTGGGGCCTGCTGGCCGTCCCGCTCTCTAGCGAATCCGCCACGTTCGGCGCGCAGCTGATCGGTATCGTGGGCATCTTCGCCTGGGTATTCCTGGCAAGCCTGGTGGTGTGGCTGGTGATCAAAGCGATCATGGGCATTCGCGTCAGCGAAGAGGAAGAGTACGAAGGCGTGGACATCGCCGAGTGCGGCCTCGAAGCCTACCCGGAGTTTAGCGTCAAGAAATAAGCACGCTTAACCCATATCAGCGACTCTGGCCTCCCCTTCGTGGGAGGCTTTTTTATTCTCTGGCGGGAGCGGTGTATGCTTAAGGGGAACAGGGCGCGTTTGGCCTCCAGTGACCTTCGCTTACCCAGATAAAAAACGGGCCACAAGTTAAAGGATGTCGCAATGAAACTTATCTCAGCCATTATCAAGCCGTTCAAGCTTGATGACGTACGCGAATCCCTCTCGGACATCGGCGTGCAGGGCATTACCGTGACGGAAGTGAAGGGCTTTGGCCGCCAGAAAGGGCACACCGAGCTGTATCGCGGCGCCGAGTACGTGGTGGACTTTCTGCCCAAGGTTAAGCTCGAAGTGGCCGTCGACGACGAGCTGGTCGAGCAGGTGATCGAGGCGATCACTCAGGTGGCGAATACCGGTAAGATCGGCGACGGCAAGATCTTTGTCATGCCGCTGGAGCAGGTGATTCGTATCCGTACCGGCGAAACCGGTAAAGACGCGGTTTAAGCTCGCCAAGCGTGCGCAAAAAAGCCCCGCCAACCGGAAGGTTGGCGGGGCTTTTTAGTGCCTTAAAGCGGCATTACTTCTCGACGAAGGCGCGCTCGATCACGTAGTCGCCCGGCTCGCCCATGCGCGGCGAGATATTCATGCCGAGCTCATCGAGCAGGGCGCTGGTGTCGTCGAGCATCGCCGGGCTTCCGCAGATCATGGCGCGGTCCTGACGCGGGTCGATGGGCGCAAGTCCCGTGTCCTCAAAGATCTTGCCGCTGCGAATGTGGTCGGTCAGGCGGCCCATGGTGTGAAACTCTTCCCGCGTTACCGTCGGGTAGTACACGAGCTTCTCGGCGATCTCTTCGCCCAGGTATTCGTGAGCGGGAAGCTCTTTGGTGATGAAGTCGGCGTAGGCCAGCTCTGAGACTTCGCGCACGCCGTGTACCAGCACGATCTTTTCATAGCGCTCGTACACTTCCGGGTCCTGAATCAGGCTCATGAAGGGCGCCAGGCCCGTGCCGGTGGAGAGCATGTAAAGATTGCGCCCGGGCAGCAGGTCGTCGCACACCAGCGTACCGGTCGGCTTTCGGCTGACCATGATCTGATCGCCCACTTTCAGGTGCTGCAGACGCGAGGTAAGCGGGCCATCCGGCACCTTGATGCTGAAGAACTCGAGGTGATCCTCGTAGTTGGGGCTGGCGATAGAGTAGGCGCGCATCAGGGGCTTGCCGTTGACTTCCAGGCCGATCATCACGAACTGGCCGGTCTTGAAGCGCAGGCTGCGCTCGCGCGTCGTGCGAAAGCTGAACAGCGTATCGTTCCAGTGATGAACGCTCAGCACTTCTTCCAGGGCAAACTTGCTCATGACGACTCCTTGGTCGCAAATGCCGGTCAATGAAGAGGCATTCGCATTACATATTCGATAAAAGAATAAAAGAGATGAATGATGTTGCCGAGAAGTCTAATCGGTGGCGGTATATCTGTTAAGTCAATTATACTGATAAACATTATCTGCAAAATCGATATAGGTGGGTCATGCACTATACCCTGCGCCAGCTCGAGGTGTTCGTCGCCGTGGCCCAGCACGAAAGCGTCTCCCAGGCGGCGCGCTCGCTGGCCATGTCTCAATCTGCGACCAGCACGGCGCTGACCGAGCTCGAGCGCCAGTTCGACTGCCAATTGCTCGACCGCCTCGGCAAGCGGCTCAAGCTCAACGCGTTAGGGTTTCAGCTGCTGCCCAAGGCGGTCGCGCTTCTCGACCGGGCCGAGGAAGTCGAGGAACTGCTGCGCGGTCAGAAGGGCGTGGGCGCATTGGAAGTGGGCGCCACGCTGACCATCGGCAACTACCTGGCCACGCTTCTGATCAGCGACTTCATGCAGCGCTATCCCGGCAGCCGGGTACGGCTGGCGGTACGCAATACGCGCCATATTATCGAAGGGGTGCGCCAGCACTCGCTGGACTTGGGGCTGATCGAAGGCCAGTGCGATGACGAAATGATCGTCAGCCAGCCTTGGGTCGAGGATGAGCTTTGTGTGTTCTGCTCGCCGCGCCACCCGCTTGCCGGGCGCGAGCACCTGGAGCTCGAGCAGCTCTTGCGCGAAGACTGGATCATGCGCGAGGAGGGCTCGGGTACGCGCATGACGCTCGAACACGCGGCCCGCCATCGGCGTAGCCGCTTCAATACGCTGTTGGAACTCGAGCATACCGAAGGCATCAAGCGCGCGGTGGAGTCGGGGTTGGGGATTGGCTGCGTGTCACGGCTGGCGCTGCGCGACGCCTTCCGGCGTGGGAGCCTGGTCGCGCTGCCCACCCCGGAATTGGATCTCAAGCGCCAGTTCACCTTCATCTGGCACCGGCACAAGTACCTCACCACCGGCGTGCGAGAGTTTCTGCGGCTGTGCCGCGAAATGACCGCTGGTGCCAGCCGAAGCGACGACATCGAACTTCCGCCGGTGCCTTAAGGATGCCTTAGAACTTGTCCCAGTCGCCTTGGGTCGATTGAGTCGTCGCCAATCGCGGTGTCGGTGCCACTGGCCGCGGCTGCGCCGCTTTGGCCAAAGCGGGCGTTTGGGCCGAAGCGCCTTGGCTGGAGACCTTGAAGCGTCCAATTACCGTGGCCAACTGACCGGACTGCTCCTTCAATTGCTCGGCGGCGGTGGTGGACTCTTCCACTAAAGCGGCGTTCTCCTGGGTCATGCGGTCCAGGTCCGCCACCGCGACGTTGACCTGTTTGATGCCCTCGCTTTGCTCACTGGTGGCCGCCTCGATCTCCTGGAGCACGTCGGTGACGCGGGTGATTTGCGAAACGATATCGTTCATGGTGTTGCCGGCGCTTTGCACGAGCGCGGTCCCACTATTGACCTTGCCCTGCGAGTCCTCGATCAGCGTTTGGATATCGTTGGCCGCGTCGCTGCTGCGCCGCGCCAGGTTGCGTACCTCTTCGGCCACCACCGCGAAGCCGCGGCCGTGCTCGCCGGCCCGCGCCGCTTCCACCGAGGCGTTGAGCGCCAGCAGGTTGGTCTGAAACGAGATGCTGTTCATCAAAGTGACGATCTCGCCGATTTTCTCGGACGCTTTGGTGATCTCCTCCATGGTGGTAACCACGCTGCCCATTACTTCGCCACCGTGACCCGCCACGTCAGAGGCGTTGCGGGAAAGCTGGCTGGCCTCCTGAGCCGAAGACGCCGTGTGCTGGACGGTGCTGGTGATCTCCTCGATCGACGCCGAGGTTTGCTGCAGGCTCGCCGCGGTATTGTCAGTGCGCCGCGAAAGATCCTGGCCGCCGGAGGCGATTTCGTTGGCGGCGTGGTGGACCGCATCGCTGCTGGCGCGCACGTCGATCAGTACGTGCTCCATCTTGTCGACGAAGCGGTTGAAAGCGTCGCTGATCTGAGCGACCTCGTCCTTGCCGGCGACGGCCAAGCGCCGTGTCAAATCGCCTTCACCGCTGGCGATATCGTTCAAGGCGTCGCGGGCACGTTCGAGCCCTGACAGCGCGCGCTTGAGCCACAAACTCACCAGCAGCGCCGTCACGCCAAGCACTACTAGCAGCGTGATCAGCGCGGAGTGGGTCGTTGCTCGAAGCCCGGCGGTCGCTTCGTATTCGTCTAGCGCCAAGCCGAGTTCCCAATCGGTACCGGCGATGGGGGTGGCAACGAGGCGCTTGGTGTCGCCATCGACTTCAACGCTTTCCCAGCGATTTTGGGTGTCGCTCAAACGCTCGATGAGCGCTGGGGTCAGCGCTGGGCTCACGCGCTCGAGCGGCTGTAGCGTCAGTGCCGAATCCGGGTGGGCAATAATGGTCTCGCCGCCGCTACTGAGAAAGGCGAAGCTCGACGGTGTGAGCTGAATCGCATTGACCTGGCTAACCAACTGATCGATAGGGACGTCACCGCCGATCACGCCGAACAACCGACCGTTTTGTTTGACCGGCGTTGCGAAAGCGACTACTAGCTGGCCGCTGTTGGAGTCCTGGTAGGGCAGCGAGACGATGGTGGTGTCCTGGGCGACGGCGCTTTGATACCAGCCTCGCTGGCGCGCGTCGAAGTCATCACCGGGAATCCAGCCATCCGATGAGATCAGACCACCGTCGGGAAGCCCGATATAGGCGCTTAAAAAGCCGCCGGAGTCGGCTAGCTGGACGAGCGAGGCGCTGGGGTCTGCCGCGACGACCTGCGAGCGCGCCGCTTCCATCATGGAAATACGGGCGCCGACCCACTCTTCGATGATCGAAGCGTTGTCATTGGAAACCGACGTCAGTTGTTGAGTCACTTGGCGGTCGTTTTGGGTTTTCAACGTCGTATAGCTGATCAGAGCATTGGCGAGAAGTGCCAGCGTAATCACGATCAGCGTCACCAAAAGGATGCGCATGCGTAGAGAGGAAAGCATCGGGTTCTCGCTATTAGGGAAAACAAGTGTATAGGGCGACCCGAAGGTAAAACCTGGGGATCAAGGTGACGTCGTTATCGGCTACAGCGGTTAAGACTTTAGTCTTGTGTTGAGGGTTTTTGACCGGCGTGAATCCGGCACGGCGACATGACTTCATCGGCGCCGGACCGTTGGCGGATGCTCGAACGAGTGGAAAAGCGCGCCCGGCTGCGCAGGCGTTGAAAAGTGCTGGCAAAAGCGCCCAGCGGCCGGAACCGCTAGGCGCGTGACGCCTCGTTAGTAGTCGGCCTTGTGTGGGGCCAGCAGCGCTTGGTGCTCGTTGCTATCGGCGAGCGTGAACCCGCCCACCAGCTCGGCCAAACGCTCCGCTTGCTCCTTCAACTGCTCGGCGGCGGTGGTTGACTCCTCGACCAGCGCGGCGTTTTGCTGGGTCATCTGATCGAGGTCGTTGACCGCGATGCTGACTTGGCCGATGCCGTCGTTTTGCTCGCTGGCGGCGGTGCTGATATCGCCCAGCATCTGGTTGACGCGGGAGACGCTGTCGGCCAGTTCATGCATGGCCTGTTCGGCCTCGCGCACGAGCTTCGTACCGCTTTCGACCTTGTCCACCGAGGCGCCGATACGCTGGCGAATATCTGCCGCCGCGTCGCGGCTACGGGAGGCCAGCATGCGCACTTCTTCGGCCACGACGGCGAAGCCACGGCCGTGCTCGCCGGCCCGCGCCGCCTCGACCGAGGCGTTGAGCGCGAGCAGGTTGGTCTGAAAGGCGATGCCGTCGATCACCTTAACGATGCTCTGGATCTCATCGGAGGTCGTGCGAATTTCGTCCATCGTCGACACTACCTGGCCGAAGGCGCCGTTGGTGCGCGTGGCGAGTTCGGCGGCGGTATGCGAAAGCCCGCTGGCCTCTTTCGAGGCGCTGGTGGTATGGCCCACGGTGCTGCTGATCTCTTCCATGGCGGTCGAGGTCTGCTGCAGGCTAGAAGCCGCCTGGTCGGTGCGCCGGGAAAGGTCCTGCCCGCCCTGGGTGATCTCGTTAGCGGCGTGGTGGACCGACTCACTGCTGGCGCGCACATCCACCAGCACGTCGTGGATCTTGTCGGCGAAGGCGTTGAACTGAATCGCAAGCTCGGCGCTTTCGTTACGCCCGCGCACCGGCAGGCGCTGGGTCAAATCCCCATTGCCGGAGGCGATATCACGCATGCGATCGGCCAGGTAGCGCAGCGGTCGGGCGATTCGGCTACCTAGCAGCCAACTGGCCAACAGACCCGCCAGGGCAATCAAAAGACCGACGAGGAGCATGCCCCACATGGAGGCCCGGCCTCGGTCGGAAAGCTGTGTCTGTAAATCCTGGAGACCTGCCATGACCGCGCTCTGCGGCAGGCGAATCACCATCACCCAGGGGCGACCGCTTTCATCGACGCTAAAGGGCGTGTAGAGCTCGAACATGCCCTCGTCGGTGTTGATATGGTTGACGGGCTCGCCCTGCTGGGCGCGGGCGATAGGGCCCTGAAGCGCGGCGGGTAGTGTGTCGACGCCGCGGCCCAAAAGTTCCGCCGCACCGGTATTGGCGGCCAGTGCGCCTTGGCCTGCCACCAGCAGCATCTCGCCAGCGCCGTCGTAAAGCGATTGATTGGCCTCTTCCAGCAGGCCCTGAATGAACGCGACCGAAAGATCGACGCCGGCGCTGCCACGGAACTCGCCATCGACCATGATAGGGGCGTTGAAGGAGGTCACCAGCAGGTTGTCGCCGTTGTAGTCGTACCAGTGCGGGTCGACCACGCAGGTGCGCTGCGTTTCCCGCGTGCAGAGGTAATACTCGCCCCGACGAATCCCATCGTCGCCCAGCGCTTCATTTTCCATGTCCTGACCCAGCGCAAGCACCTCGATGGCACCGCTTTCGGTGCGATACCACCAGGGCATGAAACGGCCATCCGGGCCAAACCCCTGATCCTCGCGATTGATAAAACGCGCATCGAGACCAAAGGCGTCCGGTTCCCAGCCAACGAAGGCATCGAGCAGTTCGGGGTTGTCGTCCACCGTTTGGCGAATCAACACCGAAAACTCCCGGCGGCTGAGATACAGAAGCGGCCGGCCCGTCTCATCCACTTCCCCCAGCATGGCGTTGAGATTGGCAAGATTCGTTGCCAGCGTCAGCGCATGACCGAGTTCGCGCTTGATCTCTTCGGTATGCGCCGAGGCGATCGCCTCCAGCCGCGCGGCGGCGTTTTTTTCGAGCAACGTTTTGGTTTGTTCCTCCACCAGCGCTTGGGTGCGTGCGTTGGCGATTAGCGAATAGATCACCAGCGCCGCCACGACCAGCAAAATGGCGCTACCGGCGAGGGTCGCGATCAGCGTGCGAAGCGATTTGAAGTGCATGTTCATATCCTTGTTGCTTTATGGAAAACCACTACGCGCTCTGCGGCATCAAAAAAGCGACGTCAACGAAACAGTCGGGCGTTAACAGGGGTATCGGCAGGAAAAGCCTCTTCTTGATATACCGACGCGGCTTCGCGGCAAAAACGCGCATGGCTGTCGCGGCCGGTGCCTGGGGCGTCGCCTTTGGATAAAAGGCGGCGCTCACTAACCTTTTGGGTCGAGAGCGCCGCAGGCGAGCCGAGTGCAGCGTTTTTTAGAACGCTGGCTGTGACGGGGCGGCGGGTAGAGCGGCGTTCTGGCGCGCGGAGCCGAGCGCCGGCGTGGTCGCCGAGAGGGTGAAGCTCGCAATCGTACGGGCCAGATGGTCGGCCTGCTCTTTTAACTGCTCGGCGGCGGTGGTCGACTCCTCGACCATGGCGGCGTTCTCCTGAGTCATGCGATCAAGATCGTTCACCGCGATATTGACCTGCTGAATACCGTCGCTCTGCTCGCTGGTGGCGGCGGTGATTTCGGCGAGCACGTCGGTGATGCGCGCACTGTTGGTCACGATCTCCTGCATGGTGTCGCCGGCGTGGCGCACTAGCGACGTGCCGCTATGCACCTTGGCTTGGGAGTCTTCGATGACTCGTTTGATATCGTTGGCCGCGTCGCTGCTACGGCGCGCCAGTTGGCGAACCTCTTCAGCGACCACGGCGAAACCGCGACCGTGCTCGCCGGCGCGCGCCGCTTCGACGGAGGCGTTCAGCGCCAGAAGGTTGGTCTGAAAAGCGATGCCGTCCATCAGCACAACGATTTCACCGATGCGATCAGAGGCGCGGGTGATCTCCTCCATGGTCGAGACGACCCGAGAGACATCCTCACGGCCCCGGTGGGCGACGTCGGAGGCGGCCTGAGAGAGCGTGTTGGCTTCCTTTGACGAGGCGGCGGTTTGACCAACGGTGCTGTTGATCTGCTCGATGGAGGCCGAGGTCTGCTGCAGGCTCGCGGCGGTCTGGTCGGTGCGCCGTGAAAGGTCCTGACCGCCCAGCGCAATTTCGCTGGCGGCGTGATGCACGGTTTCACTGCTGGTGCGCACGTCGATCAGCACCGCTTCCATCTTGTCCGCAAAGCGGTTGAAGGCACCGGCAATGCGGGCGATTTCGTCCTTGCCCGTGGCCGGCAGGCGCTTGGTTAGATCGCCGTCGCCGGAGGCGATGTTGTCCATCGCGCGACCGACGCCCTTGAGTGGGCGCAGCAATAGCGAAAGCAGTACGCCAAGGCCGAGCGCGGTCAGCACCGCCACGATGACCAGTGTGGCCAGCGATGAGAAGGCGATGGCGCGAAGGCCCGCGGTCGCTTCCTGCTCGTCCATGGCGACGACCAGCTCCCAGCCGCTGCCGAGCCCGACATCGCGCGCCATCAGCAGCTTATCGCGCTGATCGAGCACCAGAGGCGTCGGCGTATTGCTGCTCTCCAGGTTCTTTAGAAAGGCGGGGTCGAGCTGCTCGTTGAGCACCGTCGAAGGCTCGAGCGCCAGCGCGCTGTCCGGATGCGCCGCGATGGTGCCGTCGTCGGTGACCAAAAAGGCGAAGCTCGAGGGCGTCGGCTGGATACCGGTGACGATATCCACCACGTCTTCGATACCGATGTCGCCGCCGATGACGCCCAGCAGTTGACCGCTATCGTCGTTGGCGTAGTAGGGGTGAATGAAGGAGACCACCAGCTCGCCGGAGATCATGTCCAGGTAGGGTGACGTCACGATGGTCGTGCCGGCCTCGACGGTCTGCTGATACCAGGGGCGCTGGCGCGGGTCGTAATCTCCAGGCGGCTGCCAGCCGTCGGAAAAGACCGGCGGTTTCGATGACGCGTAGGCAACGTAGGTGGTCATGAAGTCGCCGGCGGCCTGGAGTTGCTGGAGTGCCGCTAGCGGGTCCGTGCTTTCAACGACGGTGGGCAGCGAGGCGACCAAGCGATTACGGGCGGCTACCCACTCTCTCAGCGCTTGGGCGTTGCCCTTAAGGGCAGCATCCAGATGGCGATGGATCTGCTCGTCGTTATGGCCCTTGACGGTCCAGTAGCTGGCAAAGCCATTAAGGGTCAATGCCGCGATGATTGCTGCCAACGCGGCTAGCAGAATGCGTGTTCGTAGGGAGGATAGCATGGCCGCTCTCTTGATCGATTAACAGATGACACTACTTTTTCCAGTAAAAGCAGCGCATTAGTTATCGGCAGGAGCGGCCTTAACATGAGTTAATTTTACCCGGGGCTACGCCCGACAGGATCAGAGCTTCTTGATCGCCTCTTCGATCTCATCGCTCGAGGCCTTGGTGTAATCCTTGGAGAGCGTATGCGTCACCATCTTCTGAGTCGGCTTGTCGAGCTTGTCGCGCAGAAGACCCAGAAACTTGGGCGCGGCGATCAGGATCAGCTCATCCATCTTATTGCTCGTGCGTGCGTCGAACAGGTATTTCACGACCTGCTTGGCGAACATCTCGTTTTCATGCTCGAGCGCCTCGCCGCCTTCGGCGGAGGAGCGGGCCGAGCCCTGTGAGCCGGTGTGGACACCTGCCCCGGGGCTATCGGTCACCAGATCGCCCTCGTGCATTTGCCCTTCGGCGTGCACCAGGCTCTCCTTCTCGGTGAGCTTGTTCGCGGCATGGGTGAAGATGCGCGCGCGTCCTGCGTCGGCCACCACAATGTAAGTTGGCATGATCAAACGTCCTCCGTGTCGTTAGTGGTTGATTAAACATGGCAAGCGATCGACGTTCGGTCAACCGCTGGCCGCGTTAAAGCACCTTGCGCCTCAAGACGCTCGTCAGCGCCTCTCCGATCAGCACGAGCACGATGATCGCCAGCAGAATCGTTGCGACCGTCGGCCAAGCGAAGGTATCGATCGCGCCCTGGAGGATCACGCCGATGCCGCCGGCGCCTACCAGCCCCAGCACGGTGGATTCGCGAATGTTGATGTCCCAGCGCAAAATGACGATAGCGAAAAACGCCGGCATCACCTGGGGCACGATAGCGTAGGCGATCACCTTGGCTTTCGACGCGCCGGTTGCCTCCATCGCCTCGACTGGGCGCCGGTCGATCTCCTCGATCGCCTCGCCCATCAGCTTGCCGATGAAGCCGATCGAGCGGAACACGATGGCGAGAATCCCCGCCAGCACCCCGGGGCCGAAAATGGCCACGAACAGCAGCGCCCAGATGATCGTATTCACCGAGCGGCTCGAGACCAGAATGAAGCGCCCAAGCCATAGGCACGCCCGGTTGGGCGTGGTGTTCTGCGCGGCGATATAGGCTACCGGCAGCGCGAGAAAGATGGTCAGGAAGGTGGCGAGCGTGGCGATGTGCACGGTTTCGAGCAGAGCGCTTACGATGTTGGCAAAGCCCGCCGGGCTCGGCGGCCACATACGCGCCGCCAGCCCGGAGATCTGATTGGGCGCGTCCCACACCCAGGGCCAGAAGATATCGATATCGCTCAACGCCCAGACCACGAGCATCAAGGTGGCGAGCAGCACCGCGTAGCGAATCAGGCGCTCCTTGCGATCAAAACGTTGCCAAACGCGGTCGGCGAGTTGTTCGGCGTGATCTACCATATCTTTTTCCTCACCCAGCCGCTGATACCTTCACTCAACAAAATCACCGCGATGATCACTAAGAGAATCGCGAAGGCGAAGTCGTAGTCGTAGCGCCCGAAGGCGTTCATCAGCGTGCCGCCGATACCGCCGGCGCCGACGATACCGACCACGGCAGAGGCGCGCAGGTTGCTATCGAGCTGATACATGGAGAGCCCGATCTGGCGCGGCAGTATTTGCGGGAACACGGCGTAGAACAGCGTCGCCAGGTAGCCCGCCCCCGAGGCGCGCATCGCCTCGACCTGCCCCCAGTCGATCTCCTCGATCTCTTCGGCCAACAGCTTGCCGACGAAGCCGATCGAGTAGAGCGTCAGCGTCAAAATGCCCGCCAGTGGTCCAAAGCCCACCGCGGCGACGAACAGAATCGCCACGATCACCGGATGAAAGCTGCGGGATACGATGATGATCGCGCGCCCGACCAGGTAGATCGGCATCGGAGCGATATTGCGCGCCGCCATCACGGCGAAAGGAATCGAGAGCAAAACGCCCAGCAGCGTTGCCAGAATCGCGATCTGGAAGCTCTCCTTGAAGCCGGTCAACAGCAGCTCGAAGCGGTCGAAGTTGGGCGGAAAGCCACCGCTGAAGATGCGTGCCGCCCGCGGTACGCCTTCGCTGATGCGCGCCCAGTTGAACGGCAGCGAGCCAAACGCCCAGATCAAATACGCCGCGGCGACGATCAAAATGCCGTAGCGCACCAACGGGTTAGCGATGAACGGCGGTTTTTTCCACCGGCGTGGGGCCGAAGACTCAATGGGCGTCATGCGTCGTCTCCGAAGCGGCAGGCTCTGCGGTGATGTCGCCGTCCGGCGCCTCGATGCCGCCATAGATTTCGTCGAGTGCGTCCTTGTTGAACGCCGCCGGTTCACCGTCGAAAATCATCTTGCCGTGGCGAAGCCCCACGATACGTTCGGTATAGGTTTTGGCCTGGGCGACGTTGTGGATATTGATCAGTACCGGCAGCGAAAGCTCACTGGCTAGGCTTTGCAACAGCACCATGATCTGCTCGGAGGTACGCGGGTCGAGCGAGGCGGTCGGTTCATCGGCCAGCAACACGTCCGGCTCCTGCATCAGCGCACGCACCACGCCGACCCGCTGGCGCTCGCCGCCAGAGAGCTCGTCGGCGCGCTTGTTGGCGTAGTGGGCGATGCCCACGCGCTCCATCAGGTGAAAGGCGCGGTCGATATCCTCCTGCGGGTAGCGTCTGGAGATGGCCTGAAACAGATTGACGTAGCCAAGGCGGCCGGCCAGCACGTTCTCCATCACCGTTAGCCGGTCGAGCAGGTTGAAGCCCTGAAAGACCATGCCGATTTTGCGCCGGGCAAGTCTGAGCTCGGCGCCTTTCAAATGGACGAGTTCGACGCCATTGAGCGTGATGGAACCCGATGTCGGCTCCACCAGGCGGTTGATACAGCGCAGCATCGTGCTTTTGCCCGCGCCCGAGGCGCCTACGATGGACACCACACTGTTACCTTCGACCTTGAGATCGAGCCCCTTGAGCACGGGCTCGCTGTGGCCATAGCGTTTGACCAGATTCTTTATTTCCAGCATGTTGTCGCTTCCATCGGCAGCCAGCAAACCGCGCCCTGAGGCGCGGCGCGATTTACTCTTCCATATTCTCGGGCGTATAGGTCACGCCGTTGGCGGCCTGGATGGTGCGAATCACCTGCCAGTTATCCTTGTAGTTGATCGGGATAAACTTCTCTACGCCCTCGAACTCCTCGCCAAGCTCGGTACCGGCGAAGTCGAAGCTGAAAAACGCCTCTTCGATTTTTTCGACCAGATCCGGGTGCAGGTTGTAGGCGTAGTTATAGGAGGTGGTGGGGAAGCGGTCGGACTCGTAAATCAGGCGCACGTCCTCTTCGTCGTAAAGCCCGCGAGCGGCCATGCGCTCGACCACTTCCGAGGCTACCGGGGCGGCGTCATAATCGCGCGCCACTACGCCGAGCATCGATTGGTCATGACTGCCGGAGTAGACGACCTCGTAATCCTCGTCCGGGGTGACGCCCAGCTCTGGCAGAAGCGCCCGTGGGGCGAGGTTGCCGGAGTTGGAGGTCGGCGAGGTATGCGCGACGCGCTTGCCCTTGAGGTCCTCGACGGTTTCGATGTCGGAGTCGACGTGGGTGAAAAGCTGAAGGGTGTAGCCAAACTGGCCGTCGTCGGAGCCCATCAACGCAAACGGCACCGCCCCTGCCAGGTTCACGGCAAAGGGCGTGGGGCCGGTCGAGAAGCCGGCGATATGGAGCCGGCCGCTGCGCATCGCTTCGACCTGAGCGGCGTTGGACTGCACGGCGAAAAAGCGCACGTCACGCCCGGTCACCTCGGACAAGTGCTCGATGAAGGGCTGCCAGATATCGGAGTAGATGGCCGGGTCCTCGACCGGGGTATAGGCGAAAATCAGCGTGTCCGGGTTGGCCCATTCGGACTCGTCGGCAGGGCGGTCGGCGACCATGTCACCATTTTCATCGCAGTAAATGGCGTCGAGGTCGCCACGTTCGCATTCGGCAAACGCTGTGGATGAGAGTAGCGCAAGAGGCAGTGCCGCCGCCCATGACAGCGCGGGTCTGGATGAGAGAAGCTTTTTCATGGAAACCTCGAAGGTAGTTTGTTTTTATGAAGACGTGTTATGGCTGTTTTTTTATGGCCGGCGCGCGCTTTTGAGCGTTACTACGGCGTCCAGCTCGCTTTTGGTTTCGTTACTGCGCATTGAATACTTGTTTTTCGAAAACGACGCTTCTTCAACCTAGGGTTTGTGACAAACATATGTCAAGCACTTTACAGAGCACCTACTACCATTGGCGCAACCGCTATCTGCTGATGCGTCACGGCCATAGCCAGGCCAACGAGCAGGGGCTGATCATTAGCTCTCCCGAGCGCGGGCTCGGTGCCTTCGGGCTTTCCGAAACCGGCGAGCGTCAGCTTGACGAGGTGGTGGAAAATTGGGACTGGCCGGTACCTACGCGCATCGTACACTCGGACTTTCTACGCACCACCGAGACGGCGCGCCGGGTGGCGGATGCGCTGGGCGTAACCATGGAAAAGGACGAGCGTCTGCGCGAGCGCTATTTTGGCGAGTTCGACGGCCAGCAAGTGGCGTGTTACCAGGGCGTATGGGTGCTCGATGACTCAGACGCCGAGCACGCCGCGCACGGGGTCGAGCCGGTCGCCCGGGTAGCGGCTCGCATGCAGGCGGTGATTGCGGCGTGGGAGGCGCGGGTCAGCGGCGAGACGATTTTGCTGGTCAGCCACGGCGACCCGCTGCAGATACTGCTCACCGCGCTGGCCGGTAAGCCGCTCACCGGCCATCGGGACCAGACACCGCTTGCGCCTGCCAGCATCACGCTGGTCGACAAAAGCGCTTAGTGGCCGAGGATCTGGCTCAAAAACAGCTGGGTGCGCTCGGACTGCGGGTCGTTGAAGAACGGCTCCGGGGCGTTCTCCTCGATAATCTGGCCCTGGTCCATGAAAATCACCCG
This sequence comes from Halomonas sp. S3-1-1, assembly GCF_023757625.1. Lineage (GTDB taxonomy): Bacteria > Pseudomonadota > Gammaproteobacteria > Pseudomonadales > Halomonadaceae > Vreelandella. The sequence goes on from NZ_JALGBZ010000003.1 coordinate 407,798, forward strand.
GTCCGCCACGGTCTTGGCAAAGCCCATTTCGTGGGTCACGCAGAGCATCGTCATGCCTTCCTCGGCAAGCTCGACCATGACGTCGAGCACCTCCTTGATCATCTCCGGGTCGAGCGCCGAGGTGGGCTCGTCGAAGAGCATCACGTCCGGGTGCATGCACAGCGAGCGGGCGATCGCCACGCGCTGCTGCTGGCCGCCGGAAAGCTGGCCCGGGTACTTTTTCGCCTGTTCGGCGATGCGCACCCGCTCCAGGTACTGCATCGCCTGGGCTTCCGCTTCGCGGCGTGATTTTTTCTGCACCCACATCGGCGCGATGCAGCAGTTCTCCAGCACCGAGAGGTGCGGAAACAGATTGAAGTGCTGAAACACCATGCCCACGCTTCGGCGCACCTGCTCGATGCGCTTGACGTCCTGGGTGAGCGGCACGCCGCCGACGACGATCTCGCCCTGCTGATGCTCCTCCAGATGATTGATACAGCGGATCATGGTGGACTTGCCCGAGCCCGAGGGCCCGCAAATGACGATGCGCTCGCCGCGCTTTACGTCGAGGTCGATATCGCGCAGCACGTGAAAGTCGCCGTACCACTTGTTGACGCCGCGCATCTCGACCATCGAATCCTGAGGTTTTAAAGCTGCTTCACTCATGAGGTTATCCTTGAAAGGGGGCGGCGTTAGCGCTTGTGGCCGGTGTTGAGGCGGCGCTCAAGATACTGGCTATAGCGCGACATGCTGAAACAAAAAATCCAGAACACGAACGCGGCGAACACGTAGCCTTCCAGCGAAAAGCCCAGCCAGCGCGAGTCGGACAGCGCCGCCTGCACGATGCCCAGAAGATCGAAAAGGCCGATGATCATCACAAGCGTCGTGTCCTTGAAAAGCGATATGAAGGTGTTCACGATGCCGGGAATCATCATCTTTAGTGCCTGGGGCATGACGATCAGCCCCATGCGCTTCCAGTAGGTCATGCCGAGTGCGGCAGCGGCTTCGTCCTGGCCGCGCGGAATCGCTTGCAGCCCGCCGCGAATGACTTCGGCCATGTAGGCGCTTTGAAATAGCGTGATCCCGATCAGCGCGCGGATCAGCCGGTCGACGGAGAGATCCGAGGGCAGAAACAGCGGCAGCATCACCGAGGCCATGAACAGCACGGTGATCAGCGGCACGCCACGCCAGAACTCGATGAACACCACCGAAAAGCTCTTGACGATCGGCATGCTCGAGCGCCGCCCGAGTGCCAGCACGATGCCGATCGGTAGCGCCCCGATCATGCCGACCGAGGCCAGCAGCAGCGTCAGCATCAGACCACCCCAGCGGTGGGTCGGCACCCGCGGCAGGCCGAAATGGCCGCCGTGAAGCAGCACGTAGGCGATCACCGGGAACACCACCAGCGCGAACACCGCCACCCAGCGCTTGAGCGGCAGGCGCGGAATGGCAAGCCAGGCAATCAGCGCGAAAAAGCCGACGAAGACGATGTTGGCGCGCCAAAGCTCCGAGCGCGGGTAGAGCCCGTAGATGAACTGGGTAAAGCGCGCCTTGACGAATACCCAACAGGCGCCTTCGCGGGTGCAGTCTTCGCGCGTGGTACCGACCCAGTTGGCGTCGATGATCGCCCACTGCACGGTGGGTACCACCAGCAGGTACAGCACGTAGAGCCCGACCAGCGTGAACAGCGTATTGACCGGGCCGTTGAAAAGATTGCCGCGCAGCCACGCCATCGGGCCAATGGTGCTTTTCGGCGCCGGGCGCTGGTCGATCATGGTTTTATTGTGAATCATGGGTGTCATCCTCGCCTAGCGTTCGACCAGCGCCACGCGGGCGTTGAACCAGTTCATGAACATGGAAACCGTAAGGCTGATGGTCAGATAGACCGCCATGGTCATGGCGATGACCTCGATGGCCTGGCCGGTCTGGTTCAGCGTGGTACCGGCGAACACCGATACCAGATCCGGATAGCCGATGGCCGTCGCCAGCGACGAGTTCTTGATCAGGTTCAAATACTGGCTGGTGAGCGGCGGAATGATCACTCGCATCGCCTGAGGCACCACCACCAGCCGCAGAATCAGATTGCGCGGCAGGCTCAGCGCCTGGGCGGCTTCGGTTTGGCCGTGGGAGATCGCCTGGATACCCGAGCGCACGATCTCGGCGATGAACGAGGCGGTGTAGATCGAAAGCGCCAGCCACAGCGCCAGAAACTCCGGAATCACCGTCACGCCGCCGCGGAAGTTGAAGCCGCCCAGTGCCGGCACGTCCCAGGTGATCGGCACGCCGGTGGCGAGCAGCACCAAAAGCGGCAGGCCAATCAGCAGTAAAAGCGCTATCCAGTAGGCGGGCAGGCGCTTACCGGTGGCCTCGTGGCGGCGCTTGTTCCACACGAGCAATGCAATACTGGCGACGATCGCGACCAAAAAAGCAGCGGGAATCAGCCCGAAGCCAGACTCGAACAGCGGTTTGGGCAGGTAGAGCCCGCGCACGTTCAAGAAGATGACCTCGCCCAGCGACATGCTATCGCGGGCGCCGGGTAGCGTACGCAGTACGGCGAAGTACCAGAAAAAGATCTGCAGCAGCAGCGGGATGTTACGAAAGGTCTCGATGTAGGCAGCGGCCAACTTGGCGATCAGCCAGTTGGGCGAGAGCCTAGCGATCCCGACGACGAAACCAATGATGGTCGCCGCGAGCACGCCAAGCCCGCCCACCAGCAGCGTGTTGAGCAGCCCGACGAAGAAGGTGCGCCCGTAGGTGCTCTGCGAGGAGTAGTCGATCAGGCTCTGAACGATGCCAAAACCGGCGGTGTTGTCCAGAAAGCCGAAGCCTGTGGTGATGCCGCGGGCGGCCAGGTTCTGCTGGGTGTTGCCCACGATATAGAGCAAAAAGACGGCGACGGCCGCTACCACCAGCACCTGAAAAATGAGCGCGCGCTTGGCGCGGTCTCGCCAGAAGGGGGGCTTGTGGCCCACCGGGCGAGCGGTTGGTCTTGCTGACATGAAGGCGTCTCCGCGATACGGCAGAATCGATCAAACGGCCCGCCGGGCGATGCGCGGCGGGCCGGGTCTTGCGAGACGCTTAGCGAATCGGCGGTGCGTAGTGGAAGCCGCCCTGGTTCCACAGCGCGTTGATACCGCGTTCGATCTCAAGCGGTGAGTCCATGCCGACGTTACGGTCGTAGCTCTCGGCGTAGTTACCGACCTGGCTGATGATGTTGTAGGCCCAGTCGGCTTCAAGACCCATGCCTTCGCCGTAGTTGCCATCCTGACCCAGGATGCGTGCGACGTCCGGGTTTTCGCTGTCCATCATGTCGTCGACGTTTTCAGAGCTGATGCCGTACTCTTCGGCGTTGAGCATCGCAAACAGCGACCACTTGACGATGTTGAACCAGGTGTCGTCGCCCTGACGCACCACCGGACCGAGCGGCTCCTTGGAGATGATGTCCGGCAGAATGACGGCGCCTTCCGGGTCGTCGAGCTGAATGCGCAGCGCGGCCAGCTGGGAGGAGTCCGAGGTCAGCACGTCGCAACGCCCGGACTGGAAGCCGCCAACGGTTTGCTCTGAGGTGTCGAAAACGATCGGGTCGAAGGCCATGTCGTTGGCGCGGAAGTAGTCCGCCACGTTGAGCTCGGTGGTGGTGCCAGATTGAATACAGATCGCCGCGCCGTCGAGTTCATCGGCGCCACTGAGCCCTAAGTCGCGGTTGACCATGAAGCCGATGCCGTCGTAGAAGGTGACGCCGGCGAAGTTGAGGCCCAGCGTCGTGTCGCGGGTGGTGGTCCAGGTAGTGTTACGCGACAGCACGTCGACTTCGCCGGACTGCAGCGCGGTGAAGCGCTCGACGGCGTTGAGCGAGATGTAGTTGACTGCGTCGGCATCGCCCAGCACCGCGGCGGCCACGGCGCGACAGATATCGACGTCGAGCCCCTGCCACTCGCCGCTATCGTTGGGGGCGGAGAACCCCGGCAGGCCATCGCTCACGCCACACTGCACGGCGCCTCGTGAGCGCGTATCTTCCAATACGTCCGCCTGAACGCTCGCTACACCGGATAGGGTGAGAGCACCGGCGGAGGCCAGCAGTACCGCGTTTTTTTTATTGAACATGGTGTTTCCCGTCCTCGTTATTTGAATATCGTTATAGGCATCGATCTACGACACCCATAACGCTAGCAAGGAAGATGCCAGAAAGGGCCTGTCGACTCATTCAGCGCTTTTCAACGCAAAAGCGCCAACGTTATGACCAAAGTTGTGCTGTAAAACGGTGCGCAATCGGCTACGCGTTGCCCACTTTTAGTGCGGCGTCCAAACGCTTGTTTGAAATTCGCTCAGTAAAAACAGTCAAATAGCGCCGGCGCGCCTAGCGAATGGGCGGGGCGTACTGCAAACCGCCATCTTTCCATAGCGCGTTTAGCCCGCGGCCAATATTAAACGGTGAGCCCGCGCCGACGCTGCGATCGAAGGCGTCGGCGTAGTTACCGACCTGCTTGATGATTTGATACGCCCAGTCCGCGTTAAGCCCCATGCCCTCGCCAAAATCGCCGTCGCGGCCCAGAAGACGCATCACCTCCGGGGAGTCATCCTCGAGCATTTCGTCGACGTTGGTTTGGCTCACGCCCAGTTCCTCGGCGTTGAGCAGCGCATAAAGCGACCACTTGACGATGTTGAACCACTGATCGTCACCTTGGCGCACCGCCGGGCCCAGCGGCTCTTTCGAAATGACCTCGGGCAGCACCACCGCCATGTCTGGGTCGGCAAGCTGCATGCGCTGGGCGTAAAGCTGCGAAGAGTCCGAACTCAGCACGTCGCAGCGACCCTCTTCGAAGCCGATGATCGACTGTTCCGGCGCGTCGAATACCACCGCCTCGAATGCCATATCGTGGCGGCGAAAATAGTCGGCCAGGTTGAGCTCGCTGGTGGTGCCGGACTGGGTGCATACCGCCGCCCCATCGAGCTCGCGGGCGCTCTGCACGCCCAGGTCGCTTGCCACCATGAACGCTTGGCCATCGAAGTAGCTCACCCCTGTGAAGTGAAGGCCAAGCGTGGTATCACGGCTCGAGGTCCAGGTCGTGGTGCGAGCGAGCACATCGACCTCGCCGGACTGGAGAGCGGCGAAGCGCTCGACGGAATCGAGCGGCACGAACTCGACGCGCGCGCCTTCGCCGAGCGCGGCGGCGGCCACCGCCCGGCAGATGTCGGTATCCAGGCCTTGGTAGGTGTCTTCGTCGTCCAGCGCCGAAAAGCCGGGCTGGGCGGCGTTGACCCCGCAGCGCAGCGCCCCGCGCTCCTTGACCGTCTCGAGCGTGGTGGCCATCGCAAGCCCCGGGAGTAACAGCGCCGCCGCCAGCACGCCGGCCACACCGCGGTATCGGTATTGATTGTTCATTGTTATTGCCCTCTCTGGTTGGGGAGTCGTGCGATCTGCAAAAAACCACCAAAAAGGCCGGGCAATGCCCGGCCTCGTCAACGTGCTGCCCGCTCGATGAGCGCTAGGCGAAGGCGGCGCGCATGAAAGGCGGCAGCGCCAGGGCGCCGCGATGCGCCTCTACCGTGTAGTACTGTAGCGGCATTTCGTGGCCGGCGGCAGCCTCTTCGCGGAAGCTTTCAACGCTTGCCCCCTTGCCGGCCAGCGTCACGCTCCACCAGCCGGACGGGTAGACCGGCTGCGGGAAGGGCAGGGTGGCCACGCTTTCAAAGCCCGCCGCCTGCATATCCGTGCGCAGCTCGCGAATGATCGAGCCCGAGTGATAAAGCGGCGATTCGCTTTGCTGCACCAGTACGCCGCCGGATTTGAGAATCCGGTGGCAGCGCTTCAAAAAGTCGGTCTTGAACAGCCCTTCCGCCGGGCCGACCGGGTCGGTGGAGTCGATGATCAGAACATCGATGCTTTCGTCCTCGGCATCATCGACCCACTTCACGCCGTCGGCGAACAGAAGCTCCGCGCGCGGATCACTATTGGATTCGACCAGCGCCGGGAAGAAGCGCTCGGAGGCTTTGGTGACTTCCTCGTCGATATCGATCTGGGTGACCTTCTCGACGCCTTCGTGGCGCAGCACTTCTTTTAGCGTGCCGCAGTCGCCGCCGCCGATGATTACCACGCGCTTCGGGTCCTGGTGGGTGTAAAGCGCCGGGTGAGCAATCATCTCGTGGTAGAGGAAGTTGTCGCGGTCGGTCAGCATCACGCAGCCGTCGAGTACCATCAGGTTGCCGTAGGTTTCGGTGGCGTACACCTCGAGGTGTTGATAGTCACTTTGCACGTCCCAAAGCTTCTCGGTGATCTTCATCGAAAAGGCGCTGCCGTGACTGTCGAATACTTCGGTAAACCACTGGTCCTGATTAAAATCGCTCATCGAACGTCTCCGGTGTCGTTCTGGTGATACTGTGGACTGAGTTCGTGAAGTGCCTCCATGAAGGCGCTCACGTTATCCGGGTTGGTGAACTGGCTGATGCCGTGACCCAGGTTGAACACGTGGCCCGGCCCGTGCCCATAGCTTTCCAGCACCCGCGCGACCTCGGCGCGAATGGCGGACGGGCGGGCGAACAGTACGTTGGGGTCGAGATTGCCCTGCAGCGCCACCTTGTGGCCGACGCGCGCGCGGGCATCACTGAGCTCGGTGGTCCAATCGAGCCCCACCGCATCGGAGCCGGCGCAAGCGATGTCCTCGAGCCACTGCCCGCCGTTCTTGGTGAACAAAATCACCGGCACCCGGCGGCCTTCGTGCTCGCGAATCAGGCCCGAGACGATCTGCTCCATGTAGCGCAGCGAGAACTCGAGATAGGCGGGCGTGGAGAGCGAGCCACCCCAGGTGTCGAAGATCTGCACCGCCTGGGCGCCGGCGCGAATTTGGGCGTTGAGGTAGTCGGTCACCGCGTGGGCCAGCGTATCCAGCAACTGGTGCATGGTGTCCGGGGTATCGTAGAGCATGGTTTTCAGGTGGCGAAAATCCTTGCTCGAGCCGCCTTCGACCATGTAAGTGGCCAGCGTCCAGGGGCTGCCGGAAAAGCCGATCAGGGGCATCCGGCCATTAAGCTCGCGGCGGATGGTGGAGACCGCGCGCATTACGTAATCAAGGTCGCGCTCGGCGTTGGGCACGCTGAGCGAGGCAACCTCTTCCGGGGTGCGCACGGTCTTTTTAAACTTGGGCCCTTCGCCGGTTTCGAAATAGAGCCCCAGGCCCATGGCGTCGGGGATCGTCAAAATGTCCGAAAACAGTATCGCCGCGTCCAGCGGGAAGCGCTCCAGCGGCTGCAGCGTGACCTCGCAGGCGAACTCCTGGTTGCGGCACAGATCCATGAAGCTGCCCGCCTGGGCGCGGCGCTCGCGGTACTCCGGCAGGTAGCGCCCGGCCTGGCGCATCATCCACACCGGCGTGCGGTCGACCGGCTCTTTGGCGAGCGCGCGAAGAAAGCGGTCGTTGTGCAAGGGAGGGGGAGTCGCAACGGAAGACATAAACGCCTGCTCTTGAGAAATTTGCCCTATTGTAGGCGAGGTGATGCGCTTCGGGATAGCCGGCGCGGCGCAGGCCGTGAGACCGGCGCGCCTTTTTGATAGACTATCGCGCTTTGATACTCACATCGTTGACGGCTCCAGTCGATTTGCGAGGTAATTCGTGACCATCCGCTTCATTTCCGCTTGTCGGCTCCCCACGCCCTGGGCCACCTTCACCATGCACGGCTTCGAGGACGAGGCGACGGGCAAGGATCATATCGCCTTGACACTTGGCGACGTGACAAGCGATGAGCCGGTGCTGGGGCGCGTGCACTCGGAATGTTTGACCGGCGACGGGCTTTTCTCGATGCGCTGCGACTGCGGCTATCAGCTCCAGGAGGCGCTCAAGCGCATCGCCGAAGAGGGGCGCGGGGTGCTCTTGTATCTGCGCCAGGAAGGGCGAGGTATCGGGCTTTTAAACAAGATTCGCGCCTATGCGCTCCAGGACCAGGGCGCCGATACCGTCGAGGCCAACGAGCAGCTGGGCTTTGGCGCTGACCTGCGCCGCTACGATTTGTGCGTACCGATGCTCGAGCACCTGGAGATCAAAGCGCTCAAGCTGATGACCAACAATCCGCGCAAGGTCGCCGCTCTGACCAAAGACGGTGTCAACGTCGTCGAGCGCCTGCCCATCACCACCGGGCTCAACCCGCACAACGAGCAGTACCTGGCCACCAAGGCCGGCAAGCTCGGCCACATGATGGCGCTGGGCGACTTTACCCAAGCCGACAGTGTGGATATCGAGCGTAAAAAGTGAGCGATTGACGTCGCTTGACTCTGAAGCCGCTTCTGCGCAGTCTTGCCAGACGACAAAGCGGAAGGCTTACCATGACCCAGACATCCAGTCAGCTCTCGATCGTGCTGGTGGAAGACGACCCCGGCGACGCCGCACTCATCCAGTACATCTTCAAGTATGACCATCGCGAAAGCGAGCTGGTCTGGGTTGATAGCCTGAGTGCTCTTGGTGATTCCTTGCAGGAATCGACCTCGCCGCCCGATGTTGTTTTGCTGGACTTGAGCCTTCCCGATACCAGCGGCATTCAAACCGTTTTAACGTGCAAACAGACGGTCGGCACCATTCCTATCGTGGTGCTGACGGGTTACGACGACGCCGAATTCTCGCTTCAGGTGCTCGAAGCCGGGGCGCAGGACTATCTGATCAAAGGCAAAATAGACGCTGATTCGCTCAACCGCGCGATTCGCTATGCCATCAGCCGCGCCAAGCTGGAGCAACGACTGGTACTTTCCGAGGAGCGGATGGCTGCTGCGATTGAGGGCGGTAATCTGGGCGTGTGGGACTGGTTATTTGATCGCAACGAGTTCATCTACAGCGAGCGCTGGTTAGCCACGCTTGGTTACGGGCGGGAGTATGCCGATTTGCCCCAGAGTGCGGATGAATGGCTGGACTGCGTTCATCCGGAAGATATGGCCACGCTCAAGTCCGCGATCGACAGTCACTTAAAGGGTGAACAGACCAGCTACCAGTGTGAATTTCGCATGAAACATCGCGATGGCCAGTGGATCTGGGTGTTCGAATCCGGCCATATCATTAGCCGTGATCTCAAGGGCAATCCTCTGAGGTTGGTCGGTGTTCAGCAGGACATCAGCGAGCGTAAGGCTATGGAAGCTGAGCTTACGCGGCTGGCCATGCACGACGAGCTGACCGGCCAGCTCAACCGACGCAGCTTCATGAACCTGGCCGAGCGCGAGCTTGCCCGAGTCAAACGCAAGCCCGGCTACGTCACCTGCATGGTGATGTTCGACCTGGATCGCTTCAAAAGCGTCAACGACCGCTACGGCCACGGCGCTGGCGATGCCGTACTCAAACGCTTTGCCGATACCGTCAGCGCAGAGCTTCGTAAGATGGATGTGTTTGGCCGGCTTGGCGGCGAGGAGTTTGCGGTCATGTTGCCGGATACCGATGTCAGCGGCGCCCAGGTCGCCGCCGAGAAGCTGCGTCGCGCCGTTGAGGCAATGGCCATACCCTTGGCGGGCCTCGACGAGCCGCTCAAGGTCACCACCAGTATCGGCGTAGCGGCTTTAGAAAGCAGCGATACACTCCCCGACAGCGCCCTCGCCCGCGCCGACATCGCTCTCTACGAGGCCAAAAACAGCGGTCGTAACCGGATATGCATTAACGTTTAAGACGAGTTGGCCGATACGCATTGAAAGACACTTTCAATGCGAGGAGGCGGCGTGAGCTCACGGCGTGCAACCAATAAAATACAAAAAGCGGCCTGGTGGCGCGGATTTGCGTTCATAGGTACGTTTTACCCGGTGGCTCTGTACGCCGGTGACACCGTCCGTCAAAGCACATCGCCCCTCTTCACAGGCGATTGGTTAACGCCGGCGCTTCTAACGGGGCTGATCGCCTCGCTGATTCTTTTGGCCTACGTTTACTGGCGAAGCCGACAGCGCTTGGCCAAGCTGCGCCAGCAGCAGCAGGCGCTCAACGGCATTTTGTGGGGCACCTCAGCGGGTTCCTGGGAGTGGAACGTCAAAACCGATGAGCTGCACCTCAACGAGCGCTGGGCCGAAATGCTCGGCTATACGCTCGAGGAGCTGGCGCCCGTCACGATCGGCACTTGGGAGCGGCTTTGCCACCCGGAAGACCTTGAGCGGGCGCGCCAAGCGCTTTCGGCTCACGTCGACGGTAGCGCCGAAACCTACACCGTCGAGTTTCGCCTGAGCCATCGCGACGGGCGCTACATTTGGGTCTATTCGCGCGGGCGGGTTCTGGCCCGAGACCCGGAGGGCGCGCCGCTGTTGATGGCGGGCATCCATATCGATATCGATGCCCGCAAGGAAGCCGAAACGCAGGCGCGCGTCAGCCACGAGCGCCTTACAAAACTCAGTGCACGCCTACCCGGCACGATCTATCAGTTCTGGCGGGGCGTGGATGGCTCCATGAGTTTTCCCTACGCAAGCGAGGGCATGACGGAGGTCTATGGTATTACGCCGGAAGAGGCCAACCGGGACGTTAATCAGGTTTTTGCGATTATTCATGACGATGATCTGGCGAGTGTATCGGCCAGTATCGAGGCCTCCACCGACAAGCTAACGCTTTGGAGCGAGATATTCCGCGTTCATCACCCCGTTAAAGGACTTTGTTGGATCGAAGGCAACGCCGTTCCTGAGCGGCTAGAGGACGGCAGCACGATGTGGCATGGCTATTTGCGTGACATTACCGAAAGCCACGAGCTGCAAAAAGAGCGCGACGCTTACCGTGAGTCGCTGGAAAAATCCAACGCCGAACTCGAGCACTTCGCCTACGCCGCCTCCCACGATTTGCGTCAGCCGCTTCGCATGGTGACCAGCTACGCCGGGCTTTTAAAGCGCCACTTGGGCGCTCAGCTCGACGCGGACGGACAGACCATGCTGCATTACATGAGCGATGGCGCCAAACGCATGGATGACATGCTGCTCTCGCTGCTGGAGTACTCCCGTGTTGGGCGCCAGGGGGAAGCCTTCACCGAGGTGGCGCTGCGCAAGACCCTCGATGAAGCGCTGCATTTTCTCGCCCCGGCGGTGGCAGAGGCCAATGCAACGATCAGCGTCGAGGGCGAGTGGCCCGCGATTCGCGCAAGCCACGATGAAATGACGCGCCTGTTTCAAAACCTGATCGGCAACGCGCTCAAGTATCACGCCGCTGACACCCCGGTCGAGGTGCGCATCGATTGCCGGCGGCGTGAAGAGGAGTTTTACATCACCATCGCCGACAACGGCATCGGCATCGATCCGGAGCAGATCCCGCGGCTGTTCAAGGTGTTTCAGCGTCTGCACGGGCGCGACCAATTCGAGGGCACCGGGGTGGGGCTGGCGGTGTGTCGCAAGATCGTCGAACATCATGAAGGGCATATTTGGATTACCTCGCCGGGCCGCGGAGAGGGGAGCGTCGTTCATTTCACGTTGCCCGAACGGGCAGTGGAGGCGTCATGAATCGGTTTTTTCGTCGTGGGATTGGCCTTGCGCTAATGGTGGCGCTGTCGCTCGTCGCGTCACAAGGTCAAGCGCAGCCCACCTTCGACGAATTTTTCGAGAAAAGCTCCGTGCCGATGTGGATGGTAGCCACCGACAATGGCGATATCGTGCGTGCCAACCCGGCAGCGAAGGCGTTCTACGGCTACTCCGATCTGGAGCGCATGAATATCAATGAGATCAATACGTTTACCCAAGAGCAAATACGCGATGAGTTGAATCGCGTCAGCAGGGGGGAACGTAACCATTTGATATTTCGCCACCGGCTGGCCGATGGCAGTATCAACGTGGTGGGTGTGTACACACAGCCCTTCGACGACAACGGTCGTTCAAAGGTGCTTTCTACTATTGTCGATTTGAGCTTTGCCGAGGGCACCGCCGAGCGGCGCTACGTTGAGTCCGTTGAGCAACAAGTGGATCTTCAAATGGCTGCGCTGAGTCGCGCGCGAGAGAGAGCCCGCTGGCTCTGGATAGGCGGCGCGCTGGCTCAGGCGCTGGTGATCCTTCTGCTGATCCTGGCTTTGGTACGGCTGCGCGGGGCCCAGCGAGAGAACGTACGCCTGATCGATGAACTCTCTTTTCGAAATCAGGAACTCGAGCGTTTGAGTCAGGCAATGGCGCACCACTTCCAGGAGCCGAGCCGCCGGCTGGTGAGCTTTGCCCGTCAGCTTCGAACGTCATCGTCAGAGCCAGCGGATTCGGCCCAGGGTGTGGCGGTTCATTTCATCAGCACTCAGGCCCAGCGGCTGAGCGAACTGGTCGGGGATGTTCAGCGCTACTTGAGTGTCGGTAACACCAAGGTCATCAATGAGCGGGTCGACGTCGCGAAGCTGCTCAATGAACTCTATCGACACGATCCTTTGCTCGAGCCGCTGCGTGAGTCGGAGAGCCTGACCGTTGATGGCGCGCTGCCAAAGGCGTATTTCGATTACAGGCTTTTGACTCAAATATTCAAACTGCTGCTGCATAACGCTTGGCAGTACCGGGACCCGGCACGTCCTCTTGAAGTAATCGTCAGCGGCACTGTAAGTAATGGGCGCGCCTACTACCGGGTTATCGATAACGGTCAAGGCATTGCGCCGGAGTATCGTGAGCAGGTGTTCGATATGTTTACTCGGCTAGTACCCAACGGCGATGCCTACCCTGGCACCGGGGTAGGGCTTGCCACGGTCGTGAAGACCCTTCGCGAGGCCGACGGGCGTATTGTCGTCGAAGATGGCAAGGACGGTGGAGCCTGTTTCGTGTTCGATCTGCCCTTTGGAGGAGCAAATCATGAGGAACGGTAATTTTGTCGTGCTGCTGGTGGAAGATGAGCCCGCCGATGTCCACTTGACCAAAATGGCCTTCAACGAAGGTCAGATGATGGTGGAACTGCATGATGTGGGTGATGGTGTAGAGGCGCTCGAGTTTTTACAGCACGAGGGAGTTCATGGCGATGCACCGAGGCCGGATCTAATTCTGCTGGATCTCAACATGCCGCGCATGGGAGGGAGAGCCTTTCTGGAGCGAGTCAAATCGCTCGACACCCTGCGTCAGATACCCGTGGTAGTGCTGACCACGTCGGAAGCCGAATCGGACATCGTCGCCTCATACGATCTGGGCGCCGCTGGTTTCATCGTCAAGCCGGTGGACATCGAGCAGTTCATCGCCTCGATTCGCTCGCTGGAAGATTACTGGCTGGCGCTGGTACGTCGGCCTTCTTGAGACTTACCACTCAGGCGTTTCGCAGCCGATTGCCTAGGCAGAACCCCAAAAGCCCGAGCAGCGTAATGCCGAGCGTCGTTTCGAGCGTGGTCGCCCACTTCAGCCAGCGGCTCGAAAGCTCGGCATCGAGCGAGGCGGTCATTGCCTGAGCGCTGAACAACAGCGCATCGTTGAGCGTGTTCAGCGTTTCGCCCTGTGTGCCTGCCACGCCGGTCGCCGCGTAGAGCCCGGCGAAGGCGAGCATCACCACCAGCAGCGTTACCATCACGCGCAGCGGACTTTCACCGAAACCGGCGACCAGGTCGGCGCTGGTGCCCAGCAACCAGCGCAGCGTCGCACGAAAGAGCCCCGGGCGCGTTGGGGTATCCAGCTCACGTTCGATGCGCCGGCGCCGCCACACCTGGTCCGGGCGTACCGCCCGCGTCTCTAGTCGGCGGGCGTGATAGTAGGCCCAGCCCGCATCCCGCGTGCTGCCCTTGGCGCTCCAGTGGGCCGAAAGCGCGCGATAGATATCCGCCGCCTCGCGGTGGCGGCGCGACAAATGCAGCGGGGTGCGTATGGGATCGTCGCCCCGGCCGCGCGCAGCCAAATCGGCGTGAAACGCGGCGAAGTCCGCCTCGCGCTCCTGCAATAGTCCGCTTTTGAACCCTTCCTCGATCGCCCCTCGCGGTAGCGCCACGCCGTCGAACACCGCCAGATGCAGCGAGCAGGCGCTGATGTCCGAAGCTTCGAACACGGTATTCATCCCCAGCCGCGCCCGGTAGAAGTCGCAGCCCTGGAGCCGTGCGCGCTTGAAAGAGACGCGCTCGAACTCGGCGTAGCGCAGATCACAGTCGATGAGTTCGGCCTGCTGAAACCTCGCGTCGCGAAGCTGTGCGTTGGTGAAGGTGCAGCGAAAAAGCCGCGCGTCGCGAAAATCGAAGCGCTCGAGCAGCGTAGCGTAGTGCGGATTGCCGAAGTTGACCGCCTCGAGTTCGCACCCGACGAAGTCGACCCAGTCGTTCTGGCGAGCGGTGAGCCGCTCTTCGACCTGTGCCGCGGTCAGCCGCTTCACGGGGCGCTTTCCAAACCGAAGTGCTGGCGCGCGATGCGGGCCACCGCCTGCGGGTCGCCGTCCTTGATCGTGGACAGCGGTGCCGGCAGCGCCACGCTTTCTGGCGCCTGGGTGCCGCGATCGAGCAAAATCGTCGGAATGCCGAGTTGGCTGGCGCCCAGCACGTCATCGAAAGGGTTATCCCCCACGTAAATGACGTTGTCCGCAGGGCAATCGAGCGCGTCGAGCGCGGCGCGAAACAGGGCCGGGTCGGGCTTGCAGGCCTTAACGTCGGAGCTGAACAGCACGAGCTCGAAGTCGTCCCACAGCCCGAGCATGGAAAGCTCCGCTTCGGTATAGGCGCGCTGAGTGTTGGAAGCGATGGCAAGGCGGAAGTCCGCCGCGCAGGCGTCGAGCATCGCGCGCGTGCCCGGCCATAGGCCGATCTCGCGGGTGGTGATCTGGCGATAGGTCAAAGCGAGCTCCGCCGCCAGCACGTCGCGGCGCGCGGCGGGCACGTCTGCCTCGGCGAGCAGCGCCTCCCATACCCGGTGCACGTCGACGTCCGGCGCCTCACCGCCGGCGGCGTCGAGCTGGTCCCGGGTAATCGCCCAGAAACGCTGCTCGAGCCTTGGCGCCTCGATGAAGACCTGGCGGTAGCGCAGCCAATCGGCGAGAAAGACGAAGGTGCTCGCATCGACGTGGTCGCCGTCGAAGACGAGCAGGGTTTTGAAGACGTCGAACAGCAAGACGGGCCTGGAGGGCGGCATCGTTGAATCCCTTGAAAGCGAGGCCGTCATTGTAGGTCGGTGCTAAAAGCGTGACCAGCGCCCGTCGAGCGACCTGGATGGAACGACTTGTCTGGAACGGCTTGTTTTGAATGACTTGTTTTGAATGACTTGTTTGAAACGACTTAGCCGGTCGCCTCGCTGCCGGCCTTTTCGGCGGCAGCTTTCTCTTGCGCGACGGCGCGGGCCATGGCGGGGCGCTCGAGCTGCGCGGTCATGTAGCGCTCGAGCGTGTCCGGCAGGCGGTACTTCATGCTCTTCGCCCAGCTCAGCGTATGGGCGAGGAAAAGATCCGCCAGCGTGAAGCGTTCCCCCACCAGATACGTCTGGCCCTGATAGCGGCGCTCGAGCGCCTTGAGCGCGCGAGAAAACTCCCAAGCGCAGGTGGGGATCACCGCCGCCACGCGCTGCTCTTCGGGCAGCGCGAAGGTGTGTTTGGCGTGATTCCAAAGCGGTTGTTCAAGCTCGGTGGCCACGAAACAGAGCCACTGGTCGACCTCGGCACGCCCTTCGGCGGGGCCGGGCAACAGCGTGTCGTCGCCGTAGCGCTCGGCCAGGTAGCGGCAGATGGCAACAGACTCGAACAGGACCAAATCGCCGTCCTCGAGCACCGGCACCTTGCCGTCCGGATGGCGCGCCAAGTGCGCCTCAGCGCGGCCTTCGCCCTTGTCCAGCGCCACGTGCTGGCAGCGGTACTCGACGCCCAGCTCCTCGAGGGTCCAGGCCGCGCGCAGCGAGCGGGAATGGGGGTATCCGTAAAGTGTGATCATGGGTCACTTCCTTTTAAGGTCGGAACGTCATGTTAGTCGGCGATGAAAGGCGGCTGCGTTCGAGACTAACCGCTCGAGCCCGCCTCGCGAGCGGATTTGATGCGCTCGAAGGCGTTACTGATCTCGCTGGTGCGCTGCTGGGCCATGTCGCGCATGCTCTCGGGCAGGCCCTTGCCGGCCAGCTTGTCCGGGTGGTTCTGGCTCATCAGGCGACGGTAGGCCTTTTTGATTTCGGCGTCGCTCGCCTCTTCACTGACGCCAAGCACCCGGTAGGCATCCTTCAGGGAGGCCTCGCTGGTCGCCTGACCGTTGCTGGCCGCGCGCTCAAGCATCGCTTCGAGCTGCTGAATCTCGGTGTCGCTGCAGCCGATGCCGCGGGCCACGCGCATCATCATCGCGCGCTCGTCGTCGTGAATCTCGCCGTCGGCGGCGATGGCGTTGAGCTGTACCTGCAAAAAGATCTGGCGCAGCATCGGCTGGCGGCGAGTCAGCTGCCCGACCGTGGCAAGCTCCGCCTCGAGGTCGAAATCGTCGGCCCGGCCGCGCTCGAAGGCGGCGCGCGCTTGGCGGCGCTGGGCGTCGTTGAAACGCATCTGGGTGAACAGGCGCTCGGCGATGTCGCGCTCACCGTCACTGACGCGACCGTCGGCTTGGCAGAGGCAGCCCATGACCGAAAACACCGACTCCAGATACCCCTGCTCGATCTGCACGCGGGCGGTCAGCAGCCGGCGCACGGCGCGCTGGGCGATCCAGAAGCCGAAGGCACCGCCAATCAAAAGCCCCACCGGGCCGAACAGGGCAAGGCCCAATAATCCAAACAGCAGCGTCGAAATCGTTAGAAATACCATGGCTCTCTCAAAAGCTCTCTCAAAACGGGTGAAAAAAGGGCGGGCTAAGTGGTTATCCAGCGCCACTATATCGAGAATTGAGAGTCAGTATAGAAGGATTGGTTTCTCTCGCTTGACCTTGTCGGACTTTTGTCCAGACTTTATGAGCTTGATAACGGTCGGCGGCTACGCCAATGGCCGCCCCGAACGCCTCGCCAGGAGATGCGCAATGACCTCGCCCAGTAGCCAGAAACCCGCCGATAAAAAAGCCCGCGAACACGACCCGGACGTGGGCACGTATCGCAACCCGGCTGGCGGGTGGGGCGCGCTCAAGGCGGTGGGCCAGCATCTCCTGCACAGCCGCTCGCCGGCGACCAACGCCCGTTCGCTTTTGAAACTCAACCAGCCCGACGGCTTCGACTGCCCCGGCTGTGCCTGGGGCGACCCGGAGCACGGCTCGTCGTTCGAATTTTGCGAAAACGGCGTGAAGGCGGTGACCTGGGAGGCGACCGCCAAGCGGGTCAAGCGCGACTTCTTCGCCCGCTACAGCGTCACCGAGCTCAAAAGCTGGGACGACTATCGCCTCGAGGACCAAGGCCGGCTGGTCGAGCCCATGACCTACAACGCCGAGACTGACCACTATGAGCCGATCAGCTGGAACGATGCGCTCACGCTGATCGCTGACGAGCTCAAGGCGCTGCCCACCCCGGACGACGCGATTTTCTACACCTCCGGCAAGGCGTGCAACGAATCCGCCTACGTGTTCCAGCTGCTTGCGCGCCTTTACGGCACCAACAACCTGCCGGACTGCTCCAACATGTGCCACGAGGCGAGCGGCGTGGCGCTGGGCGACGCGCTGGGCACCGGCAAGGGCAGCGTGCGCCTCGAGGATTTCGAGCACGCCGAGGCAATCTTCGTCTTCGGTCAGAACCCGGGCACTAACCACCCGCGCATGCTCGGCACGCTGCGCGAAGCCGCCGAGCGCGGCGCCATCATCGCCAGCTTCAATCCGCTTCACGAACGCGGCCTGGAGAAATTCGCCGACCCGCAGAAGCCGCTGGAGATGATGCATAACGGCAGCCACCGCATCAGCTCGCACTACTTCTGCCCCAAACTGGGCGGCGACATGGCGGCGGTGCGCGGCATTGCCAAGGCGCTGTTCGAGCGCGAGGCCAGCGGCGAAACGGTGCTCGACCACGCCTTTCTCAGCGAGCACACCGAGCAGCTCGAGGCGTACCAGACGCTGGTCGAGGCGACCACGTGGGGGGATCTCGAAGCGCAGTCCGGGCTCACCCGGGCCGAGATGGAGAAGGCCGCCGAGCTCTACGCCCGCTCGAATGCCACCATCATCTGCTGGGCGATGGGCATCACCCAGCACGAACACTCGGTACCCACCGTGCGCGAGATCGTGAATCTTTTGATGCTGCGCGGCAATTTGGGTCGGCCCGGCACCGGCACCTCGCCGGTGCGTGGACACTCCAACGTGCAGGGCGACCGCACCATGGGCATCTTCGAGCAGCCTTCCGACGAGCTGTTGGATGCTCTCGAGGCCCGCTATAAGCGGCCCATGCCGCGCGAGCACGGGGTCGATTCCGTGGCCGCAGTCGCCGCGATGCGCGACGCGCCGGGTAAGGTGTTCGTGGGTCTGGCGGGCAACTTCACCCGCGCGATTTCGGATACCTTCGTGGCCGAAGCGGCGATGAGCCAGTGCCGGCTGACCGCGTTCATCAGCACCAAGCTCAACCGCAGCCACCTGATCACCGGGGAAAAAGCGCTGATTCTGCCCTGCCTTGGCCGCAGCGAAATCGACAAAACCGGCGGCAAGACCCAGCTGATCACCGTCGAGGATTCCATGAGCATGGTGCACGGCTCCGCGGGCATCAACCGCCCGGCAAGCCGCCACCTGCCCTCGGAAATCGCGCTGTTGACCCAGCTTGGCGAAAAGCTGGTAGGAAGCGAGGCGGTCGATTGGGCGGCGATGAGAAACGACTATGATGTGATTCGCGAGCACGTTGCCGAGGTCATTCCCGGCTTTGACAACTTCAACGAGCGGGTGCGCGTGCCGCGCGGTTTTTGGCTTGGCAACCCCACCGCCGAGCGCAAGTTCCCGACCGAAAGCGGCAAGGCCGTGTTCTCCCACGCGCCACTGCCAAAGGGCGTGATGCACCAGCGCATGGCCGCGCGCGACGGCTGGCTGACGCTGCAGACGATGCGCTCTCACGATCAGTACAACACCACGGTGTACGGCTACAACGACCGTTACCGCGGCATCGAAAACGGCCGCCAGGTGGTGTTTCTGAACAAGGCGGATATCGAGCGCTTGGGCGTATCCGCCGGGCAGTGGGTCGATCTGGTCGGCGAATCCGACGATGGCATTGCCCGCCGGGTCGAAGGCTTCAAGGTCGTGGCCTACGACACCCCGGCCGGCTGCGCGGCGGCCTACTATCCGGAAACCAATCCGCTGGTACCGCTCTCCCACAAGGGCGAGGGCAGCCATACCCCGGCGTACAAATCCATCGCCATTCGTCTTGAACCCAGCGCCCGTATTGCCTGATGCAGACGCTCGAGCGCGCGCTTGAGAGCCTTCAGCGCACCTACCCAGCGCTCGACGCGCTGCAAGCGCTGGTGCTGCTGGCGCTCGATGAGCAGGGCGAGGGTGGAATTTCCAGCGCGCGGCTGTCGCGGCGCCTGGAGATCGAACACGCGCTGATCCGCCGCGCCTGCGCCGAGCTCGAAGCCCAAGGCTGGGTGCGCCTTACCGCCGCTGGCAAAGCGACGCCGGCGCTGCGTATCGAGCGTTTGCGTTCTCTACCCAACACGTTGGCTTAGCGGCCGTACCGGCGTCGCCGCCGTGGCCTGCCAGGCTGACAACAGCGCGCTATCTCAAACCCTCGCGCACCCTCAAAATCCAACAGGGAGTAGGATGATGAACAAACACCCACTGGGCCGCTCCGGCATCGAGATCGCGCCGCTCGCGTTTGGCGGCAACGTGTTCGGCTGGACCGCCGACGAGAAGCGCTCGTCCGAGCTTTTGGACCGCTTCGTCGAGCGCGGTTTCAACGCCGTGGATACCGCCGACGTTTACTCGTCCTGGGCGCCGGGGCATCGCGGCGGCGAGTCCGAGAAAGTGCTGGGCAAGTGGCTCAAGCAAAGCGGAAAGCGCAACGACATCGTGCTGATGAGCAAGGTGGGGCTGTGGGAGGCGCGCAAGGGGCTATCAAGGTCCAACATCGAAGCGGCGGTCAACGACTCGCTCACGCGGCTTAATACCGACTACCTCGACGTCTACTTCGCCCACACCGACGACCAGGACACGCCGCTCGAGGAGACGCTCACCGCGTTCTCGAAGCTGATCGAGGCGGGCAAGGTGCGCACGATCGGCGCGTCCAACTACTCGGCCGGGCGCCTGCGCCAGGCGCTGGACGTCTCCAAAGAGCAGGGGCTGCCGCGCTACGAGCTGATTCAGCCGCTTTATAACCTCGTCGAGCGCGACAAGTACGAAGGCGAGCTAAAAACGCTGGCAAGCGAGCAGGCACTCGGCGTGGTGAGCTACTTCTCGCTCGCCAGCGGCTTTCTGACCGGCAAGTACAAAACCCTCGAGGATACCAAAGGCAGCGACCGCGAGCAGTTTCTCGGCCACTACTTCGATGAGCGCGGCAAGCGCGTGCTGGGTGAGCTTTTAAGCGTGGCCGACGAACTCGACGCCAAGCCCGCCCAGGTGGCGCTCGCCTGGCTGCTGGCCAAGGACGGCGTCACCGCGCCGATCGCCAGCGCCACGAAGCTTGAGCAGCTCGACGATACGCTCGACGCGGTCGAGCTAACACTTCCCGGTGAGGCGATCGAGCGGCTGAACGCGGCCGGAGAGTAAGCGCTGCAAGACGGCTTTATAGCCGTGAAACGGCAAACCGGCAGGTCAGATGACCTGCCGGTTTTCGTTGGGGCTAGCCGTTTAGCTGCGCCAGGCGCTTTTCGATCGCCGCCTGAATGCCCGGGGCATCCAACCCGCAGTCGCGCAAGAGCTCGTCCGGCGTGCCGTGCTCGACGAAGCTGTCGGGCAGGCCCAGGTGCAGCACGTTGGCGGCCACGTTTTCCAAGTGCAGCAGCTCGCTGATGGCGCTGCCGGCGCCGCCGGCCACCACGTTCTCTTCGAGCGTCACCAGCAGATCGTGCTCGGCGGCGGCGGTGAGCACCGCATCGCGGTCCAGCGGCTTGATCGAGCGCATGTTGATATGGGTGGCGCCCAGCGCCTCGGCGACTTCCTCGGCCGGGCCGTTCATGCTGCCGAATGCCAGCAGCGCGACTTTAGGGCCGTCGCCGTCGCCGTCGGCGCGCCGGCGCGTGTCGGCGCGGCCAATAGTCAAGGGCTCCAGGTGCTCGGGCACCGCTACGCCAGGGCCGGTGCCGCGGGGATAGCGCACCGCCGCCGGGCCCTCAAACCGGTAGGCGGCGCTCAGCATGGCGCGGCACTCGGCTTCGTCTGCCGGGGCGAGGATCACCATGTTGGGCACGCAGCGCAGAAACGAAATATCCATGCTGCCGTGGTGGGTCGGGCCATCCTCGCCGACCAGCCCGGCGCGGTCGATGGCGAAGGTGACGTCGAGCCCCTGTACCGCTACGTCGTGAATCAGCTGATCATAGCCGCGCTGCAGGAAGGTGGAGTAGATCGCCACCACCGGCTTCATGCCCTCGCAGGCCATACCGGCGGCGAGGGTCACCGCGTGCTGCTCGGCAATCGCCACGTCGAAGTAGCGCTCGGGGTACTCTTTCGAGAAGCGGATCAGATCCGAGCCTTCGCGCATGGCCGGGGTAATGCCCATCAGCCGTTTGTCCGAGGCGGCCATGTCGCACAGCCAGTTGCCGAACACGTTGCAGTACTTCTGCTTTGGCGCGGCCGGGGCGGCGGCGGGCTTTTTCGCCTCGGCTTTAGCGCCTTGCGGCTTCTCCAGCTTGGTAATGGCGTGGTAGCCGATCTGGTCCGCCTCGGCGGGCAGAAAGCCCTTGCCCTTGACGGTCTTGATGTGCAGAAACTGCGGGCCGCTCTGTTCGCGCAGCGCGCTTAGCGTATCGGTCAGCGCTTCCAGGTCGTGGCCGTCGATGGGGCCGACGTAGTTGAAGCCGAGCTCTTCAAAAAGCGTTGCGGGGCTGACGAAACCCTTCATGTGCTCTTCGGTGCGCTTGGCAAACTTCAAGGCGCCGGGGAGGTGCGAGAGCACCTTTTTGCTCTCTTCGCGCATTTTGAGATACGGCTTGCTCGAGAGCATGCGCGCCAGATAGGTCGCAAGCCCGCCGACGTTTTCCGAGATCGACATCTCGTTGTCATTGAGCACCACTAGCATGTTGGCATCGACGTGTCCGGCGTGGGTCAGCGCCTCGAACGCCATGCCCGCGGTCAGCGCGCCGTCGCCGATGATCGCGCACACCTTGCGGTCATCGTTTTGCGCGCGGGCGGCCAAGGCCATGCCGAGCGCGGCGGAGATCGAAGTACTCGAGTGGCCCACGCCGAAGGTGTCGAATTCGGATTCCGCACGGCGCGGAAAGGCGGCCAAGCCCCCGTGCTGGCGGATGCCGGTCATCGCCTCGCGCCGCCCGGTCAAAATCTTGTGCGGGTAGGCCTGGTGGCCCACGTCCCACACCAGCCGGTCTCTGGGGGTGTCAAAGACGTGGTGCAGCGCCACGCTGAGTTCGACCACGCCAAGGCCCGCGCCGAAGTGGCCGCCGGAAACGCCCACGCTGTACAGAAGGTAAGCACGCAGCTCGTCGGCAAGCTCGGCGAGCTGGGCGTCGTTCATGGCGCGCAGAGCGGCCGGGTGATCAATGGCGTCGAGCAGCGGCGTTACCGGGCGCTCGCGGGAAATCTCGTCGAACAGCTTCATGGGCATGTAGTCACGGTCATTTTTTATACAGACACTGTCGAGACAGCGCTCGTTTAGTGGTCGCGCTCGATCATATAGGCGGCAAGCTCGATCAAGGGCGCGGCGTTCTCGCCAAGGGGTTCAAGCGCCGTTTGGGCCTCATCGACCAGCTCGCGCGCCTTTTGCCGGGCCCCATCAAGACCCAGCAGGCTCGAATAGGTGGGCTTGGCACGCGCGGCGTCGGCGCCGGAGATCTTGCCAAGCGTGGCCGTATCGCCGGTCACGTCCAGCACATCGTCATGAATTTGAAAGGCTAGCCCAATGGCGCGGGCGTAGCGAGCCAGCGCCTCGAGACGCGGGTCGTCCTCATCGACGGCGCAAAGCCCGCCCAGGCGCACCGCGGCTTCGATCAGCGCGCCGGTCTTGTGCGCGTGCATGTGCTTGAGCGCTTCGACGTCGGGAAGTCCGCCTACGGCGGCCAGATCCAGCGCCTGGCCGGCCACCATGCCTTGGCGCCCGGAGGCGACGGCCAGGGTGGTGACCATGGCGGCAAGCCTTGGCGGGCGCGGGCGCGCCAATACTTCGAAGGCGAGCGCCTGCAGGGCGTCGCCGGCCAGAATCGCGGTGGCTTCGTCATACGCCTTGTGCACCGTGGGCTGGCCGCGGCGCAGGTCGTCGTCGTCCATCGCCGGCAGGTCGTCATGGATCAACGAGTAGGCGTGAATCAGCTCGATGGCGGCGGCCGGGGCGTCGAGCGCTTTGTCATCGGCGCCTAGCGCTTGGCCCGCCAGGTAGACCAGCAGCGGGCGCAGGCGCTTGCCGCCGACCAGCAGGCCGTGGCGCATCGCCGCGTCCAGGCGCGCATCGACGGTACCGTCGGTCAACAGCGCCTCTAACGTGGCGTCGACCCGAGCGCGGCTGGTGTCGCGGTGCTCGCGCAAGGAGGTGGGGCGCTCGCTTACCATGGGGGCGTATCCTCGGCGTTGTCGTCGGGGGAGGCGCTCGCTGCGGCGTCGGCCGGGCTCTCGAACGGCGTCATTGTGAGCTTACCGTCGCCGTCTTCACTAAGCGCGCGCACCTTGAGCTCAGCGCTGTCCAGGCGCTTTTGGGCGTCGCGGGTCAGCGTCACGCCCTCCTCGAATGCGGTCAGCGCCTCTTCCAAAGAGAGCTCGCCTGATTCCAGCCGCTCCACCAGGGTCTCCAGGCGGGAAACCGTGGCGGCAAAATCCTGTGAAGGGGGAGTGGTATCGCTCATTGACCCGTGCCTGCCTATTGGCGCCCATGCGTTGGGCGGCGAGTGTGCCTGCTATCGAGGGCACAGTATACACCCAGACCCAGAGGTGGTCTGCCCTTGCGCCCGCGGGGCTTGGCAGCCAACGTGCGCTGCGTTCATTTTGAAAACGCACACTTTTCATAAAGCCGGAACGCCGGGGAAGGCGCGGGCTGTGCTACCATAGCGGCCTTTCATGAACCGATAAACGGCGCGCGTCGCCGAACATAGAGGTTGATTCAGTCATGGCCAAAACGTCCCTGGACAAGAGCAAGATCAAAATCCTGCTACTCGAGGGCGTCCACCAGAGCGCGGTGGACAATTTTCGCAACGCCGGATATGAAAATATCGAGCACCTGCCTACGTCGCTGGACGAAGAGGCGCTGATCGATAAGATCCGCGATGTTCACTTCATCGGCATTCGTTCGCGCACGCAGCTCAACGAGCGCGTGTTCGCCGCGGCCGAGAAGCTGGTGGCGGTTGGCTGTTTCTGCATCGGGACCAACCAGGTCGATTTGAACGCCGCGCTCAAGCGCGGGGTAGCGGTGTTCAACGCGCCGTACTCCAACACCCGCTCGGTAGCGGAGCTGGTGCTTGCCGAAGCGATCATGCTGCTGCGCGGCATTCCGGAGAAAAACGCGCGCGCCCACCAGGGCGGCTGGCTGAAATCTGCCGCCAACTCCCACGAAGCCCGCGGCAAGACCTTGGGCATCGTTGGTTACGGCAGCATCGGCGCGCAGCTCTCGGTGCTGGCCGAGTCGCTGGGCTTCAACGTCATCTATTATGACGTCATCACCAAGCTCGGTATGGGCAACGCAAGCCAAGTCGGCAGTCTCGAGGAGCTTTTGAGCCGCTCGGACGTGGTCAGCCTGCACGTGCCGGATCTGCCCTCCACGCGCTGGATGATCACCAAAAAAGAGATCGCGGCGATGAAACCCGGGGCGATCTTCATCAACGCCTCGCGCGGAAGCGTGGTCGAGATCGAGCCGCTGGCCGAGGCGATCAAGTCCGGCCATCTCAACGGCGCGGCGGTGGACGTCTTCCCGGTCGAGCCCAAGGGTAATAGCGAAACTTTCGAAAGCCCCCTGCGCGGTCTCGAGAACGTCATTCTCACCCCGCACATCGGCGGCTCGACCCTGGAAGCCCAGGAAAATATCGGCATCGAAGTGGCCGAGAAGCTCACCACCTACTCCGATAACGGCACCACCATCACCTCGGTCAACTTCCCGGAAGTGGCGCTGCCCGCCCACCCGGACAAGCACCGCTTGCTGCACATTCACGACAACGTTCCCGGCGTGATGTCACAGATCAACCGCGTGCTCTCGGAAGACGGCATCAACATCTCTGGCCAGTACCTGCAGACCAACGAAAAGGTCGGCTACGTGGTGATCGACGTGGACAAGGCCTACGGCCCCCAGGCATTGGAGGCGCTCAAGCAGGTCGAGCACACGCTCAAGATTCGCGTGCTCTACTCATCGCACAACAGCTAAGCCTGTAGGTTTATAGGCCTGTAGCGCTAGCCATGGGCCATCCGTTTCAAACCGGCCTCCTTCGGGAGGCCGGTTTTTTTGCGCCTTGGGCGGCGCTCACGCCAAATCGAACAGCAGCACATCGGCGCTGGCGGCGTCGGTCAGTTCGAGCGGCTCCTCGGGGTCGAGGGCGGCGGCGTCGCCGGCCAGCAGGCGCGTACCGTTGACCGTGAGCTCGCCCTTGACCAAGTGCAGCCACGCGTAGCGGTGGGGCGGCGGGGCGGGCAGGTCGTCATCGAACAGGCCGGTATACAGATTAACGTCCTGATGAAGGCTGATGGAGCCCTGGGCCGCGTTTTGCGAGGCGAGCAAACACCACCGCTGCTCGCGCTCGGCGCGGGGGAAGTGCTTTTGCGCGTAGCTCGGCGCCATGCCGGGGGTGGCGGTTTCGATCCAGATCTGCAGAAAGTGCAGGCCTTGAGTGTTGGAGGCGTTGTACTCGCTGTGGCGCACGCCGGTACCGGCGGACATGCGCTGCACGTCTCCCGGGCGCATGGTTTCGCCATTGCCCAGGCTGTCCTCGTGCGCCATCTCACCGTCGAGCACCCAGGAGATGATCTCCATGTCACGATGCGGATGGGTGCCGAAGCCGTGGCCCGGAGCGACGCGGTCCTCGTTGATGACTCGCAGCGCGCGAAACCCCATGTGCGCCGGGTCCATGTAGTTGGCGAACGAAAACGTGTGATACGAGCGCAGCCAGCCGTGGTCGGCGTAGCCGCGATCATTAGAGCGGCGAATGTTCATGCAGGTTCTCCGTGTCAATCCATGGCATTAACCAGTGCCGCTCACTATACGCCCGCCGCTGCGCGGGCAAAGTGAAGCTTTTCCCCCGATCGCGTCGATAAAATCGAGCGTTAACCGGCGAGCCGGCTTGATCTGCGTCAATCCGGCCTTGCTGCACCCGGGCAGCGCTTGCGTTAGAATGAGCGCGTTTTTTAACCCGGTCCGCCCTTTACGAGGGCGACTACCAGGAGAGTTCGATGACCCAACCTTCCTCGACGGCCCCCATCGTGGTGGCCGCGCTGTATAAATTCGTCACCCTCAACGACTTCGAGGCGCTGCGCGAGCCGCTTAGACAGGCCATGGTCGATCACGGCGTGAAAGGTACGCTGCTGCTCGCCCGTGAAGGCATCAACGGCACCGTGGCCGGCTCGCGCGAGGGCATCGACGCCCTGCTCGAGTGGCTGAGTAGCGATGAGCGCCTTATGGATCTCGACCATAAAGAGTCGTTTTGTGACGAGATGCCGTTTTACCGCACCAAGGTGAAGCTCAAGCGCGAGATCGTCACCATGGGCGTTGACGGCGTCGATCCCAACGCGTCTGTTGGCACCTACGTCGAGCCGGAACAGTGGAACGACGTGATCAGTGACCCGGAAGTGCTGGTCATCGATACGCGCAACGACTACGAAGTGGAGATCGGCAGCTTCGAAGGCGCCATCGATCCCAAAACCGCCACCTTCCGCGAGTTTCCCGAGTACGTGCGCAAGCATTACGATCCGGCCAGGCATAAGAAGGTCGCCATGTTCTGCACCGGCGGCATTCGCTGCGAAAAGGCGTCGAGTTTCATGCTCAATGAAGGCTTCGAAGAGGTGTTCCATCTCAAGGGCGGCGTGCTGAACTATCTCGAAAAGGTGCCCGAGGAGCAGTCGCTATGGCGCGGTGAGTGTTTCGTGTTCGACAACCGCGTCACCGTGCGCCACGATCTGAGCGAAGGCGCTTTCGAGCAGTGCCATGCCTGCCGCCGGCCGATTTCCGAAGAGGATATGGCGGATGCGGCCTATGAGCCGGGCATCAGCTGCCCGCACTGCATCGACTCGTTGCCGGAGAAGACCCGTGCGGCGGCCCGCGAGCGCCAGCGCCAGATTGATCTGGCCAAGGCCCGCGGCGAGCCCCATCCGCTTGGTCATGATCAGCGCCGGCGCGCCTAAGCCGTTTTACTCTTACGATTCTCGTTCGATAGCGCCGGTGGGCGCTATCGGCGTTTTTACCGTCAGAATGGGATTTATTTCCGCAAACGCGACATTCGCCTGCGCCTCGCGTTATCCTGATCGTTTTGCGCGGCGAGCGCTGCGCGGTAAGCGAGTTAAGGAGAACGTACGGTGAGTGAGGCCAAGCGCAGGTCCGTAGGACGCCCGGCCGGGGCCGCAAAAGCCAGCGGTGGGCACAGCCAGTCGCTGGTACGCGGCTTGACGCTGCTCGAGCATCTGGCGGCAAGCCCCTTGGGCATGGCGCTTTCCGAGCTCGCCGAGACGGCGGAGCTGGCGCCTTCGACCACCCACCGCCTGCTCCAAGCGCTACAGAGCCAGGGCTTCGTCACGCAAGAAGGTGAGCAGGGGCTTTGGCGCATCGACGTCAAGACGTTTCGTATCGGCAACAGCTTTCTGGAAGCGCGCGACGTGGTGGCCACCAGCCGCCCGTTTCTGCGCCGCCTCACTCAGGACACCGGCGAAACCGCCAACCTTGGCATTCGCGATGGCGCCACGGCCGTGTTTCTCGCTCAGCACGAATCCACCCAGATGATGCGCATGATCACCAAGCTCGGCTCGCGCGCGCCGCTTCACGCCTCCGGCGTGGGCAAGGCGCTGTTGGCGGGCATGAGCGACGACGAGCGCGCCGAGCTCTTGAGAGGCGATGCGCTGTCGCGCGTCACGCCCAACACCTTCTTCGACCCGGAGGCGATCGAGTTTGAGGTGCGCACCATTCGCGCCCAGGGCTTCGCCTGCGACCGCGAAGAGCACGCCATTGGCCTGCACTGCGTGGCGGCGTGTATTTTTGATGAACGGCGCATGCCGCTGGCGGCGATCTCCGTCTCGGGGCCGATGGCGCGCATTCCCGAAGAGCGCCTGATGGCGCTTGGCGAGCTGGTGCGCGAGGCGGCGAACAATATCACCGCCCGGCTCGGCGGCCGGCTGCCCTAGCGCGTCGCGTACCGAATGTCTCTCCTGTAGCGCTCGACGCCCGTGGTCAGCCTTTTCTGGGTCGCGCTTTTAAGCGCCACGCTCTTGCCCGGCGGCTCCGAGGTGTGGCTTGCCCGCCAGTGGTGTCAGGGCGAGCCCTGGGTCGCCCTCTGGCTGGTGGCTACACTCGGCAACACGCTGGGCAGTTTGATCAACGTCGCCCTTGGCCGCTACGCCCGCCGGTTTCAGCACCGGCGCTGGTTTCCCGCTACGGCCGCCCAGCTTGCCCGCGCCAGCCGCTGGTACCAGCGCTTTGGTGCATACAGTTTGCTGCTGAGCTGGGTGCCGGTCATAGGCGACCCGCTCACCGTGGTGGCCGGTCTCTTGCGTCTTGCCTGGTGGCGCGCGGCGGCGCTGATCCTGCTGGCCAAGGGCGCGCGCTACGCGCTGGTGCTGGCGTTTTCCGCGCAGTGGCTGGCGCCTTACTGCCCTTAATGCCCGCGGCGGATAACCCGCCAAAGGGCGCCCATGTTACCCTGCCACGCGCTGCAAAAGGCGCGGCGCTGGACGCGAGGCGCCTGCTCGCTATGATTTGCATAACGCGGTTAAGCCGTTAGATTGAATACACTACTTCACCCAAAGGGAGACTCCGGTGTGACGCCATCACGTTTACTACCCTGGCTGGGCGTTTGGCTGCTTGCGCTTTTTGCCATGATGAGCCCGGCGCTGGCTCAAACCACGCTTAGCGCCGACGACGAAACCGCCGATTCGCCTCCCTCCTACGAGGCGCTGGCCGATCTGCTCGAAAACGATCAGGCGCGCCAGGAGCTGATCGAACGCCTGCGCAGCGAAGCCTCTTCGATGCCGGACGCGCTGGACGCCCAACTCTCGCCGGAGGCCGCTGCCGAAGGGGGGAATCTAGCCCCGGAAGACGTGTCGCTTCCACGCCAGCTCGCCGAGCTCACCAGCAGCGTGGTGGGCAATATCGGTACCCAGCTCGAGCAGGCGGCGGGGGTCGTCACCGGAATCTTTAGTGGCCAGAGCAGCGACAGCTTCGATAGCGCGGCCTTCATCACCGCGGCGATCAATCTGGGCATCGTCATCGCCTCCACCTTCGTCATTTTCATGCTGTTTCGCCGGCTGGCGAAGTCACTGTTCACCAAGTTGAGCGGCTGGTCGCAGTACGGTGAGCGCTCGACCTCGATTCTGCGTCTGATTGGCTGCGTGATCATCGCAGCGCTGATCGACGCGCTGATCATCGGTGCCGCCTACGTGGTGGGTAATTTGATCGCGACCTTCGCGGTGGGCGAAACCGGCGAACTCTCCACGCGCGCCTCGCTGTTCCTCAACGCCTTTTTGGTCATCGAGCTGATCAAGGCGGCGTTTAGAATGCTTTTTTCGTCGCGCTACGAGGGGCTGCGCCTGCTGCCCATCTCGGCCAAGGAGGCGGGCTACTGGAACCGCTGGATTGCGCGGCTGGTCGGCATGGTCGGCTACGGCCTGATGGTCGTGGTGCCACTGATCAACTTCTATATCGCCCCGGCGCTGGGTCAGGCGGTCGGCACGCTGATCATGGTCCTGGCGTTCATTTACGCTGTGGCCGTGGTGCTGAAAAACCGCGTGCGCCTGCGCGACAACCTGAGCGATATGAGCCGCCAGAGCACGATGACGGCGAGCCGCCTTTCCTTGAGGCTCTTTGCCCGTACCTGGCATTTGTTCGCGCTGCTCTATTTCCTGATTGTGTTCGTGTTGACGCTGGTGCGCCCGGGCGACGCGCTGCCCTTCGTGCTGTTCGCCACGCTCAAAACGCTAGTCGCGGTGGTCATCGGCATTCTGCTCTCGAGCTTTTTGACCCAGTTCATCGGCCGGCGTATCGAGCTTTCGGCGGATCTTCGCCGTAAGCTTCCGATGCTCGAACATCGGCTCAATAGCTACATCCCCAACGCCCTGCGCGTGATTCGCACCATCATTCTGGTGGCCGTGGTCATGGTCGTGCTGGATGCCTGGGGTGCTTTCAACCTGGCCGCCTGGTACGCCTCCGAGCGCGGTGCGCTCATCGTGGGCCGGCTGATCAGCATCGCGGTGATTCTCATCGTCGCGCTGGGCATTTGGCTGGCGCTGGCGAGTTTGATCGAGCACAAGCTCAACCCGGAAACCGGCGGTGGCGAGCCTTCGGCCCGGGCCAAAACGCTCTTGAGCCTGTTCCGTAACGCCCTGGCGATCGCCATGGTGACCATCACCGGCATGATTTTGCTGTCGGAAATCGGTATCAACATCGGCCCGCTGATTGCCGGTGCCGGGGTGCTGGGTCTGGCGATCGGTTTTGGCGCTCAGAAACTGGTGCAGGACGTGATCACCGGCGTGTTCATCCAGATCGAAAACGCCATGAACACTGGCGACGTGGTTACCGTGGGCGGCATCACCGGTACGGCGGAGCGTTTGAGCATCCGCTCGGTGGCGATTCGTGACCTTTCCGGTACCTACCACATCGTACCGTTCTCGAGCGTGGATACCGTCTCGAACTACATGCGCGAGTACGGCAACCACGTCGGCGAGTACGGCATCGCCTACCGCGAGAGCATCGACTACGCCATCGAGCAGCTTCAACTGGCCTATGAGGATCTAAAAGCGAGCGAAGAGCACGGCTTCAAGCTCTTGGCGGATATGACCGTGGCCGGTGTGACCGCGCTTGCCGACAGCTCGGTGAACATCCGCGTGGTCATCAAGACCACACCTGGCGATCAGTGGGGCGTGGGCCGGGCCTTCAACCGGCTGGTCAAGATGCGCTTCGACGAAGCCGGCATCGAGATCCCGTTCCCGCACACCACGCTCTACTTCGGCGAGGACCGCGACGGCAAGGCGCCACCCGCGAACCTGCGGATTCTGGACTCGACGGCCAAGGAGAAGAGCGCCGTTCAAACGCCCATCTCCGAGGCAACGCCGCCCAGCCAGCAGACCAGCGAGGCGGATCACAAAACGCCGCACCATGACGACGTGGACGACGCCGACGAGACCTGAGACGTTTAAGGACGCGTCAGTAACGACCAGCGGGGCCGCCTTCGGGCGGCCCCGCTGCGTTTGGGCTGCTCATGTTTTTCCGGTTTGGGCCGATAATATCTAAAAGCGGTTCACATCGCGAGGGCCCGGACCACCTCCATGTTCAGCCTTGTCACCAACGTCTCGTCGCTGACGGCGCAAAAGCATCTGCGTGCCAACCAGCAAGCGATGCAAACCTCCATGCAGCGCCTCTCCTCGGGGCTACGGGTCAATAGCGCCAAGGACGATGCGGCGGGACAGGCGATCGCTAACCGGATGGGCGCGCAGATTCGCGGCATGGACCAGGCCATGCGCAACACCCAGGACGGCATTTCGATGGTACAGACCGCCGAAGGCACCCTCGATCAGATCAACGACAACCTGCAGCGCATTCGCGAGCTGTCCGTGCAGGCGGGCAACGGCACCTACAACGCGAGTGACTTGCGCTCGCTGCAGGACGAAATCGACCAGCGCCTCGAGGAGATCGACCGGCTCGCCGGGCAGAGCAATTTCAACGGCGTGGGGTTAATGGAGGATCAGACCCTCAACATCCAGGTGGGCGCCAACAGCGGCGACACCATCGGCGTGCGCTTGCAGGCGATGGGCGTGGACGCACTGGGACTCACTGGCTTCAGCGTCCTCAGAGACAGCGCCACCGACAACCCCACCGGTGTCCTCGATACCGCCCTAGGCACGCTCGATCGCCAGCGAAGCTATTTCGGCGCGGTGCAAAACCGCTTCGGAAGTGTCATTGAAGATCTCGACAACTCGATCATCAACCTTTCCTCGGCCCAATCGCGCATTCAGGACACCCACTACGCCAGGGAAGTCTCCCACCTGATTCGCGCCCAGATTCTCCAGCAGGCGAGCATCACGATCCTCGCTCAGGCCAATCAGCAGGGGCAGATGATTTTGAGGCTGCTCGAAGGGTTTTAGTCTGATCTTCTCATCTTTTTATTCATTCCAAGCATGCTCTAATTCCAGTGTGTCGGCGATTAAACACGATTTTTAAAGTGTTCGTATTCCTTAGTGGAATGTATTGAGCGTTTTTTTTCGTTTGTGCTCGCTGTGGCGGATTGATTTGATAGCGTCATGAAATAGCAGCCATGACGGAGAAACAGTGGCGATGGAACTTCCCTATATCAGTAGCTCCCTGGGCGTCATTCATCCGGTCTGTATCGCTCGCGGCCGCAACGCCGAAGTATGGGATGAGCAGGGCCGCCGCTATATCGACTTCATCGGTGGCATAGGCGTGCTTAACCTAGGGCATTGTCATCCGGCGGTAGTTGAAGCGGTCAAGTCGCAGGTCGAAACGCTCATGCACTCGGCTTTTAATGCCGTACCTCATCGAGGCTACCTGGACGTAGCCAAGGCGCTCGAGCACTTCGTGCCGCTCTCGTTCGAAACCACCTGCATGCTCACCAACAGTGGCGCCGAAGCGATGGAGAACGCGCTCAAGGTGGTGCGCGGTGTAACGGGCCGTCAGGCGGTACTGGCCTTCGACGACGCCTTTCACGGGCGCACGCTGGCGGCGCTGAACTTGAATGGCAAGGTCAAGCCCTACAAGAATCGCTTGGGCGCGCTGCCCGGCCCGGTTTATCACCTGCCGTTCCCGAGTGTGGACAGCGGCGTGAGTGCCGAGCAGGCGCTGGCGGCCTTGGAGCGGGTGTTCGAGGTCGAGGTGCCGGCAGATGAAGTGGCTTGCATCGTGGTCGAACCGGTACAGGGCGAGGGTGGCTTCAGGGTGCTTTGCCCGCGCTTTGCCAAGGCGCTGCGCGAACTGTGCGACACTCACGGCATCGTGCTGGTTTGCGACGAGATTCAGTCGGGTTTTGGGCGAACCGGTACGCGTTTCGCCTACACTCATCTGGGTATCGAACCCGACATGGTGTTGATGGGCAAGAGCATCGCCGCAGGACTTCCGCTGGCGGCGCTGGTCGGGCGCGCCGAGATGATGGGCACCCTGCCCAAGGGCGGGCTCGGCGGCACCTACTCCGGCAACGCCGTGGCCTGTGCCGCTGCCTTGGCAGTGATGGAGATCATGAGCGAAGAATCGCTCATGACTTGGGCAAGCGCCCAGGAGGCGATGATCGTCGATGCCCACCGGCGCTGGCGCGAGAGCGGGCGCTTTCCCATGCTCGGCGCCATGACCGGCGTCGGCGCGATGCGCGGTATCGTCTTCGAGAATACCGCGAGCGCTACCGGTGCCGAGCATCTCGATGCCTTGCTGAAGGCCGGCCGCGAGGCAGGGGTTCTCCTGATGCCCAGCGGTCGTCGGCGCAATGTGTTGCGCCTGTTACCTGCGCTGACCACCGAACCCGAGGTGCTGGCCGAAGGGTTGGACATGATCGAGCAGGCGCTAGAGACGCTAGCGGCGTGAGCGACCACTCAATTGAACAACACAACACCGTGAGGATGCCATGACGACCTACCTTTCGACCGACGATGTACGCGATCGCTTCTCCAAAGCCATGTCGGCCATGTACCAGGAGGAGGTGCCGCAGTACACCACGCTTCTGGATTTGGTGGCCGAGGTTAACCAAAAGACGCTAGATGAGCAGCCCGAGCTCGCTCGCCGCCTGGAGGCTCAGAGCGAGCTTTCGCGGCTGAGCGTTGAACGCCACGGCGCCATTCGTGTCGGCACCGCCGAGGAACTCGCCATGCTGCGCCGGCTGTTTGCGGTCATGGGTATGTATCCAGTGGGCTATTATGATCTGTCGGAAGCGGGCGTACCGGTACACTCCACGGCGTTTCGCCCTATCGACGACGAGGCGCTGGCCAGAAACCCCTTTCGCGTATTCACTTCACTTTTGCGCCTTGAACTCATCGCAGACGCGGAGTTGCGCGAGCGCGCCGCCGAGATCCTCGCTCGGCGCGACATCTTTACGCCCGGGGTGCGGGAACTGATCGCGCAACACGAAGCACAGGGCGGGCTCGACGCCGATCAAGCCAGAACTTTCGTCGAGGAGGCGCTGGAGACCTTCCGCTGGCATCGCGAAGCCACCGTGGATCACGCAACCTACCAAGCGTTGCATGACGAACACCGGCTGATCGCCGACGTGGTTTGCTTTCGCGGGCCGCACATCAACCACCTGACGCCACGAACCCTGGACATCGATGAGGTGCAGCGGCGCATGCCGGCGGTGGGCATCAACCCGAAGGCGGTGATCGAGGGGCCGCCGCGCCGGGAGCGTCCTATTCTGCTGCGCCAGACCAGTTTCAAAGCGCTACAGGAAACCATCCGCTTCTCCGGCGACCACGAGGGTAGCCACACCGCGCGCTTTGGAGAGATAGAGCAGCGCGGCGTTGCGCTGACGCCCAAGGGACGGGCGCTCTACGACCGGCTGCTGACCGAGGCGCGCCAACAAAGCGACAGCAAGGAGAATGACGCTCACCAGCAGGTGATGAGCCAGGTCTTCAGCGAATTTCCGGACGACGACGCCACCCTGCGCCGCGAGGCGCTGGCTTTCTTCCACTATCACCTGACCGAGCAGGGGCGCGGCTACCAGGGCGAGGAGCGTGATCTTGAGCGGCTGATCGAACAGGGCGTGGTCGAAGCGTACCCGATCACTTACGAAGACTTTCTGCCCGTGAGCGCCGCCGGTATATTCCAATCCAACCTTGGCGGTGAGGCCAGCGGCGCCTACGCTGGCAACGCCAATCGCGACGCTTTCGAGGAAGCGCTTGGCACCACTGTCACCGACGAACTCGCCCTCTATGCCGAGCGCGAGCAGGACTCCCGGCGCCAGGTACTCGAAAGACTCGGTCACTGATCGCCAAGGCCTCGCCCGATTCAGGGCGGGGCCTGTTTGCTATCTTCTCTGCACTCTCTTCTTTACCGCTTCTTGCCTCGACTGAGGCAGCGCTATTCACCTCGGGTGATTTCGGCGCAGGCGATGATGTGCTCGACGAAACGACGCACGTTAGCAAGCTCTCCCAGGTGTTCCGGATAAACCAGGTAGTAGGCGCTGGCGCTTTCAAAGTGGCAGGGCCAAGCGATGGCTAGCTGTCCAGCGGCAAGCTCTTCGTCCACTGTGAAACGCGGCACTAGCGCTACTCCACCGCCAGCCATAGCCGTGCGTACCAGCATGGGGAAGGTTTCGAAACGGGTGCCGTGGTAGCTGCGGTCGGTGGCGATGCCCTGATCGGCAAACCAGTGGTGCCAGGCGTCCGGGCGAGTCGAGAGGTGCAAAAGTTCAAGCTCCGTGAGGTCGGTCGCACTCTGGATCGGGTGACGCGCCAACAGCGCTGGCGCGGCGACGGCGACCATACGCTCGTCGAAAAGCTTGTGGCAAGCAAGGTCCGGCCAACTGCCGTGGCCGTAGAAAAAAGCGATATCGATGTTCTGCTGCTCAAGATCGAAATCTTCCACCCGGTCATGAAACTCCAGACTAATGCCAGGGTGAGCGGCCATGAAGGCGGGCAGCTTGCTGGCCAGCCAGCGACTGCCGAAGCTCGGCAGCGTCGCCACCTTGAGTACTTCGCTATTGCCGCTGTAGGTCATGATCGCTTGGGTCGACATGTCGAGCTGGGTCAGCATCTTGCGCACGTCGCTTAAAAAGATAGCGCCTTCTGGCGTCAGCAGTAAGCTGCGCCGTACGCGGCGAAACAGCTTGTGCTGCAGGGAGGACTCGAGCTGGGCGACTTGCTTGCTGACCGCGCTCTGGGTTAGGTTCAGCTCGTCCGCGGCGCGGGTAAAACTCATGTGGCGCGCAGCCGCTTCAAAGCACTGCATCGCGGTGGTAGACGGAAGATTGCGAGAAAACACGCGTGGGCTCCTGATGACCGATCCACCCTCCCGGCGGTGGGCACCGGGAGGATAGCGGAAAGCAGCCGCGCTTACGAGGTGGCGGTGTTGGGCGTCTCGGCGCGCCTGTGCTGCAGCCAGCCGATGGCGACCATGGCGAGAAAGCCGACGCCGCTGGTAAGAAGCTCCGGCACGACCATCGCCAGCCCCGCCGCCAGCAGCACTAGCCGCTCCCAGAGGTGTGAGTCGCGCAGGAAATAGCCGATCAAGGCGCTGCTGACACCCATGATGCCGATCAGTGAAAAGACCAGCGCGCTCAGTATGCCCATGGGCGTTGCGTCCACCATCACCAGCATGGGGTTATAGATGAAGGCATAGGGTATGATGAAGGCGCCAATGGCGAGCTTGACCGCGGTGAAGCCGGTCAGCATTGGGTTGGCGCGGGCGATGCCTGCCCCGGCGAAGGCAGCCAGACACACCGGCGGGGTGATGTCGGCGATGATGCCGAAGTAGAACACGAACAGATGTACCGCCATGGGGGCCAAGCCGAACTCGTTGATCAGGGCCGGCGCCGCGATGGTGGCCGTCACCACGTAGTTGGCGGTAGTGGGCAATCCCATGCCCAGGACGATGCAGGCCACCATGGTAAACAGCAATGCCAGGATCAGTACGCCGTCGGCCAGGCTGATGATGCCGGCGGCGAACTTGGCACCTAGCCCTGTCATGCCGACCACGCCGGCAATGATACCGGCGCAGGCCACCGCCGCGATGACCGGCAGCGCTACCCGAGCACCCTGCTCGAAAATGTCGAGCACTCCCTTGATACTTGGCCGCGTCTCCTTACGGATAAAACTCACCGCGAACGCGCAGGCGATCCCTAGAAGAGCTGCACGCTGGGCGGTGAAGCCGGCGCTGATGGTCGCCACGATGACCAGCAGTGGCAGCAGCATGTAGCCTTTCTCGAGCATTAGCTTGCGCTTGCTGGGCAACTCCTCCTTGGGGAGGCCGAGAATGCGATGGCGCTTGGCCTCGAAATGAACACCGATGAATATTCCGGCGAAGTAGAGCACGGCGGGAATCAACGCCGAAAGCATGATCTCGCGGTAGGACACCCCCACGTACTCGACCATGATGAAGGCCGCTGCGCCCATTAGCGGTGGCATGATCTGCCCACCGGTCGAGGCAGAAGCCTCGACGGCGCCGGCCACTTCCGGCTTGAAACGGGCATTTTTCATCATGGGGATAGTGAATGAGCCCGAGGCCACGGTGTTGCCGATGGAGCTACCTGAAATCATGCCCTGCAAGGCGCTGGCGATGACCGCCGCTTTGCCGGAGCCGCCGGTGAAGCGACCGGTGATAGCGAAGGCCAGATCATTGAAAAAGCGCCCGACGCCGGTGTGCATCAGCACCACGCCGAAGAACAAAAACAGGAAGATGAAGCGTGCCGAGATCTGCAAGGGGGTGCCGAAGATACCGCTTTCTCGAAACCACAGGTAAGGCGACACCTGCTCCAGGGCGAAGCCGGGGTGAGAAAGTAGTGGGCTTGGAATGAGGTTGCCGAATAGCGCGTAGGTAATGGCCAGCGCTGCCATGATGACGATCGGGAGACCCACCGTACGTCGTGTCGCTTCCAGCACGAAGAGTACGCCCAGCGCCGCCATGGCAAGATCCAGGCTTGTATAGCCAGTCACCCGAGCGCGCAACACCTCCTCGTAGAAAAGGATCTTGTAGTAAGCGGCAAAGGTGGCTACGAACGCCAGCACCACGTCGTACCAAGGAACCGACGCCTTGCGACCCGCACCACGGGTGGCAGGGAATAGCAAGAAAATCATTCCCAGCGCCATACCCAGATGCACTGCGCCCTGTTTCTGCGAGGGCAGGGTACCGAAGTAGCCGGTATAAAGATGAAAGCAGGTGAGCGAGATACCTACCAGGGTGATTACCCAGGCCCACTTGCCAAGCTGTAGGGGCGATCGTGTGTTGGACTCGCGATCGTACTTTTCCAGCAGCGACGCCTCTAGCTTGGCCGCATCGTCAGAAGTTTTTTTTTATCCACGTTGAAACCTTAAGCGGATGGCGCCGCAGGGCGAGCCCGCGGCGCAGATGAAAAAATTAATCGGCGAGCTCATCGAGGCTTTCAATGCCGCTGCTCTCGCGCGTCACTACTTGGATCACCTCGGGGTAGATATGGCCGATGAAAGCAACGTTATCGATGGCACCGCTTTCGAACTCACCGCGACCGGCATTGGCATCCTGGGCCGGCGCGTGAACGGTCATGCCAAGGTCCATCCGGTCGTCACGGATGCTGACCAGATTCTCGATGGAGGCGCCAGTCTCGATGTTGGTGAAGTTCTGTCCGTCCAAGTAGCGGTTCCAGATGGTCGCCATTTCGCCACCCAGCGGGTAGTAAGTGCCGCCCTGGCTTCCGGTACCCAGCACGTACTCGCTCTTGGGCGAGATATCGTCTAGGGTAGCCACCGGATTGTCTACGGTCAGCCCCTGCTCTTCGTAGTAGCGCTTGGCGCCCGGGTGGATCGGCAATCCCTCGGCGCCGTTCAAGGCGTTTTCCAGCGTCATGAAGGTCGACTGGGCGTGGGTGTTTTCCTCGGCGTGCTCGTACATCAGGCGCGCGAGTTCGTAGCCAAGCTCCTCATCGATGGTATGGGTATTGCCCACCAGCACAGCGTAGGCGGTGATGGTCTCGACGTCCTCGTCCTGGAAATCGTAACTACCCGCCGGAATGGTGAAGCGGCGGTAGGCACTATTGGATTCGATGTAGTCGATCGCCGCATCGCTCAAACTCATCAGATGGACATCACCGCTGGAGGCCTGCAGGTTCTCGATGCTGCCGGAGGGGAGCCCAAGGATACCGATGGAGATATCGATGTTCCCATCCTGAACACCGTCGAGCGCGGCGCCAAAGCCCTCTTGATAGGTGTTGTACTTGTCGCTCCCAATGCCGTAAGCATCGAACAGTAATTGAGAGACCCCTTGGGTCGTGCTGGCGGGTGGGCCAATAGCAATATTGGGTTTCTTGCTCTCGTCGCCGCAGCCGGCCAGCAGCACTCCAGCACTGACGCCGCAAATCACCTTGGAAAGGGAAGACTTCATATCAACTCCTGCTCGTTCGAACTCTTGTAATCGTCACTGTCTGATCGTGCGCGCTTGGACCGTGGGGCCAAAACAGATAAAGGCGGCCTATTGTTCATGGGTCCCGTACGTCGCACAAAAGAAATTAAGTTGTATACGTATTCCTTTTTCTCATGCGTCGGTGATTCGAAATCCGTTCGCACGTAAGGCTTACGGAAATCGAGTCGTGCAAGGAATGCAAAGCGTCACTTTATGATCCCTTGCTCCCGCGCCATCGCAAACGCTGCCTGTGGCCCGTTCCAGAGCGAGGGCAGCAGGAAGAACGAGACCGGCACGGCGGTGATGACGATGAATTGCTGGAGCGCGGCGATCTGGCCTTCGCGCATGGCCAAGAGCACCGCGGCCATGATGGCCATGACCACTCCCCAGAAGGCGCGCAGAAAGCGGCTGGGCTCGTCGTGACCGGCGCCCACCATGGCGATGGAGTAGCTCATCGAGTCGCCGGTGGTGGCCACGAAGATCGTCGTTAGCAGCAAAATCGCCAGCGCCATCCAGGTGCCGCCGGGCAGCGCCTTGGCTACGGTGAGCGTGGCGATGTCGAACTGGAAGGCCTGCAGGGCATCGCTGAGATCGATCGCGCCGGTCATCTGGTAGAAGATGCCGGAGCCGCCGAGCAGCGTGAACCACACCGTGGTGGCAATCGGGGCGATGACCGATACGGCGAGGATCATTTCGCGAATGGTGCGCCCGCGGGAAATCCGCGCGACGAAAATCGCCATTAGCGGGGCAAAGGCGATGAACCAAGCGTAGAAGAAGACGATCCACCACTGCATCCACTCCGCCGGGGCGGTTTCTGCGGTCATGGTGACCATCTTGAAGAAGTCACCGAGATACGTGCCCATGCCGGCGAAGTAGCTGTTGAACAAGAACAGCGTCGGGCCGAACACGAAAATCACCGCGCCAATGATGAGCGCCAAAATGACGTTGAAGCGGCTAAGAAGCTGCATGCCTTTTTGCACGCCGCTGACCGACGACAGCACGTAGATCACGCCCAGCACCACCAGCACGGCCAGCTTGGTATAGAAGTTGTTGGGTAAGCCGAACAGATCGTGCAGGCCAAAGCTCACCTGGGTGGCCAGAAAGCCGACCGGCCCGACGGTGCCCGCGACCACCGCAATGACGCAGCAAGCGTCGATCAGCCCGCCCAGCGGGCCGCGCAGCAAGCGCTCGCCGAGCACCGGATAGAGCAGGGTGCGTGGCTGCAGCGGCTGGCCTTTCACGTAGTGGGCGTGGGCCAGCACGATGGCGGTGAGCGAGCCCAGAATCGCCCAGCCGACGAAGCCCCAGTGAGTAAAGGATTGCGCCAGCGCCCCGGGTACCGCGGCGGGCACGTTGGGGTCGGTATCGAAGGCCGGCGGCACGACCACGAAGTGGTAGATCGGCTCACCGGCGGCGAAAAACACGCCACCACCGGCCAACAGCGTACACAAAATGATCGAGATCCACTTGAACGTGCTCAGTTCTGGTGCATCCAGGTTGCCGATTTTGGCCTTGCCCGCCGGCGACAGCGCAATGCCGATGGCGATGAAGAAGGTCACCAGCATCATGAACTGGAAGTAGGTGCCGAACATCAGCGCGCTCCAGGCGAAGCCCTGGCTGATGGTGTCGGCGACCAGATTCAGGTCATAGAAAGAGAAGGCAAGAAAAGCGACGATAAATCCGATGCTTAGGATAAGTACAACGGGGTCGCCTAGCGTAGAACGCCTGCGGCTGTCACCGTCGTGAGCCGATGGTTTCATCAAGAAGAACACCTTTGGTGGGACGAGAAGAAAACGCGTCAGTGCGTAAATCGCGGGTAAAAAAAAGCGCCATTGGGGAAATGGCGCGAGGACAGGAAACAGCGTTTAGTATACAAGCCGAGTAGACGAAAGTCGAATATGTTTTTCTTTGGTGCGTAAAAAAAGTATCGCGCACCGTTTGGGCGCGCCCGCGCCGCGTTGAGTTACCCGTGACGTGTTTCAAGCTGCTGAATTCATTGAAATTGGCTGTGTCTGGCAACGTTGCTGCACTGTTCAGAGCATTTTCATCTGTATACAAGGTGCTCTCGATGACTCATCGCATTAACCCCTTTGGGGCAGGGAAAGCGGTTTGGCTGGGCCGGGCCTGCGCATTGACGCTTGCGGGGTTGCCCGCGCTAGCACTGGCCGATACGCCAGTTCGTTTTCAGCTGGATTGGCGTTTCGAGGGGCCGTCGGCGCCGTTTTTGATGGCGCAAGAGAAGGGCTATTTCGCCGAAGAGGGGCTGGACGTGCAGATCGATTCCGGTAGCGGCTCGGCGGGGGCGGTCAATCGGGTGGCCTCCGGCGCCTACGAAATGGGTTTTGGCGATTTGAACGCGGTGATCGAGTTTTTGGCTGAAAACCCGGAGGGCCCCGGTATTCATGGGGTCTACGTACTCTACGACGGCACGCCCGCGGCGGTCTTTGCGCGTAAGGACCGTGGCATCGAAACCCCGGCGGATTTGGTCGGTAAAACCATCGCCGCGCCGACCTTCGATACGGGCTATCGCGCCTGGGACGCCTTTGCCGCGGCTAATGACCTCGCCCCCGACGCGGTGACGTGGCAAAACGTCGACCCAACGCTTCGCGAAACGCTGCTGATGCGCGGCGACGTCGATGCCATTACGGGCTTTTACTTCACCAGCCTTCTGAATCTGGAAGAGCGCGGCATGAGCGAAGAGGAGCTCACGATCATGGCGTTTCCCGAGTTCGGCGTGCCGATCTACGGTAACGTCATCATCGCAAGCGACGCCTTTGCCGAAGAGCACCCCGACGCCGTCGAGGGCTTTTTGCGCGCCTTCAATCGGGCACTGGCGGAGACGCTGGACGACCCCGAAGCCGCGGTGGAGTACGTCAGCGCACGCGATGGCTTGATCGATGCCGCCGTCGAAACAAGGCGTTTGGAGCTTGCCATCGAGAGCGTCATCGATACGCCCTACACGCGCGCCAACGGCGTGGGCGACGTCGACGATGAGCGCCTTGGCCAGGCCATCGAGCTGGTCGCCGAGAGTTACGATTTGCCCACCGTTCCCACGCCGGAACAGGTATTTACCTCACGGTATCTTCCCTCTGTCGAAGCTCGGGCGCTGTTTTCGGAGGCCGAGTAATGCGCCAGGCGTTCGTGCGCTTTGACGATGTCAGCCTCTCCTATGACGGCGTGGAGAACGCCATCGAGCAGATCGACCTGGACATTTTTGAGGGCGAGTTCGTCGCCTTCGTGGGGCCATCGGGCTGCGGTAAATCGACTTTCATGAAGCTCTGCACCGGGCTTCACGCGCCGAGCAACGGCGCGGTG
This sequence comes from Halomonas sp. S3-1-1, assembly GCF_023757625.1. Classification (GTDB taxonomy): domain Bacteria; phylum Pseudomonadota; class Gammaproteobacteria; order Pseudomonadales; family Halomonadaceae; genus Vreelandella. The sequence goes on from NZ_JALGBZ010000003.1 coordinate 450,138, forward strand.
AGCGTGGACGGAGACCCCGTGACCGGCCCGCTCAAGATCACCGGCATGGCGTTTCAAAACGCCAATCTGCTGCCCTGGCGCACCACGCTCAATAACGTCTTGCTGCCGCTGGAGATCGTCAAACCCTACCGCCATCAATTTCGCCGCCGGCGCGAGGAGTTCGTCGGCTGGGCGCAGGCGCTTCTGGAAACTGTTGGGCTTAAAGGCTACGAGGATAAATACCCCTGGCAGCTTTCCGGCGGCATGCAGCAGCGCGCCTCGATCTGCCGGGCGCTGATCCATCGGCCGAAACTTTTGATGCTCGACGAACCCTTCGGCGCACTCGATGCCTTCACCCGTGAGGAGCTTTGGTGTGTGCTGCGCGATCTGTGGGAGGCGCAGCGCTTTACCGTGGTGCTGGTCACCCACGACCTGCGTGAGGCCGCGTTTTTGGCGGATACCGTCTACGTCATGAGCCGCCGCCCGGGCCGGGTGATCGAGCAGCGCGCCATTGAACTGCCGCGCCCGCGCTCGATCGACTCCACCTATGAAAAGCCCTTTATCGATCTGGTACACGCATTGCGAAGCCGGATCGGCGATGTGCGTGCAAGTTAAAAGGTTCCTTATGAAACGACCGGGTAAAACCACCGAGCGCCTCGCCCCCTGGATCGCCGTGGCGGTGCTGGTGCTGGTATGGGAGGCCGCGGTGCGGCTTTTCGATGTGCCGAGCTTCATCTTCCCAAGCGCTCTCGACACCGCCAACGCGCTCGTCGACTACGCCGGGCCAATCGGGCGCCACTCCTGGCAAACCTTCTGGACCACGCTGATCGGCTTTGGCCTCGGCGTGGCGGTGGGGCTGGTGCTGGGCTTCATCATCGGCTCGTCACGTTTTTTGTATAACGCCTGCTACCCGCTGCTGGTCGGCTTCAACGCCATTCCCAAGGTCGCCTTCGTGCCCATCCTGGTGGTCTGGTTCGGCATCGGCTCGATCCCGGCGATCCTGACCGCCTTTTTGATCTGCTTTTTTCCTATCGTGGTCAACGTGGCGACAGGGCTTGCCACACTCGAGCCTGAGATGGAGGACGTGCTGCGCGTGCTTGGCGCACGGCGCATCGACGTGCTGCTCAAGGTCGGCATGCCGCGCTCGCTGCCCTACTTTTTCGCCTCGCTGAAGGTGGCGATCACTTTGGCATTCGTGGGCACCGTGGTGTCGGAAACCGTGGCGTCGAACCAGGGCATCGGCTATCTGATGATGAGCGCCGGCTCGCAGATGCGCATGGGGCTGGTGTTTGCGGGCTTGATCGTGATCAGCGCCATGGCCATGGTGATGTACGAGCTGTTCGCGGTGCTGGAAAAGCGCATGACGGCCTGGGCGCACCGCGGTCAGTAAGGGCTGATGCGCAGGGTTTGAGAAAAATTCTTAAAAACAAGGCTTACCAGCGGTACAGGAGCGAGGCGCTGGTGGTGTTGTCGGTGCGCTCGATGGTATCCGGCGGCGGCTGTGAGTTGTGCTTGATCTCGTGGGACAAGCGCATCGAGATCCGCGGCGTCACCCGAGCGGTCAGGGCGGTGAAGGAGCGCGAGGTAGTGTTTTCCGACGTGTACTCGACGGACATCTCCTGCTCGAAATCAGTGCCCTCGGCGAACCCAAAACGGTACGCCAGCGCAGTGTAGGCGACGGCCAGTTGCTGGTCGTCGTACTCGCGCAGCCGGTCGTTGCGATAGCCCGGGCCCGCCTCGAGCGACAGCGACTGTCTATCGCCTGCGAGCAGTTGGCGCCCGTAGCCGCCGATCACCGAGAGCTGCTGGTCGTAGCCGGCGAAGCGGTCCTTTTCCCAACGGGAGAAGCCGAACAGATAGTGCGGGCCGCTGAAATCAAAGCGCTCGCGCCCGGCCAGCAGATACTGCTCGGCGCTGGTTTCGCCATCCTTGGTGACGTTTCGCACCTCGCCGCGCAGAGAGTGGGTCAAGTTGCCGGTCAGCCAAGTCAGGCGGGTCTTGCCGATCAGCGTTTGGCTGTCGGTATTGCCCGAAAGATGGGTGAAGCCGAGCTCGGCATCGCCGGTGAAGTTCGGTGAACCGTCGTCCGGCGGGGGCGGGGCGTAGAACGGGTTGGCCATCGCCGCCCCTGCAAACAGCGGCCAGCACACCAGTACACTGCTTCTCAATAAAGTAAGCACGTTACCTTCTTTTCCAAAATTCACGAAAGCGAACCACGCCCGGTCGCGCAAAAGCGCCATAGATTACCGTGGCTTTGGCCTGCGTGCCATAATGACGCCTTTGCGCCCGCTGAGTTCCCTCATGTCGTTGTCCCGGCCTTCGCTTGCCGATTTGAAACCCGGCCAGCGGCCCCGTTCCCGGCGCCGCTGGTACAAACGCAGCTTTCGCCTGCAGGTCATGCTGCTGGTGGGGCTGTTGCTGGCCGGTATGCTGCTGGCCCAGGGCACGTATCTGAATCACCGCAAGGCCGATATCGTCACCGCCCAGATGGGCGAGCGGGCGCTGGCGGTGGCGAAAACCGTGGCGGGCATGCCGAGCATCGTCGCCGCTTTTGACACCGACGACCCGGCGCGCATCATCCAGCCTTTGGCCGAGCGGGTGCGACTGGAAACCGGCGCCCGCTACGTGGTGGTGGGCAACGCCCAGTCGATTCGCTACTCCCACCCCGTGCCGGAGCGTTTGGGCCAGCGGATGGTCGGCGGCGACAACGGCCAGGCGCTGCGTGACGGACGCTCCTACGTCTCCGAGGCGACCGGCACACTCGGCACGGCGATGCGCGGCAAGGCGCCGATTCGGGATGAGGCGGGCAACATCATCGGGCTGGTCTCGGTCGGCTTTCTGGTCGACCGGGTGGAGATGGATGCGGCGCGCTACACAAGCCTTGGCTGGATGCTGGTGGGCCTGATGATCCTGCTCGGCTTTGCCGGCGCGTACGTGCTCTCCCAGCACTTGAAAAAGGTGATTCTCGGGCTCGAACCCTACGAGATCGCCCGGCTCGCGCTGGAGAAAGAGGCCATTTTGCAGTCCATCCACGAAGGCATTCTGGCGGTCAACCGCGAAGGCCACATTACGCTGGTGAACCAGCAGGCGCGTCGGCTGATGGAGTTGCCCGACGACCAGGCGCTGCTCGGCCAGCCGATTCGCGAGGTGGTGCCCAACTCCCGGCTTCTGGAGGTGCTCAAGCGCGGCGAACAGGAGTTCGACCAGCAGATGTGGCTGAATGATCACCCGGTGGTGGTCAATCGCGTGCCGATCATCGATGAGGGCGAGATCGAAGGGGCGGTGGCGACCTTTCGCAGCCGACGCGAGATCGTCGATCTTTCCGAGGCGCTGACCCAGGCGAGTCGCGATGTCGACATGCTGCGTGCCCAGGCCCATGAGTTCTCCAACAAGCTCTACACCATTTCCGGTCTCTTGCAGCTTGGGCGCGTCGAGGAGGCGCTCAAGCTGATTCATCAGGAGAGCGAACGCGCCCAGAAGCAGATGAGCTTTTTGATGAGCCACGTGGCGGACACGGTGCTAAGCGGCACCTTGCTTGGCAAGCTGACTCGGGCGCGCGAGCTTGGCGTGGCGCTCGAGATCGACGAGCAGAGCTCGCTGTCGCAGCCGCTGACGCCAAGCGGCCAGGAGGTGATGATGACCGTGGTGGGCAACCTGCTCGACAACGCCTTCTTTGCCACGCTTCACGGCCCCCGCGCGGATTCCCCGACGGTGCGGCTATTCTTTACCGATCTGGGCGAGCAGCTCGTCATCGAGGTGGACGACAACGGCCCGGGCGTGTCCGCCGAGCACGTCGAGTCGATTTTCAGCGAGGGCTTTTCGACCAAGACCGGCCAGCACCAGGGGCTGGGCCTGGCGCTGGTCGCCCGGCTTTGCCGGCAGTACGGGGGAGACGTCACACTCGAGGAGAGCGAGCTGGGCGGGGCCTGCTTCATCGCCGTGCTGAACCGTTCGCTGTGCGTGCAGATCGGGCCCGATTCGCCCGTGGTAGACTGCTAAGCCAGCTCGGCGCATGACGGCACTATCACTAACGACGAATACCTATAACGACATCGATCCTGGAAGCGCTATGGCGGCACACGAGTACGGTATCCTGGTGGTGGAGGACGATTTTCGCATCGCCGATATTCACCGCGCGTTCATCGAACAAAACGACGGCTTCAAGGTGGTCGGCCAGGCGCGAAGCGGTGCCGAGGCCCGCGAGCAGATGGCGCGCCACGGCGAAAGCGTCGACCTGGTGCTGCTGGATGCTTACCTTCCGGACGTTCAGGGGCTCGAGCTTCTCTGGGCGCTGCGTCGCGACTATGTCCACGTGGAGATCGTCATGGTCACCGCCGCCCGCGAGGTCGAGACCATCAGCGAAGCGCTGCGCGGCGGCGTTTTTGACTACCTCATCAAGCCCGTCGAGGCACAGCGCATGCAGCAGATGCTGGCGCGCTTTCAGCGCGAGCGGGCCCAGCTCGCCTGTCGCCAGCAGATGAGCCAGGCCGAGCTCGATCGCATGCTGGCGCGAGTGCAGCCGCCCGCCCCGCCGGTCGCCGGGCGCAGCCTGCCCAAGGGCATCGATCGCCTGACGCTTCGCGCGATCGTCGAGGCGCTGCAGCACGCCGACCATCCGCTGGCCGCCGCTCAGGTCGCCAGGGCCATGGGGGCCAGCCGCTCCACCACGCGGCGCTACCTGGAGTATCTGGTCTCGGTGCACGTGGTCGAGGCCGAATTGGGCTATGGTGATGTAGGTAGGCCCGAACGCCGCTACCGCTTACAGCGCACTAGCACCGAGTATCTTGAAACGCTGTAAGCCTTTCCGCCGTTCCCGCCTTCCACGCCTGGGCTGGCGCTCGTGAACACAATGAACAAAATGCCCACAATGCTCTTTTTGTGCATTATGTCCAGAAGCTTGTTGCCAGGTCCTATCCTCTTCTAACGTCTCGCCGTTGCACGATCAGCGCGGTGCATCATCACAACAAGTGCAGCGCACGACTTACCAAGCACCGCTTTAATAAGCACCACAACAATAGATCACCTTCAGGAGAGCGCCATGACCCTCACGTCCTCATTCAAGTACGTCACGCTGCTGGCTCTGCCGCTGGCCGCCGCTTCATTCGCCACTACCGCCGCCGCCTTCGACCCCACCGGTAAGGTCGAGTGCATCGCGCCGTCGGATCCGGGCGGCGGCTGGGACTTCACCTGTCGAAGCGTCGGTAACGTGATGCAGGAGCTCGACCTGGTGCCGGCCAACGTGCAGACCATCAACATGGCCGGTGCCGGCGGCGGCGTGGCCTTTGCCCACGTCGTAAGCAAGCGCGCCGGCGACGACCAACTGCTGGTCGCCGCCTCGACCGCGACCACCACGCGCCTGGCCCAGGGGCAGTTTCCCGGGCTTTCCGCGGATATGGTCAACTGGGTCGGCGCATTGGGCGCCGATTACGGCATCATTGCGGTCTCCGCGGACTCTGAATACCAGGATCTCAACGACCTGATGGACGCGCTGAAGGACGATCCGCGCAGCGTCAAATTCGCCGGCGGCAGCGCCCGGGGCGGCTGGGATCATCTCAAGGTGCTGATCGCCGCCCAGGCCGCCGAGGTCGAAAATCTACCGCGCATCGCCTATTTGTCCTACAACAATGGCGGCGAAGCGCTGACTCAGGTCATCGGCGGCCACGTGGATGCTTTCACCGGCGACATCACCGAAGCCCAGGGCTTCATGGAGTCCGGCGATCTGCGCGTGCTGGCGGTGCTCTCGGAAGAGCGCCTGCCCGGTGATTTCGCCGATATTCCCACCGCCCGTGAGCAGGGCATCGATGCGCTCGGCCCCAACTGGCGCGGCTTTTACATGCCCGCCGATATCTCTGACGACGCCCTGGCTTACTGGACCGACGCCATGGATACGATCTATGAGAGCGAAGAGTGGCAAAACGTCATGTCGCAAAACGGCCTGATGCCGTTTCACATGACCGCCGGCGAGTTCGAGGCGTTCGTGCTTAATCAGATCGATGAAATCGAGCAGATCTCTCAAGATATCGGGCTGATTCAGTAATGACATTTAACGACCGCATCTTTGGGGTCCTGTTGATCGTCCTGGCCGTCGCGTACGGCTGGGCCGCCTCGCAGTTTCCCGTACCGTTTGGTGGCGGCGAGGCGGTGGGGCCGGATACCTTCCCCAAGCTTTTGGCCGTGGTACTGGCCATCTCCAGCCTCTACCTGATCGTGCGCCCCGACCCGGATAACGCCTGGCCCTGGAGTCGCACCGGCGTCGAGTTGATCGTCGCCGTGGTGGTGCTGATTCTTTACGCGATGCTGCTGCAGCCGTTGGGCTTCATCATCAGCACTACGCTGGCCGTAGGCACGCTTTGCTGGCGCATGGGCGCACCGCCCGTGAAGGCTTACGTGACCGGGGCCGTGGCCGGGGTGATCGTCTACTTCCTGTTCAGCTACGGGCTGGATCTCGCCCTGCCGCTGGGGCTGCTCTCCTTTCTGGAGGTGAACTGATGGAAACCCTTGGTTTTTTGATGGACGGGTTCGGGGTAGCGCTTCAGCCCCATAACCTGATGTTCGCCTTAATGGGGGCCTTTTTGGGTACCCTGATCGGGGCGCTTCCGGGGCTGGGCCCGGCCAACGGCGTGGCCATTCTGATTCCGTTGGCCTTCAGTTTGGGGCTGGCGCCGGAAACCGCGCTGATCATGCTGACCTCGGTTTACGCCGGGGCGATGTACGGCGGGCGTATCTCGTCGATCCTGCTCAACATTCCCGGCGACGAGCCGGCCATGATGACCTGCCTGGACGGCTACCCCATGGCCCAGAAGGGCAAGGCCGCCGAGGCGCTAGCGATCTCCGCCATTGCTTCCTTCATCGGCAGCCTGGTCGCAACCGTGGGCCTGATTTTGCTGGCGCCGCTGTTGGCCAAATTTGCGCTGACGTTTGGCCCGGCGGAGTACTTTGCGCTGTTCATGCTGGCGTTTGCCACCCTGGGCGGCATCACCGGCAAGAACCCGGTCAAAACGGTGGTCGCGGCATGTCTGGGCTTGATGATCGCCACGGTGGGCATCGATAACACCGGGGTGCAGCGCTATACCTTCGGTGTGCTCGAGCTTTTCGAGGGCGTCGACTTCATCATCGCCATCGTCGGCCTGTTCGCCATTTCCGAGCTTTTGTTCTTCATCGAGGAGCGCGCCGGCGGTGGCAAGGAGAACATGAAGGTCAACAAACTTGCGCTGAGCTGGCGTGAGATTCGCGATATCCTCCCCACCAGCCTGCGCGGTGGCGTGCTGGGCTTTATCGCTGGCGTATTGCCGGGGGCCGGCGCGTCCCTGGGTAGCTTCATCAGTTATACCCTCGAAAAGAAGGTGGTCGGCAAGAAGGGCCATTTCGGCCAGGGCGACCCGCGCGGCGTAGCCGCCCCGGAGGCAGGTAACAACGGCGCCTCGAGCGGCGCGTTAGTGCCCATGCTGACCCTTGGCGTGCCCGGTAGTGGCACGACCGCGGTACTGCTGGCACTGCTGATTTCGCTGAACATCACCCCCGGCCCGCTCATGTTCACCCAGAACGCCGATATCGTCTGGGGCGTGATTGCGGCGCTGTTGATCGGTAACTTCCTGCTGCTGTTGCTCAACATCCCGCTGGTGGGCATTTTCGTGAAGCTTTTGTCGATTCCGCCGATGTACCTGCTACCGGTGGTGACGATGGTGGCGTTCGTGGGGATCTACTCGATCAGCAACACGACGTTTGACCTCTACTTCATGGTGGCCTTCGGCGTGGGCGGCTACATTCTGCGCAAGCTGGAGATACCGCTGGTGCCGGTGATTCTGGGGCTGCTGCTGGGCCCGGAAATGGAGAAGAATCTGCGCCACGCCATGGAAATTTCCGACGGCGACTGGATGATCCTGTGGGACAGCGGCCTGGCAATCGGCCTGTGGGTCTTCGCCGGGGTAGGGCTGATCCTGCCGTATCTGCTGGGCCCGCTGCTGCGTCGGCGCATGCAAAAGCCTATCGAAAAGGGCACGCCGGAGAGCGATTGATCCAGTTGCTCGAGGCTGTAAAGCGGGATGTGTAAGCGCTGATTGCTCCCGTTCCCGGCCAGGACCGTTCTTTTCTGCTGGCGCCCTTCGGGGCGCCTTTTTTGATTCCCGGTTTGGTTTGATGAAAGCCCACGGCAATGGCGCCTCCACGGGGTAATCGTTAATATTTGACGTTTGATCCTTATCGCTTTTGGGAGCTACCGTGAAACTGCCGCTTTATGTCCTATTGGCGCTATCCACAATAGCGCTGTCCGCTAACGCCGCGCCCACAGTGTTGGCACCCTCCAATGCAGACTCTCGGGCGTACCAGATAGGCTTGGCCAGTACGACGAGCGTCGAGGGCGAAGAGCCTCGGGAGAGCGAGGTGAGCGTCATTGCACAGGCGGCGCGGTTTCGTATTGAAAGCACGATGCATGGGCCGGAGAGCGACGCGTTTTTGCTTCGGGTTAAGCCGCTTTGGTTGGTGACGCTAGGAAACGGTGAACGAGTCGACACTGCAAACGGCGGTGAGTGGGCGGGCGCCCGTGTCTGGCTCGAACAGGGCTTTGACATCACGCTCGATCGTGATGGGGCGGCCGTCGGCGGTCTTCAAGCGCCCCCATCAGACGCTGCTGGTGCTTCCGACATGCCGAGCGAGCTTGGTGAGCCGCTGCTCGACCAGCAGGCCGTTCCGGTGCTGCCGGTGGCGCTGGAGCTCGAACCGGGGTGGAGCACGACCGCTCCATTTGCCGGGCTGCAAAACGCGCGGTTCGAGGTGCTCGACGTGACACCGGAGCATGCCTATATCGATATCGTCGCCGAGGAGGCGGGCACTTCTCTGGCGGGGCTGGTCAAGCTCGATCGAACAACGGGCTGGATTCAGAACCAGGTAGTGACCACGCATACAGCGCTTTCGCCCTCGGTCGATACGTCGGCCGAATCGCTTTTTCGAACAACGGCCTTCGTTCCGCTGGAGGCACAGGAGGAGATGGCGAATCCCTACTATACCAGCATGCTATATTTTGGTTCGTGGGAGGCCGGGCTACGTGACGGTCGGGGCGCAAAGCCGGCCAGCGAAGCGGCCGTTTTCGACGCAACAAGCTCGCTAGATGTCGGGGAGAACTATCTTTTGTTAGAGCTGCGCCAGTCAGTGCAGACGCCCGACGCTATCGGACATCTGAAAGTCACCGAACTTGAATTGAAGGATGCTTCCGGCGAGCCGGTCGACGTGCAGACTATCCTCATGCCGATGACGGTCACCGATACTGCCGACGGCGTCATTTCGTCGTTTGCTGTCCAAGCGCTCTCCCTGACGGACACCCGAGAGCTGCTCGGTCGTATCGAGACGGCGACGGCGCACATTGAGTGGCGACCGGCCACCCGCCAGCACCTGACGCTCGTTCCGGATGACGAAGGGGTGGCTCACGTGCGCCATGATGAAATCGAGGCGGACATCAGGCCCTTGCCAGAGGGTAGGGCGGAGTTAGTAGTAACGGGCTCGCCCCAGGATCGCACTCGCTGGAGAGTCACCAGCGATCAGGAAGTAACCGGCCGGGTGTACGCCTATGAGCGGGGGCCGAGCTGGCTGACGCCCGGCGAAAGTCGGAATCGCCAACTGGCGTCGGCGCACCCTGAAGGGCGGCGCATCGTGCTCTCCTCCATGCCCACCCAAGTCGATCTATGGGTCGATCAGTTCGAAGACGCGCCAGCGGCGACGCACGTCGTGGAGTTTAACCGCGATGGGAAAGAGTAACCGACTCGCTTCAACGGTGCCTGCTTTACGTTCGAAAAGGCACCGCTGAAAAGAATCGTTTTGGTGCGGACGGTTATTTTGGTGCATCGAAAACGTGCTTGGCGGGGAGTTGCGCGCGCCAGTCTGGTGCGCAAGGGTTTGATTAAGCGTTCCTCATTGTTTTTAAGCATATGATATTGCTTGTTTAATGGTGGAAAGCTTTAGTTTGGCGCACGCCTTGCAAACGTTATGAGCGATACCTTTGGGCGTTTGCCCGAAGGTTCTGCGCTCAAATAACGAGCCCTCTGTAGGGGGCGCAAGGAGACTCAAGTGGCCCAACCAACGCATTCTCTCTCTCGCCGTTTCATGATCACCGCCGTGGCCGCCGCCGTCATGGGCGCCGGTGCTCAGGCCGTTGCCCAAGAAAGCGACGACCCGATCAAGGTCGGTATCCTGCACTCGCTCTCCGGCACCATGGCGATCAGCGAATCGACGCTGAAAGACACCGTCGAAATGCTCATCGAGCAGCAGAACGAAGCGGGTGGGTTGCTTGGTCGCGACCTGGAAGCCGTGGTGGTCGACCCGGCTTCCAACTGGCCGCTGTTCGCCGAGCGTGCCCGCGAGCTGCTGGCTCAGGAAGAGGTCGACGTTATCTTCGGTAACTGGACCTCCGTTTCGCGCAAGGCGGTGCTGCCGGTGGTCGAGGAGCTCAACGGTCTGCTGTTCTACCCGGTGCAGTACGAAGGCGAGGAGTCCTCTGAAAACGTCTTCTACACCGGCGCGGCGCCCAATCAGCAGGCGATTCCCGCCGTCGATTATTTGATCAACGAAGTCGGCATCGAGCGCTTCGCCCTGGTCGGCACCGACTACGTCTATCCGCGCACCACCAACCGCATTCTGGAAGCCTACCTACAGGACGAGCACGGCGTGGCGGAAGAGGACATCATGGTCAACTACACGCCCTTCGGCCATTCGGACTGGCAGAACATCGTCTCGGAAATTCGCCGCTTCGGCGAAGAGGGCAAGCCCACTGCGGTCGTCTCGACCATCAACGGCGACGCCAACGTGCCGTTCTACCGTGAGCTTGCCAACCAGGGCATCGACGCCGCCGACATTCCGGTCATCGCCTTCTCGGTAGGCGAGCAGGAGCTTTCCGGGATCGATACGGGCCCGCTGGTTGGCCACCTGGCGGCCTGGAACTACTTCATGAGCGTGGACACCGACGAGAATTACGACTTCATCGATGCCTGGATCGAGCATACCGGCGATGAGATGTCGGTGACCAACGACCCGATGGAAGCCCACTACATTGGCTTCAACATGTGGGCGGAAGCGGTACGCAAGGCGGGCACGGTGGATGTCGACGCGGTGAAGGACGCCATCATCGGTGTCACCGTGCCGAACCTGTCCGGCGGCTATGCGGCCATGATGCCCAACCACCACATCACCAAGCCGGTGCTGATCGGCGAGATCCAGGACAACGGTCAGTTCGACATCGTCTGGCAAACGCCGTCGACGGTTGCCGGCGACGCCTGGTCCGACTATCTGCCCGGCTCCCGCGATCTGATCGCTGACTGGCGCAAGCCCATGGAGTGCGGCAACTTCAACGTCGTCAACGGCTCCTGCGGTGGCAGCACCGCCGCGGAAGAAGCCGAAGCGGCGCTGGCCGAGTAACGCTCCCTTCACCCGGGCCGCAGCCGCGGCCCGGGGCACGCCACCTCCAACTTACACTTAAAGGAACAACCCATGAGGCGCTTCCTTTTCTGGGCGCTGCTGTGTCTGCTGGCCGGCTTTTTGCCAAGTGCCGCGGCACAAACCAGCGCACAAGACAGTGACCCCGGCTATTCGCTGCTCGAAACCCTGAACGTCGACTCGTACCGCGACAAGGGCGAGGCGATCACCGCGATTTTGCAAAGCGATGACGAGCGTGCCCGGGGCTGGCTGCAGGCGCTGCTCGACGGCCGTTTGCAGCGCACCGATGATGGCCGCTTCGTCATCGTGCTGAACAATACCGGGCGCAGCTGGCCCGTCGAAGATGCGCTCAGCGGCGAGCCGCTGGGTGAGATGTCGCGCCGCGAGCTCGACCGCATCGGGATCAACAACGCGCTGCGCAATCAGCTCCGAAGCGCCATCGCCGTGGTGGATCTTTACTCGCCCAACGTCGAGCGCCGGCGGACCTCCGCCGACCGCCTGCTGGGCGAAGTGGACGATGAGCTCTTTGACACCCTGACACCGCTGATCGAGGACGCCGAGGACGACTACGTGCGCCGGCGCCTGATTCAGGCGGTCGCAATTTATCAAACCGAAAACGGTGAGATGGCAGGCGTCGAGGCGCTGGCCGGAAGCCTGCACCCGCGTGCCCGCGTGGCGCTGAACCGCGCCACCAATGCCGAGAACCCGGCGGTGGCGGACGCCGCCCGCGCCGCACTTGCAAGCGTCGAGCAGAACTTGAAGATCAACCGCGGCGTCGAGACGCTCTACTTCGGCCTGAGCCTTGGCTCGGTGCTGGTGCTCTCCGCCATTGGCCTGGCCATCACCTTTGGCGTGATGGGCGTGATCAACATGGCCCACGGCGAGCTGATGATGCTCGGCGCCTACACCACCTGGATGATGCAGCAGCTCTTGCCCGGCCAGCCCGGGCTTGCGCTGATGCTCTCGATTCCCGCCGGCTTTCTGGTGGCCGCGCTTGCCGGTATCGCCATCGAGCGCAGCGTGATCCAGTTTCTCAAGGGCCGCCCACTGGAAACGTTGCTTGCCACTTTCGGTATCAGCCTGATCCTGCAGCAGCTGGTGCGCACGGTGATATCGCCGCTCAACCGTACGGTGATCACGCCGGAGTGGATGAGTGGGTCGCTTGTCATCAACGATGCGCTATCGCTGACGCTCAATCGCTTGTTCGTGATGGGTTTTGCGCTGCTGGTCTTTGTCGCTCTGATGCTGATCATGCGCCGTACGCGTTTGGGCCTCGAGGTGCGCGCGGTGACGCAAAACCGCGCCATGGCGCGTTCCATGGGTATTCGCGCGACCAGGGTCGATATCATGACCTTCGCGCTGGGCTCTGGCGTTGCCGGGCTTGCCGGCGTGGCGCTTTCCCAGCTCACCAACGTCGGGCCGAATCTGGGCCAGAACTACATTATCGATTCTTTCATGGTGGTGGTGTTTGGCGGCGTAGGGAATCTGTGGGGCACGCTGGTGGCGGGGCTTTCGCTTGGCGTGATCAACCAGATCCTTGAGCCTTGGGCGGGGGCAGTGCTGGCCAAGATCATCGTGCTGGTGTTCATCATCCTGTTCATTCAAAAGCGCCCGCGGGGACTCTTCCCGCAGAAGGGCCGCGCGGCAGAGGGTTAACCGATGACCTTTCAGGCAACCTCGAGCCGCTTCTGGCTCGCCCGCCCATTCACCGAGCGCGCCACCCAGCTGTTTCTCGGCGTACTGTTTGCCGCGCTGCTGATCGTCACCGTGCTGCACGTGGCCGTGCCGCAAGGCAGCGCCCTGCACGTGAACGCCTACACGGTGAACCTGTTCGGCAAGTACTTGAGCTACGCGCTGCTCGCCGTGGCGGTGGATCTGGTGTGGGGGTATCTGGGTATTCTAAGCCTTGGCCACGGCGCCTTTTTTGCCATTGGCGGCTACGCCATGGGCATGTACCTGATGCGCCAAATTGGCGACCGCGGCACCTACGGCGACCCGGTGCTGCCGGACTTCATGGTGTTTCTCAACTGGGATAGCCTGCCCTGGTACTGGCTAGGCTTCGACATGGCCTGGTTCGCCTTCGCCATGGTGCTGCTCGCACCCGGGCTTTTAGCGCTGATCTTCGGCTTTCTGGCGTTTCGCTCCCGGGTCACCGGGGTGTATCTCTCGATCATCACCCAGGCGCTGACCTTTGCGCTGATGCTGGCGTTCTTTCGCAACGAAATGGGCTTTGGCGGCAACAACGGCCTTACCGACTTCCGCGAGATTCTGGGCTTCAATCTGCGAAGCAGTGATACGCGGCTAGGGCTCTTTCTGGCTTCCGGGGTAGCGCTGGCGCTGGGCTACGTGCTGTGCCGGGCGATCGTCACCAGCAAGCTTGGCCGCGTCTGCGTGGCCACTCGTGATGCCGAGGCGCGCACGCGCTTCATCGGCTACCGGGTCGAGCGCTTTCAGCTCTTCGTGTTCGTGGTCTCCGCCATGCTCGCTGGTGTCGCCGGGGCGCTCTACGTGCCGCAAGTGGGCATCATCAACCCCAGCGAGTTCTCGCCGCTGTTCTCGATCGAGATCGTACTGTGGGTGGCGCTCGGTGGGCGCGCCACGCTTTACGGCGCGGTGATCGGCGCGATTCTGGTCAACTACGCCAAGACCGTGTTCACCGGCGTGATGCCGGATGCCTGGCTCTTCGCCCTGGGTGGGCTGTTCGTGCTGGTCACGGTGCTTCTGCCCAAAGGCGTGGCGGGGCTCTTTTCCCATCTTCGCCGACGCGATTCCACCTACTCACGGGAGGCGAGCGCATGAGCTTTTTCGAGTCGCTTAGAGAGCGCGATCGGGTCTTCGATTTCATGACCCCTCAGGCGTCCACCGTGGACGTGCGCCATGGCCCGATTCTCTACATGGAGGATGTCACCGTCAGCTTCGACGGCTTCAAGGCGATCAACAAGCTGAACCTGACCATCGACGACGGTGAGCTACGCTGCATCATCGGCCCCAACGGCGCGGGCAAGACCACCATGATGGACATCATCACCGGCAAGACGCGGCCCAACGAGGGAAGCGTCTGGTTCGGCAGCCGCCATAATCTCTTGAAAATGAACGAACCCGAGATCGCAAGTTTGGGCATAGGGCGCAAGTTCCAGAAGCCCACGGTGTTCGAGGCACTGAGCGTGTTCGAGAACCTGGAGCTCGCCATGGCGGCCGACAAGCGCATCTTCCCCACGCTCACCGCCCGCATGACCGGCGAGACACGCGATCGCATCGAAGAGGTGCTGACCACCATCGGTTTGACCGAGCTGCGCTTTCAACCCGCGGGTATTCTCTCCCACGGCCAGAAGCAGTGGCTGGAGATCGGCATGCTGCTGATGCAGCGCCCAAGGCTTCTGCTGGTCGACGAACCCGTGGCCGGAATGACCGAGCAGGAGATGGAGCGCACCGCCGAGCTCTTGACGCGCCTGGCCGGCAAGCAGTCGGTAGTGGTGGTCGAGCACGACATGGGGTTCGTGCGCTCCATCGCCCGCAAGGTGACGGTGCTTCACCAAGGCAGCGTGCTGGCCGAAGGCAGCATGGACCAGGTCGCAAGCGACCCCAGCGTGGTCGAGGTGTACCTGGGCGCGGACGACGAGGAGGCGGCCTGATGCTCGCGATCGAACAACTCAATCAATTCTACGGCGAAAGCCACACCCTGTGGGATCTGGATCTCGACGTGCCCAAAGGGCAGTGCACCTGCGTGATGGGCCGCAACGGGGTGGGCAAGACCACCCTGATGAAAGCGATCATGGGCGAAGTCGCGGTCAAAAGCGGCGCGCTTAGATTTCAAGCGGAAGGCGGCGAGGTCGAGCTGACCAAAAAGGCGATCGAGGCGCGCTCGCGTTTGGGCGTAGGCTTCGTCCCGCAGGGGCGCCAGATATTTCCCATGCTGACCGTCGAGGAGAACCTGCGCACGGGCCTTGCCGCCCGTGGCGACGGCTTGAAAAAGATTCCGGCGCGGATCTATGAGCTCTTCCCGGTGCTGGAGGAGATGAAACATCGCCGTGGCGGCGATCTCTCCGGCGGCCAACAGCAGCAGCTCGCCATCGGCCGTGCCCTAGTGATCGAGCCCAAACTTTTGATTTTGGACGAGCCGGGCGAGGGCATTCAGCCCAACATCGTGGCGCAAATCGGCCAGGTAATCCGCCAACTGATCGAAGAGGACGGCCTAACGGTGCTACTGGTCGAGCAGAAGCTACCCTTTGCCAGAAAATACGCCGACCGCTTTGTGATCATGGACCGCGGCCGCCCGGTAGCCAAGGGTGAGATCGGCGAGCTATCCCAGGAGCTGATCAAGACGCACCTGACGGTGTGAGTTATCCACACCCGGTTGCCTCGATTAATGACGCTCGACCAAAGACAGCGCCCGCCAATAGGCGGGCGCTTTTTTAGGCGGGTAGGCACCGGCATTCACATCGTGGCTGGCGGCTCCACAGGTGCTTGCCGCGCCCGTCGACGCTTCAGCACTTGGGTCATCAAGCCATAGCGCGGCCCAAACAGAAAAGCGAGGATCAAAAATACCCCGGTCATCACCGCCATCATGCCGCCGATCGAGACGTTGAAATGCACAGCGAGAAAGTAGCCGCTAATGCTCGAGGCGATCGAAATCAGCGCGCCGATGACGAACATCATCCACAGCCGGTCGGTGAGCAGGTATGCCGCCGAGGCGGGGACGATCGCAAAAGCGATAAACAGCACCGCGCCGACGGCATCGAAGGCGGCTACGGCGGTGGAGCTGGTGAGCATCAAGAGCACGTAAAAGAGAATCGTCGGCATGAAACCGAAGGTTTTGGCCAGCGCCGGATCGAACGTGGCAAGCTTCAGCTCTTTGTAGAAGAGCCCGATGAAGGCGTAGTTGATCAGCGTCATCACGCTCATCGACACCAGCGCCTGAGGAATGGGCAGGCCAAACAGCTCGACGGTATCCAGCCAGACGAAGCCGATTTCTCCGAGCAGCACCGTGTGGGTGTCGATGTGAACGTCGTGGGCGTAGATATTGAGCAGCAGCACGCCGATGGAGAACAGCGCCGGAAACACAAGCCCGATGGCGGCGTCCTGTTTGACGCGCTTGGTGTTGGCCAGCGCCTCGGTGAGAAAGACGGTCAAAAGCCCGGTCAGTGCGGCGCCGATGAGCTGCACCGGCCCGCTCTGCTGTTTGGTGAGTATCCAGACGATGACGATACCGAACACGATCGAGTGGCTAATGGCATCCGAGAGCATGCTGTTGCCGCGCAGCACCAAAAAGGTCCCCACTGCCGAGGAGGCGATGCCCACCATGGCGCCGACCAGAATGATCGGCAGCGCGGTACTGTTGAGAAGCTCCGCGATCATGGCGCGACCTCCTCGAAGGTGGCGACGACCTGGCGCGCTTTTGCCTGCCCCGTTGCCGTTAGCCCCCAGCCCGCCTCACCTTGTGAGCGGATCAGGTAGCCCTGGCGCTTCAAGCGAGCCAGCGTTAACCGCGCGCTCAGCGTCGAGCGCCGTGTCGCGGGCCTGGTCGGGTGTTTGTACAGTGTGTAAAGAAGCTGGCGTTTTTGCAGCTCGGCTTTCTGGCGGTAGTGTTTCACGATGCCCCATAAAAGCCCGCGGTTAGGTGCCAGGGCCAGTGACAGCAGCACGATGATTGTTGCGGTAAGCACGATGAGCGGGCCGGTGGCGAGTCCGCGCGAGAGCGTGCTGATGGTGGCCCCGGACACGCCGCTGACGATGCCCACACCCGCCGCGATGGCAAGCATTGAGCCCAGGTGGCGGCTCCATTGACGCGCCGCCGCCGCCGGGGCGACGATCATCGCCGCCATCAAAATCACCCCGACCATCTGCAAACCGACCACCACCGCTAGCGCCACCATGGCGGTAAGCGTCGCTTCGATGGCCGTCGTAGGCATCCCCAAGGTGCGGGCGTACTCGGCGTCGAACGTCACCAGTTTGGCCTGCTTCCAAAAGGCAGCAAGCAGTGAAAGTGTCACTAGTGTTACGCCGCCCATTACCCAGAGATCCGAGCGCAGCGTGGCGGCGGCCTGGCCGAACAGAAAAGCTTCAAGCCCTCCCTGGGAGGCGTTGCTGGTGCCCTGAATATAGGTGAGCAGCACGATGCCAACGGCAAAGAAAAGGCTCAGACAAACCCCCAAGCCCGCGTCCGTTTTCAGGCGGCTTTTGCGGGTGAGCAGCAGCATGAGGAGCGCGGCAAGCGAGCCGGTCACAAGCGCGCCGATCATGATGCCGCCGATATCTCGGCTACCGGTGATGATAAAGCTTAGGCATATTCCCGGAAGGGCCGCGTGGGAGATAGCGTCGCCTAAAAGGCTCTGGCGGCGCAGTACCGCAAAGCAGCCAAGGGGGCCGCTGATCAGGCCTAAAAGTGAGGCGCCAATCACCACGTTTTGAAAGGTGTAGTCGGTGAGAAGGTCTAGCCAGGACATGGGTCACGTCACCTTCGAGGCGGAGAACATCAGCGATTCACTGTCGCCGAGCAGGGCGATCTGGCCGCCGTAGGCCTTACGAAGATGATCGATCTTGAACACCTCTTTTGCGTTACCGGAGGCGATGACCCGTACGTTCAGAAGCAGCAGCCAGTCGAAGTAAGTACTCACCGTCTGCAGGTCGTGGTGAACGACGATCACCGTTTTGCCTTCGTCGCGCAGGCGGCGCAGGATATCGATGATCGCCCGCTCGGTGGTGGCGTCGACTCCGGCCATGGGCTCGTCAAGAAAGTAGACGTCGGCTTTTTGCACTAGCGCGCGAGCCAGAAACACCCGCTGCTGCTGACCGCCGGAGAGCTGACTGATCTGGCGGTTCGCCATCTCGCTCATACCCACCATCTCGAGCGCTTCCATGGCCTCCTGGCGCTCTTTACGGCGAGGGCGTTTGAACCAGCCAAGACGCCCGTAAAGGCCCATGATGACGATATCCAGCGCGGTGGTGGGGAAGTCCCAGTCAACGCTCGAGCGCTGGGGTACGTAGCCCACCCGCTTGCGCTGGGAGGCGTAGGACTTGCCGTGCACCTGCACCTCGCCGGAAAGCGACGGCACGAGCCCCAGAATACTCTTGATCAGCGTGCTTTTGCCCGCGCCGTTGGGGCCGACGATGCCCGCCATCACCCCGGCGGGAATATCGAGATCGATATCCCACAGCACGGGCTGATTGTGATAGCTCACGGTCAGATTCTTGATACTGAGTGCCGGCTCAGCGTTACCGGTCTTTGTCATCAAACAATGCCTTTGGTCATCAGGTGTCGAGCTGCCACTCGCTCGCCCAGTCGTTGAGCGCCTCCGGCAGGGGAGCGAGGGTGCCGCCCAGCGCCTCGACGATGTGCTCGGTGTTGCGGTAGATCATGCCCATATAAGTACCGTCGACGGTACCGTCGTCACCCATGGCATCCGAATAAAGCTCGCCGCCGACGTTGACTTCATGGCCTCTTTGGCGCGCCGCGTCGATCACCGCCTGAATGGTGCGTGGGTTGATGGTGCTCTCGACGAACACCGCCGGTACGCGCCGCTCTACCACACTATTGGCCATGTTGCGGATATCGGCAATGCCGGTTTCGGTGGCAGTGCTGATGCCTTGAATACCTTCGACGTCGATGTCGTAGGCGCGACCGAAGTAACTGAACGCGTCGTGGGCGGTAACCAGCACGCGCTGCTCATCCGCGATGGAGGCGATGCTTTCCTTGACCCACTCGTGCAGCGCGAGAAGTTCGGCTTCGTAGCGCTCGGCGTTGGCCTCGATAGAGGCGGCGCACGCCGGGCGCGCCTCGGCCAGGGTGTCGCTCAAGGTCGGGACGGTTTGCGCCCAGAGCGAGACATCCATCCACAGGTGCGGGTCGACCCCGTAGGCGCCTTGAGAGGTGATCAGCGCATCCTCCTCGATCGACGCGGGGGCGACGGCAAGCGTCGGCGTGCGCTTGGCAAAGTTCTCCAGCACCGAGCCAAGCTGGCCCTCGAGCGCGTAGCCCGAGTAAAGAATCTGATCGGCGCCGCGCAGCAGGGCTACATCGCTGGCGCTGGCCTGGTAAAGGTGTGGGTCGACGCCCGGGCCCATCATCGCCTCGACGCTGACGCACTCGCCGCCCACGTTCTGAGCGACATCGGCGATCATGCCGATGGTCGCCACCACGTTCAGTGGCGGCTCGTCGGCCAGCGACAGCGAGCTCAGCGGCAGTAGCGCCATAGCGGCAACGATACGGTGTACGGCCATGGTGGATCCTCGCGGTGATCAAAAAAGCGGGCGGTGTTTTACGTCTGGTAAGAAGTATAGCCTTTGCTAAGTTTCCTGCCAGCGGCTTTGCCTGTCAAGCGGTGTGAAAGTGAGAAGAAGTGCCCCGGCCTGGTTATAAAGAGCCGGGGAAAAGGACCGGGGCAAAGGGCTGGGGAAAGAATCAAGCGCTGCGTGCGGCGAGGCGTCGCTGCTGAAGAGGGCGCACCAGACACCAATCGATGAACAGCATGACTAGAATCGCCGCGCCGGTCACCGGAAAGAGAACGCCGCCGACGACGAGAATCGTCAGAATGCCGCGAAAGGCGCGCTTGTCTTGCGGCATCGGCGGCACGCCCAGGCCGCCTTTCGGGCGGCGCTTCCACCACATGACGCCGGCGCTGACGCACAGCAGGATGATCGCCACGCATACCGCCAGAAAGAGTAGCTGGTTCGCCAGCCCGAACTGCTGGCCCATGTGCACGTTGATGCCGAACTCCAGCCACCGCCCGAGCGGGCCGTAATCCGCGTAGCTCATGTCCACCAGCGGCTCGCCGGAGTAGCGGTCCAGATGTACCACCCGCTGCTGGCTCAAATCATTCGGGTAGACTGAGCCGGAGTAGACGCCGGTGACGGTGGTGGGCAGGCTTACCGTAAAGCCCGGATGCATCTCCATCGTTTCAAAGGTAGATACCGCCTCGTCCAGGCCGATGCCCGCTTGCTCTGACGGCGTCGAGGTCGATTCGGGAATTTGCGCTTGCTCCATCGACCAGCTCGTCGTCGTTTCCTCGCTCAGGCGGGCGTCGGACATCGGCACCTCGACGCGAACCCCGGAAGGGTAGCCGAAGTTGTTGCCGTTGGCCCACTGGTTCACCTGGCCGCCCCACACGCCGGACCAGGGCATGCCGGTGATCGCCAGAAACAGAATGAAGGCACCGACGAACAGCCCCGTTACCGCGTGCAGGTCGCGCCAGAAAACGCGCTTTTTCGGCGCGCCGCGCACGCTGACCACGCCGCCTTTGGCGTTGCCGCGGGGCCACCACAGATACACGCCGGTGAGCACCAGCAAAATCGCGAAACCGCCGGTGATCTCGATCAGCTTGCGCGGCGTAGCGCCAAAGAGCTTGAAGCTGTGCAGCTTGCGCACCGTCCACATGAGGGTGCTTTGGTCATCCATTGCGCCTAGCACCTCGGCGTTGTAAGGATTCACGTAGACCGCCAGCCGCTCGCCTTCAGTGGTGCTTACGGTGATTTCCGCGGAACTCTCTGGCGTTTCCGGATCGGTGTACTTCAATGCCGTCCCCGGGTGAGCGTCCAGGGCGGCGCTTACCAGCGTGGAAGGCGGCTGGGTGGTTTCCTGCGCTGCTACGCGTTTGACGTCGGCGTGCACGAGCGCGTCGATCTCATCGTGAAACAGGTATAGCGCCCCGGTGATCGAGAGGGTGATCAGAAAGGGTAGAACCAGAAGGCCTGCGTAGAAGTGCCAGCGCCAGACGGCGCGGTAGAGATCGAACGGCGTTTTCGCCGCCGATCGGGGGTCGACATGAGAAGTCATCACGGCTCCTGAAGTGCCCGATGGAAGGGGCGCCTGAGTGATAGCGACACGCACCCGTCGGCCAAGGGCGGCCGTCAGGTCGTAAGAATAGGGTCATACAAGCTGGTGGGTGTCGTCAGGCGAGCGGCGGGGCGCGGACAGGCGCATGCAGGTAGTTATCGAAGGACGCAAACCCCTGATGCGGCGGCTTTGGCCGCGGGGCGTGGTGAACGAATGCTTGGCGAGCAATGGCGGGCAAGAACGCATGAGAGGAGGGAAACTGTTGCCACAGCGAGCAGTAGCCGCACTCATGAAACCAGGTGAAGATGGGCTCAAGCGACTGTTGAGAAACGTGGGTCGAATGATCGTGCGCTGACGGATGGGCGTGATGGTGAGCCGAGGGAGCATCATGCGAGTGGGCGGCATCGTGGTGACCTGCGTGCTGGTCGTGATGCCCCGCCTGGGATTGGGAAATCAGCGGGCTGATCAGCAGCAACAGCATGGCCGTCAGCGCCGCGTGAAGCGCGACGCGATACCAACGGCTATGGGCAAAGCGCTGAAGTGGCAAGATGAGTACCCTTGGCAAGAAAGCCACGGTCAAGGCGCGGCGCTGTCGATAGTGGGCCTTGAGGTGAAAGCGGCCCGGTCAATCGGGCCATGGTAGCGTAAAACGCTCTTTGTTAAGAGATCCTTGGTGTGGCCTTTTGTCCCGGTTCAGCTACGCACTGCTTTGCGCTTTTGTGGTGCTTTTGCAGCCAAAATAACCCATTTTGGTGCATGCTTTTGGCTAGAGTGAAGGGCGCTGCCCCGGTTAGGAGCTACCTTGGCCCTTTTCACCATTTTGGCGCATAACTTGCATTGTTCAGTAATATGACTCAATCGATTAAAAGCGACCGCCTGATGACGGCACGCGATAGCAGTGCATCACACCCCCCCTCCGGCCATCGGTTCGACGACCAGCGCCGCTGGGCGGCGTCGCTTGCGCTGCGCTTTGCCCAGCGCGGCGGCGCCACGCGGCTGATCCAGGCGCGCCACCACGGCCCGCTTCGCGTGCAGCGCCCGTTTTACCCGGAGGGCCGCGGTGAGGCCTGCCACATCTACGTGCTGCACCCGCCTGGGGGCCTGGTCAGCGGCGATGCGCTGACCATCAGTGCCCATGTGGAGCGCGGCGCCCACGCGCTTTTGACCACGCCGGCCGCCAACAAACTCTACAAGGCGGACAGTCAGGGCGTGGCCTGGACCCAGCGTACCGAGCTTTGCGTGGAGGACGGCGGAGTACTCGAATGGTTGCCCCAGGAGACCATCGCCTTCGATGGCTCAAAGGGCGAGCAGCACACCCATATCGCTCTTCACGGCAGCGCCAGATGCCTTGGCTGGGAGGTGATGGCGCTGGGCCGCCCGGCCAGTGCGCTACCGTTCGTGTCCGGGCGCATCGAGCAGCACTTTCGCCTGACCCTGGACGACAAGCCGCTGTGGCTCGAGCGCCAGCCGCTGGACCCCAACCATCCGCGTTTCGTTGGTCGCTGGGGCCAGGGCGGGGCCACGGTGCAGGCCACGCTCTGGGCGGTGGGTCTTGAGGACGGCCCTGGCGCCATCGAGGCGCTGCGCGAGCGGCTTCCGGCCGAGCCGAACTGGGCGGTCACCCTGCGCCATGGCGTGCTGCTGCTGCGCTACCTCGGCGGCTCGCGCTTGGATGCCTGGACGCTTTGCGAGCGGGCCTGGCGGCTTCTGCGCCCGCGCTTGATCGACCGCGAGGCCCACACGCCGCGCATTTGGCTGACCTGACGCTTCATCTTTTTTAGAGGATAACGCTCCATGGAACTGACCCCGAGAGACAAGGACAAGCTGCTGCTGTTCTCCGCCGCGCAGTTGGCCGAGCGCCGAAAGGCCCGCGGGCTGAAGCTCAACTACCCGGAAGCGGTGGCACTGATCAGCTTCGAGATCATGGAAGGTGCCCGCGACGGCAGAAGCGTGGCCGAGCTGATGAGCTTCGGTCGCGAGATATTGACCCGCGATGACGTCATGGAGGGCGTGGCCGAGATGGTCGACGAGGTACAGGTCGAGGCGACGTTCCCCGATGGCACGAAACTCGTGACCGTCCACACGCCCATCAACTAGTGTTTCGCCATTTGGAGGCTGCCATGATTCCCGGTGAGTACCAATTAAGAGAGGGCGAGATCGAGCTGTGCGCCGGCCGCGAGCGCATTACCGTGGAGGTCGCCAACACCGGCGACCGGCCCATTCAGCTCGGCTCCCATTACCACTTCGCCGAGGCCAATCCGGCGCTTGAGTTCGACCGCGACAAGGCTCGCGGCTTTCGCCTCGACGTGGCCGCCGGCACCGCGATCCGTTTCGAGCCGGGCCAGAGCCGCGAGGTCACGCTGATTCCGTTCGTCGGCAAGCGCGAGATCTACGGTTTCCGTGGCGATGTCATGGGTGCGTTGGAGGGAGATAGGCAATGACCACGAACAGGATCAGCCGTCAGGCCTACGCCGACATGTACGGCCCCACTGTAGGCGACCGCGTACGCCTGGGCGACACCGAGCTCTGGATCGAGGTCGAGCGTGACGCCACCCACTACGGCGAAGAGGTGAAATTCGGCGGCGGCAAGGTGGTGCGTGATGGCCAGGGCCAGAGCCAGCGCGTCGATGACGCGGTGATGGATACCGTGATCACCAACGCGCTGATTCTCGACTGGTGGGGCATCGTCAAGGCGGATGTCGGCCTGAAGGCCGGGCGCATCGCGGCCATCGGCAAGGCGGGCAACCCGGACACCCAGCCGGACGTCGAGATCGTCATCGGCCCGGGCACCGAGGTCATCGCCGGCGAGGGCAAGATTCTCACCGCCGGCGGCATCGACGCCCACATCCATTTCATCTGCCCGCAGCAGGTCGAAGAGGCGCTGATGAGCGGCGTGACCACCATGCTCGGCGGCGGCACTGGCCCCGCCACCGGCTCGAATGCCACCACTTGTACGCCCGGCGCCTGGCATATCGGCAAGATGCTCCAGGCGGTGGATGATCTGCCGATGAACATCGGCCTGCTCGGCAAAGGCAACGCTAGCCTGCCGGAAGGCCTTGAAGCCCAGCTCGACGCCGGGGCCTTGGGGCTCAAGCTTCACGAGGACTGGGGCACCACGCCCGCCTCCATCGACAATTGCTTGAGCGTTGCCGAAAAGTACGATGTGCAGATCGCGATTCACACCGACACGCTCAACGAGTCAGGCTTTGTGGAGGATACGCTCGCGGCGTTCAAGGAGCGGGGTATCCACACCTACCATACCGAAGGGGCGGGCGGCGGCCACGCGCCGGATATCCTGACCGCCTGCGCCAAGGAGTACGTGCTGCCGTCCTCCACCAATCCGACGCGCCCCTACACGGTGAATACCATCGACGAACATCTGGACATGCTGATGGTGTGCCACCACCTGGACCCGAACATCCCGGAAGACGTGGCCTTCGCCGACTCGCGCATTCGCCGCGAGACCATCGCCGCGGAGGATATTCTGCATGATCTGGGCGTGATCTCGATGATCGCTTCGGACTCCCAGGCCATGGGCCGGGTGGGCGAAGTGGTCTGCCGTACCTGGCAGACCGCACACAAGATGAAGGTGCAGCGCGGCCTGCTGCCGGAAGACGAGGCATTGGGTGCTGATAACCTGCGCGCCAAGCGCTATATCGCCAAGTACACCATCAACCCGGCGATCACCCACGGCATCGCTCATGAAGTGGGTTCTATCGAGGTGGGCAAGCTGGCGGATCTGGTGCTCTGGAAGCCGGCGTTTTTCGGCGTGAAGCCCTCGCTGATCCTGAAAGGCGGCATGATCGCCGCCGCCCCCATGGGCGATCCCAACGCCTCGATCCCGACGCCCCAGCCGGTGCACTACCGCCACATGTTCGGCGCCTTTGGCCGCGCGGCGAGCCAGACCCGGCTCAACTTCGTAAGCCAGGCGTCCATCGATGCGGGCATCAAGGAGCGCCTGGGGCTTCAAAGTGAATTGTCCGCGTGCAAGAACGTGCGCGGCGTGCGCAAGAAGGACATGAAGCTCAACGATGCCTGCCCGGAGCTCAGCGTGGACCCGCAAACGTATGAAGTTCGCTGCGACGGCGAACTGCTGACCTGCGAGCCCGCCACGGAGCTTCCGCTGGCGCAGCGGTATCATTTGTTTTGAATGGTATGGGTCATAAACCCTCGTGACATAAGAGCCGGGAGCAGCCCGTAGAGAGGGTCTTTTGCCAAGGATGGCAAAAGTAGCGTACAGGGAGGTATTCACAGCGCCCTCTCGTAGGGCTGCTCCCGGCGAGCCCCAAAGGCTGTAACAGGACGATATCGATGCTTAAATTAATCGAACGCTTAGGCCCCATCGACGAAAGCGCCGCCAGCGATACGCTGACGCTGCCCTTCGAGCTGCGCATTCGTGGCCGCCTGAAAGCCGAAAGCGACGGTGGCCAGGCGCTGGGGCTGTTTCTGGACCGGGGCCCGGTGCTGCGCAGCGGCGAAGGTCTGAAAGCCGAAAGCGGCGAGGTGATACGCGTGTGCGCCGCAATCGAGCCGGTAGTGACCGCGCGTGTCTCCAGTGGCCTGCCGCTTGCCCGACTCGCCTACCACCTTGGCAACCGCCACGTGCAACTGGCGCTGGGTGAAGACGACCAGGGTGGCTGGGTGCGCTTCCCGCCGGATCACGTGCTGGAAGAGCTGGCAACGCTTCTTGGGGCAACGCTTGAACACGGTGATGCCACCTTCGACCCGGAGCCCGGCGCCTACCAGCAGTTGGGCCACGCCCATGCTCACGATCACGGCCACCACGACCGGGAAGAAGATGAGGTAGCGCACGAACCTTCTCACGAGCATTCCCACGAACATGGCCATGACCACACCCATGGCCACTGAGTCTGAAAATGACTTGGCGCTGCTGGGGCTGTTGCAGCTGGTTAGCCCGGCGCTGCCGATCGGCGCCTTTGCCTTCTCCCAGGGGCTCGAGAGCGCCTTCGAGCTTGGCTGGGTGAGCGATGAAGAGAGCCTGACCGAGTGGCTTTCCGGGGTGCTCGACGACGGCCTGACGCGCTGCGAACTGCCGGTGATTGCGCGCCTTTTCGAGGCCTTCGAGCGTGGCGACGCCGCCGACGTTGCCGAGTGGGACGACTGGCTTGCCGCCACCCGGGAAACCGCCGAGCTTGCCGCCGAGGATAGCCGTTTGGGGGCCTCGCTCACGCGCCTGCTGGCAAGCCTCGAGCTTCTGCCAGGCGATGAGCTACTGCCCAGCGGCGCCGGCTACGTGACGCTTTTTGCCTACACCGCGTTCAAGCGCTCCCTGTGCCCGCGCCAGGCCCTGCTCGGTTTTGGCTGGGCGTGGCTCGAAAACCAGCTGGCGGTGGCCTGCAAGGCGCTGCCGCTCGGGCACACAGCGGCCCAGCGCATCATCGAGCGGCTGCGCCCGGCGGTTTCCCGCGCCGTCGACGAGGCGCTAACCCTTGATGATGATGCGCTCGGCCCGGTGCTGCCCGGCGTGGCGCTGGCCAGTGCGCTGCACGAAACCCAGTATTCAAGACTTTTTAGAAGCTAGCGTTTAGAAGCTAATGGACCGATTCAGGAGAACGACATGACACACTGTTTACGCGTAGGGGTCGGTGGCCCGGTAGGTTCCGGCAAGACCGCCCTTTTGAAGCAGCTTTGCCTGGCGCTGCGCGATCATTACGACATCGCCGTAGTGACCAACGATATCTACACCCGCGAAGACGCGGATTTTCTGCTCAAGCACGACGCCCTGGCGGCGGACCGCATTCTGGGCGTGGAGACCGGCGGCTGCCCGCACACTGCGATTCGTGAAGACGCCTCGATGAACCTGGCGGCGATCGACGAGCTGCAGGGCCGCCACCCGGGGTTGGAGCTGGTGCTGGTGGAGTCCGGCGGCGACAACCTCTCGGCGACCTTCAGCCCGGAGCTTTCCGATCTCACGCTCTACGTGATCGACGTTTCCGCCGGCGACAAGATTCCGCGCAAGGGCGGGCCGGGCATTACCAAATCGGATTTGCTGATCATCAACAAGATCGACATCGCCGAGCAGGTACACGCCTCACTGGAGGTGATGGAGCGGGATTCGAAAAAGATGCGCGGCGAGCGGCCCTTCGTGTTCACCAACCTTTACGACGGTGTTGGGCTCGAGGAGATCATCCGCTTCATTCTGGACAAGGGAATGCTGGAGGAGCGCCGGCCCGAAAGCGCAAGCGCTTAAACGTCGGGCACAACGTACAGGCAATAAAATGGCTGCCCTGGCCAGGCGGTTAAATGGTCAGAGCAGCCCAAACGGTGCGGCACGTCCGTGTCCAAATGGGCCGTTCCTGGCCTCAAGATCCCCACAGTGAACCTCACGCCTCTCAATCGCCTTAACCCAAGTTAATAAGAGGCGTTTTACACCGTTTGTAGCCTGCTTAATTCGTTAACCAGCGGTTATGAAAGGGCAAACGCACGCTTTAAGGTTTTTTGACAGCGCTCGTCTTCAGCTTGCCTGACGCTCGCTTAGCCGCTCGGCGAGAAGCGTTGCCGCTTGCCTGGCGACCGGCGAAAAGCCCGTAGGGTCGTTCTGTACGCGTTCGGCCAGGCGCTTTTTCATCGCCCGCGCCCAGAAGGTTTCGAGATGGCGGCACGTGGCGCTGGCCGCGGTGTCGTCATCGCGCCCGCCGCTCAGGTTGGCGGCGATCTGGTTGACCATGTGAATCAGGTTGTCGTCGGTGTTCGACATGACGTTGCTCCCTTTGAAGGTGCCGCGCTCGGGCGGTGATAGATCACGTGGCGGTGGCGGCGGGCAAACCCCACGAGCAGCAGCTGCGCCGCCTGAGCCTGGCGCACGGCCAGCGCCGTGGCCGCGGAAACCGCCACCAGCGCGCCGATGCCGGCGCTGGCGCACTTGTGCACCATTTCATAGCTGGCGCGGCTGGAAACCAGCACGAAGCCGTTGTCGAGCGCCGTTTTCTCGCGGGCCAGCGCACCGATCAGCTTGTCCAGCGCGTTGTGACGGCCTACGTCCTCACACACATGGAGAATGTCGCCCTCCACGCTGCACCAGGCGGCGCCGTGCACCGCGCCGGTGGCGGCTTTTAGCGGCTGATGAGCGGAGAAGGCATCGAGCGCGCGAGCAATGGCGGCGTCCTCGAGGGCCGGCGCGTGAACCTGGGGAATCGGGCGGATCGCCTGGTCGAGCGCTTCGGTGCCGCAAAGCCCGCAGCCGGTGCGCCCGGTCATGCTGCGCCGGCGCTCCTTGAGCGCCATCAGGCGCTCGGTGGCGATCGTCAGGTGAACGGCCAGGCCGTTTTCCTCCTCACGGATCTCCCAGTCGTAGCACTCGTGCGCGTCGGCAATGATCCCTTCGGTCAGGCTAAAGCCGAGCGCCAGATCCCGTAACTCATTCGGGCTTGCCATCATCACCGCGTGGGAAATGCCGTTGTAGATCAGCGCGACCGGCACTTCCTCGGCCAACGCGTCCTCATCGACATCGCCCTGCCAGCCGTTTTCGTGGCGCTGCACCTCGACCGGCAGGCGCGCTAGCGCCTGCTCTTCGCGCTCGGTAGCGCTCACGGCGCCTCCTGCTGCGCCTTCGCCAAATGGCTCTTCTGGGTCTGGTCGAAGGCGCTAAAGCGCTGCTGCCAGGCGGAGGGCTGGCTGACTTTTTCTACCTGCACGGCGGTCACCTTGTATTCCGGGCAGTTGGTCGCCCAGTCCGAGTTGTCGGTGGTGATCACGTTAGCACCGCTGCCCGGGTGGTGGAAGGTGGTGTAGACCACGCCAGGCTGCATGCGCTCGCTAATGCGCGCGCGCAGCACCGTCTGCCCCGAGCGGCTGGTGATGCCCAGCCAATCGCCGTCACTCACGCCGCGCACCTCGGCATCAGACGGGTGCAGCTCCAGCACGTCCTCGTCGTGCCAGTGCTGGTTGTGGGTGCGCCGGGTCTGGGCGCCGACGTTGTACTGGCTCAAAATCCGCCCGGTGGTCAATAACAGCGGGAAGCGGCGGTTGGCGCGCTCTTCGGTGGCCACGTACTCGGTGATCGCAAAGCGGCCAAGCCCGATCGGGAAGTTGACCGCGTGCATGGTCGGCATGCCCTGCGGGTTGTCGTCGTTGCAGGGCCACTGCAGGCTGCCGTGCCGCTCGAGTTTTTCGTAGCTCACCCCGGCAAAGCTCGGCGCAAGTGCTGCGATCTCGTCCATGATCTCGGACGGGTGAGCGTAGTTCATTGGGTAGCCCAGGGCGTTGGCGAGATCCTGAGTCACTTCCCAGTCCTGCTTGCCGGCCACCGGCGGAGTCACCTTGCGCACGCGGTTGATGCGCCGCTCGGCGTTGGTGAAGGTGCCGTCCTTCTCCAGAAAGCTCGAGCCCGGCAGCAGCACGTGGGCGAACTTGGCGGTTTCGTTCAGGAAAATGTCCTGCACGATCAAGCAGTCCAGCGAGCGCAGTGCGGCTTCGACGTGCTGAGTATTGGGGTCGGACTGGGCGATGTCCTCACCCTGCACGTACATTGCCTTGAAGGTGCCTTCGATGGCGGCATCGAACATGTTGGGAATGCGCAGCCCCGGCTCGTCGTCGAGTGCCACGCCCCATTTGGCCTCGAAGCGGCCGCGGGCGTTGGGGTCCGCCACGTGCTGGTAGCCCGGAAGTTCGTGGGGGAAGGAACCCATGTCACACGAGCCCTGCACGTTGTTCTGGCCGCGCAGCGGGTTCACGCCGACGCCTTCGCGGCCGATGTTGCCGGTAGCCAAAGCGAGGTTGGCGATGCCCATCACCATGGTCGAGCCTTGGCTGTGCTCGGTCACGCCCAGGCCGTAGTAGATCGCGCCGTTGCCTGCGTTGGCGTAGGTGCGCGCCGCCTGACGCACGGCCTCGGCGGGTACGCCGGTGGTGGCTTCACTAGCTTCCGGGGAGTGGCGCTCTTCACTGATGAACGCGCGCCAGCTCTGGTAGGCATCGGTATCGCAGCGCTTGGCGACGAAGTCCTTGTCTTCGAGACCTTCGGTGATCACCACGTGGGCAAGCGCATTGACCAGCGCCACGTTGGTGCCCGGGCGCAGCGGCAGGTGCTGGGCCTCTTTCAAGTGAGGTGTTTTTAGTAGATCGATGCGGCGCGGGTCGGCGACGATCAGCTTCGCCCCCTGGCGCAGGCGCTTGCGCATCATCGAGCCGAACACCGGGTGGGCGTCGGTGGGGTTGGCGCCGATCACGATGATGGCGTCGGCCTTCATCACCGAATCAAACGTCTGGGTACCAGCGGATTCGCCGAGCGTGGTTTTCAAACCGTAGCCGGTGGGCGAGTGGCAGACCCGGGCGCAGGTATCGGTGTTGTTGTTGCCGAAGGCCGCGCGGATCAGCTTCTGCACCAGATAGGTTTCCTCGTTGGTGCAGCGCGAAGAGGTGATGCCGCCGATGCTTTCGCGACCGTGCTCCGCCTGAATCGCTTTCAGACGCTTGGCAGCGAAGCTGATCGCCTCTTCCCAGCTGGCTTCACGCCAGGGCTGGTCGATCGAGTCGCGAATCATCGGTGTGGTGAGGCGATCCGGGTGGGAGGCGTAGCCGAAGGCGAAGCGCCCCTTCACGCAGGAGTGGCCGTGGTTCGCGTCGCCGCCCTTGTAGGGCACCATGCGCACCAGCTTGTCGCCCTTCATCTGGGCCTCGAACGAGCAGCCCACGCCGCAGTAGGCGCAGGTGGTCACCACGCTTCGATCCGGCACGCCGTGGTCGATCACGCTGTTGTCCATCAGCGTGGCGGTCGGGCAGGCCTGCACGCAGGCGCCGCAGGAGACGCAGTCCGAGTCCATGAACGCCTCGTCCTGGCCCGCGGAGACTTTCGAGTCGAAACCGCGGCCGTCGATGGTCAGCGCGAAGGTGCCCTGTACCTCGTCGCAGGCGCGCACGCAGCGCGAGCAGACGATGCACTTGCTCGGATCGAAGGTGAAGTAGGGGTTGGAGGTATCCTTTGGCTTTTCAAGGTGATTCTCGCCGTCGAAGCCGTAGCGCACTTCGCGAAGCCCGACACTGCCCGCCATGTCCTGCAGCTCGCAGTCGCCGTTGGCGGAGCAGGTCAGGCAATCCAGCGGGTGATCGGAGATGTAGAGCTCCATCACGCCCCGGCGAAGCTTCGCCAGGCGCTCGTTCTGGGTGGTCACCTTCATGCCTTCCACCACCGGCGTGGTGCACGACGCCGGCAGGCCCCGGCGGCCTTCGATCTCGACGGCGCAAAGTCGGCAGGAGCCGAACGCCTCGAGACTATCGGTGGCGCAGAGTTTCGGAATGCTGATGTCGGCAAGGGCAGCGGCGCGGAGCACGGACGTGCCTTCCGGCACGCTCAAGGTGACGCCATCGATGTTGACGCTGACCGAGGCCGCGCCCGGGCGAGCGGCGGGAGTGCCATAGTCTTTGCTGAAATCGACGCTGTTGGCCTGACGCCGTGGATCGAAATGTTCAATCATGAGTGTTCTCCGCTGGCCGGACGCTGGAAGTCTTCGGAAAAGTGCTTGAGCGCGCTCTGTACCGGGAAGGGGGTCATGCCGCCCATGGCGCATAGCGAGCCGTCCACCATCGTCTCGCAAAGATCGCCGAGCAGCGCGAGGTTGGCGTCGCGGTTCTCGCCTTTGCGAATGCGGTCGATCACCTCGACGCCGCGGGTCGAGCCGATCCGGCACGGCGTGCACTTGCCGCAGGACTCCTCCTTGCAGAACTCCATCGAGAAGCGCGCCTGCTCGGCCATATCGACACGGTCATCGAACATCACCACGCCGCCGTGGCCCACCCCCGCGCCGACCTCGGCGAAGGTTTCGTAATCGAGCGGCATGTCCCACTGGCTTTCCGGCAGATAGGCGCACAGCGGCCCGCCTACCTGCACCGCACGAAGCGGCCGCCCGCTTAACGTGCCGCCGCCGAACTCCTCCATCAGCGTGCGCAGGGTGGTGCCGAAGGCGAGCTCCACCAAGCCCCCGCGCTTGACGTTGCCTGCCAGCTGGAGCGCCAGCGTGCCCTTCGAGCGGCCCATGCCGTACTCCGCGTAAGCCTGGCCGCCTTCGGCCAGAATGAACGGCACCGCGGCGATCGAGAGCACGTTGTTGACCACGGTGGGGCGGCCAAACAGCCCTTCGATGGCGGGTAGCGGCGGCTTGAAGCGCACCAGCCCCCGCTTGCCCTCCAGACTTTCCAGCAGCGAGGTCTCTTCGCCGCAGATATAGGCGCCGGCGCCAAGGCGCACTTCCAGGTGGAAAGCGCGGCCGCTCTCGCGAAGATTGTCGCCCAGGTACCCGGCGGCGTCGGCGCGGTTGATCGCCTCATCGAGAATCTCTTTCGCCAGCGGATACTCCGAGCGCAGGTAGATATAGCCCTGAGTGGCACCCACCGCGAGCCCCGCGATGGTCATGCCCTCGATCAGCATGTACGGGTCGCACTCCATGGCGAGCCGGTCGGCGAAGGTGCCGGAGTCGCCTTCGTCGGCGTTGCAGACGATGTATTTTTGCTCCGAGGGCGCGTCCAGCACCGTCTGCCACTTGATGCCGGTGGGAAACGCCGCGCCGCCGCGCCCGCGAAGCCCGGAGGCCTTTACCTCATCGACGATGGCTTGGGGCGAAAGCGAAAGCGCTTCCTCGAGCCCGGCAAAACCGCGGTGGGCGCGGTAGTCGTCAATCGACAGCGGGTCGGTCACGCCAATGCGCGCAAAGGTGAGGCGCTGCTGACGGGCGAGATAATCGATTTCGTCCACCGGGCCGAGCGCCAGCGGATGGCTGACGCAGCCTTCGAGCAGGCCGCTGTCGAGCAGGCTGGGCACATCGCCTGGCGTGACTGGGCCGTAAGCGACGCGGCCTTTCGGTGTTTCGACCTCGACCATCGGCTCGAGCCAGAAAAGCCCGCGGGAGCCGTTGCGGACGATATCGATGCCTTCGTGGCGAGCGGCGGCTTCGCGCTCCAGACGGTGCGCGACGGTGTCGGCGCCCAAAGAAAGGGCGGTAGTGTCGCGGGGCACAAATACGCGGATGCTCATGCGCTCACCTCCAGCGGCCGGGTCTGGAGCTCGTCGAGAAGCTCATCGAAGGCTTCTTCGGTCACGCGCCCGCGTACCTGGTCGTCCACGCGAATCGAGGGGCCGCAAGCGCAGTTGCCGAGGCAGTAAACGGCTTCTAACGTGATTTCGCGGTCCGGCGTGGTCTGGTGGTAATCCACGCCCAGACGCGCCTTGGCGTGGGCCTCAAGCGCGCGCGCACCAACGGACTGGCACGCCTCGGCGCGGCAGATCTGTACCACATGGCGCCCCGGCGGGGTGGTGCGAAAGTGGTGATAGAAGCTGATGACGCCGTGGATTTCAGCGCGGGTTTGCTGGAGCGACGCGGCGATCAGGGGGATCGCGTCGGTCGGGATGAAGCCGAAGCGGTCCTGCAGGGCGTGAAGAATCGGCAGCAGCGCGCCGGGTTTATGTTTGAGCGCGTCGATCTCGGTTTGAATCGACGCCGACGACCATTCTGGAGACGGCTTCATCGTGTCTCTCCCGGTACGGATTGTTTGTTATCAATATGCACGCTGATGCTTATTTGGAATCGATTTTAAAAGGCGTGCACCACGGTCAATGTCACGCTAGCATCAAGCCTATAACGACAAAATATGAAAGATGCTGCCAATGAAGAAAATCACCGTGCTTCCTACCTGGTGCTTTCGTGACGATGCGGGAAACCAGCTGGATTTACAGCTACTTCGCCTACTGGGCGCGGTTTACCGGCGGGGTAAGTTAACCCAGGCCGCCGAGGACGTGGGTATCTCATACCGGCACGCGTGGAACTTATTGCGCCAAGGGAGTGCGTTTTTCGGCGTGGCGCTGGTTCAGATGCAGCGTGGGCGCGGCGCGCAGCTCACGCCGCTCGGTGAAAAGCTGTTATGGGCGGAGCAGCGCGCCGTTGCCCGTTTGGGCCCGCAGCTTGAAAGCCTCGGCTCGGAGCTGAATCTTGCCATCGCGCGCGAGCAGCAGGGGCTGGTGTCGGTGCTGCGCCTGCACGCAAGCCACGGCTTCGCCGTGGAGCTTCTGCCAAAGCACCTGACTGCGGTGCCGCTGGATTTACAGTACTGCAGCCCCCAGGAGTCGCTCGCCGCGCTCAACCGAGGCAGCTGCGACGTCGCGGGCTTTCACCTGCCCCGCGGCGCGGTGGGCGAGCGCATACGCGCCACCTACCAGGGCCTGCTGAAACCCCGCGAGCATCGCGTGATCGGCTTCATCGCCCGCACCCAAGGGTTGATGGTGGCCCCAAACAATCCGCTTGGCATAGAGGGCGTGGCATCGCTGGCAACCGAGGGCGTGCGCTTTATCAACCGCCAGGCTTCCTCCGGGACACGCTCGCTGCTCGACTGCCTGCTGAGCGAGGCGGGCGTAGCAAGCGCCGCCATTCGCGGCTTCGAAGTCGAGGAGTTCACCCACTCCGCTGTCGCCGCTTACGTGGCCGCCGGCATGGCGGACGTCGGCTTCGGCGTACAGGCCGGCGCCGAGAAGTTCGGCCTCGATTTCATTCCACTGGTGGTAGAGGACTATCTGCTCGCCTGCCACCATCAGTCACTGAAAGAGCCGCGGGTGCAGGCCTTTATCGACGTTCTCGCCAGCGACGCCTTCCAGCAGGCCGTTCAGGCCCTTCCCGGCTATCGCCCGAGCCGGTGCGGCGAGGTCATGGAGGTGGGGGAGGTGCTGGATGTCGATTTAAAAAGTGAATGAAAACTTGAGCGGGGTTGAAAAAAGCGCCATTACTATCAAATGGACATGAGATCGGGGGCGTTATGCGAGATAGATTCTCGAGTACGTTAAAGAACAAGAACATGGCGTATATCGCCCCCAAAAGCACGGATGACGGTGCTAAAAGCATCCGGCGGGTCGCCTTCATCCTGCTCGATCACTTTTCGATGATGGCATTTACCGGCGCGGTGGATGCGCTGGTGACCACGAACCTGATGAAGTCCTCGACGCTTTATGAAGTGCTGGTGGTGGGAGAGCGGGCGGCGACGGTGTCCGATCTCGGAATCGAGGTGTCGACCGACATGGCGCTTGCGGATTTCGACAGTGCCGCGTTGGATGTCGACGTTGTGATCGTTTGCGGTGGGCTACGCGTCAAGGTACAGGCGACAGCGCTTTTGCGTAGCCGGCTCAAGAGCGCGGATGGTCACGGCGCGATTTTGGGCGGGCTCTGGAACGGCGCCTATTTTCTGGCCGAGGCGGGGCTTATGAGCGGCTATCAGTGCGCCTACCACCCGGACGGCCGGGCGATGATGGCGGAGCAGTTCTGGGATGTTTCCGTGACCAGCCGTAGCTTTATCGTCGATCGTAACCGGCTGAGCTGCGCCGGGGCGAGTAGCTCGCTGAGCATGATGCTCGAGCTTGTGCGCTCCGACTGCGGCAACGCGGTGGTCGGCGCCGTTGAGGAGATGCTCAGCTGTGACAAGGGCCTGGACTCGCCGGATATCTCGACACTGCGGGTCGATCAAAACCATACCTTGCCGGAGAAGCTCAAGATCTCGCTACAGCTGATGAAGAACAACATCGAAGAGCCGCTTTCGATTGCCGAGATCAGTAACTGGGTGAATATTTCAAGGCGTCAGCTCGAGCGCATGTTCTCGATCTACGTCAGCGCAAGCCCGTCACGCTATTACATGGAGCTTCGCCTGACGCGCGCCCGTCAGCTTCTGCAGCAGACCAACAAGCCGCTGGCGGAAGTGGCGGTGGCCACGGGCTTTGTCAGCATCTCGCATTTTCGCAGCTGCTTTTATCAGCTGTTCGACATCACCCCGGGGCAGTTTCGCAAGTCCTGCCAGCAGGGCGCCTGAGCGCCGTCGCCGCTTTGTGAACATAAAAAAGGGAGCCTGATTGGCTCCCTCGACGCGCAGACATGGCCCGGTCAGTTCCCCGACCAGCCCATGAAAATCGGCACGTACACGACCAGCAGCAGTACGCCAATCAGCCCCAAAAGATACGGAATGATCGCGCGGGTGATGCGCTCCAGCGGCAGCTGGGTCACCGAGGACGCCACGTACAGGTTGATCGCTACCGGCGGAGTGATCATGCCGATCGATAGCCCCACCACGATGATCAGCCCGAAGTGGATCGGATCGATCCCGAGCTGCAGCACCAGCGGCAGCAGCACCGGGGTGAGAATGATCAAGGCGCTGGCGGTTTCGATGAAAACCCCGGTGAGCAGGATCACCGCGACGACCAGCAGCATGATCACCAGCGGGTTGGTGGAGAGTGACAGCACCGACGCGGCGATGGCGCCGGGCACCTGCCAGCTCGAGAGCGTCCAGCTCAGCACCGCCGACATGGCGATCACCAGCATGATCACCGCGGTGGTCATCGCCGAGCGAATCAACAGCCGGTACGCCTGGGGCAGGGTCAAATCGCGGTAGACGAACAGCGACACCAGCAGCGCGTAGTTCACCGCCACCACGGCGGCCTCGGACGGGGTAAAGATACCGGTGAAGATACCGCCCAGGATGATCACCGGGGTCATCAGCCCCCAGCTGGCGGACTTGAAGGTGCGCCAGATAGTGGCGGGCGACAGCGGCGTGCCTTTCGGGTACTGGCGCTTGTAGGCCTGCACCAGGGCGATCGCCATCAGTCCTAGCCCCATTGCCAGGCCCGGTAGAAAGCCGCTCAGGAACAGCTCGGACACCGACTGCTGGGCGATCACCGCGTAGATAATCATCGGTACCGACGGCGGAATGACTACCCCGATGGTGCCGCTCGCCGCGATCAAACTCGCCGCGGAGGCCGGCTCATAGCCCTTGCGCTTGAGCTCCGGTACGAGACTCGACCCCACCGCCGCGGTGGTGGCCGCCCCGGAGCCGGAGATCGCGGCGAAGAACATGCCCGCCATGACCGACACGATCGAGAGTCCGCCGCGAAGAAAGCCCACCAGCGAGTCGGCGAAGCTCACCAGCCGCTCACTCACCCGCCCCTGAGCCATCAAATCGCCGGCCAGAATGAACATCGGAATGGCCACCAGTGCAAACGAGTTGATGCCCTGGAACATCTGCTGGGTGACCACCATCAGCGGCACACCGCCCTGGTAAAGCGCGTAGAGCGAGCTTGCACCGATGGCGAAAGCGATCGGCACGCTCAGCAGCATGAGTAGAAAGAAAAGCCCGAAGAGAAGAAGCGTCATGGTGTTTGCTCTCCCATCGGTTTTCGCGGCTCGCCCTCGAGGAGAATCTCAAAAAGATCCACCAGCGCGTACCAGGCCATGATCGCGGCGCTCACCGGCATCACCGCGTAGACGTACGACATCGGCACGCGAAGCGACGCGGACTTCTGAAAGCTCTGCACCTGCATGTAGCGGTAGCCGATCACGATCAGCGTGATCATGAAGGCGATCACCGCCAGCACGGCGAGAAAGCGCGCCGCCCGGCGTAGCATGAGCGGCAGAGCGTCAACAGCGAAGGTAACGGCGATGTGGTGGCCGCGCTGAAACGCCAGCGTGCCGGCGAGGAAGGTGATCCAGATCAGCAGAAAGCGGGCGACCTCCTCGGTCCAGCCCACCGCGGTGAAGAGCACCCGGGAGACGATCTGCAGCGTGATCACGATGATCAGCGCGGCCATGCCGAGAAACACCACGGGCTTGAGCACGGCGTCCAGGCCGCGCTCGACGGCCCTTAGCGCACTCACCACGGGTTCGAGCAACGAGAGCGACGATGTCGATGGCGGTCTTGAGGACATGGCGGCTTACTCGAGTGCGGCCTGAATGCGCGGCAGGTAGTCGCCGAACTGATCGCCGTAGCGCTCGTACACCGGGGCCACGGCCTCGCGGAAGGCGTCGATATCCGGGGACTCGTTGATCTCCATGCCGGCTTCCCGGAGCGCTGCGAGCTGCTCGGCTTCGGCTTCAGCGTTTTGCTCGCGCGCGTAGGCAGACGCCTCGCGGGCGGCGTCCTGCACCAGCGTCTGCACCTCTTCGGGCAGTGCGTTCCACTTCGGCAGGCTCATCACGAACAGTGCCGGCGCGTAGATGTGGCGCGTCATGGTCAGGTAGTCCTGGGTGTCGGCCAGGTCAAAGGCGTAAATGGCGTTGACCGGGTTCTCCTGGCCGTCGATGGTGCCCTGCTGTAGCGCCGTCAGCGCTTCGGTCCAGGCCATCGGCACGGCATTGGCGCCCAGGGTGCGGAAGGTGTCGACGTAGACTTCGTTCTCGATCACGCGCAGGCGTAGCCCGTCCAGATCCGACGGCTCGTTGATCGGGTTGCGGCTGTTGGTGATGTTGCGAAAGCCACGCTCGGCAAACGCGAGTCCTTTCAGGTTGACGCCCTCGAGCTTGTCGAGAATCTCTTGGCCGATCTCGCCGTCGAGCACGTCATAGGCGTCCTCGGCGGTGGGAAACAGAAACGGCAGCTCGAAGACGGAAAACTCGTCGACGAAGTTGGCCACCGGTCCGTTGGTGATCACGCCCATGTCCACGGTGCCGATCTGCATGCCTTCCAGCAGTGTGCGCTCGTCGCCCAGGCTCGCGTTGGGGAAGATTTCCACGCTGACCGCGCCGTCGCTCTGCTCATCCAGAATTTCCTGAAAGCGCGTGGCGGCGAGGTGGTAGGTATCGTCGCTGTTCACCACGTGGGCCAGACGCAGCGAGGTTGGCGCAATATCGGCGCTGGCGGTGGACATGCCAAGCAGGCCGGCGGCGGCCAGAATGAGCAGGCGGGGCGTGAGACGAGAGGGGGCGTGTTCCACGTGAACTCCTTGAGAGCGCTGTTTTAATCGTTGGAGGGGCATTTTCTGCCCGGGGCACTTTACCATAACGGCGCCAGAGCATGCGGCTGGCGCTTGAGCAAAAATGGCGTTGGCGGTAGCCTTCATGGCCCCGCACGGCATCGACGCTTTCGCGAGAGGCGATGACAGGATAACGTTGTATTCGCTTTGGCTAAATTAAAACAGGCGGACCGCCGATTCAGGCCCCGCTCGACAGGTAGAGATCATGAACACGCTGATTAACGAGCTTGAAAACATCGTCGGTAAAAAAGGCATTCTGCTGGGAGACGACGTCGCCCAGCGAAGCGTCGACTGGTTCACCAAGGCCCCCTGCGAGGCCATGGCGATCATTCGGCCGCAGACGACGCAGCAGCTCAGCCAGGTCATGGCGGCGTGTCATTCGGCCAAGCAAGCGGTGGTGACTCACGGCGGCCTGACCGGCGTCGTGCACGGCGCCGTCGCCAGCCCCAACGAGCTCGTGGTCTCGCTCGAGCTAATGAATCAGATCGAAGAGGTCGACGCGGTGGGCTCGACCATGCGCGTGCAGGCCGGCGCCACGCTTCAGCGCGTCCAGGAAGCCGCCGACGATATCGACATGCAGTTCCCGCTGGATCTCGGCGCGCGCGGCTCCTGCACCATCGGCGGCAACATCGCCACCAATGCCGGCGGTATCCGCGTGATTCGCTACGGCATGATGCGCCAGCAGGTGCTGGGCCTCGAAGCGGTCCTAAGCGACGGCACCGTGGTCAGCTCGATGAATACCATGCTGAAAAACAACGCCGGGTACGATTTGAAGCAGCTGTTCATCGGCAGTGAAGGGACGCTTGGGATCGTCACCCGCGCGGTGCTGCGCCTGCAGCCCAAAATGCCCAGCGAGCAGACCGCGCTGGTGGCGGTGCCCTCGTTCGAGGCGCTCACCCGGCTTTTGCAGTTCGCCTCCAAGGAACTCGCCAACAGCCTGAGCGCGTTCGAGGCGCTTTGGAACAACCACTACGCGCTAATGACCAGTGAAGCCACCAAGCACGCTGAGATTCTCGCCGGCGACTCGCCTTTCTACGCCATCATCGAAACCCTGGGCTCTGATGAGGAGAAGGACGCCGAAGCCTTCGCCGCGGTACTCGAGAAGGCGCTGGAAGAGGAGCTGATCACGGACGCCGTACTGGCGAACTCCAGCACCCAGCGCCAAGGCATTTGGGATATCCGCGAAGACATCGAGACGCTGGTGTACGAACTCAACCCGATGTTCTCCTTCGATATCAGCCTGCCGATTGCGCACATGAACGAGTACGTCACCACGCTTGAAGAGAAGCTGAAAGCGCAGTGGCCGGAAACCGGCCAGCTCGTGGTTTTTGGCCATCTGGGTGACGGCAACCTGCACATCATGATCACCGTGCGCGACGCCAGCCCGCACAGCCGCCGCGATGTCGAGGAGCAGGTATACGGCACGCTGTCTCAATACAGCGGCTCGATCTCCGCCGAGCACGGCGTCGGGCTCGAAAAGCGCGACTACCTTAGCCTTTCACGCACGCCGGAAGAGATCGCGCTGATGAAGCGCATGAAGCTGGCGCTGGATCCGAAGGGGCTTTTGAATCCGGGCAAGATTCTGGACTGAGAGTCTCAATATGTTCAGCAATCAAAAGGCCACCGCGACGGTGGCCTTTTTTTGGTGACGCTGGCGAAAACGCTTACTCGGCGATCGCCTCGCGAATGCGCGGCAGGTAGTCGCCAAAGCGCTCGCCGTACTGCTCGTAGATCGGCTCGACGGCGCTCTGGAAGGCCTCGATATCCGGCGATTCATTGATCTGCATGCCGGATTCCTTGAGCGAGGCGAGCTGCTCGGCTTCCATATCGGCATTGAGCTGACGTTCGTACTCTGCGGCTTCCTGAGCGGCGTCTGCCAATACCGTTTGAGCTGCTTCCGGCAGCTGATTCCAGGCGGGCAGGCCCATCACGAAGATCGCCGGCGCGTAGGTGTGGCGCGACAGCGTCATGTAGTTCTGGGTCTCCTCCAGGTTGAAGGAGTGGATCACGTTCACCGGGTTTTCCTGCCCGTCGATGGTGCCCTGCTGCATGGCGGTGAGCGCCTCGGTCCAGGCCATCGGCACCGCGTTGGCACCCAGTGCGCGGAAGGTATCGGTGTAAACCGGGTTCTCCATCACGCGAATGCGCAAGCCCTGCATGTCGTCCGGCGTATTCACCGCGCGCTCGCTGTTGGTCAGGTTGCGAAAGCCGCGCTCGGCATAGGCGAGCCCTTTCAGATTCACATCGCCCAGCTTGTCCAGAAGCTCCTGGCCGATCTCGCCGTCCAGCACGCGATAAGCGGCCTCGGGGGAGGGGAAGAGGAAGGGCAGCTCAAATACCGCCATCTCCTCGACGAAGTTGGCCACCGGCCCGTTGGTGATCACACCCATGTCGACGGTGCCGATCTGCATGCCTTCCAACAGCGTGCGCTCGTCGCCCAGGCTCGCGTTGGGGTAGATCTCGATATCGACCTTGCCATCGGTGCGCTCTTCGACCAGCTCCTCGAATTTGGTCGCGGCCATGTGGAAGCCGTCCTGCTCGTTGACCACGTGGGCCAAGCGCAGCGTGACCGGGTCCATGTCGTCGAAATCATTGGCGTGGGCGTTGACCACTGCCGCCAGAGAGACCGCGAGGGTGAGCGTGCTCAGCGTGAAATTCTTCATTTTGTTAGGTTCCCGATGGGTTGCGAAAAGCGTGCCCGTTCAGGATGCCCCAGGGCGCCTCGGGCGGCAATGCGACCCCCGTCTAAAACCGCCCGCCGCTGGACAGCGCCCGCCCA
Organism: Halomonas sp. S3-1-1; assembly: GCF_023757625.1. Lineage (GTDB taxonomy): Bacteria > Pseudomonadota > Gammaproteobacteria > Pseudomonadales > Halomonadaceae > Vreelandella. Next base: position 491,808 of record NZ_JALGBZ010000003.1, read on the forward strand.
CACAGGTAGGATACGCCCCCTATGCGCCCGTAGCTCAGTTGGATAGAGTATCGGCCTCCGAAGCCGAGGGTCGCAGGTTCAAATCCTGCCGGGCGCGCCATATTTTTGTGTTTACTCTATGTGTTTGTATCGGTGCCCTTTTGAGTATCCACTCTCTTGGCACTTGGCAAATAACTCCGGTCGTGTGACCTGCCATTCCCTCATGGCTTTAATCGCTGATCGAAGGTGCATCTCCTTCTGCCGAATTGGACAAATAAAGTTGGCGCTCTGGCTAGCCGAAAGAGAAAAAGAAAGCGGAAAAGTTTGGTGTTAACACATCATATAAACCTTGGTTGTAAATCCACTGCAACTACGGCTAAGCGCATTATCTCCGATTCCGCCCATTGTTCTTTTCACTGTACCGCTGAACGGTCGGGGCGGTTTGGTGGAGGTTCCATCTACCATTCATGTGTTCATGATCAATGTTGTCATTGAAGATGCAGAAAGGTGTAGGAACTGATACGAAAGGGCCGTCATGATGCTACTGTCGAAAGCGCTGATATATAGTTTTCTAGGGGCCATGATGTGCTGTAAAATCGCGCCACTGCGCATCTTGGTAAAGAATCCAAAGAATTATTTTGATCATTTAGAGGTCATTATTAAGCAGGCGTCCAGCGTTCTCGGCAAAGAAAGAACCTCCATAATCATCTGCCGCTGCTGGACAAAAGCTCGTAATGGGCTGTCGTATTACCTCTTTTGCAATGAAATAAAGTAGTGCAAAGTTTATGGCTTTTCATAATTGAGTTGAGAGTCTCTGTGCCCAAAGCGTAAGTTTCCTTTTTGGTCTTCAAAGACTGCTATTATGTCAATTTTATCAAAAAAGCCCGTCAAGCACTTACCTGTTTTAATATCAAAAGATGCCCCATGGGCACTGCATAGCAAACTTCTTTTATCTGATGAGATAATGTTTTCAGAGCGATAATTCAATGGTAAATGCTGGTGAGGGCAGGTGTTAACGTAGCAATAAATCTCTCCCTCAATGCGTATTACAATAACGGGGAGAAGTTTATCATTAAATATTGCCTCTAAACAGTGAGCGGTGCCCTCTTCTATAAGCTTGGAAGAGCAAATAGTAGCCCCCACTTGGGGGGCGTTCACACAGTTTTGCCAAGTGCCGTGCATGGTAGTTCCTTGTGCCATGACAAAAATATTATTGTGGCCGTTTATGCTTCAGTATTATTGGTATTCAGTAGCATTTTGCAACACGCCTCGGTTAATCTGATCCTCTTCGATAGACTCAAAAAGTGCTTTGAAATTACCTTCACCAAAACCATCATCGCCTTTGCGCTGGATAAATTCGAAAAAGATCGGGCCGATTACTGTCTTGGAGAAAATTTGGAGCAAAATTCTGGTCTCGCCGCCACCTACAACACCTTCACCATCAATTAAAATGCCCCGACTACGCAGTTTGTCGAGGGGCTCCTGGTGGCCTTTCACGCGCTCAAGCGACTTCTCATAATAGATGCTCGGCGGGCCAGGCATGAATTCGAGCCCCGCGTCGGCGATTAAGTCAGTACCGGTGTAGATGTCGTGCGTGGCAATGGCGATATGCTGAATGCCTTCGCCGTTATATTCACGCAAGTACTCTTCGATTTGACTGTGATCGTCGGAACTTTCGTTAATAGGGATACGAATTTTACCATCAGGAGATGTTAGCGCGCGGCTGGTAAGCCCTGTTACCTTACCTGTGATGTCAAAGTAGCGTATTTCACGGAAGTTAAAGGTGTCATGGTAGAATTTATACCAAGTGTCCATGTTGCCGCGAACAACGTTATGCGTAAGGTGATCCAAATAGTAAAAACCGAATCCTTTAGGGGTTGGATCTTCATCAGCTAACCATTCAAATTCATTTGAGTAACAGCTGCCTTTTTCATCGTAAGTATCAATAAAGTAAAGCAGCGAACCGCCAATTCCAATAACCGCAGGCGCATCGATTGACTTATTGCCGGTGAACTCTTCAGCACCTAATTCGACAGCACGTTTTAGCGCATGCTGAGCATCAACGACACGCCACGCCATCGCTGGCGCGCAGGGGCCGTGCGCCTCGATAAATGCTGATGCATGCGAGTTAGGTTCGCTGTTAATGAGGTAGTTGATGTCGCCTTGACGGTAAACGATGATCGACTTGTTACGATGCTTTGCAACGGGAACGAATCCCATTTGCTGAAATAGACTCGCTAGCTTTTCCGGCTCGGGATGTGCAAATTCAACGAACTCGAAGCCGTCTGTGCCCGCTGGATTTGTGTCATTTATAGTTGCTTTGGGTGCGTTATGAGGAAAAGGGCCCATTGCTGTCTCTCCTTTTTTATTTAGTTGTGTGACAGAGTCAGTATAGGCAAGAGGGGGTACAATTAGGTTGCAAACTCAATGACTATAGTGCTAAATGGCGCACAAAATGTGCGTAATAGGATGTTTTAATGCATGGCATTTCATTGGATCGCTATGATATTGCAATTTTGTCAGTGCTGCAGAAGAACTCAGCTCTTACCAATTCAGAATTGGGAGAACGTGTTAGCCTGTCTCCTTCTCAGTGCTCCCGACGCAAAACACGGTTAGAAGCCGAAGGTGTGATTAAGGGGTACTCGGCCAGACTCGATGCTACCAGCCTCGGGTTTGGGTTACGTGCAATTACCAGAGTTAATCTCAAGGCTCATGGTGAGAGCAAGGATGATGATTTTGTGACATTACTGACCAAGCACGCCATGGTGCGTGAGGCCTATTCTGTCTCGGGAGATGCAGACTATGTATTGCACATTATCGCCAAACACCTCACTGAGTTTTCGGACTTTATTCACCACCATTTGTTGCCTCATCCTAATGTCACCCAAGTTCGCTCTGAAATAATACTGCGGAGTATGAAAGAGGAGCAGGGGTTGCCGGTGAACGGTGGCTAGATTCTGTCTAAAAAGTCATAAATGTTACGCTATTCCCGTTCAATGAACAGGAGGCGATATGACAGGCCGTTAGGCATCGTGTTAATTTTCATCGACGCGCTGGGCCTAACGACGCTTCATATAGGTACTCAGTGGCCATGGTTACTGGCCCTGCTGATGTTGATCACCGTGGTGGGAGAGCTCGCAAGCCCGAGGTTGCGTCACCTGGCGTCATGAAATCATAACAGGTATAAGTGCGTCGTTAACACTTTGATAGAGTGACTAACATCCAAGCGCTTTCATCCATCGGATTATGGCGCTTTACATTAGGGCGAGCAGAAGTGGCGGGAAGAGACGTTACCTTTAACGGCTTGCTATCTGGTGGTTTTGCAATGTGCGATTACGCCTAGCTTGGCGTAGGCGCGTTTGCGGTAGGCTTTCGCGATCAAAAAAGCGGCAAACGCTATTGGCTGCCTAGCCCGCGCGGACATGGAAGGACGCTCAGTAGCTGGTTTTGACTATGAAGAGTGCGGCTCTGTAGAGGCTTCTGATGCTGGCTCGGTTTCCGAGCGAGGATCTAAGACGAAGCGATCTACCCGCCGCTGTACTTTGCCGAGCAGCTCCGTAAGCAGCAACTGCTCGCCGGGACTTAGCTCTTCTATATAAGTAGCATTGCGGGCCTGCGAAGTGACGGCGGCGCGGCTAAACAGCAGCCTGCCCTCTTCTGTAAGCGTTAGCCAAGCGCGCCGGGAGTCTTGAGGATCGGCCTTTCGGGCAATGAGACCGCGTTTTAATAAGCTCTGACTGGCACGGCTAATCCAGCCTTTGTCGATACGTGTGCGACGCGCTATCCCCATCACTGAGGAGTGTCCTGTCTCTCCAATGCTAGCTAATACCTGCCATTCGCTCAGGGCTAGACCGAACTCTTCATCGATAGAAACAGCGGCAATCTTGTTCATCGAGTTGGTAAGGTGGGTCAGCCGAAAGCTGAGGAGTTCGTCGAGACTGAAGAACGGATTGTCGGAAGGAGCAGTCATGAGGCTAGCACTCTAGTGATCGTGATGTTGCCTACTCTACTGAAGCTAGGGGCTCCCCGCCAAACATGTGATTCCCCCCGGTCTCCTCATTGGACATCTCAACAGCCCAATGGTAGTACCTGCGCTTTAACGCAACGATCTCGGGGGAATTGGCGCACACCAATAGCGCTTAGTGGAAAAAGCGCACGTATAAATAGCCTAACGAGAAGACCGATAGGGTAGTAATGGCCAGTAGGCTCCAGGCATTAATTAACCGCGATGGGCGCAGCTCCACCGGCACCGTTGATCCGTTAGCGGTGAAATGGTTGAGGGTCGCGAGAATGGGGCTAATTAGAAAGGCAACCACCATCACGAAATCCATGAATATGCGGAAACTACCCATTAGGGTATAGAGAATCAGTATCGCTAGCAGCGATAACCCCACCATGGAGAGTAGAAAGGGGAGACTGCCTTCAACCTTGCGGGGCTCTTCTTTCATATCCACAGGGCGGGTGATGGCGTAGTAAGAGGCCGTAATCATGCGTGGAAAGCCGTCTAGCACGGTAAGCAACGTCGTCAGCATGACGGTGAAGGCAGAAATACCTACCACCACGCCGCTCCACTCGCCTAGGGTCGATGTGTAAAGACCAATCACCTGACTGGCAAAGCCAACGGCACCGTCAGCGGGGGTGATCCCCTGGCTGTGCATCACCCCCGCGCCCATGATCACAAAGCAGGCCGCAAGAATCGCAGCGCCGATATAGCCGATATCGAAGTCGACTTTTTCGGCAGCGGTATCGCTGCGTTCCCCGCGAGTCTTGTTGCGCGCCTCTGACCACAGCGAGTTCATGATTGCCAGCGTAATATCGGAGGGCATCAGACCGAGTACCGCCACCAAGGTGATCAACGTAGTGGCGCTGAATAGCGGTGAGGCAGCGGTGGCTGGATATAAACTCCACTCTACCAGTGGCAGGGCCGCAAGTGTCGCTAGCAGCGTGGTGAGGCTGAGGATGACGATAAAAACCTTATTTACCCAGTCCAGCAGCTTATAGCCACCACTATAGGTGAGTAGGCAGCAGGCAATGATCAGTATCACGGCAATCGCTTGAGCGCTGAGGCTGAGTGACAGAATACTGCTAGCCAAGCCCGCTGTGGTAATGGCGATGGCGGCGATAATGATCGCCAGTACCGGTAGTTGCACCAGGGCGAATAGTGCCACCACTGTTTTGCCGAATGTCTGACGGTACCCTTCAATCAACGATTTACCCGTGACACTGACATAGAAAGGGCCAAAGAAGAAAGAGGGATACTTGATCAGGATGGCCAGCAGAATAAAGCCAAGTAAGCCAATGCCATACTCTGCGCCAGCACGGGTCGACTGCACGACATGAGAGGTGCCGATGGCGGCGCCGGCAAACAGGAACCCAGGCCCTAGAGCCGCTATGTACTTGGAGTAGGCAGGGGAGGGCGCAAGTGAAGCTTGAGATTTCATGATCTGCTCCTTTGTTTGATTTGTATGAAGCTAGTATTTGTTTCATGTTGTCCAGTCAACATGATACGGTAATAGTCTTTCTTTTCTTAACATTGTGTCAAGTTGTATGTTCTTTTACTCAAATGCTTGGTCGTGAAACGCCAAGTATACGTTTTTTTTTAATCATATTTCATTGATTTATAATAATTTTATAGAATTGTTGTACTTTAGTATAAAGTGAAACGTAAAAGTTTTTTTCACTAAAACAATCGCTGGGTGTTTTTCCATAAAAACACTAAGAGGCTTCATTTTTCTATTTCATGGGCGTATAAAGTTGTCCAGACAACTATTATTCGCCGCTGGAATCACTTCAGGGCGACCTTGATGTATTTGCTGGAGCCCACAATGGTTGCTACTTCTAGTGCCAATGTCACACCTGGCTTTCTACGCACCTTGGCGACTTACTTACCCACTGAGGGTTTGATTCTCGATGAGGCGGGCCGGCGCGCCTATGAGTGTGATGCACTCACTCTGTTTCGTTGCTTGCCCAGGGTTGTCGCGATTCCCGAGAGCATTGACCAAGTTCAAGCGGTACTGCGCCTCTGCCATGTTAATCGAGTGCCGGTGGTGGCTCGAGGCGCTGGCACTGGGCTCTCCGGTGGTGCTATGCCGCATGCTGAAGGAGTGTTACTTAACCTTTCTCGGCTGGATGCGACGCTGGAAATCGATCCTGTACGTCGACTGGCTCGGGTTAGCGCTGGGGTAAGAAATTTGGATATCTCAAAGGCGGCCGAACCCTATGGACTCTACTTTGCCCCCGATCCTTCCTCCCAGGTAGCGAGCACGCTAGGCGGTAACATTGCTGAAAATGCGGGGGGGGTGCACTGCCTGAAGTACGGGTTAACCGTCAATAATGTCGTTGCAGTTACCTTGGTGACCATTGAAGGGGAGCGACTGAGCATTGGCACACCTCAGGGCGAAGCACCGGGGTTCGATCTGCTGGCCCTTATCCATGGTTCTGAAGGGATGTTGGGAGTGGTCGTAGAGGCTTGGGTCGAGCTGCTTCCCCTGCCTCAGGATAAGCAGGTGCTCCTTGCTGGCTTTGCCGAGGTGACTGATTGTGCCGATGCGGTAGCGGCCATCATCGCGGCTGGCGTCGTACCGGCGGGCTTGGAGCTTATGGATCGAGCGGCTGTTATCGCGGTTGAAGAGATGGTTCAGCAGGGGTGGCCTTGTGACCTGGGCGCTCTCCTGATTTGCGAGCTTGATGGCAGTGAAGCCGAAGTGATCGACCAAAGTAAGCAAGTGATAAACCTTCTCCGCTGCCACGGCGTCGATTACCTGGAGAGCGCTACCGACGTAGCTGAGCAGGCGCGCATCTGGTCGGTACGCAAGGCTGCTTTTCCAGCGATTGCGCGTCTTGCTCCAGACACCTTAGTCATGGACGGCAGTGTCCCCCGGCGTCGATTGGCGGCGGTGCTGACGCGGATCATTGCATTGGCCGAAGCCGAGGGGCTGCGAGTATTCAACACCTTCCACGCCGGTGACGGCAATATTCACCCTGTCATCCTTTTCGATAGCCGAATTGAGGGGGAACTGACAAGGGCCGAAGACCTAGGCCATGCAATCCTCAAGCTATGTGTCGAAGAGGGCGGCAGTATTACCGGTGAGCATGGGGTAGGCGCCGAGAAGATAGATGCCATGTGCAGCCAGTTCACCGCAGTCGAACTGCGCCAATTCGAGGCCATGAAGCTGGCCTTCGATCCCCACGGGCTGCTCAACCCCGGCAAACAGTTTCCCACCCTAAACCGTTGTGCTGAGTTGGGTCAGCTGCATGTTCGGCATGGACATTTTCCGCACCCCGAACTGCCGCGTTTCTAGTCAGGAGAGTGCTATGCAGAATCAGGATCTGAGCCGAGAGCTGAGCGCACAGGTCGCAGAGGCGCACCGGTTGAGCGACCCGTTGCGTCTAGTGGGGGCTAACACCAAGGCTTGGTATGGACGATCAGTAGCCGGAAGGCCGCTGGAGCTGACGGGCCACCGTGGTCTCGTGGATTATCAGCCCAGCGAGCTTGTCGTGCGGGTGCGTGGTGGTACACGCCTAAAGGAGCTGCAGGGGCTACTGGCTAGTGAGGGGCAGTGGCTCGCCTGTGACCCACCCTTTGCTAGTGATGGGGCCACGGTCGCTGGCGCCGTGGCAGCGGGTATGGCTGGTCCTGGGCGTCCTTATGTTGGCAGCATGCGAGATGCTGTGCTTGGGATCACCTTGCTCAATGGTTGCGGCGAAATTGTGCGCCTAGGGGGCGCGGTGATGAAAAATGTCGCTGGTTTCGATGGCTTCCGTCTGATGGTGGGGGCCCTTGGTTCACTGGGAGTGATTCTTGAGGTCTGTCTCAAGGTGGCACCTCGCCCCGAGCACTGGCGCAGCTTGGCCCTAGAGCGGCCTTTAGAAGCGTTACCTGAATTTGCGGAAACACACTGGCGACGGGGGGTGCCGATTGTGGGTGCTAGCCATGATGGCAAGCAGCTTCATCTGCGTTTGGCGGGCAGTGAATCTGCGGTAGAGAAGGGGGTGGCGTCCCTGGGCGGCGAGGATAGCGATGACTACTGGCCAGCTCTACGGGATCAGCGTCTGCCCTTTTTCAGTGCTCATGGAGCGCCACTTTGGCGGCTATTACTGCCACTGGGAAAAAGGCCCAAGCTGTCTGGTGAGTATCTTGCGGATTGGGGGGGACGTCAGTGGTGGCTGCGCAGTGAGGCACCTGCGGCAGTCATTTTTGCCGAGGTGGAGCGTCTTAGAGGGCAAGCTAGCCGTTGGTGTGGGGGTGACACCTCCTCACCCGCCTTCTCCCCTCTTGACGCTCCACTTCTAGGACTACAGAGGCGCTTGAAAGCAGCCTTCGATCCTCGGGGCATCTTTAACCCTGGCATTCACTATCCTGCACTTTAGGAAGCTTCTTAATGCAAACCCAGTTAGCCGATAACGTTGCCAACACCCGCCGCGGCGAGGAAGCCGAGGCTATTCTACGTCAATGCACTCACTGCGGCTTTTGCTTGCCTGCTTGTCCCACCTATAGGCTACTCGGTGAAGAGCGGGACAGTCCTCGAGGGCGCATCTATCAAATCAAGCAGGTGTTAGAGGGAGCGCCCGCGACCCCAGCGTTGGGCTTGCATCTAGACCGTTGCCTCACCTGCCGAGCCTGCGAGACGGCATGCCCGGTAGACGTGCCCTACCACCGTCTGGCCGATTTAGGGAGAGAGATTGTCGCCGAGCAGGCGCCGCCAAGGGTGTCCTCCCGAATGGTGCGCTGGTGGCTGCGACAGCTACTCCCCAGGCGTCGTCTATTCGCCGCTTTGTTTGGCTTGGGGAGGCTGATGCGCCCGCTGATGACGGCTACGCTGGCTGCCAAGGTGCCAGCCCGTGAAGCGAAAAGCGAATGGCCTCGCAGGCGTGGCCAACGCCGTCAAGTGCTGGTCATGACGGGCTGCGTGCAGCCGACGCTGTCGCCGGGGCTCGATCCTTATTTGGCTACACTGCTGAGTGATCTCGGTATCGACGCCGAGCCGCTGCCCGGCTGCTGTGGTGCTGTGGATCAGCATCTAGGCGCCCCACATGCCGCTCGACAGCGGTTACGCCTTCTAGTGGATCTTTGCTGGCCAGCGGTAGAGAGCGGTGCAGAAGCGATATTGGTCAGCGCGAGCGGATGTGGTGCTCAACTTAAGGAAGTCGGGGTCTTACTGTCTGAAGATCCGCGCTACGCAGAGAAAGCAAGCCAGGTAGCGGCGCGCGTTAAAGACCCGCTGGAGCTGCTTGAGGGAGAGTGTAGCCGACTGTGCCCAGCGCTGGGCGTGCCCCACAGCATCGCCTTTCAATCACCCTGTTCATTGCAACATGGTCAGCGTTTGGGTGGACGGGTTGAGAAGCTGCTTTCGATGCTGGGCTTCGTGTTAACGCCAGTGGTCGACGCGAGCCTTTGCTGTGGTTCTGCAGGCACTTATTCCCTGCTGCAGCCCGATTTGGCGACTCAGCTCAGGGAGAACAAACTGAGCCATCTTCTGGCCGGGCAGCCCGAGTGGATTGTCACTGCCAATATCGGCTGTCAGGTTCATCTGGCATCGGTCAGCCCGCTACCTGTGCGCCACTGGATCGAACTACTGGCGGTTGCTCCTGCGAATAATCAAACCTAGTTGGCCGCGCGCCCCCATGACGGTGCATCTGTTGCCGTTATTGGCCGAGGCTAATCGAGGCGCCGACCATGCGATCGATCAAACCAACACGGCGCGATTGCCAAGCCGTGTTGCTGCTATCCCGACTCAGCCAATCGGGATAGCCGTTTCTTCTTTGATATTACGTAGCACGAAGTTGGAGTTGACCTGGGAAATGCCCTCCAGGGTGAAGAGTTTTTCATTCAGAAACCGGTCATAAGCGGCCATGTCTTCGATCACCACGCGCAGCACGAAGTCGGCGTTGCCGGTGGTGGCATAGCACTGCAGTACCTCTGGGTATTGCAGAATGCGTTTTTCGAACTCCACGGTATTGTCGATGTGATGGCGAACCAGCGTCACCATGACCAGTGCCGATAGTGACTGGCCCACTAGGCTGGGCTCCACCAGCGCAGCAAAGCGGCGAATCACACCACTCTCTTCCAGGGTCTTTACACGTCGCCAGCAGGCGGCGGGGGATAGCCCGATCTGTTCGGCGAGTTCATTGTTGGTCATGCGCCCCTGCTGCTGAAGCAGGGTAAGGATACGCTGATCATGCCTGTCCAAGCTGCTCTCTTTGCTCACTTCTTTCATAGGGCTATTTCATTTTTTTATGATTTGCTGAATATCATTGCGTAAAAGCGATAAAAAAGAAATAAATTATTAATAACCAAGCTTTTGAAGGGTGAATTAGCAAGCACTTTTAGTGCGCTCTTGGCTAGACTCAAGCGTATTACAACCATAACTCTTCAACCGTACTGGTGAACGCTCATGACAACTCCCTCAATCGCTGAACAGGTAGGCACTACCGCTCAGCCTGTCAATATTGCCCTCGATGATTATCAGTTAGCTGACCGCTATAGCCGTGGAGAAGGTCGTATCTTTCTCACCGGCACCCAGGCGCTGGTGCGCATCGCCTTGCGCCAGGCCGAACTTGATCGCCGTGATGGCCGTCGCACGGCGGGGTTGATTAGCGGCTATCGCGGATCGCCTTTAGGGGGCGTTGACCAGGAGATTTGGCGGGCGAAAGACGCGATAAAAGAGCACCACATCGATTTTGTTCCGGCGATCAATGAAGACCTGGCCGCCACCATGATGCTGGGTTGCCAGCAAGTCGAGACAGACCCGGATAAGCAAGTAGAGGGTGTGTTTGGTATGTGGTACGGCAAGGGGCCAGGTGTCGACCGCGCAGGGGATGCTTTAAAGCACGGTAATGCCTACGGTAGCTCGCCCACGGGGGGGGTGCTGGTGGTGGCGGGCGATGACCACGGCTGTGTCTCCTCCTCTATGCCGCATCAGTCTGATGTCGCCTTTATGGCGTGGTTTATGCCGGTGTTAAGCCCTGCGTCATTGGCAGAGTATGAGCGCTTTGGGCTATGGGGCTACGCACTGTCACGCTTCTCTGGTTGCTGGGTGGGGTTCAAAGCGGTTTCTGAGACCGTAGAGAGTGGCGCTTCGGTGGACGTACCCCCCTTGCCTGAGTATGTAATACCGGATTTCGACATGCCGGAAGGCGGGCTACACTACCGCTGGCCTGATTTGCCCGGGCCGCAGCTTGAGACCCGCATCGAGCACAAGCTGGCCGCGGTGCAGGCGTTTGCCACGGCCAACCCGATCGATCAGTACCTATATCGCCAGCAGCAGGCGACGTTTGGGCTGGTGACCACAGGCAAGGGGCACCTGGACTTGCTTGAGGCGCTGCGTTTGTTGGGGCTGGATGAAGCGAAGCTGCGCGATCTCGGGATAGAAATATATAAGGTTGGCATGGTGTGGCCACTCCATCGCCCCGGCATCCTTGAGTTTATTCATGGCAAGCGTGAAGTGCTGGTCATTGAAGAGAAGCGCGGGATTATCGAAAGCCAGTTGAAGGAGTACATGTCGGAACCCGACCATCCCGGCGAGGTTATCGTGACCGGCAAGCAGGATGAAACCGGCAAACCGCTGATCCCCTATGTCGGAGAGCTGAGCCCGCGCCTGTTGGCAGGCTTCGTGGCAGAGCGTCTGGCGCGCTTTTTCGCAATGGATTTTAGCGACAAGCTGGCCACCGTCGATGCTTGCCGAGCGGGCGTCAAGGAGCTTGGTGGTGTGCGTCGGATGCCCTACTTCTGCTCCGGCTGCCCGCATAATAGCTCGACCAAGGTGCCTGAAGGTAGCAAGGCGCTAGCGGGTATCGGCTGCCATTTTATGGCCTCGTGGATGGATCGTAGCACGGAGTCGTTAATCCAGATGGGGGGCGAAGGTGTTAACTGGGTAGGCAAGAGTCGCTTTACCGGCAACGGCCATATTTTCCAGAACTTGGGCGAGGGTACCTGGTTTCATTCCGGCTCAATGGCGGTGCGCCAGGCGGTGGCGGCGAAGGTCAATATTACCTATAAGATTCTGTTCAATGATGCTGTCGCCATGACGGGCGGTCAGCCGGTGGATGGGCAAATCAACGTGCCCATGATTGCCCGGCAGTCGCTGGATGAAGGTGTGCGCCGGGTGATGGTGGTCAGTGACGAGCCCGAAAAATACCGTGGCCATGAGAAGGAGTTTCCCAAGCAGGTTACCTTCCATGGGCGTGACGAGATGGATGCGCTGCAGCGTGAACTGCGCGACATTCCTGGCTGCACGGTGTTGATCTATGACCAGGCCTGCGCGGCTGAGAAGCGTCGTCGTCGTAAGCGCGGGTTGATGGAAGACCCCGCCCGCCGGGTGTTTATCAACCACCATGTTTGCGAAGGCTGTGGTGATTGCTCGGTACAGTCCAACTGTTTATCGGTGGTGCCGCGTGAGACCGAACTAGGCCGTAAGCGCAAGATCGATCAATCCTCCTGTAACAAGGATATGTCCTGTGTGAGTGGTTTTTGCCCCAGCTTTGTCACTGTGGAAGGGGGCGAGCTACGTAAAGGGCAAGGCGTTGCGGCGGATAATGCCTTTTGGCAACGTATTGCACATTTGCCGAACCCTGCGCTCGCACCGCTGACAGCCCCTTATGACCTTCTGGTGGGGGGCGTTGGCGGCACGGGCGTGGTGACCGTCGGGCAACTGATCACCATGGCTGCACATCTGGAAGGCAAGGGCTCCAGCGTGCTCGATTTCATGGGGTTTGCGCAAAAAGGCGGGGCGGTACTCAGTTACGTGCGCTTGGCAGCGCAGCCCAGCGAGCTTAATCAGGTGCGTATCGAAGCGGGCCAGGCCGATGCTGTCATTGCCTGTGACATGGTCGTGGCGAGTTCGCAGAAAGCCCTCAATGTGCTGCAGCCCACCACCCGTATTGTTGCCAATCTGGCGGAGCTAGCTACCGCCGATTACGTGCTATATCGCGATGCGGATATGCAGCCCGGTAAACGCCTTAATATGTTGCGTGAAGCGGTAGGTGATGAACGCTTTGCTTCGCTGGATGCGAATCGTCTGGCTGAGCAACTGCTAGGGGATACGGTATTCTCCAATATGATGATGCTAGGGTTTGCCTGGCAGCAAGGGTTGGTGCCGCTCTCTGAACCTGCGCTGCAGCGTGCCCTGGAGCTCAACGGTGTGGCCGTGGAAAAGAATCGGCAAGCATTTGCCTGGGGGCGCCTGGCGGCGGTGGAGCCCGACTACCTCCAGCAACACCTGGATACGATGCCACTCCCAACCAATGCCACGCTGGACGAAGTGGTCGCCCGTCATCGTCGTCACCTGGAGCGCTATCAGAACCGTGCTTGGGCTGAGCGTTACGTGGTCCAAGTAACGAAAGTACGTGAAGCAGAAACAGCGCTAAACGGTGGCCAATCATTGAGTGAGGCCGTCGCCCACCAGCTCTATCGTTTGATGGCGTATAAAGATGAGTATGAAGTGGCAAGGCTTTATACCCAGAGCGATTTTCTGGAGGAGGTCAAAGCAACGTTCGCGGGGGATTACCAGTTAACCTTCCACTTGGCGCCGCCACTTATCGGTGGTCGTAAAGATGCTCAGGGGCGCCCGGTGAAGCGCCGCTTCGGCCCTTGGATGCTGAAGGCAATGGGCGCCTTGGCAAAGATGCGCGGTCTGCGCAATACGGCCCTTGATCCTTTCCGCTTCAGTGCCGATCGCAAGCTCGATCGTGCCTTACTGGCTGACTATGAGCAGCTGATTGAGGAGTTAGTGGCGCGCCTTGATGACACGAATCATGCGACTGCCTTGGCGCTAGCCAAGTTGCCGGAAGAGATTCGTGGTTTCGGGCCAGTGCGTGAGGCTGCCGCCGAGAAAGCCAATGAGCGCCGCGAGAAGTTACTGGTGGAGCTACGCGAAGGGCGCTCGAAGACCATCGCTGTCGAAGCCGCTTGAGTTGACGTTGATAACGACGAGCAGGCCACGCAATGCGTGGCCTGCTGCTATGGCTCTATGCGCTTGTTTAGCAATGTTCTTGTTTAGGTATGCGCTTGTTTAGCAATGCGCCAGTGTAGCGCGAGTTCTGAGTATCGATAGCGCTGAGTACCGATACCTCTATACAGCAAGATGCTTTTTCAGCAGACGTTCATACAGGGTCTGCTTAACGGGCTTTCTCAAAGGACTTTGCTCAAAGGGCTTTGCTTAAAAGGCTTTGCTCAAAATACTAGGCTTCGGGGCGGCGGCGTACCAGTAGCCAGTGGCTTATCAGGGCGAGTAGCCCCATCAATCCTATCGTCAAGGCCATGGTGCGCGAGCTGCCGTCGTGGAGTTGCCCGACTAACCCGCCCATAATGGCGGCACTTGTCATTTGCAGGAAACCAAACAAGGAGGAGGCGGCGCCTGCACACTGAGGGTTGGGCGCCAGAGCACCGGCCATTGTTTGAGGCATCAGCAGACCTATCCCCAGCATGAAGAGCATATGAGGCCCCACCACCGCCCAGGGGAAGTGGATAGTGGCCACCGCCAAACCGGCCATTGCTACGCCACCTGTTGCGCAGACCATGGTGCCCAGCGTGATAAGGCGGTCACGACCCAGACGGTGGCTGTATCGGCCGCTGATCAGCGTCCCGAAAAAGAAGCCCCGATAATCAGCGTGAACATCACACCATAAAGGGTGGGGCGCCCCCCATATACTCAATCAGCACAAAGGACGAGCCGGAAAGGTAGGCAAAAAGCCCGGAAAAAGCGGTAGCATTAACCAAGGTGTAGCCAATAAAGGCACGCTGACTCAGCAGCAGGCGAAAGTTTGCCAGTATCGTGCTCGGGTGGATCGATTGCCGCTGCGCCTTCGCCAGCGGTTCGGGCAGCATCAGGGTCAGCACGGCCAGCATCACCGCCGCGTAGAGCGCAAGCACCACGAACACCGACTCCCAGCCAAAAAAAGCAGTAGCCTTGCGCCCACAACGGGGGCTAACGCAGGGGCAAGCGCCATGGTGCTGGCCATATAGGAGAGGATACGCCCAGCCTCGATGGGGCCATGAATATCGCGTACGCTGCCCTTGCTAAGACTGGGCCGGCAGCGCCGCCGAAGGCCTGTAGAAAGCGGCCGACCAGCAACCACTCGATCTAGGTGCCCAGGCGCAGAGTATGCTGGCAGCGAGAAACAGCGATAAGCCGGCGATCATCACCGGGCTGCGGCCAACGTGATCAGAGATTGGGCCACACAGCAGTTGGGCCAGAGCAAAGCCAGCCATATAGAGGCTAAGGGTTAGCTGGATTCGGTCTGGGCCAGTATGGAGTGCCTCTGCCATGGCTGGCATGGCCGGTAAATACATATCCGTCGCTAGTGGGCCGAGCGCTGTCAACGCTGCCAGGGCAACGACGGCGGCGGTAGAGGGTAGCTTTAGCACCCCTTAACTCCTTATGGTTGGATGTATTGCCCTGCGGACGTGCTACGGGCGCCTTCCCGGTGGAGAGGCGCCCGCTTATCAGTAGTCTGCTCAGTATGCCTTGTTTTTATCGGGGTTGGCTGGCGTCAGGCTGCGCCTCCGGTGCTGCCTTTGCGAAGGCGGGCAGCAGACGGCAGTTGGCAACGATACGTTGGATCGTCGGATAGGCCGATAAGTCGCACTCGAAGCGTTGCGCGTTATACACCTGGGGGACTAGACATATATCCGCCAACGTAGGGGTGTCGCCATAGCAAAAATCTCCGTTGCTGAGGTTAGCGAGCATCGCCTCTACAGCGGTGAAACCCTCACCAATCCAGTGGTGGTACCAGGCCAGTTTGGCGGCTTCATCCGCGCCCAGCTCGCCGACAAGATACTTGAGTACCTTCAGGTTGTTGAGTGGGTGAATTTCGCAAGCGATTAGCTGCGCAAGCGCGCGAACCTGGGCGCGCCCTAAGGCGTCAACCGGCAGCAGCGCGGGCTCGGGATGCACCTCATTGAGGTATTCGCAGACCGCCAGCGACTGGTTGATCACGGAGCTATCGTCCAGCACCAGGCTAGGCACCAGCCCCTGAGGGTTGCGCGCCAGATGTTCACCATCACGCTGCTCGCCTTGCACCAGGTTAACCGGGATCTGGTCGTAATCGAGCCCCTTAAGGTTTAAGGCAATACGCACCCGGTAAGCCGCCGACGAGCGGAAGTAGCCGTAAAGCGTCGTCATATTGCCTTCCTTTATTTGGGCGAGTACGGCACTACTTGCTGATCGATCGTACCAAATATGTTGTTGCCATCGCGGTCAAACATCTCGATGCGAACGCGGTCGCCAAAGCGCATAAAGGGCGTTTTTACCTGGCCGTACAGGATCTGCTCGACCATGCGGACTTCGGCCAAACAGCTATAACCCACGCCGCCGTCAGCGACGGGCTTTCCTGGGCCGCCGTCGGGGTCTGGGTTGGAAACAGTGCCTGAGCCAATGACAACGCCCGCGCCGAGATAGCGGGTTCTAGCGGCATGGGCAACCAGCTGTGGAAAGTTAAAAATCATATCTGGTCCAGCTTCTGGCTCGCCAAATTTCTCGCCATTCAAGTGCACGGTTAGTGGCAGGTGCACTTTACCATCCTGCCAAGCATCGCCCAGTTCATCTGGGGTGACCGCGATGGGCGAGAAAGAGGAGGCGGGCTTAGCCTGGAAAAAGCCGAATCCTTTGGCGAGTTCACCGGGAATCAGGCCACGCAGACTCACATCGTTGACCAGCATCACTAGCTTGATGTGCTTACCCGCTTCCTCGGCGGTTACCGCCATGGGCACGTCATCCGTAATGACTGCGATCTCACCTTCAAAGTCGATGCCATGCTCTTCACTCACCGCCTCGATATCGTCGGTGGGTGCCAGGAAGCAGTCGCTACCGCCCTGATACATGAGCGGGTCTGTCCAGAAGGTTTCAGGCATTTCGGCATTACGCGCCTGGCGTACCAACTGGACATGGTTCAGATAGGCGGAGCCGTCGGCCCACTGATAGGCACGCGGTAAAGGGGAGTGCAGCGCACTCTGATTAAGCTCAAAAGTGTTTTCAGCATCGCCCCGGTTAAGCTGAGCAGAGCGCTCTTCAAGCCGAGGGCTAAGCGCCTCCCAGTTCTCGATGGCAGCCTGAAGGGTGGGCGCAATATCAACGGCGCTCACCGCGCGGGAGAGGTCACGCGAGACGATGATGAGTTCTCCGTCACGCTCCTTCTTTAGTGTGGCAAGTTTCATAGTGATTCAATCCTTGTGGTCAGGGGGTGTAGAGGGTTCAGGGCTGACTTGGGTTGAAGTGGGAGCGCAGCGTCGACCAAACATCCACATAATTACGTTGACGGAAGTCAGCATTCAGGGCCGCAGGGGTCGGGTGAAAGAGGTAGCGGCTTTCAAACATAAAGGCCAGCGTATCGCCGATGAAGTGGGGCTTAAGCTCAGCCTTGGAGGCTTTTTCAAAGGTCTCCGCATCGGGGCCATGGGGCGACATTGAGTTATGTAGACTGGCGCCGCCAGGGGTGAAGCCTTCGGCTTTTGCGTCGTACTCGCCGTGTATCAGCCCCATAAACTCACTCATTAGATTGCGATGGAACCAGGGGGGCCTAAAGGTGTTCTCGGCAACCATCCAGCGTGGTGGGAAGATCACAAAATCGAGATTCGCCACTCCCGGTGTATCGGAGGGTGACGTCAGTACGGTGAAGATTGACGGATCCGGATGATCGAAGCTAACCGTATTGATGGTGTTAAAGTTGGCGAGATTATATTTATAAGGGGCACAGTTTCCGTGCCATGCCACCACATCTAACGGTGAATGGTTGAGTTTTGTCTCCCAGAAACGCCCCGAGAACTTAGCGACTAAGCGGTAGTCGCCCTCCAGGTCTTCATAGGCCGCCACGGGGCTTTGGAAGTCACGCGGGTTAGCTAAGCCGTTAGCACCAATAGGGCCGAGGCCGGGCAGCTCTAACGGACTGCCGTAGTTCTCGCAAAGGTACCCACGCGCGGCATCAGCACCCTGAGCTCTACGCACTTGGAATTTTACCCCGCGCGGAATGACCGCAATTTCACCGTTATCGACCTCAATGTCACCAAATTCGGTGCGCAGACGAATGGCGCCCATTTGTGGCACGAAGAGCAGTTCTCCATCAGCGTTGTAGAAAAAACGCTCGGTCATGTCCTGATTAAAGGTGTAGACATGCACGCCTACGCCCGCTTGGGTGGCGGCATCACCGTTCACCGTAATGGTAAACAAGCCATCGATAAAGTCAGTCGGTGCATTAGGCAATGGAACGGGGTCCCAGCGCATTTGATTGGGGTCAGCCGCGGGCTTGTCTAATGGGGCGGTGTGCACGTTGCGATTTTCGAGTGGCAGATACGCGCTTTGCACGACGGAGGGGCGAATGCGGTAAAGCCAGCTGCGAAAATTTTGATGACGCGGTGCGGTAAATGCAGAACCGGTTAGTTGTTCCGCGTATAAACCGTAAGCGCACTGCTGAGGTGAGTTTTGCCCCACCGGCAGTGCACCCGGCAGCGCTTCGGTTGAAAAGTGATTATGAAAGCCATGTTGATAGTGCAGTTGTTCAGTCATTTTTAAGACCTGCTTTATTTGAACGTATGTTGATAAATGACGGCGTCTGCTTATTGCCCACTAACCCAGGATGAGAAGCGAGCTTCTGGCTCAAGATGCCTACGGTGCTTGCCAGCTACATGTTAGGGATAATAGTTTCTAGTGAAACTAAAAGTCTAGTATTTAGCGAGCGGTGTAGGCTGTATTTTAAAATACCTTGGTAATAATCAATTTTATATCAGAAGCTTATAAAAATAATAATACTTCAGAATGGATTTTTTTCGCCAAATGGTTTCAAGTGAGATTATTTATAGGCGCTGTTTCGCCTATACTAAGCCCCATTGCAGCGAGCTGGTTTGCATCTCATGGATGGTCAGTGTGATAGGCGCGTTGCTGGTGCCCATATTCCCAGCTATTGTGCTGATTTTTTGTCATCACCACCCCTGATAAACGGTGGCTCTAGGAGAAACACAATGACGATGGATAAAACAGGCGGTGATGCATTACTGGTGTCTTCAGCTAGGGCAGAGTTAGATATAAATCAGTTTTTACCCTACAAAATCAATCGGTTAGCTGACCGAATCAGCCAAGCGTTAGAGAAGCTTTATGCCGAGTCTTATGAACTCAACATTGCCCAGTGGCGCGTGCTGGCTTGGCTCAGCCATTGTGATGATTTAACCGCTAAGAAGGTCTGTACCTACACCAATATGGATAAGGCTCGCGTGTCACGCGCGATTCAGTCGCTGGAAGACCGTGGACTGATAAGCCGCACGCCATCACAGCAAGACCAGCGCTTACATGACTTGCAACTGACAGACGCAGGGCAAGCCCTACTCAATAAGTTAGTGCCCGAAGCTCAGGCGTGGGAAGCCGACCTGATGTCGACCCTGAGTGTTGGTGAGTATCGGGATTTGATCAATATCATGGGCAAACTGGAAAGACAGTTGGAGAGAGTTGGCGGTTCTGTCTGAAAAGTAGGTTCTCATGTATCGCTCAATGCAGGCCAGCTTAACGTAACGGATATTGAGTCAACGTTTTTCCTTTAGCCAGCCAAACAGGCGTTCCACACGTTACGCTGGCGATATTTTGGCCGGTCAAACTGATGAGGAAAACCCGGTTTCGGGCGTCGGTTCATATGACACTGCGGGATGATCGGACGCATGCCGTAACGCGACACAGCCGCACCCTTGTCTTACAAGGTGTAACGACTGCGTTTTCGAGGTCGACCAGAGTGACCTGATAGTCGCACCTTTTCAAGCCGTTCCGTCATATAAATCGAATCGGCGCGCTGGGGCTGACAGAGAAAAGGCGAATGGAAAACCATGGTGATCACACACAATGTGTATCTTCGTGGTCAGTCCGCCGTGACTACGGCCGAGCACATGATCTCCAAGGTCTACCGATTTTCTCTTTGCCAAGACCAAACATTGGTGTGGTTCTGCATACTGGTGGTTATCGTCATCAAGGTCAGTTGATAAAAAACCTCATCGGCATGAATGTGTTCATATTGTGGGCCGTATTGCCGGATGTATCAACCGGCACTATCTTCCGCGGCGTCACTCCTTTCTGGGTAGTGGATGCCCTACGCGCGCTGCTCGTGCTTCTCTTTCCCGCTCTTGTACTTTTCCTGCCGCAGTCGCGGTATTAATGGCGTAGCTTTAATACGGTTCGGTTCTATTGACTATCTTGCTAAACAAACGGGTGACAGAACATACGTCCTGTCACCCGTTTTCTCTCATCAACTGTACTGGGCTGGACCGTTACTGCCGCTTTGCCACCAGCGTTAGGATGTCGTAACTGGCGACTAACTCATCATGTTGATTGGTCACCGCTACGTCCCACATCACCACGCCTTGCGGGTGGCCATCCGGCGATGCCCGTCCTTGGTCAATTTTGCGCTTGCAGGTGAGGCGAGCGCGGATGGTGTCGCCGACCCGCACCGGGGTGATGAAGCGCAGCGTATCCAGGCCGTAGTTCGCCAATACCGGGCCTTCGCCGGGGTAAACGAACAGACCGGCAGCCGCAGAGAGGACAAAGTAGCCGTGGGCAATACGCTCGCCGAACTGGGTCTCTTTGGCGGCAATGTCGTCGAAGTGCATGTAGAAGTGGTCGCCGGAGAGGCAGCCGAAATTGACGATATCGGCTTCGGTGACTGTACGGCGGTGGGTGAGCAGTGACTCGCCCACCTTGAGATCGTCAAAATGGCGGCGGAAGGGGTGGACATCCGTCTCGATCACCTGGGCGCCACGCACATACTCCCGTGTCACTGCCGCGAGCATGGTGGGCGAGCCCTGAAGGGCGGTGCGCTGCAGGTAGTGGTGAACCGCACGAATGCCACCCAGCTCCTCGCCACCGCCTGCGCGACCGGGCCCGCCATGCTTGAGCATCGGTAGTGGCGAGCCGTGACCCGTGGACTCCTTCGATGCCTCGGCGTCCAGAATCTGCAGGCGACCATGCTGGGCGGCCAGGACGGGAATCATCTCGGCCGCAATGGCTGGGTCTTTGGTGGTCAGCGTGGTTACCAGGCTGCCCTTGCCTTTGGCGGCGATGGTCAGGGCTTCGTCGATGCCGTGATAGGGCATGAGCGTCGCGACTGGGCCGAAAGCTTCAATATCGTGAGCACCGCCATCGTTCAGCGGGTGGCGGTTGATCAGTAAGTGGGGAGTAATGAAGGCGCCGTTTTCAACCCCCTGGCCGACCACCTTGGCATGGCTGTCTCTGCCGAAGACGCATTCACTGGTTGCTAGCAGTTGCTCGATTGCCTGGTGAACGTCGCTCAGTTGGTCGCGGGAAGAGAGTGCGCCCATGCGCACGCCCTCTTCATGAGGATCACCGACCACGATGTCGGCAAGCCGCGACTTCAGTGTGTTCGCCAAGGCATCCAGATGCTCGGCGGGCACCAGCACTCGGCGTATAGCGGTACATTTTTGGCCTGCCTTGGCGGTCATCTCCTTGACGACCTCTTTGGCAAATATCTCGAACTCTTCGTCTGCAGGTGTCACGTCCGGTGCCATGATGGCACTGTTCAGCGAGTCTGCCTCGGCATTGAACGGTATGCTCTTGGCCAGCAGGTTAGGGTGCTGTTTGAGCATCAGGGCGGTGCTGGCGGAGCCGGTAAAGGTGACAACATCCTGCTCTTCCAGTTGATCCAGCAAGTCGCCGGCCCCGCCGATGATCAGTTGCAGGGCGCCTTCGGGCAGCAGGCCTGAGTCGTTGATCACGCGCACGGCCGCTTCGGTCAGGTAGCTCGTGGCGGTGGCCGGTTTGAAGATGCAGGGCATGCCTGCCAAAAAGGCGGGCGCGAACTTCTCCAGCATGCCCCAGATGGGGAAGTTGAAGGCATTGATGTGCACCGATACGCCGCGGCGGGGCACCAGAATATGGGTGCCATTGAAGTGGTTCTCTTTACCCAATTGGATGGCCGGGCCTTCATGGGCCACGTTGCCGGAGGGCAGCTCCTTGCGGCCCGTAGAGGCGTAGGTAAACAGGGTGCCGAAACCGCCGTCGATGTCGATCCAGGAGTCGGCCTTGGTGCAGCCGGTGTGGTGAGAGATGGCATAGAGCTCACGCTTACGCTCTTGGATATAGGCGGCCAGCGCCTTGAGAATGGCGGCACGTTGCTGGAAATCCAGTGCCAGCAAATTTTTCACGCCGGTGTCACGGGCATACGACACCGCTTCACGGAAGTCGATCTCTTCTTGGTGAGTATGCGCAACGGTGGTGCCGTTAATGGCGCTAGTCAGTGCCTTGGACTCGGTGTTGCCAAACCACTGGCCTGCGATGTAACTCTGTAAAACTGACATTGAGCGTTCTCCAGCAAAACATAGACTAAGCCGACGCATTCGTCGGCTTGGAAGAGGGTGGGCTAGGGGTTATACCTCGTCATAGTCAAGCACCACCCTGTCGCTGATCGGGTAGCACTGGCAGGAGAGCACGTAGCCTGCGTCTATTTCGTAATCCTCGAGCGCGAAATTGGCATCCATTTCCACCTCACCTTCGATGACTTTCGACTTGCAGGTAGAGCACACGCCCGCCTTGCACGAGAAGGGCAGGTCCGCACCATGCTCGTTACCCGCATCCAGAATGTTCTGGGTGTTACGGGGCAGGTCGTACTCAATCGTACGGCCGTCGATGATCACTGTGATGTGCGAGGTTTCCGCGTTTACCTGAGCTGACTGCGTCGCCTGGCGGCGCTTGGCGCCGGCTGTCGGCAGCCCAGTAGTGAACAGCTCGAAGTGGACTTTTTCCTTTGGCAGGCCATGTTGGGTCAGCACATCACGCACGATCTCGGTCATTTCGTGCGGGCCACAGATAAACGCGGCGTCGAGCTTGGGTACGTCTACCCAGCGGTCAAACAGGGCGTTGCATTTGTCGGCATCGATGCGACCGTTGTAAAGATCGATCTCCTGTTGCTCGCGGCTGAAGACGTAAATGATGTTGAGACGCTCAAGGTAACGGTCTTTAAGATCCTGCAGGCGTTCGCGAAACAGCGTGCCGGTGGTTGAGCGGTTGCCATAGATCACGGTAAAGCGGCTGTTTGGCTCGCTTTCAAGCGTAGTGGAGACGATTGACATGATGGGGGTCACGCCGCTGCCTGCGGTGACCGCCAAATAGTGCCCTTCACGGCTGGGGTCGATTGGCACGAAGAACTTGCCTTGGGGGGGCATCACGTCTAGCTGGTCACCGGGCTGTAAGTGCTGGTTGGCAAAGGTGGAAAAGCTGCCGCCCGGCACCAGCTTGACGGCGACTCTCAGCTCATGTTCGTGAACGCCGGTGCAAATCGAATAAGAGCGACGGATGTCTTCGCCTTCGATGTCGCGGCGCAGCGTCAGGTACTGCCCTTGGGTAAAGCGAAAGGCATCCAGCAGGTCATCGGGAATGTGGAAGGCAATGGAAACGGCATCATGGGTTTCCTTGCGTATATCCTTGACGGTCAGGGCGTGAAATCGGCTCATGGGAAATGGTCTCGTCGTTTTACAGACACTTGAAATAGTCGAAAGGCTCAAGGCAGTCGCGGCAGCGGTAGAGCGCCTTACAAGCCGTAGAGCCGAATTCGCTGACGCGTTCGGTCGCCTTGCTGCCGCACAAGGGGCAGGGAACGACCGGGTCAGAGTGGCCGGTCAGGCTGCGCTTACTCGCACTTCCCACCGGCGGTGCAATGCCGTAAGCGTGCAGTTTTTCGCGCCCGGCTTCGGTCAACCAATCGGTGGTCCAGGCGGGTGATAGGCGGCGCTGAATCAGCGGGTTTGGGTAGCCAGCGGCCACCAGCGCTTCATAAATATGCTGTTCGATAACTTCCGTCGCCGGGCAGCCGGAGTAGGTTGGGGTGACGCTGACCGCTAGCCGGCTGTCAATCCACTGGATATCGCGCACGATACCCAGCTCCACGACGCTGACCACCGGCACTTCTGGGTCGGGCACTTCCTGAAGCACGGCCAGCACGGCGTTGATATCGCCTTCGTCACCGGCGGGCGGCAGGCCGCTACGATCGGTGCCGATCAGGTCGCTGGACGGCCATGCCTGGGTGGATGATGACGGATGATTACCAGACGGTTGCATCGGGATAGGCCCTCGGCAGGTATTGCATTTCCGCCAGCAGGAAGCCCAGGTGCTCGGTATGGTGACCGACTTTTCCGCCGGTATACATCCAGGCATCGTAGGGCGGGCGTTCCAGGGTGGCTTGCTGGAAAACCTCTTCCACGGTGGCTTTCCAACGCGACGCCAAGCGCTCGGGTGACGGCGCGATATCAGCTTCCTGCATGGCCTGGTCGATCTCGTCGGCTTGCAGCATCTCGCCGGTGAATTGCCACAGGTTGTTCACGGCGCGCTGCATGCGGGCGTGGCTCTCCTCGGTGCCGTCGCCAAGACGCATGACCCACTGGGAGGAGCGGCGTAGATGATAGGTCGCTTCCTTGAGCGACTTGGCCGCCACCTCGGCGATGCGCGGGTCGCTCGACTGAGCGAGATCCTCAAGCAAGTGGACGTGCCAGGCGTCGAATAGAAACTGACGGCCTATGATATCGGCGAAGTCGCCGTTGGGCTGTTCGACGAGCAGTAAGTTGCGAAAGTCATGGGCATCGCGCCGAAAGGCGAGGTGATCCGCGTCATGCCCTTCATCTTCGAGTTCGGCGGCGTAGGTGAGCCAGTTGCGCGCTTGGCCAAACAGGTCCAGGCCGACGTTCATCAACGCCAACTCTTCCTCCAGCGTCGGTGCCTTGCCGCATAGCTGTGCGTGGCGTTGCCCGAGTACCAGGGCGTTGTCACCCAGGCGTAGAAGAAAGGTGGTCAGCGGTGTTTGTGTCTTTTGAGCTGCGTTTTGCATCGCTGCCTCCCTCACATGTGGCCGACTTCTTTCGGCAGTTTGTAAAAGGACGCATGCCGATAGACCTTGTCATTGGACGGATCGAACAGCGGCTCTTTCTCGTCGGGAGACGACGCGGTGATATCGCTGGCCGGTACCACCCAGATGCTCACGCCTTCATTACGACGGGTGTAGAGTTCGCGGGCATTTTCGATCGCCATGCTGCGATCAGCGGCGTGGACGCTGCCCACGTGCTTGTGATTAAGACCGTGCTTACTGCGAATAAACACTTCAAAAAGGGGCCAGTCAGCCATGAGGAAAGCCTCTGTGGTCATAGGAGCCTCGTCTTGCGAGGCGCCTGATTGTTTTAAGATGAGGTTTGTTATCGGATGGTGATGGGTAGGGTGGCGACCGTTCAGGCGGCTTGATGCTGACGCTTTTCGGCGTAGGCAACGGCCGCTTCGCGTACCCAGGCACCGTTATCGATCGCGCTGCGGCGCGATTCGATACGCTCACGGTTGCAGGGGCCATTGCCCTTGACCACATCAAAGAACTCTTGCCAGTCAATCTCACCGAACTCGTAGTGGCCGGTTTCCTCGTTGTACTTGAGATCGGGGTCAGGCGCGGTGCAACCCAACAGCTCAAGCTGCGGAACGGTCTGGTCGAGGAAGCGCTGACGCAGTTCATCGTTGCTGTGACGTTTGATTTTCCAGGCCATCGACTGTGCGCTATTGGGCGAGTTGTCGTCGGAAGGCCCAAACATCATCAGTGCCGGCCACCAGAAGCGGTTGATCGAGTCCTGCACCATGGCTTTCTGCTCGTCGGTGCCCTCTTGCATCATGGTGAGCAGAATCTGGTAACCCTGACGCTGGTGGAAGCTCTCTTCCTTACACACGCGAATCATGGCGCGGGCGTAGGGGCCGTAAGAGGTACGCTGGAGTGGCACCTGGTTGACGATGGCCGCGCCATCGACCAGCCAACCGATGGTTCCCATATCGGCCCAGTTGAGGGTCGGGTAGTTGAAGATGCTCGAGTATTTGGCGCGACCATCGTGCAGTTTATCGATCTCATCGTCGCGGTCGGCACCCAGCGTTTCCATGGCGCTGTACAGGTACAGGCCGTGCCCCGCTTCATCCTGAATCTTGGCCATGAGCTGAAGTTTGCGCTTCAGCGTGGGGGCGCGGGTCAACCAGTTGCCCTCCGGCAGCATACCGACGATCTCGGAGTGTGCGTGTTGAGAGATCTGACGGATCAGCGTTTTGCGGTAGGCATCCGGCATCCAGTTTTTGGGTTCGATCTTGATTTCATCATTGATGCGCTCCTGAAAGTGACGCTCCTCAGGGCCCATCTCATCGAGCGTTTTGAGTTGGGTAGAACCGGTTTCAACGAGCTGCGCGTACATAGAGACCTCCGCGGCATCGGTATGTCAGGGTCATGGAGTGCTGCTTATCTTTACTCAAGTATAGTGACACGAAATATTTTATCAATACCTATTATTGTGTGTCACTTTTAGACTTTGTGATTACAGTCTTGGCCAGTAGGCCAGGTGTGGAGAGGGGAAGTGCTTATCGATAAGTGATTCTGAATAGGCTGGGTTTCTTTGCTGGATTGACTATTTAGCAATCAAAAGGCCCTTTCAGGAGTGCCTGAAAGGGCCTGTGGCGTCGCGACGGTCATTGGCTGCGCGGGTGGCTAGTATCGACCGAGGTAGAGCGCTGTCTCAGCGCAGATCCTTGACGCGCCTCGCCTTGCCCATCGAACGCATGACGCTCTCTACAGGGCTCACTTCCACCTGGGTGCTGATGCCAATGTAGGTTTTGATGGCATGCTGTAGCTGTTTAGCGGCTTCTTCACAAGCCACCGGGTCACGGGCGATGTCATGATGACTCGCCTCGACACGCACCAGCACCATGTCCATGTTGCCTTGGCGAGTCACTTCGATCTCATAGTGAGGGGAAAGCGTCCCGATCTTGAGCAGTTGCTCCTCGATTTGGGTGGGAAAGACATTGACGCCGCGGATGATCAACATGTCGTCACTGCGGCCAGTGATCTTGTCGATGCGACGCATGGGGCGTGCGGTGCCGGGTAAAAGGCGCGTCAGGTCGCGGGTACGGTAGCGGATCACCGGAAGACCCTCTTTGGTCAGCGTGGTGAACACCAGCTCGCCATATTCGCCATCGGGGAGCACCTCGCCGCTGACAGGGTCGATAATTTCGGGATAGAAGTGATCTTCCCAGATCGTCGGGCCATCCTTGGTCTCCAGGCACTCCATACCTACCCCTGGCCCCATCACTTCGGAGAGCCCGTAGATATCGAGCGCGTCGATACCGAGCCGCTGTTCAAGCGCCTTGCGCATGCTGTCGGTCCAGGGCTCGGCACCAAAAATGCCGGTACGCAGCGGCAGCGTGCGTGGGTCGATGCCCTGGCGCTCCATCTCGTCGGCGATATTGAGCATGTAAGAGGGGGTGACCATGATGATGTCGGGGGCAAAGTCACGGATCAGTTGAACCTGTTTCTCTGTCTGACCACCCGACATGGGGATCACTGCGCAGCCTAGCCGCTCGGCACCGTAATGCGCGCCCAGGCCGCCGGTAAACAGGCCATAGCCGTAGGCCACGTGGACTTTATCGTGGCGGCTGCCGCCGGCGGCACGGATAGAGCGTGCCACGACGTCGGACCACACATCGATATCTTTTTGCGTATAGGCCACGACGGTGGGTTGTCCGGTGGTGCCACTGGAGGCGTGAATGCGAACGATCTCGCTCATCGGCGTGGCCAGCATGCCAAAGGGGTAGTTATCGCGCAGATCCGCCTTGGTGGTGAACGGCAGTTTGGCGAGATCCTCCAGGGTGTGGATATCGTCGGGATGCACCCCGGCCTTGTCGAAGGCGTGGCGATAGAACGGCACATTCGCGTAGGCGTGGTTCAGGCTCCACTTCAGGCGATCGAGCTGTGCTGCGCGCAGCTGGTCAACGCTGGCGGTCTCTAAGGGGTCAAGAGCGGCGGTGTCGATGGGGGTAACGGGCTGAGTCATCAGAGGTCTCCGATCAAGCAAGTTATTATTGGGCGAATGCCTATATGCGTTGTGGTGGCGGGGTCAATCAGTCGACTCACACGCGCTCGATGATCATGGCGATGCCCTGTCCGACACCGATGCACATCGTGCATAGCGCAAAGCGCCCTTGCCGACGTTCCAGTTCATGCAGCGCGGTCGTCACCAGCCGCGCGCCGCTCATGCCCAGCGGGTGCCCGAGTGCAATGGCGCCGCCATTGGGGTTCACGTGTTCGGCGTCGTCGCTCAAGCCGAGGTCACGCATCACCGCCAGTGCCTGGGCGGCGAAGGCTTCGTTGAGTTCGATCACATCCATCTGGTCCAGGGTCAACCCGGTTTGGGCAAGCACCTTGCGCGTGGCAGGCGCGGGGCCAAAGCCCATGATGCGTGGCTCTACCCCTGCAGTGGCCATGCCTACCACGCGGGCACGCGGCTTGAGGCCAAAGCGTTCGGCCTGCTCGGGGGACGCCAGCAATACGGCGCAGGCGCCATCGTTAACACCCGAGGCATTGCCTGCGGTGACACTGCCGCCTTCACGGAAGGGGGTGGGCAGTTTGGCGAGCTGCTCGGCCGTCGTCGTGGCGCGTGGGTGTTCATCGCTATCGACGATCAGCGCTTCCTGTTTGCGACGGGGGATCTCGACGGGCACTATCTCTTCGCGCAGGCGGCCTGCCTCCATCGCGGCGGCGGTACGCTGCTGACTGCGGAGCGCAAAGGCGTCCTGGTCTTCTCGGCTAATGCCGAACTGTTCGGCGACGTTTTCAGCGGTTTCCGGCATCGAGTCAACGCCGAACTGCGCTTTCAGGGCACGGTTGATGAAGCGCCAGCCAATGGTGGTGTCGAAGGTGTTGGCCTGGCGCGAGAAGGCCTGTTCCGCTTTACCCATGACAAAGGGGGCGCGAGACATGGACTCTACCCCGCCCGCCAGCAGCAGCCCGGCTTCACCGCTTTTTAGGGTGCGGGCAGCGTTGCCGATGGCATCCATGCCCGAGCCGCACAGGCGGTTGATCGTCGTGCCGGGAACCTCGACGGGAAGCCCGGCCAGCAGGGCCGACATGCGCGCCACATTGCGATTGTCCTCCCCCGCCTGATTGGCGCAGCCGTAAAAGATATCGTCAATCAGCGACCAGTCGACGCTTGGGTTGCGCTCCATCAGGGTGCGCATGGGGATCGCCCCGAGGTCGTCGGCTCGCACGCTCGCCAGGGCGCCGCCGTAGCGACCAATGGGGGTGCGAACCGCATCGATAATGAGTGCATCTTTCATGGGGTGTCTCCAGCGTCGGTATCTTCTAGGCGGCGTACGCTGCCGCGAATCTTGTAGGAGCGTCCACGGAACTGGGCAACGGTATCACCGTGCTGATTGCGTACCGTGACATCGTAAAGGCCGGTGCGTCCGCGACGGCTGCGCTCTTCGGCGGTGGCGGTCAGCTCGTCACCCAGTTGGCCTGGGCCGATATAGTCGATGCTGCAGCCCGCCGCCACGGTGGCTTCATCGTAGCTGTTGCAGGCAAAGGCAAAGGCGGAGTCGGCCAGCGCAAACAGAAACCCGCCGTGGCAGTGGCCGTGTCCCTGTACCATGTCCTGACGCACCGTCATGGTGAGTTCGGCGAAGCCGGGGGCGATACGCTTGATACGCATGGCTAGGCCTTGGCTGGCGTGGTCGCGGGCGTACATCGCCTCGGCGCAGGCCTCTGCCAGTGCTTGGGGAGTCAAGGGGGCGTTACTCATAAAAGCGTGCCTCGCTTAGCGCTTTGCGACGCAGCAAGAAGGAGCAGCGATAGCGCTCTTCGCCGTAGCTCTGCTGCAAGTGCGTTAGGGTGCGATGGATAAAGGGCAGGCCCAGCGAGTCCGCCCAGCGTAAAGGCCCCTGGGGGTAGTTGACGCCCGCCTGCATGGCCAGGTCGCCATCCTTGACGCTGCAGACACCCTGCAGTACGGCGTCGGCTGCTTCGTTAGCCAGCATGCTCACGGTACGCAGCACCACCAGGCCTGGCGTGTCGGTGAGCCAGGCGACGTCCATGCCCAGGCGCTGGAAGAGCGTGGTGGCCAACTGGCGGGCCTCGCCGGATGTAGCGTGGCTGGCGGCGAGGGCGATGGCGCTGGCGCTACGGTAATCCAGGCACAGATCGAACAGTACGAGGGCGTCCAGGCCTTCATCGAGCGCGCGCTCGGCGGCGCAGCGGCCGTCGCTGAGTGCCAGTGCCAGATCCCCCAGGTAGAGGCGGGTCGCGCCGTCCGGTTGCAGTGAAGCGCGATACACCACCGCTATGCCGGCATCTTGGGCACGCGCCAGCAGGGGCGCAAAGAGCCCCGCATCGCCCTGTACGACGAGTGGGGGGAGCGGGGCGCTATCGGCGGCCGCAAAGCTAGGTTGGGGGGTGTCAGCGCCCTCACCTGGGTAATCAAAAAAGCCTTGCCCGGTCTTGCGCCCCAGGTGGTTTGCTTCCATTAGCGCATGCTGGACGAGGGAAGGCTCGAAGCGGGTGTCGCCGTAGTAGGCGTCGAACACCGAGCGCGTCACGGCGTAGTTCACGTCATGGCCGATCAAGTCCATCAGCTCGAACGGCCCCATGCGGAAGCCGCCCGCTTGACGCATCAGAGCGTCGAGAGTGGCAGCATCGCTGGCGCCTTCTTGGAGCAGGCGCAGTGCTTCGGCGTAGAAAGGTCGAGCCACCCGGTTAACGATGAAGCCGGGAGTGGAGCGGGCATGCACCGCCACTTTGCCCCAGGCTACGGCGGTATCGTAAAGCGTCTCGGTCGCCTCGGCTGCGGTCGCCAGGCCCGAGACCACTTCTACCAGTTTCATCACCGGGGCGGGGTTGAAAAAGTGCATTCCCGCCACGCGCTCAGGGTGTTCAAGGTTCGCCGCAATCGAGGTAATGGAGAGGGAGGAGGTGTTGCTGGCCAGCAGCGTATCGGGCGAGCAAATCGCTTCAAGCTGAGCAAGCACCTGACGCTTGACCTCCAGGTTTTCGACGATGGCCTCGACAATGAGGCGGGAGTCGCCCAGGGCCTCGAGGGTGTCGGTGGGCTGCAGGCGCGCCATGACGTCATCCACATCGCCTTGGCGCATCTTGCCCTTGGCGACTCGCTTGTCCAGTTGGCGGCGAATGTTGTCGATACCCGCCTTGGCGGCGCCGGGCTGGTTGTCATACAGGCGCACCGCATGGCCTGCCTGGGCGGCCACCTGAGCGATACCGGCGCCCATCGCACCTGCGCCGATCACGCCGATTGCGGCAGACGTGGGAAGTGCAGGCATATCACTCTCCTTTGAAGGTGGGGCGGCGTTTCTCGATAAAGGCGCTGACACCTTCGCGATAATCCTCGGAGCGCCCGGCCAGGCGCTGCAGATCACGCTCAAGGTCGAGCTGTTCGTTAAAGCTGTTATCGCTGCTGGCATGCAGGGCGCGCTTGATGAGGGCCAACCCTCGGGTCGGCTGGGTGGCCAAGTGGCGAGCCATGCGCATGGCCTCCTCTTGCAGCGCCTCATCATCGACGCAGCGCCAGATCATGCCCCACTGCTCGGCGGTTTCGGCGGGCAGCTTGTCGCCCAGCATCGCCAGCCCCTTGGCGCGGGCTATGCCCACCAGCTTGGGTAGAGTCCAGGTGCCACCCGAGTCGGGAATCAGCCCGATTTTGCAGAACGCTTGAACAAAACTTGCCGAGCGGGCGGCCAGCACGATATCGCAGGCCAGCGCGATATTGGCACCGGCCCCAGCAGCCACGCCGTTGACCGCGCAAATGGTCGGGAATGGCATCTCTTTCAGGGCGCGCAGCATGGGGTTATAGCGCTTCTCGAGAGACTCACCGAGGTCGGGTGCTTGCTCTCCGGGCGCGACACTACGGTCGGAGAGGTCCTGGCCCGCACAGAAGCCGCGGCCATTACCCGTCAGTAGTAACGCGCGAACGCTGGCGTCCTGGCGCACGGCCTTGAGCGCCTTGCGCATCTCGGCATGCATCTCGGTATTGAAGCTATTCAGGCTTTCAGGACGGTTGAGTGTCAGACAGGCGACGCCGTCTTCGACGTGATACAGCAGGGGCGCTTGGCTCATGGGGGTATCCTTGTGTCAGTGCCCTTGAAAAGTGGCAGGTCGTTTTTCTTGAAAGGCGCGAATGCCTTCGTCCCGATCAGCGGTGCCCGCCAGCAAGGTGAAGGCGTGGCGCTCGAAGCGCAGCCCCGTGGCCAAGTCGGTATCCATTGCTTTATGTAGCGACTCTTTGGCCAGGCGCACCGCCAACGGTGCTTTGGAAGCAATGCGTGAGGCGATGGCTAGGGCGCGTTCAAGTGTTAATTCAGGCTGGGTAATTTCACTGATCAATCCGGCGTTGAGGGCGCGGCGGGCTGAAATGGGCTCACCGGTCAGCACCATCTGGGTGGCGAGAGACTTGCCCACGGCCCTTAACAGGCGCTGGGTACCACCTGCGCCGGGCATGATCCCAAGGTTGATTTCCGGTTGGCCAAACAGGGCGTTTTCACCGGCAATAAGGATGTCGGCCTGCATGGCCAGCTCGCAACCACCCCCCAGGGCATAGCCATTGACGGCAGCGATGATAGGTTTGCGAAAGCGTGAAATAGTGGCCCAGTGCTGCTGGCGGGGATCCTCCAGCATGCCCACCAAATCGCGCTCGGCCATTTCCTTGATGTCGGCCCCCGCAGCGAAGGCCTGGGTACTGCCGGTCAGTACGACAGCGCGAACATGCTCATCACGATCAGCGTTGCTTAGCGTGTCAGCCAGCTCGCTGAGCAGCTGCGTATTGAGCGCGTTCAGAGACTCTGGACGATCCAGCGTGATGCATAAAATGCCGTCCAGCGGTGTGGTTATTTTTAGGGTAGCGAGCATTTTCACCTCAGTTCGGCCTGTAGCACAGGATGAGTATTCGCCGAGTATAGATTTATTTTGATACGTATCAATATAGATTTTTTGTTTTATTGTATCGCTTGTTGGTTTTTTGGCTTGTTTTTAAATAAAAAACAATTTGTTGAGTGGTTATTTGGTAGGGTGGATAGTGGGCGTTAGACCTTGGTATAAAGGTGCGTTTCTGACGGCATAAAGGTAATGAAATAGCCTGATGGCGCGGTTTTTTCACTGACGCGCGACATTTGTCGTACGCCGCTATATCAGGAAAATTATTTGATGTTTTGTTACGGGAAATATAGTCTCGATAATTAAAATGTATCAAAAATAATTGAGCGCAGGAGTACCCCATGACGTCATCCGCACAGCAGATGTTCGACGCCCATCGCACGACGCTTGAGCAGGCCGTAGAGGCCATCGCCAGTCGTACTTTCTGGACACCCTATCCCGAAAGCATGCGTCACTACCCGGAAGACGCGGTGAAAGCGGCCCCTACCAATCTGAAAGCACTGCTGAACCAGCCGTTTACCTTGACGATACCGGGCAGTACACAGCCGGTAGGAGGGGAGGTCTCCCCTTATGGCTTTGAGCTTGGTATTAGCTATGAACAGCCGAACCCGGACACTCTAATAGCGGCTATGCAGGGCGCCATGCGCGCCTGGCGCGATGCCGGTGCCGCAGCGCGTGTGGGCGTATGCCTGGAGATATTGTCGCGTCTTAACGCCATGAGCCCAGACATGGCCCAAGCCGTCATGCACACAAGTGGGCAAGGACCGCTGATGGCCTTTCAGGCAGGTGGTCCCCACGCCCAAGACCGCGGGCTCGAAGCCGTGGCACACGCCTGGCAGGCCATGGCGCAGATACCGGCGACCACGCAGTGGGTCAAACCCCAAGGCAAGCACGCGCCGATCGTGATGGATAAGCGTTTTCATATCGTGCCCCGAGGCATTTCGTTGGTGGTGGCCTGCTCTACTTTCCCCACTTGGAATACGTATCCTGGCCTGTTTGCCAGCTTGGCGACCGGCAATCCGGTGATTCTCAAGCCGCATCCCGGCGCTATTTTGCCGCTGGCCATGACCACGCGGGTGGCGCAGCAGGTTCTTCAGG
Source organism: Halomonas sp. S3-1-1 (assembly GCF_023757625.1). Lineage (GTDB taxonomy): Bacteria > Pseudomonadota > Gammaproteobacteria > Pseudomonadales > Halomonadaceae > Vreelandella. Next base: position 525,579 of record NZ_JALGBZ010000003.1, read on the forward strand.
AAGCAGGTTTTGATCCCTGTATCGTCAGTCTGATGCCCGATACCGCTGAGGCACCGCTCACCAAGAGGCTGGCGCTTGACCCTGCCGTGAAGCTGATTGACTTCACCGGCTCGAACGCGTTTGGCGACTGGCTCGTCCAAAACGCAGCCCAGGCCCAGGTATTTGCCGAGAAGGCCGGGATCAACTCCATCATCATCGACAGTGTGGATGACCTGAACGCCGTCACGGCGAACCTGGCCTTTTCGCTGAGCCTCTATTCCGGGCAAATGTGCACGACCCCTCAAACGATTTATGTCCCCAAAGGGGGGATTACCACCGCACAGGGGCCGCTTAGTTTCGATGACGTGGCCACGGCGCTTGCCAGCGCGGTTGAGGCGTTCCTTAGTGACAATGACCGCGCTTGCACCGTGTTGGGGGCTGTTCAATCGCTGGAGACCCAGGCGCGTATCGAGGAGTGCCGAGGCTTGGGCGACATCGTGCTGGAGAGTGAGCCGCGCGAGCATCTCCAATTTGCGAAAGCGCGTATTCACACGCCGCTCATCCTCAAAGTAGCGGCAGAGCAGAAGGCGGCCTACAGCGAGGAGCGCTTTGGCCCCATTAGTTTCGTGGTGGCCACCGAAGACACCGGCCACAGCATTGCGCTGGCGCGTGAGGTCATTCAGGAGGAGGGCGCCATTACGTTGGCTGGCTACACCACCGATGAGACGGTGGCCGAGCAGTTGGAGCAGTTGGCGATGGATGTCGCGGCACCGCTCTCGCTCAACCTGGATGGCGACATCTTCGTCAACCAGTCGGCTGCGTTCAGTGACTTTCATGCCACGGGCGGCAATCCGGCCGCCAATGCCTCACTATGTAACCAAGCCTTTGTCGCCAATCGCTTTGTCGTGGTTCAAAGCCGCCGCCACGGCCAGCCCAACGAACGGAGAGTGTGATGCCGTGTTATCGACTTGAAGGGGTGACCCCGGTGGTTCACCCAACCGCGTATGTCCACCCGACTGCGGTGCTCATTGGGGATGTGATCGTTGGCCCCAACTGTTACGTTGGCCCTGGGGCCGTCATGCGCGGCGACTTTGGTCGTCTCGTGTTGGAGGAGGGTTCCAACCTTCAGGATACCTGCGTCATGCACGGTTTCCCTGGCTGCGTCACCAAGGTCGAGAAGGATGGCCATATCGGCCATGGCGCCGTACTGCATGGCTGTGTGATCGGGCGTGATGCCATGGTCGGCATGAACGCCGTGGTCATGGACGGCGCCGTCATTGCCGAGCGCTCTATCGTGGCAGCCGCCGCTTTCGTCAAGGCGGGCTTCGAGTGCGAGCCCCAGTCGCTGGTCATAGGAGCACCCGCCAAGGTCAAGCGCGCGCTGAGTGATGACGAGTTCGCCTGGAAGCAGCAGGGCACCCAAGAGTATCAGCGATTAGTGACTCGTTGCCGTGACAGCCTGGAACCTTGTGAACCGCTGACAGAACTCGATGCCGACCGGCCCACCCTGCTGGCTGGTGATGCTCATCAAACCAAGCAGCAGACGCTGGATCAGTCGTCATAGCCATAAGGTGGGGCATATCGATGACGACTGATTAAGCTAGCTCGTTAGGCGCTTAGTTCAGCCCACCGAAGCGCTGGTAGAAGCTAGGGCCGGGAGCCGGTAGGGGGCCCTCTGCAGTTTCCAGATGTAGATCCAGCCAGCGTTCTGCACGTTCATGGAGCAAACGGTAAAGGTTTCGGCAGAGCTGATGGGCGTAGCGCCCTTCCCATGCCGTGGGGAGTAGTTCCTCAGGCAGGAGTGGGTCGCGTAATTGAATCTTGCGATACTCGTGAATAAGTAAAGTGCGGGCAATGAAGCACTCTTCTTGACCCAAATGGTTTTCAGTGTTGAGCGCGCTCCAAAGAGGGCGGAACTTAACCAGAAAACGTTGGTAGAGCCCGGCTAAGTCGTCGAGATTCCAGCTTTCTCTGACCTGGAGGCGTAGCGGTTTGCTGGTCATGGGCTCCATGACCTGAGTTTGCATAACGATTGTATCTTCAGCTGCATCCAGTTCTTGCAAAGCCGCCATGGCCTCTGCGCATGGCAATGTAGGGTGAGCCAGCACACCCTGTGCAAAAGTACCAAACCCCAGCCATTCGAGCTCGTCACGGATCTGTTGGCGCCGGTCTGGGGGGAGTTGAGTCAGCAATGCCAATGTCCACTGTCCTGACCAAGCTGGCTGGGTACCGTGATAGACACGCTTGAAAGCTTGTTCAAAACGACGCCGACCAGGTCCACTCAACCGATAGTAGCTACGCCGACCGACCTTCTCTCCCCGTAGCCAGGTTTCATTAGTCAGCCGGTAAATCGATGTACGCACCAGCCGCTCATTGATACCTATGGGCTCCACCAGTTTCGAAAGACTACCAAGCCAAACAGTGCCGCCCCGCGGAACGATTGAGTCGCCATAAACCGTAATAATCAGTGAGCCGGCGCGGATTGGTCGCCGCTTTTGAAAGTCATCAATAAGCGTAGTGACGCAGTCTGTAGCTGACGACATGATAAAGGTTGTTACCCTGTGGAGTGTTAAATGGTCGCAAAACGACAGGAAATACAGCTTTTAAAGAAGATTATCGTATCACGTCTTGTTGCGGTTTGGTTCGAGTCTATATACATGAATACTCAACGCGTGAGGCGTAAACTGCGTATCAGCGATTGCGCGTTATAATACTGGGCTTTTTTATAGCCACTTCCTCAATCCACTCGACTAATCGCCGCCCGATCCGGGTCTACGTACCAAACGAGCCCCAGCCGCGAGTTACGCTCGAGCTCCGCGATGACTTGGGCGCCGAGCAGCAGGATAATGGCGCCGACCTCGAGGCTAAGCAGCACGATGATCAGCGCGGCGAGCGAACCGTAGATGGCGTTGACGAAGGATAGATGCGCGAAGTAGTAGACCAGCAAAAGCCGGACCCCTTCCCACAAGAGCGCGGCGACGAAGCCGCCGATGATCGCGCGTTTGAGCGCGATCTTGACCACCGGCAGTACCTTGTAGATGGCGCTGAAGAGCAGAAACACCCCAAGGAAGCTGATCAGGTTGAGCACCGGCCCGGAGAGGCCGGCCAGCGGCAGTTGCTGGGCGAAGAGCGCCAGGGCCAGTGTGTTGAGCGAGCTGATGAGCGTGACGACCAGGGTAAGCGCCATGAGCCCGGCGCCGAGTACCAGCATGAACGCGTAAGGCAGCAGCACCGATACCCAGAGGCGTCGCTGTGGGGTTTCCGAGGTGTGAAAGATGAGCGCTAACGCATCTTCGAGCATGCGAAAGGCAAAGGAGCTCAATAGCAGCAGAATCGGAAAGCTGAGGATGCTGATGACATCGCGCGAATCCAGAAGCCCGCGCACCGCGTCCATCACCACCTCGGCGTGAGCCGGGGCAAGGTGGCGTGCCTGGACCGAGAGCACGTTGAGCAGGTGCTGCTCGTCCACTACGCGGGTCAGCATCACGCCCAGCAGGGCAAATAGCGGCACGATGGAAAGCAGAATGTTGTAGCCCACGCCGCCGGCCAGCAGGATGCCGCGGTTGTGCAGAAAGTGCATGAGCACCCGCCAGGCGAATGCCGCAAGCCTTGGGAGCAGGAGCAGAACACTCTCGAGCAGTGTGCGATGTCGAGCCATAACGAGCCACGCTCCTTGTGCCCCAAACGGGAGAGAAGATGCCGAGACGCCGTGCCAGTAAGCAAGAGGCGAACGCGTGCTCCCATCTTACCCGTTTGACGGGGTTGAGCGTTAAAACATTGGTGTGCAAGACGAGCGGGTGGGGCTCAATCGGGCGTGGCTCAAGTAAGGGGGCCGTACTGACGGTGGTGCATCATGATCCGATCGGCATCGTGAGAAGGCGCTGGAAACTCTCAGGCGACATGGGGCGGGCCAGGTAGAAGCCTTGGGCCTGGTCGCAGGTCAGCTCCGTCAGCCGGCCCAACTGCTCGGCGGTTTCGATCCCTTCCGCCGTCACGGTCAAGGAGAGGGCGTGGCCCATACTGATGATGGCATCTACGATCGCTTGGCTGCTCTGCGACTGATCCAGCCCCATGATGAAGCTACGATCGATCTTGATGCCGTCGAAGGGGTAGCGGCGCAGGTAGCTCAGCGAGGAGTAGCCGGTGCCGAAATCGTCCATCGACAGCCGTACCCCAAGCGCTTTGAGCTCGATCATGGTGGTCAGCGCTGACGCTGCGTCCTCGAGCATGACGTTTTCAGTGATCTCGAGCTCCAGTCGATGCGCCGCGATGCCGGTCTCCTGGAGTACGCGATCGATACGCTCGACCAGATCCGGTCGTTGAAACTCCACGGCGGAGAGATTTACCGATACGATCAGCGCCTCGTCCCAAGTCAGGGCGTTTTGACAGGCCTCGCGCAGCACCCAGTCGCTGAGCTCGACGATGAGCCCGGTCTCTTCGGCCAAAGGAATGAAGTAGGCGGGGCTCAGCAGCTCGCGGGTCGGGTGCTCCCAGCGCACCAGCGCCTCGGCGCCCAGTACCGCCTGCGACAGGGCGTCGTAACGCGGCTGAAAAACGAGGCGAAACTCGCCCCGGCAAAGCGCTTGGCGCATGTCGATTTCCATCTGCCGGCGTTCCATGAGGCGCTCAGTCATCGTCGGCTCAAAAAAGCAGAAACGGTTACGGCCGCCGGCCTTGGCCTCGTAAAGCGCAATGTCAGCAAAACGTAAAAGCTCCTCGGCGCTCGAGCCATGCTCCGGGGCGGCGACAACGCCGATACTGGTGCCTATGTTGACCTCGCTGTCGCCGAGGCTAATCGATTGGTTGATCTGCTCGATCAGGCGCTGACACAGACGCTCGGCGTGCTCCTTCGTATGGCAATCGGGGGCCACGATGACGAACTCGTCGCCCCCCTGACGTGCGATGAAGTCATTTTCACGAGTGCAGCGGCGGATAGCGCGGGCTACCTCCTTGAGCACGGTATCGCCGGCAGCGTGGCCGAACGTGTCGTTGACCGGTTTGAAGCGGTCAAGGTCCAAGGCAAACAGGAACATCGGCTGGCTGGCGCTTGCACTAATACCAGGGCAATGATCGAGATGGTGATGCAGGTAGTGGCGGTTCGCCAGTCCAGTCAGCGCATCGTGATGGCTGATGTGCTCGATGTGGGCTCTGGCCTCGGTTTCTGAGGTGATGTCGCATACGGTACCTTGATAGCCCTGAAGACGCTGCGCCTCGCGCACTTCACAGGCGAAGAGTTGACAGTGGCGCCGCTGGCCCCTGCTGTCGCGCATGTCACAGTCCATCGGCTTGCGTCCCGGCGTGTCGGCGTGTTTCGCCGCAAAGGCCAGTTTGGCGGGATCATGGCCGAGCAGGTCGCTCAAGGGGCGGCCAATCCAATCGCGGCACGTAAGGCCAGTGAGTTGCGCAAAGCGTTCGGAGAGATAGGTCAGCGTCTGATGGGCGTCGGTTTCCCAGATCCAGTCCGATGAGGCCTCGGAGATGTTCTTGAACCGCTGCTCGCTAATGCGCAGTTCGTGCTGCGCGCGCTCGATTTTTTCGCTCGCCTGCTGAACGCGTCGACGCAGGTGCACGATCAGTAGCGTCACCAAAACGCCCAGCAGCAACAGCATCGGCAAAAATCGAACCAGAATCGAGCGGCCCATCGCGTCGCTTTTCCATTGAAAGGTGACGCCTTCGCCGATACCCCGTTGAAGCATCAGCGAGGGAGAAGGCGCCCGGGTAGTTACGCCCGGCACAGCCGTTAGATCGCGCAGGTTGAAGTCCTGCGCGATCTTCAAAAGCTCGGCCTCGGTCAATAGGTCAACGAACACCAGATAGGAGAGCTGATCGAACTGCTGGTAAGAGCTTTCCGGGCGGATGACGGCGGCGTAGGTGATGGCGGGAACGCCGTTGACTGACAAATAGGCGAAGGCAATATCATCTTCTAAAGAGGCCGTTCGAGCGCGGTTAAGAAGCGTCGGTAGATCGCCCGCGATCCAGTCGCGGGCGGCGATATCGCTTTGCTCGCTGCCGACAACGGCGTAGCGCGTCGCGCCCGTCGGGCTCAGAATGAAGACGCCTTCCAGCCCGTAAGTCTCAAAAAGTGACGGGCCGATGTTGTCGCGATCGAAGGTCCAATCCGTATCGACGGTGCCTCGCGTATGGCGATAAGCGTCGAGCCAGAACGCGTAGTCTGCCAAGGCCGTTCCAGTTTTATCCTCGCGACTCTCGAGCGCTCTTGCCGCATAGGCTTCGCTTTGGCGCACCTGATGGGCATCCAGGGAGAGTGCCAAATAAACAATCGTGGCGCCCGCCACCAAAAATAGCGCACAGATGACACCAATGAACGCCCGCGAGGCGCCCCGAGTGGTGACGGCGTAGTGCTCGCCATCCTTAAAAGGTGTCGATGCGGTTTTGGTCATTAAGCGCTCGGTAAGCTGACAGAAAAACGAAACATGCCTGTCTTTCTAAATCGACCTGAGACCGATGATCTTTAATCGTGATGGGGCATCAGAGCCCCGGGTTTTGGCGTACGGGGAATGACAAAGGCGGTGTCGTACTATGTGAACGAAATATGAACGTCCGCATCACGCTCGAGTAAGGTAGCGCGGCGTAGAGTGATCACCACTGGATGAGGTAGCCCTGCATCACAAGGCATCTTGTACAGCGGAGCATTATTTCATTGAAAAGGACGATCACCATGAAAAAGATATCAATCGCCGTCGCTATTACCGCCGCCGCCACGCTGGGTCTTGGCCAAATGGCCATGGCCGACCAGAATGACTACCAGGAAGCGCTCGACCAGGCCGCGTTTGCTGACATGATCGAGCAAGCCGCCAACGCCGGTGTTGCCTCGTTTCGTGAGCTACAGATCGACGATGAGCGCGGCACGATGGAGTTTGAAGTCGAAGGCTGGGATGCCGACGGCCAGGCGTATGAACTGACGCTCAACGGCGAAAGCGGCGAGGTCATTCACGAAATGACTAGCGATACACAGGTCGCACCCTGGGGGCTGGACGCGCAGCAGCTTAACAGCCTGCTCGATCGCGCAAGCCAGGACGGTTTCGACCGCTTCGAAGATATCGACCTGGACGAAGACGGCTCGGTCGAAGTCAGCGGCTTCGACGGCGACCAGCGCGAAATGGAGCGCAGCTACGGCCTTGATGAGTTCAACGGCGGCCAGTAAACGCCGAACGTAAACAATAGCGCTGCTTTACGATAGCGCTCTCACCGCCCCGTCGGCTCGATGCCGGCGGGGCGGTGGCGCTTCAAGGCGGTGCGTTCAAGCGTCGAGCGGGACGAGGCGTACTTCGCGAATATCGACGGTTTCCCATACCCGGCCCAACGTGTAGGGATCCTGGTCGATCCACTCGTTAAGCGCCAAGCGGCTCTCGAAAGCGACGTGTATCGTAGAGCCGATCATTTGCCCTTCATCATCCAGAATCGCGCCGCCGCTTAAAAAGCATCCTTGTGCGATCAGTTTTTTCACCCCAGCTAAATGCGCCTCACGATTCGCCATTCGGCGTGAAAGGGCGTCTTCATCGGTAAAGTCGTAGGCCGTGATGACATACTGCATGACGCTTTTCCTCGTTGGATGACTCGTTTGAGTGGGCTGCCATGATAAACAAGGTAGCCGCTTGCCGGAGAAAATTGCGCCATGCCGAGGAGTCGGCATGGCGCGATCGCGTGGGCGCAACGCCCGTTTACCTTACTTGGGTGCCTAGAACTCGGTGCGCAGCGTCAGCGTCGCGCTTCCAGGGCTTCCGTAGATGGCGCCGGCGTAGAAGCCGTAGCGCTCGTAGTAGTGCTTGTCGAAGAGGTTGTCGACGTTGAGCGTCACGTTGGTGGCATCGCTGATATCGTAGCGCGCCATGGCGTTGAAGGTGGCGTAGCCGTGCCAGTTGGCGGGCGTGGAGCCAGTGCTGACGCCGTTGGTTGGCTGGCCGGCCGGGCTGGAAATGGCGCTGATGTTGCTTTGGGCGTACATGCCGCCGCCGAAGGTCCAGCGGTTGAGAAGCCCTGTCGGCGCGTAGGTGGTAGAGAGCTTGAACAGGTGCTTGGGGTCGCTGCGCCCGTCGGAGTCGATGCGGCGAAAGTGCAGGTAGGTATAGCCACCGTAGACGTTCCAGTTCGGGGTGATGGCGCCGGCGATTTCGAGATCCACCCCGTCGGTTTCGTTGCCGGTGCCCGTGCGGTAGGCCTGGTTGCCGTCCGGCGTCAGATTGGCGCCGTCGAGCACCGCGCTGTTCTCTTGGCGGGTGCGAAAGTAGGCCGCCGAGGCGTTGAGCCGGCCGCCGAACCACTCGCCCTTCACGCCCGCTTCATAGCTGTCGCCTTCGATCGGCTCGACCGTGTCGCCGCTGACGGTCTGACGGGGCTGCGGGGTGAAAATGTTGGTGTAGCTGGCGTAAAGAGAGTGGTGGTCATCGACATCGAACACGACGCCCGCGTAGGGCGTGAACACGCCGGTTTCGCGCTGGCTGCTGGTGCCGCCGGAGGTCGTTTCGTTTTCGGTCTTGTAGTAACTGGTTCGTCCGCCCAGGATCAGCGAGAGCGGCTCGGCGAGACTCAGGCGCGTGGCGGCGTAGAGCCCGCGAAGCTCGGTATCGGTCGTGCTGACGCGGCCGGTGCGGGCGCCGTTTAGGCCAATGTCCGCATCGACGCCGTTTCGCCAGTCGGTGATCGGCAGGCCGTTGGTGGCGCGGTACATGCAGCCTTCGGAAAACGCGGATTGAGTGGCGCTCGACATCGTGCAGTTCTGTTCAAAGCTTCTCGAGCGCGTGTGGCTCTCGCTGTAGCCGACCGCCAGGTCGTGGCGTCGCCCGGCCAGCTCATAAGCGCCGTCGAGCTCTATCTGAGCGGAGCGCTGGCGCGTTTCGTTGTCGCTTCGCAGGCCGTTGAGTACGGCGCCGCCGCCATCCTCTTCCCAGTAGCCGATATAGGTGCCGCGCGGCCCGCGGTTCACCTTGGCCAGCCCCAGGTTGTTGAAGGCGTCGGTATCGCTCTGGGCGGCCTGTATTTCCAGCGTCCAGTCGTCGTTGAAGCGGTGGGTCAGCGAGGCGAACACGGTATCGGTTTCGCGCTCGGCAAAGCTCCACTCCGGGGTCAGATTAGTGCTGCGTGGAAGCTCGGCCGTCCGGCCGCTGGCGAACCAGATCGGCACGTTGGCGCCCCAGCCGGCGCCGAAGGTCTTGTCGTACTCGTACTGATAGCCCACGCCCAGCGTGGTCGACTCGGCCACGTCCGCCTCGAAGCTCGCCAGCGCCCCGCGCGCACGGTAGGACTCGTTGTCACGAAAGGCGTCGCCTTCGCCCTGGGTGACCACGAAGCGCGAGCGCACGCTACCGTCTTCGGTCAGCGGCAGGTTGAGGTCGGCACTGCCGCGAAGGTTGTCCCAGCGCCCGTAGGAGGCGTAGGCGCTGCCGCCGAACTCGCGCCCCGGGCGTTTACGAATCAAATCGACCGTGGCCGAGGGGTCGCCGGTACCGCCCAGCAGGCCGTTGGCGCCGCGCACGATGTCCAAACGCTCGTAAAGGTCCAGGTTGAGGACGCTGCCCGCGCCGCTAAAGCCGGTATCGCCGGGGAACTGCAGGCCGTCGACCTTCCAGTTGCTGATGTCGTAGCCCCGCGCTCGGTAGGAGGCGCGCCCGCCCACTTCAGTTTTGTTGAGCGCGATGCCCGGCGTCAGCGCCAGTGCGTCTTCAAGCGTCACCGCCTGGCGGTCGTCGAGCTGCTGCCGGGTAACGCTGGTGACCGACTGCGGCGTCTCGCGCGGCGAAAGGTCCAGACCGGTCGAGCTCGAAGTGTCCTCCACGGTATAGCTTCGCGCCGGGTCGCCCTGGTAGGTGCCTTCGACCTGAATGGTGTCCATCTCGATGGTTTGACGGGCCTGGGCGTTGTCAAAAGGCGCTTGGGCCAGAACGGTGCCGTTTACAAAAGCGCAGCTCCAGGCCATGCCCACGGCGAGCGCAAGCGGCGTTTTGGACCATTCAGCGGCGCCTTTGAACACCTGAGGAGCACGTTGCATTATGATATCCCTTGAAAATAATAATGATTAGTATTTACCGAAGTGAGCGCCGCGATTATATTGGCTCAATTGAATGAGCAAGTATTGATATACGGGGCGTATGTAATGAATTGTTGGGTAAAGGCGCTGCCGGGCAAGGCCGATGACGGCGAGCACAAAGAGGATAGGGCCGGTAAAGGCCGGCAAAAGGAGAGCGAGCTCGTACTGGTGGTCGACAATGATGCCGAACAGGCCGAACGAGTCTGTGCCTATTTGAGCGGGAGAGGGGTTCGCACTCGCCGCGCCGCTAACGCAGCGCAAATGTGGGCCCAGCTTGATGAAGAGGTCGACCTGGTGGTGCTGGAGCACTTGCTGCCCGGCGAGGATGGGCTGAGCCTGTGCCGCGCGCTGCGCGGACAAAACCGCCTGCCGGTGATCATGGTCGGCGCGCACGATTCCGCCTCCGAGCGCATCATTGGCCTCGAGATCGGTGCGGACGATTATCTCTGCAAGCCTTTCGACCTGCGCGAGCTGTTAGCGCGGATCCGCGCCGTTCGCCGCCGCGTCGCGCTGAGCGAGCCACCCACGCCGAAAAGCGAGCGCCACTTCGCCGGCTGGCGGCTCGATTTGCGCCTGCGCCGGCTCTACTCGCCCAAGGGCGGCGCGATCGATCTGACCCGCTCGGACTTCAGGGTTCTGGAGGCGCTGAGCGAAACCCCTAATCGAATCGTCAGCCGCGACGAGCTGAGCCGCCGCGCACTCGGCCGCGATTATCAAGTGAACGATCGCTCGGTGGATGTCTGTATCAGCCGGTTGCGCCACTACCTGGAAGACAACGCCCGCCGCCCCCGCCTGATCCGTACGATGCGCAACGAAGGTTACGTGTTGGAGTGGGTAATGGCGTAGTGCCTACTCTTGCGCCGAGCGGTATGGCGAGAAGTCGATGTCGTAGCGTGCAGCGATATCGCTCACGCTGCCGGGTTCGCAGCTGTGATGAGAAAAGTAGCCCAGCTCGGTCACCATGACGCGATCTATATCAGGACTGAACAGGTAGGATGACTGGCTGCGATAGTTGCCCAGCTCGAACTTGCTTAGGTAGAGGTGCTCGTTGACCCTCTGGAGGACCTCCTGTGTCTCACGCCGCGTACCCTCTTGAGTGTCGGTATCGGTCCAAAAATAGGTCACGGTTTTGTCGGCCAGGTCGAAAAACAGGAAGTATTCAGGCCCCGCGTCGTCGATCTTGTCATAGGTTCGCACATCAACGTTGTCGCCCTGTTCATCCATACTAATCGAGTTGTTTCCAAAGCAGGCAAGCTGGTCGGTGGTTTGGCCCAGTGCCGGCAAGCTGAAAAGTGTCAGTAGCAGGGCGGCGGTCTTGCGCATGAGGGTATCTTCCTTAAACGATATTCCGGCCTGACGATAAACGCCGACCATCGATTGAAAACTGCTTGCAAGAAGCAGCGATCCATTGATTGTCCATTTCTTACAGGTCCTTTCAAGCGCCACTCATGACCATGTTCGACGAGCGCGCCTTCTACCGGCTGGACGTCAGCCATCGTGGCGGAAACCGCGCGGCAAAAGGGTCTCGTTCTCTCCGCTCAACAGTGGGCGGCCTCGATGAAGGATTACTCGCGCTTTAATATTAAGTTAAGGTAGGCCTTTCAAGGCGCACGGGAGAGTAAAACCTGCTCCATTTTTATCAATGCCTTACGTTGGTAGGCAGAATGGAGCACTTCGGTTTTTTCCCGGATGATAGCCGACTCATTTAAACTCGCCAGTTCGTTTTTAAGGCCCCCGCCGTTATGTACACACCCAGCCTGCTCTCGTTAGATGACTTCCCGGTGGGATGCCTGGTGACGGATGCGCGGCGCCGAGTGCTCTACAGCAATCAGTACATGATGGAGCAGTACGGCCACTCGCCCGCGGCGCTGGCGGGGAGTGATCTGTTCGATCTTTTCAGCAGGGCGTCGCAGATTCTTTGCGAGTCGTTTCTCGTGCCGGCGCTTGCCCGAGACGGGCAGTGCGAAGAGATTCGCTTGACGATGAGGACACCCACCGGCCATAGCCTCCCGGTGATGGTCAGCGCGGTGCACGATGAGGCCTGTCAGCGCTGCTTCTGGAGCATCCTCAGCGCCCACCGCTCCGAGCATCTCTTTCAAAAACTCAAGCAGACCCAGCAACTGCTGGAGCAGAAGGTCACGCTGCTGCGTTCGCTTTCGCACACCGACCCGCTGACGGGGCTGCCCAACCGGGTCGCCTTGAGCAAGCATCTGGATCGAAAGATCGACCGCGCCCGGCCAGGGAGCGAGGGCTTCGCGCTGGCCTTCATTGACCTGGACTGCTTTAAGGCGATCAACGACCGTTACGGCCACGAAACCGGCGACAAGGCGCTTGCACAGATCGCCATGCGCTTGGCCGACACGCTGCGCAAGCACGATCTGGTAGCGCGATTCGGCGGCGACGAATTCGTCGTGGTGCTCGATGGCCGCTTTTCCCGGGTGCTGGACGAGCCGATTTGGAATCGGCTGACTCAACGGCTGACAGCGCCACTGGCGATCGATGGCGTGTCGCTGAGCCTCTCGGCCAGTATCGGTATCACGTTTTACCCGCAGTCCAGCACGCTGGAACCCGACCAGCTGATTCGCCAGGCAGACCAGGCGATGTATCAGGCCAAGCTTGCGGGCAAGAACCAGGTTTGCCTTTTCGACAGCGACGATGAGGTCGTCCAGAAAGAGCGCCATGCCGCGCTTTTAAGCCTCGACGAGGCGCTGGCCGGCGAACAGTTCCGGCTTTTCTATCAACCCAAGGTCAACATGCGCACGGGGGAGGTGCTGGGCGCCGAGGCGCTGATCCGCTGGCTGCATCCCGAGCAGGGCCTGCTTGGCCCGCAGGCGTTTTTGCCGGTGCTCTCGAACACGCCAAGCGGTATCCGTCTTGGGCGCTGGGTGATCATGACGGCGCTGCTGCAAATGCAGACATGGCGCGAACAGGGCCTGAACCTGAGCGTCAGTATCAATATCGATGGCTACCATCTACAGCATCCGCAGTTTTTGCAGGAGCTAGGCATGATGCTGGCGGACGTGCCCGAGGTAGCGAAAGCAAATATCGAACTGGAGGTGCTGGAGACCAGCGCGATTCAGGACGTCGCTCAGGCGGCGCTGGCGATCAACGCCTGCCGGGCTTTAGGGCTCAAGGTCTCGCTGGACGATTTCGGCACCGGCTACTCCTCCTTGAGCCAGCTGCGCGACTTACCCGTGGATACGCTCAAGATCGATCGCAGCTTCGTGCAGAACATGCTCACTCGCCCAGGCGATCTGGCGATCCTCAAGGGCGTGATCGGCTTTGCCAGCGCTTTCGAGTGCGGCGTGATCGCCGAAGGGGTGGAAACGCTGCAGCACAGTCAAAAGCTGGTGGCGCTGGGCTGCGAAGCGGGCCAAGGCTACTATATTGCCCGCCCCATGCCCGCCGACGAGTTTCCCGGCTGGGTCGAACGTTGGACACAAAGTGAGTTTCACCAAAAGTACGGCGCACACGAGCACGGCATTTAAGAGCACGGCACTTAAGAACACAGAGGAGTCATTGGGTTTGCTGAACAAAACATCCATCACGGCGCGCAATAACGTGACCGTGACAGGAGACGGGGCAAAAACGCTCGTGCTGGCCCACGGGTTCGGCTGCGATCAGCGGGTGTGGCAGTACGTCGTGCCCGCGCTTTCAAAGCGCTATACGCTGGTGCTGTTCGACTACGTCGGCTCTGGCCGCTCGCAGCTGTCGGCGTTCAGCCAAGAGCGCTACGCTAGTCTGGAAGGGTACGCCCAGGACGTCGTGGAGATCTGCGAAGCGCTCGATTTAAACGACGTTCACTTCGTAGGCCACTCCGTTAGCGCCACGATCGGGCAACTGGCGGCGCTCAAGATTCCCGAACGTATTGCCAGCCAGGTCATGATCTGCCCCTCGCCCTGCTTTTTAAACGTGGGGCCAGAGTATCAAGGCGGCTTCGAGCGCGCCGACCTTGAAGAGCTGATCGATCTGATGGAGCGCAACTACATCGGCTGGGCCCACTATCTGGCGCCGCTGGTAATGGGGACGGAAAACTCCGATCAGCTGATCGGCGAGCTCTCGGAAAGCTTCTGCTCCACCGACCCGATCGTGGCCAGGGTATTTGCCAGGGCGACCTTCTTCGCCGACTACCGGGCGCTGCTTCCCCGCGTGACGCATCCGGCTTTGCTGCTGCAAAGCCAGGTCGACTCGCTGGCCAACCCGGCGGTGGGGCGCTACATGCATGCGCGCATGCCGCAGAGCACGCTCCAGGAACTGCCGTGTGTCGGGCACTGCATCCACATGACCCACCCGGACATCGTCATTCGTGAAATCGATGCCTGGCTTGGTCAGGCTAGCTGAGCAGTAGCTCGCCCTCGATGGGCACGAACTTGCTCGCCGCGCGCATCAGCGAAGCGGCGGTGAGCGCGGCAACGCCGTACACTTCGACGCGCTTGCCGTGCACCCGGCGGATCTTCTCGGCCAGCAGGTCGAAGTCGCCATCGCCGGACACCAGCACGATCACATCGGCCCGCTCGGCGTACTCGATGGCGTCGAGCGTAATACCCACGTCCCAGTCGCCCTTGGCGGAGCCATCGGCGCGCTGAATGAAAGGCTTCAGTTTTACCTCGAAACCGATATGGCGCAGCGCGTTCTGAAACCCGCGCTGCTTCGAATCTCCCTTGTCGGTGGCGTAGCAAAAAGCCGCGACGACCTCGCGATTGGCGCCCGCCCGCCGGTAGAAAGCGCCGTAGTCGAAGTGCTTACCGAAGGCGTCGCGCACGGTGTAGTAAACGTTCTGGGTATCCACGAAAAGGGCGACGCGGGTCATGAAAGGCTCGTTTGAAAGAGGGAGAAGGTCCAGGCAAATGAGACGGGTCGCTTGCCTTTTGATTATAGCGGCTAGTCCCCCCATCGAGAAACCGGCCGCGTGGGCGCTCAGCCGCGCCGGTTGAAAGCGATGAGCGGCGTGTCGCCCTCGGGATCATCCACCAGCCGCGCCTCGACGCCGAACAGCGTGCGCAGAAGTGCGGGCGTTAGCACCTCGAGCGGTGTGCCGAGCGCCACCACACGGCCCTCCAAAAGCGCCAGTACCCGGTCGCAGCGCAGCGCATGGGAAAGATCGTGCAGCGCGACCACGGCGGTGATTGGAAGCGCCTTGATCAGCGCAACGATGGCGAGCTGGTGGTGGATATCGAGATGGTTGGTGGGTTCGTCGAGCAGCATTAGCTGCGGCTGTTGCGCGTGGGCGCGGGCGATGTGCACGCGCTGGCGCTCGCCGCCGGAAAGCGAGGCCCAGGGCCGATCGGCAAGCGCCCCCATCTCCACCGCCTTGAGCGCCCGGTCGACGGCGGCGGTGTCCTCGGCGCGCCAGCTGCCCAGCCGCCCAAGCCAGGGCGTGCGGCCAAGCTCCACCGCGTCGCGGGCGGTGAGCCGCTCGTCGGTTTCCGCCTGCTGCGCCACCAGTGCCATGCAACGGGCGATCTGGCGCCGGCTCAGGCGTGAAAGCGGCGCGTCCTCGAAGCGCACCTCGCCAATGCCCGGCGGCAAGAGCCCGGCCAGCAGGCGCAAAAGCGTCGATTTTCCCGCGCCGTTGGGGCCGATCACGCCCAGGGTTTCGCCGGCAAAGACGTCGAGATCGACACCGTCGACAAGCGTTTGCCCCGATGCCGAAAAGCTCACGTTCCGAGCGCTCAGTAGCGGCGCGGCGGGTTCGCTCATCGCCGCCCCCTCACCATCAGGTAGGCAAACGCCGGCGCGCCGACCAGCGCGGTGATCACGCCGATGGGCAGCACCTGACCGGGAATCACCACCCGGGACACCACGTCGCACAGCACCATGAACACCGCCCCGCACAAGGTGGTCGCCGGCACCAGCCGTCGGTGGCGCACGCCGACCAGAAGCCGGCAGGCGTGGGGCACCACCAGCCCGACGAAGCCAATCGCGCCGGTGATCGCCACCATCACCGCCGTCGCCAGCGCCGCGGTGCCGATCAAAAGCCCTTTTGTTGCCCGAAGATTCACACCGAGCGAGGCTGCGCTTTCCGCGCCGAAGGCGAAGGCATCCAGCGAGCGCACCTGTGAAAGCGCCACCGCCAGGCTCGCCCCGGCCACCGGCATGGCAAGCCAGGCGTCCGGCCAGCGCACCGCGGAAAGATTGCCCAATAGCCAGAACATGATGCCCCGGGCCTGCTCGGCGTTGGCGGAGTGGGCGATGATGAAGGCGGTCAGCGCGTTAAAGAGCTGCGCCCCGGCGATACCGGCGAGAATCAAAATGCCCGCACCGCGAACGCCCTGGCCGCCGCCGGCCAAGTGCGCCAGCAGCGCCACGAAGCTAAAAGCGGCCAGAGCGCCGGCGAAGGCGCCCATGGACATCGAGATCATTCCCGCCCCGAGACCCGCCACGGTCACCGTGACCGCCCCGGTCGAGGCGCCCGCCGAGATGCCCAGCAGGTAGGGATCGGCCAGCGAATTACGCAGCAGCGCCTGCAGGATCACCCCGGACACTGCCAGCCCCGCGCCGCAGCACGCCGCCACGACGGCGCGCGCCAGGCGGTAGTGCCACACGATCGCTTCGTCCAGCGTTGAAAGCGGGTGGTCGATCACGCCAAGCTTGCTCGCCAGCACCTCCAGCACGGTGGCAAGCGGGATGCGCGTCTCGCCGACCGAGGCGCCGATCAACAGCGCCGCGATCAAACATAGCGGCATCAGCCAGACCCATCGCGCGGACCCTGCGCCCAAATGTGTCGCCCTCATCAGGGCGACAGATCCATTTCGGCCAGCGCCTCGACCAGCGTCTCGAGGGCGTAGATGCTGCGAATCGACGGATCCATGGCGTGGGCGTCGATCTCGACCAGCCGGTTCTGCTCGACGGCCTCGAGCAGCCGGGTGACCGGGTCGTTTTGCAAGAAGTCGCGCTTTACGGCGATGTCGTCGGCGGGAAACCGGCGCCGGTCCATGCGCGCGGCGGCGATGAAAGTCGGCTCGGCGCGGGCGATGCTCTCCCAGCCGACCGTCGGCCACTCCTCCTCGGCGCTCACCACGTTGTCGATGCCAAGGGTGCTCATCATCCAGTCCGGCACGCTGTTGACGCCGGCGACGTAGGGGTCGATCCCCAAATCCGCGGAGGAGTACCAGAACACGCCGCGAAGCTCATTGGGCAAATCGAGCGCTTGCGCGGCGTCGATCGCGGCGGTTTCGCGGGCCTGAAGGTCGCTCACGGCTTCTTCACCTCGCTCGGCGATGTCGAAGATCTCGGCCAGCGTTTCGATGCTTTGGTACACCAGCGCCGGGTCAAAAAGGCTGCCGCGCGCGCCGTCCATGCTTTGACGGTTGTTCTTACCTACGCACTCGGTGGGCAGCGTCCAGAGCGCAACGTCGGCGTCGTCGAACATCTCCGGAGTGCCCACAACGCCGGCGGGGCCGACCATCCACTCATAGGCGGAGATCACCAAATCCGGCTCTTTCGCCAGCACGCTTTCGAAGCTCGGCGCGTTATCGGAGAGCCGCTCGACGTCGGCATTCGCCTCGGCAAACGCGTCGAGCACCGGATTGACCCAGAGCGAGGTGCCCGCCACGTGGTCTTCAAGGCCCAGCAAATAGAGCAATTCCGTCGGTGCCTGGCCGATGGTGACCACGCGCGACGGCGCCTTTTCCAGAGTGATTTCGTGGCCGCAGCTTTCGAGCGTGAGGGGGTAGTCGGTGGCGGCCAGGGCGTGGGCGCACGCGCCCAGAGAGACGCACAGCCCTGCCAGGGCCAGCGCCGGGGATCGGTTCAGCATCATGTACACTCCCGTGCATGATCGGCGCGCAAGGCGCGGCCTGATGGTGAGGATGCGTCGGCAGGTCTCCTGACTCACGGGTCAACGCTAGCTCGCCTTCCCGGACGCATGTCCAGTGGCACGTGTGAGCATCGCTCGCCGCCTACAGTTGCGGGGGCAGTTCCGGTTCGCGCGAGGCGCTTCGGATTCCCTATCAAGTTCCGTTAAGGAACACCGACGCCGGCCATTCTAGAGAGCGCTGCAAAGGAGGGCAATCACGGCCCGCGCCGCGGTGGCGCTCGTCCGGCGCCTTGCCTACGCTGATAGCGACACCAGGGAGCCCGTCCATGACGTATGATGTGAACAAAAGCGAAACCCACGACATCAAGCGCTCGCGCTGGGCGGCGGTGCTGGTAGGCATCGGCGCGATGGCCGCGCTCGATGAAATCGTCTTTCACCAGCTGCTGCAGTGGCACCATTTTTTCGATTTCTCCACGCCTGCTTTCGGCATTCTTTCCGATGGCCTGCTGCACGCCTTCGAGCTGTTGGCGGTGGTGGTGGGCGTGTTTCTGCTGCTGGATCTTTCACAGCGAGGGCGCTTGAGTATCTCTTGGGCGAAGGCGGGTTTCTTTCTGGGGATGGGCGGCTTTCAACTTTTCGATGGGCTCATCAACCACAAGATTCTGCGTCTGCACCAGATTCGCTACGGGGTGGATCCGCTGATGTACGACTTGGTCTGGAACGCCTTCGCGATCGGGTTTCTGCTGATCGGAGCCTGGTGCTGGCGCCGCGCCCGCGCGTTGCCCGCGCGCTAAATGCACGCCGGCCACCCCGCTTCGCCGCTCGACTGGCTGCCGTTTTTACTGGTCGTGCTTGTCACCTGCCAGTACCTGGCGGCGGCTTGGCTCCAGCGCCTTGAGGGGCACTGGAGCCTCTGGCGCTGCGGCTTTTTCGTACTGGGCAGTACGCTTTTAGCCATCGCGTTCTGGCCTTCGTTGATGCGCTGGGCGCACGCCGATCTGGTGGGCCACATGACGCTGCACCTGTTGATCGGCATGTTCGCCCCGCTTGCCTGGGTGCTGGCCGCCCCAGTAACGCTGCTGCTAAAAACGCTGCCCCAGGCCGGCGGCAAGTGGGTGGTGGCGCTGCTGCATAGCCGCTTCATCCGCTTTCTCGCTCATCCGGTCACCGCCCTTTTGCTCAATGTCGGCGGCATGTACGTGCTCTATCTGACGCCGCTCTACGCCGCCTCACTGCAAAACTCCGCGCTTCACTACCTGATCCACCTGCACTTTCTGCTGGCGGGGTATCTCTTCTGCTGGGCGATCCTCGCCGAGCCCGACGCCTCTCCGCACCGGCTTGGCGTGCGCTTTCGCCTGGGCGTGCTGTTCGCCGCGATCGCCACCCATAGCCTGCTGGGCAAACTGATGTACGGGTGGGGCTTTCCGCGCGGCACTGGCCACACCCTCGAGCACGTCCAGGCCGCCGCCCAGTGGATGTACTACGGCGGCGACCTGGCTGAGGTGCTGCTGGCGGTAGTGCTGATGACGTGTTGGCTGCGCCGACCGGTGGGACGGCGCGAGGCCCTGCTGGGCTCGCATCCGCAGACCGGTTAGGCGATAGGCGCCTGGGCCCTGGCCAGCGCCGTGTAGCCCTTTTCCAGATACCCCCGCATCTCTTCCTTGGGCACCATCGAGCCGCCGGTGGCCCAGACCAGGTGGGTAGCCTTGGCGAGATGGCCGGCAAGGCCGAGGGTTTCGAGCGTGGCGCGGTCGGCGCGGGCCAAATGGGCAAAGCCGGGCAAGCCCGCGACGGCGGAGGGCTCGAGGCCCAGCTTTTCGCTCTGCTTGACCAGCGCGACCAGCGCATGGAGCTCGTCGTCGCTGACGGTGTAGAGCGCGTCGAGCAACGGCTCCATGAGCGTGCCGACAAAAGCGGAGGGGCGGCCGACGGCCAGGCCGTCGGCGCAGGTCTGATTGCTCAGGCCGATATCCTGAACGCTGATGGCGTTGTGCAGGTTCGTGGCCATGCCGAGCAGCATGCAGGGTGACGAGGTAGGCTCGGCGAACACGCAGTGTACGGCGTCGCCGAAAACGTGCTTCAGGCCGAAGGCGACCCCGCCAGGGCCTCCGCCCACCCCACAAGGCAGGTAGACGATCAGCGGATGGTCATCATCGATGCGAACGCGCTGCTCTTCGAGCTGGCGCTGCAGGCGCCGGGCGGCGACGGCGTAGCCCAGAAACAGCGCCGTCGAGTCCTCGTCGTCGACGAAGTGGCAGCGGGGCGTGGCCAGCGCTTCCTCGCGCCCCTGGGCTACGGCGACGCTGTAGTCGGACGGGTGCTCGACCACCTGAACGCCTTTTTCGCGCAGCAGTGTCTTTTTCCAGGGGCGGGCATCGGCGGACATGTGCACCGTCACCTGGAAGCCAAGCTGGGCGCTCAGGATGCCGATGCTCAGCCCCAAGTTGCCGGTCGAGCCCACCACGATCGAGTGGTGCGCGAACAGCGTTTTGAACGCCGCCGTAGCGAAGCAGGCGTAATCGTCTTCTTTGGTGACAAGGCCGTGCTCCAGGGCCAGGGTTTCGGCGTAGAGCAGCACCTCGTGAAAGCCGCCGCGAGCCTTGATCGACCCGGAGATCGGCAGGTGGCTATCGCACTTGAGCCACAGGCTTGCCGGGGCGGACACCCGCCAGCGCTCGGCGGCGGCGAAGGCGAGCGCGTCGGCGCGTTGGAGTGGCGATTCGATGATGCCCGCCTGTGGGGCGGTCTCGGGAAACGCCTCGACGAAGTAGGCGGCGAAGCGCGAAAGGCGCGCCTCGGCCTCGTCGATATCGGTTGAGTCGAGTGACAGCGAGTCGCGCACGGTGGCGAAGGCTACGCGCTTGGGGTTGACCCAAAAGGTCTCTTCGCGACGGGTAAGCGCGCCTAGAAACGGGTCGGTGCCGTCGCGGGCGAGGGTTTGCCAGTCATCGAGCGTGCGGTGAGCCATACATTTACCTCTTGAATGAACAGCGAAAAAGGCGTCAAACGGGGCCAGGCTCTGTCTGAAAAGTGTCTGCGCTCGACAATACGGCGTTAAAAATTGGCTCAGAATGCTCATTTACTTAACGTAAACTCCGCTTCTTCGCCAATTTTTGCCTTGTCTTGCCTTCGCTCGTCGACTTTTCAGACAGGCCCTAGAAGCCCATAAAGCCCTCGGCTTCCCTGAGTGGGGCCGCATCACGCAGATAGGCGAGGTCGACCCGGGGGCGGGCCAGGGCGTCGTCATCGGCAAACAGCGTCTCAAGCTCGCGGGCGAAGGCCAGGGTCTCCAGGTCGCTGCCGCGCCGGCCAATGATCTGTAGCCCAAAGGGCAGCCCGTTTTCGTCGCGTCCGGTCGGCAGCGTCACCGACGGGTGGCCGGCCAGTGTCGAGGCGTAGGCCATCGAGAGCCAGTGGTAGTAGCTTTGCGTCGGCTCGCCGTCGATCTCGGCGGGGTAGAGCTCGTGCCAGTCCCGCGGGCTGATGGTGGTGGTCGGCGCCAGCACGAAGTCGTGGTGCTCGAAAAACGTTTGCCAGTGGCGGTAAAGGGTCTGCTGCTGGGTCAGCGCGCGCACCACGTCCAGCGCCGAGTAGCTTTCGCCTTCACGGACGTTATCGCGCACGTTAGGGCCGACCTGGTCCGGGTACTGCTGCAAGAGCTCCCGGTGCATGCCGGAAAAACAGAGCGCGCGAATCACCGCGAAGGTGTCGTCGACGTGCGGGCATTCGGGGTGGGTGTCGTCAAGCCGACCGAAAACGTGGCCGAAGCGGGCGAGCTTGTCGCTGAAGCTTCGACGCACGAGCTTTTCGGTCATGGCGAAGCCGAAATCCTCGGTAAAGGCGACGCGCTGGCTGCAAAGATCCACTCGGGGAAGCTGGCGAAACGCCGATGGTGCGTGAACCGGCTGATTCTCGACGACCGGCGTCCAGGGATCGCGGCGGTCTGGGCGGATCATCGTCGAGAGCATCAGCGCGGCATCGTCCACGGTGCGCGCCATGGGGCCGTTCATCGACATCGGAAGCCAAGCTTGTGCGCGGTTGCCCGGCACCAGCCCGGGCGTAGGGCGAAAGCCCACTACGCCGCAAAACGCCGCCGGGTTGCGCAGGCTGCCGCCGGTGTCGGAGCCGGTGGCCAGCGGTGCCATGCCGCAGGCCAGGGCCACGGCGGAGCCGCCGGAGGAGCCCGCGGCGGAACGGGTCACATCGAACGGATTGGCGGTGACGCCGTAAACGGCGTTGCGGGTGTTGCCGCCGGCGCTCCACTCGGGGTTGTTGGTCTTGCCGACTATCAACGCGCCGGCCTCGCGCAGCTGCGCCACCATCGGGTCGTCGCCTTGGGCGACGTTGTCGGCGTAGATCTGGCTGCCGAAGGTGGTCGGAAGTCCGGTGACATCGACCATGTCCTTCACGCACAGCGGCAGGCCATGCAGCGGACCGAGCCGCTCGCCCTGGTCGATGGCGCGCTGAGCGTTCTTCGCGCCTTCGCGCCAGGCATCGACATCCTGGGCCACCAGCGCGTTGACGGCGGGGTTGATTGCCTCGATACGGGTCAGGCAGCTTTCGGTCAGCTCCACGGCGGAGAGCTTTTTGGTACTCATCAAACGGCGCGCCTCGACGGCGCTCAGATCACAGGCATTCATCAACATCGCTTCCTTGTAGCAAAAAATCGGCCGGACGGTCCGCGTCAGGCGACGGGGGCAAAGGTGGTGAAATCCCAGCTCCGCCCGGGCGCGACCTCGATCAACTGGCGGGTGTAGTCGGCACTCGGGTTGCCAAGCACCTGCTGCGCCGGGCCGTATTCGACCACTTGGCCACGCTGCATCACCAGCACGTCGTCACAAATTTGCGCGGCGACGCGCAGGTCGTGGGTGATGAACAGCACCGCCACGCCCAGGCGCTGTTGAATATCGTCCAAAAGCGCCAGTACCTGGGCCTGCACCGACACGTCCAGCGCCGACACCGCCTCGTCCGCCACGATGACGTCGGGCTCCATGGCCAGCGCCCGGGCGATGGCGATCCGCTGGCGCTGGCCGCCGGAAAACTGGTGCGGGTAACGCTCGATGGCATCCGCGGGAAGGCCGACCAGCTCCAGAAGCTCGCGGGCGCGCTCCAGCGCTTGTTTGTAAGGCTTGCCGTAGTTGGTCGGGCCTTCGGTCAGGCTTTGGCCGATCGTCAGGCGCGGGTTCAGCGAGCGGTAGGGGTCCTGGAATACCATCTGGATGCGCCCGCGGTGCGGCTTGAGGCTGCGCGGGCGCAAGGAGGCGATGTCCTGGCCGTCCACGCGTACGGTTCCACCGGTCGGCGTGAGCAGGCGCATCACGCAGCGCGCCAGCGTCGACTTGCCCGAGCCTGATTCACCCACGATGCCTAGGGTGCGTCCGGCTTGGAGTTCGAAACTGACGTTGTTGACCGCGTGGGTGGCTGCGCGCCGCGGTTTCAAAAAGCCCAATAGACCGCGTTTGGGCGCAAACGCCTTGTGCAGCTCGGTAACGCCGAGCACGCGGCGCTCGCTTTTGTAAGGACGGGCGGGGCGCGGCGTCAGGCTCGGCACTGCTTCGAGCAGGCGCCGGGTGTAGGCCTCCTTCGGAGTGGCGAGGATCTGGCGCACCGGGCCCTGCTCGACGATGTCGCCGGTTTTCATTACGCAGACGCGGTCGGCGATATCCACCACCACGCCCATGTCGTGGGTGATGAATAGCACTGCGGTGCCGTGGCGCTGCTGCAGTTCGCGAATGAGCTTGAGGATCTGGTGCTGAGTGGTGACGTCCAGCGCCGTGGTCGGCTCGTCGGCGATGAGCAGGCGCGGCTTCAACAACAGCGCCATGGCGATCATGATGCGCTGACGCTGCCCGCCGGAGAGCTGGTGAGGGAAGCTGTGATAAACGCGCTCGATATCCGGCAGGTGGACCTGGGCCAGCGCGTCCAGCACTTGGGCAAAGCGCTCGGCCTTCGGTAGCGAGGTGTGGCAGGCCAGCACCTCGTCGAGCTGCTTGCCCACACTCAGCACCGGGTTGAGCGCGGTCATCGGCTCCTGAAAGATCATCGCCATGCGGCTGCCGCGAAGCTGACTCAGCCGCTTGGGCGTGGCCGCCAGCAGCGACTCGCCGTCGAGGATGATATCGCCGCCGGTGGCCTTCAGGCTGCGCTTGGGCAAAAGGCCCATGGCGGTGAGCGACGACACCGATTTGCCGGAGCCAGACTCGCCCACCAGGCAAAGCGTTTCGCCGGCGTGGATGTCGAAGGAGACGCCCTTGAGAATGCGCTTGGGCGTGGCATCGGTGGTGTCGACCGTAAGCCCATCGACACGCAGCACGGGGGAGTGTGTGCTCATCTCAGCTCTCCTTGCGTTTCATGGTGGGATCCAGCGAGTCGCGCGCCGCGTCGCCCAGCAGGTTGATCGACAGAATGCACAGCGACAGCAGAAAGCCCGCCCAGAAGATCAGCGATGGCTTGAGCTGAAAATAGATGCGCCCGTCGGACATGATGTTGCCCCAGGTGGGAATTTCCGAGCCGAGCCCCACACCCAGAAACGACAGCGTCGCCTCGGTCAAAATCGCCGCCGCACAGACGTAGGTGCACTGAACGATCAAGGGGGCGAAGGTGTTGGGCATCAGGTGGCGCCACAGAATAGTGCGGGTGGGCGTGCCCATCAGCACGGCGGCTTCAACGAAGGCTTCTTCCCGGGTGGCGAGCACTTGGGAGCGCACCAGGCGCACGATCTGCGGAATTTCCGGCACGGTGATCGCGACCATCAGCATCCACAGGTTCGCCGAGGTCAGCGAGACGATGGCAATCGCCGCGAGGATGCCGGGAATGGCCATCAGTCCGTCCATGAAGCGCATCAACACCGCGTCGATAGCGCGAAAGTAGCCGGCGATCAAGCCCAGCGGCAGCCCGATCAAAAGCGTCAGAAACGCGACGCCCACGCCGATGGTGAGCGAGACCCGCGCCCCGTAAACCACGCGCGAAAACAGGTCGCGGCCGAAGGCGTCGGTGCCGAGCCAGTGGCTGGCGCTGGCGCCCTGCAGGCGATCCGCCGGCGAAAGCGCGGTGGGGTCGAAGGGCGCGATGAGCGGGGCGAACAGCGCCATCAGCGTAATCACGACCAGAAGGGTGGCGGCAATCCACGTGGTGGTCCGGGGGCGCAGGTGCAACATTCGCGAGGTCATGCCGTGCAGTGATGGACGCATGCCAAACCTCCGGGGATAGGTGTTTGTGGTCATCAGTAGCGGATCCTCGGGTCGGTCACGGCGTAGGAGAGATCGATCAACAGATTGATCAGCACGTAAAGCCCGGCGGTGAGCAGGATGATGGCTTGAATGACGGGGTAGTCCCGCGCCAGCACGGCATCGATGATCAAGCGCCCGAGCCCGGGAATATTGAACACGCTTTCGGTGACCACTACGCCGGAGACCATCAGCGCGAAGCCGGTGCCGATAACGGTCAGAATCGGCACGCCGGCGTTTCTCAGCGCGTGGCGAAACAGCACCAGCCGCTCGCCGAGGCCCTTGGCACGGGCGGTACGAATGTAATCCTCCTTAAGCACTTCGAGCATGCTGGCCCGCGTCATGCGCGCGATCAGTGCGATATACACCGACGACAGCGTCAGCGCCGGCAGCACCAACCGGCTGGCGAATTCAGTAAAACCGTGGTCGAGGCTGCGATAGCCCTGCACCGGCAGCCACCCCAATTGGATGGCGAAGACCTGAATGACGATGTAGCCGATAACGAACACCGGCACTGAGAAGCCGACCACCGACACCGACATCACCAGATTGTCGATCCAGCTGCCTTGGCGCCAGGCGGCGATGACGCCCAGCGGCACCGAGATCAATACGGTGAAAACGATAGCCGCCACCGCCAAGCTGATGGTAGGCGCCAGGCGCTGGGTGATCATCGACAGCACCGAGGTCTGCGAGATCAGCGAGGTGCCGAAATCGCCGTGGAGCATATTGCCCATCCAGATGACGAACTGGGTATAGATAGGCTGGTCGAGCCCGAGCGCGGCGCGAATACTCTCCACTTGGGCGGGGCTGGCCATGTCGCCGGCGATGATCACCGCCGGGTCGCCAGGCGCCAGGCGCAACAGAAGAAAGACGCTAAGCGCGACAACCAGCATCACGGGAATGGCCGCCAGCAGTCGGCGAATGAAGTAACTCAACATGGGGAATTCCTCGAACGTGGGCAGGCAGAACCCCCCGCCCGCAGGCGGGGGCGGCAGATCATTCGGCCTTGTGCATACCCCAGAACACCGGGATCGGGCCGGCGACGACATCGCTGAGCTCGTCGCGCCAGGAGATCACGTTCTGGAATTGGCCCAGCGGCACGAAAGTGGCCTGCTCCATCGCGCGGCGCTGTACCTCTTCTGCCAGCGCCTGGCGCTGCGCCTCGTCGGTGGCCAGCGCGAACTCATCGCGCAGTTGTTCCATTTCCGGGTCGGTGGGCCAGCCGAACCAGCTGCTCTCTTCGCCGGTACTGATCAGCAGCGGGTTGATGGTCGGCGACCAGATGCTGTCCACACCAAAGTTGGTGAAGATCATGTCCCAGCCGCCGTCGCTCGAGGCGTCGCGGCTGGCGCGCTGGCTAACCAGCGTCTGCCAGTCCATCTGGCGAAGCTCGACGTTGAAGCCGGCGTTTCGAAGCGCCTGGGCCACGACCACCGGCTGCGGGGTGAGCGTGGCCACGTCAGACGGCTGGAGCAGCACGATGGGGGTATCGTCATAGCCCGCCTCTTCGAGCAGCGCGCGGGCCTGCTCGGGGTCGCCGCCGGTCTTGAGCGACTCGCCCCCGGCCTCACTCGAAAGCGGGGTGTTGCAGCCAAAGACCGAGGCGCAGGTTTCGTAAAAGCGCGGGTCGCCGACCAGTGCCGCCATCACGTCGTCCTGGCCGATGGCCAGAAGCGCGGCGCGGCGGATGCGTTCGTCATCGAAGGGAGGGTGGAGGAAGTTCATGCGCGCAAGGGTGAGCATGCCCAGCGGGTCGAGCACCTCGGCGGTGATCTCGGGGTTGCTCTCCAAAAGCGGAAGCAGATCAAAGGGCGTACGCTCGATGTAGTCGATATCGCCACTGTTGATCGCGTTGACCATGGTCTGCACGTCCGGCATGTGGATCCACTCCACCCGGTCGACGAACACTTCCTTACTGCCCGCGGTGCCGGAAGGCGCCTCGTCGCGCGGCACGTACTCGTCAAAGCGCTCGTACACCGCCTTGACGCCGGGCTGGAAGGCGTCGCTCACGAAGCGAAACGGCCCGGAGCCGATCTGGTTAGGCAGCGGCTGGCCCGGCTCGATCGAGGCGACCGCCTCGGGCATCATGAACGCCGCTACCGCCGAGGGCTTGGCCAAAAGGCCGATCACGTCGCCAAGCTCGGTAGTGAGTGTGAGCTCGAAGCGGTCGTCGTCCAGCGCCGTCAGATTCTCCAGATGATCGAAAATCAGCGCGCCGCCCGGATCGAAGCTGCCCCAGCGCTCGAGCGAGGCGATGCAGTCCGCCGCGGTGACGGGGCTGCCGTCGTGCCAGGTAAGTCCCTCGCGCAGGGTAAAGGTGTAGGTGAGGCCGTCATCGGAGACCTCCCAATCCGCCATCTGCGGCTGTGGCTCGAGATCCGCGTCCAGCCCTACCAGGGTGTCGTAGATCATGTAGCCGTGGTTACGGGCAATGGTCGCGCTGCTCGATACCGGGTCCAGCGCTCTAAGCGCCGAGTGCATGACGGCGCTTACGGTCGTCTCGGCACTCGCCTGGGCGGTAAAGGATAGGGCGCTGGCCATGCCAAGCGCGGTCAGCAGCGTCTTTTTCGGGAAACGGTTCGATAGCATCGTATTCATCGCACTCTCCATTGATATTATTAGCGGCTGGCGATCACCACGTGAACGGTCGGCAAACCGGCGCTTGTTATTGGTGTGCGCCTTGTCGATTTGCTTCTGACTCGATACTAGCGCTGGCAAAAGTCATCACGTTAACGGTATTTTTCGAAAGCGGTATTGCCTTTACGGCAATACCCACGCCACCTTCAAAGCGAGAACTTCGATGAACGAACGGCTTTTGATCGACCCCGCGCTGCGCTATTTTCTGGAAATCGTTCGCCACGGGTCGATCAACAAGGCGTCTCAGGCGCTGCACGTTGCGCCCTCGGCGGTCAGTCGCCAGATTGCGCGTCTTGAGTCGGAGCTTGAAAGCCAGCTCTTCGAGCGCCACCCCTCCGGTATGCGCCTGAGCCCCTCCGGTGAGCTTTTGGCCGCTCACGCGCGCAAGGCGCGTTTGGACGCCGCCCGGGTGATCGAGGAGATCACCGGGCTCGAGGGCATTCAGCGAGGTACGGTACGCATCGCCAGCATCGAGGGGCTGGCGAGCTATCTTCTGCCACATGTGATCAGCCTCTATCGCGAAAAACACCACGGTATTCATTTCGACGTCACGGTGACGTCCTCGACGGACGTGATTCAGCGGGTGTGCGAGGGGCTTGTCGATATCGGACTGACGATCTCGCCATCGCCGGAGAAGAACATCAAGGTGGAAAAGCGCGTCATGGCGCCGATTCACGCGGTCATGCACCGCTCGCATCCGCTCGCCGATAAAAAGCAGGTGTCGCTTGCGCAGCTGGGAAGTTTCGATCTGGCGCTTCCCACCGAAAACACCACCATCCGCCAGCTCTTCAACGTTAGCTGCAGCCGTCAGGGGCTCTTGATCGAGCCGGTGATGACCAGCAACTTCGTCACCACGCTCGTGCACTTCGCGATGTGTCAGGGCGGTATCACGCTGATCGGCGACGTCTCGATTCGCCATTTAGGCGAGTCGGCGGAGCTGGTGTCGCTGCCGATTCGCGATCGGGAAATGAGCGGGCGTACCCTCGAGGTACAAACGCTTGCCGGGCGTGTGCTGCCCAAGGGCGTGGCGGACTTTCTGGGGGATCTGTGCCAGGCGCTGGAAACGCAAACGCCGTAATGCGAGGCGTCACGGCGTCGTTATCCAGCGCGTTGTCAGGCGTGGGTTTTGCTCGCCGCCAGCACGTACAAAAACTCGAGCCCCAACGTGGCGGCGGCGAGCGAGGTGATGTCGCCGTGATCATAAGCCGGGTTGACCTCCACCACGTCCATGCCGATAAGCTCCATGCCGACCAGGCCGCGGATTACCTTTAGCATCAAATCGGTGGTCATGCCGCCACACACCGGGGTGCCGGTGCCCGGGGCAAACGCCGGGTCGAGGCCGTCGATGTCCAGGCTTACGTAGGCGGGATGATGGCCGACGTGGGCGCGGATCTTCTCGAGCACGGCTTTCGGGCCGTGGTCGTTGACCCAGTCGGCGTCGAGCACCTCGAAAGGGTGGTTGTCACGCTCATAGCTGGTTCGAATGCCGATCTGCAGCGAGTGCTCTGGCACCACCAGCCCTTCCTTCAGCGCGTGGTGGAAGATGGTGCCGTGATCAAAGCGCGTGCCCTGCTCGTAGGTGTCGGTGTGGGCGTCAAAATGAATCAGCGCCAGCGGCCCGTGCTCGCGGGCATGCGCCCGCAGAAGCGGCAGGCTGATGTAGTGATCGCCGCCGAGCGTCAGCATCTTTTTGCCGGCGGCGAGCCAGCGCCCGGCGTGGCCCTCCAGGTTGTCCACCAGGCTTTCCGGCTCGCCGTAGGCGTAGTCCAGGTTGCCCGCATCGCACACCTTCAGGCGCTCTTCCAGGGCGAAGTTCCAGGGCCAGCGCTTGCCTTCCCAGATTAGATTCGCCGTGGCCTGGCGAATGGCGTTGGGGCCCATGCGCGTGCCCGCCCGGCCAGAGCAGGCCAGATCAAAGGGGACGCCGCTGACGACCACCTCGGCATCGCTCGCTTTTGGGTCGAGCGCGCGAGGCACGTTCATGAAGCTTGTAATCACATCACCAAACAGGCTCGGCATGATAGAGGATGCATGAGCGTTGTGTGCGGTCACCGGCGAGCGTCTCCTGAGGAGGAAGGAAAGTCGCGACGATAAAGAATATAGGGCAATGAATGAAATGAATGTTTAGAATCGAGTCATTCATTTCATGGATGATGCTGCGCCATGGCCCTGCCTCGAACCTTCGATCTCAACCTGCTCCGGGTATTCGTCACGTTAATGCAGGAGCGCCACGTGACCCGGGCGGCGCTAAAACTGCACCTTTCCCAACCCGCAATTAGCCACGCGCTCCGGCGCCTGCGTGAAGGCCTGGGGGACCCGCTTTTTGTGCGCACCGAGCAAGGCATGCAGCCCACGCCGCGGGCCGAGTCGCTTTTGCCCACCGTTGTCCAAGCGCTGGCCTTGCTTGAGGAGGGCCTTGCCCCACCCGCGGCATTCGCCCCGGCGACCAGCGCGCGCCACTTTACCCTGGCCACCACGGACTACTTCGAGGAGGTGCTGTACCCGCCCTTTTTGAGCCGGCTGCTTGGGCAGGCGCCGGGGCTGAGCTTCTCGATCGAGCTGATCACGCCTGATGCGCTCGACGAGGGCCTGAAAAGTCGCCAGATCGACATGGTGGTCGGGCTCGATAGCCGCGTCGAGCTGCCTACCGGGGTGGTGAGTACGCCGTGGCTCGACGAGGAGTGGGTGTGTTTGGCTGCGATAGACAATACTCGGGTGGGGGCATCGCTCACGCTTAATGATTTTGCCGCGCTGGCCCACGTCGAACTCGCCGACATCAGCGGGCTCGGGCCAGGCCCCATCGACGGCTGCCTGCGTGCGCACGGCGTGAGCCGGCGGGTGATTTCGCGCAACCTCAACTATATCGCCGCGGCCCGGGTTGTGGCGCTCACCGGGGCGATCATGACACTACCCCGGCGTATGGCCGAGCGCTTCATCGCGCTACTGCCGGTGCGCCTGGTCGAGGCGCCGCCAGAACTCGGCGCGCTGACGCTCACGCTGATCCAGCACGAGCTCTACGCGCGCGAGCCCGCCACGGCCTGGCTGTTCGACGAGCTTTATGCCCTCGCCGCCCGTTAAACGGCCTCCGGCTGGCCTGATTCTTGCCCTCGACGTACGAGTCCACAGTATCGAACCCGGTGACATGGCGCTGGCAGAGTATGGCTATACGCTTTGATCGGCGGATGCGGTAGGCTCGAAGAAACGCGTTGTGTATACGAGCATCGTAACGTCGTTTCACAACGCAATTTCATTTTGATCAGGAGGCGGTATGGCGCTGGATATTGTCGTTATTGGTGCAGGCATGGGCGGGTTGAGCGCGGCGCTGGCATTCAAGCGCCAGGGCCACCGCGTGCGGGTCTTCGAGCGCGTCGAACAGATGCGCCCGGTAGGGGCCGCGATTTCGCTGTGGCCCAACGGTGTCAAAGTGATGCATCGACTGGGCCTGGGCAGCGCCATCGAGCACATTAGCGGGGAGATGACCCGCATGCGCTACCTGAGCCACGAAGGCCACCTTTTAAGCGACTTCTCGCTCACTCCGCTTTATGAAGCGGTCGATCAGCGCGCCTGCCCGATTTCCCGCGCCGCGCTTCAAAAGACCCTGTTCGATGCGGTGGGCGCCGAGCATATTCAGCTCGGGCGTCACTGTGTGGATTACGAAAGCGATGATGACGGCGTGACGGCAGTGATGGAGGATGGCGAGCGTGTCAGCGCTGATCTGCTGGTAGTGGCCGACGGTACCCACTCCAGGCTTCGCGATAAAATCGTTGGGCAGCGGGTGGCGCGCCAGTACGTGGGCTATGTGAACTGGAACGTGCGCGTGGCAGCCACCGAGACGCTTGCGCCGCTCGAAAGTTGGGATCAGTACGTGGGCGAGGGCAAGCGAGTGTCGCTCATGCCGATGGGGACCGGCGGCAATGACGAAGGGCAGCAGGAGTTTTATTGCTTTTTCGACGTGCCGATGGCGGCGGGCTCGCAAAGTGACCCGAGCCGCTATCGCGACGAGCTCAAGGCGCACTTTAAAGGCTGGAGCCCGGCGGTGCAGGCGCTAATCGAGCAGTTCGACCCGGCACGCATGGCGCGAGTCGAAATTCACGATATCGAGCCTCTCGAGCGGCTGACCGATACGCGAGTGGCGCTGATGGGCGACGCGGCCCACGGCATGGCGCCGGATCTGGGCCAGGGCGGCTGTCAGGCGATGGAAGATGCCTGGGTGCTGATGGAGGTCGTTAGCGCCGCGCTTGACGAAGAGCACGACACCGCGGCGGCGCTTGCAAAAGCGCTCGAGCGCTACGATGAGGCGCGCGTCGAGCGGGTCGGGGAGATCGTTGCGCGCGCGCGCAAGCGGGCGGCGATGATTCATGGCGACAACCCCGCCGAGACGCAAGCCTGGTACGAGGAGCTTGGCCGCGAAGACGGCCACGGCGTACTCGAAGGGATTCGTAAAACGGTGGCGGGCGGCCCACTTCCGTGACCGCCCGCCGAGCCTGCACCATGAACGTGCGTAATGCGCTTACATAAAACGCGCTTACATCACGAACTGGACGACGATATAGCCCACCGATAAGAGCGTCAGCGTGGCAATCGCCAGCCAGCTCCAGGCGTTGATCAGTTTGGAGGGGCGAAGTGATACCGGCACGGTGGCGCCATTGGCGGTGAAGTGGTTGAGTGCGGCGAGAATCGGGCTCAACAAAAACGCCACCACCATCACGAAGTCCATGAACAGGCGGAAATTGCCCATCAGGGTGTACAAAATCACCGCCGCGAACAGCGAAAGCCCGATTAGCGAGATCAGAAACGCCGGGCTGCCCTCGATCGTGCGCGACTCTTCCGTTGCGCCCACCGGGCGGGTGAAGGTGTACCAGGAGGCGCTGATCATGCGCGGAAAGCCGTCGAGGACGGTCAACAGCGTAGTCAGCATGACGGTGAAGGCGGAAATGCCCACCACCACGCCGCTCCACTCGCCAAGCGTCGAGGTGTAAAGGCTGATTACCTGGCTGGCAAAGCCGACCGCGCCGTTGGCGGGGCTCACGCCTTGGCTGTGCATGACGCCGGCGCCCATGATTACAAAGCACGCCGCCAAAACGCCGGCGCCGATGTAGCCGATATTGAAGTCGATCTTCTCGGCGGCGGTGTCGCTACGTTTGCCTTGTGCTTTATTGCGCGCCTCGGACCAGAGCGAGTTCATGACCGCCAGCGTAATGTCCGAGGGCATCAGGCCCAACACCGCGACCAGGGTGACGAAGGTCGCCACGCTCAAAAGCGGTGACGCCGCGGTTGCCGGATAGAAGCTCCAGTCCACCAGGGGCAGGGCGACGATCGCGGCCAACACTGTCGTCACGCTCAAAATCACGACGAAGACCTTGTTCACCCAGTCCAGCAAGCGGTAGCCGCCAGCAAAAGTGAGGACGCCGCACAGCGCGATCAAAATCACCGCGATGGTGGGTGGGCTGAGCGTCAGCGGCACGATGCTGCCGGCTAGCCCCGCCGTGGTGATCGCAATGGCGGCGATGATGATCGCGGTGACCGGAATTTGCACCAGCGCAAAGAGCCCCACGACCGAGCGGCCAAAGGTCTGACGATACCCTTCGACCAGCGACTTGCCGGTCACGCTGACGTAAAAGGGGCCGAAGAAAAACGATGGATACTTCAACAGCACCGCGAGCAGAATAAACCCCAAAAGCCCTACGCCGTATTCGGCGCCAGCGCGAGTGGACTGCACCACGTGGG
Source organism: Halomonas sp. S3-1-1 (assembly GCF_023757625.1). Taxonomy (GTDB): domain Bacteria; phylum Pseudomonadota; class Gammaproteobacteria; order Pseudomonadales; family Halomonadaceae; genus Vreelandella. The sequence continues at coordinate 558,952 of NZ_JALGBZ010000003.1, forward strand.
AGGTGCCGATGGCCGCGCCTGCGAACAAAAAGCCCGGGCCGAGGGCGGCCAGATACTTTTTGGCGTGAGACGGTCGATGCGTGGCGTCACCGTTGAGGGACGCGGAGTCTTGAGAGGGCATTGGGGAAGTTCCTTGTGAGCCGGATAACTAGCCAGGCGGTATGATTGTTGTGGCCTTCGCTGTGCGTGGCGCTATGGTAGCCTGGCTTGCCTGCGCTTTCATGCCGCATTTGACCATGGTTGTAGATCTGTTAAACATGAAGTGCGTACGCTCACTTCCTCCTTTCACCCTCGTCAATAGGCTGGCTCATGCTCATCGCACTCGTTTACGGTTTGATCTTCGTCGGCGTCACCGCCACGCTCTATCAGCTTTACGCGGTGAACTACGCCATCAATTTCGACAACGCGCAAAAGCTCTCGTCGAACAATCGCGCAAAGCTCGAGCGGCTGAACGCGGCAGCAGGGCAAGGCGTGCGGGGAGACGATGCGCACGCGGAAACCTTCGATCACGCCGTCGAGGCAACCCTGGGCGAGCACTTCGATAAAACGCTGGCGCGTGAGGCGATCGAAAGCGACGATGAGAACGCTGCGCGCGCGCTACTACGCCGCCACAATGATCTGCACTTTGACACCCGCATAAGCGCCCGCGTAGGGCCGCTGGGCCGCGTTCATCTGCCCCGGCGCGACTGGCGGGCGCTGTTCATTACGCTGGTGATCATCAATAGCCTGATCGCGCAGTTTTTGGGCGGTATGAGCATCTATACGCTGCTCTACCCGGTGCAAACGCCGGCACTCTCCTGGTTCAACGAGCCGGCCATCCTGATGGGGCTGATCTTTTTGCTACTGCCGGTGAATCATCTGCTCGGCCAGCTGGATTTCTACCTGAACGATCTTTACCGGATCGGGCGGCTCGCGCGGGAAAAGAGGGCGGCGACGCGCTACGCCTGACGCGCTTTCAACAGGACAGGCCGGGCAGCTAAGATAGCAGGCTCATTAAATAGACGAAGATCCTGTTCATGAGTTCAAAACGTTACCCCGAACAGCGCCTGCTGGCTGCTCGCAAGCTGCACCCGAAGTTCACGCCCGTGGTCTTCGCCTTTTACATGTCCTCGATCATGGCGTTTTTGATGACGATCGTGATCACCGGCGTCACCGGCGTCACCGGCGTCACCGGCGTCACCGGCGTCAACGGCGGCTTGGAAGGCGCGTTCATGGGCCGCGTTTGGCAAGCCTACCAGGTCGCGATGCCGGTGGCCTTCGTGTGCATTTTGCTCGTGCGCCCAATGGTTGCGCGGCTGGTGCAGTGGAGCGTGCGTTCTCACAATGGTTAGAAAAGGCCTCTCGCCTCAAGTTCTTCACCGCTTACCTGGCGCCAAGAGCGACGTCCTAACTGCACGTCATTGAGCTCAACGGTGATCAAGCCGCTGCCATCGCCGACGGCATCCGGGTTGCCGGTAAACAGCGTTTCGAGCCCCGTGACCGGGTTCTTGATGCCTGTCAATCGTTCGCCGCTGCCCAGCTGTAAGCCAACGATCGCATCGCCGTTGATTCGGGCGTCGGTATCGATTCGCCCGTCTCTGTTTAAGTCGAAAATGGTTCCGCCACCGCTGCCGCCGGTATCCGCCAAAAGTGATAGAAAGTAGCCCTCGCGCCGTCCGACGCAGGGGTTCGACGTGTCCGGCCGCATGGTCGAAAAGCGCACACGCCGGGGCAGGCCGCTCGAAAACGCCGGTGACGCGACCACTCGCTCGCCTGCGGGTAGCGCCATCTGCCAGCCTTGTTGGTCGGTCCGCGCCAGGTTGGTCACAGCACGCGAGTTGAAGCCGCTCTGTTGGGCGCTACCGCTGATCCGCTGTGTCAAGAGCTGGTCCGCTGCGGCCGGTACCTCGCGACCCACCTGGTCGCGTATCCCGATCAACTTCTGCACGCTTTGATCGTTGGCATCCTGGGGTCTGAAATAGCTGCCGGTACCGAAGATCACCATTAGGCGGTTGTTGGCGCTCCCGCTTAAGGTCACCGCCGGGGCCGATGTGATCGGCTGAGAACGCGCGCCAGCGTAAAGTTTGTTGATGCGATCGTTCTGGGTAAGAGGAAAGCGCCACATGTTGCCGTTCAAATCCCCGGCGTAGGCAAAGCGCGCGCCGCCGTCAAAGGTGGGCCACGCCGTTACGGTAGGCGTGGCGAGCCCGTTGGGGATCTCTTGACTGCCTTCGCCGGTATCGAGACGCGCCACGAGCTGGCCCGTTTGCAAATCGACTACGTAGAGCGCGGCCTTGTAGCTTGCGCTGTTGTAACCGTTACCGAAAATAGCTACCCAGCGACCGTCAACGAGCTGCGTAATCGTTGGCTCACTGACACCGCTGCCAAGCTCTGGGCGGCGAAACTCCCACAGCACGCTTTGCGCCGTCATGTTGCTCGGGCTGCTGACATCGAGGGCAAACACCGTGCGCCCGCCGGCACCCATGGTGCCGACCACGATGGCGCGCTTATTGCCATTGCTCAGCGTGATTTCGCGGGCGGCCGGCGTGCCGTCCATGAAGTAACGGTGGCTATAGCCGGTGTGGGTCAGCTCACGAAGCGGCGGCGAGGTGCCTTGGGTGAGCTCGGAGGGCAAATAGGCGAACAGCTCTCGGCCAGTATTGGCGTGAAAACCGTGAAGCATGCCGTCGTTGGCGGCGACCAGAAGAAGCGGCGGGCGCGAGTCGCTTCCCGGCAGCACCACAGGGCTTGCGTTAATGATATCGCCCAGAAGCGACTGGCGCACCCGCAGCCCGGTTTGGTTCGACCCCTGTAACCAGTTGATCTCGGCCTGGGTGAAGCCGCTGGTAGAGGTGCCAAGCAGGGCACCGGTCTTGTGTAGCTGACCCAAGGGCTGATACGACGTCAGCAAGCGACGGTGACCAATTTGGCGGGCCAGTTCGGCCTCCGCGTTCCAGCTTTGGGTACGCAGGCCGCTATCGTCCACAGTGGAGGCGATCAGCCGGCCCGACCAATCACCGCTTCGAAAGCCTGCGCTATAAAGCAAGTTGTTGCTCTGGAGATCGAAAGTGTCGCTACTCACCGCCGAAGAGGTGCTCGACTGAGACGAGGTAATAATGCGACCCAGCACTTGGCGCATGACCTGGTTGAGTGAGGCCTCGTCGTTGGCGAAATAGGCGCGCTCGGTGCCACCAGCGCGAGCCAGATCTCCCAACGGGTCGGCAGGCACGCCGGGCAGGTTGCTGATGTCCGGTGGCAGGTTGAAGCCCACGACGTAAGTTTTGACCGGATTGGGCAGGGCGCTGGCGGTATCGCTATAAAGCCGCCGAATGGCGTTTTGGGCCTCCTCCAGCGCTTGGCTTACGTTGTTACCCAGCGATCGACCGCTTCGATCTACCGAGGGCAAACCGTCGGTAAGCCAAATATTGGCGTTAACCAAGCACTGTTTAGCGTCGATATTATCCATGTTGGGAATTCTGATGCCCGTCTGGCGCCCTTGAGCAGATCCGAAAGACGTGCCGGTGCTGGTGTTGTTCAGAAAATAGTCTCTCACCGTGTACATGGTACCTTCGATGGGGGTTAAGCCCGTCGCCAGTAGCGGCCATGTGGGATCGGTCATCGGATTACCGCTACCGCTCCACTCGTGGCGCTGAGGCTGGAGTTTGGTGAGAATTCGATTCCAGTGGGTATCATTGATCGAGCCGTCCGCGTTTAGTCCACCGATAGGCACGTGCAAATAGCCGAGCCCCGGCGAAGACGTTGTGCGCCATTCCCATTGGTTCAGCGCAATGGAAGCAGTGTTCGCGCCCCAGTTCGGTATTCCCCGTTGGCGAAGGCTGTCTACCAGAGGCAGCGTATAGTTGGGATAAATGCGCGATCGATATGCGATGCCATCCCCGGCGGAGGGATACGAGTAGACACTGGTGAATAAGCTGCCGTAACGCTCTGCAAGGTGATCGCCCACGCCGGGCTGAGAAACTCTACGCCAGTACTCGGTGACGTCTCTGGTGGGAAGCCCGGTCGAGAAACTCTCTTCAAACATATAGCCTGGGGTTCCAACATTAAAGAAGGCGTAAATATTCAAACCAGGCAGGCGAGTACGGAACCTCTTGGTTGGTGCATCCCAGGAACCATCGAAATCAGGATCGTACCAGGCTGGCGCATCGTTGGTGGAATAACGAGCGTCCAGCGCACGCTCGGTTAGCCGCCAGACGACGGTACGATCGTTGAAGGCGCCATCGCGAGTTTGGGAGGCAGGATTTTGCTGATAGGCCATCAGTCCCAGGTTGATATCTCCCCGATAGCGCTCAACCAGATCGCGCCCAACGCGTTTCATGATACTGGATTTGCTGATCGGCGAGCGTGCGCCTGCCGGACAGCTCGTAGCGTTGAACGTATTGGGTTGGCATGCGGCTAACGTTTCTCGGTCGCCCACGCTCGTACCGATCGCTACGCGGCCATCCAGACCCTCCTGGCCACTTTCGGAGTTGTCCAAAATCAATAAAACGTTGGGAGCGACTTGGCTGACCGCGTTGAGCGGGGCATTAGCGATCCCGGTCTTGTCAACTGCCGGAATGTAGTTCTCGTCCACGCTGCCTTCGCCACCGCTGACCGGTCTATCGGACGCCGAGATGGGCTGCGACTCGGAAGAAGCATGGGCGGCTTCGTTCAGCGTTGGTACGATAGGAAGGCTCACTCCCAGCGCGAGCAAGAGCTTACAGAACAGCCGTGTGCCGCTGTTGTTAGACATGATGTATTTACTCCACACGGACATAATCGGCTTCGAGAAAGACGTTGGTATCGCTTGAGCGTCCAACCCCAAACCCCTGGGCTTCGATACGGTAAAGTACCTCGAGTTTTTCTACTCCCTGGCTGGTGACGCGCGAGCCGATGACTTGACCATTTTGCTGGGGCATCCGATACGTTGGCGCATTGGATGAGCCAAGGCTGTTTGTCGAGTAGCGCATCCATTCGCTGCTGGGTTTGCCTCCCTCGCTTAGTATGCGCTCGGCCTCTTGCAGCGCCGTTTCGGCCGCTTGAAGCGCGACGCTATAATCCTGCTGATTGGCCGCCATGCGCCCCTGAACCAAAGAGCCCTGCATCGATGAGAGGCTCACCAACGTGACGATGGCCAGAAAAATCAGGCACAGCACCAGCGCTAGCCCGCGCTGGCCGGCCGGGTATGCGCATTCGCGTTTCACAGCCGATTCCTCAGATCGATGGTGGTGGTGAATACCTGATAAAGGTGTCCATCGTTGGCTTCGAAAGGATCGAAACGAAAGTTGCCAGTCGCAATGCGTGTTGGCTCCTGACGCAGACCGGCGCGCTCGCTTTGCACGATCAGGCTGATACGCACGGCGAGAACCTCTGGCCACTGATCGACGCTTAGCCCCTCGACCGGCAGGTACGTATCGCCTACCAAAAAACGCGCGCGAAGCGCGACCACGTTACTTGCGAGCACTTCACTGCGTGGCGTAGCTGTGCTGGTATCCAAACGCATTAGCGAGGGTATGTTGGCGTTGGTAGGATCACTGCCCAGATAGTAAATGCCGCTATCCAGCGCGGTCAGCGTGACGGCCTGGTCTTGGCTATAGTTCAAGGGGGCGGCCTGAGGGCTACCAGTGGGCCAGCCGGACGTGATTTTTTTCAACTGGCCAGGCAGGCCCGCCGCGTTTAAGAAGAGCTCGCATTTTTGTGCGCTTTGTAGCAGCAGTAGGCGTGAACTGGTGGGGTAGGCAACGTCCGACGGTGGCGAGGTTTGAAACTCGAACTGCGGACCCGATACCGTCGCAATACGGCCTTTAATCGGCATGCCCGCCGCGCGAAAAGAGAAGCTTTGCGAGCCGGGTAGCGGCTGCTGGAGCGCGTTAGAGGCGGCCAGATTTTGAAACGAAGCAAAGCCCTGCAGCGCCGGGGCGGGAGTGGGGCTTGCAGTATTTGCTTGGCTTCGAACGCTGATAGTGACTTGGCCTGCCGCGCATCCACCCTTGAAATCCGCTTGGCGCAGCTCGCGTGATATCGTCTCCAGCGCGAAACGCCCGGTGTCCTGCATGTTGGCAAGCGCGGTGGTGATGCGGTAACTCTGCTGAGATGCGACGAAAAGCTGGGTTGCGCCGAGAACCACCAGCACGCCGATCACCATCGCCACCATGAGTTCGATTAGTGTAAACCCCGTTTGCCGGCCCACGTCACGTTCGCTGAAACGTCGTTCCAGTATGAAAAGTGCAGGAAGGCTCATGTCAAAGCTCCGAGACCAGTGAAATCGTGCGGTTTCGGTTGGCGGAAGTGGGGTCTTCGAACTCGACGATCACTTCGATGCGAGGCAGGGCGACGTTGATGCGCCCGCGACCGTCAGGCAACACATCCGCTAGATCATGTGTCCATTCCTGCTTGTCGTTGGCCGCCAGAGTGCCTCCACCGCTCGTTTGGTTAGTACCCAGTCGATACTCATTGGCCTGCGCCTTGTTGGCGCGAATGCGATCCATCATGTCCTGAGCCATATTGGTGGCTTGAGTCTCCAGATAGGCGCTTCTCTGCTGTGAGAGCGCTTGGGTCTGCAGCGCGACCACGCCGAGTAATCCGATCGACATGATGAGCATGGCGACGAGTGACTCCAAAAGCGAAAGACCTTGCTGTGTCGATCTCATACGGCCTCGGCATTGCCTCAAGGGGATGGGCAGACCTCAGGCGCATCCTGCACGCGAGAAAGCCCGCTGGGTTCCAGTCGAATACAGCGGGCCTGACCGCTGACTTGAAACGAAATATGTCGGATTTCGGGTCGGTCAGCCCGCAAGCGTCCAAGGCTCGTAAAGCGCAGCGACCCCGTTACGCCGCTTACCTCTAGTCCGTTGATCGACTGTGGCCAACGGCGCAGCGCTTGGCCGCTCGCCGTGACTTGCCACCCGGCTGACCACCCGCCCGACAGCGGGTCGAGCGTCACGCTGGTATTTTGCCGAACCGCTTCGCTTCTGGCGTAGTTAAGCGCGGTCTTGAACTCGTTGGTGGCACTCACGACACGATTGACCTCGACCATTCGCATGAAGTTGGGAAACCCCACGCCCGCAATCAAGGCGATAAGAGCGATGGCCACCAATAGCTCCAAAAGCGTAAATCCATTCATCCAGCGGTATCGTCTTGGGGCCACATTGAGCTCTTTAGGGGGCTCAGGCGGCACCTGAAGCTCCATTCGTTATTGTGAGTCACTGCCATGTTTTGGAATTAAAAGACAGTGGATTGAATGATATTAAAGTACCAAATTGGCTGGAAGGATAGCGTTTAAATACCCGGTTTAAACAGGCGTAATTAAGCGCATACCCAGCGGTAGGCGGCATGGGCGTCGTTTACAGGCGAGCGAGGCGCTAAACTACGGGCCAATCGCCAAAGCGATGACGAGTAAACAAATTCAACAACAAGGGGTGACACATGGCGCGGGATAAATGGATGGGGGCGGTTGGGGTGGTAGTGGTTCTTTGCTACCTGGTGCCTTATACCCTGCTTTCGAACGTGGTGGCCTGGTACGGCAGCTTTCTTTTTTGGAGCGGGGCCGGGGTCGTCGTGATTGCGCTGAACATTTTTATGACCCGGCCGTTCAAGGAGCACGATCGTGACTGAATCGATGATCTGGATGGCCATTGCCATTTATCTTTCGGTATCGGTGATGATTGCTTTTCTCTCCCGCCAAAAAGGCGTAGAGAGCATGTCGGGCTTCTTTTTGGGCAACCGGCAGATGAACGGTTTCGTCTCGGCGCTGAGCTACAGCGCGACGACCTATAGCGCCTTCATGATGGTGGGCCTTGCCGGGCTGACCTACGCCGGCGGCGTGGGCGCGCTCGGTTTCGAGATCATCTACTTCGCCGGAGTGTCGCTGGTGGCGATTTTCGGGCCGCGTTTCTGGGCGGTGGGCCGCGCGTTCGGCTTCGTCACGCCCAGCGAAATGCTCGGTTTTCGCTATCACAGCAAGGCCGTGGCGCTGTCGATGTCGATTGCCAGCTGTATCTTTTTGATTCCCTACTGCGCGGTGCAGCTCGCAGGGGTGGGGTACCTGCTGGAGGGCATGACCAACGGGGCGATCAGTTTTACCTCCGGGGTGCTGCTGGCCACCGCGATCGCAATTCTGTTCGCGTACGTGGCGGGTATTCGCTCGGTGATGTGGACCGATTCGCTGCAGGCGCTGGTGATGATCGTTGCCTCGACGCTTGTCGCGCTGCTGGTCATTCAGGCGCTGGGCGGTTTTGGCGAGCTGTTCGATACCCTTGCCCGCGAGCACCCTGACGCCTTGACCGTCCCCGGTTCCGGGCTTTTTAGCCTGACGACCTTTTTAGGGCTGAGTATCCCGTGGTTTTTCTTTAGCCTTTCCAACCCTCAGGTGAGCCAGCGGCTGTTCATGCCGGCGTCGCTTTCGGCCATGCGCCAGATGCTGATCGGCTTCATGGTGTTTGGCTTCGTTTATACCCTGGTCTCCATTCTGTGGGGCTTTTCCGCGCTGACGGCCTTTCCGGGGCTCGAGCGTGCCGATCTCGCCACCCCCACGCTGTTGGGCTCCGACTTCATTCCGCCGCTGCTGGGCGTGATCGTCATGGTCGGTATTCTGGCCGCCGCGGTCTCTACCATCGACTCCATCATGCTGACACTGGCCTCGATGCTCTCGCGCGATGTGTATGCGCACGTGAAAAGCGATGTAAGCGAAAAGCGCCAGCTGCTGGTCGGTAAGTTCGTCGTGCCAGTGATCGCGCTGTTGGCGCTGGGGTTTGCCGAGCTTCAGCTCGATTTGATAGCGGTGCTCTCCGTGGCCGCCTCGTCAGGGCTGGTGGCCGTTGTGCCGGCGATCATTGGCGCCTTTTTCTGGCAGCGCGGCACGGCGTTCGGTGCGCTTTTGAGCATTCTGGGCACCAGCGCGTTCGTGCTCACGATGTACGCGACCGGCAACGCGCTTTGGGGGCTGCCGGCGGGTATCTGGGGAATCGCTGTCGCAACGCTGCTGTTCATCGGCGGGAGCCTTTTGACCACGCCCCACGCGCCTTCCCGGGTGGCGTTTTTAGACGCGGTGAACGACGTACTGGCCAAAAGACGCTAACCCGCAGTCCTTATACTTTGTGAGAAGCGCCTAAGGCAGCGGGTAATAGGGTTATGGGTGATAGGGTTGTAGGGGATAGGTCGATGGGTGACAGGGCAACGATAAAGCGTATTAGCCGAAATGCGAATAGTGATGAACGTAATATTACTACATAGTGGGTGGTTTTGAGATTACCGGTGCCTGGGTAGGTAACACTTGCTGGACAACAAGAGGCGGCCCTGTACCGGGCCGCGTTTCGATGCCGGGCGAGTAAGCGCGGCGGAGCTTTCTCATTCAGGGGAGACGACGAGTGAAAATAGGCGCACTAAAAGAGAGCAGCCGGGGCGAGGCGCGGGTCGCGCTCACCCCGGAGAGCGCGGGGCAGATTCAAAAGCTGGGCCATGAGTGCCTGATCGAGACCGGGGCCGGCGCGGCCGCAGGCTTCGACGATCAGGTTTACCGCGATGCCGGCGTGACGGTGGTCGACACCGCCCAGGCGATTTTCGAGGCCGCCGAGGTCGTGATCAAGGTGCGCGAACCTAATGATGAGGAGGCTGAGCGCCTGCGCGAGGGCCAGACCCTGATCGCGTTCTTCTGGCCGGCCCAGAACGAGGCGATGCTCGAGAAGTGCCGCGCCAAGGGCGCGACGGTCATCGCCATGGACATGGTGCCGCGGATCTCGCGGGCGCAGAAGATGGACGCGCTCTCTTCCATGGCCAACATCGCCGGCTACCGCGCGGTGATCGAGGCGGGCAACAACTTCGGGCGCTTTTTCACCGGGCAAGTGACCGCTGCTGGCAAGGTGCCGCCGGCCAAGGTGCTGGTGATCGGCGCAGGCGTTGCCGGGCTTGCCGCCATCGGCACTGCGACCAGTCTCGGTGCCGTGGTGCGCGCCTTTGACGTGCGCCCGGAAGTCTCCGAGCAGATCGAGTCGATGGGCGCGGAGTTTCTGTTTCTCGATTTCGACAACGCCCAGGACGGTTCGGAAAGCGGCGGCTATGCGGCGCCCTCGAGCCCCGAGTTTCGCGAGAAGCAGCTCGAGTGCTTCCGCGAGCAGGCAGCCGATGTCGATATCGTCATCACCACCGCGCTGATCCCCGGCAGGCCCGCTCCCAAGCTCTGGCTCGAGGACATGGTCGCGGCCATGAAGCCGGGCTCCGTGGTCATCGATCTCGCCGCCGAGAAGGGCGGCAACTGCGATCTGACGAAGCCCGACGAGCGGGTGGTTAGCGACAATGGCGTGATCGTGGTCGGCTACACCGATTTCCCCTCGCGCATGGCGACGCAGTCATCGCTTTTGTACGCCACCAACATTCGCCACATGCTGACCGACCTCACGCCCGAAAAAGATGGCGTGATCGATCACAACATGGACGATGACGTCATTCGCGGGGCCACGGTCACGCACCAGAATGACATCACCTTCCCGCCGCCGCCGCCGAAGGTAAAAGCGATCGGCGCGTCCAAACCCAAGCCGAAGGAGAAAGAGCCCACCGCCGAGGAGAAGAAGGCCGCCGAACATGCCGCCTTCAAATCCCAGACCAAACGCCAGGTCACACTGTTGGCCGTGGGCGGGGCGTTGATGCTGCTGCTCGGCCAGGTGGCGCCAGCGTCGTTCATGCAGCACTTCATCGTCTTCGTGCTGGCGTGTTTCATCGGCTTCCAGGTGATCTGGAAGGTGAGCCACTCGCTGCACACGCCCTTGATGGCGGTGACCAACGCGATTTCCGGCATCATCATTTTGGGGGCGGTACTGCAGATCGGCTCGGGCAGCGCGATCGTAACGCTCATGGCGGCGATTTCAGTGCTGATCGCGACCATCAATATCGTGGGGGGCTTTCTGGTGACACGCCGGATGCTCGCCATGTTCCAGAAATCCTGAGCGGCGGAGAAACGGTATGCTGAGTCAAGGGTTCGTATCCGCTGCGGCGATCGCGGCGAGTGTGTTGTTCATTCTCTCGCTGGGCGGGTTGAGTAATCAGGAAAAGGCCAAGCGCGCCGTCTGGTACGGCATCGTCGGCATGGCGGTGGCGGTGCTGTTCACCGCCTTCGGCCCCGGGATCGGCGGCTATGGCTGGCTGATCCCGATGATCGCGATCGGGGCGGCGATCGGCGCCTACTTGGCGCGCAAGGTCGAGATGACCGAGATGCCCCAGCTGGTGGCGGCGCTGCACAGCTTTGTGGGCCTGGCGGCGGTGTTCGTTGCCTGGAGCGCGGACCTCGAGCGTCGCCGGGTGCTGGCCGCTCGCGCCGCCGACGGCGTGATGCAGGAGTTTTCGGCGTTTGCCGCGCTGGTCGCCACCAAGGCGCCGGACGAGCTGGCGTTTTTGCAGGTCGAGGTGGTGCTGGGCATCTTCATCGGCGCGGTGACTTTTACCGGCTCCGTGATTGCCTTCGGCAAGCTGGCCGGCAAGGTCGACGGCAAGCCGCGCCAGCTGCCCGGCGGGCATCTGCTCAACGCCGGCGCGGCGGTGCTCTCGCTGCTGCTGGCCATCCTGTATCTCAACGGTGCCGGCTTCTGGACGCTGCTGGTTTTGGCGGGACTGGCGTTCTTCATTGGCTACCACCTGATCATGGGCATCGGCGGCGCCGACATGCCGGTAGTGGTGTCGATGCTCAACAGCTACTCCGGCTGGGCGGCGGCGGCCATCGGCTTTACGCTCTCCAACGACCTGCTGATCGTGACCGGCGCGCTTGTCGGCTCGTCCGGGGCGATTCTCTCCTACATCATGTGCAAGGCGATGAACCGCAACTTCGTCAACGTCATTCTCGGCGGCTTTGGTGGAAGCACCGGACCGGCGGCGGAGATCGAAGGCGAGCAGGTGGCGATCGACGCAGGCGGCGTGGCGAGTGCGCTCAACGACGCCGACAGCGTGATCATCGTGCCTGGATACGGCATGGCGGTGGCTCAGGCGCAAACCGCGGTGAGCGATCTGGTGCGCAAGCTGCGCGCCGCGGGCAAGGACGTGCGTTTCGCCATCCACCCGGTGGCGGGCCGACTCCCGGGGCACATGAACGTGCTGTTGGCCGAAGCCAAGGTGCCCTACGACATCGTGCTGGAAATGGACGAGATCAACGACGATTTCGCCTCCACCGACGTGGTGATCGTCATCGGCTCCAACGACATCGTCAACCCGGCGGCGCAGGAAGACCCGAACAGCCCGATCGCCGGCATGCCGGTATTAAAGGTCTGGGAAGCCAAGCAGGTGTTCATCTCCAAGCGCGGCCAGGGCACCGGCTACTCCGGCATCGAAAACCCGCTGTTCTACAAGGAGAACAGCCGCATGTTCTACGGCGATGCGCGGGAAAGCCTGAATACGCTGCTGCCGCTGGTGGACTAAGTTCACCGGGCCGTTACGAAAAACCCGCGATCCAGGATCGCGGGTTTTTTTATGGGCCGTTGTTAATGGCCAGCCCTTTGAGGGCAAAACGGTAAATCGGTCCGAGGCGTTAGAACTCTTCCCACTCCGCCACTTCCGGCTGTGGTTTGCGCGGCGTGGTGGGCTTGGCCGGCGAGGGCAGCGCGGAGGTGGCCTGAGACGCAGAAGGTCTTGCTGGAGCGCGCCTGGTGGAGGAGAGCGCAGAGGCGAACGAGGGAGACTCGTTGCCCAGCACGAACTCGCTCATCAACCGGTCCAAGCGCTCGGCGTTTTCGCGCATCTGCGCGGCGAGCGAGGCGTTCTGGCTGACCATGCTGGCGTTTTGCTGTGTCATGGTATCCATCTCCGCCACCGCGGTGTTGACCTGATCGATTCCCGAGGTTTGCTCTCGGGCGCCTGCAGCGATCTCGCCCATCACGTCCGTGACCTGGGTGATGCTCTTGTGAATATCGTCCATCTGCTGGGCGACCGCGTCGACGATCTGGTTGCCTTCCCTGGTGTGATTAACGGAGACGTCGATCAGCGCGCGGATATCCTGTGCAGCCGTGGCGGAGCGGCTGGCCAGGGTGCGTACTTCGTTGGCGACCACCGCGAAACCGCGGCCCTGTTCGCCTGCGCGGGCTGCTTCAACCGAGGCGTTGAGCGCCAGGATGTTGGTCTGAAAGGCGATCGAGTCGATCAGGCCGATGATGTCGCTGATCTTGTGCGAGGATTCGTTGATCGCCTTCATTTTGGTCTGCATCTGGCGCATCGACTCGTTGCCGCGTTGCGAGGCGCCAGCGGCTTCGAACGCGAGGCCATTGGCCTGCTCAGAGGCCTGGGAGGTATGCGCGACCGTCGAGTGAATTTCCTCCATCGACGCCGAGGTTTCCTGCAAATTGGCGGCCGCTTGCTCGGTGCGCGAAGAGAGTTCTCGCGTGCCGTCGGCGATATCGCCGGCGCCGATCAGTACCGTTTGGGCGTTGTTTCGCACTTCCTGAAGGGTGCCTTGCATGCGCTCGACGAAGGCGTTGAAGCCTTTGGCTAGATCGCCCACCTCGTCCTGAGTCTTGATCTCTAGCCGACGCGTCAGGTCCCCTTTGCCTTGGGCGATATCCGCCATGGCGCTGGCGGTGTGCTTGATCGGGGCCAGCGCGCGGCGCGCTGTCAGGGCCACCACGATCAACAAGAGCCCGAACAGCACGACACCCACGCCAAACAGTGAAAAGAGAAGTTTGTTGGTCACCGAGGTAAACACGCTCATGGGGATGGTGGTGCCCACTACCCAGGACGTGCCCTCGACCGGGTTCCACATCAGCGTCTTGTGCTCGCCGCTTGGCATGATGATGTCGCCCTTGCCGGGGGTGCCGTCGAACATCTGCGTGCTCAGCGTGCTCAATCCTTCGTAGCCGTGAGTCTGGTCGCCCTCGGTATAGTTGAGCGCGAAGCGGTACGACGCTTCAGGGTGAGCGATGACGCGGCCCTGGCTGTCGATCATCCAGCCGTAGCTGCCTTCACCCACGTTGATGGCCGATGTAATACTGGATAGCGACTCAAGTGACAGCGCCAGACCCAAAAGTCCTGTCCGATTGCCTTGTGCATCGAAGATCGTTTCGACCATCAGCGCGGCAGGCTCGTTGGTCGCTTTGGAAATAAAGGGATCCAATAGCAAGCGATCTGCACTGCCCTCCACGACAAGGCTTTGAAAGTAAGGCCGCTCGGCGATATTCAGCGGCATGCCCTCCTGGTTGATCGTATTGCCGGCGGTATCGGAGATAAACAGCGATTCGATCGTACCATCGGACGAATGGCGCTTGGCGAGCCATTCCACATAGCTCTCCAGCGGCGCGCCTTGAGCAAGACGTTCGTCCTGAGCCAGTACGCCTAGCCACTTTTGATAGCCATCGATCCAGCGGCCAATCTCATCGGCACGCGCACCCACTTGGCGGGCGGCGGTGTTGTTGATCAGCGAGGGAATCGCCTGGTTGAGCTGTAGATTGACCACTACGCCCAGCACTAGCGCCACAGCCAGCAAGGGTAGCGCGACCGCAAAAAGCAGCTTTTGCGTTAACGAAAGACGAGCAAACTTACTCATTGATAGCCCCATTAGAAGAAGAGTCGGGCGCCGCCGAGCCGGCCAGCGCAACCGAAAAGACGAACGTTATTCGTTTTTTTCACTTCTTGATAACGGCGTACCGGGCTAAATCTTGAGTAAAAATGTCGACATTTTTTGATTTAATCTGCCAAATAAATTTATTTTTAGAAATTGTTAATACTTTCTTTCGATACAAGTAATGACGCCGTGTAGCCTACCGCGCCCGCTCCAGGCTCTGCACCGTCAGATCCAGTGCCTTGTATATGTCGAGTCGGGCCGACAAGCCAATATCCGGATGCGTCAGGTTGTTGGCGCGCTCCGAAGGCAGGATCGGTGCCGTGAGGTCATCCGCGTCGGTGGGTTCGAAATCGAACTCCTCGCCGATCGGCAGAGCGCTTCGGCGCAAAAGGATGCGCAGCTGCGCCGGCGTCAGGGTCGGGTCGATCGACATCATGGCCGCCAGCAATCCCGTCACCAGCGGCGTGGAGTAGGAGGTGCCGCAGTGCGGCTCACCCTGCTCGCCCTCGCGGGCCGTGGAGGCGCGCACGCAGGCGGCGGCGGTGATATCCACGCGCATGTCGATGTTCGAGGCGTCGCGCTTGATCGCGTAGCGGGCGTCCTCGACGGCGACCTCTTCGCCGCTTCGCTCGTGGCCGCCGACCACGAACAGCTGATCGGTGACGAAGGAGGAGGGCAGGCGGTAGTCGTCGCGCCCCGAAAACGACGAGGCGTTGCCCGCCGAGTTCACCACCACCACGTCCGGGTGCTCGCGGCGTAGCCACAAAAAGAACTCCTCGAGCAGCTCCTCGTAGCCATCCATGGCGATACCGGAGCGCACCAGCGAGTCGACCTCGTCGCCGTTGATATCGACGGTGCCTACGCGGTGGATGCCCCAGCTCCAGTTGAGGATGCGGGCGCCGTTTTCCACCAGGTTGACCGAAGCGGCCACGTTGGCGGTGATGCCGGCATCCGAGCCGCGATCGACGATGACGTCGAAGCCGGGGCCGACGCTATCGAGCCCGCGCAGAAAGCCGCTGTTGCCGCCTTCGTTCCAGGCGGCCGCCAGAATGCCCGCCACCGTGGTGCCGTGGCCGTCTGGTTCGGCGGCGTCGGTGGCGTAAACGCAGGTGCGCGTCGCGTTTTGGCGGCAGTCGCCCAGGTAGTCGGCGAAGTCGGGGGTGTCGAAATCAACGTTGCGCTCGATGACGCCGATACGCACGGGGTGAGTCTCGACATCGTCGTGATCCGGGTTCAGACGCCGCTGATAAAAGTTCACCGCGTCCAGAAAACGGTTCGCCGCCCACTGCTGGTCGTGAGCCTCGGGTGGGGCGCTGGCGTCCTGCTCGATATTTCCTTCAGTACTTCTTTCAGCACTTTCTTCAGTACCTTCTTCGATACTTTCTTCAGCATTCGATTCCTCCACCACCACGGCATCCACGCTGAGCTCGCTGCCGAGCCTAAGCACCAGCGCGTCGCGGGCGTCCAGGTCCTCGGCGGGTAGGCGCAGCTGGTAGGTGTTGAGCGGCGGGATCTGGCCGACGACCTCGGCGTCGTACTTCTCGGCCAGCCGCTGCGCCTCTTCCAGGCCGTCGTACTCCTCTTCGATGATCAGGCTGATCAGATCGACGTAGCTGGTGACGCCGTCCATGTTCTCGGCGACTTCGTCGTCGGTGGCGGCGATCACGTGGCTGCCTTGCAGGCTCAGCCAGACCGGGTTGCTTTGACGCTGGTGCTGTTCGAGCCATAGCGGGGCGCTTTGTGCATTACCACCCAGCGTGATGCGAAGCGCCTGATCCTCGCGCTCAATGCGCTCCGGCGCCAGCGGCGTACCGTCGAACGAGACCTGGAGCGGCGCACGCTCGAGACCGGCGACACTGACGCAGAACGTTCGGGTCGCTTGGTTGAACAGGTCTCCGCAGCGCTGGAGATGTTCGATACGCAGCGGCGCTTGGGCGTTGGCGAGAGAAGAAGCGAGTGCCAAGGCGGTGGCCAGCGGCAGGGCAAGAGAGTTGACGGCCATGTCAAGGCTTCCTGTGTGTCCATGAAAGCGCTCGAGCATAACTGCGCTGATTTAACCGAACATGAATGCGCTGCCGGGCTGGTCGTGGCTTAAGCCCAGACGCCCAGCTGGCGGCGATGGGTCATCTGCGCCTGTGTCGCGCTGATGGGCTGCAGGCGGACCTGGGCACCGGGTAAGCATTGAGCGAGCCGCGCGCAGGCGCTGGGGGTGAGCGCGCCGATGCGCGGGTACCCACCAATAGTCTGGCGGTCGTTCATCAGCACGATGGGCTGACCGTCCGGTGGAATCTGCACGCCCCCCAGCGGAATGCCCTCCGAAACGATGCCCGAAAGCGCGCTGTCAAGCGGCGAGCCGGTCAGGCGAATACCCATGCGATCGGCGCGCTGGTCCACCGTCCAGGTTTGGTTGAATGCCTGATAGAGGCTGCGCCCGGCGAACTGCGCTGCTTGGGAGCCCAGTACGATCGGCAGCGCGCACACCGGTCGGGGGAGTGGCAGTTGAACACCGCGTGGCAGGAAACGCGGCGCGAGTTCGCTGCCCTGCCAGACAAGGCGGTCGCCGGCTTGCAATGGACGGCCATCATCGTGCAGCCCGCCTATCTGCTCGCGTGCCGTACAGGCACGGCTGCCCAGTACCTCGGGCGCGATCAGCCCGCCCGGAAACGCCAGGTATGTTCGAAGCCCGTCCTTGGGCTGGCGAAAGCTCAGGCGCTGGCCGGGGGCCAGGGTGAACGTGCCCCGTGCGGTAAGCGGCTTGTCGTCGAGACGCGCCTCCAGATCGGCGCCGACCAGGGCGAGTGTGACCTCGACCTCGGCTTCGAGCGTCAGGTTGCCGCCCATGACGATTTCCAGTGCAGCGTTTTCCGGCGAATTGCCCAGCAGCCAGTTGGCCCAGCGGCAGGAGATCCAATCGGCGGCACCGCCTTGAGTCACGCCCAGATGGCTGACGCCAAAACGCCCCGCATCCTGGATCAAGGCGAGCGGACCAGCCTGCTTAACGAATAGTCCCGGGGTCATGCGCGTTCCTCCAGCGGGGTGGTATCGCCGCCGTCGGCTTCGAAATCGGCTTTCGAGATTGCCCTGAATCGCACCTTGTCGCCGGGGCGCAGCAGCGGTTCGCCTTGGCGGGCGTATTCGAAAAGCGGCACCGCAGTGCGGCCTAGAATATTCCAGCCACCGGGTGAGAGCAGTGGATAGATCGCGGTCTGACGATCAGCGATACCAACGCTACCCGCTGCGACTCGCTTTCTGGGGGTGGCGAGCCGTGGCGTGGCGAGTGCCTCTTCCACCAGTCCCATGAAACCGTAGCCTGGTGCGAAGCCCAACGCGAACACGCAATAGTCATGCTCACAGTGGCGTCGTATCAACGCCTCCACGCTCATTCCGGCGCTGCCCGCCACTCGTTGAAGCTCCGGGCCCACACTCTCGTCGTACCATACCGGAATCGAATGCAAACGGCCGTACTCTGTATCCGCTGGGGTCAGGTGATTGAGGGCGTGGCGAATTTTGCTGGATGCTTCGCAGAACGAAAGTCGCGTGCAGTCGTACTGCAGCAGCAGTGTCGTGTAGGAGGGCGTCAGATCGATCAAGTTGCCCTCGAAGGCCTGACGCAGCTCACGCTCCGCCGCGATGATCCAAGCCATGTTGTCCTCGTTGATGGTGTCGAACAGGCGCACCGTTATCGCGTCCATGGCCGCGGTTTCAAGGCGCACTCTCACGCTGACTCCAACGCGTTGAAGGCCTCGCGAATGGCCCGCACCGCGGCCACGGATTCCGGGTTGTCGCCGTGTACGCAAAGCGTGTCGCTTGCAAGCGTCAACGGCGTGCCGTCGCGGGCGATCAGCGGCTCGTTCTTGGCCAGCGCCACGGCTTGGGCCACGATGGTCTTTCGGTCATGGTGCACCGCTCCTGCCAGCTGGCGCGATACCAGGTGCCCGTTGGCCTCGTAGGCGCGGTCGGCGAAGGTCTCGAACCAGAGTATGACGCCCACCTCGTCGGCCAGCGCCCGCTGGCTCTCGGTGTCGGCGGTTGACATCACCATGAGAGGGAGCGTGGCGTCGAAGGCGCGCACGGCTCGCAGCGCGCCTTCGAGCAGCGTCGAATCAGCGGCCATGTCGTTATACAGGGCGCCATGTGGCTTGATGTAGGCAAGCTCGGCGCCTTCGGCTCGGCAAATACCGGAAAGCGCGCCTGTTTGATAGAGAATCATGTCCTCTACCTCGGCGGCGGAGCAGGCCATGGAGCGCCGCCCAAACCCCATCAGATCTGGATAGCCCGGGTGGGCGCCGATGAGTACGCCGTGCTCGGCGGCCAGCGCAACGGTGCGACGCATCACGTGAGGATCTGAGGCGTGATAGCCACAGGCGATGTTGGCGCAGTCAACGAACGGCATCACCTCGGCGTCCAGCCCCAAGTGCCAGTTGCCGAAGCTTTCGCCCATATCGCAATTGAGTTGAGGGAGTATTGTGTTCATTGTTGACTCTCCTGTTGGCATCGATCAGCGCGGCGTGGCGGGAAGTGTCAGCGACTGATAGCTCTGGTAGGCACTCATGACGGTTTCGTACTGCACCTGATGGGCCATCGTGAAATCCTGGCCGTAGATCGTCTCGTCCGGATACTCGGTAATCAACTGAAGCGGCGTGAGCTGAGTATCGTCGCAGGTCAGCAGGTAAGGTATATCGTGGCGCACGGCGAATGCCAAGCGCCCGGCGTGAGCTTCAAACGCCGTGATCTGGCCGCGGTTGTAGTCGACCAGCCCCGGTACCGTCGACAAATGCGCCGTGACTGCCTCGAGCAGCGCTTCGGCCTGCGCTTGCCAAGGTCTGTGGTAACGAATGACGAGAAAGAACCCCTTGGGAATCGACCAGAGCTCGAAGTTGCGCGGCACGTAGCCGGTCAACGGGCGGGTCCACTCGTGGGCCGGATAGCCGTGCAGATTTATATGTAGCTGCGCACCGCTTACTAAGCGAGCGCGTTCACGAATGGCCAGCTCGAACTCGCCGCCTGCAGGTTGAGCTTGCAGATCACTGCCGAAGGCCGTGTAGCGAGCGGCGTGATGCATGTGGGTCGGTTGCTCGGCGACCAGACGCTGCTGCAGGCGATAGCCGTCCGGGTTCTCCAGCGGTGAAAGCACGAAATGGGCCGCGGGTGTCAGGGCAAGATCGCGCCCCGCGCGCAGCGCCGCCACGATGCCCGAGGGCTCGTTGGCGTGCTGGGCGGCGCTGATCATTACTGGTCGATCATCGCCCTGGCGATAGCGCGCTCGCAGAGTACGTCCGCTGCGGCTTTTTGCGTGAATCAGCGTGCCCTCGATGCTTTCCAGCTGGGTCTGGATCCGGGCCACACTCAGCGGATGTTCGACGCGATCGAGAGGCGTTGCGGAATCATCCGTCGAGGCCTCGTCGGTCGAGAGTGCGCGTAGCGTGATCGACAGCGCCGGCGACGCGCCGGGGCGGGTCTTGATCTCCGGCACGATTTGGCCTGGCTGGATCGAGCGATCTCCCAGCGGCAGGCCGGCAAGGCGCTGGTAGACCTCCAGCAGCGAGAAATAGAGCTCCTCGTGAAGCGCTTCAGCCAGGCTTATATGCTCTAGCCCGAAGGGCAGTGGTATATCTTGGCATGGCAGGGTGACGCTGATGTTCAGCTCGTCGAAAAACGGCTGTTCGGCAGGCCACTCGGCTTGGGTGACGGCGTTCATGGCCGCCTCGAAGAGACGAACGTAATCGCATGTGAAAGAGGCGCTTTCGTGCTTGCCATCACTCCCTTGCCAGTCGATCCAGGCGCAAGGCGAGAGCAGCCAAGCTTGCACGTGATCCTGATGGTAGCGATTGGGCGCCGCGACCTGCACCGTCTTCCGGATGCCATCCTCGTCGGTCAGCTCGAGTTCATAGTAATAGAGCGCGGTGTGCGACGGGACGTCGATGGCTTCCCAACTCAGCTCGACCTTCTCGCCGAGCAGCCCTGCAAGCGGATAGGCTTCGAGAAGAAACCGCTTGGGCGTTTCTGTTGGCGCTGGATAGCGAACGTGCAGTGCGCGCAGTCCATGGGTGTCGAGCTCTTCGATCGCGTAATGTACTAGGGGTTTATAGGCGCTGTGAAAGCGCGCGTCGATTCCATGGGTGGCCAAGGCCTGTTCAGCGCGCCGGCGAGCGGTTGGATCATCGAAAACCCAAGCGTTGAGCGTATCTCCGGGGGCGAGCGTATCCTGGTAGTGCCCGACGAGCGCATCGACGCTACGCTCAAAGGTAGTTTCCAGCAGTGTGATCATCGTGAGGTCCGTCCTGTGGGGTCCAGGGTGTCGCGTAGCCAGTCACCCAGCAGGTTGAGGCCCAGCACGGTGAGCAGGATTGCCACGCCTGGGAAGACGCTGACCCACCAGGCGGTCTGTAGATAGGTACGACCCTCGGCGAGCATGCCGCCCCAGCTCGGGATGACTGGATCGACCCCCAGGCCCAGAAAGGTCAGGCTGCTTTCCAGCAGAATGTTGTTGGCCACGTTTAACGTCATCAGCACGATGACCGGGCCCAGCAAGTTGGGCAGCAGGTGTTGAAACAGGATGCGCCAGTCCCGCACGCCGATCGCTTGGGCCGAAAGGATGAACTCCCGATCCTTGAGCGAAAGCACCGATCCACGCACCAAGCGCGCGTACTGTACCCACTGTGAGATGATCAACAAAATGATCATGTTGGTCAGCCCCCCGCCGATCACCGCGATGAAGGTGATTGCCAGCAGGATGAAGGGCAGGGCGAGCTGCACATCGGCAAAGCGCATCACCACCATGTCGATGATACCGCCGTAGTAGCCGGACAAAAGGCCCATGACGATGCCCAGCGCCACCGCGCCGAGGGCCGAATAGAACCCTACCTTGAGCGATATTTCGCCGCCAATGATCACTCGCGCCAGCACGTCGCGCCCTAGCGGGTCAGTGCCCAGCGGAAAGCTACCGTCCGTTAGCGGCGCAGTGAGACGCATGGCGAGGTTGACGCCACCGCCCCCATCGGGGAATAGAAAGCCCGACAGCAGCACTGCGAGGCCGATACTGCCCACAAGCACGGCGCCCAGGATGAACTCAAGGCTCTTAAAACGTTGCAGATTCGAAAACCTAAATGAACGTGAATTCGACGACATGGGGGCCCCTAGCTCTTGCGCACGCGGGGATCAACGAAGCCGTAGGCGACGTCGACCAGCAGATTGATGGAGATGATCAGCAGCGACAGCACCGTGATCACGCCCTGCAGCACCGGATAATCGCGCGCCGCCACCGCATCGAAGGCCAGCGTGCCGAGCCCGGGCCAGTTGAACACGCGCTCGACCACTACGATGCCGCCCAAAAGCCCGCCGAACTGCAGGCCGAAGTAAGTGATCAGCGGAATTGAGCAGTTGCGCAGCGCGTGCTTGTAAAGCACCACCGAATTGGAAAGCCCCTTGGCGCGCGCTACCATGATGTACTGCGAGCGCAGCGTGTCCAGCATAGTGGTGCGCACTAAGCGCACGTTGGTCGCGGTGAGGATGATACCCATCGTCGCGGCGGGCATGATGAAACTCTGCCAGCCTTCCATGCCGCTGGGGGGGAGCAGGTTGAAAGTGATGGATAAAAGCAGCACCAGCATGATGGCCAGCCAGAAATTGGGAAAGGAGAGGCCGACCAGCGAAACGATGCGTATCACCTGGTCGGGCCATCGTCCACGGGAGACCGCCGCCGTTACGCCTAGCGGAATCGACAAAGCGATGGAGACGAACAGCGAGGCGAATGCCAGTGACAAGGTCGCTGGCAGCGCTCGTCCGATCAACTCGCCGACCGGTGTGCCGCCCATGAAGCTGCGGCCGAGATCGCCGGTGCAAAGCCCTTTTAAGAATTCCAGATATTGCACCAGAAACGGTTGGTCGAGACCGAGTGCCTCGCGAATGCGCGCCAGATCGGCTTCAGTAATACTGCCCGCGCCCTGAGCCAGCATAACGGCGGGATCACCGGTCAGCCGAATCGCGAACGACACGATCAGTGTCACTGCTACGAGCACGAACAGTGCTTGCAGCAGACGATAGAAAAGAAACTTGGCCACGTGGCCTCCCCTCGAAAAACAGGCGGCCGCCGCCCTGAAAGAGGCGGCGGTTTAGGCTTACTCGGTAACGTCGACGTCAGTGAGGCGAATCCGGCTATCCGGCGCGGGTTCGAAGTTCTCGACCCGGCTACTAACACCGTACAGCGCGTTCAGGCTGTAAAGCGGCATTTCCAGAGCCCGCTCCTTGGTATAGCGAGCAACGGACTGCAGTAGAGTTTCGCGTTCTCCACGGTCGGTGATACTGCGCTGGCTCTCGAGCATCTCGTCCAGCGTGGTATCGCTGTCGTAGGGGTTCCAGCGCTCATCCGTGTGATACATCAGGTAGGCGGTGTTGTCGAAATCGAAGGTCCAGCCGCCCCATTTTTGCTGAAACATAGCGCCGGTACGCCCGGCGGGAATGATGTCGTTGAGCAGCACATTGGTTTCGTAGGGCTGGATAGAAGCATTGAGACCCACGCCCTGCAGGTAGGCTGCGACGACCTGGGCCACTTCGGCGAAAGTAGCGTCATTACCGCGGATATCGATTTGAAGCGAGGTGCCGGGCTCGACTCCCGCCTCGGCGAGCAATTCCTGGGCACGCTGAGGGTCGAAGGGATAGGGCTCGAGCTCGGGATCGAACCCGAAGGACTGTTCGCCCTGGAAGCTTGCGATCACGTTGCCTTCACCCGCCAGAATCGAGTCTACGATCGCCTGACGGTCGACCGCCATGATGATTGCCTGGCGAACCCGCTCATCGGCGGTGATACCCGACTGAGTATTGAAGCGCAGCGCTTCTACGGTGGGAGAGGCGACGCTAACGACCTCGGTATCAGGATGATTGTTGATCGAATCGATCATGCCGATGGGAATGGTCGGCGGCAGTACGATGTCTACCCGGCCGGATTGCAGCTCGGCCACCGCAGTGGATGGCTCTGAGATAAAACGGTAGGTGACGCTGTCGAGTTTCGGAGCCCCACTCCAGTGATCGGCGAAGGCTTCAAGCTTTACATCAGAGCGCGGTGTGTACTCGACCACCTGAAACGGCCCGGTACCTACCGGATGCGTATTGAAGTAGTCATCGCCGTGCTCTTCAATGTAGCCAGGCGGTACGATCATGGCACCATAACCAGCCAGCTTGGTCAGCAGTACCGGGTCCGGCTGATTGAGAAAGAAGTCGACGGTATAGTCGTCGATGACATCGACACGGGAAATTGATGTGTAGTTGGAGCGCTGAGGCCCGCGAGCGCCCTCTTCACCGAGTAGACGATCAAAGGTGAACTTAACGGCCTCGGCGTTAAAAGGCTCGCCGTTATGAAAGACGACGCCTTCTCGCAGTATGAAGCGGATACGATTGCCGTCGTCCAGCTCTTCCCAATTAGTGGCAAGCCCCGGCACCAGCTCAAGATCCGGACCGCGATAGGTTAGTCCATCGAAAATGTTGGTGGCCACCGATGCCCAATTGACGAGGAACGTGTCGATCGGGTCCCAACTGCCGGGATCCTGAGGGGAAGCAATGGTCAACGAGCCTGCATGGCTACTGGACGCGGCGGCCATGGCCGCGGCAAGGGTGCAGGCTTTAAACAGCGTTGTCTTTTTCATTGATCGTTTTCTCTGCGGTTGTTTTTGAGGTATAGAACGAAGCACTACAAACGCGACGAGGTGCTGCCGCGGGAGACGAAATGGCCAGCAGCTATCTCGTCGAGAGGATGAACGGTGGGTTCGTCGCCCACCCGACGAATCGGGCTTGGAATATCGCCGTCCATCAGTAGGTGCTCGCGACGATGATGTGGGTCGGCCACCGGCACCGCCGACAAGAGCTTGCGGGTATAGTCGTGCTGAGGTGCGTCGAAAACCCGCTGTCGAGATCCCATTTCGACGATCTGCCCCAAGTGCAGCACGGCCACGCGGTGGCTGATCTTTTCTACCACGGCCATATCATGGCTGATGAACAGATACGCGAGACCCTCTTCGCGCTGTAACTGCATCATCAGGTGGATGATCTGCGCCTGAATGGACACATCCAGCGCTGACAGCGCTTCATCGGCAACGATCAGCTTAGGCTTGGAGGCCAAGGCGCGGGCGATACAGATGCGCTGACGCTGCCCGCCGGAAAACTCGTGAGGGTAGCGTTTTGCGTGTTCTGGTGTGAGGCCCACGCGCTCAAGAAGCTCGCTGACCCGGTTCTTGATGCGCTGGCCATCACCCATCAGGCGGTGGGTATGGATAGGCTCGGCGATCGAGAAACCTACCGTTTTGCGCGGATCGAGCGAGGCGAAGGGGTCCTGGAAGATGTACTGTACTTGCTGACGCAGTTTCATCTTTTCTGCGCGGGACATCCGCGCCACGGGCTGGCCGCTGAAAACGATATCGCCGCTAGTGCTCTCCTGCAGTTGCTGGATGGTGCGCCCGATAGTGGATTTGCCGGAACCCGACTCGCCCACCAGCGCCAACGTCTCGCCTGGGTAGATATCGAAACTGACATTCTCGACGGCGTGTACGCGGTGGCTCACCCCACCGAAAAAGCCTTTATGGATGTCGAAACGCGTGACGAGATTGCGCACGCTGACCACCGGAGTGTCCTGTAAGCGTACGGTGTTCTGCAGCGTAGACTCGCCCTCACTGAAGACTTTATCGCCATCGAAGATCACCAAGGGTTCGGCCCGGGGGAGAGCCTCCCCTTGCATGCTACCCAATGTCGGTACCGCTGCCAGCAACGCTTGGGTGTAGGGCTTTTGTGGCGTCGCGAAAAGCGTGGTGACATCCGCTTCCTCGACTTTTTCGCCATTGCGCATCACCACCACGTGATCGGCTACCTCCGCCACTACGCCCATATCGTGGGTGATGAAGATCACCGCCATGCCAAGCTCTTTTTGCAGATCCTTGATGATGGCGAGAATCTGCGCCTGGATAGTAACGTCGAGCGCCGTGGTGGGCTCGTCGGCTACTAGTACCTTGGGCTTGCAGGCCAGCGCCATGGCGATCATCACACGCTGCCGCATTCCACCGGAAAGCTGGTGGGGATAGCGTTTCAAGAGCGACTCGGCATCGGCCAGGCGCACTAGACGCAGCAAGCGCAGCGCCTCTTCACGAGCCGTGGCGCGAGTGTAGTCGCCGTGGAGTAGAAGCACTTCAGTGATCTGGTCGCCCACTGTATAGACCGGGTTGAGCGAGGTCATCGGCTCCTGGAAGATCATCGAGATCTCCTTGCCACGCAGCTTGCGCATTTCCTTGTCGGATAATGTGGTCAGATCCAGCGCCGTGTTGTCGCTTGTGCTGCGAAACAGAATGTGGCCTTGGGTAATATCGGCGTTGAGGTAGTGAACTAGCCCCATTATGGCCAACGATGTCATCGACTTACCTGATCCTGACTCGCCAACGATCGCGAGAGTCTTGCCAGCGTAAAGATCGAACGAGAGATCCTTGACGACACGATTGGGCCCGAACGCGATATCGAGCGATTGAACGGAGAGCAGAGGTGTTGATGACACGTAGTTACCTGTACTTTTTATATAATTTATCTAGAAATTATCTGCATGGTGTTTGAGTGTCAATCGGGTATTGCGTATTAAAGTTCTATGAATGCCTCCATTTGCAAGACGGACAGTGTTTGCCAAACCTCGCTCAAAAGGCTGATCATGGCATTTCTCGACTTTTTTGACCGACTCAATAAACTTCTAAAAATCAATCATGAAGAGCATGCCAATGAGTAATGAAAGCCCGCCTTCGCCCGCCAGGCGAGGACCTATCGTGTCGTCAGAGCACCTGTCCCATAGCGCGCAGGAGTTGTCCGAGTTCGAGTTCGGACTGATCATTTCGAGTAATGCTTTCAATCGCTGGATGGTGCGCTGCATGACTGCAACGGGTTACCCAGAGCTTGGGTCGCTGGATGTATTGGTGTTGCACAGTGTCAATCATCGGGCGCGCGCTAAACGCCAAGGCGATATCTGCTTGGTACTGAACGTCGAGGACACCCATACGGTGACCTATGCGCTGCGTAAACTGGTGAAACTCGAATTGGTCGTAGGTGAAAAGCAGGGCAAGGAGACGCTTTTCCGCGCAACCGAGCAGGGTCGCAAAGCGTGCAAACGTTACGCTGAAATCCGCGAAGCGTGTCTGATTGAGTCACTGGATTCCATGGGGATCGAGCGCAGCGAAATCAGTCGATTGGCTAGCATCTTACGAGCGATGTCCGGCCTTTATGATCAGGCGGCGCGCTCGGCAGCGTCGCTCTAATGTCATACGTGACAAGTCATTTGAGGTTTTTTCAGGATATGTTTTACGTAGGCTGTAGCTAATAGCAATCTTGAAACCCCTAAGCGGCGCGGCAAATACCGGCCAGCGGCCCAGTCGGATAGATCATTATGTCCTCGACTTCGCCGGCAGAGCAGGCCATGGACGCCGCCCGAATCTCATTAGATCCGTATATCGCCGATAGGCAGCGATTCGCACGCCGTACTGGGCGTCCAGCCCCAGGCGCCAGTTGCCGAAGCTTTCGCCCATGTCGCAGTTGAGCAGGGGAAGGGCCATGGTGTCTCCTGTCGCGGTGTTGAAGGCAGTGAATGCTGTTTTGACGTCTTTCCAATATAGGGGAGAGGCTTTTTTGATTGCCAGCCATTTTTCCGCGGATGCTATCGTATTGAAACGCCGGGCAATGCTGGCCGGCGGTGCGAAGCGTTGAAATAACGCACGATATTAGCGCCTACACTGAGACAACCGGGCTGCCCGTTTGAGCCTTGATGCCCGCCGACATGGGATCCAAGAGGGTTTTGACGATGGTTTTCAAGCCCGTTGGCGCGTCTTTTGGCGTGATGCAAGCGAGCCGCTCGATGGCTGCGCTTTTTGGCCTTGAAGTTGCATCGACATCGTATTCACATTCATATTCGAGTGTGTGATTTAAAAACAACGACCCGACAGGGAACAAGAGGAACTATCCATGCGTATTAGTGCCACCCAATCGCTGCTGCTGATATCTGCTTGCGCTTTCGCCTCGAGCGTACAAGCCGCGCAGTGGACCATGGCGACGCCTTACGGCGATGCCAGCTTTCACACTCAAAACACCAAGCAGTTCGCCGAGGACGTTGCCGAGGCGACGGACGGTGAGCTGACCATCACCGTTCACAGCGGCGGCTCGCTGGTGGCGCATGGCGAAATCAAGCCGTCGGTGCGTCGCGGCACTATCGATGCCGGCGAAGTTTTCCTGTCGGTGCTCTCCAACGATGATCCGATTTTTGAAGTGGATACGCTGCCCGGTGTGGCTGGAAGCTACGACGAGGCCTTTGCGCTTTGGCAGGCGACCAAGCCAATGATCACCGAGCTCTTTGCCGAGGAAGGCCTGATTCCGCTCTACGCGGTGGCTTGGCCCGCCCAAGGGATTTACACCAGCGAGCCGTTGACCGACCCGGCGCAGTTCGAAGGGCTGCGTGTACGCGCCCCGAACATCAATACCCAACGCTTTGTCAGCAACCTGGGCGGCAGCCCCACCGAGACCGAGGAGTCGGACATTCCCACCGCCTTCAGCACCGGCCGGGTGGATGCGATGATCACCTCGAGTTCGACGGGCAACGCCATGACGGCCTGGGACTACGTCTCGGATTACACCGACGCCAACCTGTGGCTGCCGAAAAACATAGTGTTCATCAGTCAGCGAAGCTTCGACCGCCTGGACGAAGAGACTCAAAGCGCACTAATGGACGCGGCAGTCCGGGCCGAGGAGCGCGGCTGGGAAGCGAGCCGTGAAGATAACCAAATGAGCCTCGAGGCACTTGAGGAGAACGGTATCGCGGTTTCCCAGCCCAACGAAGAGGTCTCGGCAGCGTTACAGCGCGCCGGCGACACGCTGTTCGAGGACTGGCGCTCACGGGCGGATGACGAGGCCGAGCAGGCGCTAAGTGACTACCGTGAACAGGTCGGCCAATAACAGGTCGGTCGATAATAAACCGGTCGAGAACAAGCCCGCTGAAACTCAACTGATCGCCAAGTCGACGAGCCAGGCATGAGCTTTACGCCAGTGCCTGGCATCGGCGTTTTTACGAGGCCCTGTCATGGTGTTCAAACTCGATAAGCTCTACCGGCTCGGCGCTTGGGGCGCGGCGGCGTGCATGATCGCGATCTGTACGCTGGTAACGCTTCAGGTGCTGTTTCGCTTGCTGGATGCGCTGCTGATACTGGTCGGGCAGAACCGGCTCGGCATTAGTATCACCGGCGTTTCCGAAATGGCGGCGTATCTGCTGGTAGGCGCCACGTTTTTAGGGCTGGCCTACACCTTTACCCACCACGCACACATTCGCGTGACGCTTGTGATTGCCCGGCTGCCTGCGCGGCTGCGCGTGTGGTTTGAGGTGTTTGGGCTGCTCGTCGCGCTGATCATAAGCGTGATGCTTTGTTATGGGCTTTCGAGCCTTGCCCGCGAAAGCCTTGAGTATAACGACGTATCCTCGGGTTTTTTATCGCTGCCGCTGTGGATACCCCAAAGCGTGCTGATTCTGGGCGTAGCGCTTCTTTGCTTGGCGCTCATGGAGGCGCTGCTCATGGCCGTGCGCATCGGCGTGCGTGACCCGGCAAGCTTTCGCGAGGCGACGGCCACTGACGACAGCGAGATGCACTGATCATGGCTCACTATGTTTCACGAACCCACAAGTTTCCACGACCCCACAAGGCTGACTCAAGTCAACGAGCGCGCATGATCGAGAACGACACAGAAAGGGAGACGCGCTCGTGCTACTACTCAGCCTGATAACGCTGGTCACGCTCTTTGCGCTGCTGGGAAGCGGCGTCTGGGTTGCCTTCGCGCTCATGGGAACGGCCTGGATTGCGCTTGCGTTTTTCAGCCCGTTTGATCCCAACCCGATACTGGCTTCGGATTTCTGGGGCGCCAGCTACGGCTGGGATTTGACTGCGCTTCCGATGTTCATCTGGATGGGCGAGATCCTCTTTCGCTCCGGGCTTGCCGACAACATGTTTCGCGGCCTCTCGCCCTGGCTGAATCGGCTGCCCGGGCGCCTTTTGCATACCAACATCATCGGTAGCGGTCTGTTTGCCGCGGTCTGCGGCTCCTCGGCGGCCACCTGCGCCACCGTCGGTAAAATGACGCTGCCGGAGCTCGAGCGGCGCGGCTACGACAGCAATATGGCGATCGGCACGCTCGCCAGCGCCTCGACGCTGGGGCTATTGATTCCACCTTCCATCGTGCTGATCGTTTACGGGGTAGTGACGGAGCAGTCGATTTCGCGGCTGTTCATGGCGGGCATCGGGCCGGGGTTGATGATTCTGGCGCTGTTCATGTGCTATCTGGTGCTCTGGGCGTTGATCAAGGGGCGCAAGGCGGGGCTGACCGGCGCCGACGAAGCCGATATGCCGCTTGCCCAAAAGCTACGCAACACCCTGGCGCTGATGCCGATTCTACTGCTGATTGGCGGTATCATCGCCTCGATTTACGCGGGTCTCGCTTCACCCACGGAGGCGGCGGCGGTGGGGGTGACGCTTTCGATCGTCATTGCGCGTATCAACGGCCATTTTAATCGCCGGATCTTTGCTGATTCGCTGTTTGCCGCCGTGCGCACGGCGTGCATGATCGCCTTCATCATCGCCGGCGCCTCGTTTTTGACCTCGGCGATGGGGTTTACTCAGGTCCCCATGCGCCTGGCGCAAGCCATCGGCGATATGGGGCTCTCACCGACGCAGCTACTAATCGCGCTGACGCTACTGCTGCTGGTGATGGGGTGCTTTCTGGACGGGATCTCGCTGATCCTGCTCGTGACCTCGATCATCATGCCTGTCATCAGCGCGGCCGGGTTCGATTTGATCTGGTTTGGTATCTATCTGGTGATCGTGGTGGAAATGTCCCAGATCACCCCGCCGGTAGGCTTCAATCTATTCGTGATCCAGAGCCTGACGGGCAAGGATATTCTGACGATTACACGCGCGACGCTGCCGTTTTTCCTGATGATGCTGCTGGCCATCGCGCTGATGCATCTCTTTCCCACGATCGCGCTCTATTTGCCTCGTGTGATGACAGGGTAGCCAGCGGCACGCCTTGATCACTGGCCGTAGATCGACACGCCGCTGCGCCCTGAGCGTTTAATGTTGTACATGCTTTGGTCGGCAGCGGCGATCAGTTCGTGTTCGCTTTCGAAGACGCCGTCTGCCATACAGGCGATGCCGATAGACACCGTGACATAAAGTGGCTTGATGTTGTCAAAAGCCATTGGCTCCTTTTCCAGTAACTGCATGATGCGCCGGGCAAGGCGCAGCGCTTTTTGCGCCGTTTCGTCGGGTAAGATGATCAAAAACTCTTCCCCACCGTAGCGTCCAGCTACATCGGAGGCGTCAACCAGCGACAAAAGCGCTTTGCCAAAGCACTGCAGTACCTCATCGCCGATGCGATGGCCGTAGCGGTCGTTGAGCGTCTTGAAGTGGTCAAGATCGATGAACACGACCGACATGATGCGCTGTTTCTGCCGGCATATCTCAAAGCGCTCCTTGAGCTGCTCTTCGAGCCAGGCACGGTTGGCCAACTGGGTTAGGGGATCGAGGCGGCTATGCTCGAGCAGGGCGTCGTGCTGCTTCTCGAGCTTATGAAAACGCTCCTGCTGCGCTTCAAGCCGAGCGCTGATCGACAGCGCGTGCTGAAAAAGTAGCTGCTTTGCCTCGCTCAATACGGACTGGCTCTCAATCGGGAGGGGGACCGCTAGTTTGAGAAGGTCGCTCAAAAGTTGAATTTGCTGATGCATACGATGAAAAAGCGATTCAAGCAGTGCAACGTGCTCCGACTGCGCCGAGGAGAGCTCGAACAGCAGGGTGGAGAAGGATTGAGGCGCATTGGGCGAAAGCCAGGCATCCGCTAGCGGCCCGGAAAAGCGTACACACAGCGCCACAGGATCTTCGGTGAAAACACTGTCGTGGCTTTCGTCGATAATATGTACCAGGCTTTCTGGAAGCCCCCACTTGGCCGCAAGCCAGGCACCGATGAGCGTGTGATCACAGCCAAATCGCTGGCGCTCCTCCTTGGCTAACTCCATATGTGACAAGTCACGCTGGGCGTAAAGCGCTTGAGCCTCTTCAGGATAGGCCATTTGAAGTGCCAGTATGCCGATATCCTGCAAAAGCGCTACGGTGAACACCTGGCCCAGACGCTCAGGGCAGCACTTTTGCGCCAACTGGCTGGCGATCGCCGCCGAGGCGATAGCACGCTGCCACGTTGGCAGGGCAATGTCGCTGGTCTGCTCATCCTTGAACAGCGCAAAGCTCAAAACGGTGGCAAGCGTAGCGTCGGTTCCCAGCCGCTGCGTCGCCTCGAAACTCGTGATGGCAGGGTTGGGCGAGCGTACGTGGTGTGCTGTGTTCGCTACGGCAATCAGGCGCGCCGTCAAGGCCGGGTCGTGTTCGATCACACCGGCATACTCCTTGAGCGAGGCGCTGGGCATGCGCGCAACTTCCAATACCTGCATCACCACGGCCGGGAGCGACGGGAGCGAAGCGGTCTGTCGTAGCGATCTACTTAGAAAACTGGGCAGCTTATCGGTCAAGGATTGATAAAGCGACTGACCCACCGCCGGGTGGCTCTTCATTTTTTCTCCATACGTACTGCCTTAGCGCAATAAGCGGTTATTATGAGTACTAGGCCAAAGGATATACTTTTAGGCGCGTCTCGTCGCCTTATATGCCTTGTCAAAAGGCATGAAATACCTCTTTATACAGTGGAAAAGTGCTAGAGCTAAGCGGTAAAAACGTTGTTTTGACTGCGCTAATTCCAAGGGCGGATTTGCTGATGCAAAAAAAGGATGAGACGGCAGAAACCTTTCGTCAATTGGCCAGAGGATTCGGGCGCGAAGACGCCACGCGGTTTTACCTTTTAATGGCGGAAAAGCTGGCGCAGCTTCTACAAATGGACCATGTATTGATTGCCGTTTATTCGGGAGACCGCAGCGCTCAGGCCCTTGCTTTTTGGTCCCAAGGGCAAACCAGCAGTCACTTCACCTACTCGCTCGAGGGCACGCCCTGCGAGACCATTACCGAACACGCTCCCTGCCACTATTTTGAGAAGGTGCAGGCGCTTTTTCCTCAGGATGATCTGTTAAAGTCGCTCAACGCGCAAAGCTATGTAGGTTTTCCCGTTTTCGGCTCAAACAACGCACTGCTTGGGTTTATTGCGGTATTGGCTAACCGCGCCCTCATTTGGGGCAAGCTTGAAAACGATATACTCATGATCGCCGCCGCCCAACTGGGTACGGAGCTTGAACGCCGCGAAACCGAGCGCGCATTGAAAAAAAGCGAGCGGCTTGCTCGGGAAAGCGAGCGACGTTTGAATACGTTGCTTAACCATCTACCGGGTATGGCTTACCGCTGCCTCGATAATCGTCGCCGTGATCTAAAGCTCGTAAGCCTGGGCGCTCGGGCATTGACCGGCTATTCGGTCAGAGCGCTAAAAGCGGGGCAGGCAGTCACGTTGGGCAACCTGATTCACGATGAGGATCGTGAGCGGGTATTCGCTGAGTTAAATAACGCGCTCAAGGCGCAAAGCCCCTACCGGCTCGTTTACCGGCTTCGCCATCGTGACGGCTGCTACCGCTGGGTATGGGAGCAAGGTCAGGGCGTATTCGACTCCCGAGGCGCGACCGTTTGCCTGGAGGGATTCATTTGCGATATCACCGAGCAGCACGAATCCGTGCGTGTAAAAAACGCGGTTGTTCAAGTCGCCTCGTCGGTGACTTCACGGGTGAACGGGCACTATTTTAAGCAGCTGATCGCGACGCTTATTGCGCTGCTGGAGGCGGATGGCGGCTTTATTGCGCTGCTCGACCAGCCGCTGAGCCTTAAAACGCTTGAGTCACAGGCACTCGACGAGCACGTTGGTCGGGCGAGAGTCACCACGGAAAGTTTGGTCGTACGAGGTATATCGCTACCGGCGCACACTTTTGACCTTTTCGGCTCCCCCTGCGAGCGTGTCGTTCTCGAGCAGGAGGCGGTCGTTCAAGACAGCGGTGCCATGGCACTGCCAGCGGTCGAATTCTGTGCCAAGGCTTGGATCGGGCGGCGGCTCGATAACGCCGCGGGCGAGGCGATCGGCGTCATGATGGTGTTTTACCAGACGCCACTCAGCGCCAACGCTTTCGCCACCTCGGTGCTGCGAATTCTCTCTAACGGCGCCGCCGCGGAGCTCGAGCGTCAGCGCGATCATCGCCGCATCGAGTATCTGGCCTATATCGATACCACCACGGGCCTGCCCAACCGAGCCAGGTTCATGGAGCGTTTGACCGCCTTTACCGTACGCGTTCATGCCCTGTCGCTTGTGCTGCTGGATATCAAGGATTTTCGTGAGATCAATGATCTTCACGGCCACGCGGTGGGCGATGAGCTGTTGATCGCCGTCGCAGGACGGCTTCAAGCAGGCGCGCCAACTGGAGCGTTCATCGCGCGTCTATCGAGCAATGAGTTTGCGGTGCTCTTTGACAAGGCGGAGGGCAAGGCGCTCGACACAACAGCCCTACAGTTAGAAAACGCGGTGTGTCAGCCCGTATGCCTCAATCACCTGACGCTGTTGATCGGGATCAATATCGGTCTGGCGCATTACCCCGACACTGTCGAAGCGCCTGACGATCTTTTCAATGCCGCCACCCTAGCGCTGCATCACGCCAAGCGCACAGCCCAGACTCGCTGTCGCTATCAGCCGGCGCTGCGTGTTGATATCCAGCGCCGCCAGGAGCTCACCGAGCGTCTACAGTTGGCCATCAGCGAGCAAACCCTGGAGCTTTACTTTCAGCCGCAGCTGGATCTTGTCAGCGGCGAGCTGGCCGGGGCAGAAGCGCTGTGCCGCTGGTACGATGCTCAGTGGGGCTGGATCAATCCTTGCGAGTTCATCGTGCTGGCCGAAGAGCGCGGGCTGATCAACCCGCTGGGCGAGTGGGTGCTTGGCCAGGCCGCTGCCCAGCTCAAGGCCTGGGCGGGTGCGGGCACACCGCTGACGGGGCGCCTGTCGGTCAACGTTTCTGCTCAGCAGTTCGCCAACCCGCAGCTGTTGGAGAAGGTGATGCGATTGACCCAAGGCGTTGCGCCGCAAGCGCTCGGTCTGGAGCTAACGGAAAGTGCCGTCATGCGCAGCCCGGATCAGGCCGTACTGACGACGCAAGCGCTGCGCGAGGCGGGTTATACCATTGCCATCGACGATTTCGGCACCGGCTACTCCTCGCTCTCCTACCTGCGCCGCTTTGCCGCGGACGTACTAAAGATCGACATCTCGTTCGTGCGCCATATCGTCGATAATCCGCAAGACCAGGCCATCACTCAAACCATCATCGATATCGCCAAAACCCTGGGGATCAAGCCGCTGGCCGAAGGCGTCGAAAGTGAGGCCCAAGCGCGGTTGCTCACCGAGATGGGTTGTCATCAAGGGCAGGGAGACTGGCTGGGCGAGCCGCTTGATCGCGATGCGTTTGCAAGGCGGTGGCTGGGTGCCTGAGCCAAGCGGCGAATAAGCTTATTTAGAAAGCCCCGAGCGCCTGACCGATCAGGTTGGCGCCCACCAGCAGCATGGCGACGATGACCAATCGGTAGAACAGCACGTCGTTGACCCGGCTTTGCAGCCAGAGCCCGCTACGCACGCCAATCCACGCCACGGGCACCAGCAAGAGCGACGCCCATGCGCTGGTCAGATTGACTTCACCGAGCCATACGTAAGGCCCTAGTTTGATGGCGTTGACGATGGCAAAGGCCACCGCGCAAGTGGCGATAAAGGTCTCTTTCTCAAGTTTGCGCGGCAGTAAATACACGTTGAGCGGCGGCGCGCCGGCGTGAGCGATGAAGCTTGTGAAGCCGCAAACGCTGGCCGCCGGTAGCGCCCAGCGTGTCGAGATGGGCTTGCTGGCCACGGGTTTGAATAACATGTATATCGCGAACACCAGCGATAATCCCCCCAGTACCAGCCGCACGCCCTGATCGCTCAGATTTCCGAACAACAGCGTTCCCACTGCCACGCCAATGAAAAGCCCCGGCAGAAAGCGCCACACTTCCGCCATGTCGTGCTTGCCCCACCACACCTTTACTGCGAACACGTCCATCACCAGCAGCAGAGGCAGCAAGAGCCCCGCCGCTTGGGTCGGGCTGATTACAAGCGCCATCAGCGGTACCGAAAGCGTCCCGAAACCACCGGCAAACCCACCCTTGGAGACGCCGGTCAAATAGACCGAAAAGATGATGAGCAGCCAAGCAAGAGGTGAAAAATCGGGGAGCATGGAAGCCTTGGCGGTTGAGCACGACTTATGAGATCGCGAGTTCATCGATAAACGATAAAAAATGCTAGAGCAGTGGTGGCCATATATCAAGTACCGCACTTGTTTAAAGAAGTTACTTTTTTCCGTTTTAACGTTTTCTCATAGTTTTTAACAAACATTGGAATAGTGTCATTTTATTAAAGTTACTGGTTTTAGGTGATTGGGCGGATGTTCTCCCAACAAGGTGTGAACAATTGTGAATACACCTCGTTGATGCGTCTTAAGTCGTTGTGTATTGGTTTTTTTAGTCCTATCGTTCAAGTGCGGTGAATGGCACGCTCTCGCCATTCATCGATATATGACGTCAATTGAAGAGCGTCATGGTGCCAGCCTTAACGAAAGTAAATAACGATGAAGATGATGGTCGAGTTGAAAGTTCCCCGACTTTTAACGCCTGCTTGTCATGGCTATCTATCAATCGTTTGCCTTCCCTGAACTTGTTAAATGGAATAACCCAATGAACTTCAGAAATCTGTCTATCAGTAAACAGATTGGCCTTGGATTCTTGATTTCGATCCTGTTTCTCGTGCTGACCGGCGTGCTGAATTCGCTCAGCCTGAGTAGCGCCAATACCACCATGAACTCTCTTTACAACGATCGTATCGTGCCCTTGCAGGGGCTCAAGCATATTTCCGATGCCTATGCGGTCGATGTAATCGATAGCGTCAACAAGGCCAACTCCGGATTGATCAGCGCCGAGCAGGCGCGCGAGACGGTTCGGAACGCGCGTGAGGAGATCGACGAGCAGTGGCAGGCCTACCGGGCAACGGCATTGACCGCCGACGAAGCGGCCATTGCCAGCCGGGTCGAAACACTCTTCGCTCCTGCCAATCGCGCACTCGACGCGCTCGAGCAAACGTTGGCACCGCTGTCCGGTCAGATCGAAGGACGCCTCGATGCGCATGACGGCATGCTTTATGCCTTTATTGACCCGGTCAGCGGCGCGGTCAATGAGCTGATCGAAGAGCAGTTAGTGGCTGCGCAGCGCGGCATGGAGCAAGGTGAGGCCCAGTATCACCAGGCGATGCTTTCCACCCTAGTGCTAGGCGTGCTGGCGGTATTGGTCTCGATCATTGCGGCGGTGGTCATCACCCGGGGCATCACCCGGCCGCTTGGCCAAGCCGTCGAGCAGTCGAAGGCCGTCGCAGCGGGGGATCTATCCGCCAGCGTTGAGCCGCGCTCGACCAATGAAATCGGTCAGCTGCTGCTGGCTCAGAAGGCCATGGTTGAGAGTCTCGCCCAGGTGGTATCCGATGTGCGTCGCAACGCAGAAAGTGTCGCGACCGCGAGCGCGCAGATCGCCCAAGGCAACGTCGATCTGAGTCAGCGTACCGAAGTACAATCCTCGGCGCTCGAGCAGACCTCCGCCTCGATCGAGGAGATGGGCTCCAGCGCGACGCAGAATGCCGACAATGCCATGAATGCCAACCAGCTTGCCTCGGGTGCCAGCGCGGTCGCTCGTCAGGGCGGCGAGGTCGTAGGGCAGGTCGTTCAGACCATGCGCGACATCAACGAAAGCAGCAGCCAGATCAACGATATCGTCGGGGTGATCGACAGCATCGCCTTCCAGACCAATATTTTGGCACTAAACGCCTCGGTCGAGGCGGCGCGCGCCGGCGAGCAAGGACGTGGCTTCGCCGTAGTGGCCAGCGAGGTGCGTAACCTGGCCCAGCGCAGCGCCGAGGCGGCCAAGGAGATCAAGTCCTTGATTGGCGTCAGCGTCACGCGAGTCGAGAAAGGCACTCACCTCGTGGATCAGGCGGGCGCGACCATGCAGGAGATCGTTACCTCCATCCAGCACGTGAGCGATATCGTAGGAGAGATCAGCAGTGCGAGCAGCGAACAGAGTTCGGCGGTCAGCCAAGTGAGCCAGGCCATTAGTCAGCTCGATCACACCACTCAGCAGAATGCGGCTCTCGTGCAGGAATCCGCCACGGCCGCGGCCAGCCTCAGAGACCAGGCCCATGAGCTGGTGGTGGCCGTGGAGAAATTCACGCTGTCGAATGAGGCCCCGGGTAAACACGAAGGCCCACTGATTGCGCAGCGCGGTGCGACCAATGTTTTACCTGCCCCGGCGTTCTAAGGCACCTGCATAGGGGCTCAGGCTCGGGCCCCGCGCGTGGCAGGGCCTGAGCGCCGTGTGGATGGCGATAGCTTGGCAATAGCTTAAAGAATGATCACCGTCGCCAGTCCTAGAAACGAGAGAAAGCCCACCACGTCGGTCACGGTGGTCAGGATGACGGCACCCGAAAGCGCCGGGTCGATGCTCAGGCGCTTGAGAATGAGCGGGATCAGCACGCCCGAGAGATTCGCCAGGCTCATATTAATGAAAATCGCCAGCGAGATGACCAGCGTGATCAGCATCTCGCCAAACCAGAGATACGAGATCGCGCCGACCACAAGCGCCCAGACCAGGCCGTTGCTCATGCCGACCCAAAGCTCCTTGTTGTAGAGCCAGCGCTTGTTGTTGCCGGCCAGTTGACCAAGCGCCAGGCCGCGAATCACCACCGTCAACGTCTGGCTACCGGCGATACCGCCCATGCTGGCGACGACCGGCATCAAAATCGCCAGCGCCACGATCTGATCCAGCACCGCTTCGAACTGGCCGATGACGAAGGCGGCTAAAAAGGCGGTCATCAAGTTGATGCCGAGCCAAATGCCGCGGCTTTTGGCACTGCGCACGATGGGGGTGAATACCTCCTCCTCATCGCTGACCCCGGACATGTGTTTGAGCGTCATGTCCGCATCGTCCTGGGTGATTTCCAGCACGTCGGCGGTGTTGAGCTGGCCTACCAGCAGGCCGTCGCTATCGCACACCGGCGCGAAAGGAAGCTCCTTGGAACGCAGTAGGGTCGCGGCATCGCTGATTTTCATCTGGTCGTTCAGGGTGAAGAAATCGTCCATGAACTCATCGACGATCGCCTCCTGGGGCTGTTTGATCAGATCGATCAGCGTGACCGTACCCAGCAGGCGCTTGTCCTTATCGGTCACCATGATCTGCTGCGACTCCTCGTCGAGCAGGTGATGAATACGGATATAGCGCTGCACTGCCTCCAGCGACACCCCTTGCTTCACGTTCACCGTTTCCGGATCCATGTAGCGGCCCACGACGTCCTCTTCGTAGGCGTGCAGGTTCTCTACCTGGGCGCGAATGTTGTCATCCAGACTGGCATAAACGGTCGTCTTGACGTCTTCGTCGGCGACCTCGAGCACTTCGGCCACGTCCTGGGCATCCAGCCCCCGGACGAGATTTTCGATATCGCTGACCGACAGATCTTCCACGTAGTCGGCGCGAATATCCTCATCGACACTCGCCAGCACCTCACCGAGCAGCGTCTCGGGAATATACGCCCATAGCAGATTGCGGGTTTTGGCGGGAAAGGACTCGAGCAGCCGCGCAATGTCCCATGCGTCGAGCTCGTTAAACAGCGCGCTTAGCGCCTCGGTGTCCTCATCGTCGAGGCGCTGCTGAAGGTAGAGCAGCTGCTCCTCGGCGTTGGTGTATTTTTCTTCCTCGTCCATAGGGTCCCTCCCTGGGCACTGGCGGGTGGAAGCCGATCACGTCGTGGGCGGATGGCTTTCATGTCAGTTTATGGCTCGAACGGCTTGAAAGCCATACGGTTCGGGCGATGGGGTGCTAAGAATAACGAGGGTGCGCAGAGAGGAAGTACCCGAAAATAAAAAAAGCGAAGTGGGCGGCTTCGCTTTTTAAAGAGGGCTTGTGATTAAGGCGTTTGAGCGATGAGTTTTTTAGTCGCGCGGATAGCGTGCTTCGAGTTCAGCGACCTGCTCCGGCGTCAGGATGCGCGGGTTTTCACCACGTAGCAGCAAAAACAGCTTCGCGGTTTCCTCTAGCTCCTCGGTGGCGTAGACTGCCGCTTCCAGATTCTTACCCGCTACGACCGGGCCGTGATTGGCCAGCAGCACGGCGCTATGCTGACCCGCCAGTCCGCGCACTGCATCGCCCAGTTTTTCGTCCCCCGGAACGTGATAGGGCACAAGCGGCAGTTTGCCTACGCGCATGGCGTAGTAGGCGGTGATGGGAGGAATGCAGTCGCAAGGGTCGATACCGGGCAGGCAGGACACCGCGACCGAATGTGTCGAATGCAGGTGGACGATCGCACCGGACTGCGGGCGCTCGTCGTACATGGCGGTGTGTAAGAAGTGCTCCTTGGTCGGCTTGTCACCGCTCAATAGCTGCCCGTTTGAATTCAGGTGCGATATGCGCGCGGGGTCCAACCGGCCAAGGCAGGCGTTGGTCGGCGTCATGAGCCAGCCGCCGCTTTCCAGGCGCACGCTGATATTGCCGCTCGAGCCCATGGTCAGGCCCCGATCGAACAGCGATTTTCCCAGCGTACTGATCTGCTCGCGCAGTTGATTGTGCTCGTGAATACTCATGGCAACACCTCGAAGGCCCGGGTGAAAAAGTCGACGCCGCCGAAGTTACCCGATTTCAGCGCCAGCGAAAGCGGCGCCGAGTGAGCCTCGAGCTGGGCCTGCGTCCAGGGAACGCCTGGGTCGATCTGCTCGCCGATGCGAAGCGCGGTAATATCGAGAGCGGACACCACGGCGCCAGAGGTTTCGCCACCGGCGACCAGTAGTCGCCCCACGCCCTTGGCGACCAGCGCGGCCGCCAGCTTACCAAGCGCCTCTTCGACCAGATGACCGGCCTTGTCCACACCCAAGCGTGACTGGGCAGCCTTCACTCTTTCCGGATCGGCGGAGGCGTAAATCAGCACCGGCGCGTTTTGCTCGATACGCGAAAGCGCGAAGGCGTAAGCCTCGCTCCAGTGCCCTTCGCCTTCCGCCAGTGCCAGCGGGTCGATGGCGAAGCCGCCGCCCGGATTGCGCGTCAAAAAGTCGTCGACCTGGGCGAGGGTCGCGCGCGAGCAGCTTCCCGAGAGCACCAGAGCGCGTCCGGATGCGGGCTCGAGCCAGCCAGGCTCTGAAATCTCTGCAAGCCAGCCCTTCTGGCGATACTGTGCGGGCAGAGCCTGACCCAGGCCGGAGCCGCCGGTGACCAGCGAAAGCTCGACGGTGGCGCTGGCCAGTGTTTCTAGGTCGCTGTCATCCACGCTATCGCAGATCACGTGGCGCACGTCGTTGGCGCTCAGGTCGGCCAAGCGCTGACGCGTGGCTTCACTTCCCTGGGCCAACACCGCGCGGCTGATCAATCCCACGGCGTGGGGCGTCTGGCGAGAAAGCACGCGTACCAGGTCCGCATCGGTCATGGGGGTGAGCGGATGATGCTGCATGCCGCTGTCGTTTAAAAGCCGGTCGCCGACGAACAGGTGGCCCTGATAAACCGTGCGGCCGTTGATCGGAAAGGCCGGCACCATGACGGTTTGGGCGGCGCCCAAGCGCTCGAGTAGCGCGTCGGCAACCGGGCCGATATTGCCCTGGTCGGTTGAGTCGAACGTCGAGCAGTACTTGAAGAAAAGCTGGCGAGCGCCAAGCTTATTCAGCCATTCCAGGGCCGCCAGCGAATCGGCTACGGCCTCGTCGACGACGCAGGAGCGCGACTTCAGCGCCACGATGACGGCGTCGACGTCGTTCAAATCAGGCAGGGTCTCCGGCACGCCGATCACCTGTACGCAGCGCATGCCGCCGCGTACCAGGTTATTGGCCAAATCGGTGGCGCCGGTGAAATCGTCGGCGATGGCGCCCAGTACGATGGTCATAGCATTCTCCAAAATCCGGGCTTAAGAAGCCGTTTGGCGACGGGCACGCTTGATGAGCGGCATGACGAGTGTGGCCGTCAACAAGACAAGCGCTACGGCAAGAAGCGTGGCGCTGATCGGACGATCAAGGAAGATATCGAAGCTTCCCTGAGACATCGACAGTGAGCGGCGCAGCTCGCTCTCTGCGATGGGGCCGAGCACGAGTCCCAGAATGATCGATACCATGGGAAAGTTGATTTTTTCCAGCAGATAACCCATGACCCCGAAACCGAGCATCAGCCAGACATCAAACATGGAGTTACGCACTGAATAGGTGCCCACGATGCAACACATGATGATAATCGGGCCGAGCGCCGAGTAGGGTACGTTCAGAAGCTTTGTGAACAGCACGATGAACGGCTTGGAAAAAAGCAGGATCATGAAGTTGACGATGAAAAGCCCAGCGAATACTGCATAGATCAGATCGCTGCTGGTGAGCATAAACATCGGCCCTGGCTGCAGGCCGTGCATGATAAAAGCGCCCAGAATGACCGCGGTGGTACCGCTACCAGGGATACCGAGTGCGAAAAGAGGCACCAGCGCCCCCATGGCGGCGGCATTATTGGCAGATTCCGGCGCCGCGATGCCTTCCGGGGCACCCTTGCCGAATTTCTCGGGATGTTTGGACCAGCGCACCGTTTCGCTATAGCTGACCATGGCGGCGGTGCTCGCGCCGATACCCGGCAGAATGCCGATGATCACCCCGATGATCGAGGAGCGCGACAGGGTGGTACCGATCTGGCGCAACACCGGTAGATCGAAAATCTTGACCTTCACTTTCGTGAGCGGCTGATGGCTTTCGTGGTCCAGCGTGCGCTTCATGACCTCAGAAACGGCAAACAGCCCCACGATAACCGGAATCAAGCCGACCCCTTCCGCGAGGTTGAGGTTGCCGAAGGTGTAGCGGCTGGTGCCCGTCAGGGGGTCGATACCGATGGTCGCAATGAAAAGCCCCAGCGCGGCGCCGATCAGACCAAAAATTAGGCGCCCGCCCAGCGAGGCCACTACTGTCAGCCCGAGCACGGCCAGTGCAAAGTACTCCGGCGACGAAAACTTGAGTGCCATGTTGGCCAAAATCGGGGTGAAAATGATCAGCGCGATGGTACCAACGATCCCGCCGATGGCCGAGCTCAAAACGCCGATACCCAGCGCCTTGCCCGCCTCGCCGCGCTGGGTCATTGGGTAGCCATCGAAAGCGGTCATGACGGCCTCTGGGGTTCCCGGCGCGCGATAGAGAATGGCGGTGATCAGCCCCGAAAACACCGTGGCTCCATAGATCGCGGTGAGCACCATGAAAGCGGTGGTCGGCTCCATGCCGTAGGTAACCGGCAGCAAAATGACGACCAGGATCACGCCGCTGATACCTGGAAGCGCGCCGCCGATAAAGCCGATAAAGACGGCAGAGGTCAAAAGTAGCAGGTTCAGTGGCTGCATCACCACGGCTAACCCGCCCAAGAAATGTTCAAACATGATCGACTTCCTGAATTGAGGGTGTAGTGAGTCAGCCTTATGGCATGGGAATGCCTAGCAGAGAGACGAAAACGCCCTGCATCAGCACGGCGGCGACGACCAGCGTGATGGCAATGGTCATCCACGAGCGGGCCCCGAGTAGCACCGTACCGGCTAGCGTGAATACCAGACTCGCCACGAGAAAGCCGACGGCTTGCATCAACAGTGTGTAACCGATGGCGGCGGCGATGAACCACCAGTGGCGCGTACGTCCTATCGAAAAAGCCCCTTTGGCACTGGGCGCTTTCTCTTCGGTATTCTCGTCGCCGCGGCGGCGGTCACGCCAGGTCAGCGCTAGTAGCACGATACCCAGCACGAACAGTATGGCGAGCAGCGTCAAGGGCCAGACCCGAGGGCCGATAAAGGTAGAGACCTGGGCGGAGCCTGGGAACTGCAGTGTGGGATACAGCCCCGCGATTGCGAGTAACACGATCCCCAGTGCGAAAAGAGTGATCCTGGCGTGCATGGCAAATCCTGAGGGGATATGGGAAGACCGGCCCAGGATGGGGCCGGTCTTTAGGACGACTAAAGAGCGAAGCGTAACGCGTAACCGCGTCGCCTCATTCGTTTTCCAGCAGGCGCGAGTAAAGCGTGAAGTTGTTTTCCAAACGCTGACGATATTCGTCACCGTTCATCCAGCCCTCGCGGTAGTCGAGATTGACGCGCTCGGCGTACGACTGGTACTCCTCGGAGTCGTAAACTTCCTTGAAGGCCTCTTCCAGGCGCTGAACGATCGGCGCAGGAGTATCGGCATTGACGAACACGGCGCGGTCGTTGCCATCGGTCAAATCCCATTCATACTCCACCGTGGTGGGGGTATCAGGATAATCCTCCAGGCGCTCATCGCTAAA
Source organism: Halomonas sp. S3-1-1 (assembly GCF_023757625.1). Lineage (GTDB taxonomy): Bacteria > Pseudomonadota > Gammaproteobacteria > Pseudomonadales > Halomonadaceae > Vreelandella. The sequence continues at coordinate 602,839 of NZ_JALGBZ010000003.1, forward strand.
AATCAAAATCGGTGCCATCTGACCGGCGTCGATATAGCTCAGAAGCGGACTTAGCGAAGTGGTCGTTGCATCGATATTACCGCCGAGTACGTTCGCGGTGGCGTTACCCGTGCTGTCGTAGGGAATGAAGTTCATGTCCAGACCCGAGGCATCCACCAGCGATAAAAATGCCATGTGATCCGGGCTTGCCGTATGTGTGCCGCCGATCGTCACTTCGCCTGGATTCTCTTCGGCGTACTGCTTGAACGCCTCGAAATCCTCGAAACGTTCCGGATTGACGAACAGCGCCATGACGTCAGACTGCATGCGCGCCACGGGCGTCAGCTGATCCAGCCCGACCGGATTTTGCCCGGCGGCAAGTGAGGTGATCAGCGTCGTCGAAGCGAAGTCCAGCGTATAGCCATCGGCCTCACCGTTCGCCGTGCGCTGGTGCGCCAGCGCCCCTGATGCTGCGGGCAGATTGATCACCGTGATACGCGCACCGCCGACCGCCTCCTCGAACATCGGGCGAACGACGCGGGCGAAGTTATCGGTGCCGCCGCCGGCGCCGGCGGCTACCAGAAACTGGATCGGCTTACTGGGGTAAGCGTCTGCGTCTTCGCTGGCCTGAGCGGTGGTAGCACCACCCAGCAGCGCAAGTCCGAGAGCGGCGTACTTGATAGGGAAGTGAGTTGGCATCGTATTCTCCAAAGCGGTTGTTATTGCTTTTAGCGGCTATGCACGTGAAAAAAGGGCAACGATAGACGTCGCCCAAGCGGAAATCAGGACGCTTGTCCGGCAAAAAGCTCGTCCTGCTTGAGGCGAAGCTCTTTCAATTTGCTCGCCGGCAGCTCGACATCGGCAAGCGTAATCGGCTGACCGGCCTCGATATCACGGATGACGTTTGCACCGGGAAGCAGATAAAACGGTACGTTGGCACTACCGGCTAGCGCGTTTGCGGGATGAATCTCCGGGCGCAGACCTTCGATGTGGCGGTGATGACCCTTCATTTCGAGCAGCTGACCGGCGGCAATGGCCTGAGTGGCACGCGCCGTTAGGTCGAACCTGGGCGTCGTGGCCTGGCCACCGCCGGACGTAAGGCCGTTTAGCACGACATCGAGAAGCGATATGGGCGCTTCGAGCCCCAGCAGGTGGCGTGGCAGATACACCATGGCGCTGTCGCCGCTCTGGCTTAAAACGTGACCCTTATCGCGGAGCAGCTGCCAGACGTGCGGGTCTTCACAGCGCACCACCACGAAAACGCCGCCGGCGAAGCTCAGCTCATCCGGGCGCCGCAGGCAGTTAAAGACCTCCAGACGCCGGTTGCCCTGAAGCATGCCGCCGTGGGCTTGGGTATCGAGCAGCGTCGGTACTTCGATGGTTCTCAGCACCATCGCATGAAATTCGGGCAAATCGGGCTGAAGGCCGGTGGCGTTAGCCACGTTGACCATTTCACACAAGTCAGGCACCGAGATTTGCGGGATGGCAGAAAGCGCGTCGCGCCGGCTCTCGATCGTGGAGCGAGCATCCGTGTTGTCTAGTGTCCAAAGCGCCGCCATATCCGCCGCGTCGTACTCAGTTCCGTTACAGGTGACTATGTTCTTTGACTCGTCCCAGATAAAGTCGTATTCACTGCTCTTGCCTGCCGAGATGATCTCGAACCCGAGGGTTTCGGCCCATGTCAGTAGCCCGATCAAAAGGCTGGGCTGGTCACCGTCGAGTGGCGTGAAAAGTACGCCATGCTGTTGAGCCAAGCGCGTAAGATACGGGCCAACGACTGACTCGGTCTCCTTGGTAGCGATACCGACATGCTTACCCGCTAGTATCGCGCTTTCAGCATACCGAGCACCGACGTCCGGAATACCGGTCGATTCGACGAGAATATCGAAGGGGAGCGTTTGCACGGTATCGAACGCCGCGGTGGCAATGAAAAAGCCCTGCGACCATGCGTTTTCCGCTTCGTCACGAGAATGGCATACCATTATGTCGCTGTCGTCGACGCCCGCATGTTTGAAGGCTTGCGCCGCGCGTTCGGGATTGATGTCGATCGCGATACGAGCGGATAGTCTCTTCATTTGACGTGCCTGGCGAAGTACGCCACGGCCAAAGTCGCCTGCCCCGGCAATACAGGCTTCTACTGTTTTATCGCTTTCAAAATGGTTCAAGTAGTTCATGGCTAAAGATTATTTCCTGGCAGGGCAGTGAAGAGTTCGTATGCGGTCGAATGCGAATCGATTGTTCGGCCGCAAAGCAGGCGATGATTGGTTGAAGGAATGTTGTGGTATACCATTTGAGAGGTCAACGAAGCGAAGCTACTACTTTAGTATCGAGTGGTTTTTTATAGTTATAAGTGCATGAATAAAAAGATAATTAAATGCTCTGTGATCATCGGTTAAATTTGAAAGGTACTTTTTGGTATGCCAATCTTGCTCATCCCTAACAAAAGTGAATAACGCCATGGAAGAGACCGCTCAAACTACGCATGCCGGGCTAGTAGAAAAGGTGGCTCACTACCTGCGTGAGCATATCGTGATGGACCATTTTCAGCCGGGCCAGCGTCTGCCTGAGCGCACGCTTGCCGTTGAACTCAACGTCTCGCGCACGCCCTTGCGCGAGGCGCTGAAGATTCTGGCTGCCGAGGGCCTTGTGGTGATCTCGCCCAACCGGGGCGCCGTGGTGGCCGATGTCAGCGCGGCGGACATGAAGGAAAAAGCGTACGTTTTGAGCGTGCTGGAGCAGGCGGCGGCGGAGCTCACCTGTGCGGTAGCCTCCGATGACGACATTGCCGAATTTCAGGCGCTACATTACGAGATGAAAGCAGCGTTCGTGAGGCGGGACCGGCAAAACTATTTCCGCTTGAACCAGGATATCCACAACCGGATCGTGTCGCTTTCAGGTAACTCGACGCTGATCGATATGCACGCGAATTTGAGCCGACAGCTTTACCGTGTTCGCTATCTGTCGAATCAAAGAAACGAAAAGTGGGCAACGGCCATGGAGGAGCACGAAGCGATTTTGGCAGCGCTGGAGGCGCGCGACGGCAAGCGAGTAGGTTACGAGCTGCGTAATCACTTGGGTAAAACCTGGATCAAGTACGCCAATGGTGAGGCAGTCAGCCCTGGCAGCGGGTAACATTCGCACGTTCCCCGAAGGAAAATTTACAGCTACGTTTCGTTCTTTCTTATAAATGGCCGCACCTTCGCCATCATATCCGTCATGACTTGGTCCAGCGGCTTGTGATGCTGGTTCACCGCTGCGTGCAGCACAGTTTAAGTACCTACACTCGCGCGCTCTTCATTACCCATGCTTTCGGGTAGCTACTCTTTTTGACGTATCGCATTGATGACGCGTTGGTTCATGGGGGTGGGGCTTCGAGCGGATTTCCTTGCGGGGAGAAGCAATAGGTGGGTGCCCGGAGCGGCAGCGTTTTTCTCGGACACAAAAAAAGCACCTGAAGGTGCTTTTTTTGTGGGGTGTCTGGTGGAGGCGGCGGGAATTGAACCCGCGTCCGCCAGCACTCGCCCATTGGCTCTACATGCTTAGATTTCGTCTTTTGCTTTAGCGCGACTGGCTCCGACGATCAGGATCCAGCTACGCGAGCCTTCTAAAGTTTAACGGTTGACGAGAAGACACCGCCAACCGCGGTCCTATCAGCTTTAGCTCATATCCCCTTGGCGATGAATAGGCACATCACCGCAGGGCCAGACAAGAAGCTAGCAGGGTTTAAGCTGCCAGCGCGCCTTGAGCGTAGTTTTCGTCGTTTGCGACTATTTTTCGTGATGTGGTATTTACGAGATACATCACGCTCTCGGCATGCACCGCAGGGTTTGTCACCGGCGTCGAAACCATGTCGCCCCCAGAACTGAACATTCTAACGTGCTCAACAGGAATTGACCAGCTACGCGCGGTTATGTTCCCGCATGATTCGTCCTTTTTGACGACTCCAGTCGCGATCCTTCTCGGTGGCACGCTTGTCGTGCAGCTGTTTACCGGTCACCAATGCCAGCTCGCACTTGACCATGTTGCGCTTCCAGTAGAGCTTTAGCGGCACGCAGGTGTGGCCCTTATCCTGAGTGACCGAGAAGATTTTGGCGATCTCCTTGCGGTGAAGCAGCAGTTTGCGCGTGCGGGTCGGGTCGGCGATCTCGTGGGTGCTGGCGGTGTTGAGCGGCATGATGTGACTACCGAGAAGGAACGCCTCGCCGTTACGCACCAGAATGTAGGTGTCGGTGAGCTGCGCCTTGCCCGCGCGCAGGCTTTTGACTTCCCAGCCAGCCAGCGACAGACCCGCCTCGAAGGTTTCGTCGATATGGTATTCGAACCGCGCCTTCTTGTTTTGAGCGATCACGCTGCTGCTGGGGCCCTTGGTCTTGCCTTTCTTAGTGGCCATGAAACCTCATCGTTAATCTGTCGGTAGCCCCCTTCGTTATTGGGGGAGGCGTGATACCATTCAAGGTCTGAAATAATGTTTCCCATGATACGCTGTGGGCACTGTGAAGTCAGCGGAGAGGTCAATGCCAACCGTTAATCGTTCCGCCCTGGTGCGGCACACCCCCCAACAGATGTTCGATCTGGTCAACGACTTCGAACACTACCCGGAATTTTTGCCCGGGTGTCGCCGCGCCCGGCTGCTCGAGCGCGACGAGTCGCACCTGATTGGCGAAATGACGCTGGGCCGTGCCGGCGTCGAGCAAACCATCACTACACGTAATGACCTTTACGCACCGGAGCGTATCGAGCTTTCGCTCGTCGACGGACCGTTCAAGCGCCTAAAAGGGCGGTGGCTGTTCACTCCCATGGGCGAGGACACCTGCAAGGTTAGCCTGGAAATGGAGTTCGAGTTCGCCAATCGGCTGCTGAGCATGGCCTTTGGCAAGCTGTTTCAGCAAATTGCCGGACAGCTGGTCGATGCGTTTACCAAGCGTGCGGATGAGCGCTATGGCCGCTGAGCCGCTGTTTGCCGTCGAGGTGGCGTTTGCCACCCCCGCCAAACAGCATCTGGTCGTGGTCGAGGTCACCCCCCAAACCACCGCCCGAGAAGCCGTCATTCAAGCCAGCCTCCCGGCGCTGTTTCCTGAACAGCCAGACGAGATGTTTGCCCACGCCCCTTTGGGTATCTTCGGCAAGGCGCTACGCGAGCCGCAGCGCCACACGCTGAATCCGGGCGATCGCATTGAGGTGTACCGCCCGCTCGAGATCGACCCGAAGGCTGCCCGCCTGGCGCGTGCCGAGCGCCAGGCGAAGCGTTAGCCTCTTTTAGTCCGTCACGATGACCGGGGTTGGTTCCGGCGTGGCGGCAGGGGTGGCCGCCGGCGCGTTTTCCGGGGTCGGCGTCGGCGTTTGCTGATTCGGCGTCAAGAGCGGCATCAGCGGGTTTTCGGCCTCAGGCGCCGGGCCGGCACCGTGATTGGCGCTGACCGACGGTGAGCGGGAAAGATCGCCCTGCTGCTCGATGTTCACGAGCCGGCCAGAGTCATCGAAGGTCAGCGTGACGCGGCGCTGCTCGACCCCGGCGTACGCCTTGTCCAACCGGTAGACGTAGTCCCACTCGCGGGAGTCGAAGGGGGCCTCCAAAAGCGGGCGCCCCATGACGTAGGTGACCTGTTCCTGGGTCATACCCGGCTGTAGCTGGCTGACCATTTCCTGGGTCACCAGATTGCCTTGGGGGATGTCGCGCTTGTAAACGCCGACATAGCTGCAGCCGCTGACGACGGTCAGGGCAACGGAAAGCGTGATGATACGAGTCAATTTTTGCATTTGGGCCTGTTCTTCACTATCGTGGTTTCGGTCGATGATACCCGACCTAACCTGTTACTGCGAAGAGCAACCATGGCCGATCAGAACCATGAACTACGCAAAGCCGGGCTAAAAGTGACCCTGCCGCGTGTCAAGATCCTGCAGATTCTCGAAAATGCTTCGGGCCAACACCACCTTAGCGCAGAAGAAGTGTATAAAACACTGATCGATGCGGGCGAGGATGTGGGGCTTGCGACTGTCTACCGTGTACTGACTCAGTTCGAGTCGGCAGGCCTTGTGATTCGTCACAATTTCGACGGTGGCCATGCGGTATTCGAGATGACCCAGGAAGACCACCACGACCACATGGTGTGCCTGGAAAGCGGTGAGATCATCGAGTTCGTCGATGAGGTCATCGAGCGCCGTCAGCAGGAGATCGCCGAAGAGCACGGCTTCGAGCTGATCGACCACGCGCTGGTGCTCTACGTGCGTCCCAAGTCCTGATACGCACAGCGCCACCGGCACCGGATATACAATAAAAACGGTGCACGCCAAAAAAACGCCCCTGCCGCGATCGCGGCAGGGGCGTTTTGGTTTATAAAAGGCCGCTTTTTCAGTGTGGCGGGCGCTGGCTGGCATTGAGCATTTCGCGGGCGTGGGCCAGCGTCTGCTCCGAGAGTTTGACTCCGCCCAGCATGCGCGCCAGCTCGCTCACCCGGCCTTTTTCGTCGAGCAGCGCCATGTGCGTCAGGGTGCTGTCGCGCTTGGCCTGCTTTTCGATATGCAGATGTTGGTGCGCCTGAGCGGCTACCTGGGGCAGGTGAGTGACGGTCATCACCTGGCCTTTTTCCCCCAGCCGGCGCAGTAGCTGGCCGACGATCTCCGCCGTAGCGCCGGAGATACCCACATCCACTTCGTCGAACACCAGGCTCGGAATGGTGGAGTGGCTGGCCGCGACCACCTGGATCGCCAGGCTGATGCGCGAAAGCTCGCCGCCGGAGGCGACTTTCGTCAGCGGGCGGGCCGGCTGGCCCGGGTTGGCGCTGATCAAAAATTGTACCTGGTCCAGCCCGTCCTGAGCGGGCGTTTCTCGGCTCGATACGGCCACTTCGAAGCGCGCCTTGCCCATGGCCAGAAACGCGAGCTGCTGCTGCACTTCCTTGCCCAGCTTACCGGCGGCTTTTTGGCGCGCCTCGGAAAGCGTCCGGGCGTTTTGACGGTAGCGCTCGCGGTACTCGGCGACCTGGCTGCTCAGCGCCTCGATATCTTCATCACTCGCTTCCAACTGGGCCACCTCACGGGCCAGCGACTGGTGTAGCGCGAAAAGCTCTTCCGGGGCGACGTGATGCTTGCGCGCGATGCGGTGCACATCCGCAAGGCGCTCGTCGACCCACGTCAGGCGCTCCGGGTCGAGCTCCGTGGCGCTGGCGAAGCGTGCCAGCTCGCCGGTGGCCTCTTCGACCTGAATACGCGCATCCGAGAGCATGGCCAGCGTGTTGGCCAGCACGCCCTTGTCGCTACCGGGCAGGGCGCTGAGCCGGGCGTGCGCCTGGTTGAGCAGCGAAAGCGCGCCGCCGTCGTCGCTTTCGCAGCACTCCACGGCGAACTGGGTTTCACGCAGGGTCTCCTCGGCGTGGGCAAGCGTGGACTGCTCCTCTTCGAGCACCTCGAGTTCACCTTCGCCAAGCGCCAGCTGGTCGAGTTCCTCGACCTGATAGCGCAAGAGCTGGCGCCGCGCCTCGACTTCGCTACCTGCTTCGCTGCGCTTTTTTAGCCGTGCGCGGGCAGCGCGCCACTCCTTGAAGGTTTCGGCCAGCGCCTGACGCTTGCCCTTGAGCCCGGCGTAGTCGTCCAGAAGCGCCAGGTGGGTCTCTTCGCGCATCAGCGCCTGGTGGGCGTGCTGGCCGTGAACCTGAATCAGAAGCTCGCCGAGCGCCTTGAGATCGGCGATGGTCGCCGGCTGGCCGTTGATCCACGCCTTCGAGCGGCCGCTGGCGGTCACTACACGGCGAAGCAGGCACTCCTGGGAGGAGAGCTCACGCGCCTCGAGCCATTCAGCCGCGGCGGGCAGGCGGGCGATGTCGAAGCTGGCCGAAAGATCGGTGCGTTCACGGCCGTGGCGAACGCTTCCCGCCTCGGCGCGCTCGCCCAGGCAAAGCCCCAGGGCGCCGAGCAGGATGGATTTACCCGCCCCGGTCTCCCCGGTGATGGCGGTCATGCCGTCGGTCAAATCGAGTTCCAGACGGTCAACGATGGCGTAATCCTGAATGACGAGCTGCGTCAGCATAGGGCCTCCCAGGCAGGGCTCTATAGAAACTGGATGCTTATACAATGATTGATGTTTTATACAGTAGTCGATAACTCACTTCAATGCCCCTTGAGATGCCAAACAAGGCCCCCATATAGCGTGCATACGCATTAATGAACCCGTTTATCTCAAACCGTTCATCTCAACCAGCGGGCGCTCAAGCGCCGCGACCGCATTCAGGAGTACGGCATGGCGAAAGAACCGCAAACCCCGATCGATGACGAGCTGGCCCGCCAGGAGCAGGAAGCCGAGGTAACCGAGCAGGCGGATGAAGAGCGCCTGGTCGAGGGCGATCTCGAAGGCGTGCTGGACGACGAGTCGCCGCTGGGTACCGAGGCGTTCGACGAAGGCGTGAGCAACCCGGAAGCCGAAGTGCTGGCGGCCCGCGTCGAAGAGCTCGAACAGAGTCTTTCCGAGGCGAAGGATCAGTCGCTCAGAGCGTCTGCCGAGGCTCAGAACGTGCGCCGCCGCGCCGAAGCGGAGGCGGAGAAGGCGCGCAAGTTCGCCCTCGAGAAGTTCGTCAAGGAGCTGCTGCCGGTGGTAGATAGCCTGGAAAAAGCGCTCGAAAGCATGCAAGAGGATGCCTCTGATGCGCACCGTGAAGGCGTGTCCATGACGCTCAAAATGCAGCTCGACGTGCTCAACAAGTTCGGCGTCGAGAGCGTCGAGCCCAACGGCGAGCCTTTCGACCCGCAGGTTCATGAGGCCCTGACCATGGTGCCCAACCCGGAACTCGAGCCCAACACGGTAATGGAAGTCGTGCAGAAGGGGTATCTGCTCAACGGCCGCCTGGTGCGCCCGGCGATGGTCGTGGTCAGCCAGAAAGCGGGCTAGTCGAGTTGGGGGATAATGCAAATTCCCCCCTTGAAAAGTTCATGGCGGCCCCCAGATAAAGGCCAACCCGCGGTAATCACCGCAGACCGATTGCAACAGTTTTTGTCACCACCGAATTCGAGGTTTTTGCTATGGGACGTATTATTGGTATTGACCTGGGCACCACCAACTCTTGCGTGGCGGTTCTCGACGGCGACAGCGCCAAGGTTATCGAAAACGCTGAGGGTGGCCGCACGACACCCTCCATCATCGCCTACACCGATGACGGTGAAACGCTGGTCGGCCAGTCCGCCAAGCGCCAGGCGGTCACTAACCCGGAAAACACCCTGTACGCCATCAAGCGTCTGATCGGCCGTCGTTTCAAGGACGACGTCGTTCAAAAAGACATCAAGATGGTGCCGTACAAGATCGCCGAAGCCGATAACGGCGACGCGTGGGTCGAAGTCAAAGGCAAGAAAATGGCACCGCCGCAGGTCAGCGCGGAAGTGCTCAAGAAGATGAAGAAGACCGCCGAAGACTACCTTGGCGAAACTGTCACCGAAGCGGTTATTACCGTACCGGCCTACTTCAACGACAGCCAGCGCCAGGCAACCAAGGATGCTGGCCGCATCGCCGGTCTCGACGTCAAGCGCATCATCAACGAGCCGACCGCTGCCGCACTCGCTTACGGCATGGACAAGTCGCGCGGCGACAAGACCATCGCAGTGTATGACTTGGGTGGCGGTACCTTCGATATCTCCATCATCGAAGTGGCCGACGTCGACGGCGAAACCCAGTTTGAAGTACTCGCCACTAACGGCGACACCTTCTTGGGCGGCGAAGACTTTGACCTGTCGCTGATCAACTACCTGGTCTCGCAGTTCAAGTCCGACAGCGGCATCGACCTCTCCGGCGACAACCTGGCCATGCAGCGCCTGAAAGAAGCTGCCGAGAAGGCCAAGATCGAGCTCTCCAGCGCCCAGCAAACCGATGTGAACCTGCCGTACATCACTGCAGACAACACCGGTCCGAAGCACTTGAACGTGAAAGTGACGCGCGCCAAGCTCGAATCGCTGGTCGAAGAGCTGGTTCAGCGCTCGCTCGAGCCGTGCAAAATGGCGCTGAAAGACGCCGGTCTCTCCGCATCTGAAATCGACGACGTCATCCTCGTCGGCGGTCAGACCCGTATGCCGCTGGTTCAGCAGAAAGCCGCTGACTTCTTCGGTAAGGAAGCGCGCAAGGACGTCAACCCGGACGAAGCCGTGGCCGTGGGTGCTGCGATTCAGGGTGGCGTACTGGGTGGCGACGTGAAAGACGTGCTGCTGCTCGACGTAACCCCGCTGACGCTGGGTATCGAAACCCTCGGCGGCGTCATGACCCCGCTGATCGAGAAGAACACCACCATCCCGACGAAGAAGACCCAAACCTTCTCCACCGCGGATGACAACCAGACGGCCGTGACCATCCACGCCGTGCAGGGTGAGCGTAAGCAGGTCTCGCAGAACAAGTCGCTGGGTCGTTTCGACCTTGCCGACATTCCGCCGGCACCGCGCGGTGTACCGCAGATCGAAGTGGCCTTTGATCTGGACGCCAACGGCATCCTGAACGTCTCTGCGAAAGACAAGGCGACGGGTAAAGAGCAGTCCATCGTCATCAAGGCTTCCAGCGGCCTGTCGGACGAAGAAGTCGAGCAAATGGTGCGCGACGCCGAGGCTCACGCCGACGAAGACAAGAAGTTCGAAGCACTCGTGCAACTGCGTAATCAGGCCGACGGCATGATCCACGCCACGCGCAAGACGCTGGAAGAAGCCGGCGACAAGGCGACCGATGAAGAGAAGCAAAACATCGAAACCGCCATCAGCGACCTGGAAGCGGCGGTCAAGACCGACGACCAGGACGACATTCAGAAGAAACTGGATGCGCTGACCGAAGCCTCTGGCCAGCTCGCCCAGAAGATGTATGCCGAGCAGGCGGATGCGTCTCAGGCCGCGGAAGGTCAGGACGGCGAACAGGCCCAATCCAAGCCGGAAGACGACGTCGTCGACGCCGAGTACGAAGAAGTCAACGACGAGCAGAAGAAGCAGTAAACGCTCTTTCTGTAAGGATCGCAGCAACGCGGGAGCCAGCTCCCGCGTTGCTGTTTCCAGGACCAAAACGATGATCACGGTTCGTACCGTCAAGAGCATACCCTAACCAGGAGGCGTAGGACCCATGTCCAAGCGCGATTACTACGAAGTCCTGGGTGTCGAAAAAGGGGCCGATCAGAAAGAGATCAAAAAGGCCTACCGCCGCCTGGCGCAAAAATTCCACCCTGACCGTAACCCGGATGACGAAACCGCCGCCGAGAAATTCCGCGACGTATCCGATGCCTACGAAGTACTCAGCGACGAGCAAAAGCGCGCCGCTTATGACCAGTTCGGCCATGCCGGCGTCGACGGTCAGGGCGGAGGCGGCTTTGGCGGCGGCGGTGCCGGCGCGGGGGATTTCAGCGATATCTTCGGCGACGTGTTTGGCGACATCTTCGGCGGTGGCGGCGGGCGTCGTCGCGGGCCCAATGCGCCGGCGCGCGGCTCGGATCTACGCTACAATCTGGAGCTCGATCTGGAAAACGCGGTCGCCGGCACCACCGTCGACATTCGCGTGCCGCGCCATGTCACTTGTGATCGCTGCGATGGCGATGGCGCCGAGCCGGGCACCAGCAAGGACACCTGCCCGACCTGTCAGGGCATGGGTCAGGTACGCATGCAGCAGGGCTTTTTCGCCGTGCAGCAGACCTGCCCGACCTGTCACGGGACCGGCATGCAGATCAAGGTGCCGTGCCACAAGTGCAACGCGGAAGGCCGCGTGCGCGAAACCCGCACGCTCTCGGTCAAGATTCCGCCCGGCGTGGATACCGGCGACCGCATTCGCCTGAACGGTGAAGGCGAGTCTGGTGTGAACGGCGGCCCGGCCGGCGATCTTTACGTGCAGGTGGCGATCAAGTCGCACCCGATCTTCCAGCGCGACGGCAAGCACCTGCAGTGCGACGTGCCGATCAACTTCGTCGACGCCTCGCTCGGCGGCGAGCTGGAAGTACCGACGCTCGACGGCCGCGTGAAGCTCAAGATTCCGCCGGAAACCCAAACCGGCCGGCTGTTCCGCCTGCGCGGCAAGGGCGTGAAGCCGGTTCGCGGCGGCGCCCCGGGCGATCTGCTCTGCAAGGTGGTGATCGAGACCCCGGTGAATTTGAACGAAGAGCAAAAGGACCTGCTGCGCCAGCTCCAAAAGAGCTTCGACGACAGCAACAGTCACAGCCACTCGCCGAAGAAAACCGGTTTCTTCGACAGCGTGAAGAAGTTCTTTGAAGAGATGAAGCCGTAAGGCTAGCGTCTTGAAAGAAAAAGCCCCGCCATTGCGAATGTCGGGGCTTTTTTATTGTTTGTAAAATTATCGCTGTAGTCGCTCAAATCTCCAAGCCAAGGCCTTCTCGTCCGGCCGAAAGACCGGTTCGCGCGGGACGACTAACGGCTGTCCATCGAGGCAGTATAGCCAGCGATTATCATCGACCAGGCGATCGATCCGCTTGCTGACATGCCATTTCAAATCGGGACCCGGAGCGATCAAATGATGATCCATTGCCCAGTGTAGGTCGCGAGTCAGGGCCAGACCGTTTACCGGACGATCATCCTGGCTCACTGCAAAAGGAATGAGGTGGGCGGCTTCGGTTAGATACCGGTAGTCGGGGGTTATATAGCGAAGTCTGCTGGCGGCACACCGGTAATCGTAGGCCTCCAGCACGAGAGTGCGAAAGGCAGCTGAGCGAGCGTATCGTTGAAAGCTTTCTCGTACAGTACCCTTGAGCTTCTGGGGGTTTCTTACATATTCACCACTGTCCAAGGCGAGACGGGTATACGTGCGTAACCGCTTCTGAGCTTCCAAGTCCTGGTGAAAGTAACGAGCAATAAGAATATCGCCGGCTTTCCAAGCATACTCCTGACTCTTGAAGGCGTTATAAAGCGCGCTGTCGAGATAAACTGCGACGAACCGCTCTTTTAAGCTTTTAAGCGACTTTGGTTGCCCAAGCTGGCCGACATGCTGTTCCAGGCCACTCTTGAAAATAGGTACCCACAGGCTGCCTGAAGGGCCCTTGTCGGATCGCAGGTGCCATAGCGGCAGGTGAGGGTTTGCCGCCGCTCGATCATTGGTAGCTGCTTCGTAAATATCAAAGTAGCGAGCGATCAAGCGTTCATTGATATCGATCCGGGGCGAATCAACGTAGCCACTTTGTATCTCACATATAACGGCCATTAAAAGACATGGTTTATTGGGCGCAGGTTTGCCTTTGCTTTTTCCAACGTTCAGCTTTTCCAGGCTACCCAATAGCTCATTCATGCTTAGGCCCCCAAGCAACTTGTTAAACATCAAAAGTTCGTGCCACGGAAATTTAAGCTTTTGATTGTAAAGATGTACGTTTTTCGGGAGAAGACTCTTGTCTGGTTTTTGAAGCCCCGTTCATCGATAATTCCTCCCCTTTATTAGTATTTATCTTTTGTTTAGAGAATTTTAGCCATGACCGGATTACAGGACCGTCCCTCCCTGGGCATTTTCTTGCGCGTGCTTTCCGGGGTGATGTTCACCGGCATGTTCGTGTGTATCAAGGCGGTGAGCGACACGGTGCCGGTGGGTCAATCCATCTTCTTTCGCTCGCTGTTCGCCCTGATCCCGATCGTGATCTTTTTGGCGATTCGCCGGGAGTTTCCTCAAGGGCTTGCGACTCGGCGGCCGCTCGGGCATCTGCTGCGCTCGGGGCTCGGGGCGGCGGCGATGTTCTTTTCGTTCTCGGCGGTGGCGTTTTTGCCGGTGGCGGAGGCCACGCTGTTGGTTCAGCTATCGCCGATTTTCATGGCGGTGGGGGGCGTGCTGCTGCTGGGCGAGAAGTTTTCGCTCTACCGCATGGGGGCGATCGCGCTGGCGCTGGCGGGAATGGCGGTGCTGGTCGTGCCGGAGCTAAGCGCGGGTAGCGGCGACGGGCGGCTTTTGGGCTACGCACTCGGCACCGCCGGGGCGCTTTTGACGGCAGGCGCCTTGCTCACCATTCGCCATATCTCGCGCACCGAAACCGCCGGCGCCATCGCGTTTTACTTCATCGTGGTGTCGTCGCTTGCTGGGCTTGCCACGTGGCCGTTGGGGTGGGCCGAGCTGACCGATACCGAGTTCGCTTTGCTGGTGCTCTCGGGGCTATTCGGCGGGGTGGGGCATATCGCCATGACGCTGGCGTTTCGCTATGCCGAGGTGTCGAAGCTCGCCCCCTTCGAGTACGTGGCGCTGGTCTGGCCGATCGCCGCGGACTGGGTGCTGTTCGGCATTCCCATCTCCGGCGGCTTCCTCCTGGCGCTGCCGCTGATGCTAGCCGGTGTAGCGCTGGCCTCGCTCGAAGGCCGGCGCTTCAAACGGCCTCTTCGACGATGAGCTGGGGGCGGCCCTTCGAGCAGGGCTCGATGCGCGCCGCCACCCGGTAGACCTGGCGCAGAAGCGCGGGGGTAATCACTTCCTCGGTGGGACCGCAGGCGATCAGGCGCCCATAGTCCAGCACCATGGCGGCGTCGGTGAAGCGCAGCGCGTGGCCCAGGTCGTGAAGCGCGACCAGAATCAGCATGCCGCGCTCGTCGGCCAGCCGTCGCAGCACGGTGAGCAGGTTGATCTGGCGGTTCAAGTCCAGCGCCGAGGTGGGCTCGTCGAGCATCAAAATTTCCGGCTCCTGCACCAGTGCCTGGGCGGCACTCACCAGTTGGCGCTGGCCGCCGCTCAAATCCCCAATATCGCGCTCGCCGAGCGAGGCGATGCCAAGCTCCGCAAGCGCCCGGTCCACCTGCTCGAGATCTTCTGGCTGTACCTTCAGGCTTCGCCCCTGCATGCGCGCCAGCAATACCGATTCATACACGCTCAACACTGCCTTCGCGCCGGTGTCCTGGGGCATGTAGGCCACCGGGCGCTCGGCGGTTGTCTCGTCGATGCTGACCGTGCCGTTGCCGTCCACCAGCCCCAGAATGCGGCGAAAAAGCGTCGATTTGCCCGCCGCGTTGGGGCCTAGCAGTGCGACGACCTGGCCGCCCTGAAAGCGGGGTGTGGTGATGTCTTCGACGATGGTGCGCCGCCCGTAGCGGGCGGATACGCCGTCAAGCTTGAGAGTTACCATGAGCGAATCACCATGACGCCTTCTTGTGGTTGAGCACCAGAAACAGGAAAAACGGGATGCCGACCAGGGATGTGATGATGCCGATCGGTATGATCGTGCCGGGAATCACCAGCTTCGAGATCACCGAGCCCACCGAGAGGATCAGCGCGCCGCACAGCGCCGAGCCTGGCAGGAAAAAGCGCTGATCCTCGCCCA
This sequence comes from Halomonas sp. S3-1-1, assembly GCF_023757625.1. GTDB lineage: Bacteria > Pseudomonadota > Gammaproteobacteria > Pseudomonadales > Halomonadaceae > Vreelandella. The sequence goes on from NZ_JALGBZ010000003.1 coordinate 618,045, forward strand.
CCAACATGCGCGCGATGTGCGGCCCGACCAGCCCGATGAAGCCGATGGTGCCGACGAACGCCACCGCCACCGCAGAAAGCAGTGACACCAGCACCAGCACTTCCAAACGCAGCGAGCGCGGCTTGACGCCCATGCTTTCGGCCTTGGCGTCGCCCAGGCGCATGGCCGTCAGCGCCCAGCCGTGGCGCGCCAGAAGCGGCAGAATGGCGGCCAGTATGCCAAGCGCGATCCAGAACTTGGGCCAGGTCGCCTTGGTCAGGCTGCCCATGGTCCAGAACACCACCGCGGCCACGGCTTCCTGGCTTGCAAAGAACTGAATCAGCGCCATGAGTGAGTTGAAGATGAATACCATGGCGATGCCCAGCAGCACGATGGTTTCCACGGTGACGCCGCGCTTGAGGCTCAGCGCGTGGATTAAAAACGCCGTGAACATCGCCATGACGAAGGCATTGATCGGCACCACGAACTCGATGGCGGCGGGCACGATGGCCACGCCAAAGGCCAGACCTAGTGCGGCGCCGAAGCTCGCGCCGGCGGAAATGCCCAGGGTAAAGGGGCTTGCCAACGGGTTGCTCAGAATGGTCTGCATCTGCGCACCGGCCACTGACAGGCTCGCGCCCACCACCAGCGCCATCAGCGCTACCGGCATGCGAATCTCCCAGAGAATCACCCGCGCCTGATCGCTGACGTTTGATGGTGTCAGCAGCGCGGCGATGACCTCCGTGAGGCTGTAGCGCGCCGGCCCGAGCGCTAGATCGACGCACAGGCTGAAAAACAGCGCGACCACCAGCGCTGCGAGAATCAGCTGGCGGCGCACGACCTGGCTTTTATAGTGGCTGCGCCCCTGAGTCGTCGGCGTGGCCACGGCGCTGTCACTCATCATTCAGGGAAATCCAGTAGCCGGGTTCATAGTCGATCGGCAGAAAGCGCTCGTGGAGCTCTTCCATGGTTGCTTCCGGGTCAAGATCCTCGAACAGCGCCGGATGCAGCCACTTGGCCAGCTGCTGGATCGCGACGAAGTAGTAGGGGCTGTTGTAGAACTGGTGCCAGATGGCGTGCACGTTGCCATCGGCTACTGCCTGCACGCCGGTCATCGCGGTGCGCTCGGTCAGCGCTTCGAGCTTGTCGCGCGCCGCGTCCATGTCAGCGCCAGGGCCCATGCCGACCCAGGCGCCGCCGGGCACGTAGGCGTCCCAGTTACCGCCGGTCACCACGACGTGTTCCGGGCTTGCGGCGATGATCTGCTCCGGGTTGAGCGTGCCGAAGCTGCCAGGGATGATGCCGTCGGCGATGTTGCTGCCGCCGGCGAGTTCGACGTACTCGCCGAAGTTACCGGGGCCGAAGCTCATGCAGCACTCGTCGGAGTAGCCGCCGGCGCGGTCGATGAACACGCTCGGCCGCGCCGGGGTGGCCTCATCGATGACGTCCGTCACCCGGGCGAGCTGCTCCTCGGCGAAGTCGATGAACGCCTCGGCGGCGGCGTCGTCACCCATGATCTGACCGATCAGGCGCATCGAGGGGATGGTGTGGGCCACCGGATCTTCGCGAAAGTCGACGTAGACGATCGGGATGTCGAGCTCGGCGAGCTTGTCGTCGTAGCCGGCGTCTTCGGTGGCGGCCTTCGCCTCGAGATTCATGAAGATCACGTCCGGCGAGAGTGAGGCGGCCTGCTCGACGTCAAAGGTGCCGTCCTTGAAGCCGCCGAAGGTGGGGATGTCGGCCATCTCGGGAAAGCGCTCGGCGTAGCGGGCGTAGTTGTCCGGATCCGCTTGGGAGAAGTCCTCTCGCCAGCCCACTACGTGGGTGAACGGCGCCTCGGGCTCGAGCAGGCCAAGGAGGTAGATTTGACGCCCTTCGCCCAGAATGACGCGCTCGGCGGGGCCATCCAGGGTCACGTTGCGCCCGGCGATGTCCACGACGTCGATGGGGTCGGCCAGCGCCGGCATTGCCCCAAGCGCTGTGGCTAGCGTCAGCGACGTTAATAGGCCGGGCTTTAAAACCGTGGGCTTTGAAAAAGTGACGTTCATGGACGGTTTCCGCAGACAGAGTAAGGATGAAAGAGTGACCCAAACAGTCGTTCGACGTTCCGAATGACCCGGTAAACTGGGTATGATTCGCATTTACATGACGGCATTATCGAGAAATCCGCCGAGGCTGTACAGAGTCTGGCGCTAAACTGTTCTAAATGGCGCAACGATTCGTTGCACGGCCGTCGGCCGGCCCCGCGTGTATCGACGGCGGTGAAAGTAAGATAATGTGAATGTTTCTTGTTCAAGGAGAGCTACATGCCGATTTCCCGCGCCGAAATTGCCACCGAGTCCGGTGGACGCCTGATCAACCGCCTCTGCAAACACTGGTCGCACAAGCTCGAGGTCGAATACACCGAAAGCGATGCCAAAATCGTTTTTCCGGAGAAGGGCACCTGCCTGATGCACGCCGACGCCGACAAGCTCTCGGTGTCCATCGAGACCCTCGACGAGGCCTCGCTCGACCAGCTCGAAGGCGTGGTCGAGAACCACCTCGTGCGCATGGCGAAAGACGAGACGCTGGAAGTCGTCTGGGAGAACTGAGCCCGGCGCCGAGCGTTTTTGATATACTCCCGCCATTTCACTCAACCCCGGGCCGCACGCGCGCCCTCAAGGAGATCACATGACGCGAGTCGCCATCGTAGGCGTGGCCGGGCGCATGGGCCGCACGCTGGTCAGCGCCGTAAATGAAGATGCGGGCGCAACGCTTGCCGGCGGTATCCTCGAGCCGGGAAGCTCGCTGGTCGGCGCCGATATCGGCGAGCTGGCCGGTACCGGCAAGTGCGGCGTGGCCGCCGTCGACTCGCTCGATGCGATCAAGGACGATTTCGACGTGCTGATCGACTTCACCGCCCCGCAGGTGACGCTTTCGAATCTTGCGTTCTGCGCCGAGCACGGCAAGGCGATCGTGATCGGCACCACAGGCATGAACGATGACGAGCTCGAAGCACTCGATGGCTATCGCGACCGCGTGGCGATGGTCTTCGCTCCCAACATGAGCGTGGGCGTGAACCTGACGCTGAAGCTTTTGGAAACCGCCGCCCGGGCGCTGGGTGACGAGGGCTACGACATCGAGGTGATCGAGGCGCACCACCGCCACAAGGTCGATGCGCCTTCCGGCACTGCCATCAGGATGGGCGAGGTAATCGCGAAAAGCCTCGACCGCACGCTCAAGGAACACGGCGTGTTCGAGCGCGTCGGCCAGTGCGGGCCGCGCACCGACACCGAGATCGGCTTTGCCACCGTGCGCGCCGGCGACATCGTTGGTGAGCACACGGTGATGTTCGCCACCGAAGGCGAGCGCATCGAGATCACGCACAAGGCCTCGAGCCGCATGACCTTCGCAAAGGGCGCGGTACGCGCCGCGCGCTGGGTGGCGGGCCAACAGGCCGGGCGCTTCGATATGCAGGACGTGCTGGGGCTGGCTGACGTTTAAGCCAACGCGGCGGCCAAAGGGGCTAGCCCGAACGGCGAAAATGCTGTAACATTCCAAAAATTTTGGCCGGGCGATAGACATGTGAGTAGGAACTAAACGGCGAAGCGCTGCGCTTGTTGCACTGGCCTCACTCGAAAGCCGTTCGTATCACATGGCCCTGCCACGCAAGAACAACAAGCGGGATGAAACCGATTTTTAATTTGTCGGCTTCGTCCCGCTTTTTTACGACCCGACGTTTGCCCGCAAACGCCGACACCGGATCGCCGAGCCTGCGCCCACAGGCTCCCACCAGCATGGGAGAACGAGCCTTGAATAACCCCGCATTGAGCAAACCCGCGATATTGGCCCTGGAAGATGGCAGCGTGTTCCACGGCATTGCCATCGGCGCTGACGGCGTCACGAGCGGGGAGGTGGTGTTCAATACGGCCATGACCGGCTACCAGGAAATTCTCACCGACCCCTCCTACACCCGCCAGATCGTCACGCTCACCTACCCGCATATCGGCAACACCGGTATCAACGCGGAAGACGTGGAGTCCGCCTCCATCGCCGCGGCGGGGCTGGTGATTCGCGATCTGCCCCTGATGGCGAGCAGCTTCCGCAGCCAGCAGAGTCTGTCCGATTACCTTGAAAGCCAGAACGTGCTGGGAATCGCCGATATCGACACACGAAGGCTTACACGCATTCTGCGCGACAAGGGCGCGCAGAACGGTGCGATTCTAGCGGGGGTTGATGCCGAAGGCGATGACGCCGTCGAGCGAGCGCTGGCGGCCGCGAAGGCGTTTCCGGGGCTCAAGGGCATGGACTTGGCAAAGGAAGTCTCCTGCAAGGAGGCCTATGAGTGGAGCGAAGGCGAGTGGACCCTGGGCGCGGGCTACGCCGATACCACGACCGGTGAGCGCCCCTATCACGTGGTGGCGTTTGATTACGGAGTGAAGTTCAACATCCTGCGCATGCTGGCCGCCCGCGGCTGCCGCCTGACGGTGGTACCGGCGCAAACGCCGGCCAGCGAGGTGCTGGCGATGAACCCGGACGGCGTGTTCCTGGCCAACGGCCCCGGCGACCCGGAGCCCTGCGACTACGCCATCAAGGCGATTCAGGACGTGCTCGAGACCGACACCCCGGTGTTCGGCATCTGCCTGGGCCATCAGCTGCTGGCGCTGGCAAGCGGTGCAAAAACGGTGAAGATGAGCCACGGCCACCACGGCGCCAACCACCCGGTACAGGATCTGGACACCGGCACGGTCATGATTACCAGCCAAAACCACGGCTTCGCCGCGGACGAGGCGACGCTGCCTGCGAACCTGCGCGCCACGCACCGCTCGCTGTTTGACGGCACGCTGCAGGGCATCGAGCGCACCGACCGCCCGGCGTTCAGCTTCCAGGGTCACCCGGAAGCGAGCCCCGGCCCGAAGGACGTCTCGCCGCTGTTCGATCGCTTCATCGACCTGATGCAGGCGCGCCGCTGATCCGTCCGGCGCTTTAACCGTTTATTTCGCTGCTCATCGCCACTTTTTTGCGGGAACCGTTATGCCCAAGCGTACCGATATCAACACCATTCTCATCATTGGCGCCGGCCCGATCGTCATCGGCCAGGCCTGCGAATTTGACTACTCCGGCGCCCAGGCGTGCAAGGCGCTGCGTGAGGAAGGCTTCCGGGTCGTGCTGGTGAACTCCAACCCGGCCACCATCATGACCGACCCGGCCATGGCGGACGCCACCTATATCGAGCCGATCACCTGGCAGGCGGTGGAGAAGATCATCGAGGCGGAGAAGCCCGACGCCATCCTGCCCACCATGGGCGGTCAGACCGCGCTCAACTGCGCTTTGGATCTTGAGAAGCACGGCGTGCTCGAAAAGCACGGTGTCGAGATGATCGGCGCCAACGCCGACGCCATCAACATGGCCGAAGACCGCGACCTGTTCGACCAGGCGATGAAGCGCATCGGCCTCGAGTGTCCGAAGGCAAAAGTCGCCCACACCATGGATGAAGCCTGGGAGATTCAGGCGGAGCTCGGCTTTCCGACCATCATCCGGCCTTCCTACACCATGGGCGGCTCCGGCGGCGGCGTGGCTTACAACAAGGAAGAGTTCGAGGAGATCTGTACTCGTGGCTTCGAGCTCTCCAACAATCACGAGCTCTTGATCGATGAGTCGCTTTTGGGTTGGAAGGAGTACGAGATGGAGGTCGTTCGGGACAAGAACGACAACTGCATCATCGTCTGCGCGATCGAAAACTTCGACCCCATGGGCGTGCACACTGGCGACTCGATCACCGTGGCCCCGGCCCAGACGCTGACGGATAAAGAGTACCAGATCATGCGCGACGCGAGCCTCGCGGTGCTGCGCGAGATCGGCGTCGAAACCGGCGGCTCCAACGTCCAGTTCGGCATGGACCCGCAAACCGGGCGCCTGGTGGTCATCGAGATGAACCCGCGGGTGTCGCGCTCGTCTGCCTTGGCCTCCAAGGCCACGGGCTTTCCGATCGCCAAAATTGCTGCCAAGCTTGCCGTCGGCTACACCCTGGACGAGCTGCAAAACGACATCACCGGCGGCGCGACCCCGGCCTCCTTCGAGCCGTCCATCGACTACGTCGTCACCAAGATTCCGCGCTTCACCTTCGAGAAATTCCCCCAGGCCAACGACCGCCTGACCACCCAGATGAAGTCGGTGGGCGAGGTGATGGCGATCGGCCGCACCTTCCAGGAATCGCTGCAGAAGGCGCTGCGCGGTATGGAGACCGGTAACGACGGTCTCGACCCGATTTTCGAGCAGTTTTCCGATGAGGCGATGGCGCAGATCAAGGGCGAGCTGCAGGCCGCCGGCGCCGAGCGCATCTTCTTCGTGGCAGATGCCATGCGCGCCGGCATGAGCGTGGAAGAGGTCTTCGCGCTAACCAATATCGACCGCTGGTTCCTCGTCCAGCTCGAGGATCTGATCCTGACCGAGCAGGCGGTCGCCAAGCGCTCCCTGACTGATTTCACCGCTCAAGAGCTCTACCGCCTCAAGCGCAAGGGCTTCGGCGATGCGCGGTTGGCCAAACTGCTCGGCGTCAGCGAGAAAGCGTTCCGCCAGACCCGCCAGAGCGCCGGCATTCGCCCGGTCTACAAGCGGGTCGACACCTGCGCCGCCGAATTTGCCTCCAGCACCGCCTACATGTACTCCACCTACGAGGAGGAGTGCGAGGCGGACGTTTCCGATCGCCAGAAGATCATGGTGCTCGGTGGCGGGCCGAACCGCATCGGCCAGGGCATCGAGTTCGACTACTGCTGCGTCCATGCCGCCTTTGCCATGCGCGATGATGGCTATGAAACCATCATGGTCAACTGCAACCCGGAAACCGTCTCCACCGACTACGACACCTCGGATCGCCTCTATTTCGAGCCGGTGACCCTCGAGGACGTGCTCGAGATCGCGGACAAGGAGAAGCCGGTCGGCGTGATCGTCCAGTTCGGCGGCCAGACGCCGCTGAAGCTCGCCCGCGAGCTCGAAGCCGCCGGCGTGCCGATCATCGGCACCACGCCGGACGCCATCGACCGCGCCGAGGACCGCGAGCGCTTCCAGCAGATGATCGACAAGCTCGGCCTGAAGCAGCCGCCCAACGCCACCGCCAGAAGCTTCGACGATGCCTTCGCCAAGGCCGAAACCATCGGCTACCCGCTGGTCGTGCGCCCGAGCTACGTGCTCGGCGGCCGCGCCATGGAGATCGTCTACGACGCCTCCGAGCTCGAAAACTACATGACCAATGCGGTGAAGGTCTCCAACGACTCGCCGGTGCTGCTGGATCACTTTTTGAGCGCGGCGGTCGAGGTCGATATCGACGCGGTCTCCGACGGCCAAGTGGTGGTGATCGGCGGCATCATGCAGCACGTCGAGCAGGCCGGCGTTCACTCCGGCGACTCCGCCTGCGCGCTGCCGCCGTACTCGCTGCCGGCGGATGTGCAGGACGAGATGCGCGATCAGGTCAAGCGCATGGCGGTCGAGCTCGGCGTGAAGGGGCTGATGAACGTCCAGCTCGCCTGGCAGGACGGCGAGATCTACGTCATCGAGGTCAACCCGCGCGCCTCGCGCACCGTGCCGTTCGTCTCCAAGTGCATCGGCACCTCGCTCGCCCAGGTGGCGGCGCGCTGCATGGCGGGCACCACGCTCGCCGAGCAGGGCTTCGAGCGCGAGATCGTGCCGCATTTTTATAGCGTGAAAGAGGCGGTGTTCCCGTTCAACAAGTTCCAGGGGGTCGACCCGATCCTCTCGCCGGAGATGAAATCCACCGGCGAGGTGATGGGCTCCGGTGATACCTTCGCCGAGGCGTTCTTCAAGGCGCAGCTCGGCGCCGGCGAGGCCATTCCGGCCCTCGACGGCCCGCGCAAGGCGTTCTTGTCGGTGCGCGAGCCGGACAAGGCGGGGATTATCGAAGTCGGTCGTTCTCTGCTAACATTGGGCTTCACGCTATGTGCCACCCGCGGTACGGCAGCGGCTTTGGAAGCTGCCGGCCTCGAGGTGGAGCACGTCAACAAGGTATATGAAGGCCGCCCCCATATCGTCGATTCGCTCAAGAACGACGAGATCGCCTATATCGTGAATACCACCGAAGGTCGTCAAGCGATTAACGACTCTTCGATCATTCGCCGTACTGCTCTCGCGCGCAAGGTGCCCTATGCGACCACTTTGGCGGGCGCCAATGCCGTTTGCATGGCGCTGGAGTATGGCCGGGAGATTACGGTGCGGCGCCTTCAGGATCTGCATGCAGGAGCAAGTCAATGAACAAGGTCCCGATGACCGTCGCGGGCGAGAAAAGCCTTCGCGAAGAGCTCAATCACCTGAAGGGCGAGGCGCGCCCCACGGTGATTGCGGCCATCGCCGAGGCGCGTGAGCACGGCGATCTCAAGGAGAACGCCGAGTATCACGCCGCCCGCGAGCAACAGGGCTTCATCGAAGGGCGCATTCAGGAGATCGAAAGCAAGCTCTCCGGCGCCCAGGTGATCGACGTGACCAAACTGCCCAAAACCGGCAAGGTGATCTTCGGGGTGACCGTGTCGCTTTTGAATCTCGATAGCGACGCCGAGGTGACCTACCGGATCGTCGGCGAGGACGAAGCCGACATCAAATCCGGACGCATCTCGGTCACCTCACCGATCGCCCGCGCGCTGATCGGCAAGGAAGAGGGCGACGTGGTGGTGGTGAAGACGCCGGGCGGCGACGTCGAGTACGAAATCGAAAGCGTCGAGCACATTTAGCTCGCCTTTGGGTCGGCGCCCGCGGCGCCGGCCCACGAAAAAGCCCGAAGAGCGTGACTCTTCGGGCTTTTTTGATGCCGCCCGGTTTGTCGGGGCGACGCTTTACGGCGTGGCGCCAGACAGGCGTTAGTGGCGGCCGTGGTGGTTTTCGAAGCGGCTTACGTTGGAGAGCTTCGGGTTAGCCTTCGGGTTGCGGCGATAGAAAAGCGCCATTTTGCCGATGGTTTGAATGAGTTCGGCGCCGCCTTCGTTGGCGAGCTCCTGAATCATCGCGGCGCGGTCGTCCCGCTCGGGCAGGGCCAGCTTAACCTTGATCAGCTCGTGGTCTCTGAGCGCGCGGTCGAATTCAGCGAGCAGCGTCTCGGAGATGCCGTTTTCAGAGACCGTCACGACAGGGTTCAGGTGATGGCCAATGCTGCGAAATGCTTTCTTTTGTGCCTGTGACAAGCTCATGGTATCTTGCGGTATCCCGGTTTGCGCTTAACGCTCCATCTTACGGTGAAACGCCGTCGAGTGAAAGCGCCCCACCCGGCACTTTCGCACATTCACTCCTCACGCCCAGATATAGACGCCCCATGCAGCAAAAGCCCCCAGGTCAAAAACGCGCCGCCAGCAAGACCAGCGCCAGCTGGATGAAGGAGCACTTCGACGACCAGTACGTCAAGCAGAGCTGGCAGGACGGCTACCGCTCCCGGGCAAGCTACAAGCTTTTGGAGCTCGACGAGAAAGACAAGCTCTTTCGCCCCAACATGACGGTGATCGACCTGGGCGCCGCCCCCGGGGGCTGGAGCCAGGTCGCTGCCGAGAAGGTCGGCATTGAGGGCGTAGTGATCGCCTCCGACATTCTCGAGATGGACGCGTTGGCCGGCGTGGACTTCGTTCAGGGCGATTTCACCGAACAGAGCGTACTGAACGCGATTCTTAAAAAGCTCGGTGATCGCCCCGTCGACCTTGTGATGTCGGACATGGCCCCCAATATGAGCGGTATGGCTGCCATCGATCAGCCCCAGGCGATGTACCTGGTCGAGCTCGCCCTGGAGCTTGCGCGAGAAACCCTGCCAAAAGGCGGCACGTTTTTGGCCAAGGTGTTCCAGGGCGAGGGCTTCGATGCCTACCTCAAGGAGCTCAAGGGGTCATTCGACCGCGTGGTGACGCGCAAGCCCGGCGCGTCGCGCGCCCGCTCACGGGAAGTCTACTTCCTGGCCCAGGGCTTTCGCGGCTAACGCTCGTAATACGAAAAACTTATCGAGGCGATTGCCGAGCCGGCAGGCGCAAAGCGTGTCACACTGCTCAAAAGCGGGATGGCACGGATGTCCCAAAGTCGGAACGTGCTTTGGCAATGGTTGAACGTAGTACTCTAGTGTAAGGTCTGAGTATCGACGGTTAACTGACGGATTCTTGTAATGAGGGTAGCCCCTTGAACGATATGGCGAAGAACCTGATTCTGTGGTTGGTCATTGCGGCCGTGCTGCTGACAGTGTTCAACAATTTCAGTACGGAAAGCGCACCTCAATCCACCAACTACTCCCAGTTCGTGCAGCAGGTGCAAAATCAACAGGTCCGCAGCGTGACCATCGACGGCTACACCATTCAGGGTGAGCGTACTGATGGCTCGCAGTTCCAGACCATCCGGCCGGCGGCGGAAGACCCGAAGCTGATGGATGACCTGTTGAGCAACAACGTCACCGTGGTGGGCAAGGAGCCGGAGCAGCAGAGCATCTGGATGCGCTTGCTGATCGCCAGTTTCCCGATCCTTTTGATCCTCGCCATCTTCATGTTCTTCATGCGTCAGATGCAGGGCGGTGCCGGCGGCGGTAAAGGCGGGCCGATGAGTTTTGGCAAATCCAAGGCCAAGCTTCTCTCCCAGGATCAGATCAAGACCACCTTTGCCGACGTCGCTGGCTGCGACGAAGCCAAGGAAGAGGTCGAAGAGCTCGTCGACTTCCTGCGCGACCCGACCAAGTTCCAGCGTCTGGGCGGCACCATTCCGCGCGGCGTACTGATGGTGGGCCCGCCGGGTACCGGTAAGACGCTGCTGGCCAAATCTATCGCCGGTGAAGCGAAGGTGCCATTCTTCTCGATTTCCGGCTCCGACTTCGTCGAAATGTTCGTCGGCGTGGGCGCCTCGCGTGTGCGCGACATGTTCGAGCAGGCCAAAAAGCAGGCGCCCTGCATCATCTTCATCGACGAGATCGACGCCGTAGGTCGTTCGCGCGGCGCCGGTATGGGCGGCGGTAACGACGAGCGCGAGCAGACGCTCAACCAACTGCTGGTCGAAATGGACGGCTTCGAGGCCAACGAAGGCATCATCGTGATCGCCGCAACCAACCGTCCAGACGTTCTCGACCCGGCGCTGCTGCGTCCGGGCCGTTTCGACCGCCAAGTGACCGTCGGCCTTCCGGATATTCGGGGCCGCGAGCACATTCTCGGCGTTCACCTGCGTAAGGTGCCGCTGGCCGACGACGTCAAGCCGGTGATCATTGCCCGCGGTACCCCCGGTTTTTCCGGTGCGGATCTGGCCAACCTGGTCAACGAAGCGGCGCTCTTTGCCGCGCGGCGCAACAAGCGCCTGGTTGGCATGGACGAGCTGGAGCTTGCCAAGGACAAGATCATGATGGGCGCCGAGCGCAAATCCATGGTCATGACCGACAAGGAGAAGCTCAACACCGCCTATCATGAATCCGGCCACGCAATCATTGGCTTGGTGATGCCGGAGCACGACCCGGTGTACAAGGTGACGATCATTCCTCGCGGCCGCGCTCTCGGTGTGACCATGTTCCTGCCGGAAGAGGATCGCTACAGCCTCTCGCGCCAGCAGATTCTAAGCCAGATCTGCTCGTTGTTCGGCGGCCGTATCGCCGAGGAGATGACGCTCGGCGCCAACGGCGTCACCACCGGCGCCTCGAACGACATCAAGCGAGCCACCGAGCTGGCTCACAATATGGTCGCCAAGTGGGGTCTCTCTGACGAGATGGGGCCGATCATGTACGACGAGGACGAGTCCCACCAGTTCCTCGGCGGCCCGGGTCAGGGCGGCGGTAAGCTGAAGTCCGGCGAGACCACCACGCGCTTGGACAAGGAAGTGCGCAAGATCATCGACGACTGCTACGAGCAGGCGCGCCAGATCCTGCACGACAACCGCGACAAGCTCGACGCCATGACCGAAGCGCTGATGAAGTATGAAACCATCGATGCCGCTCAGCTCAAGGACATCATGGAAGGTAAGGACCCGCGCCCGCCGGAAGGCTGGGATGACGGCGACTCCTCTGGTGGCGGCACCCCGGTGGGTGGCGACAAGGCGCAGCCCAAAGCCGATGAGTCGGACGCCCACGAATCAAGCGACGACAGCGAAGAAGACGACGACGAGCCGCGCCGTCGCCCGTCCGACCCGCTGGGCGGCCCGGCCGGCCCCTAACCGAAACAGCTGGTTCATCATCAAGGCGCCCCGCGGGGCGCCTTTTTTTTGCTATGCTGGGCGCCCTCGAGCCGCAACGTTTTTATCTACAGGCTGTGCCATGAAACCAACTACCCCAGAGCCCTTGCTCGAAGCGGCGTCGTCACTGCAGTGCGGTCGCCACCGGCTGGATCTCTCCTTCCCCCGCGTCATGGGTATTCTCAACGTCACGCCCGACTCCTTTTCCGATGGCGGCCGCCACGTAGCGCTGGACGATGCGCTGCGCCGCGCCGAGCAGATGCTCGCCGAAGGTGCGGCCATGATCGACGTGGGCGGCGAGTCGACCCGGCCCGGGGCCGAGGCGGTGCCCGAGCAGGAGGAGCTCGACCGGGTCGCGCCGGTGGTCGAGGCACTGGTGCGCGAGCTCGACGCGCTGGTCTCCGTCGATACCAGCAGCGCCTTGGTGATGCGTGAGACCGCCGCGCGCGGGGCGAGTATGATCAACGATGTGCGCGCGCTGGAGCGCGAAGGCGCGCTTGCCGCCGCGGCGGCAAGCGGGCTGCCGGTTTGCCTGATGCACCGCCAGGGCGAGCCCCAGGCGATGCAGCACGCCCCGCACTACGAGGTGCCCGTCGAACAGGCTGTCGCCGAGTTTTTGAGCAAGCGGATAGCCGCCTGTGAGGCCGCCGGGCTGCCCCGTGACCGGCTGCTGCTCGACCCGGGCTTTGGTTTTGGCAAAAGCGTCGAGCACAATCTGCGCCTTTTGAACCGCATGGAGGCGCTCGAAGCGCTTAGGCTTCCGCTATTGGTCGGCATGTCGCGCAAGAGCATGATCGGCAAGGTGCTCGGCCGTCCGGTCGAGGAGCGATTGTTCGGCGGGGTGGCGCTGTCGGCGATGGCGGTCGAAAGAGGCGCCAAAATACTACGAGTGCATGATGTCGGCCCCACCGTGGATGCCGTTACCATGGCATGGGCGGTTTTACAGGAAGGCTGCGAGCCGTCGACCAACAAGGAACTACTCTCATGACACGACGTTATTTCGGTACCGATGGTATTCGTGGCACGGTGGGCGAGGCGCCCATCACCGCCGACTTTATGCTCAAGCTCGGCTGGGCGGCAGGCCAGGTATTGCGCCGCGAGAAGGGCCGTACCCGCGTGCTGATCGGCAAGGACACCCGCATCTCGGGTTACATGTTCGAATCCGCGCTGGAGGCCGGGCTCTCCGCCGCCGGCGTCGATGTCTCGCTTCTGGGCCCCATGCCGACACCGGGTATCGCGTATCTCACCCGCACTTTTCGCGCCGACGCGGGCATCGTCATTTCCGCCTCGCACAACCCCTTCGCCGACAACGGCATCAAGTTCTTCTCTGCCGAGGGCAAGAAGCTTGCCGACGAAGTGGAAGATCGCATCGAGGCGATGCTGGACGCCCCGCTCGACACCGTTAGCGCCGGCCAGCTTGGCAAGGCCGCGCGGATCGACGACGCCGCCGGGCGCTATATCGAGTTCTGTAAGTCGACGCTGCCGGATCGCTTGAGTCTGCACGGCTTGAAGGTCGTGCTTGACTGCGCCAACGGCGCCACTTATCACATCGCCCCGAGCGTGTTTCGCGAGCTGGGCGCCGAGGTGAGCGTCATCGGCTGCTCGCCGGACGGGCTCAACATCAACCGCGACGTGGGCTCTACCCACCCGGCGGCGCTTCGCGCGGCGGTGATTCAACAGGGGGCGGATCTGGGAATCGCCTTTGACGGTGACGGCGACCGCGTGCTGCTGGTCGATGCCGATGGACGCGAAGTCGACGGCGACGACATCCTCTATCTGATCGCCCGCGACCGCTTCGACCGCGGCCTGTTGCAGGGCGGGGTAGTCGGTACGCTGATGAGCAACTTCGGCCTGGCCATGGCGCTGGAAAAGCTCGGCATTCCCTTCGAGCGCGCCAAGGTGGGCGACCGTTTCGTCATGGAGAAGATGGCGGCCAACGGCTGGGAGCTTGGCGGCGAGTCGTCTGGTCATATCGTTTGCGCCCACGCGCAAACCACCGGTGACGGGATCGTCTCGGCGCTGCAGGTGCTGGCGCTGATGATGCGCGAGCAAAAAACGCTAGTGACGCTGCTACGGGAGTTCGAGAAGGTGCCCCAGGCGCTGGTCAACGTGCGCCTGCCCGCCGGCACCGACGCCAAGGAAGTCATGAAGGCGCCGGAGCTCGACGCGGCGGTGAGCGGGCTCGAGGCGGAGCTTGGCGACCAGGGGCGGGTGCTGCTGCGTCCGTCGGGTACCGAACCGTTGATTCGCGTAATGGTCGAGGGGCGCTCGCACCTTGATGTCATGGGGCTTGCCAAAACCCTCGCCCAGCGCGTCGAGGCGCTGCTGGCCTAAACGTTGAGGCGCGTTGGCACGAAAAGCGGAGCGAGTTGACAGCGGTTGTCTTGACAGGGCCGCTCCTATACCATTTCGCTCCACCTTGAGTGAGGATAGCCATGCGTACACCACTGATCGCCGGCAACTGGAAGATGAACGGCTCCAAAGCACTGCTGGAGACGTTTGCCGACACCTTTGCCGCCGACGCGCTGCCCCGTCAGGTGAAAGCGGCGTTGATCGTGCCGTTTCCCTACCTGGATGCGGCCCAGCGCGCGCTTCAATCGACACCGCTGTTACTCGGTGCCCAGACGCTCAATACCGAGGCGTCCGGGGCGCACACCGGTGAGGTCGGCGCGCCGATGCTCAACGAGTTCGACGTCACCTACGTGCTGGTGGGACACTCGGAGCGCCGCGCGCTCTACGGCGACACCGACGAAGCGATTCTGGCGCGAGTCAACGTGGCGCTCGAGCACGGCCTGACGCCGATTCTGTGCGTGGGTGAAACTCTGGAAGAGCGCGAAGCCGAGCGCACCATGGCCGTGGTGCTGGGCCAGCTCGATGCGGTGTTCAAGGCGCTTGAGCCTGGTGCGCGCAAGCGCCTGGTGGTGGCCTACGAGCCCGTTTGGGCGATCGGCACCGGACGCACGGCGACCCCCGAGCAGGCCCAGGAGGTGATGGCCGGCATCCGCGCGCAGCTGTCTGCGCTGGAAGAGGGGCTGGGCGATACGCTCACGCTTCTTTACGGCGGCAGCATGAACGCGGCCAACGCAGCCGAGCTTCTCGCGAAGCCGGATATCGACGGCGGTTTGGTGGGCGGCGCTTCGCTCAAAACCGATGATTTTTTCGCTATTTGTCAGTCAGCAGGATAACGCCATGCAAGTTGCAATTTTAATGGTTCACGTGGTCATCGCGATCGCGCTCGTTGTACTTATCCTGCTTCAGCAGGGTAAAGGGGCCGATGCCGGCGCCTCCTTCGGCGGTGGTGCATCGCAAACCGTCTTTGGCTCGCGCGGCAGCGGCAACTTCCTGTCGCGTACCACCGGCGTTCTGGCGGCGGGTTTCTTCGTAACGTCGCTGGCGCTCGCCTACTACGCGACCCAGGCGGGGCAGTCGCCAGAGGCCGGTATTCCGGATTCGCGTTTGATCGAGCAACAACAAAGCGTACCAACGCTTGACGAAGGCTCGGAAAGTGTGGATAATGCAGCGCCAGTGCTAGAGGGAAACGGCGAGTAAGTGATTGAGCCGCTTTCATTTAGCCTCCCCTGATGCCGAAGTGGTGGAATTGGTAGACACGCTATCTTGAGGGGGTAGTGACCTTACGGTCGTGCGGGTTCAAGTCCCGCCTTCGGCACCACTGAGAAACCCTTGACGGGTTCTCAGCGCTCAACACAGCTGGCAACGGATGTGATTTGAGTGAGCAATATCTGAGACGAGAAAGGCGCTTGACGAAAGTAGTACAAGTCGCTAATATCGTCCAGCTTGATTGATGCGGGGTGGAGCAGTCTGGTAGCTCGTCGGGCTCATAACCCGAAGGTCATCGGTTCAAATCCGGTCCCCGCTACCATTTTCTACAAACGGTGTATGCGCAGCGAAATCTTTAAGATGCTGGCAACAACATCTCACCGGTTTGTCGAAATGGTTCTACAGGTTTCTTTTAAAAAGCCCCTTCCTGTGAAGGGGCTTTTTGTTAGTAGCGCTTTTGCATAGCGGCGCTGCCGACTGTTTAAGAGTAGCTTTTTGCGAGCCAAGCGTGTCTGGCGTGCCGGCAGGGCCGGGCGGTCGACGACACATTTTCAGGTAACGCCAATCAGCCACCTAGCTTTTCTCATGACTCCTGGCCAGGTGCCTGATGCAACGGCTAAAGGAGCTTCGTCTGTGGCCACGAAACATGCAGCGCTGCACGCGCTGGTCGAGCCCGTTGTTGCCGCCATGGGCTTCGAGCTATGGGGCATTGACCATCTTTCTCAGGGCAAGCACTCCAGGCTTGTGATCTATATCGAGCGTGAAAGCGGCGTCAGCGTTGAAGACTGCGCCGATATCAGCCGTCAGGTCAGCGCCGTTCTGGACGTCGAAGACCCGATTCCTGGCGAGTATCGCTTGGAAGTCTCGTCGCCGGGCATGGCACGCCCCTTGTATACTCTGGATCATTTTACGCGCTTTCAGGGCCATCAGGTCGCGCTCAAGCTGCGCACCGCGTTCAGCGGTCGGCGCAAGTTTCAGGGGCTGCTCGCGGGGGTGGAGGGCGACGAAGTGTTACTTCAGCTCGACGACGAAGAGTACTGCTTTCCCATCGAAAGTATCGATGCTGCACACATTGTCCCGCAGTTCGACGACTAGGCTCGACGATTAAAAAAACGGCGGCCCCCCGGTTTGGGCGAGGCATAAAGGACAGGTTTACTGGCGAGGCATACGCATGAGTAAAGAAATTTTAATGGTCGTGGACGCGATCTCCAACGAGAAAGGCGTCTCGCGCGACGTCATTTTTGAGGCGGTCGAAGCGGCGCTTGCCAGCGCCTCACGCAAGCGTTTCGAACACGAAGAAGCCAACGTGCGCGTGTCGATCGATCGCCGCAGCGGCGACTACGACACCTACCGTTTCTGGACGGTGGTCGAGGACGACGAGTTCGAAACTCCGGACTACGAAATCAAGCAGACCATCGCCGAGCAGCGCGACCCGCCCCTGGCGCTGGGTGACATCGTCGAAGAGAAAATCGAGAACGCCGTTTTCGGTCGTATCGCCGCGCAAACCGCCAAGCAGGTCATCGTGCAGAAAGTGCGCGAAGCCGAGCGCGCGGAAGTCGTGCGTCAGTACGCCGACCGCGAAGGCGAGCTGGTCGCCGGTATCGTCAAAAAGACCACCCGCGACGGGTTGATCATCGATCTGGGCGAGAACGCCGAGGCGTTTTTGGCGCGTAACGAAATGATCCACGGCGAACGCTACCGCATGAACGAGCGGGTGCGGGCACTGCTGGTCAAGGTCGACGCCGACGCGCGCGGTGCTCAGCTTCAGCTGTCGCGCACCAATCCGCAGTTCATCATCGAATTGTTCAAGATCGAGGTGCCGGAAATCGCCGAGCAGCTCATCGAGATCAAGGGCGCGGCGCGCGATCCAGGCTCGCGGGCCAAGATTGCGGTCAAGACCAACGATCGACGCATCGATCCGGTCGGCGCCTGTGTCGGCATGCGCGGTTCGCGCGTTCAAGCGGTCTCCTCGGAGCTGCAAAACGAGCGCGTCGATATCGTGCTGTGGGACGACAACCCGGCGCAGCTGGTCATCAACGCCATGGCGCCTGCGGATGTCGCCTCCATTCTGGTGGACGAAGATGCCCACGCCATGGATGTCGCCGTCGCCCAGGACAATCTCGCCCAGGCCATCGGGCGCAGCGGTCAGAACGTGCGTTTGGCCTCGGAGCTCACCGGCTGGCGTATCAACGTCATGACCGAGGACGAAGCCGAGTCCAAGCGCGAGCAGGAAATCGATAGCCTCGTGGACTCTTTCGTTCACCACCTGAGCGTGGACGAAGACGTTGCCCGCTTGCTGGTCGAAGAGGGGTTCACGACGCTGGAAGAAGTCGCCTACGTGCCGCTTGAAGAGATGCTCGAAATCGAGGAGTTCGATGAAGAGCTGGTCGAAGAGCTGCGCGCACGCGCCAAGGACGAGCTACTCACCATGGCGATCGCCTCGGAAGAAGCGCTCGATGGCGCGCAGCCGGCGGACGATCTGCTTGAAATGGAGGGCATGGAGCGCCATCTGGCCTTTATTCTCGCCAGCAAGGGCATCGTTACCATGGAAGATCTCGCCGAACAGTCTGTCGACGATCTGGTCGATATCGAGGAGTTAGACGAAGCGCGCGCAGCGGCACTGATCATGACTGCCCGTGCGCCCTGGTTTGAAGACGATAGCGAAGCGGCTTCGAACACACAGTAAACAGGTCACGGGCTTGGAGGGTCACAATGTCGGATATGACAGTTAAAGATTTTGCAGTAAAGGTGGGCCGCGACGTGCCCCGCTTGCTAGAGCAGATGAAAGAGGCGGGCCTCAAGCACGCCTCTGAAAGCGATGCGGTGTCCGAAGAGGACAAGCAGACGCTTTTGAGCTTTTTGAAGAAAAGCCACGGCGGCAGCGACGCCGCCGATGCGGGTAAAAATCGGATCACCCTGACGCGCAAGACGCGCAGCCGCATCAAAACCGGCGAGCGTGGCAAGACGATCGAAGTGCAGGTCAGAAAGAAGAAGACCTACGTCAAGCGCGCCGAAGAAGAGAAGCCGAAAGCCCAGGAGCCGGTTCACAGCGGCCCGCGCCAGCTGGTCGGCGACATGGCCGAAGCAGAAGCCGAGCGCAAGGTGCAGCAAGCGCGTGAAGCCGAAGCGCGCGCCGAGGCCGACAAGGCCCGTGCCGCCGAGGAAGCCGAGCGTGCCAAGCAGGCCGAGGCATCCAACAAGGCCGTTGCTCCGGACATCGATGTACCGCAGCTCGAGATAGACGAAACGCCCGCACCGGACGACATGCCCCCGGCACCGCCGAAAGAAGGCCGTACCGACCGTCGCACTGCGCCGCCGAAGAAAGCTGCGGCGAAGAAGAAAGGGCGTGACGAGGACGACGATCGCGGCGATCGCGAAGAGCGTAAGCGCGGTGGCGGGGCCAAGAAAGCCAAGCGCTCCGAACGCCGCGGCGGCCGTCGTAGCCCGGGCGGCAGCGGCAACGGTAAGCACGGCTTCCAGAAGCCGACGCAGCCGATCGTGCGCGAAGTCTCGATTCCTGAATCGATCAGCGTCGCCGAGCTTGCCGACAAGATGTCGATCAAGGCCAACGAAGTGATCAAGGCCATGTTCACCATGGGCGCGGCCGTGACCATCAACCAGACCATCGATCAGGACACCGCCGCGATCGTTGTCGAGGAGATGGGCCACAAGGTCAAGCTGGTCAAGGACGATGCGCTCGAAACCGAAATGATCGAGGGCATCTCCTACGAAGGTGAAGAGATCACTCGTTCGCCGGTCGTGACCGTCATGGGTCACGTCGACCACGGTAAGACCTCGCTGCTCGACTACATTCGTCGTGCCAAGGTAGCCACCGGCGAAGCCGGCGGTATCACCCAGCACATCGGTGCCTACCACGTGGAAGACAACCACGGCGGCGTCACCTTCCTGGATACCCCGGGCCACGCGGCGTTTACCGCCATGCGTGCTCGCGGTGCCAAGGCGACCGACGTGGTCATCCTGGTAGTCGCGGCGGACGACGGCGTCATGCCCCAGACCATCGAGGCGATCGAGCACTCCAAGGCGGCCGACGTTCCCATGGTCGTGGCGGTGAACAAGATCGACAAAGCGGGCGCGGATTTCGATCGTATTCGTAACGAGCTCTCCCAGCACGGTGTCATTTCCGAGGACTGGGGTGGCGATACGCAGTTCGTTCACGTCTCTGCTAAAACCGGTGACGGTATGGAAGAACTGCTGGAAGCCATCCAACTGGCCTCCGAAGTGCTCGAGCTCAAGGCCGTTCCGTCGGCACCCGGTAAGGGCGTGGTCGTCGAATCGCGTCTGGACAAGGGTCGCGGCCCGGTCGCTACGGTGCTGGTACAAAACGGCACGCTCAAGCGCGGCGACATCGTACTGGCCGGCCTGCACTACGGCCGTGTGCGCGCGCTGACCAACGAACTCGGCCAGCAGGTCGAGGAAGTGGGCCCCGCCATGCCCGTGGAAATCCAGGGCCTGGACGGCACGCCGGACGCCGGTGACGACTTCATGGTCGTGGCGGACGAGCGCAAGGCGCGCGAAGTCGCCAACTTCCGTCAAGGCAAGTACCGCGAAGTGCGCTTGGCGCGTCAGCAGAAAGCCAAGCTGGAGAACATGTTCAGCCAGATGGGTCAGGACGAGGTGGCCAAGGTCAACATCGTACTGAAGGCCGACGTTCAGGGCTCGCTGGAAGCGATCCGCGGGGCGCTCGAAGAGCTCTCCACCGACGAAGTGCAGGTGGCGGTCGTCTCTTCCGGCGTGGGCGGTATCACCGGCACCGACGCCAACCTGGCGCTGGCCAGTGAGGCTATCGTGGTCGGCTTCAACGTGCGTGCCGACGCCGCTGCGCGCGAAATCGTCGAGCGTGAAGGGCTGGATCTGCGCTACTACAGCGTCATCTACCAGTTGATCGACGAGGTCAAGCAGGCGATGAGCGGTATGCTCGCGCCGGAGTGGAAAGAAGAGATTGTCGGTATTGCTGAAGTCCGCGACGTGTTCCGTGCGCCGAAAATCGGTGCAATTGCCGGTTGTATGGTGGTTGAAGGCAACGTGCATCGTAATAAGAAGATCCGCGTACTGCGTGACGATGTCGTGATTTACGAGGGCGAGCTCGAATCACTGCGTCGCTTCAAGGACGATGTTCAGGAAGTTCGTAACGGCGTCGAGTGTGGTATCGGCGTCAAGAACTACAACGACGTCCAGGTCGGCGACAAGATCGAAGTCTTCGACCAGGTCAAGGTCGAGCGCACCCTGTAAGGGCCGCGAGGAGCAATCATGCGCGAATTCAAGCGTACCGACCGGGTAGCCGACCAGCTCCAGAAGGAGCTGGCGGTGCTCATCCAGCGTGAAATCAAGGACCCGCGCCTTGGCATGGTGACGGTCAGCGGCGCGACCGTCAGCCGCGATCTGGGCTACGCCGACATCTACGTCACCCTGTTGGGTGAACAGGAACCCGAGCGTATCAAGGAAAACCTGCAGGTGCTTAAGCGCGCCAGCGGTTTTCTGAGAAGCCAGATCGCCAAGCGCATCCAGCTTCGCCACGTACCGGAATTGCGCTTTCATTTCGATGAAAGCGTGGTTCGCGGTCAGCAGCTGTCGTCACTGATCGACGAGGCAGTCTCGAGTGACCGCGCTCGTCAGGACGAAGACGATACGCCGGATGCGGGCGAGGAGCCGCGTTAATGGCGCGTCGCCGCAAGGGGTTGCCGGTGAACGGCGTGATGCTGCTGGATAAGCCCAAGGGCCTTTCCAGCAACCACGCGCTGCAGCGGGTGCGCCGTCTGTTCGAGGCGCAAAAGGCGGGCCATACCGGCACGCTCGACCCTATGGCGACGGGCCTTTTACCGATTTGCCTCGGCGAGGCGACCAAGTTCTCCGCCCACCTGCTGGAAGCCGATAAGATGTATCGTACCCGGGTCGAACTCGGGGTGATCACCGACACCGGCGATGCTGAGGGCGAGGTGCTGGAGCGTCGCGCCGTGCCAACGCTTACCGAGCACGATATCGAGGCCGCGATCGCGCGCTTTCGCGGCGAGATCGACCAGGTGCCGCCGATGTACTCGGCGCTCAAGCACCAGGGCAAAAAGCTTTACGAGCTTGCCCGGGAAGGCAAGGAGATCGAGCGCAAGGCGCGGCGCGTGTGCATTCATGAGGCCCGCTTGATCGGTTTCGAGGGTGCCGCCTTCGAGCTCGAGGTGAGCGTGAGCAAGGGCACCTACATCCGGACACTGGCCGAGGATATCGGCGCAGCGCTCGGGTGCGGCGCCCACATCAGCGCATTGAGACGACTCAAGACCGGGCCGTTTGATAGCGAGGCGATGTGGACGCTCGAGGAGATCGAGGCGCTCGCCGATCAGCCCACCCGCGAGGCGACACTCATGCCCGTGGATGTGCTGGTCGATCATTTGCCGGCGCTCACGGTGGACGATACCGGTCACCAGCGCCTTTCTCATGGCCAGCCCGCGGCGATCGACGCCACGGCGCTTGGCCTCGAGAATCTGGCACGACTTTATTACGCCGACGCGTTTATCGGGCTCGGCGTTGTAAAGGGGCCGCAGGAAGTGGCCCCGAAGCGGCTGTTGAGTACGGTCGCTCGTTCGTAAATTCGTCGGAGAAACGTTGCAAGGATGCAGCGATCTGCGCGAAAATAGCCTTGAGACTGCAAATATGCGTGGTCTCACCCATTCAATGTTAAGCATATTGCTGACTGGAGAGACAGATGGCACTAACCGCTGAGAAAAAGGCCGAGATCGTCAACGAATACGGCCGCGGCGAGAGCGACACCGGTTCCCCCGAAGTGCAGGTTGCCCTGCTGAGCGCCAACATCAATGGCCTGCAGGACCACTTCAAAACCAACAAGCAGGATCACCACTCCCGTCGTGGCCTGATCCGCATGGTTAACCAGCGTCGTAAGCTGCTGGACTACCTCAAGCGCAAGGATTTCGAACGCTATCAGTCTCTGATTCAGCGTCTGGGTCTGCGTCGCTAAGACGCCTTGTCGGGTAGGCGGTTGCCTGCCTGACAGCAGAAAGGCACTTATTGAAAAGCGCTGGCAGCAATGCCAGCGCTTTTTTTATGCCGTTTTCACGACGATGAGCCGCCCGTCTTGTAGCGCTGGGCGGTGGTGCTGGGCGTCTCGCCGAAGCGCTGCCGGTAGGCGCGGGTGAAGTGCGCCGGCTGAGTGAAACCGCTGGCCAAGGCCGCTTCGGTCACCTGGCAGTGGCTATCGGCGAGAAGCTGGCGGGCGCGGTCCAAGCGCATGCCCAAATAGCACTGCTGCGGAGTCTCGTTGAAGTGGCGTTGGAAAAGGCGCGTCAATTGGCGCTGGGACTGGCCCGCTAGGCGGCAGATTTCGGGAATCGGCAGCGCTTGGGAAAGGTTTGCCTCCATCAATGCGAGCCCACGCACCACGCTGCGCGAAAGGCCGCTGTAGCGCCCCGAGCGTGCGCTGCCTTCGTGACCGCCGGAGCGCTCGTGCACCAGCTGGCGACCAACCGCGTCCGCCAGCGCCGGCCCGTGGGTCTGCTCGATCCACTCGAGCATCATGTCGATCCCGGCCACGCCGCCGGAGCCGGTCAGCCGGGTAGGGCTCTGCTCATAGCGCGCGGGGCTGACCTCGAGTTCGGGAAACTCCTGTTGAAAGGCCGGTACGCTCTCCCAGTGCAGCGCCACGCGGTGACCGGCGAGCACCCCCGCCCGGGCCAGAATGAAAGGTGCAGTGTCGAGCCCGCCAAGCCAGCCACCGTGGGCGGCGATCCGGCGCAGCACGGCGCGCTCTTTAAAGCCCACCGTGGCCTCGGCGTCGTAGGAAGAAACCACCATCAGCCGCGCGCTGTGATCGATCGACTCCAGCGCGCCGTCGACATCGATGCGCACGCCGTTGCTGGCCACCACCGCACCGCCATCTACGGACAGCAGCTCCCAAGCGAACAGGTTGTGGCCAAAGCGATTGGCGACCCGCAGCGGTTCGAGAAGACAGAAAAGCGTCAGCATCGAAAATCGCGGCACCAGCCAGACGCTCAGGGTATAGGCCGCCTGCTCCGGCGTCAGCAGCGGCGGCGAATCCGGGCGAGGATAGGGCCATTCGAGTGAAGTTTCGGGGTTCATGGCGAATATGATCAATTACAAGGCTATTTATATCAAGTCGGTCGGGTCGTAAGCAGGCTAAGGTAGGGTGTTTTCCTAGCACACCCGTGGGAGGTGCCACCATGACTCATGTCATCGTCGAGCCGAATCAGCGCCGATTACGAATCGAACACGACGCCAGAAACGTGGCGCTGAGCGCGCTCTGGCTGCGCGAACGCAGCCCCGACGAAGCGACGCTGGACGCTTACACCGGCCAGCGCCTGATCGAGGCCGCCGAGCTGCCTTTGGATCTTGCCATCGACACCGCGAAGGCCGAAGGCGACACGCTGTCGCTGCGCTTCAGCGACGGCCACCAGGGCCGATTCTCCATCGCTGCGCTGCTCAACGACGCGCAGGACGAGGCGCCTCGCCGGCTCTGGAGCGCCAGTGATGCGCCGCGCACCGACGTCGACTTCGACCAGGCCTGCGGTGATGACGCCGCGCTTCTGGACATGCTCGAGGCACTGCACCGCGACGGCTTCGTCGTGGTGTCCAACGTGCCCGGCCGCGAAGACGGCATGCAGACGCTGATCGACCGGGTCGGCCCGCTCAGACGCACCAACTGGGGCGGCATCGCGGATGTGAAGTCCGTGGCCAACGCCTATGACCTGACCATGACCCAGCGCGGGCTCGAGCCGCATACGGACAATCCCTATCGCGACCCGATTCCCGGCTACATCTGGCTGCACTGCCTGACCAACGCCGCCGATGGCGGCGACAGCACTCTGGCCGACGGCTTCAAGGCCGCCGAGCTTTTGCGCCAGCGCGACCCGGACGCTTACGCCTGCCTGACCCGAGTGACACCGCGCTTTCGCTACCAGGACGCGGACACCCATCTGGAGAGCGAAGGCCCGCTGATCGAACTCGACAGCGCCGGTACGCCGATACGCGTGCGCTACTCCAACCGCACCGAGAACGTGCCTGCGCTGGAGCCTGACGAGCTCGACGCCTACTACGCCGCCCGCCGAGCCTTCTACCAGCTGATCACCGGCGATGAGCTGACCCTCAATCTCAAGCTCGATGCCGGCCAGATGCTGATCATGGACAACTACCGCTTGCTGCACGGGCGCAGTGCCTTTCAACTCGCCGGCGGCGTGCGCCATATGCGCCAGGGCTACGTCGACCGGGACAGCACCGCCAGCCGTCGTCGCGTTCTGCAAAAGCGGCGCGCTCATCAGGGCGCAGGAGAGACCGCATGAAACAGGCGCGTTTTCGCTATTTCACCGAGGCCAAGCGTGACGACTGGGTGCTGATCGACGCCCGCTTTCGCGACTACGTCGACGACGCGCCGCGCCGCGTGCTCGCTCACCTGAAAAACCTCGCAGGTGACCACCACGGCTACCCGGTGGACCGCTACGAGCACTGCCTGCAAACCGCCACCCGGGCGCTGCGCGACGGCGCCGACGAGGAGATGGTGGTGTGCGCGCTGCTCCACGATATCGGCGACGACCTGACGCCAGCCAATCACGCCGAGATCGCCGCCGCGATCCTCGAGCCCTACGTCGACCCGCTCAACGTGTGGATGATCCGCCATCACGAGCTCTTTCAGGGCTACCACTACCGCCACTTCTTCGGCCAGGACCCGCACGCCCGCGAGCAGTATCGCGATCACCCGGCTTACGCGCGCACCGTGCGCTTCTGCGACGAGTGGGACCAGGCGAGCTTCGACCCGGAGTACGACACGCTGCCGCTTTCTCACTTCGTACCGATGGTCGAACGTGTCCTGCGGCGCACCCCGCGCGGCGGCCTGCCCGACCCGGTTCCAGAGGAGGCGCTGCGATGAAAAAGACCTGCGCCGAGCTTCTGCTCGAGCTGCTCACCGCCTACCGGGTCGATACCGTCTTCGGTATCCCCGGCGTGCACACCATCGAGCTCTACCGCTCGGTGGGCCAGTACCCGCTGCGCCACGTGACGCCGCGCCACGAGCAGGGCGCGGGCTTCATGGCCGACGGCTACGCCCGGGCCAGCGGCCGGCCGGCAGCCTGTTTCATCATTACCGGCCCCGGCATGACCAATATCGCCACCGCCATGGGCCAAGCGCTGGCGGACTCCATCCCGATGCTAGTGATCTCGAGCGTCAACCGCCGCGCCACGTTGGGGCGTGGGCAGGGGAGGCTACACGAGCTGCCCAACCAGCAGCAGACCCTTTCCGGGGTAAGCGTGTTCAGCCACACCCTGCACGACCCCGCAGCGCTGCCCGAAATCATCGCCCGTGCCTTCGCCGTGTTTCAGGGCGCCCGCCCGGGGCCGGTGCATATCGAGATTCCCATCGACCTGTTCGATGCCCCGGTGGACGTAGGCGAGGTGCGCCCCATCGAGGTGTTCCCGCCGGCGCCGGCGCCGCAAGCCGTGGCCCGCGCCGCCAAATGGCTTTCTCAGGCGAGCCGCCCGCTGGTGCTACTTGGCGGTGGTTGCGTGGCCGCGTCTGATGCCGCCCGTGCGCTCGTCGATCGACTGCAGGCGCCAGCGCTGACCACCATCAACGCCAAAGGCGTGCTCGGCCGCAACCACCCGCTCGACCTGGGCGCGACCATGAGCCTCCCCGCCGCCAGGCGCTTGGCCGCCGAGGCGGACGTGGTGCTGGCGCTGGGCACCGAGCTTGGCGAAACCGATTATGATCTGGTGTTCGACGAGGGCTTCGCGCTGACCGGCCGCCTGATTCGAGTGGATATCGACCCGGAGCAGCTCGGGCGCAACCAGCGCGCCGATCTTGCTTTGGTGGCGGACGCCGGCCAGACCCTGGAGGCACTGCTCGCCGCACTGCCGAAGGGGCAGACCCAGCCGCGCGCCGGCGATGACCGCGCCGCCGCAACCCGCCAGGCGCTGGCGCTCGAGCAGGACGCGGATCTTGCACCCTACGTGCCGCTCTACGCCACGCTCGATGCGGCGCTGCCCGAGGCGATCATCGTCGGTGACTCGACCGGCCCGGTCTACGCGGGTAACTTTCTCGCGGCCAGGGCCGCGCCGCGCTGCTACTTCAACGCCGCCACCGGCTACGGAACGCTCGGCTACGGTCTGCCCGCCGCCCTCGGCGCGGCCATCGCCTGCCCCGAGCGCCCGGTGGTCGCGCTGGTCGGCGACGGCGGGCTGCAGTTCGTGCTTGGCGAGCTCGCCACCGCGCGGGATCTCGGCCAGCCGGTGGCGCTGCTGATCTGGAACAATCAGGGCTACGACGAGATTCGCCGTTATATGGCGATGAACGAGGTGGACAAGCTCGGCGTCGACCTGACCGCGCCGCACTTCGAGGCGTTAGCCCAGGCCTTCGACTGTCGCTACCGGGCGGCGGGAGAGCCGGCCACGCTCGAGCGCGCGGTGGGAGAGCTTTATGAGACCGCCTCGCCGCTGGTGATCGAGATCGACGCGCTGAGCTGGATGAACGCGATCGCAGAATAAATAATTTTACAATCGATGAAAGGAGCCTGACATGTTGGGAAGAAGTCTGCTGGCCACGATGATGTTGACCGCCCTGGTGCCGCTGACGGCCCAGGCCGCACAGGATGAAAGCGACGCCCTGCGTCTGGTGGTGCCCCCTTGGCCCGGGGTAACGGTAAAAAGCGAGATTCTGGCTCAGCTCGCCGAGCCGCTGGGCTATCGCGTCTCGCGCCAGGAACTGAGCTCGACGGTGGGCTACAGCACGCTGCAAAGCGGCGACAGCGACGTTTTCCTGGCTGGCTGGCTGCCGGCCCAGCAGGAGAGCTTCGATGCCGCCATGGCGGCGGGCAAGATCGTTGATCTGGGCAATAACGTCGAAGGGGCCCGAATGGGCTTCGCCGTACCCGGCTACGTGGCAGAAGCGGGCATCACCCGTGCCGAACAGCTTGCTGACCCCGAGGTGGCCGAGCGCTTCGACCGGCGTATCTACAGCATCGAGAACGGCTCGACGGTCACCGACATGATGGAGGTGGCGATCGACAACGATACCTACGGCCTCGGCGACTGGTCGATTTTATCCTCGTCGACCCCGGGCATGCTCAGCGAAGTGGCCGGCGCCGTGAGCGAGCAGCGCTGGATCCTGTTCTACGGCTGGACACCGCACTGGATGATTCCCGCCTACGATGTGCAACTGCTCGAGGACCCCGAGGGCGTGTTCGGCCCGGACAGCGGCGGCAGTGACGTGCGCACCATCGTCGCCCGCGACTACGCCGAGGCGAACCCCAACATGCGCCGCCTGCTCGATCAGTTCCGTTTCACCGCCGACGAGCAGAGCGACTTCATCAGCGCCTATAGCCGCGAAGAGCGCGATCTTGAAGACGTGGCCCGCGAGTGGCTGGCCGAACACCCTGAGCGGGTCGACGCGTTTCTCGACGGGGTGACCACCCGCGACGGAGCGCCGGCGGCGAGCGTCGTCGAGGCGGCGCCATGAGCAGCGCCCAAATCGACGAGCAAGCGCTGCGCGACGACCTGGCCGCCGCTTATCGCCTCATCGCCCTGGACGGCATGGACGACGGGATCGACACCCACATTTCCGCCCGCCTGCCTGGCGAGCGCTTTCTGCTCAACCCCTACGGGCTGCGCTTTTCCGAGGTGCGCGCCGAGCAGCTGGTGACCGTCGACGGCGACGGCCGGGTGCTCGACGACCCCACTGGGCTCGGCGTCAATCCAGCCGGTTTCACCATCCACAGCGCTCTGCATGCCGCACGGCCCGAGGTCGCCTGCGTGCTGCACACGCACACCGTAGCGGGCGTGGCGCTGTCGTGCCTGGAAGAGGGGCTGCTGCCGCTCAACCAGTGGTCGCTGGAATTCTACCAACGCCTGGGCTACCACGACTTCGAGGGCATCGCGCTGTCGCTATCAGAGCGCGAGCGCCTGGCACGTGACCTCGGCGGCCACTGGGCGATGGTGCTGCGCCAGCACGGTCTTCTGACCGGTGGCAGGAGCATCGGTGAGGCGTTCTTGCGTATGCGAAACCTCGAGCGTAGCTGCAAGGCGCAGCTCGCCGCCCAGGCCTCGGGGCGCCCGCTTCGTCCGGTGTCCGATGCCATGGCCGAACACGTCGCCCGCCAATACGAGGCTTGGGCGGCGAGTCCCCAGGGCACCGATTTAGCGTGGCAGGCGGAAAAGCGTCGCCTGGCGGATTCACCCAGTCAGCGATCCATCTAGTCACCATGGAGCTTTCATGCACTACTCACGACTGACCCAGCGTATTGCCGGCGAAGGCGCGGCGGCCTGGGACATTCACTACCGGGCGCTGGCCCGCCAGGCCGCCGGCGAGGAGATCACCGTGCTCTCCGTCGGCGACCCGGATTTCGCCACCCCCGAGCCGATCATCGAAAGCGCCGTGTCGAGCCTGCAGGGCGGCGCCACCCACTACTCGGACGTGCAGGGCAAGGCGGCGCTGCGCGAGGCGATCGCCGACGGTTATCGCCGCCAGGGCCTCGCGGTCGGCGCTGATAACGTGATCGTCATGGCCGGTGCACAGTGCGGGCTCTACGCCACCGCCCAGTGCCTTCTGGATAGCGGTGATGAAGTGCTGGTCTGCGAGCCCAACTACGTCACTTACGAAGCGGTGCTGCGCGCCACCGGCGCCGAGATGGTGCGCGTGCCGCTCGATCGCGACGCAGCATTTCGCCTCGACGTGGCGGCACTCGAGCGGGCGGTGACGCCGCGCACCCGGGCGATCCTGCTCAATAGCCCCCACAACCCCACCGGCCAGCTGATCGATGCGTCCACCTGGGAGGCGGTGGCCGCGCTTTGCCATCGCCACGATCTGTGGCTGATCTGCGACGAGGTCTATGCCGAGCTGATCTTCGACGGTGAGCACGTCTGCCCCGCCACGCTCGAGGGCATGGCCAGCCGCTGCGTGGTGGTCAGCAGCCTATCGAAATCCCACGCCATGACCGGGTGGCGGCTGGGCTGGGTGGTGGGGCCCGAGGCGCTGATCCAGCATCTCTCGAACCTGGCACTGTGCATGCTCTACGGCTGCCCGGACTTCATCCAGGACGCCGCCCACGCCGCGCTCACCGCGCCGCCACCGGGGCTTGACGCCATGCGCGACGCTTACCGCGCGCGGCGCGACGCGGTCTGTCAGGCGCTCGAGGAGAGCTCGGCAGTGGCGGCGATTCGCCCACCGGCGGGCATGTTCCTGATGGTCGACATTCGCGCCACTGGCCTCTCGTCTCAGGCCTTCGCCGACCGTCTGCTCGACGAGGAGCGCGTCTCGGTGCTCTCCGGCGAGGCCTTTGGCCCCTCGGCGGCGGGGTTCGTGCGCCTGAGTCTGACCGTCGACGCCGAGACGCTCGTCGAGGCGAGCCGACGACTGGTGGCCTGCGCCGAACGCGCGCTGGCCGAATTTTCCACCCACCGGGCCTCGGAGGCCATTCGCCTATGACATCATCATCCCGGACGTTTTCTCAGCACACTTCTCTCTCCTCACCCAACGCGCCGGCGGTATCGGCGCATAATCTCACCAAACGCTTCGGCGATCTCAACGTGCTCAAGGGTGTGTCGCTGGCGGTGCCCGAAGGCAGCGTCACCTCCATCATCGGCGCCAGCGGCTCGGGCAAGAGCACCTTGCTTCGCTGTATGAACCTTCTCGAACGGCCCGACCAGGGCGAACTGGCGATTGCGGATGAGGCGATTCGCTTCACCCGCAATCCCCAGGGCGACATCACCGGGCTCGACCGCGGCCAACTGCAGCGGCTGCGCGCGAAGGTAGCGATGGTCTTTCAGCAGTTCAATCTCTGGCCGCATCTGACGGTGCTGGGCAACGTCATCGAAGCGCCGATGCGAGTCAAGAACCGCTCGCGCAAGGAGGCCGTCGCGCTCGGCGAGCACTACCTGGAGCGAGTCGGCATGGCGGATCGCCGCGACGCCTATCCCGCCTTTCTCTCTGGCGGCCAACAGCAGCGCGTGGCGATCGCCCGGGCGCTGGCGATGGAACCACGCATCCTGCTTTTTGACGAGCCGACCTCGGCGCTCGATCCGGAGCGCGTCAACGAGGTGCTGGGCGTCATCCGCGGGCTCGCCGACGAAGGGCGCACCATGCTCATGGTCACCCACGAGATGCACTTCGCCCGCGAAGTTTCCGACCAGTTGGTCTACCTCGATAAAGGCTACATTGCCGCCGAAGGCAGCCCGGACGAGGTGTTCGACGACCCGTGCTGCCAGCGTTTCGTCGCCCCCGCCGCTTGAGGCCATTCATTAATAACTATTGTTAATAACAAGGGAGAACTTCATGCACGTATCGATCAAGACCGCCTTGGTACTGGCCGCCTTTACCACGACCGCCCACGCCTTCGCCGACGCGCCGCTGAACGTCGGGATTTCCGGCGAGCCCTATCCGCCGTTCACCTATAAAGCCGCCAGCGGCGACTGGACCGGGTTCGAAGTCGAGCTCGCCCACGCGATCTGCGCTGAACTCGAGCGCGAGTGCGAGATCGCGCCCACCGGGTGGAGCGGTATCATTCCGTCGCTGCAGGCCGAGCGCATCGACATGATCATGAACTCGATGTCGATCACCGAACAGCGACAGCGCGTGATCGCCTTCACCCGGCCTTACTACTTCACCCCCGGCGCCTACGTGGCGGCGAGCGAGCGCGAGCTAGTGATCCCCGACGACCTTGACGGGCTGGTAATGGGCGTGCAGTCGGCGACCACCAACGCCACCTACGCCCGCCGCGCGCTGCGTGACAGCGGCGTCGACGTGCGCCTCTACGATCAGGCCGAGCAGGTCAACAGCGACCTGTTGGCCGGGCGTCTCGATATCGTGCTGGCCGACGAGATCGCGATGCGCCAATTTCTGGCCCGTGACGAGGCCGAGGCCTTCGAGATCAAGGCGACCGCGCCCCACCACGACGCCTACGGCGAGGGGATCGGCATCGGCCTGCGCCAGGAGGATGAAGCGCTAAAAGCCGCGCTCGATGAAGCGATAGCCGCGGTCGTTGAAGAGGGTACCTGCGCAAGGCTCTCCGAGCAGTTTCTGGGCACCGACGTATGCGTCTACCCCTGAGCGGGCTTGGCCGCCCGGTGCAAAGTCACCGGGCGCTTTTGAGTCACGCCTTTTTTACAAGCTAGACCGAGGATGTCGTCGATCATGACACCCATGATGTCGGAAGGGCTCGCCGATTGGGCCGGCCCGATTTTCAACGGCGCGCTGGCCACGATAAAGATCGCCGTATTGGCTTACGCGATCGGTTTACTGCTGGGGCTGATTGGCGCGGCCGCCAAGCTGAGCCCCTGGGCACCGCTTCGCGGCGTTGCCATCGCTTACTCCACCTCCATTCGCGCCGTGCCAGAGCTGTTGCTGATTTTGCTGCTCTACTACGCCGGCAGCGAAGCGCTGGGCACGCTGCTCGCCCTGCTGGGCGTCGATGGCGTGCGCTTGACCGGCTTCGCCACCGCCGTGGGCGTGCTCGCCTTCGTTCAGGGCGCCTACATGACCGAGGTGTTTCGCGGCGCTATCCTGGCCATCCCCAAAGGCCAGTTGGAGGCGGCCGATGCTTTCGGCTTTTCGCGCTGGACGCGCTTTCACCGCTTCGTGCTGCCGGCCATGCTGCCCAACGCACTGCCGGGGATGTCGAATCTCTGGCTAATTCTGATCAAGGATACCGCTCTGATCAGCGTGATCGGCTTTAACGAGCTGTTCTTCACCATCCAGCAAGCCGCGGCCAGCAGCCGCGCCTATTTTCTCTTCTACGCTGCGGCGGGCGCCATTTACCTTGTGATCACGCTGAGCTCCACGGCGCTGTTCGCGCGCCTGGAGCGCCGCGCGCGCCGCACTCAACCGGTGGAGGCTTGAATGGATTTTTCCTGGCTCAGCGACCCGTTCTATCAGGAGTATTTGTGGCAGGGTT
This sequence comes from Halomonas sp. S3-1-1, assembly GCF_023757625.1. Classification (GTDB taxonomy): domain Bacteria; phylum Pseudomonadota; class Gammaproteobacteria; order Pseudomonadales; family Halomonadaceae; genus Vreelandella. The sequence goes on from NZ_JALGBZ010000003.1 coordinate 650,642, forward strand.
TCGTCAACACGCTATGGCTGCTGCTGGTCTCTGCAGTGGGCGGGCAACTGCTCGCCGTGGGCGTGGCGCTGGCGCGCCTGCGCGGTCCGCGCCCTCTTGCCTGGTTCGCCGCGGCTTTTTCAAGCGTGATTCGCGGCACGCCCTTGCTGGTGCAGCTGTTCTTCTTCTACTACGGCGTCGGCCACCTGCTGGAAGGGGTGCCAGGGCTTCGCGAGACCTGGATCTGGCCGCTGATGCGCGACCCGTTCTTCTTCGGTGCGGTGACCTTCATCTGCAGCGTTGGCGCCTACTCCGGCGAGGTGATTCGCGGGGCCATGCTGAGCGTGCCGCCGGGCGAGTTGGAAGCCGGCCGCGCCTTTGGCCTCTCCGGGCGTCAGGTGCTCGTGAGGCTCTGGCTGCCCCGAGCGATCCAGCTCTGTCTGCCCACGCTTACCGGCGAGATGATCCTGCTGCTCAAGTCGATTCCGCTGGTCTCGACCATCGCACTGATGGATCTGTTACAGGCCGCCAACATCATCCGCGACGAAACCTTTCTGGTCTACGAGCCGCTGCTGCTGATCGCCGGTATTTATCTGGCTACCACCGTGGTACTGACGGCGACGCTGCGTCTGGTGGAGATCAACTTCCCCGGCATGCGGCCGCGCTCACGCCGCTGGCTGCCTGTTCGCTAAACGCACGGAAAAAAGGATCTGCGCGATGTCCGCATATTCCCCTCTCTCGTCTATCCCCACTCTCGACGAGCAGTTCATCGACAACGCCTGGCAGCCAAGCCGGGGCACGGCGCTGCTCGACGTCACCAACCCCTTCGACGGCGGCGTCATTGCCCGCGTGACCCGGGGCGATGCGCGGGACGTCGATGCCGCGGTGGCGGCGGCGCGACGGGCGCTGCCCGGCTGGCGGGCCACCTCGGCGGCGCGCCGGGGCGAGTGCCTGGCAGCGATCGCCGAAGGGCTCGCTGCCAGGCGTGAGCCGCTGGTGGCGATGTCGAGTCTCAACAACGGCAAGCCACTTGCGGAGGCGCATCAGGATCTCGACGATGCCATCGCTTGCTACCGCTACTACGCCGAGGCAGCAGCAGCGCTTGGCGAGCGCCAGGGCCAGCGAGAGCCTGGCGAGCAGGCGGAGCTGGAGGTGCGCCGCTACTGGGAGCCGGTCGGGGTGGCGGGGCTGATCACGCCTTGGAACTTCCCACTGGTGAGCAGCGCCTGGAAGCTCGCCCCGGCGCTCGCCGCGGGCTGCACCGTGGTGTTCAAGCCTTCGGAAGTGACGCCGCTGCCCGAGCGCGTGCTCGCCGAGGTAATGCACGAGGCGGGGGTCCCGGCGGGGGTATTCAACCTGCTGCTTGGCGATGGCGCCAACGTCGGCGCCGCGCTCGGCGATCATCCGGGCATCGACAAGCTCTCCTTCACCGGCAGCAACGCCGTGGGCGAGGCGGTGATGCGCGCCGCGGCTCACGGCACGCGCCCGGTGTCACTCGAACTCGGCGGCAAGTCGCCGATCATCGTCACCGAGGACGCGGATCTCGACCTCGCCTGTGAACTGGTGATCAACGGCATCTGCTACAACGCCGGGCAGATGTGTTCGGCTACCAGCCGGCTGCTGGTCCATGAAAGCGTAAGCGAAGCGCTGTTCGAGAGAATCGACGCCGCCATGCAGGCGCTGCGTCTGGGCGACCCAAACGCACCGAACACCGACATGGGACCGGTGGTCAGCGCCCTTCAGCGTGAGCGTATCGAGGCCTTCATCGACCGCGCCCGCGAGACCGGGCTCGAAAGCCGCACCACGCTTGCGCCACATCCGGCCAGCGGCTTTTTCGTCGCCCCGCGGCTCTATCGCGATGTGCCTACCGACAGCGCCCTGTGGCGCGAAGAGATCTTCGGGCCGCTGCTTTGCGCGCGACACGTGGCGGGCGACGACGAAGCGATCGCGCTTGCCAACGACAGCGACTTTGGCTTGGCGGCGACGGTGGTCGCGGGAAGCGATGATCGTGCCGAGGCGATCGCTCGGCGCCTGGAGGTAGGCAACGTCTGGTGTAATAGCGACCAAATTGCGCCGCCCCAGGGCAGTTGGGGCGGCATGAAGCGCAGCGGCATCGGCCGGGAGCTCGGCCCGGCCGGGCTCGAGGCTTATCTCGAGATCAAGTGCATCTCGCGCTCGCGGCGCTGACACATCCGATAGCGCGAGCGGACTTCGTCGCGCTCCATGTAACATCCTTGCAGCCAGCGGTGTCCGGTGCTGCCCTCGAAGGCGTCGCGGGCGTGCAGCAGCCGGCGGTTGTCAAAGATCACCAGATCCCCCGGCGCGTAGCTGAAGCGCAGGGCGAATTCGGGTTCGCGCAGCAGCCGCTGCAGCATCATCAGCGCCGCGTAGGCAGTCTCGACCTCGTCGAAGGGCGCCTGCAGCGGCCCGCGTAGAAAGTCGGCGATGCGCACTTCGAGCAGCTCGCCGCGCTCGTTCAGGCGAATCATCGGCGAGTACCAGACGTAGTCGGTGACCCGAGCGGTATTGGCATAGCACCAGTGCACGCGGGTCAGCGTCTCGAAGGCGGCGGGGTGGCGCGCGCGCAGCGCCTCAGCGACAGCGAAACCGTCGAGCATTACCGCCTGGCCGCCCTCGACGCTGTTCTCCAGACAGTGCAACATCTGCAGGCCCGGATGATACTCGCGGGTCGGTAGGTCCGTATGTGGCGGTAGCGCGATCGAGGTATAGGCGTTGGAGTCCGGGTTGGGCTTGGCCTTCACGTCGAACAGCTGGCCAAAATTGGTCGGACGCACCGGTCCGATTCGCCGGGCGATGGCCTCGAGTGAGCCGGGCTCGGTGGGCAGACCGCGCAGGCGCACCAATCCCTTGCCCAGCACACTTTCGAGCGCCGGCTTTAGAATGCGTTCCTCTTCATCACTCCCCGCGTCGCTTTCGAGCAGCCCTGATGCGTCGAGGGTGTCCGCCACGCTCTCCGGGCCGCCGTGCCATAGCGTCACCGGTACCAGCGGCGCTTCGGGGTCGTCGGCATTGTCGTAGTCGTGGGCGCGCAGCCAGCCTGGGTGAAAGCGCAGGCGACTGTTATCGGGGGCGAAGGTAACCGCCAAGGCGCCAGCGGCGTCAATCTCGGCGCGCTCAACCTCGGGCCAGCCGGAAAGCTGCGAAAGATCCAAAATACGCTCGCGGGTGGCCGGGTTGATGGTGGTGTCGTCGGCGGCATTTTCGCGCAGCCAGATGCTGTGGTAGCGGCTCTCCCGTCCATCGCTCCAACGCAGGGTCACGATACGCGGTGTGGCGCTTACCGAGGCGATACTCGCCTCCACCGGCCAGGCGTCGTAGTCCGGCGTACAGGGCAGATCGAGAGAAGCGGTCGCGGTCGTCATGGAGCCTCCTTGGCGTTGTAAGATCCGCCGAGTATGGCGTCCTTTACCTGCCTCGACGCGACCAGATTCGACGCCGACTATGCACGATTCGACACTCCCCGTTGGCGTAGCTGGCTGGGCGTAACGCCGTGCTGGCGGCGAAAGGCGCGGGCGAAGCTCGAAGGCGAGGCGAAGCCGCAGGCAAGCCCCACCTGAACGACGCTGAGCGAGGTGGTGCTCAGAAGCTGGTGGGCGTGCTCGAGGCGCTTGGCCTGGTAAGCGCGCTGTGGCGAGGTGCCCAAGTGCTGAGAGAAGAGCCGTTCGAGCCGGCGCCATGAGATGCCAAGCTCTTGAGCCAGCGCGCTGACCGGCAGCGGCGACTCGAGCCGGCTCTCCATCAGCGCGATTGCCCGTTCGAGCAGCGGGTTGGCAGGCGTGACAGGGTCGCGCTGGCGGCTAGCGGGCAGGCGCCCCTGATCGTGGATCAACTGCTCGCGCACCCGGGCGCACAGCGCCTCGCCGTGGCGGCGGCGAATCAGGTCCAGGCTCATGTCGATCGCCGCGCTACCGCCGGCGCAGGAAAAGCTTGAACTATCGACCTCGAACACCGACTCGACTGCATCGACATGGGGGAAGCGGCGGCGAAAATCCGGCAGGCACTCCCAGTGCAGCGTCACCGTCGAGTCGTCCAGGAGTCCGGCGGCAGCCAGTGCGTAGCAGCCGGTATCGACGCCGCCCAGCACGCACTCCTTTTGCGCGCGCAGCCAGTCGAGCAGCACGTCGTCGATGGCGCGCAGCGGCTCGAAGCTTGCGCACACCGCCAGGCTCGTGACGCTGGTGGCGCTCTGCATCGGCGTGTCGACCTCCAAGGACATGCCGTTGGAGGCGATCACCGACGCTCCATCGCGGCTGATTACCTGCCACTGGAACAGCGTTGTGCCGCTGAGGCGATTGGCAATGCGCAGCGGCTCGATGGCCGAGAAGAAGGCGACCATGGCGAAGCGCGGCAGCAGCAGAAAACCGATTTTCTCGGGCGTGGTCGCCGGGGGCTCTAGTCTCATGGGCAAAAAGAATACACCACCGCCGATGGTGAGGGCAGAGAGTGAGGCCCGGCGCGGGGCTATTTCGGGTTTCTGGTGGCCCTTGAAGGCTACACCGCCTAGAATAGTGGCAGGCAAAACGACCCCAGAAAAGACAAGTAGCTATTTCATGTTAAAGGAAGTCGCCGTGAATCCGGTAAAAAAGACGTTTCAATTTGGCCGCAGCACCGTCACCCTGGAAACCGGGCGCATCGCCCGCCAGGCAAGCGGTGCCGTTATGGTCACCATGGACGACACCGTGGTGCTGTGTACTGTCGTCGCCAAGAAAGAAGTCAGCCCTCATCAGGCTTTCTTCCCGCTGTCGGTGCATTACCAGGAAAAGACCTACGCGGTCGGCAAGATTCCCGGCGGCTTCTTCAAGCGTGAAGGGCGCCCCACCGAGAAAGAGACGCTGACGTCGCGCCTTATCGACCGGCCGATCCGTCCGCTTTTCCCGAAGGGCTTCATGAACGAAGTGCAGGTGATCTGTACCGTTCTTTCCACCGATCGTAATCACGACCCGGATATCGCGGCGATGCTCGGCACCTCGGCGGCGCTTTCGATCTCCGGCGTGCCGTTTAACGGCCCGATCGGCGCGGCGCGTGTCGGCTTCAGCGAAGAGCAGGGTTACTTTTTGAACCCGACCGTCGAAGAGCTTGCTACCTCCGAGCTCAACATGGTCGTTGCCGGCACCCAGAACGCCGTGCTGATGGTCGAATCCGAAGCCCAGGAGCTTCTGGAAGACGAGATGCTCGGCGCCGTGCTTTACGGCCATCAGGAAATGCAGGTCGCCATCAGCGCCATTCAGGAGCTGACCCAGCAAGCCGGCAAGCCGCGCTGGGAGTGGCAGGCCGCTGAAGAGAACGCCGCGCTCAAGTCCGCCATGGCCGAGCAGTTCGAAACGAAGGTGGGCGAAGCCTACCGCATCACCGACAAAATGGAGCGTCAGGACGCGCTGGCCACGCTGAAAGAGCAGGCCATCGAAGCGCTGGGCGCCGTCGACGGTGAGCCGGTCAACGACAAGTTCGACCGCGACGAAGTGAAGGGCGCGTTCTCGAGCCTCGAGAAGCGCGTGGTGCGCTCGCGAGTGGTCAAGGGTGAGCCGCGTATCGACGGTCGCGACAACACTACCGTTCGTCCGCTTGCCATCGAAGTCGGCGTGCTGCCCAAAACCCACGGCTCGGCGGTGTTCACACGCGGCGAGACCCAGGCGATCGCCGTCGCGACCCTCGGCACGCTGCGCGATTCGCAGCTAATCGAGTCGCTGGAAGGCGAGCGCAAGGACCGCTTCATGCTGCACTACAACTTCCCCCCCTACTCGGTGGGCGAAGCCGGCTTCATGGGCGGGCCGAAGCGTCGTGAAATCGGTCACGGTCGCTTGGCGCGCCGCGGTGTGCAGGCGATGCTGCCCTCTGAAGACGAATTTCCCTACACCATTCGCGTGGTCTCCGAAATCACCGAATCCAACGGCTCGAGCTCCATGGCCTCGGTGTGCGGCTCTTCGCTGGCGCTGATGGACGCGGGTGTTCCGCTGAAAGCGCCGGTCGCCGGTATCGCCATGGGTCTGGTCAAGGACCCGGAAGGCTACGCGGTGCTGACCGATATCCTGGGTGACGAAGATCACCTCGGCGATATGGACTTCAAGGTCGCGGGTTCCGAAGAGGGCGTTACGGCCCTGCAGATGGACATCAAGATCGAAGGCATCAACGAAGAGATCATGGAGACCGCGCTGCAGCAGGCCCACCACGCGCGCATCGCGATCCTCGAGCAGATGAACGCCGTGATCAACCATAGCCGCACCGAGGTGTCCGAGAACGCGCCGTCGATGGCCACCATCAAGATCGACCCGGAGAAGATCCGCGACGTCATCGGCAAGGGCGGCGCGACCATTCGCAAGATTTGCGAAGACACCGGCGCGTCTATCGATCTCGACGATGACGGCACTGTGCGTATTTACGCCGAAGACAAGAAAGCGGCCAAGGCTGCGATCGACACGGTACTGGCGATCACCGCGGAAGCCGAGATCGGCAAGCTCTACAACGGCAAGGTCGTGCGGATCGCCGACTTCGGCGCGTTCGTGAACATCATGCCGGGCACCGACGGGCTGGTGCACATCTCGCAAATCGTTGCCGAGCGCGTCAACAACGTACGCGACTTCCTCAACGAAGGCGACGACGTGGTGGTCAAGGTGCTCGACATCGACAACCGCAACCGCGTGAAGCTCTCCATCAAGGAGATCACCGAGGAAGAGAAAGCGGCCTTCGCCGCGCAGAGCGAAAGCGCCGCCGAGTAATCGTAGCCGCGGTGTTCACTCCGCCCCCGCAGCCCCAGGCTGCGGGGGCGGAATCGTTTGGATACGCAGGACGTTAGGAGAGGGCATGGAGCAGCAGGCAAGGTGGTGGGCGGTCATTGCGGTCATGAGTGGCATCTTTCTACTGGTGACCGCCGAGCAGCTACCGATTGGGCTGCTCTCCCAGGTGGCGCTGGATCTGGGGGTCACCGAGGGGACCGCCGGGCTGATGGTGACGGTGCCCGGCGTGGTGGCGGCGCTCTCCGCACCGCTTCTGCCGGTGGCGGTAGGCCGGCTCGATCGGCGGGTGATGCTCACTGGCCTGATGATCAGCATGACGCTTGGAAGCGTGCTCTCGGCGATGGCGGAAAGCTTTGTGTTGCTGCTGGCTGCGCGTGCGCTGATCGGCATGAGTATCGGCGGCTTTTGGGCCATCGCCGGCAGCATCGCCCCCAGGCTCGTGCCCGAGGAGAAGGTTGCCCGCGCGATGACGATCATTTTCGGCGGCGTGACCGCGGCCTCGGTGCTCGGCGTGCCGCTGGGCACGCTACTTGGGGATATCAGCAGCTGGCGCTGGGTGTTCGGCGGGCTTGGCGGCTTTAGCCTGCTGACCGCCGGGCTGATCTGGCTGTGGCTGCCGGCGCTACCGCCTCGGGAGCCGGTACGCCTTGGCATGCTCTTCCAGCAGGTGTTCAACCGCGGCGTGCGAGTAGCGGTGCTCACCACCGCCTGCGTGGTCGTGGGCCACTTTGTTGCCTACACCTTCATCAGCCCGATTCTGCAGAATATCAGCGGTATCGAGCAGCGCAATGTCAGCACTCTGCTGCTGCTCTACGGTGCCGCCGGCCTCATCGGTAACGTGGTGGCAGGCATGAAGGCGGCGCGCAACCCCTACGCCGCCGTGCTGGCCATTCCGGTACTGTTGCTGCTGGTAGTGGCCAGCTACCCGCTGCTGGGCACCCAGCCGGTCAGCGGCGTGGCGCTGTTAATGGTGTGGGGGGCGATCTTTGGCAGCATCTCGGTGAGCATCCAGACCTGGATACTGCGCACCGCGCCGAATACCGAAGCGGCCACCGCGCTGATGGCGTTCGTGTTCAACATGTCGATCGGGGTCGGGGCGCTGATCGGCGGGCGAGTAGTCGACGCCACGAGCCTGCCCACCACCATGTGGGCCGCCGCGGTGTTGTTTCTGATCGGCGTGGTGCTGGTCGCGCGCACGCCGTCAAGGCTGGTCAACGGGGGGCGGATTCGCTGAGGGTCGAATCTGGAGGTTGCGGGTTTCAAGAACGGTGGCCCGAAAGCAGCCCTACGCGGGGGCGCTGTGAATACCTCCCTGTACGCTACTTTCGCCATCCCTGGCGAAAGACCCCCGCGTAGGGCTACTTCCGGTCGCGTCTGGATGCGAGATAACCAAAAAGCCTCGGCAAATTGCCGAGGCTTTTTAATTTACTGCTGGTCAGGTTTACTAGCGCTCGATCGCCAGCGCCACGCCCTGACCGCCGCCGATGCACAGCGTCGCGAGGCCCTTCTTGGCGTCGCGGGCGATCATCTCGTGAATCAAGGAGACCAGCACGCGACAGCCCGAGGCGCCGATGGGGTGGCCAAGGGCGATGGCGCCGCCGTTGACGTTCACTTTCGAGACGTCCCAGCCAAGCTCCTTGTTGACCGACATCGCCTGGGCGGCAAAGGCTTCGTTGGCTTCGACCAGGTCCAGGTCCTCAAGGCTCCAGCCCGCTTTCTCCAGGCAGCGCCGGGTCGCCGGTGCTGGGCCGATGCCCATGATCGCCGGATCCACGCCGGCATTGGCGTAGGCCTTGATACGCGCCAGCGGCTCGAGGCCCAGCTCTTTCGCCTTCTCGGCGGAGCAGACCATGACCACCGCGGCGCCGTCGTTGAGTGACGAAGCGTTGCCTGCGGTCACAGTGCCGTCTTTCTTGAACGCGGGCTTCATGCCGGCAAGCTTCTCGGCGGTGACTTCGCGCGGGTTCTCATCGGTGTCGAACACGATCGGGTCGCCCTTGCGCTGGGGAATCTCGACCGGCACGATCTGGCTCTTGAACTTGCCTTCCTTGATCGCGTTGGAGGCGTTCTGCTGCGACTGGGCGGCGAATTCGTCCATTTGCTCGCGAGTGATGCCGTACTTCTCGGCCAGGTTCTCCGCGGTGATGCCCATATGGTAGTCGTTGAAGGCGTCCCACAGGCCGTCGTGCACCATGGTGTCGATCGCTTTCCAGTCGCCCATGCGCTGGCCCTGGCGCGAGTGAGGCAGTACGTGGGGCGAGGCGGACATGTTCTCCTGGCCGCCGGCGATGATCAGGTCGGCGTCGCCGCAGAGGATCGCTTGCGTTGCCAGATGCACCGCCTTGAGCCCGGAGCCGCATACCTTGTTGATGGTCATGGCCGGAACGGAGTCCGGCAGGCCTGCCTTGATCGAGGCCTGGCGCGCCGGGTTCTGGCCGACACCGGCGGTCAGCACCTGGCCCAGCAGCACTTCATTGACCTGGTCCGGCGAGACGCCGGTGGAGGTGAGAATGTCCTTGATGACGTATGAGCCGAGATCGCTTGCAGAAATACCCGCGAGCGAGCCGCCGAAGCTACCCACCGCGGTGCGCCGTGCGGCGACAATGACCACTTCTTGCATGACAGAACTCCCGATATGAATAAGGCCGTGGGCCTGTGAACGCGCCTGTTTTTTTCAAGCGTTAGCTGTTTCAAGCGTTTGGTTATTTTAAGCGCCTGATTGTTTCAACCTGGTTGTTTCAAGCGTGTTCTTTCAGCATAGGGAAAGTTGTGCGTTGCGACAATACGCCATTGGCTCGCGCGCCGCCGGGTTGCGTAGGCTATTGGCCCAGCGTGACGCGGACGTTATCGATCAGCCGCGCCGGGCCGAGTTTGGCCGCGGCCAGCAAAATGGCCTCGCGCGTCTGCGGCGTGACCGGGCCGAGCTCGGCGCTTTTGAGCTCTACGTAATCCGGCGCAAAGCCCGCCGCGCCGAGTGCGGCAATCGCCCGGTCAAGCACGGTTGGGGCCGGCTCGCCGCGCTCGAGCGCCGCTTTGGCCGACGTGAGCGTTTGGTAAAGCGCCGGGGCGGTGGCGCGCTCGGCCTCGTTTAAATAGCCGTTGCGCGATGAGAGCGCCAGTCCATCCTCGGCGCGCTGGGTCGCAACGCCCAGTATCTCGATCGGCAGGTGCAGATCCGCCGTAAGCTTTCGAATGACCGCCAACTGCTGGTAATCCTTCTCGCCGAACAGGGCGATGTCCGGCTGCACCAGGTTGAACAGCAGGGTCACGACGGTCGCCACGCCGTCGAAGTGGCCAGGGCGCGCGCGCCCGCAAAGCCCCTCGGACACCACGGGCACCTGCACCCGGGTCTGGCCCTCCAGCCCGTTGGGGTAGAGCGCGGCGGCGGACGGGGCGAACAGCAGATCGCAGCCGGCCTCGGTGAGTTTGGCCTGGTCCGCATCCAGCGTGCGCGGGTAGGCGTCGAGATCTTCCGTGGGGCCGAACTGCATCGGGTTGACGAACAGACTCGCCACCACGATATCAGCGTGGCGGCGCGCGGTTTCCAACAGCGCCACGTGGCCGGCGTGCAGGTTGCCCATGGTGGGCACCAGAGCGATGCGCTTTCCGGCGTGGCGGTGCTGGGTGAGCGTGGCGCGTAAATCGGTTAAGTCGTGCAGCGTGCGCATGGTGAAATCGCCTGGCAGTGAAGCTTGAAGGTTAAAAAAGAGGTGAGTGCCCGAATGAGCGGTTAAAAGCAGTGCTCGGCGGCGGGAAAGGCGCGGCTTTTGACCGCCGCGTGATAGCCCTCGAAGGCCCCCAGGATGCTGTCGGCATCAATCATGAAGTTTTTGACGAACCGCGGCGTGTGGCCGTGGGTGACGCCGAGCACGTCGTGCATTACCAGTATTTGCCCATCGGTATCGGGGCCGGCGCCGATACCGATCACCGGCACCGACAGCGCCTCGGTCACGGCCTTGCCAAGGCTTGCCGGCACGCACTCGAGCAGGATGATTGATGCGCCGGCGTCCACCAGCGTGTTGGCATCGTTCAGGATACGCTCGGCCGCCGCGGCGTCGCGGCCCTGCACCTTGTAGCCGCCGAGCTGATGCACGGCTTGCGGCGTTAGCCCCAAGTGCGCGCACACCGGCACGCCCCGGCGGGTCAGCTCGCGCACGCCGTCGGCCATCCACGCCTCGCCTTCGACCTTGACCATTTCGGCGCCGGCGCGCATCAGCCGTCCGGCATCCTTCAAAAGAGTGTCGGTCGAGGCATTGCTCATGAAGGGCACATCCACCATCAACAGGCTTCCGTCCTTGCCGCGGGCGGCGCACTCGGTGTGGTAGCAGATATCGTCGACGGTCACGGGAAGGGTGCTGGTGTGGCCTTGCAGCACCATACCCAGCGAGTCGCCTACCAGCAGCACCTCGATGCCGGCGCGGCTGGCCGCGCTTGCAAAGGAGGCATCATAGGCGGTCAGGCAGCTAAACGGCTCGTTGGCGCGCTTCAAGGCGCTGAGAGTGCTGATGGTGACGGGTTTCATGGCGGGCTCTCTGTCCAGGGGAATGCTGGAGCATTCGTCGGTTCGCGATAGAGGGCCCGATTGTTACCCGGGAAAGCGCGCGGTGTCGAGCGGGCAAAAGGTCTAGCCCGGGCCATCCTCGACCATCCGCTGAAGGCCGGGCTCAGCGATGCGCTGGAGCCAGTGTTCGAGCGGGCGCTCGAACACGGTGAGCGTGGGGTTAAGCTCCTTGAGCGGCACCAGTACGAAGGCGCGCTCTCGCATGTGCGGGTGGGGCACTTTAAGGCGCCGATGCTCGATACAGGCATCGTTGAAAAGCAAAAGATCCAGATCGAGAGTGCGCGGGCCCCAGTGCCTGAGCCGACGGCGGCGGTGGCGCTGCTCGAGACCCTGAAGCTGATCCAAAAGCGCAAGCGGTGAAAGCGCGGTCTCGAGCTCGACGACGGCGTTGACGAAGTCCGGCTGATCCTGGGGGCCGACCGGGCGGCTGGCGTAGAGCGACGACGCAGCCTTGACGCTGCTTAGCGGCATCTCACCAAGCTCTTTTATCGCCAGGCGTACCTGGCTCACCGGCTCGTCGAGGTTGCTGCCAAGGCCTATATAAGCCCGTGCGATCTGCATGCCACTCATCAATCGGGCTTGCGCGACGGCTTGCGGCGTTTCTTGCGCCGTCGGTCGCCCTGGCTTGCTGGGTCGCCGCCGACCTTTTGCAAAAGGCGGCGCTGTTCGTGCTCGTCGCCCTGCTGGAACGCTTCCCACCAGTCGCCTAGACCGCGGGGAATTTCACCGGCCTGCTCGCGCAGCAGCAGCAGATCGAAAGCGGCGCGAAAGCGCGGATGCTCGCGACTCTGGAACGCGCGCTTGCCGCGGCGCTGGGGCAGGCGCGCCTGCAGCTCCCAAATTTCGCGCATCGGCATGCCGAAACGCTTGGGAATCGAGATGTGCTGAAGCTGGCGCATGACCACCTGCTGGGACGCGGTTTGCAGCGCGGGTACCGCAGGCATGCCCTCGTTTTCAAGCGCCGCGGCACGAAGCGCCACCGGCCCCCACAAAAACGCCGCGAACAGAAACGCCGGGGTGACTGGGCGGTCATTGGCGATGCGCTGGTCGGTGTTTCTCAGCGCCTGCTCGATCAGCGTTTCGACCCAGGCCGCGTCCGCCATCGCCTCTTCGGCTTCGGGGAAGAGCATGCCGAACAGGCCGTAGTGGCTGAGCAGTTGGAAGGTGAGCAGCCCCTGGCCGGACATGAAGAGCTTGAGCGCTTCGTCGAACAGCCGCGCCGGCGGAATTTGCAGCAAAAGCGGGGCAAGATCGTACATCGGTGCTTCGGTGTCCGGGGCGATTTCGAAGCCGAGCTTGGCGGCAAAGCGCACCGCGCGCAGCATGCGCACCGGGTCCTCGCGATAGCGGGTCGCCGGGTCGCCGATCAGGCGCAGCATGCGCGCGTTAATGTCGCCAATGCCGCCGGCGAAGTCGTGGATCGAGAAGTCGGCGATGCTGTAATAGAGCGCGTTGACGGTGAAGTCGCGACGCAGCGCATCCTCTTCGATGCTGCCCCAGACGTTGTCGCGAAGCAGCAGCCCATCGTCGGACTGCTGGGCGATATTGTCACCGTGCTCGTCCTGGGGTTTGCCGCGAAAGGTCGTGACTTCGATGATCTCGCGCCCGAAGCGTACGTGAACGATGCGAAAGCGCCGGCCGATCAGCCGTGAGTTGCGGAAAAGGTCGCGCACCTGCTCGGGCGTGGCGTTGGTCGCGACGTCGAAATCCTTGGGCGTTTCACCCAGCAGAGCATCGCGGATGCAGCCGCCGACCAGGTAGGCCTCATAGCCCGCGCCGTCCAATCGATAAAGAACTTTCAAGGCGGCATCGCTGATCTGCTTGCGCGACACAGGGTGCTCGGAGCGGGGGATGACTTGGGGCGTCAGGGCCTCGACGGGGCTGTCTGGGGAATCGAGCAGTTTTTTCAATTGCTCTCCCGAACCAGGTAAAAAACGGGTAAGTCCTCTAAACATGCGATGGTATCGACTCGCAGTTAAAACGTAGGGTATTTAACAAAAGATTTGGTAAATGATAAGTCGACGAGTGTAGCCGACCCCCAACGCCTTGCAAAGCATTGAAACCGGGATTGCCAAAAACACCGCGCGTTGGCGGGTGGATCGCCGCGATTTAACGCTTTTTAGCGCGATCTTCAAGACACGCTCTCAAAGGCACGGTTTTCAGAGCAAGGTCGTCGAGGTACCGTAAAACAGAGTGCCCAGACGCGGAAAGGGGAGGCCAAGTGGGCCTCCCCTGTCAATTCGTTTAGTTCAGCATCCATGCTGCTGTTTTTCTTCATGATGGCACATCGCCCTGAATACGCACCGCAGTCAAAAAGCTGTACTTATTGGGCCTCGTCTTGCCAGGCCTTGACCGCCTCGTATTCAAAGCAATAATCCAACCGCGAACTTTTCTCTCCCGGCGAGTTGTTGTTGGCTCCGGGGTGTACGGCTCGAAACGCTTGTTGTTATTCGTCGTCTCCTGCGTACGTCGCGTCCATTTTCGGGCTTTGCTATCGATTGTTGTTATTCTTGCGCCACTCATGGCGCCAGCACTTTCTGAGACGTTAGCCATTTGTTGTTATTGGTGCCTTGTCTCACCCTCGCCCTGTTGTTTTTGTTGTGGCGAGGTTTTCGCGGTACGGCTCGTTGTTATTGTTGTGAGCTCTATCAAACCGCTGCCCGATTTATTCTTCTTACCGAGTAATACTGCACCTGCCGTGCCACTTGTTGAAAAAAAGCGCTATTTCATTGGCTTGTAAAATTTCAGAAAATTTTGCGCGGGCCAGGCGCTTGAAGTGTTACCTCCAAAACGGCGTTTTTTAACCCTTGGTGTGTGGGAAGGTAACAGGGCAAAAAAGCTAAATTCAGGATATTTCTTTTTCAAATCAGGCTATTGGACGTTAGTTGTAAGCGATGTAGCGCAGTTTCAGAGATGAGCTTTTTCTAGCCCTGATCCGGGCGCTTGGCGGTCTTTTTGCGCGGAATGCCCAGCCGCTGACGCCGCTCCCACAGGTTTTTACGGCTGATGCCCAGTTTTTGTGCAAGCTCGGTTTCGCTCATCTGATCCTGGTGCTCCAAAACGAAATGCTGAAAATAGTCCTCGAGGGACAGATCCTCTTCGTCTTCGAGCGCCTCCTGGGAATCCGACGCGGCGGGAGGGGCCGGGCGGTGGGTCACCGGGCCAAGGCCCAAGTCGTCCGGGTGAATCAGGTGGCCTTCTGCGAGAATCACGCCGCGCTCCAGGGCGTTTTCCAGCTCGCGCACGTTACCGGGCCAGGGGTAGTCCTGCAGGTCCTGGCGCGCGGCGCGGGAGAGCCGTAGGCCTTGGCGTTCGTGGCGCTTGCAGGCTTTCTCCAGCAGGATGTCGGCGATTTTCAGCACGTCCTCGTCGCGCTCGCGAAGCGGGGGTAGCGCGATTTGCATGACGTTCAAGCGGTAGTAAAGATCCAGGCGAAACTCGCCGCTTTTGGACAGCGCGCGCAGATCGCGGTGGGTAGCGGTGATCAGGCGGATATCCACATGGCGGGTTTCGACGGAGCCGATCTTGCGGATTTCGCCCTCCTGCAGCACGCGCAGAAGCCGCGCCTGGGCATCCAGGGGAAGCTCGCCGATTTCGTCGAGAAACAGTGTGCCGCCGTCGGCGGCTTCGACCAGCCCCGTGCGGGCGGCGCTGGCGCCGGTGAAGGCGCCTTTTTCGTGGCCGAACAGCTCGGATTCGATCAGCGTTTCGGGAATAGCGGCGCAGTTGACGCAGATCAAGGGGGCCTGGGCGCGCTTGCTCTGCTGGTGAAGCGCTCGGGCAACCAGCTCCTTGCCGGTGCCGGACTCGCCCTGGATCAGCACGCTGACGTCCGCCGGCGCGGTCTTTGTGATGCGCGTGTAGACGTGCTGCATGGCGGCGCAGTCGCCGATCATCATCGATCGGGTGCCGCGTTCGTCGGTGATCGAGGGGGCGCTGCCCGAGGCCATGGCGCGCTTGTGCAGGATGCCCTGAACGGTTTCGAGCAGTTCGTCGTGATCAAACGGCTTGGCGACGTAGTCCACCGCGCCGAGCTTGAGCGCCTCGATGGCCGAGCGCATGCTGGCGTAGCTGGTCATCATCAGTACCGGCGCCGGGGCGGCGGCCTCGATCAGCGCGGTGCCCGGGGCCCCGGGCAGGCGCAGATCGCTAATGATAAGATCGAACTCCGACAGTGCATGCGTTTGGGCCTGCTCGACGCTGTCGGCCTCAACGACCTCGAACTGGCTGCGTTCCAGAAGGCGCTTCAGGGCGCTGCGAATAATCGCTTCGTCTTCAACAATCAGTATCCTGGCCATGTGCGGGTCGATCATCCTGTTGGTAAAGCGGCAGCCATAGCGTCATGGCGGTGCCGCGCGATTGTCCGCTGGGGGGCGAGGCGCACTCGATCCGGCCCTGATGTTCGCTGATGATTTGGTAGGCCACCGACAGCCCAAGCCCGGTGCCTTCCCCCGGCGCCTTGGTGGTGGTGAAGGGCTCGAACAAATGATCCTTCACGCTCGGCGCAATGCCTTCGCCATTGTCGGTCACTCGCCACCACACAAGCCCGTTGTGTTCGCCGGCCTCGACGGTGACCCGCCCCGGCGCCTGACAGGCGTCCCGGGCGTTACCCAATAGATTCACCATCACCTGGGTCAAACGCTGGCGATCGCCCTGAACCATGAGTGTGGCTGGGCATGCGTTATCGAAGGTGACATCCTCGCCCGAGCGGGCCAGGTGGATCAAGTGCAGCGCGTCGTCGGTGATTTGACCCAGCGCGACCGGTTCGGCGGGCGGGGCCAGCGCCTGGCGCCCGCCGTGGGCGAAGCCGACCAGTGAGTTGACGATCTTACTCACCCGCTCGGTCAGTGTCTGGATATGGTCGGCGGTTTCCAGCAGCGCCGGGTCGTCGGTGTCGAAGCGCAGATTCTGAGCAAGCGACGAAATGCCGGTAATGGGGTTGCCGATTTCGTGAGCGACCCCGGCGGCGAGCTGGCCGATCGAGGCAAGCCGCGCGGCGTGCACCAGCTCCTCCTCCAGCCACTTCATTTCGGTGTGATCCTCGACGAGGATGACGCTGCCGCCGCGGCTATCGAGCCCGCTCAGCGCCGCCTTGTGCAGCGTGAGGAAATGATCGCGGCCGTGCAGATTGACCGGCTGTTTATACAGCGGCGCGCCGGTGGCGCTGAGCGCCTGGGCCAGAAGCGCCGGCCAGGGAGCGGGCAGGCTGTCGCGGTGAGCGCCGATGACGCTTTCGCCGCTGATACCCGAGAGCTCGGACAGCGCCTGGTTCCAGAGCGTGAGTTCGTCGTCATCGCCGAGCACGCAAAGCCCGACCGGCAGATAAGCCAGCGTCTGGCGGTGGTGGCGGCGCAAGCCGTCGAGTTCGCGGGCAAGGCCTGTTAGCCGTGAGCGGTAGGCCTCAAGTCGGCTCTCGACGAAGTGGATGTCGTCGGTGCCCGGCGTGTCGTCGTGGCGGTAGGGCAGATAGCGGTCGACGATGTCGCGGGCCACCGACGGCCCCATCAGCCCGGAAAGGTTCGCCTGAATGCGGTCGCGCAGCCGGCGCAGCGCGTAGGGGCGGCGCTCCTCCGGGCCGAGGTTGAGCGCCTTGAGCGCCCGTGCGACCTCGCGGTCGGCGGCTTCGTCGCCCAGGGCTTGGGCCAGCGGTGCTTGAAAGTCGCGGGCGCTGGCGGCTTCCAACGGCAGGCGCTTGGAGCGAATCACCGCGTCCACCGAGCAGGCCTCGGCGGCGCTGCGCTCGCCTTCCGAGGTGCGAGTGAAAAGCGATACCACGATCAGCAGCACGATGTTGACCGAAAGCGAAATCAGCGTGGTGGTGTACCAGTCCGGCGCACCCGGGGGCATCAGGTCGATGAAAACCAGCGCCGGCAAGGGCGCTTTTAGCAGCAGCGGCAGCCAAAGCCCCCAGAGCCAGATCAGCGCGCCGCCAATGAGCCCTGCGACCATGCCGTTGCGGTTGGCGCCGGGCCAGTAGAGCAGCGCCAGCATGCCCGGCAGGCACTGGGCGATGCCGACGAACGCCGCCAGGCCCAAATCGGTCAGGGTGTGATCGCGGCTGATGCCCTCGGCAAAGAGCCAGCCGCTGGCCACCACCGCCACGATCAGCGCGCGACGAAGCCACAAGAGCCAGCCGTAAAGGTTGCTGCGCGCCTCCGGCGGCCGGGCGACGAGCACGCCGTGGTTGAGCACCATACCGGAGAGCGACAGCGCCATCATGATCATGGTGCCGCTGGCCGCGGCGAGCCCGGCGACAAAGGCGAGCGACCCAACGCCCCAGTGGCTGGAAAGCAGGTAAGCGGCGTAGGCGGGCAGCGGTATCTCGCTGGCAATCGACTGCGCCGCCCACCACACCAGCGGCACCGGCAGCGCCAGCAGCAGTAGATAAAGGGGCAACGTCCAGCTCGCTTGCAACAGCGTATGGCGCGACAGGTTTTCGGCGAAGGTGATCTGAAAAAGATGCGGCATCATGAAGGCGGCGGCGAAGAACAGCAGCAGCAGCGTACGCCACTGGGCAGATTCGAGCCTGGGCGTGGCGGCCTGAAGCGCGGCTCCCGGGCCGTCGAGCCACTGCTGCAGATCCTGTGGGCCGCTGAACACCCACCAAAGCGCCACGCCGCCGAGCGCCAGCATCGCCGCGAGTTTGATGAGTGACTCCAGCGCCAAAATGCCCAGCAGCGTATCGTGACGGTGCTGGTGACGGTGGCGCGCGCCGCAGAGAATCGCCGCGAGCGCGATGGCGGCGCAAAACAGCAGCGCGACACCATCGCTGTAGCGGCTTTGGGTCAGATGGAAGACCGCCTCGCTCAGGGTTTTGACCTGAATCCCCAACAGCGGCAGCACCGCTAACAGGCTCAACAGCGTGACCAGCGATCCCACCCAGCGCGAGCGAAAGCGAAACGCGAACAGGTCGGCGATCGAAGAGAGCTGATAGGTGCGCGTGATGCGCTGGATCGGCACCAGCAGCACCGGGGCGAGCAAAAACGCGCCGGCCGCGCCCAGGTAGTAGGCGAGATAGCCAAAGCCCGCCTGCGAGGCGAACTCGATACTGGCGTATACCGCCCAGGCGCTGGCGTAGATGCCGAGTGCCAGGGTGTAGACCAGCGGATGGCGGGTCACGCGTACCGGAATTCGCCCGCGCTCGATCGCCACCCCGCAGCCGAGTAACAGCGCGAAGTAGCCAAGGCCCAGACCGAGAACGACGACCAGCTCAGCGCTCATCCAGCTTCCTTTTCTGTTCGAGCCACAGCGTCAGCGCGATTAAAGCGCCCCAGATCAAAAACGGCCGGTACCAGGCGGTGCCCGGCTCGTTCCAGCCGCCCATCAATATCGGCGACAGCAGATAGCCGCCGAACACCAGAAACAGCAGCAGGCGATAGACGTACATGTCAATTCTCTTCCCTGTGCGCGCTGGGGATAGGCCGCTCGGCGGCGGGTGTGACGCGCTCGACGCGCCAGTGCGCCACCGCCCAGGCGAGCTGCTCGGCGGGCGCGGCGCCGTCGAGCTCGGCGGGTGGCGCCTGGTCGAGCGTCTCGATCGCCTGGAAAAGCTGGCGGGCGATGGCAGCAGGCTCGCTTGCAAGCGCCGGCGCCAGGTTCTGCTTGGAGAGCTTCTGGCCGTCTGGCGACATCACCAGCGGCAGGTGCAGATAGCGCGGTACCGGGTAGCCCAGTGCCGTTTGAAGCTGAACCTGCCAGGGCGTGTTATCGAGCAGATCGACCCCGCGCACGATATCGCTGATATGTTGGTCGCCGTCGTCCACCACCACGGCGAGCTGGTACGCCCAAAGGCCATCCTTGCGCTTGAGCACCACGTCGCCCAGATCCGCCGGGTCGAAGCGCTGCTCACCAAAGAGACGGTCCGGCCAAGCGATTGGGCGCTGGCCAAGATCGCTTCGAAGCCGCCAGGCGATGGGTTTGCCAGGCTCGCCAGGGCCGTCGCGACACCAGCCAGGGTAGACGTCGTGGCCCTGCCACTGCTTGCGCGAGCAGCTGCAAGGATACGTCAGGCCCTGCTCGCGAAGGCGCTCGAGCGCCGACTGGTAGGCATCGCCGCGGGCGCTTTGCCACACCACTGCGCCGTCCCAGTGCAGGCCGAACGCCTCGAGCTGGCGCAAAATGGTGGTGTCCGTGCCCGGTGGGCAGCGCGGCGGATCAATGTCCTCGATGCGCACGAGCCACTGCCCGCCGGCGGCGCGGGCGTCCAGATAGCTTCCAAGCGCCGCCACTAATGAGCCAAAGTGCAGCGGGCCGGAGGGCGTGGGCGCAAAGCGGCCCCGGTAGCGAGAAAAAGTGGTCATAAACGCCATGATGCGGCAGGTGAAATTACCCGGCAAGCCATAAAAAACGGGCACCCATGAGGGTGCCCGCTTTCAAGACATCGAGGCGGTGCTTAGCCGCCGAGCTGCTTCTCCTTGAGCTCGGCCAGCGTTTTGCAGTCCACGCAGAGCGTGGCGGTGGGGCGCGCTTCCAAACGACGAATACCGATCTCGACGCCGCAGGCCTCGCAAAAGCCGTAGTCGTCCTCGTCGATGTTCTCGATGGTCTCGTTGATCTTTTTCAAAAGCTTGCGCTCGCGATCCCGGGTACGCAGTTCCAGGCTAAAGCCCTCTTCCTGGGTCGCCCGGTCGGCGGGGTCGGCGTAGTTATTGGCGTCTTCCTGCAGGTGGCGCACGGTGCGGTCCACCTCTTCCATGAGGTCCTGCTTCCAGTTGAGCAGCAGCTGGCGAAAGTGCGCAAGCTGCTTGTCGTTCATGTACTCTTCACCCGGTGCCGGCTCGTACGGAGTGAAGGATGTGGACGCTTCCGGTTTTTGTTCCGCTACTGGCATGGGAGTGCCCCTTACTCGTGTGACTGAGATCCATCGCGACAACACCACGATTTCACGCCAAAGGGATGCTTGTTTAGCCTAAAATGCATCGCCATGCAAGCATAACTGGGTGTCTACGACGAACGTCTAATTTCTTAATGCACCTTACAACCTCGATCGATAGAGCGCTCAAGGAGTTCGAATGGGCTGGAATCCCCGCCTCGACCAGGTCGCGCCGTTTCGCGTGATGCACCTGCTGGAAATGGCCCAGGCCCGCGAGGCCCAAGGCTTTGACGTCATTCACCTGGAAGTGGGCGAGCCGGACTTCCCCACGCCCGCGCCGATTTTGGCCGCCGGTCAGGCCGCCCTGGCCGACGCAAAAACCCGCTATACCCCCGCCGCGGGATTGCCGGCGCTGCGCGAGGCGATCAGCGGCCACTACGCTGATCACTTTGGCGCCGAGGTGGATCCGGCGCGTATCATCGTCACCCCCGGCGCCTCCGGGGCGCTGCTGCTGGCAAGCCAGCTATTGGTTAGCGAAGGCGACCGGGTACTGATGGCCGACCCCAACTATCCCTGCAACCGCCACTTCATGGCGCTGGCCGGCGCCGAGGTGGACGCCATCCCGGTCGGCGCCGACACCGGCTGGCAGCTCGACGCCGGGCTGATCGAGCGCCACTGGCAGCCGGCCACGCGCCTTGCCATGCTTGCCACGCCGTCGAACCCCACCGGCCACACCCTGAGCCGGGCTGGGCTTGCCGGCGTGTGCGAAGCGGTGGCGGCCCGCGGCGGTGAGCTGGTAGTCGATGAGATCTATCAGGGGCTCAACTTTGACGACGCGCCGCTTTCCGCCACGTCGCTTTCAAGCGAGGCGTTCGTCGTCAACAGCTTCTCGAAGTACTTTGGCATGACCGGCTGGCGCTTGGGCTGGCTGGTGGCGCCAACGCGCGCGATCGAGCCCTTGACGAGGCTTGCCCAGAACGTCTTTCTGGCGGCGTCCACCCCCGCGCAGCACGCCGCACTTGCTGCCTTTACGCCGGAGTGCCGCGAGGAGCTGGAGCGCCGCCTCGCCGTGTTGAAAGAGCGCCGCCAAATGCTGCTCGATGGCCTTCAGGCGCTGGGCCTCGCCCCGGACGTGGCGCCCCAGGGCGCGTTCTATGTTTGGATCGATATTTCTCGCTACAGCCGCGATAGCCAAACGTTTTGCCAGCGGCTGCTGGAAGAGGAGAACGTAGCGATCACGCCAGGCATCGATTTCGCCGTGCAGGGCGGCGAGCGCTTCGTGCGTATCGCCTTCACCGCGGATGTGGAGCGTCTCGAGGAAGCGCTGGTGCGTCTGGCCCGCTTCGTGGCGCACACATGATCACTTACGAGGCCCTGGTGCCGGGCATTTTGCTGCGCCGCTACAAGCGCTTTTTCGCCGACGTGCGCCTGGACGACGGCCGCGAGGTCACCGCCCACTGCCCCAATACCGGTTCGATGAAAAGCGTCAACGTGCCGGGGTGTCGGGTGTGGCTCTCCTCCAGCGACAACCCCAAGCGCAAGCTCGCCTGGACCTGGGAGTTGATCGAGCTGCCGGAGGCCAGCGGCCAGGTAGAGCTTGCCTCGATCCACACCGGGCGCGCCAACCGTATCGTCGAGGCGGCCCTCGAGGCCGGCAGGCTCGAGGCGCTGGCTGGGTTCGATACGCGCCGCCGCGAGGTGACGGTCGACGACTCGCGGCTCGACTTTCTGCTCGAAGACTCCAAAAGCGGTCGCCGCGCCTATCTCGAGGTCAAGCAGGTGACGCTGCGCGAGGACGACGGCCACGGCTACTTTCCGGCATCGGTCAGCACTCGCGGGCTCAAGCACCTGCAGTCGCTCGAGGCGTTGGCCCGCCGCGGCGAACGCGCGGTGCTGGTGTTCTGCGTGGCGCGACAGGGCATCGACGATGTCGGCCCTGCCACGCACATCGACCCGGCCTACGCCGCGGGCTTGCACGCCGCGGTAGCTCAGGGCGTCGAGGTGCTGGCCTACGGTATCGGTATCGGGTGGGAGGCGGGCGCGCCAACGTCCATCTTTATCGAGCGCGCCCTGAAGGTGCGCCTTTAACGTCGGCGCACGCGGAAGATCGCGATCTCGCCGAAGAGGTTGGGCCACCACTTGGACGTCCAGTGGCCGCGATGCTCGCCCACGCCCACGGCGCGGTCGACGATCACCAGTCCTTTCTCGCGACACAGCTGCTCGAAGTCGTTGAAGGTGGACAGGTGAATGTTGGGCGTGTCGTACCAAGCGTGGGGCAGCGACTTCGACACTGGCATGTAGCCGCGCAGGCCCAGATGCACCCGGTGGCGCCAGTAGGCGAAGTTGGGGAAGGTGATGATGCCCTCGTTGGCCACCCGGAGCATCTCGTCGAGCATTTTATCCGGGCGGCGCAGCGCCTGAAGCGCCTGGGTCATGATCACCTGGTCGTAGCTTTGATCGCAGAAGTTGCCCAGCCCGTCGTCCAGGTTGTGCTCGATCACCGACACCCCGCGCGCGACACACGCGGTGATGCCCGCCGGGTCGATCTCCAAACCGTAGCCGGTCACCGCTTTTTCGCGGCTCAGGCGCTCGAGCAGCGCGCCGTCGCCGCAGGCCAGGTCCAGCACGTGCGCGCCCTTGGGGATCCAGTCGAAAATCAGCTCTAGATCGGTGCGCATCATGACCGGGGCTCCTGGCGAGTGGCATCACAACCGAGCTCTTCGGCGGCGCGCGTCATGAAGGCGCTAAACAACGCCTCGTAGCGCGGCTCCGGCAGCAAAAAGGCGTCGTGGCCGTGGGGGGATTCGATGTTGGCGTAGCTGACCGGCTTGCCCGCGTGAATCAGCGCGTCGACCAGCTCTTTCGAGCGCGAAGGCGGAAAGCGCCAGTCGGTGGTGAAGCTTACGATCAAAAACGGGCACTGCGCCGGGGCCACGGCCTTGGCCAGCTCGCCGCCGTGTAGCGCCGAGGGGTCGAAGTAGTCCAGCGCCTTGGTCATCAGCAAATACGTGTTGGCATCGAAGGCGGTCGAGAAGGCGTCGCCCTGGTAGCGCAGGTAGGACTCCACCTGAAACTCCACGTCGAAGCCGAAGTTGAGGTCTTCGCTGCGCAAGTCGCGGCCGAACTTGGTGCCCATGGCGTCTTCGGACAGATAGGTGATGTGACCCACCATGCGCGCAAGCTTCAACCCCCGTTTCGGCACCGTGTCGTGCTCGGCGTACCAGCCGTCGAAAAACTCCGGGTCCGAGCGAATCGCCTGGCGGGCGACCTCGTTGAAGGCGATATTCTGCGCCGAGAGCCTGGGCGTGGCGGCGATGATCACCGCGTTGGCTACCCGCTCCGGGTGAGTGATCGTCCACTGCAGCACCTGCATGCCGCCAAGGCTCCCTCCCACGGCGGCGGCGAAGCGCTCGATACCCAAGTGATCGGCCAGCCGTGCCTGGCTTGCCACCCAGTCGCTCACCGTCACCACGGGAAAGTCCGGCCCCCACTGGCGGCCGGTTTCCGGGTTGTGGCTAACCGGCCCGGTGCTTCCGTGGCAGCCGCCAAGGTTGTTCAGCGATATGACGAAGAAGCGGTTGGTGTCGATCGGCTTGCCCGGGCCGATATGCGCATCCCACCAGCCGGGTTTTGAGTCGTCGGGGTGGTGATAGCCGGCGGCGTGATGGTGGCCGGAGAGCGCGTGGCAGATCAGCACGGCGTTGGTGCGCTCGGCATTCAACGTGCCGTAGGTCTCGAAAATCAGCTCGTACTCCGGCAGCACCCGGCCGCAGGCGAGCGGCAGCGGCGTGTCGAAGCGGGCCACGTGGGGCGTGACCAGCCCGACGGAGTCCGCCGGGTAGTCGGGCCCGGGGCGCGTGTCTAAATCAGGCATCAAGGGCGTCAATCCTGCAAAATCCGAGTGAAGGCGCTCATAGCCCGACCAGCGCGCCAGGCGCGCCCGCCTGGCGAATCAGCGAGCCCACGACGAGTCCATCGATCAAATTGATGGCGATGAACACCACGATCGGCGAGAGATCGATCATGCCCAGCGGCGGAATCACCTTACGCACCGGCGCCATGATCGGCTCGACCAGTTGCATCACCAGAAGCGCGCCCGGGTGGCTTGCGTTGGGCGCCACCCAGCTCAGAATGATCATCACGATCAAGGCGAAGAAGTAGATCTTCAAAATGGCGTTGGCAAGCGAGGCAATGCCCGCGATCACCAGCTGCACCACCGGCGGCATGCCCAGGCCAAACAGCATGAAAATGGCGACGATGCTTATCACCTTCAGCACGAACGCCGCCGCCAGCGTTGCCAGATCGAAGCGCCCGGCCACCGGCCCTAAAAAGGCCTGGAAAGGCCCAACTACCGGCTGGGTGATCTTGACCACCGACTGACTCATCGGGTTGTAGTAGTCCGCGCGTGAGGCCTGCAGCAGAAAACGCAGCATTAAAAGAAATAAATAGATGTTGATGAGCGTGTTGACGAGCATCAACCCGGCGCTACCTACTTGGCTGCCCATTGCTTGCGTCTCCGTTGCGTTAAGTCGTGCTGAGTGTTGAAGGTTTGGCGCCGCTTAGGCTCCGTCTGAAAAGTGACTGCGCTCGTCGACTTTTCAGACAGACCCTAGCGGCCGCGCAGCTCTTTGGCCATGTCATCGGCGCGATCGGCGCAGGCCTGCATCGCTGCGTTGATCGTTTCGCGCAGCTTTGCCGACTCCATGTGCTCGATCGCCCGCTCGGTGGTGCCGCCGGGCGACATGACGTTGCGCTTGAGCGTGGCCGGGTCGTGTTCGCTTTGCGCGGCCATGGTCGCCGCGCCCAGCGCGGTTTGAATCGCAAGGCGGCGCGCGGTCTGCGCGGGGAGCCCCTGGGCCACCGCCGCCTCTTCCATCGCCTCGAACATCAAAAAGAAGTAGGCCGGGGCGCTGCCGGACACCGCGGTGACCGCGCTCAAAAGCGCTTCGTCTTCGACCCACTCGACGATACCCACCGCTTCCATGAGCTCGCCGGCTAAACGGCGCTGGTCGTCACTCACGTGGTCGTTGGCGTAAAGGCCGCTGGCGCCGACGCCGACCAGCGACGGCGTGTTGGGCATGCAGCGCACCAGCGCCGTCTCGCCGCCCAGCCAGCCGTCGATTGTAGCGGCTTCAAGCCCCGCGGCAATCGAAATGACCAAAGGCTTGCTTGCCTGTATCGGCTCGGCCAGCGCTGCGCACACGTCCTGCATGATCTGCGGCTTGACCGCGAGGATCACCACGTCGGCGTTTTTGACCGCCTCAACGTTGTCGGTCGCGGTATGAATACCCATTTTCTCGCGCAGCGGCGCAAGCTCCTCATCCTTTGGCGCGGTGGCGGTGATCTGCGCGGCGGAAAAGCCGCTGTCGAGCAGGCCACCGATGATCGCTTTGGCCATGTTGCCCGCGCCGATGAAGGTAATGTTGTTCGCCATCAATGAAGCTCCTGATTAAATAAAAGTGGCCGCTCGCGGCGGTTTCCGTGATCGAGTGCCGGGTTTTACGCTTAATCGCGAGCGCCGAAAATTGCGCTGCCCAGACGTACCAGCGTTGCGCCTTCGAAAACGGCGGCTTCCAGGTCGTCGCTCATGCCCATGGAAAGGGTATCCAGCGGCGCGTCGGGCAGCGCGGTCTGCAGCTCAAAAAGAAGCGCCCTGAGCGCGGCGAAGGGTTCGCGCTGGCGCTTGGGGTCGTCACAGGGCGCGGGAATGGCCATGAGCCCGCGCAGCGAAAGACGCTCTAGCGCGGCAATTTCTCTGGCGAGCGCCAGCGCGTCTTCCGGTGCGACGCCGGCCTTGCTCGCCTCGCGGCTAATGTTCACCTGTAAACAGACGTTGAGCGGGGGGAGGTGCGCCGGGCGCTGTTCATCGAGTCGCCTGGCGATCTTTTTGCGCTCGACGGTGTGCATCCAGTCGAAGTGCTCGGCCACCGCCCGGGTCTTGTTGGACTGCAGCGGACCGATGAAATGCCACTCGATATCGTCGAGATCCGAAAGCTCGCGCTGTTTATCGAGAGCCTCCTGCAGGTAGTTTTCACCGAAGGCGCGCTGGCCGTGCTGCCAGGCATCGCGCAGCATCGAGGCGGGTTTGGTCTTGCTCACCGCCAAAAGCCTGGCGCTACCTGTCGGGCGCTCGGCGGCGTCGAGCGCGCGCTCCAAACGCTGGTGTGCGGCGTCAAGCGACTTGTAAAGCGCGATTTCTGCCATACTGAAGTACCTTTAACCGCCAGGGAAGTGAGATGGATATTACCGAACTGCTGGCATTCTCGGCAAAACAGAATGCCTCCGACCTGCATCTGAGCGCCGGTTTGCCGCCCATGATTCGCGTCGATGGCGATATTCATCGGCTCAACGTCCCCGCCATGAGTCACGAACAGGTACTGTCGCTGGTTCACGCCATCATGAACGATCGTCAGCGCCAGGAGTATGCCCAGCACCTGGAGATCGACTTCTCCTATGCACTGCCCGACATCGCGCGCTTTCGCGTCAACGCCTTCACCCAGGGGCGCGGGGCCGGGGCGGTGTTTCGCACGATTCCAAGCCAGGTGCTGTCGATGAAGGCGCTGGGGCTTGGCGAGGTGTTCGAGCGTTTAGCGATGCTGCCTCGCGGAATTGTACTGGTCACCGGCCCGACCGGGTCGGGCAAGAGTACGACCCTGGCCGCGCTGATCGACTACATCAACCAATACCGCTATGAGCACATTCTCACCATCGAAGACCCGGTGGAGTTCGTGCATGAAAGCAAGAGCTGTCTGGTCAACCAGCGCGAGGTGCACCGCGACACCCACAGCTTCGCCAACGCGTTGAAGAGCGCGCTTCGCGAGGACCCGGATGTCATCATGGTGGGGGAGCTTCGCGATCTCGAAACCATTCGGCTGGCGCTGACCGCCGCGGAAACCGGGCACCTGGTCTTCGCGACGCTGCACACCACCTCGGCGGCGAAGACCATCGACCGCATCATCGACGTTTTTCCCGGTGAGGAGAAAGCGATGGTGCGCTCGATGCTTTCGGAATCGCTGCAGGCAGTCGTCGCCCAGACGCTTTTAAAGCGCGAAGGCGGCGGGCGCGTGGCGGCCCACGAAATCCTGATCGCCACCTCGGCGGTGCGCAACCTGATCCGCGAAGACAAGGTGGCGCAGATCTACTCGGCGATGCAGACCGGCGTCAATCTCGGCATGCAGACCCTCAACGCCTCGCTTTTAAAGCTGGTCAAGGAGGGCGCGGTCAGCTTCGAGGAGGCCCAGACCCGCGCCCAGGGGGCGCTCACCCCGCCTCGCGACTGATCATACTCAGCGCGCGTAGACCCCGCCGAGCACACGGGGCCCGCGCGCGCCGGTCACCGAGGGCAGGTTGCCGGGCAGGTGTTCCAGCCGTTGGTGGGCCAGCCAGCCAAAAGCGCCGGCCTCGATCCAGTCCGCCGGCCAGCCGTACGCCTCTGGTGAGATCAGTGTCGCACTCGGCAGATGATGGCCAAGTCTCTCCATCAAATAGGTGTTGTGGGCACCGCCGCCGCCGGTGATCAAATTGACTCGGGTGGCGCTGGGTAAAAGCTCGCAGATGGCGCGGGCCACGCTCACCGCGGTCAGCTCGGCAAGCGTGGCCTGCACGTTGGCCGGGGCCTCATCGCCGGTCAGCCTTTTTAGCAGCCACTCGAGATGAAACAGTTCGCGCCCGGTGCTTCTCGGCGGCGGCTGACGAAAAAAAGGCTCGTCGAGCAGCCGGTCGAGCAGGGCGGTATCGATACGACCGCTTTTCGCCCAGGCGCCGTTTTTATCGAAGCGCTCGGTCGCCCCCTTTGAGCAGTGGCGCGCAAACCAGGCGTCCATCAACACGTTGGCCGGGCCGGTGTCGAAGCCGATCACCGGCTGAGTCGGCGCGGCGGGAAGCCAAGTGACGTTGGCGATGCCGCCTAAATTCAGCACCAGCTGCTCGGTTTCGGCCGACGAAAAAAGCGCCTGATGAAAGGCCGGGGCGAGCGGCGCGGCCTGCCCGCCGGCGGCGAGATCACGCCGGCGAAAATCCCCCACCACGGTCATGCCGGTAAGCTCTGCCAGAAGGCTCGGGTTGTCGAGCTGCAGCGTATAGGCCGGGCCTTCGATGTGGCCTTGCGGGGCATGTTCGATGGTTTGGCCGTGGCTGCCGATCGCGCGAATGTCCTCACACGACACACCGGCCTTGCCGAGCAGCCCCTGAACCGCTTTCGCCTGCAGTTCGCAAAACTGCGCCTCAGCGCTTGCAAACTCGGCAAAGCGTGCCTGGTCCGAGTGGCACAGCGTCAATAGCGCCTGGCGCAGCGGCTCGGGCATCGGCTCTGCGTGGGTCTCGAGCAGTTTGGGTGCGGTCGTGGGGGCGATGGCCACCAGAGCGGCGTCGATGCCGTCGAGGCTAGTGCCGGACATCAGCCCGATATAGAGCAGCGTGTCCGGCGCCAAGGGCGTCTTCATGGGTGAATCCATGGGCGTATCCAGAGTAGTGAAGGCTCAACCGGTATCGATTGGCGTGATAACATTGGCGGCTATCGATCGTTTCCGCCCCGAATGGGCAAAGCTTACCAGTGGAGAGAGGCAATGAGTGAGGTGGATCAGGCGCTAGCGCTGCTGTCGCGCGGCACACACGAAATTCTGGTCGAGGACGAGCTGCGCAAAAAGCTCGAGTCCGGCCGCAAGCTGCGCATCAAGGCAGGCTTCGATCCCACCGCGCCGGATCTGCACCTCGGTCACAGCGTTCTGCTCACCAAAATGCGTCAGTTCCAGGAGCTGGGTCACACCGTCATCTTTTTGATCGGCGACTTCACCGGGCGTATCGGTGACCCGACCGGTAAGAACGTGACGCGCAAGCCGCTCACCGAGGCCGACGTCAAGGCCAACGCCGAGACCTATAAAGAGCAGGTGTTCAAGATCCTCGATCCGGAAAAGACCGAGGTGCGCTTCAACGCCGAGTGGTTTGGCGAAATGGGAGCGGCCAAAATGATCGAGCTGGCCGCGCAGAGCACCGTGGCGCGCATGCTCGAGCGCGATGACTTCGAGAAGCGTTATAAGGCCAATCAGTCCATCGCCATTCATGAGTTTCTCTACCCGCTGGTTCAGGGTTACGACTCCGTGGCGCTCGAAGCGGATGTCGAGCTTGGCGGCACCGACCAGAAGTTCAACCTGTTGATGGGGCGCGAAATTCAGAAGCACTTCGGCCAGGAGCCTCAGGTCGTCATCACCATGCCGCTGCTCGAAGGCCTGGACGGCGTGCAGAAGATGTCGAAGTCGCTGGGTAACTACGTCGGCGTCGACGAGTCACCGGGTTCGATGTTCAACAAGCTGGTCTCCATGCCAGACAGCCTCATGTGGCGCTACTTCGAGCTTTTGTCGCTCAAGTCCAACGAAGAGCTCGACACGATCAAGCAAAGCGTCGAGCAGGGCGCCAACCCGCGCGACATCAAGATGGAGCTCGCTCGCGAGCTGATCGCCCGCTACCACGGTGACGAGGCGGCGGCCAACGCGCACAAGTCCGCCGGCAACCAGCTGGCCGACGGCGAGCTGCCGGAGGATCTACCGGAGGTCGAGGTCGACTTCGAAGGTGGCGAAGCGCCGATCGCCAGCGTACTGACCCGGGCAGGGCTGACCAAAAACAGCGCTCAGGCGAAGGACATGCTCAAAAACGGTAGTGTGAAAGTCGACGGCGAGGCGGTTGCGCCCAGCACCATGCTGGCCACGAACAACGCTTACGTTATTCAGGCTGGCAAGAAGCGCTACGCTCGCGTCTCACTCAAATGACGCTTTTTGAAAAAAGCCCTTGCGCTCCCGGCGGTGAATCCGTAAAGTACGCATCCGCTGCCGGGGACGCACAGCGTTTCAGGCGGTGAATGAAGGTGAAAACCTTCGGTTTGTCAGGAAGTTAGCGCAGCTTTGATCGCTTGCTTCACGCGCTGAAATCAGCGGTTGACAAACATCAGGAAGTGCGTAGAATACGCCTTCCTCGCAACGGCAACCGGCTCAGGTCATCGAGTCAGTGTTCAGGTCGAAGCGAAACAGCTCTTTAACAATTTGATCAGGCAATTCATGTGGGCGTTTGCCGATGAGGGTGACAAGTCACCTTATATCAAGGCAGACGAACACAGCGATACCTTTCGAGGTATCACGGTAAATTCGTTT
>NZ_JALGBZ010000004.1 GCF_023757625.1 Halomonas sp. S3-1-1
AGCGAGACCAGCTGGTTGATAGGCACGGTGTGGACGCACCGCAAGGTGTTGAGCTAACGTGTACTAATGGCCCGTGAGGCTTGACCCTATAACACCCAAGGGGTTCGGCCCGCAGTGACAATGACGCCCGAAAGGGCCCGGATACGCCAGAGACGATCACAAAGCAGTCAGCCGATATACATTGCCAGTTACGCCTGACGACCATGGCTTGCGTGAACCACCCGATCCCTTGCCGAACTCGGAAGTGAAACCGCAACGCGCCGATGGTAGTGTGGGGTCTCCCCATGTGAGAGTAGGTTATCGTCAGGCACCCATTCGAAAAAGCCCCGAGCACATTGTGTTCGGGGCTTTTTTTTATGCGTGGAAAAAAGAAGGGAAAAGGCTCGGCAGGCAGGGTGCCTGCCGCCCGACCCAAGCGACGCGGTGCGCCGCATCGCTGGCTGAGCCTGCTCCTAAGAGGCAATCGCCTCCCGATCAACTGCAGGGGCCCGATTCATCGGGCGATGGCGTCACCTGACGCCCGGGGTTGGAGGCCGCCGTGCCTGCCATTTAAACCGGCGGAGCGTTGCGCCAAGTCTCTGGCTAATGCCAGCTCCTACAACAACCCATCCCGGCTGTGCTGGCACTCGCCGTTCGCCCAGGTTTCGAAAATGGCGCGGTCGTCTGCCAGCATCATCAGTGCGAAAAGGCGCTCGCCTAACGTACTACAGCGATGAATGCGGCGGCTCAATAGTTCGGTAGCGTTTGGGTCAACCACAACGAAGTCTGCCTCGAGACCGGGCTTTAGCTGGCCAATCGCATGATCAAGCGAAAGCGTTTTGGCGTTTCCGTGGGTCAGGCCATAAAAGCCCTGCCACGCGGTGAGTGGCTGGTTGTTGAGTTGGCCTACCTGATAAGCGCTTTTAAGCGTAGCAAAGCCGGTCAAGTCGGTGCCGGCGCCAATATCGCTTGCATAAGTGAACGCCATACCCGCGCGCTCTGCTGCGTCACGATCAAAAAGGCCGCTGCCTAAAAACAGATTCGAGCTTGGGCAAAACGCAATGCTGGCCCCTTGGGCAGCCAAGCGCTCACGCATACTGTCATCGAGATGAACGCCGTGGGCAAACGTGCTTTTGGGCCCAACCAGCCCGGCTTGCTCGTATACGGCGAGATAATCCAGACTGTCGGGAAAAAGCTCGGCTACCCAAGCAAGCTCACCGCGATTTTCCGCCAGATGCGTTTGAAGCCAAAGGGTCGGGTCGCTACGAAAAATCGCCCCGGCGGCGTCCAGCTGAGCTTTGGTGGACGTCGGCGCAAAGCGGGGCGTAACGCTATAGCTCAGCCGGTCCTTGCCGTGCCAGTCGGCGATCAGCCGCTCAGTATCCCGAATGCCGGCTTCGCCATCGAGAAGCGCCTCGGGGGCGTTACGATCCATCATCACCTTGCCGCCGAGCATGCGTAAGCCACGTGTCTGACAGGCACTGAAGAAAGCGTTCATGGAGACTGGGTGGCTCGAGCCGAACACCTGGGCAGTCGTTGTACCCGCACGCAGCATTTCGTTTATAAACGCCTGTGAAAGCGCCTCGGCGTGTTCGGCGTTTTGAAATCGACACTCTTCGGGAAAGGTGTACTCGTTGAGCCAGTCGAGCAGCTGCCGCCCGTAGGAGGCCATGATATCGAGCTGGACGTAGTGAACGTGGCTATCGATAAAGCCCGGCATGATCAGCTTGTCGCTGTAGTCGAGGATATCGGCACCCGTGGGAAGCTCATGGACGAGCGAGCCGTAATGGCCCACCTTGTGTATCAGGCCATCCTTGAGCCATAAAAGGCCGTCTGCGAAATGCTCGACGCTGTCCGCAGCGGGGCGGTCCTGGGCGCCCGGGGGCTTGGCGAAACTCAAAAGCTCGGCGCGGATAAACGTATTCTGGGTCACGGTCAGGTCACTTAAAGGGATTGATGATCGTTAAAAAGCGCGCGCAGTGGGGCGCTGTCGAGCCCACGGGTGGCGCTATCGTGGGAAGTATCGGTAAGCCATAAAAGCTCGGTAACCGCGGCCAGCGCGATGGCGTAGGGTGACTTGTTCTTCAGCCTGGCACCGTTGAACGTACCGATCGGGCTGCGCACACGCTCGATAGACGCAGGTGGGTACCCCGCTCGCAGGAGCCTCCCCTTGAAGCTTGACCACTTACTTTCGGAGCCGATCAGGCCGATCGAGGCGATGTCATCGCGCTCGATGAGTGCCTCGATCAAAGCGTAGTCCTCATCGTGGCTGTGGGTCACCACCAACACGTGACAGTCCGACGGTAGCGCGTTGATGCGTTGGCCTACGTTCGTAAGGGGCAACAGTGACAGGCGAGGCGACTCAGGCGTCAAAGGTAGCGTCGCGGGACGGCTATCGCACCAGTAGCGCTGCCAGTCGAGCGGGTGAGTAAGTTCTATAACGTGTCGCCCGATATGGCCTGCGCCAAACACCGCTAGGTGGGTTTGCGCACCCGGAAACACCTCCAGCAGAACGTTGACGAAGCCTCCGCAGCACTGGCCGCTTCGCCCGCCTAGTGAAAACGCTTCGAGATGAAAGCCTGCTTTGTCCTGTTTTAAATAGCGCCGCGCGGCCTGAATGGTCTGCCACTCGAAGGTGCCGCCGCCTAGGGTGTCAAAGACATGATCGGACGTGATCACCATTCGCGCGCCAGGTTCACGAGGGGTAGAACCCTGAGCCGTGACTTGGGTGGCCAGCACGTGGGGTGCGCCATTTTGCTGGCAGTCGTGCAGCGCCGCGTGCCAAGAGCGGATCGCGGCGCCGTTCATAGCGCCTTTGGCCGGATGGTTTGAGCGGCGAGCATGACCCGCTCCGGGGTCGCAGGGGTGTCCAGCGCTGGCGAGTGCTGATAGTTCGTCAGACTCGACAGCGCGTCGCGCAGCGCCGACCAGACGCTGATGCCGAGCATGAAGGGCGGCTCGCCCACCGCTTTGGAGCGGTACAGACTCGCCATCGAGTTGGGGTGGCCTTCCATGAGCGAGACGTTGAAAATTGGCGGCAAATCGCCAAAGGTGGGAATCTTGTAGGTTGCCGCGCTGTTGCTTAAAAGCGTGCCCTTGTCGCTCCACTTGAGCTCTTCACTGGTCAGCCAGCCCATGGCCTGAATGAAGCCACCCTCGACCTGTCCGATATCGATAGCCGGGTTGAGCGCGTCCCCAACATCGTGGAGCACGTCGACGCGTTCGACCCGATACTCTCCACTTAGCGTGTCCACACTCACTTCAGACACCGCCGCGCCAAACGCGAAATAGTAAAAGGGGCGGCCCTGACCGGTCGCGCGGTCGTAATGAATCAGCGGCGTGGCGTAAAAGCCTTTTTCTGAAAGCGATACCCGGTTGAGGTAGGCGGTTTGAACTAGCTCCCCCCAAGGGAGTCGGTATTCACTTTCGCCAAACCCGGCGATCAATTCACCGTCTTGCAGGCGCATACCTTCGCGGTCCAGCCCGCCTTCGAAATGGGCGGCGGCGAAATCAAACAGGCGCTCGCGCAGGTGGCTTGCCGCGTTGCGTGCCGCCATGCCGTTTAAATCCGCGCCGCTTGACGCCGCTGTAGGGGAGGTATTGGGGACTTTGTCGGTACGCGTGGCGCTGATGCGCACATCGTCGAGATCGAGCCCCAGCTCGCGGGCGACGACCTGACAGATCTTGGTGTGAAGCCCTTGGCCCATTTCGGTGCCGCCGTGATTGATCATCACGCTGCCGTCGGTGTAAACGTGCAAAAGGGCGCCGGCCTGGTTCAGGTGCTGCGCGGTGAATGAGATACCGAACTTCACCGGGGTTAGTGCCAATCCCTTTTTGACGACCGGGCTTGACGCGTTGAACGCGGTCAAGGCATCACGACGGGCCCAGTAATCGCTATCCTTTTCGAGCTTTTCGACCAGCGTATGCAGCAGGGCGATTTGGTCGACACTTTGCCCGTAGTGGGTCGTCTCAAAGCCCTCGCGGTAGAAGTTGCGTTTGCGAACGGTCAACGGGTCTTCGCCAATTCGGCGGGCGATATCGTCCATCGCCGCCTCGATCGCCATCATTCCCTGGGGCCCGCCAAAGCCGCGAAAAGCGGTATTGGACGCCGTATGGGTTTTCGCCCTGTGCCCGGTCACTCGGGCGTTACCCAGCGAATAGGCGTTATCGGCGTGAAACATGGCCCGATCGACGATGGCATCCGACAGATCCGGCGAGTAGCCGCAGTCGCCAATCACGGTGATATCGCCGCCCTGAATGACGCCGCGTTCGTCGATGGCAAGTTTATAACGGTTGTGAAAAGGGTGGCGCTTGCCGGTTGCCTGCATATCGGCGGTGCGCGGCAGCCGAAGGCGGGTGGCGCGACCCGTGCGCCGCGCGATGATGGCCGCAATGCATGCCCAAGGCGAGGCTTGAGTCTCCTTACCGCCAAAACCGCCCCCCATACGGCGTACCTCGACGGTGACTGCGTGAAAGGGAATGCCCAGCACCTCGGCGACCAGCTTCTGCGTTTCGCTGGGATGCTGGTTGGAGGTGTGGACCAGAACGCCTTCGTCCTCGGTGGGCAGCACTACGCAGGCCTGTCCTTCGAGATAAAGATGCTCCTGGCCGCCGACGAAGAGCGTGCCTTCAACGAGCATTTGCGCGCGCTCGAGTGTTGCCTGCCAATCGCCGCGCTCCTGTGCGTGGGTCGGGCGTACCAGTTCACCTTGTTCAACGGCGGCCACCGGATCGAGGTGGGCTGGTCGTTCATCGATGTCGATAGTGGCGAGTGTCACCGCGCGCCGCGCTGCCTGAAAGGAGGTCGCCGCGACGGCAAACAGGCACTGGCCGGCGTAGCTCACCTCGCGGTCGACGAAAATCGGATCCCCCGGAAAGACCGGACCGATATCCGTGTGGCCCGGCACGTCGGCAAAGGTGATCACGTCCACCACGCCTTCGGCTTGGCGCACCGCGTCGAGCTCGAGTGTCGTCAGTGTGCCAAACGCCGCCGGTGAAAGCCCGAGCGCTACGTGCAGCGCATCTGAGGGTGTCTTGAGATCATCGATGTAGCTCGCCTTGCCGGTCACGTGCTTGCGAGCGCTTTCGTGGTGGCTCGACGAGCCGGCCTGGCGTCGCCCGTCGCTGTCCACGGTGTGGCGCGCCAACGGCCCGGAGCCTTTTATGTGGTGGTCGAGTTCGCGCCGAGCGTGACGGCTATCGCCATCAAGCTTAGTGAGCGTACGCATGAATCATGACCTCCTGAGTGGGCGCGGTAAGCGTCAGGTAAAGCCGCTCCAGCAGGTTGGCTGCCGCCTGTTGGCGGTAGTGGCTGCTACCCCGTACGTCTGACATGGGTTCGAAATCCTCGGCTAAAGCCCGCTGCGCGGCTTTAAAACTCGCCTGAGTCACCGGCTGGCCTTCGAGCGCGGCTTCAGCGTGCAACGCACGCTTTGGGATCGCGGCCATGCCGCCAAAGCCAAGGCGTACCTGGCTGAGAACGCCACCGTCTATGACATAGTGAAAGGCACCAAGAACGGCGGAAATATCGTCTTCACGGCGTTTGGAGAGCTTCCAGACGCGCAGCGCCGCGTGCTCGGTCAGCGAAGGGATGAAAATACGGCTGATCACTTCGTCGCTCTGCAGGTCTGTTTTTTTATAGTCGACAAAAAAGCTTTCGAGCGGCAGCCTGCGCGCGCCGTTCGGCCCCACGATTTCGAGCCAGGCCCCCAGAGCCAAGAGCACTGGCGGCGTATCGCCAATAGGGGAGGCGTTGGCAATGTTACCGCCCAAAGTACCGCGGTTTCGAATCTGGCGGGAGCCCAGCCGCGAGAGCAGGTGGGCAAACGCAGGGAAGTGATGCTCGAAAAGCGCTTCAAGCTCGGTATACGTCACCGCCGCGCCGATCCACCAGCCTGGTATGGACTGGTACTCTGCTGCTTCGATGCGGCGTAGCTCGTCGACCCGGGTCACATCGATCAACTGATCCAGCGACCTGAGTTGCTGGGTGCTCTCAAGCCACAGATCAGTGGCGCCGGCTACGAGCCGCGCGCTTTTATGATGCGCGCGCAGGTCCAGCAGCGCCTCGAGCGAAGCGGGGCTTTTAAAAAAGGATGCTTCTTCTT
Organism: Halomonas sp. S3-1-1; assembly: GCF_023757625.1. Classification (GTDB taxonomy): domain Bacteria; phylum Pseudomonadota; class Gammaproteobacteria; order Pseudomonadales; family Halomonadaceae; genus Vreelandella. The sequence goes on from NZ_JALGBZ010000004.1 coordinate 6,084, forward strand.
CGCACTCGCTGGGGGGCGTCGAGTGTTCGATAGGATTTATGGCACTGAGCCAGACCGGCGGCTGCCAGCGCATGGTTTGCATCTGAAGTGCCGCGTCGCGAATCGGGCGGTAGCCGGTGCAGCGGCAGAGATTCCCCCCCAATGCTTCTTCCAGTACCTGATGGCTAAACGGCGCTTTGAACGCATTTCCCTGATAGAGGGTAAAAAGCGACATGACGATGCCTGGCGTGCAAAAGCCGCACTGGCTGGCATGGCACTCGATCATGGTCTCCTGAGCGGGATGTAATCCTTCAGGCGTCTCGAGTCCTTCGACGGTCACTAAAAGCTTGTCTTGCAACTGATGCGCCGGCGTAATGCAGGCGTTCACGCTGGTAAAGGCCGCATCCGGGGCGCTTGCGTCGCGCAGAGCAACAGTACAGGCGCCGCAGTCGCCGGAGGCGCAGCCTTCTTTGGTGCCGGTGTACCCAAGCGTATCGCGCAGCAGGTTGAGAGCGCTGGTATCCGGCGCTACATCACAGCGTTTCAACACCCCGTTGAGTAAAAACTCGACGCTTGCCATGATCATCCCTCTTTTTTGTTCTGACCAATCGGTCAATACGCTAGAGCTTGGGTTAAAATAAATCGATGTGCAAGACTTTGTTGGACGCCCTCAAACGGTGCTTGAGTGCGCATTTTTAGTGCGCTCGAGCGGTTTTTTTAAGGCGGCGCCACTTCTGTTCAACGCTCAAGGAAACCTATGAAAAGCCCCCGGCAACCCCTAAAGGAGAGAAGCGGCCGTGAGGCCCAGGAAAAGACCATTCTGGACGCGGCCGAGTGCGTTTTCGCACTGCACGGTTACCGGGGCGCGAGCCTGCAAGCCATTGCCGACCGCGCCGGCCTTCCCAAGGCCAACGTTCTTTATTACATGGGAAACAAGCAGGCGCTCTATCTCAAGCTATTGAGCAGGATGATGACCCGCTGGAACACGGTGCTCGACGATATCACCCCGCAATCCGACCCGCGCGAAGTGTTGGGCCGCTTTATTCGCACCAAAATCGAGCTCGGTCAGCGTTACCCGGAGGGCTCGCGCCTGTTCGCGGCGGAAATTCTGGCCGGGGCGCCGTTTCTCGAGCAATACCTGGAAGGTGAGCTCAGAGCTTGGGTCGAAAGCCGCGCCGCCGTGATGAAAGCCTGGTCGGCAATGGGAAAAATGGACGATGTTGACCCACGCCATCTGATATTTCTTATCTGGTCGTCGACTCAGCACTACGCCGAATATGGCGCTCAGGTGAATGCCATTCTTGGATGTGAGTACTTGAGCAACACTGAGATTGCCGATATCAGCGCTTTTCTGGAGCGGGTCATTTTGAAAGGGTGCGGTGTTGCGTGAGCGTCACTCGTTTTATAAGTGCAGGTTAGGTTTGCAGCGCAACGCGCGTACCAAAAGCCAGACGCTCTTCTGGTGAAACGGTTTGAGTTGGAGCGCCGATCATTTCATCGAAGACATCGGAGTGTGTTAAAACAGCGTCGGTGAAGCCAAGCGGCCTTAGCGCCCGGCTTATCCATTGCGGGCCGGTATAGCGCACCGCACGTTGATTCTCATCCACTAGTATTAGCACGCCTTCTCGACTGTGAAGGCGAACCATGTACCAACTGCTATCCAGTGCATGAATCTCGATACGATAAGTGGCTGCCGGCGCCGTCTCGTTTGCAAGCGCTTCTAGCGTCATGGTGTCGAGTGACATGAAAGAGTTCCTACTGCGGGGGCTCGGAGGCGATACCCGGGACGCGATAACGTGCTCCTTCGGCTCGCTGTTCCTCGAAGCGCTGATTTTCGTCTTCCGGTACGACACCGATCACGGTTTCCTTTGAGCCGTCAGGCCAGGTGTAGGTCGTACAGCCGGAAAGGCCGGTCAGCACGGCGGCTATTAATGAGGCGGACAAGAGGGTGCAGCGTTGAAACATTAAATAACTCCCCAGGAATTTTTTTGATTGGATACAAACCATCTTGCCTACGGCGCGATAGTGCTACCCTGACTCGCCAAACTATAGCGGATAGTGGCGCCCATCGTCGCGCAATTTAGCCAACGGGCGACATCGCCTGTACGTAACGCTCCAGAGGTAAGGTCGGCAGTGGGTAAATGAGCGAGCGTCGCGAAGGTCGCGCCTCCACGCGTAAAGGCAAAAGCGCGTCTTTTACACTGCGATGAGGCAATACCGATAATGAGCGCTTGGCCAACCAGGCAGTTCTATTTCAAACGTTCTATTGCAAGGCGCGCGTATCTTGAAGAGCCGGGCCGACGGTAAGGAAACAGTATGCAGTACGCCATGGAGAAACGGTTGAAATGGCTTGGTTATCTCACGCTAGCAGGGGTGCTTCTAACAGCCTGCGTGATTCTTCTTGGCGCCTGGACTCGGCTGGTCGATGCTGGCCTTGGATGCCCGGACTGGCCAGGCTGCTATGGGCGCCTGCTGGTGCCGGATAGTGAACACGCCGTGCTCAAGCATCCCGATTCGCCGCTGGAGCCTGCCAAGGCGTGGATGGAAATGATTCATCGCTATATGGCCACGCTTTTGGGAGCGATGGTCGTGACGATCGTATTGCTGGGCCACGCGCTTCGTCACCTTGAAGACTATCCCTGGCACTTGAGCATCGTGCTGCTGGGTGTCGTTGCGCTTCAAGGCGCCTTCGGCGCGTTGACCGTTACGCTCAAACTATGGCCGCAGGTGGTGACGCTTCACCTTTTAGGCGGTATCAGCGTGCTTATGCTGTTCCTATGGCTTTATCTACGCGTTCGTCGAAGTCAACAGCAAACGCCTTTAGGTCGTCGAGCAGGCAACCCGCTTTGGGCGCTCGCCGCGTTGCTTTTGGTGCTGCAACTTGCACTCGGCGGCTGGGTCACCAGCAACTATGCCGGGCTCGCCTGCCAGGGCGTCCCTGCCTGCAATGCTCAGTGGTGGCCGCCGATGGATTTCAGCGAAGCGCTACATTTAACGCAAACGGTGGGGCCAAACTATCTGCACGGTCAGCTACACGCAGACGCGCGCACCGCCATTCAGTTCATCCACCGATTCGGTGCGCTGCTTTTAGGACTAGCACTGATGACACTTTTATGCCGATACAGGCACGCAGTTTCGCTTCGCGGCATGCTCAGTTTGACCCTTGGCGCCTACCTTGCTCAGGCGGCGTTGGGCGCTGCGAACGTGTTAATGTGGTTGCCGCTTTGGTTGGCGTTACTGCATACCGCCGGAGCGGTACTGCTCTCGGCGAGTTTTTGTTTGGCTTGGTGGCACTGGCGTCAGCTTGAAGAGGTAGATGTAGATAAAACAGTAGCGTTGAACTAATTTCTCGATAATATTGGGCAAATCAGCTATATAGAGTGTACAATTTCCGCATAAATATTATTTCGGTAAAGGCAAAGGCATGTATAAACTATCGAGTGAAGAGCATATACGGCCTGACAGGACTGGCGCATGAACTCTCTTTGGGCGTTAATACTGCTAATTTTAGGCGCTGGCGTTGTGATCGGTCTAAGCGCCTACGCTATTACGCTGCGTAAAGAGGTCAAACGCCGCGAGGCCTTTCGCCTTGAAGAGGATCAACGTGCTCAGCAAAACAGCCTGGAAAACCTCGACTACGTTGCAAGCGCCCTAGTGCAGGAGCAGGTCGACATAACCGAAGGCAGCTGGCGCTGTAAAGTGTTGCTAGAAATAGTCGATCCAAGCCTTACTAAACGTCAAGAGTTTCAAGCATTTGCCGATGTATACAATCGAACGCGTCATCTAAAGACGCATTCGGCTAGAAAGCAGCTCACCCCGCGTGAACGCATGCAAGAAGATAAAGAGCGACTCGAGGTAGAAGCCGAAATGCGTCCGGGCGTATTGAAGGCCGCGCGAGCAGTGCTCGAATGGCGCGCTAAGGGTCGCTCGGCGCTACACTAATATTGAGCAAAACGTCTTTATAGACGCGCCTCGTAAGTTAGCGTACTTTTCTTGGCGTCGGTTACAAGAGTTTTGCTATGCTAGATATGCCGGTATTGGCAAGAAGTTGATATCAAGGCATTGATGCCATCCAGCTTGCCCAAGGGGTAGGGGACGATTGGCGAATCGATCGGGTAAGTGAGCCTTGGTTCATTACACACCGATCAAACGAAAAAACGGATGCTCTCGTTATATAAGAAGCATTGGACAAACGTGGTTAATCGACCTCGTTAGCATTGGATCAAGAAGGAGTCTTGCATGAAAAAATCAACGACAGGCTTGCTCATCGGGTCGGCTTTGGTAGTAGGCCTTTCCGGGTGTGCCAGCTCTGCTTCCCAGTCTACCGGTCAAGCAAGCGCGTCGAGCAGCGACCGTCAGTGGTATGAGCACCCCTTCGTTTGCGGCTTGGCTGGCAGCTTGATCGGTGGTGGTATCGGCTATGGTGTTAGCGGTAGCTCCGACGAGGAAAGCGGTGCCGCAATCGGCGCTACTGCCGGTGCAGCCATCGGCGGTCTGCTGTGTGCCGACCGTACGCCCGAGCCGGTCGCTCCGCAGTGCCCGACTTACGGCGAAGTACCTGCTGGCGTTGCCACTGACGCGCAGGGCTGCCCGCTGGATTCCGATAACGACGGCGTTCCGGATTACCGCGACCAGTGCCCGGGTACTCCGGCCGGCGTAGAGGTTGATGCCGTAGGCTGCCCGCTGGACTCCGATAACGACGGCGTGCCGGACTACCGTGACCAGTGCCCGAACACTCCGGCCGGTGTCGAAGTTAACGCATTGGGCTGTGAAGAGAGCGTTGTACTGCAAAACGTTAACTTCGAGTTCGATTCCGCACGTCTGACGCCCGGAGCCGAGCAGGTTCTGAACGGCGTTGCCGAGCGTCTGGTTAGCAATCAAGGCGTTCGCGTCAGCATCGCCGGTCACACCGACTCTGTTGGTTCCGACCAGTACAACATGCAGCTGTCTCAGGAGCGTGCCGAGTCCGTCGCTCGTTACCTGAACCAGCGTGGCGTTCCGGCCAGCGACATGCGCGCTGTGGGTTACGGTGAAGAGCGTCCGATCGCGACCAATGACACCGACGCAGGTCGTGCTCAGAACCGTCGTGTAGAACTGGACGAGTGGAACTAAGCCACTCGTAACGTAACGGATATTTCGGTATCCGTTGCCGATCCGAATCGCGTTTGCGGTCAGGGTCCATATAAAGCGTCGGCTTCGGCCGGCGCTTTGCTTTTTTGCTTTTGTGACAAAGCTTTCGCTGTATTCTCGCCTGATACCATTTCTCTACGTTACCCCGCGCTTGATTGAGTCATTTCAACGCTGTTAAAAGCTTTGCTCCCAATATTGACCTTACAATTTGCCGACGTCTGCCATGCCTTATCGTAGCTGAATGTTAATGATAAATATTGTCATTTATTTTGTTAGTGTTACGCTATGCAACCGGCAGATAGACGTAAATCGTTATTATCTTTAACGAACACATGGCGTGACAGCCTAGGCTGTCATTTAACCGCAACGGAGATGGATCGTGCTGAAAAGGCTCTTTTTTAGCTCGCTGGGAGGTTGGAGCGCCTGCGTATTGGTAAGTGCTCACGCGATCGCAGGCGATGAAACGCTTGACCAGGCCGCTCAAGGCGTTGACGCCCAGCAACAGCAGTCGGCTCTTCAGCAACAAATCGACGCCGCTGACGAGCAGACGCGCACTGCCTTGGAAGAGCTTAGAGAGCTGGAGCGTGAAACCCGCTCGCTCGAAGCGTCCAATGCTGCTCTCGCCGCACGCTTGGCAGAAGAAGCCGAGCGTCAACAGACGCTTGGCAGCGCGCTGGATACCGTTAGCGAAACGCGCGCGGCGCTTCCCGTGATCGAGCAGGACATGACCGAGCAGCTCACGGCGTTCATCGAAAACGATCTTCCATTTCTTCTCGACGAACGCCTTGCGCGTTTAGAGAATCTTCAGGGGGCCAGTAGCGCCGAGCGCATCGAACAGCTGCTGGAAACCTGGCGGGTAGAGCTCGAGTACGGCCGCGCGATCGATCACTGGCGCGGACGGCTGTCGCTTGAAGAAGGGAGCGCTCGCGAGGTCGACTATTTGCGGGTCGGGCGTATTGGCTACTACTACCTGACGCCGGATGGGCGTGAGGGGGCGCTTTGGGACGCCGAGAGCGCCCAGTGGCAGCCGCTTGACGAGCACGGCCGTCGCGAAGTGCGCAACGCCTTACGCATTGCCGACGATCAGCGCACCCCGGAGCTTCTCTACCTACCGCTATCGATCACCGCCGAGCAGGAAAACCCGTCATGAACGTATCAACACCAAAACGCCGGCGTGCGTTGGGCGCCTTCGTTCTGGGCTGCCTGCTGGTGACACCGGCGCTTGCGCAAACGAGCCTCTCATCGTTAAGCGAAGCACGCGAAGCCGCCGAAGCGCGGGACCAGGCTCGGTTGGAAGGCTTTTTAAACGATCAGGAGGCGCTTGAGCAAGCGCTTGAGGATGCCCGCGTTGCTAACGCCGAAGCACAGGCACGCCAGCAGGCGCTGACCGAGCAGCGAGAGGCGCAAACCGAGCGTGGCAACGAGCTCGCCAGCCGCCAGGGAGAGCAGGGCGAAGAACTTTCCTCGCTGCTCTCGACGCTTTCCCGCCAAAGCGATGAAGTACGTAACGAGTTGGGCGCGCAAAGCCTTTTGACGCTGGGCACCGCTGAGCTGCCCCCGCGACTGGACAGTGTCGACGTATTGGAGCGCGTCCAGCTCGAGCGCGTGGTCGATAGCCTCGCCGAGCTCAGTGTTGCCTCGGGTCGGGCCGAGCGCGTTCGTCTGCCGGTCGCCGATGCCAATGGCAACATCGAAGAGCGCGATGTCGTGCGGCTCGGGGATTTTGCCGCTTTCACCGACACGGCGCTTTTGCGCGTCAGCGACGAGGACGGTTCGGTGTCGGCACTGCCGCGCACGCCCGACGAAATCGAGCGCGAACTGGGCGAGTATTATCGCGGCGAAAGCCGAGAGTTTGCCATCGACCCATCCCAGGGCAGCGTGCTTACGGCGCTGACGCAGCAGCCAACGCTTTGGGAGCGCTTTCAGCAGGGCGGCTATGTGGGCTACGTGGTCGTCGTGCTCGGGGTGATCGGGCTTTTGGTCGCGCTGGCGCAGTATCTCTACCTGTGGGTCGTCAGCGCTCGCGTAAGCCGCCAGCGCCGCTCGCTGGATACCCTCAAGGACGATAACCCCCTGGGTCGCGTGCTGTATCGCTTCAAGAACATGGACAAGCACCAAACGCCGGAAGCGCTGGAAGCGCGTCTGGACGAAGCGGTGCTGGCAGAGCTTCCGCGCATCGAACGCGGCCAGCCAATGGTCAAGCTGCTCGCCGCGATTGCGCCGCTTCTAGGACTTTTGGGTACCGTGTCCGGCATGATCGTCACCTTCCAGGCTATCACCGTATTCGGCACCGGCGACCCGCAGCTGATGGCCGGCGGTATCAGCCAGGCGCTGGTGACCACGGTGCTGGGGCTGGTGACGGCGGTGCCGCTTTTGTTCGCACAAACCGCGCTATCGAGTCGTAGCCGCTACCTGACCCAGGTTATCGAAGGCGAAGCAAGCGCGACGCTTGCCGATCATCTGGAAGCGCAGTCCGCCCATCACGGCCAAGTGGTGAGCTGAATGCCGACGCTTCCTCTTTGGCTCGAGCCCGTCGAGCGGCTGGTCGAAGCGGGCGGGGTAGTGCTGGTGGTGCTTGCCGTCGTCGCGATTGCGGTGTTCGCCATGGCGATCGAGCGCTGGTGGTACTACCGCGTCACTTGGCGGCGGGCTCGGCGGCAGCTGATCAAGCGCTGGACCGCGCGCGAGGATCACCGTAGTTGGAGCGCGCGCACGCTGCGCCAGGTCTGGTCCGATGCGCTGGTTCGCCGGCTACGCCGGCCCCTGCCCTGGCTCAAGCTGCTCGTCGCCCTCTGCCCGTTGCTTGGGCTTTTGGGCACCGTCACCGGCATGATCTCGGTATTCGATAGTCTGACCTATAGCGACACCCAGCAGGCCCGCGCGATGGCCGACGGCGTGGCGCGGGCAACGCTTCCTACCCTCACGGGTATGGCCATTGCCGTTGTAGGCCTTTTATTCATTAGTCGTTTGGAACACGTGATCCGTCGCGAGGATCAGCGTCTTCACGATCGATTGGCGCGTGCCCTGGAGAATAGCGATGCGTAGACGTCACTCAGCCGATAACGCTTCGGATAGCGCCGACGTCAACCTGACGCCAATGCTGGATGTGGTGTTCATCATGCTGATTTTCTTTATTGTCACCACCAGTTTCATCAACGAAAGCGGTATCGAGATCGAGCGCCCCGAGTCGAGCTCGGCGAGCCCGCGCCCGGATGCTCAGGTGCTGGTCGCGGTCACGCCGGAAGGGGCCGTGTGGGTCGATGGACGCCCGGTGGACGTTCACAGCGTCGGCCAGGAAGTGTCGGGGCTTTTGAGCGCCGACGGCTCCGTTGTGATTCAGGCTGACCGCGATGCCACCACCGGGCTTTTGATCGAAGTCATGGATCGGCTGCAGCAGGCGGGAGTGGAGCAGGTGGCCGTCGCCGCGAGTCGGGGCGCGCAATGATTCGTCGTCTGCTATCGCTTTTAGCGGGCACGGCGCTGGCGGTCGGGCTTTTCTGGTGTCTGGCCATTCTGGTGACGCCGCCGGACCAGCCCTTGGACGAGCCAGAGATAACCATGAGCATGAACATGGTCGAAGCCCCCGAGGTCGCGCCGGAGCCGGAAGCGCCGGCGCCGGCGGATACGCCGCCACCCACCACCGCCCAGCCGCCGCCGATGCCCACACCTGAGCCGCTAGCGAGCGCAGATAGCGCCATTACGCTTCCGGAAGTGGAGCTTCCCGACGAGCCGGTCGAACCCGTCGAACTCGACAGTGACCTGCCGGAGCTGACCGGAGTGACGCCGGAGCCGGTGCCTGAGCCGACCCCCGAGCCGGAGCCGACCCCGGAGCCCGCGCCACAGCCCGCACCGACGCCGTCGCCCCAGCCGACGCCTTCACCTTCGCCGTCACCGGCGCCGGCCCAGACTGCGCCAGCACCCGCGCCGCAAGCGCCGGTTTCCAATGAGCCGGTAAGCGTAGGGCAGATCGCGGCAACCAGTAAAACGGATCCGGTCTACCCGAATCGTGCGCTGCGCCGCAATATGGAAGGGTTTGTTGAAGTGAGTTTCGTCATTCGCCGGGATGGCAGTGTGGATGCCGGCTCCATTCAGGTGATTAACGCGCAGCCGCGGCGCGTGTTCGAAGACTCCGCGCGAGATGCCATTGCCAGCTGGCAATTTCCGCCCAGCCAGCAGCTACGCCGCGCCACCCAGCGCATCGACTTCCAGCTGAGGTAGCCAAGCCATGAAACGTTTAGCGCTTTTACTCTTTAGCGGCTGGGTCGCAGCGGCCCAAGCCGACGCGCCGCTCTCCGGCGATATCATTCGCGACCTCAACGCGCTGCAGGGCTCGCTTGCCGGCGCCGAGAGCGAGCAGGCGCTCGAAAGCGTCGCCGAGCGCGCGCTTCGCCAAGCCGAGCGACTCGAAAGTGGAAACCGCTCGGATCAGTGGGCGAGCGCGCTCTACTATCAACTGGCAGCCGGCGCGCTATCGCGCCAGGGCGATGCCGGCGCTGCCGCCGACCGGCTGGCCAGCGCCCGGGCGCGCTTGAGCGTTGGCGCCGAGCAGGCCAGCCGTTGGCTTCGCGAAGAGGCGCAGCTGCGCCGCGCCGCCGGGCAGCGCGCTCAAGCCATTGCGCTCTACGAGCAGTGGCTAGCCAATGGCAGTGACGTCGACATGAGTTGGCAGCTGGTGCGGCTGCTGGCCGACGACGATCAGTGGGACGCCGCCGCCGAGCACCTGACGCCGCTTCTGGAGCAGAGCGAGCCCGAAACCGAAGCGCGGCAGGCGCTGGCGCTGAACGTGATGCGTCGGGCAGGCCAAGGCGAGCAGGCGCTTGGCTGGCTGCTCGAGGGTCTGAATGAGGAGAGTAGTAGCGACGAATGGCGCCAAGCCGCGGGTCTCGCCCAACAGGCGGGGCAGGCGGGCGTGGCCGCCGGGCTTTGGGAAACCGCTTGGCAGTTGGGGAAATTTGAAAGCGACGAGGATTTCGAGACGCTGATCCAGCTGCATCTGGCCGGCGGAACGCCTGCGCGAGCCGCCGAGCATCTCCAGGCAGCGCTTGACGGCGAGCGCCTGGCGCGCAGTGAAGCCACGCTTCGCCGCGTGGCTTCGGCCTGGAGTCAGGCGAAGGATCGTGAACGGGCGCTCGATGCGTGGCAAGCGCTTGCCGAGCAAAGCGATAAAAGCGAACACTGGCGCCGCTATGGCCAGCTCGCCTACGCCTGGGACGACGAGGCGCGCGCCGAGCGTGCCTGGCAGCGGGCCCAAGCGCTTGGCGACGACGAGGTCGATGCCTGGCTTGCGAGCCTGCACTAAGCGCTTTGGTGCAGCGTCAGGGGGCGAGGGTGAGCGCGAAATCGCTCCAGGTCGGGGCGTGATCGGAAGGCCGCTCCATGGCGCGCAGGTCGTAATCGATACCGGCGCCGCTCGCCTTATCGGCCAGCGCTTTCGTGGTCAGGATGTAGTCGATGCGCAGCCCGCGTTTGGGCTCGCGGTCAAAGCCTTTCGAGCGGTAGTCGAACCAGCTAAAGCGCTCGTTGTCATCCGGATGGCAAACCCGGTAGCTGTCTGTCAAACCCCACGCCTTGATGCCATCGAGCCACTCGCGCTCCACCGGCTGAAAGCTGGTTTTGCCCTCGCGCAGCCAGCGCTTGCGGGCCGGCTCGCCGATACCGATGTCCTGATCTTCAGGGGAGATATTAAAGTCGCCCATGATGGCCAGGCGCTCGCTCGGCTGGTGGCGCGTGTCGAGCAGGCGTGAAAGCTGCTGGTAGAAGCGCTCCTTGTGAGGAAACTTCGTTGGGTGTGATACGTTTTCGCCCTGAGGGAAGTAGCCGTTATAGACCGTGACCGGTTCACCGTCTTCGCAGGCGAGCGTGACCCCAATCATGCGCCGCTGGGCGTCTTCCTCGTCATCGGGAAAACCGTAGACCACGGATTGCGGCTTCTGGCGAGTCAGCAGGGCCACGCCGTAGTGGCCTTTTTGGCCGTAATAGAAGACGTGATAGCCCATCGCCTCGACATCTTTGATCGGAAACTCGCTGTCCTGCACCTTGGTTTCCTGCAGGCCGATGATATCCGGCGCTTGGGTGTCGATCAGCGCCTGAAGCTGGTGCAGGCGGGCGCGAATGCCGTTGATGTTGAATGAGACCAGGCGCATCAGGCGTTGTCTCCCGGCGTGGGGTCGTCCTTTCGCTCGGGATGAATCTCGATGGACTGGCCGCTTTGCTCGCGAGCGAGCTTGCGTACCGCCTGGAGCTTGCGCTGCTGCTGCTTTTTAGCCACGAAACGCCGCGAGGGTGCGACCTGATCCGGGTTCTCCTTGCGCCACTTTTTATAATCCTTGCGCCGGCCGGTACGAATGGTGACCTTGTCCGCCAGCGAGCGGGTTTTTTTCTTACGCGTCATGTCGCGCTCCTTGATCGATTTGGTCGCCATTCTAACAGGCAAGCGTTTCGGGCACACCGTGCACCGCTCTAATTGGCGCGCCCTGTGATACACTACGCGCGTCGTGATGCCAACATCCACCGTAATGGACAGATAGAAAGCCTATGAGCGAGTCGGAACAGACCACAGCATCGGCCCAGAACCGCAAGCCCAAACGTCGTCGCCGTAAGCCGCGCCGCCGTCAATCCGGCTGGGATTTACGCCAGTTTCAGGTGCCCGCCGTGGCCGGCAAGTGGCGCTTTCATGACTTCGATTTGCCGCTGCCGTTGATGCGCGCCATCCACGCCCAGGGGTTCGAGTACTGCACCCCCATTCAAGCCGAGGCCCTGCGCCAGACGCTATTGGGCGGCGACATCGTCGGCAAGGCGCAAACCGGCACCGGTAAAACCGCGGCATTTTTGATGTCGGTGCTTGCCTACTTTTTGGAAGAGCCGGCCCCGAATGGGCAAAAGCCCGGAGCGCCGCGCGCGCTGATCATCGCGCCCACCCGCGAGCTTGCGCTGCAGATCGAAAAGGACGCCAAGGCGCTTTCACGCTTCACCGACCTTACCGTTGCCAGTGTCGTAGGCGGCATGGAGTATCAGGCCCAGCGCGAGGCGTTGACCAAAAACGTCGACATTCTCGTGGCGACGCCCGGTCGGCTTTTGGACTTTCATCAAAAGCGTGATGTCGATCTCTCCGAGGTCGAAGTATTGGTGCTCGACGAGGCCGATCGCATGCTCTCGATGGGCTTCATTCCCGACGTCAAACGCATCATCCGCTACACGCCGAAGAAGGAGGAGCGCCAGACGTTTTTGTTCTCGGCCACCTTCACCGACGACATTCTGAACCTTGCCAGCCAGTGGACGCAGACGCCGGCCCACGTCGAGATCGAAGTCACCGTCGAGAACCAGGCGGACATCGATCAGCGGGTCTATCTGGTGTCCGACGATGACAAGCAGCGCCTGCTGGTCAAGCTGCTCGAGCAGGAGAGCTTTGAGCGCGTCATGGTGTTCGGCAACCGCCGCGACCTGGTGCGCAAGCTCGATTCCGCGCTGAGAAAAGCGGGCGTGAGCGTGGCGATGCTTTCCGGCGACGTGCCTCAGGGCCAGCGGATTCAGACGCTGGAAGAGTTCCGCGAAGGCGCGATCCAGGTGCTGGTCGCAACCGACGTTGCTGGGCGCGGCATCCACATCGAAGACGTCAGTCACGTGATCAACTACACGCTACCGGAAGACCCGGAGGACTACGTTCATCGGATCGGGCGTACCGGTCGCGCCGGCGCCAAGGGCGTGTCGATCAGCTTCGTCGGTGAAGAGGACGCGTTCTCACTGCCGGAAATCGAGCGCTACATCAACGATAAGCTGCCCTGCGAGCACCCGCCGGAAGGCATGCTGTAAGCGAGATGCTGGATAACGAGCTCAAGGCGAGTATCCAAACGGCCTACCGTCAGGTGGTTGAGGAGCTGTCGCTGACGCCGCGCTACGGCCAGCGGTTGATGATCGCCGAAATCGCCCGTACTCTGGGCGATATAGAGGTCGATGACGAGGGCAAGCGCGTCAGCGACCAGCACGTGTGCGTGCTGGAAGCGGGCACCGGTACTGGCAAGACGCTGGCCTATCTGATTTCGGCGCTGCCGGTTGCCAAGGCGCGCGGCAAGCGCCTGATCGTCTCGACCGCTACGGTCGCCCTTCAGGAGCAGGTGCTCAACCAGGACCTGCCGGCGCTCTCTCGTCACAGCGGGCTGTCGTTCAAGTACGCTTTGGCCAAGGGGCGGGGGCGCTACGTCTGCGTGGCGCGCCTGGACCAGGCGCTGGAAGGCGTCGAACCCAACCCGACCCATTCGTTGTTCGAGCAGTCGCTGGCCGAGCAGGGCAGCGAGTTTACCGTGCTGGCCACCGATATGGCGGAATCCTACGGCAGCGGCACCTGGGAGGGCGACCGCGATAACTGGCCGGTGTCGATCGACGACAGCCACTGGCGGCGCCTGACCGTCGATCATCGCCAGTGCACCGGCCGGCGCTGCGGCCACTTTGGCGCCTGCGCCTTTTTTCGTTCGCGTCGCGAGCTCGAAAACGCCGATATCATCGTCGCCAATCACGACCTGGTACTGGCGGATTTGGCACTCGGCGGCGGGGCGATTCTGCCGGACCCGGCGGAGTGCATCTTCGTGTTCGACGAGGGCCACCACCTGCCGGACAAGGCGCTTTCCCACTTTGCCCACCGCTTTGCGGTCAACGCCTGCCTACGCTGGCTGGGCACGCTGAAGTCGAGCCTTGGCGAGTTGAATACGGGGCTGGGCGGTCAGCCCACCATTGCGCGGCTTCTGGCAGGGCTTCCCGAACTCTTACGCGGGCTCGAACCGGCACTGGGCGACGTGTTCAGCCTGGGCCACCAGCTCGCCGGGCGGGATCGCGGGCTCAAGGACGATGAGTCTCTGCACCAGTTTCGCTTCGAGAAGGGGCAACTTCCCGAGGCGCTCAGAGAGCAGGCGAGTCAACTGGTCACTCAGTTCGCGACCCTCTCACGGGCGCTCGAGAGCATCAGTGACATTCTGCGCGAAACCCTGGATCCGGATAAGCAAACGGGCCTTGAGCGTGAGCAGGCTGAAAGCTGGCTGCCGTTGGTGGCGCTGCTACACGGGCGAAGCCTGGACGCCCATGCGCTGTGGCAAAGCATGAGCGAGCAGGACCCGCCCGGAGCCGTACCAAGCGCGCGCTGGGTCACCCTGAGCCGCTCTGGCAGCGAGCCGGAGATCGAGTTTTCCGCAAGCCCGGTATCCGCGGCGCATACGCTGGCCAAACACCTGTGGGGGCGCTGCCACGGCGCGGTGGTGACCTCGGCCACGCTGACCGCGCTTGGGCGCTTCGAGCGCCTTCAGGAGCGCGCGGGGCTGGCCAATCGCTACCGCTATCAGGCGCTGCCAAGCCCCTTCGACTACGCCAACGCGGTGCTGAGAGTGCCGCCGGAGGCGGTGGATCCTGGAGACCGTGATGCCCACGAGCGCGCCATCGTTACCTTCGTCGAATCGCTCGGCGAGCGCGAGGCGGCGCTGGTACTTTTCTCCTCGCGCGCCCAGCTCAGAGCGGTCGAAAAGGCGCTAACGGAGAAGACTCGCGAGCGCGTGCTGGCCCAGGACGCGCTGCCCAAGCGCGAGCTGATCGAACGCCACCGGGCTGCGGTGGATCGGCGCGAGGGCAGTATCATCTTCGGCCTGGCAAGCTTTGCCGAGGGCATCGATCTACCTGGCCACTATCTGACACACGTGGTCATTACCAGGCTGCCCTTCGCGGTACCGGACGACCCGGTGGGAGCGACACTTGCCGAGTGGATCGAAAGCCAGGGCGGCAATCCGTTCATGCGCATCAGCGTGCCGGACGCCTCGATCAAGCTGGTCCAGGCCTGCGGCCGGCTGATTCGCAAGGAGAGCGACCAGGGCGTGATCACGCTTTTGGACCGGCGAGTGATCACCCGCCGCTACGGCCAGGCGCTGCTGGACGCGCTGCCGCCGTTTCGCCGCGAGATCAGCGCTTGACGCCACGAGGGTCGGCATAAGGTTTGTCGATAAAAGCCGTACAAAAAACGCCCTGCGATTGCTCGCAGGGCGTTTTTTCGTGGCATCACGTTAGCGGCGCGCTATTTGCGCTTGACAAGCACCGGGACGAGCTTGTCGTTCATCTTTTTGAACGCTTCCACCGTGGTATCCCAGTCGATGCAGGCGTCGGTGATCGATACGCCGTAGGTGAGCTGGCTGGTATCCGCCGTGAGCTTTTGGTTACCCCAGCCCAGGTTGGATTCGACCATCAGGCCCATGATCGAGGTGTTGCCTTCGAGGATCTGGTGGGTGACGTTTTCCAGTACCAGCGGCTGCAGCGCGGCATCTTTGTTGGAGTTGGCGTGAGAGCAGTCGATCATGATATTGGCTGAGAGCTTGGCCTTGGCCAGTTCCTTCTCGGCAAGGGCGACGCTGACGCTATCGTAGTTGGGTTTGCCGTTACCGCCGCGTAGCACCACGTGGCCGTAGGCGTTGCCGCGGGTGCGAATGATCGCGACTTGGCCTGCCTGGTTGATACCGAGGAAGTTGTGCGGGTTGGCCACCGACTCGAGCGCGTTCATGGCGACATCCAGGCTTCCGTCGGTGCCGTTTTTGAAGCCGACCGGGCAGGAGAGGCCGGAGGCCATTTCGCGATGCGTCTGTGACTCGGTGGTGCGCGCGCCGATCGCCGACCAGCTGATGCAGTCCTGCAGATACTGCGGTGAAATCGGATCCAGCGCCTCGGTGGCCAGCGGCAGGCCGAGTTCCGCAAGCTCCACCAGCAGTTTGCGGGCGATGTGAAGCCCTTCGTCGATCTCGAAGGAGTCGTTCAGGTGAGGGTCGTTGATCAAGCCCTTCCAGCCGACCGTGGTACGCGGCTTCTCGAAGTAAACGCGCATGACGATGTAGAGCGAATCGCTGACCTCATCGGCGAGGGCGCGAAGCTTTTTGGCGTAATCGAGGGCGGCGTCCACATCGTGAATGGAGCAGGGGCCTACCACCATGAGAAGGCGCGGGTCCTTGCCATCCAGAATGTTCTGGATGACCTGGCGGCCCTCGATGACGGTTTTTTCGGCTTTCTCGGTCAACGGGACCGCAGTTTTCAACGCGTCCGGCGTCGTCAAGACATCCTGAGCCAGAACGTTTAAGTTACTCACTTGCTGATCGGACATGGTGCTTCCTGTACGTATTCGCCTGGGTAAAATTGGGCACTACTATGGCGCGTTGAGAGCGTAAAAATCAATTGTTACGGAACCCGGCGTTAACCGGCGGTGTCTGCTCATGGATTTGTCGCGCGTGGCAATATGCTTGATGCACGGCAGATAACGCGTAACACTACGTGCTTAATGCACCTGCACAGAGCAGTAACGCCTCGACCTCCAGTAGGATAGGTGGTCAAGAGAAAAAACCGACGATAGGGTCGGTAAGGTCAGGCCGCAATCGATACGGGCAACTCTGTTCGAGTCGTTGGGCGGGCCGTATTATAAACCGCTCGGTACGAGTGACGTCCTTGGCCAGTCAGTTTGTTTACGGTCAAAGATTTATTTAATTTGCCCAAGGGACGCTATGTTGCATGCTGTTAAAGCCCGCCTCGGAGGGCGAAAGGTATCAAGGGTCGACGTTAAGCGTTCGAGCCGGGGGAGAGTGTGAATGGGCACTCGTGAAACGGACCAGCAGCTGGTTGAACGTGCCCAAAAAGGTGATTTACGCGCTTTTGATCTGCTGGTGAAAAAATACCAGCACAAGATTATCGGGCTGATCGGTCGCTACGTTCACGACCACGCCGAGGTACAGGATGTCGCTCAGGAGGCATTCATCAAAGCGTATAGGGCGCTTGGCAAGTTTCGCTCGGAAAGCGCTTTTTATACGTGGATGTATCGTATCGCGATCAACACGGCGAAAAACCATCTCGTTTCCCGCGGCCGCCGTCCGCCTGGCAGCGATCTGGATATCGTCGACGCCGAAATGCTCGATCAGAGCGGCCGGCTGGCGGACAGTGAGTCGCCCGAAGCTTCGATCGCACGGGATCAGCTCGAAGCAGCTGTATTCGAGGCGATCGAGCGTCTGCCGGACGATCTTCGCACCGCCATTACGCTTCGCGAGCTCGATGGGCTTGCCTACGAAGATATTGCCCAGGTCATGCAGTGCCCGGTGGGCACGGTGCGTTCGCGCATTTTTCGCGCGCGTGAGGCGGTGGATGAACATATTCGTCCCCTGGTCAGCACCTCGCGTAATAGCCGCGACGACTAAACGTCAGCTGGCGCAGGCTGAGAGAAAATCCCGTAAGCAATTTCACTTTTTTGTGAACTGTCAGCGGTCAACGGCGTCATAGTGCGTGACCAGATTAGCCAGCAGTAACTAGCAAGTATGGCGCGCCGACAGGTTGATCGAGCGATCGATAAAGCCTTGGCTGGGCGCACAAAACTCAAATGTTGGCCTGTGAATACGCTCGCGGCCATACCAATAACTGTGGCTCGAGACGTTTTTAAACACAGCGTGAGGGTGTAAGTATGAGTTTGAATACACGGGAATCACTGTCGGCATTGATGGATGGCGAAAGCGAAGAGCTTGAGCTTCGCCGCGTGCTCAAGTCACTGCCCGAAGAAGCGGGCGCTGCCGAATCCTGGCGCCGCTACCATTTGGCCCGCAGTATGATGCAGCGCGAGCGCTCGGTTGACGTGAGCCTTGACCTCTCCGCCGGCATAATGGCCCAGCTTGAGCGCGAGCTGGCGCCGCATCTCGACGCGCAGCATGAGAAGTCGAGCGTTGGAACTCTTGCAAAGCCCGCCCGCGTTTCGTTTGCTCGTGGCGCAAGCGTGGCCGCTGCGGTGTCATTGATGGTCGTTACCGGCGTGCAGTTTTTGAATAGCGATGGCGGTGTGTCGACCGGCACTCAGGGAGCCAGCGATTTGGCCGCGGCGTCTTCAAACGCTGCTGCTCAGGTGCAGCCGGCAAGCTTGGGTGGTGCCAACGCGGTGGCGTCTTCTGACGTTCCCATGTTCGAGCCAACCGCGTTTCGTGTGAACGGTCAGTCCGGTCGCAGTGGTTTTATGAACGTGAGCGAATCCGGCTTTGGCGCTTCGACGCCAGCGGTGTCCAACGCGGCTCAAACGTTCTCTGCCCCTACCAGTGCTATTGACGCCGATCAAATCAACCTGCTCCAGTCCTACCTCGAGCAGCACGCCCAAGGCGCCGCCGCGGGTAGCGGTGACAGCTGGATGCCGCTCATGCGCTCATCGTCCATCGTAGAGCCGCTCGGTCAGCGCTGAGCGATTAGCATGACCAGCTGTTTATAAAGCATCGATAGCGAGTTGAGGGTGGGGAATGATCGTGAGGTGTGATGCAACGCCGTGGTTTAAAAAAGGGGCGCTATGCGCAGTGACGGTAGCAGTGCTTTCGCTTTCATCGACCGCTCAGGCAAGTAGCGACATCGATCGATCGCCCACTCCGCCCCCATCAGAAGAGAATCGCCAGACCTGCTCCACCCCGATTTTAACCCAGACGCCGAATTCCATCGACGAGTGGCTTATCCGCACGATGCTGGCAAGCCACTGCTATGAATATCAGGCCCGCGCGGTCTCCATCAACAGTATCGGTGTACGTACGCTGGCGCTTTCGCATCGCCTTCAGGATGGGGTGCGTCAGCAGGTCGTTCAGCACCTGGATGGCCCTTCCATTAGCGTCGAGCGCCGCTCTCAGGCCGGCAAGCTGGCTTGGGCACTTCCCGGCGAAAGCGATTTCGATATCTCGATCACACCCCGTGCTTGGGCCGAACACGTCGAAACTTACTACGATGTATCGCTCGAAAACGAAGAGCGGGTTGCGGGACGTGTGGCTTCCAGGCTGCGTTTCGAGCCACACGATGACAATCGCTACGCCCACACCTGGTGGGTCGACGAGGAGACCGGCCTGTTGCTCAAGCACGAGCTGAGCGATACGCAGTCCCGCGTGGTCGAAACCTTTCAGATGACCCAGCTTCAATCGCCGTCGCTTTATGAAGGCCCCCTCATGACCGAGCAAGGCGGCTCACTGACGGACCCGGACTGGGACGTTAACTGGCTTCCCGAAGGCTTTGTGGCGCAACCGGCGCAAATCACCAGCAGCAATCCCATGGCGCAGCGCTTCTACAGCGACGGTCTTTCGTCGGTGAGCGTGTTTGCCGCGCCGGCGGGTGACCAGGCCCTCGAAGCGGGCGCGTATACGCTAGGGGTGTCAGGCATCGCGATTGAGCTGGTCGATATCGAAGGCAAGCGCTGGCAACTCGTAGCGATCGGTGAGCTGCCGGCAGGGCAGGTGCGCCGCATCGTGCAGTCTATCGAGTTCGGCGCATCTACCCCTGCCCACGGCTAAACGTACGCCTGCGCCCGACATTTATGTATCGCCCAGCCTGTTTCGAGACGCGGTAAAGCGGTTAGCAGGCAAATGGAACGTTTTTTACGGCGGTGAGTCTTTAATCTGCTTGATGGCTCGATGAGCCGAATCCTTTCCCAAGTGTGATTGCTGTTTGAACGAGGAGCTTTATCCCATGAGGCGTTCGGTTGTTTCCTACTCGCTTTGGCTATGCATGACGGCGCTACTGATAATGGGCCAATCGGCCTACGCGCAGAACCTCCCCGATTTTACCGCGCTGGTCGAAGACGCTGCCCCGGGCGTGGTCAACATTTCAACCAGTCGAACGGTCCAGCGAAGCGGCGCCGAGATGCGCGGCTTTGGCGGTCAGGATATTCCCGAGATTTTCCGTCACTTCTTCGGCGACAGCTTCCCGACACCGCCTGGAGAGCAGGGGCGCGGTCGCAGCGAAGAGCGTCAGTCTCTGGGCTCCGGTTTCGTGATTAGCGCCGATGGTTACGTGCTGACCAACGCTCATGTGGTGCAGGATGCGGACGAAATTCTCGTGCGTTTGAACGACCGACGTGAGCTTTCCGCCGAGTTGATCGGCAGCGACCAGCAAACCGACGTGGCGCTTTTGAAAATCGACGCCAACAACCTGCCGGTACTCAATCTGGGCGACTCCGACGAGCTTCAGGTTGGCGAGTGGGTAGCGGCCATCGGATCGCCTTTTGGGTTCGACCACTCGGTGACCGCGGGTATCGTCAGCGCGATCAATCGTACGCTGCCGCGCGATGCCTACGTGCCTTTCATTCAAACCGATGTCGCGATCAACCCGGGCAACTCTGGCGGGCCACTTTTCAATCTCGAAGGCGAGGTCATCGGCATCAACTCCCAAATTTTCACCCGCAGCGGTGGCTTCATGGGCCTCTCCTTCGCCATTCCGATCAACGTGGCGATGGACGTGGCCGACCAGCTGCGTGAGGAGGGCCACGTCAACCGCGGCTGGCTGGGCGTCATGATTCAGCCCGTCTCCCGCGATCTGGCCGAATCCTTTGGCATGGACGATGCCATCGGCGCGCTCGTCGCGGATCTGGACCCGGAAGGCCCGGCGGCGGAAGGCGGCCTTCAGGCCGGAGACGTAATCGTTGGCGTCAACGGTGAAGAGGTGGATCGGTCCAGCGCTTTACCGCGTCTGATCGGCCGCGTTTCCCCGGGAAGCGACGTGTCGCTGGCGGTCATCCGCGACGGTGAAGAGATCGAACAGACCGTTCAACTGGGCAGCTGGCCGGAGTCCGAGCAGGCAAGCGCCGCGAATGGCAGCAACGATCAAACCCGTTTGGGCGTGAGCGTGGGCGAAGTAAGCGAAGAGCTGCAGGAGCGTTTGAGCATTAGCGGCGGCGTGGAAGTGCGCCAGGTCGAGGCGGGCAGCGTTGCCGCTGACGCCGGCATTCAGTCAGGCGATGTCCTTGTCAGCGTCGATCACAAGAGCGTCGGGTCTGCCGAGGAGCTTGCAGACATCGTCGAGTCGCTGCCCAACGACCGCGCCATTCCGGTGCGCCTCTACCGTGATGGCCGCTCGCTGTTCATCGCGCTGCGCTTGCAGGAGTAAGCGGCTTTACTCGGAACACGCCGAGTAGATGCCATGTGCTCGTTAACGCCCCGGCCCGCCGGGGCGTTTTGCCACCTGCGGTTTGACCGCCTGGCGCGTGCAGCGTGTTAGCCGGGCGAGCGCGGCGCAATGAACATGGCACCCGCGTCTTGCTAACGGTACAATGCTGCCAATTATTCATTGCACGTTGCCGTGTAATTTTTTTGTACCGTACAGGGCTTCGTACATACCCCGGATTGCAAAGCGTAATGTCATCAGAAAATACTAGTAAAATTAAGCATATACGGAATTTCTCGATCATTGCTCACATCGATCACGGCAAGTCTACGCTGTCGGATCGTTTGATTCAGACCTGCGGGGGCTTGACCGATCGTGAGCTCAAGGAGCAGGTGCTCGATTCCATGGATATCGAGCGCGAGCGGGGTATCACCATCAAGGCGCAGTCGGTGACGCTTGACTACACCGCCGCCGACGGCAGCGTCTATCAGCTCAACTTCATCGACACCCCCGGTCACGTCGATTTCTCATACGAAGTCTCCCGCTCGCTCTATGCCTGCGAAGGCGCTCTGCTGGTCGTCGATGCGGCCCAGGGCGTCGAGGCGCAGTCGGTGGCCAACTGCTACACCGCCATTGAGCAGGGCCTCGAGGTGCTGCCGGTGCTCAACAAGATCGACCTGCCCCAGGCCGACCCGGACCGCGTCGGCCACGAAATCGAAGAGATCATTGGGCTCGACGCCACCGACGCCTGCCAGGTATCGGCGAAAAGCGGCATCGGCATCGAAGAGCTTCTGGAGCGGCTAGTGCGTGACATTCCGCCGCCCAAGGGCGATCCGGACGCGCCGCTTCAGGCGCTGATCATCGACTCCTGGTTCGATAACTACCTGGGCGTCGTATCGCTGGTGCGTCTTTTCGACGGCACGCTCAAAAAGGGCGACAAGATTCGTATCAAGTCGACCGGGCGCGACTGGAATACCTCGGAAGTCGGTATCTTCACGCCGCTGCGAAAGGAGACCGGCATGCTGCGCGCCGGCGAAGTCGGCTTCATCGTTGCCGGTATCAAGGAAATTCACGGCGCGCCGGTCGGTGATACCATCACCCATACCAAATCGCCGGACGTGGCCCGGCTGCCCGGTTTTCAAAAGGTCAAGCCCCAGGTCTACGCGGGCATGTTCCCGGTCAGCGCCGACGACTACGAGGATTTTCGCGACGCGCTGGAAAAACTCGCGCTCAACGACGCCTCGCTCGATTACGAGCCGGAAAACTCCGACGCGCTGGGCTTTGGTTTTCGCGTCGGCTTTCTGGGCACGCTCCACATGGAGATCGTTCAGGAGCGCCTTGAGCGCGAGTACGACCTCGATCTGCTTACCACCGCGCCCACGGTGGTTTACGAGCTCGCGATGAAAAACGGCGACGTCAACTACGTCTCTAACCCCTCGAAGCTGCCCGACATGGCGGATGTCGACGAGATGCGTGAGCCGGTGGTGCGGGCGAGTATTCTCGTGCCCCAGGACTACGTCGGCAACGTGATCACCGAGTGCGAGCAGCGCCGCGGCACGCAGCGCGACATGCAGTTTCTGGGTAGCCAAATCCAGCTCACTTATGAGCTTCCGATGTCGGAAGTGGTGATGGACTTTTTCGACCGTCTCAAGTCGATCTCCAAGGGCTATGCCTCGCTCGAGTACAACTTCGAGCGCTTCGAGGCGGCGAAGCTCGTGCGGCTGGACGTCCTGATCAACGGTGACAAGGTCGACGCGCTGGCGGTGATTATTCACCGCGATCACGCCCACTCCCGCGGGCGCCTGCTGGTCGAGAAGATGCGCGAGCTGATTCCGCGCCAGATGTTCGACGTGGCGATCCAGGCGGCCATCGGCGGCCAGGTCGTGGCGCGCTCCACCGTTAAGGCGCTGCGTAAGAACGTCACCGCCAAGTGCTACGGCGGCGATGTCAGCCGTAAGAAAAAGCTGCTGGAGAAGCAGAAGGCGGGTAAGAAACGGATGAAGCAGGTCGGGCGTGTGGAAATCCCTCAGGATGCCTTCCTTGCTGTGCTCAAGGTCAACGACTAGGAAGACGACACCCTCATGGATTTTTCACTACTACTGGTACTGGCCGTCGCAATCACCGGGGTCATCTACTTGCTCGACGCCCTGTGGTTTCGCCCGCGTCGCCGCCGCCGCCTGAATAATGCCGAACAGGCCGCCCAGGGCGAGCTCGATGCAACCACCCGCGCCAAGCTCGAAAAAGAGTCCTGGCCGGTCGATTACTCGCGCTCGCTGTTTCCGGTGCTGCTGGTCGTGCTGGTAGTCAGAAGCTTCATTGTCGAGCCGTTCCAGATTCCCTCCGGCTCCATGCGGCCAACGCTCGAAGTGGGCGATTTCATTCTGGTCAACAAGTTCGCCTACGGGTTGCGCCTGCCGGTGATCAACGAGCGCTTCGTCGAAGTCGGCGACCCCGAGCGTGGCGATGTCATGGTGTTTCGATTCCCCGACGAGCCATCGGTAAACTTCATCAAGCGCGTAGTGGGCCTGCCCGGCGATCGCGTTCGCTACGAGGGCAAGCAGCTCTACATCAACGGCGAGCCGGTCGCTAAAACGCTGATCGAGGAGGGGCCCGCCGCCTCGCCGCAGCAGCTATTATTGAATGAGCGGTTGGGGCCGATCAGCCACGCCATCTACAACAATCCTCGCGACCCGGGCCCGCAGATGGGCGAAGTCATCGTGCCCGAGGGCGAGTATTTCATGATGGGTGATAACCGCGACCAGTCCAACGACAGCCGCTACTGGGGGTTCGTGCCGGAGGAGAACATCGTCGGGCGCGCCTTTGCCGTCTGGATGCACTGGGACGGCGGACTGCCCAGTTTTTCGAGCGTAAGGCGAATCGAATGAGTCGCACCGCCCAGGTCAACGTCGAAGACGTAGGAGCATCGTGAGTAATTCCCTGAACGCTTTTTGCCGACGAATCGGCTACACCTTTGGCGACGAGTCGCTTCTGGAACTGGCGATGACCCACCGCAGTTTCGGTGGGCGCAACAACGAGCGCCTGGAGTTTCTGGGTGACTCGATCGTCAATTTCGTCATCGCCGAGGCGCTTTTCGAGCGCTTCCCCCAAGCCCGTGAGGGCCAGCTTTCTCGCCTGCGCGCGCGCCTGGTCAAGGGCCAAACTCTGGCAGAGCTTGCCCGGGAAATGGCCTTTGGCGAGTGTTTACGGCTGGGCTCCGGCGAGATGAAAAGCGGCGGGCACCGGCGCGAGTCGATTCTGGCCGACGCGGTCGAGGCGGTGATCGGCGCCATCTACCTCGACGCCGGTATGGACGCGGTGCGCGAGCGCGTACTTGCCTGGTATCTGGAGCGCCTCGAGAGCACCTCGCTTCAGGATACCCAAAAGGACCCGAAGACCCGTCTGCAGGAGTTTCTGCAGTCGCGCCAGGCGGCGCTTCCACGCTATGAAGTCGTCTCCGTGAAAGGTGAGGCACACGCTCAGACCTTTACCGTCGAATGCTATATCGATCTTTTGAGCGAGCATACGACCGGTAAGGGCCCCAGCCGTCGTCACGCCGAGCAGCAAGCCGCCGAACAGGCGCTCACTCATCTTGAAAAAACTCCCGGAGATTCCGCATCATGAGTCAAACCTGCGGCTTTGTGGCCATCGTTGGGCGGCCTAACGTAGGCAAATCGACCCTCATGAATCGTATTCTGGGCCAGAAGGTGTCCATCACCTCCCGACGCCCGCAAACCACGCGCCATCAGGTCATGGGCATCAAGACGGTTGACGAGACCCAGTTCATCTATGTCGATACCCCGGGCATGCACATCATGTCCAAGGATCGTAACAAGGCGATCAACCGCTTCATGAACCAGGCAGCTACCCAGGCGCTGCGCGACGTCGACTGCGTGGTGTTCATCATAGACCGCACGCGCTGGACCGAGGAAGACCAGGCAGTGCTGGCGCGCCTGGAGCACGTCAAGGCGCCGGTGGTGCTTGCGGTCAACAAGGTGGACCGTCTGCAGGACAAGGCCTCGCTACTGCCCTGGCTTGAGGAGGTCGGCGCGCGTCGCGAGTTTGCCGCGGTGATTCCGATTTCCGCCAAGCACGGCACCCAAGTTGAGGCCTTGGAAGAGGAGGTCGCCAAACACCTGCCGGAGAGTATTCACTTCTTCCCGGACGATCAGATCACCGATCGCAGCCTTCGCTTCATGGCCGCCGAGCTTGTGCGCGAAAAAGTCATGCGCCAGCTCGGCGATGAGCTGCCGTATCAGATGACCGTAGAGATCGAAGAGTTCCGCGAGACCGAGCGCGTCACTCACATCAGCGCCCTGATCCTGGTGGAGCGTCAGGGCCAAAAAGTCATTTTGATCGGCGAAAACGGCGAACGCATCAAGAGCATCGGTCGCGAGGCGCGCCTGGACATGGAGCGAACGCTCGGCACCAAGGTGATGCTCAACCTGTGGGTGAAGGTCAAGCGCGGCTGGTCCGACGACGACCGGGCGCTTAAAAGCCTGGGCTACGATCTCGATTGAGCAAGCCCGCCATGGCCGAGCCCGCGTTTTTGCTCCACCGGCGGCCTTACCGCGAAACCAGCGCGTTGGTGGATCTGCTGACGCTGAACCACGGGCGCATCCGGGCGGTGGCCCACGGCGGCCAGCGCCCGGGCTCCAAATCCCGCCAGCGTCTGCAGCCGTTCACGCCGCTGTTCGTGGCTTGGCGCGGCGATCACGAACTTAAGCGTCTGACCCTGATGGAATCGCGCGGGCAAACGGCGCTGCTGGTGGGGGAAGGGCTTCTTTGCGGGCTCTACGCCAACGAAATCGCCACGCGTCTGCTGCCTTTGGAGCTCGCTGCCGAGGAGGTATTCGCCTTCTATAGCGCGCTGCTCGACGCGCTGCCCCAGCCGGGCGGCCGGGCGTTGGCGCTTCGCCGCTTCGAGTGGGCGCTGCTTGATGCGCTCGGGGCGACGCCGCGCTTCACCACCCCGGAAGGCGACGCTCTCGACCCTCAGGGGCGCTACCGCTTCGAGTCGCAAAGCCGCGCCTTCGTGGCCTTTGACCGGGGCATCGAAGGCCGGGCGCTGCGCCTTCTCGACCAGGGCGACTGGACCCCGGACGGGCTTTCCGGGGCGCTCAAGGCGGTCATGCGCGCCGCACTCGCGCCGCATCTGGGGTCAAAGCCCTTGCGCTCGCGCGAACTGATGGTGGATCTGGCCCGGCGCCGCTTGAAGCAGGGCGAGTCCTGAACACTCCCCGGTATTTAGCGCTTTAAGTTTTGGTTTTTACAACGTCAATTTTTAACCGACGCATTCACTTTCGGATCACGTACTGGAGAGCGCCATGCACCCCCCGCGGATTTTACTCGGTGTCAATATCGATCACATCGCCACGCTCAGACAGGCCCGCGGTACGCGCTACCCGGACCCGGTGCAGGCCGCACTGCTGGCAGAAGAAGCCGGCGCTGACGGCATCACGGTCCACCTGCGCGAAGATCGCCGCCATATCCAGCCGCGGGACGTACGCCTTTTGGCCGAGGTGCTCAATACGCGCATGAACCTTGAAATGGCGGTGACCGAAGAGATGCTCACGCTTGCCGAAGAGCTTAAACCGGCCCACGTTTGCCTGGTGCCGGAGAAGCGCGAGGAGCTGACGACCGAAGGTGGGCTGGACGTGGTAGGCGGCTTCGATCAAATTCAAACCGCCTGCGAGCGTTTGGCCCGCGCCGGCTGCGACGTATCGCTGTTCATCGACCCGGAGGTTGAGCAGATCGATGCCGCGCAACGCGCCGGGGCGCCGACCATCGAGCTGCATACCGGCGCCTTTGCCGAAGCGGTCATGGGCTCGCAAGCCGCCAACGACGAATATGCCCGTCTCAACGCTGCGGCGATCCATGCGGTGTCGCTGGGGCTGGTGGTCAACGCGGGCCACGGCCTTCACTACCATAACGCCGAGGCGATCGCCGCGCTTCCCGGTGTCAACGAACTGAACATCGGCCACGCCATCATTGCCCGCGCGCTGTTCGTCGGGCTCAAGGAGGCGGTGGTGGAAATGAAGCGTTTGATCATCGCCGGTCAGGAAGCGGGGCTGATGGCCGCGCTCGATGATCACGAGCACGATCACTACCACGACCATGCGAACGGCTGCTGCGGGCACTGAGCGTGATCGTTGGTATCGGGTCGGACATTGCGCGGATCGCACGCTTTGAAACTGCCGTGGCGCGCCACGGTGAACGCTTTGCCGCGCGCATTCTGGGCCCTGCGGAGCACGAGAGCTGGGTGAGCCGACACCGTTCGCCGGCGTATCTGGCAAAGCGCTTCGCGGCCAAGGAGGCCTTCGTTAAGGCGCTGGGGCTTGGCCTTCGCGCCGGGATGCAGTGGCGCGAAATCCAGGTACTCAACGATGCGCTCGGCAAGCCCGTTCTCGAGCTTGCCGGCGAAGCCAAGCGGTTTTTTGAGCAAAGCGGTGCCCAAAGCGCCTACGTGTCGATCAGCGACGAGGCGGAGTACGCGCTCGCCTTCGTCGTACTCGAACGCTGACGGGGCGGTCAAACGAGCATGAAGCGCTGGGCGCTCAGCGCCCGGATTTCGTCGAGCAGGGCCATCGCCTGCGCCTCCAGAGCTTTTGAGATCCGGGACGATTCATCGAAATCATGGCGGTGAAGCGCTTGCTCGAGCTCGGAGGCTGCCTCACCGAGTGCCGGGGCGCCGCAATAACGACAGGCGCCGTTGAGCGCGTGAACCGCTTCGAGCAGCGCTTCATGATCGTTCTCCTCGAGGGCCTGCTCGATCTGCGCCTTGCTTTGGGTGAGACTATCGATCAAAAGCAGTAGCTGGCGCTTGGCGAAAGCCTCGTTTCCACCGGCCCGGGCAGCGCCCAGCGCCAAATCTAGCGCGGGCGGTGCGCTGCTCGTTTTGAACTTGCCGGCCTCAATCACCTCATCGGCCGGCGGCGCTAGCCTCATGCCCAAAAAGCGGTGGGTCAGTTTCTCCAGCGCGGCTTCGTCCACGGGTTTTAGCAGCACATCGTCGATGCCTTGGGCGAGCCAGCGCTGGCGCTGGTGATCCGGTACGTGAGCGGTGACCGCAACGATCGGGCAGCGTGCCCAGGTACCATCGATCTGGCGAAGCGCCCGGCTGGTCTCGAGCCCGTCGAGCCCCGGCATGCGAATATCCATCAGCACCAGATCGAAGTAGCGCACCCGCGCGTAGTCGAGCGCGCTATGGCCGCTGTCGGCCAGCGTCACCTCCAAGCGCTCGCTTTCCAGCAGCGCCTTGAGCAGCATGCGATTCGCGGCGTTATCGTCCACGATCAGTACGCTGACCGGACCTGTCGCTGCGAGCTCGTCCTCGATTTCGTCAGCCGGTGTGGTGCTGCTGGGAAGCAGTGTTTCAAGTGCCGCGACCATCCGGCGGCGTGTCAACGGTTTGCTGACGATGTCACCGCCAAATGGCAGCGGCCATTCGGGCAGGTCGAGTTGCGCGCCGAGGGCCAGAATCAGAGTGGGGCGCTGCGCCTGCTCGATCACTGACTCCCAGTACTCCCTGCGCGGTGCGACGAAATCTTCCGGGGTGAGCGCCAGCATCAAAAGCGCCGTGTCAGCGGTGTCGGTAAACGACACCGGGCGGGCGCCCCAGTGGGTCAGCCAGTTTTCCAGCATCGCGCGCGTGGTCGGGTGAGGCTCGTGCAGGCGCACTACCGCCTGGTTCAAGTCGAGCGGGGCTCGCGAGCTTACCGCGCTGTGGGCGCGCAGAGGGAGCGTGAACGAGAACCGCGCGCCTTCACCCAGTGCGCTGGCGATCGAAATGTCGCCGCCCATGCGCGCAATCAGCTGGCGGCAGATGCTCAGACCCAGGCCGCTGCCGCCGTACTCTCGCGAGTGGCTGGGGGAGGCCTGGGTAAAGGCATCGAACAGCCCGTGCTGCTGCTCGGCGCTAAGGCCGATCCCTGTATCGCTGACGCTTACGTTGAGCACGACATGCTGGCCTTCTTGCTGCGCAAGCTCGGCGCGCACCACCACGTCTCCTGCGCTAGTGAACTTGATGGCGTTGCCGATCAGGTTGTTGAGCACCTGCTGAAGTCGCATCGGATCGCCGCACAGCGGGGTGGGGATATCGTCGAAGGCAAGGCCCAGTAGATGGAGCCCCTTTCGTTGAGCCTCCGGTGCGTTCAGGCCAATGACGTCATCGACTACCGTCGCCATATCGAACTCCACCTCCTCGAGGCTAAGCTGATCAGCCTCGAGCTTCGAGAAATCGAGCACGTCGTTGACCAGTAACAGCAGGTTGTCGCAGCCGCGGTGGACCTGGCGCAGCCATTCGAGCTGTCGCTTGTCGAGCTCGGAGCGCCCGAGTAGGCGGCAAAATCCGATGATGCCATTGAGCGGCGTGCGGATTTCGTGGCTCATGTTAGCCAGAAACTCGGACTTGACCGCGTTGGCCTTGACCGCGCTACGATGCGCCAAATCCAGTTTGATGCTCTGCTCCTCGACGGTTTCCATCGACTCACAAAGCTCCTTGGTAGCCAGTTCGATCTGGCGCTGCATGTCGCGCTGAAAATGCTGGAGATGCTCGCCAACCTGATTGATGCTTTGCCCTAGCGCGTCGAACTCGACCGCTTCGTGCTTGCCTAAACGGCGCTCGTAATCGCCGTGGGCAAGGCGAAAGAGCGCCTGGTTGGCGCGCTCAATCGGGCGAGTGAGATAGCGGCGCATCGCGCGCCATAAAAGCAGCAAAAGGGCGCCCAGCGCGGCGCCGCCCAGGCTCAGCAGCGCCAACAGCCGGTAGCGCTCCAGGGTCAGCGTGCGGGTGTCGACTTCGGCTTCGAGCCAGCGGCCACTTCCGCCGACGCCTGCTCCGTCGTTGCCGTGATAGACCGATAGCGGAACCTGCAAGCGCCAGATGTTGCGGTCTTCGATGAGGGTGGTGGTGCGCGGCACACTGAGCCGCTGCGCGGCCAGAAGCGGGCGCCCCAGTACCAGTACTCGGTTACCTTTTTCGTCGAACAGCGTCAGCGCCCGCAGATTCTTGTACTCCATGAGCTGGCGCGCCAGGCGCTCCACGCGCGGCTCGTCGCCATCGCTCAGCGCATCGTTGAGCCCCGGCGCCAGCACTTCACTGGCGCTGACCAGTTGCTCGGTAAACAGGCGCTGCTCGGTACCGGCGTTGTGCAGGAGCAGTAGCGCGGCCATGGCGGCGTAAATCAAAAGCGGAATGCCAACCACAGCCAGCAGCGTACGCGTATTCAGGGACATGAAAGAAACTCATTGATTCCGTGGGTTGCCTGTCCAGTCACAGGCAGCCTCGATATAATGCAACACAACGGTGACGATAAGGAATGGACGATGGACTATCCCACGCTTGAAGATGTGATCGGCAATACGCCGCTGGTGCGGTTAAAGCGCATCAGCGCCGGGCGTAACAACACGCTGTTGGCCAAGCTCGAAGGCAACAACCCGGCAGGCTCGGTGAAGGACCGCCCGGCGCTGTCGATGCTGGCCGAGGCCGAGGCGCGCGGTGAGATCACGCCAGGCGATACCCTCGTGGAAGCCACCTCGGGCAATACCGGCATTGCGCTGGCAATGGCCGCCGCGATCAAGGGCTACAACATGGTGCTGGTGATGCCGGAAAACGCCTCCAGCGAGCGCAAGCAGGCCATGGCCGCCTTCGGGGCCACGCTAATTTCGGCAAGCCAGCAGGGCGGCATGGAAGAAGCCCGCGACATCGCCGATGAGATGATTGCCAGCGGCAAGGGCAAGCCTCTGAACCAGTTCGCCAACCCGGATAACCCGCTGGCGCACTATCGCACCACTGGCCCGGAGCTTTGGCGCCAGACCGGCGGCGAGATCACTCACTTCGTCAGCTCCATGGGCACCACCGGCACCATCATGGGTGTGTCGCGCTATTTGAAGGAGCAAAACAGCGCGATCGAGATCGTGGGTCTCCAGCCGGCAGACGGCGCGAGCATTCCCGGTATTCGCCGCTGGCCCGAAGCGTACCTGCCGGCCATCTTCGAGGCCCCGCGGGTGGACACGGTGCTCGATATTGGCCAAAAAGAGGCCGAAAGCCACATGCGAAGGCTGGCCCGGGAAGAGGGCATTCTTGCCGGCGTCTCCTCCGGCGGTAGCCTGGCGGGGGCGCTGCGCATTGCCGAGCAGGTGGAGAACGCGGTGATCGTCTTTATCGTCTGCGACCGTGGCGACCGCTACCTTTCGACCAACCTGTTCGATACGGCGTCCTAAGCCGGCTCGTTTAACAACGCGGGCATGGTTTAAAGCCCGAACAAGCGCCGTTTTTTGAAACACGACTATTGGAATACACGATGCTCTGGATAGACCCCACGGTGCTGGATCGCTTTTATGCTGGGTAAAAAGCGGCCGCCGCGCCCTAAATCCGGCCACTCCGGGCTAGCTCGTACGCCCGCCGCGGCGCCTGTGAAAGGTGTCGAAGGCAGTGCCTTGACCATCGACCGGCTCGCCCACGACGGGCGCGGTATCGCCCATAACGCGGCGGGTAAAACCGTGTTCGTCGAAAAAGCGCTGCCCGGCGAAACCGTCGAAGCGGCGGTGCATATTCAGAGAAAGCGCTTCGACGAGGCTCACGTCAAGGCGCTTTTGACCCGCTCGGAGAAACGGGTCACGCCGCCGTGCCCCTATTTCGAGCGCTGCGGCGGCTGCGATTTGCAGCACCTGGCGCTTACGGCTCAGCGCGAGCACAAACGTCAGGTGGTCGAGGAGCTATTCGCCCGCCAAGCCATGACGCTACCCGACGTTACGCTGCTCGACGGCGACACCGAGCACTACCGCCGCCGGGCCCGATTGGGCGTACGCGTGGATGGTCAGGAGAACGTGCTGCTGGGCTTTCGGGCAGCCGGTAGCCACCGCCTGGTGAACATCGAACACTGCCACGTGCTGGTGCCCGAGCTCTCAGGGCTGATCGCACCGCTCAAGGCGCTGCTCGACACCCTGAGCGCTCCGCGTCAGGTAGGGCATCTCGAGCTGATCAAACCCCTGGGGGCGCCGGTGGTGCTGGTGCGCCAGCTTAAGGCTAACGCCCAGGACACTGCCGCCTGGCGCGACTTTGCATTGGCGCAGGGCGTGAGCGTCGGCGCCTTCGTCGGGCGTGAGAATGCGACACTCGAGTGGTTCGTCGAGGTGCCAGTCCTCGAGGATGAGCTGGGCCTTGGCGCAAGCGTTGTCGATCAAAAGGCGCCGGTCAACGTAACGCTCGGCTTCGAGCCCGGGGATTTTCTTCAGGTGAATCAACAGGTCAACCAGCGCATGGTGAACCAGGTGCTGGAGTGGCTGACACCGACGCTTGCATCTTCGCCGGCGCCACACGTACTTGACCTCTTCGCCGGCATCGGTAACTTCAGTGTGCCGCTGGCGCTAAGTGGCGCGAGCGTGCACGCCGTCGAGGGTAGCCAGGACATGGTCGAGCGGATCGAGCAAAACGCCGCGCGCCACGGGCTCGAGTTAGTCGCACGTCAAGCGGACTTGAACCGCGAGGCGAGCGTGGCGGCGCTGTTCGAGGGCGACGAGGCCATTGAAGCGGTCGTGCTCGACCCGCCTCGCGACGGCGCCGAGGCGATTTGCCAAGCGCTTGGCCGCCACCGTGTGCCCAGTGTGGTGTATATCTCCTGCGACCCGGCAACGCTTGCGCGCGATGCGGCGCATCTTTCAAGTCAGGGCTATCGCATGGCGGCGGTGGCCGTGGCGGACATGTTCGTACATACCGCACACATTGAAACGATGGTGCTGTTCGAATACCGAGGTTAGGCCCTCATTTGGCGCTACACTTACAGCGGGGTAAGCGCCGTTAGTTCAAAGGACGAGTCATTGCCATGGTGAAAGTGCGTGAAGACCAGCCGCTGACCCAGACCGGCCGGGTGGATGTAGAGCAGTGGTTGACGCGCTTGAAAGAGAGCGTTCGTCTACCCGAGCCCGAGCGGCTGATCGAGGCCTGCGAGCTGGCCGAAATGCTCGAGCGTCAGGCGCCCAAGACCCATCGCGTGTGGCTGTCGCCGGGCATGAGCTTTCGCATGGGGCTCGAGATGGCAGACATTCTCGCCGATCTCAAGCTCGATCAGGCAGCGCTCGAGGCGGCGGTGCTCTACCGCTCGGTGCGCGAAGGGCTGATCAGCCTTGAGGGCATCACCAAGCGCTTTGGCGAAGAGGTCTCCAGCCTGATCGACGGCGTGCTGCAGATGGCGGCCATCAGCTACCCGCTGGTCTCGAATCACGCCATGGCCCAGCACAACCAGCAGGAAAACCTGCGCAAGATGCTGGTCAACATGGTCAGCGACGTGCGCGTGGCGCTGATCAAGATCGCAGAGCGCACCTGCGCGCTGCGCCAAGTCAAAGACGCCCCGCGCGAGAAGTGCCTGCAGGTCGCCCGTGAGGTCGCCGACATCTACGCGCCGCTGGCGCACCGCCTCGGGATCGGCCAGATCAAGTGGGAGCTCGAGGATCTCTCGTTTCGCTACCTGCACGAGCAGGATTACAAGACCATCGCCAAGCTCCTGGCTGAAAAGCGCCTCGACCGTGACCGCTACATTCAGGACGTGGTGGGCACGCTCGAGACGCTGATGCGCGCCCAGAACATCAATGAGTTCGACGTGAAAGGCCGTGCCAAGCACATCTACTCGATCTGGCGCAAAATGAAGCGCAAGCGGATCGACTTCTCCCAGGTGCACGACGTCCGTGCGGTGCGCATTCTGGTGCCGGCGGTGACCGACTGCTACACCGTGCTGGGCATCGTGCATTCGCGCTGGCACCACGTGCCCAACGAATTCGACGACTACATCGCCAACCCGAAGAAAAACGGCTATCAGTCGCTTCACACCGCCGTCATGGGCCCGGAAAACAAGGTGCTCGAAATCCAGATTCGCACCTTCTCCATGCACGACGAAGCCGAGCTCGGCGTCTGTGCCCACTGGCGCTACAAGGGCCACGACACCAATGCCAAAAGCCGCAGCTACGAAGAGAAGATCGCCTGGCTTAGGCAGGTGCTCGAGTGGCAGGACGAGGTCGGTGGCTACGGTGACCTGCGCGAAGGGCTTGCAAGCGATGTCGCCCCGGATCGAATCTACGTGTTCACCCCGGACGGCCACGTGATCGATCTGCCGCGCATCGCCACGCCCATCGACTTCGCCTACCGGGTGCATACCGAAATCGGCCATCGCTGCCGCGGCGCCAAAATCAACGGGCGCATCGTGCCGCTCAACTACAAGCTGAAAACCGGTCAGCAGGTCGAAATCCTGACCGCGACCAAGGGCGGCCCCAGCCGCGACTGGCTCAACCCGAGCCTGGGTTACGTGCGCACCTCCCGCGCTCGGGCCAAAATCCAGGCCTGGTTCAAGTATCAGGCGCGGGATCAGAACCTGGAAGAAGGGAGGGCGCTGTTCGAGCGCGAGATGAAGCGCCTGGACGTCGACGGCCTCGATATGCAAAAGCTCGCCGAGGCGGTCAACTACCAAAGTGCCGATGATATGTACGCCGCTCTCGGGGCGGGGGACCTACGCATTGGCCAGGTGCTTCATCAGGCCCAGCAGCTCTTTGGCGAAAGCGACGATCAGGAAAAGCTCGAGCGGCTGTTGGCCAAGCCGCGCCGCCAGCAGAGCAAGGCCCCTCAGGGCGATATCACTGTACTGGGCGTAGGCAATCTGAAAACCAACATGGCGAACTGCTGCAACCCGGTACCCGGCGAGCCGATCATCGGCTTCATCACCCAGGGGCGCGGCGTGACGATTCACCGTCAGGAGTGCTCGAACGTGCTGCAGCACCGCCTCGACGAGCCGCAGCGCATCATCGAAGTGGAGTGGGGCGAGCGCGCCCACACCCGCTACCCGGTGGCCATCGAAATTCAGGCATGGGACCGCTCCGGCCTTCTGCGCGACGTGACCGGTCTTTTGGGCAATGAAAAGGTCAACGTGCTGGCGGTGAACACCCTGACCGACACCGACGAAAGCATCGCAAGGCTTCGTATCACGCTGGAAGTCGACGGTCTCGAAACCCTGGGGCGGCTTTTCTCACGCATTCAGCAGTTGCCCAACGTCACCGAAGTGCGCCGGCTGCGCGACGCTGACCCGGACAAGAACGCGCGCAAGGGGAGCCACTGATGCGTTACGAACTGGCTGACCTGCTCGAATTGATGCGCGTGTTGCGCGACCCGACCCAGGGCTGCCCCTGGGATGTCGAGCAGCGCTGGGACACCATCGTGCCCCATACCATCGAAGAGGCGTATGAAGTCGCCGATGCCATCGAGCGGCGCG
The DNA here is from genome assembly GCF_023757625.1 of Halomonas sp. S3-1-1. Lineage (GTDB taxonomy): Bacteria > Pseudomonadota > Gammaproteobacteria > Pseudomonadales > Halomonadaceae > Vreelandella. The sequence goes on from NZ_JALGBZ010000004.1 coordinate 41,327, forward strand.
CCTTCGATGAGCTGCCCGGCGAACTCGGTGATTTGCTTTTTCAAATCGTTTACTACGCGCAGTTCGGCCATGAAGAGCAGCGCTTTGATTTTTTTGACGTGGTCGATACGCTCACGCGCAAGATGATTCGTCGCCACCCCCACGTGTTTCCCGAGGGCACGCTCGAATCGCGCCGTGCCCCGGAAGAAAGCGCTGACGATGTCGAACAGCGCCAAGTCAAACACCGCTGGGAAGCATTGAAGGCCGACGAGCGCGAGGGTCGCGCAGAGGAACGTTCCTCGGCACTCGACGACGTGCCGAGGGCGCTGCCGGCGCTGAGCCGTGCTCACAAGCTTTCCAAACGCGCCGCGCGGGTCGGGTTCGACTGGCCGGACACCCGCGGCGTGCTCGACAAGATTCGCGAAGAGCTTGGCGAAGTCGAAGAGGCGCTGGCCGCCAATAATACGGCGCACGCGCGCGAGGAAGTCGGGGATCTGCTGTTCGCCGTGGCCAATCTCGCGCGTATCCTCGATGCCGACCCCGAGACGTGCCTGCGCGCGACCAACGCCAAGTTCGAGCGCCGCTTTCGCTACGTCGAGCGCGGCCTTGAGGAGTCGCAGCGCTCGATGTCAAACGCCACTCTCGACGAAATGGAGCGCCACTGGCAGGCCGCCAAGCGCCAGGAGCGCAGTTAAAAACAACACCACCCCACATGGACTTTCCGGGAGGCCAGGTTAATGAGTCATGATCTACACGAATCGCTTCGTGAGAACGTACGTATTTTAGGCGACAGTCTTGGGCGTACCATCGCCGACGACCTGGGCCAGGGCTTCGTCGATAAAATCGAGACGATTCGCGCCCATGCCAAGCAGGGCCGCCAGGGCGATACGCTTCAGCAGCGCGCGTTGATCGAGTACCTGCGCGAGCTGCCCGAGCGTGATTTGCTTCCAGTCACCCGCGCGTTCAACCAGTTTCTCAACCTGGCCAACATCGCCGAGCAGCACTACCGCGCGCGCTTTCGCCGCGTCGAGGACTACAAGCCCGGCACGCAGCCGGTGCTGGGCGAGCTTCTGGAGCGCGCCCGTCAGGCCGGCAACTCGCCGCGCTCGCTGGTCGAGACGCTGGCCAACATGCGCGTCGAGCTCGTGCTGACCGCTCACCCGACCGAAGTCATTCGCCGCACCCTGATTCAAAAGTACGACGCCATCGACGAGTGCTTGAGCGTTATCGAAAGCGCTGACGAGTACCCCGAGCGCGGCGAACGCGCCCGCGGCCGGCTCAACGAGCTGATCAGCCAGGCCTGGCATACCGACGAAATTCGCCACGAGCGGCCCACCCCGGTGGACGAGGCCAAGTGGGGCTTCGCGGTGATCGAGAACTCGCTTTGGCAGGCGGTGCCGGATTTTCACCGCGATTTGGACAACCTGCTACTGGAAACCGCCGGCGAGCGCCTGCCGCTGGACGCCGCGCCGATTCGCTACGCCTCCTGGATGGGCGGCGATCGTGACGGCAACCCGAACGTGACCGCGCGCGTGACCAAAGAGGTGCTGCTGCTCGGTCGCTGGATGGCGGCGGATCTCTACCTTCGCGATCTCGAGCAGCTCAAGACCGAGCTTTCCATGTGGAAGGCGAACAGCGCCATGAAAGCCGAAGTGGGCGATGTGACCGAGCCCTACCGCGAGCTCTTGAAGCGCCTGCTGCAGAAGGTCGAGGCGACGCGCGACTGGGCGAAAGCCGGCCTCGATGGTCAAAACTTCGACGGCGGACCGATCATCGAAACCCGTGATCAGCTCTACGCGCCGCTTCTGGCCTGTTACCGCTCGCTTTGCGATGTCGGCCTGGACACCGTCGCCAACGGGGCGCTGCTCGATACGCTGCGCCGCGTGGCGGTGTTTGGAGTAACGCTCACCAAGCTCGACCTGCGCCAGGAGGCGAGCCGCCATACCCAGCTGATGGAAGAGCTGACCAGCGAACTTAGCCTTGGCCACTACCAGCAGTGGGATGAGGCCGAGCGCCAGGCGTTCCTGCTCGAGGAGTTGGCCTCCAGCCGCCCGCTCATCCCAAGACGCTGGGAGTGCTCGGCGGAATCTCGTGAGGTGATCGATACCTTCAAGGTGATTGCGGGGGAGCACGCCGAGGCGCTGGGCACCTATATCATCTCCATGGCCGCCGAGCCCTCGGACGTACTCACTGTCGCGCTTTTGATGAAAGAGACCGGTGGGCGCGTGTCGCTGCCTATCGCACCGCTGTTCGAGACGCTCAACGACCTGGACAACGCCGCTGGCGCCATCGATAAACTCCTGGCGCTGCCGGGCTACCGGTCGCTGGTCAAGGACCGCCAGGAAGTGATGATCGGCTACTCCGACTCCGCCAAGGACGCCGGCCAGCTGGCCGCGGCCTGGGCGCAGTACCGCGCTCAGGAGTCGCTGGTCGAGGTGTGCAAGCGCCACGGGGTCGACTTGACGCTGTTTCACGGACGCGGCGGCACCGTCGGGCGCGGGGGCGGCCCGGCCCACGCGGCGATTTTGTCCCAGCCGCCGGGCTCGGTGAATGGAAGCCTGCGCGTAACCGAGCAGGGCGAGATGATCCGCTTCAAGTTCGGCCAGCCGGATATCGCGCTGCGCTCGATGGAGATTTACGCCTGCGCGGTGCTGGAGGCGACACTGCTGCCACCGCCGGCCCCGCAGCCCGAATGGCGCAAGGAGATGGACGAGCTCGCCCGCGTGGCGCACGCAGGCTACGTCGGCGTGGTTCGCGAGGACCCGGATTTCGTGCCCTATTTCCGCGCGGTGACGCCGGAAGGCGCCCTGGGGCGGCTGCCTCTGGGCTCGCGGCCGACCAAACGGCGTCAGGACGGCGGCGTGGAAACGCTGCGCGCCATCCCGTGGATTTTCGCCTGGACCCAGATACGCCTGATGCTGCCGGCCTGGCTTGGCAGCGGCGAGGCCTTCGCCAATCGCCTCGAGCAACCCGGCGGGCGAGAAGTCCTTCAGGAGATGCGCCGCGAGTGGCCGTTTTTCGGCACCTATCTCGACATGCTCGAGATGCTGTTGGCCAAGGCGGACGTGGCGATCGCCGCCTACTACGAGCACCGACTGGTGGACGAGCCCTCGCTCAAGGCGCTGGGTAAACAGCTGCGCGAGCGCTTCGCGCGCCTTGAAGTCGCGGTACTGGATATCGCCGATCAAAAGGCGCTGTTGGAGAACACGCCGCTGATTCGTCAGGCGATCGACGTACGCAATCCCTACATCGACCCGCTTCACGGCCTGCAGGCGGAGCTTTTGCAGCGTAACCGCGACGCCGACGGCGCGATCAGCGCCGATCTTTCGCGGGCGTTGATGGTGACCATGGCCGGCATTGCCGCCGGGCTCAGAAACACCGGATAACGCGTAAGGCGTGTCCTCTTGCCGCCGCCCCTGGGCGGCGGCGTTTCTTTTTAAATGCAAGTCAGGCGTGTTATGTCGCTTAAAACATCGACCCGGATCAACAAGTATATCAGCGAAAGCGGGCTCTGCTCGCGCCGCGAGGCGGACCGCTTCGTCGAGCAGGGCAACGTCTACATCAACGGGCGCCGCGCAACGACCGGCGATCAGGTCGTGGCCGGCGACCGGGTCAAGGTCAACGGTCAGGAGATCGAACCTCAGGAAGCCGAGGATCTGGTGCTGATCGCACTGAACAAGCCGGTGGGGATCGTCAGCACCACCGAGTCCAGCGAAAAGGCCAATATCGTCGATTTCGTGGGTCACGGCGTGCGCATCTTTCCCATCGGTCGCCTCGATAAGGACTCCCTGGGGCTAATCCTGCTGACCAACAACGGCGATCTGGTCAACAAGATTCTCAGAGCCAACAATAATCACGAAAAGGAGTACGTGGTCACGGTCAACAAGCCCGTGACCGATGAGTTCATTGACGGGATGCAGGCCGGCGTGCCGATCCTTGGCCAGGTCACCAAAAAGTGCAAGGTGGAGAAGGTGTCGACATTCGCCTTCAACATCACCCTGGTGCAGGGCCTCAATCGCCAGATTCGCCGCATGTGCGAATACTTCGGTTTCGAGGTGGTGGAGCTCGTGCGTACGCGCATCATGAACGTTGCGCTCAAGGGCCTGGCCCTGGGCGACTGGCGTGATTTAACGCCCAAGGAGATCGACACGATCGTCCGGCTCACCGAGGGCTCGGAGGATGCGCCGCCGCCCGCGACGCAAAAGCCGAAACCGCGTGCGAAAAAGGGCGCCTCCAACCAGGCGGGTGCCCCGAAGGCGCGAAGCGGTACCGCTCGCAAGGCCAAACCCGCTGGGCGAGGTAAGCCTGGTGGCGGCAAACCCGCGCCTAAAGGGTCCGGCAAGCCGCCGGTAAAGGGCAAGCCGAAGGCGGCAGGTAATGCCGCTCAGGCAAAGCGAGCGGGAAAGCCCACCGGCAAGTCGGCCACTAAAACCGCCGGTAAGCCTTTGGCAAAAAACGGCGGCAAACCGGCAGGAAAGGGGCGGGCCGCGTCGGCCAAACCCGCTCGGGGTAAAAGCAAGCGCTAGCGCTGCCAAACAGCCTTCCGAAATCAAAAAACCGAGCGCTTGTGAAAATGCTCGGTTTTTTGTGGATGTTCGAAGCATCATGCCAGCAGGAAGTTACCGATCAGCTCCTTGCCGCCTTCGGTAGCAAACGACTCCGGGTGGAACTGGATGCCGTGAATCGGATAGTCGCGGTGCTTGACGCCCATCAGCTCGAACTCGCCGGCGGCCTGCCAACGCTTGCGCTCGGCAAAGTTCGATGCCTGGAGCCCGCCGACGGTCGCGGTCACTTCCAAACATTCGGGAAGCGAGGCCGCATCGGCAATCAGCGAGTGGTAGCGCATCACCTCGAGCTGGTCGGGCACGTCCTTGAAGACCGAGCGGCCGTCGTGGTTGATCGGGCTGATCTTGCCGTGCATCGGCAGCGGCGCCTTGATCACCTGACCGCCAAAGACGTGAACGATGCCCTGCATCCCCAGACACACGCCCAGAAGCGGCGTGGTCGGGCCCAGCTTCTCGATCACCTCACCGCAGACGCCGAAATAGCGCGGATCGTTAGGGGAGCCCGGCCCCGGCGAGATGATGATGCGATCCGGCGCCATGGCCGCCACGGCGTCGAAGTCGATCTCGTCGTTGCGCTTGACCGTGATGCTAAAGCGCTCGAGCGCGCCGCGGTTTTTCTCCGCGGTCAGTATCTCGCCGATGAACTGGTAGAGGTTGTAGGTGAAGGAGTCGTAGTTGTCGATGATCAGGACGTTCATGCCGGGCTCCCCATGGCGGTTTCAGATCCTTTGACGTCATCCGGCTCGTCCATGAACGGCGCCAGGGCCTTGCGGGTGCCGGCGAACTTGCGGCGGATCTCCTCGTACTCGTCCTCGGCATTGCTGTCATAAACGTTGCCGCCGCAGGTCTGCACGTAGGCGTTTTCGCCGTTGACGAACACCGTGCGAATGGGAATAGCGAAGGTGCAGTCACCGTTGAAGGAAAACTGGCCCACCGCGCCGCCGTAGGGGCCGCGGCCGTCGGTTTCCAGATCATCGATGATCTTCATCGCCTCGATTTTTGGCGCGCCGGTCAGCGTCCCTGCGGGGAAGTTGCTGGCAAGTGCGGTGAACATGTCCTCGTTTTGATCGATGATACCGACGATCTCGCTGGAGATATGCTGCACGTGGCTAAAGCGTTTGATGTCCATCAGGCTTCGCACCTTCACCGTGCCGAACTGGGCGACCCGACCGATATCGTTGCGGTGCAGGTCTACGATCATGTTGTGCTCGGCGATCTCCTTGGGGTCGTTCAACAGCGCGCGGGCAAGCTGGGTGTCTTCCTGGGCGGTCTTGCCGCGGGTCGTTGTGCCGGCCAGTGGAAAGGTCTCCATTTCTCCCTGGCGCAGGCGAAACAGAAGCTCGGGGCTGGCGCCGATCAACCGCTGTTCGCCGAACTTCACAAAATACATTTGCGGTGACGGGTTGATGCGCCTGAGTTCGCCGTAAAGCGCTAACGTGTCGCCTTCGATGCGAAAGCGCTTTTTGAAGCCTACCTCGCACTGGAACACCTTGCCGTCGACGATATCCTGCTTCACCTTTGCCACCGCCGCCGCGTGCTCGTCGCGGGTCATGGTGTCGCCAAGTGCGGTAATCTTGAGCGCGCCGGGGCTAACGTCGTCGGATTCGATCAGCCCCTGCAAATACTCGAAGCGGCTGTCGTCATAGTAAAAGTAGGTGACCTCACCGGTCATCTTGTCGAGAATTAGCCCGTCCTTGTAAAGGCCGAAGCGAAAAGTGTCGAAATCATCGCTCGCCTTGAGGTTAAGCGTCGGCTCGAAATACTGCATGGCGTCGTAACCCAAATACCCCGACAGGCCGCCGGCATACTTGCGCGAGATGATGTTCTGCGGCATCAGCGAGCGTAGAAGCTCATAGGGGTTATCGCTTTCGTGATGATTAATGTCACCGTCGCGGTGCTCGATCGTAAGCGTTGGGCCGTTAGCGTAGATCAAGTACTCCGGGTCGAAGCCGATGATAGAGTGGCGTGCCATGTGGCTATCTTCGCCCAAGGATTCGAGCATGTAGCAGTTCTCGAAGGCACGTTCGATCTTTTGAAACAGCGCGAAGAAATCGCAGTCGGCGGCAAGCGTGACGTAGTGCGGCTTGCGCGGCAGAGTAAAAGGCGTGGGGCCGGCGCTCATGGAGTGTCCTTGAATACGTGCGTGTTGGAAGAAAATGCGCGGGCGCCTCGGGAAACCGTGGCGATACCGACGCCCAGGGTTTCGGCGATTTTTCGGTGTGCTACGCCTTCATCGAGCAGCTTGAAAATTTGTAGCCGTTTAGCGATTTCCTGATATTCTGACGGCGTTAGCAGGCTATCGAGCGCGTCATCCATCGCGTGCGCGGTGTCGATGTCGAGCAGATAGCGGACGAGCTCGGACTTGAAACCATCCTCTGCCGCCCCATCCGGTACGTTGTTAGCCACGTCAAAAAGCCTTTTTCGATTGTACTAGCGTACTAGTACATAACGTTTTAGCGCGGTCTGTCAAGCCGGCCGCCTTTCAGCGCCGCTGTTGCGTATAAAACCTTTATCAAGCGCGCCGCGCACCCCGAGAGAGTCGATGACCCACATTTTCATTCAAGCCTTTATCTATCTACTCGCGGCGGTGATCGCCGTGCCGCTGGCCAAGCGTTTCGGCCTTGGCTCGGTGTTGGGGTATCTGGTCGCGGGTGTGGTGATCGGCCCGGCGCTCGGGCTGGTCGGTCAGGAGACCGACACCATCCAGCACTTTGCCGAGTTTGGCGTAGTGATGATGCTGTTTCTGGTCGGCATGGAGCTCGACCCGAAAAGTCTCTGGGCGATGCGCGTCAGGCTTTTGGGCCTGGGCGGGCTCCAGGTGGTACTGACCGCCGCCGCCGGCACCGCGATCGGCGTATGGCTCGGCGTGGTGTGGCAAACGGCGCTGGCCGTCGGGCTGGTGCTGGCGCTTTCCTCTACCGCCATCGTGCTCCAAACGCTGAACGAAAAGGGGCTCGCCGCCACCGAAGGCGGGCGCAGCGCGTTCTCCATTTTGCTGTTTCAGGACATGGCGGTCATTCCCATTTTGGCACTGATTCCGCTGCTGGCGGTGGCCGGCGTGGACACAAGCTCGACTCAGGCCGGTCACGACAATGCCGACCTGGTGGCGAGTCTACCGGGCTGGGCCCACGCGCTGGAGGTAGTGGGGGCCGTAGGGTTTGTCATCGGCGCCGGTTATTACCTGATGCCGCTGCTGTTTCGCTACGTAGTGAAATCCAATCTTCGCGAAATCTTTACCGCCAGTGCCCTGATGCTGGTGATCGGCATCGCCGCGCTGATGGGGCTGGTGAATCTTTCGCCAGCGCTGGGCGCTTTTCTGGCCGGCGTGGTGCTGGCGAACAGTGAGTTCAAGCACGAGCTCGAGGCCAATATCGAGCCGTTCAAGGGGCTATTGCTAGGGCTTTTCTTCATTACCGTTGGTGCGGGCATCAATTTCAGCGTGCTCATCGAGCAGTGGCATGCCGTGGTGCTGCTGGGCGTTGGCGTCATGGCGGTCAAGGGGGCGCTGCTGATTGGGCTTGCCTACGCGTTCGGCATTCGCGGCAGCAACGGCTGGCTGATGACGCTAAGCCTGGCCCAGGCCGGCGAGTTCGGCTTCGTGCTTTTGACCTACACGCGTCAGAACGGCGTCATCGGTGAGGGGCTTGCCGAGCTGCTGGCGCTGGTTGTGGCGTTTTCGATGTTTTTGACGCCGCTTCTATTCATCGCCTTTGACAAGCTCGTGGTGCCGCGCTATCTCGCCGGTAAAACCGAGACTCAAGAGGCGGATGACTTCGACGAGCAGTCGCCGGTGATCGTGGCCGGCGCCGGGCGCTTTGGTCAGATCGTCTGCCGGCTTTTGAGAGCGAGCGATGTGCCGCTGGTCGCGCTGGATTTAGAGCTCAAGCAGATAGAGAACGCACGCAGTATCAACATCACAAGCTATTTTGGTGATGCCAGCCGCGCGGATCTTCTAGACCGCGCCGGCATCGCCAACGCCCGCCTACTGGTGGTGGCGATCGACGACCTGGACCGCGCCGTGAGCACCGTCGAGCACGTCAAACGCTTTTATCCGAACGTGTGGGTGCTGGCCCGCGCCTATGACCGTGGACACGGCTATCGCCTGCGTGAGGCAGGCGCCGACGACGTCGTCAGCGAAACCTACCACTCGGCTCTGGAGCTTGGCAGCCACGCGCTCACTGCGCTCGGTGTACACCCGATGCGCGCCAAGAAGATGGCCTGGTCTTTCGTGCAAAGCGAAGACGCCCACGACTCCGAGCTATTCGAGGCCTGGAAAGAGATCGAAGGTGGCCAGCGCTTCAGCCGCCGTTATGGCGAGCTCTTTAGACGTTTGGAAGAAGCGCTCAGCAGCGCCATGGATGAACAGGAGAACGAGCCACAAAAAGAGGACGTGCCGATCTGGACCGCGCCGGTAGACGTGCCGGATAAAAAAGAGTGATCGAGTTCGAGGCGAAGGGTTGTAAGCGCATAGGTGACGGCGAACACGTTTAAAGGCGAGTCAGCCCAGCGTTTGGGTCAACGCGCTGGCGATCACCTCGACGAGTCTTTTGGACCGGTGGTTGATGGCGCGGTTGGGGTAAATAGCCACGATTTCCAGAGGAGCCGGCGTGTGATCGAGATTGATCTCGACCAGGCGACCGGTGTCGAGATGCTGCTCGCAAAAAACTCTGGGTATGATGGCGTAACCGATACCCTGTAGTGCGCCGGCAATCAGCAGTTGGCTACTATCCACCTTATAGCGCGAGCTGACGTTGAGGTGAAATAACGCGTTATCCTGGCCAATGAAGTGCCAAGGGTTCTCTTTAAGAGCGAGAAGTGTCGATAGGCAGGGCAAACTTTCAAGCTCTGCGATAGTCTTTGGCGTTCCATACGTTTTTATCAACTCAGGGGAGGCAACAACGACACTGGAAAGTTTAACGAGTTGTCGCATGATTAAACTACTGTCTTCGAAGTTACCGCGATGATAGGCAATGGAAATGTCGATATCCCTTCTTACGGGATCCAGTGGTGCCATGCTTGTAATGCACTCGATAGAGACATTGGGATGGGTAAGTGCAAACTCGGCAATTATCTCGTTAAGCCATTTAGCGCCAAACTCAGAAGGTATCGCTAGGGTGATCTTTCCGGATAAGTAGCCTTGCTCAGACTTTATCTCGTTCTCAACCTCGTCGAGCTCGGTGATTAGCGAGGCTGCTTTTTGATAAATACGCTTGCCTTCCTCGGTCATGCGAAGGTGTCGTGTGCTTCGCAGTATCAACTGCTTGCCCAGCTGATTCTCGAGCTGTGTGAGCTGCCTGGCGACCGTCGAGTTGGGAATTCCCAGCGCCTTTGACGCCGCCGTGATCGAACCCTGATCAGCAACGACAACGAATATTTTCAAGTAATTTAAATTCATTTCACCAGATCTGGGAAAGTGTTTTTCATAAAGTAATGTTGTGCACTACTAAAGTCAATATTAAGGTTTTGACATTATGCTTTACGGCTTTTAAGTGCCGCCAGCCCGTGTTTTACGTTATTCGAGGTTGATATGAAAGATACTGTTGAAATAGATAAAAGTGAAACACAAGAATGGCTGGATGCATTAGCGTCGGTCGTCGATAGAGAAGGGGAAAATAGAGCGCGATTTCTATTTAATTCATTACACTCTTATTCAGACAAACAGGGTTTAAATATCGCGCGCACGTTCAATACCGCGCACCGTAATACGATTGCCGTCAGTGATGAGCCGGACTACCCGGGTAATCTAGATATTGAGCGTAAGCTTCGTGCGGCCATTCGCTGGAACAGTATTGCCATGGTCGTACGCGCCAATGCAAAAGACAAAAGTATCGGCGGTCACCTTGCAAGCTATATGTCCAGCAGTACGCTTTACGAGGTGGGATTCAACCATTTTTTCAAAGGATCACCTACGCGCTGTGAAGGAGATCTGGTCTATTTTCAGGGTCATATCTCGCCTGGCATCTACGCTAGAAGCTATCTCGAAGGGCGTTTGAGTGAGGAACAGCTGGACCGCTTTCGCCGCGAAGTCGGTGGTGGCGGGCTGCCTTCCTACCCGCACCCTTACCTCATGCCGGACTATTGGCAGTTCTCAACGGTGTCGATGGGGCTCGGGCCGATTCAGGCGATCTATCAGGCGCGCCTGATGAAGTACCTGCATAACCGGGACTTAAAGCCTCTTGGTGAGCGTAAGGTATGGGCCTTTCTCGGTGATGGTGAGTGCGATGAGGTCGAGACGCTCGGCGCTTTGAACCTGGCAAGCCGCGAGAAACTCGACAATCTGATATTTGTGATCAACTGCAATCTTCAGCGCCTTGACGGGCCGGTACGCGGCAACGACCGCGTCATGGAGGAGCTCGAAAGCTCATTTTTGGGTAGCCACTGGAACGTCATCAAGGTCGTTTGGGGGAGCGGCTGGGATGCGCTGCTCGAAAGCGATCACGATGGCCGCCTGCAGCGGCTGATGAACGAAACCGTCGACGGCGAGTATCAAAACTTCAAGGCCCAGGGCGGCGCTTATACGCGCAGGCATTTTTTCGGTAAGGATCCCGAGCTGCTTGCACGCGTCGAGCACTTATCGGACCAGGACATCGAAGAGCTGACACGCGGCGGCCACGACTCGTTAAAGATTTACGCCGCCTATCAAAAAGCCGTCAAAACTACCAACGGCAAACCCACCGTGATTCTCGCGCATACCGTAAAGGGGTACGGCATGGGAAGCGAGCATGGTGAGGCCGACATGGAAGCGCACAACATCAAAACCATGGAGCTTGAAGGGCTCAAGCGTTTGCGTGATCGTTTTGCTATTCCCGTCAGCGATGAGCAGCTCAAAAGCGGCCCGATGCCCTATTACCGGCCAGGTAATGACGCCCCGGAAACCGACTACCTTCATGCGCGGCGCACGCTGCTCGGCGGGTACCTGCCCGCGCGCAATACCGACCACGAGACGCTATCCATCCCGGCGCTTGACGACAAGGTATTCACCGCGCAGTTAAAGGGAACGGGCGAGCGCAAAATATCGTCCACGATGGCGTTCGTTAGAGTGTTGACCGGGCTTACCAAGCACAAGCAGCTGGGCGAGCGGATCGTACCCATCATTCCCGATGAAGCGCGCACCTTCGGCATGGAAGGCATGTTTCGTCAGTTGGGCATCTATGCGGCGGGCGGGCAGAAATACGCGCCTGTCGATGCCGGCCAGATCATGTACTACCGCGAAGACATCAAGGGCCAGATTCTCGAGGAAGGTATCACCGAAGCCGGTGCGATGGCCTCCTGGATCGCGGCGGCCACCTCCCATGCCAATCATGGCAAGATGCTGATCCCGTTTTATATCTACTATGCAATGTTTGGTTTTCAGCGCATCGGGGATCTTGCCTGGGCCGCCGGCGATATGCTGACGCGTGGTTTCATGGTCGGCGGCACCGCTGGGCGTACCACCATCAATGGTGAAGGCCTGCAGCACCAGGACGGTCACAGCCACCTAATGGCCTCCGCCATCCCTAACTGCCGTACCTATGACCCTACCTACGGTTATGAAATCGCCGTCATCGTTCAGCACGGTTTAAAAGAAATGTACGAACGGCACAAGGAGTGCTTTTACTACCTGACGATCATGAACGAAAACTACGCTCATCCCGCCATGCCTGACGGCGCCCAGGAGGGCATCATTCGTGGTATGTACTTGCTGCAGGCAGGCGAGGACGACCAAAAAACCCGCGTTCAACTACTAGGCTCGGGCACCATACTGCGCGAGGCCGAAGCCGCGCGGGAACTGCTGCTCGATTTTGACGTAGCCGCCGATGTGTGGAGTGTGACTAGTTTCAACGAGCTGCGTCGCGAAGCGCTCGAGTACGACCGGCAACGATTTATGAAACCCCAAGAGGTGTATGAAAAACCCTGGCTCACTCAAGCACTCGAAAACCGCTCAGGCCCGGTCATTGCGGCCACGGATTACATGAAACTTTACGCCGACCAGGTGCGCGCCTGGGTGCCGAATGACTACTACGTTCTGGGCACCGATGGCTTTGGCCGCTCCGACAGTCGCGAACAGCTGCGCGCCTTTTTCGAGGTCGACCGCTATTACATTGCCTGGATGGCGCTCGTAGCCCTTTGCGAGAAAGGTGAGGTCAGCGCCGACATCGTCGAGCAAGCCATGAATCGCTTCAATATCGAGCCTGACCGGCTTTCTCCGCTTGTTAGTTAAGCGTTGGTTATCACGTGACACTAAAACGATTATCGGAAACAGAGGGAGAGAAAGTCTTGGAAAATGACACGATCACTGTGACCGGACACCAGATCCATGCGGCTCCCTGTGTGCGCATGCTGGCGCGTACGCTAGGGGTCAATCTTGCCGAGGTAGAACCCAGCGGTTTGAAAGAGCGCATCGTCGAGGAAGATGTCAAAAACTTCGTTCGCCACGTCATGGACGAGCGAAAAAGAAAGAGCGAATAAGCTATTTTGTATTCAAAATACGCTGGCAGCTTCGATATATACGAGTAGTTTATACAACACGGTTAAGGGAACACTTAAAACGGCAAATGAATCGAAGCGTTGAGCTGGGTTAGGTTGCTGAGCGTCGGCGCGTCGATACGCTCGTACTCCAAGCGGCTGACCAGTCGCTTGACGGTCATGGTCGCACCGAAGCCTTGCAACATGGCGGTACCGCTTTCGCTGCCTTCGAGCTCGTTTTCGCCGCGCCACTCGGTCAGCCCGGACTTGGCGTAGACGCTGAACGCGCCCATTCGAAGCCCCGCAACCAGTGCCCCGCCCAACGCCAGGGTGTCCTGAACCAAAGGGGCTACGCTCGAGGTAGTGAACACCTCTTCGCTTTCACGGTAGGCAATTTCGGCACCGATATCGACCTGGGGAAAATTGTCCGGGCTAAAGCCCGCGGTCAGGCGAAAGCCAGAGGTGTAATTGTCGATACTGTTGAGGTTGCTCCCCTCGAGCACTACGCCGTTGGCCAGCGCTACCATCTCGCTGTCCGGCGAGGTGTAGGATTTGGGAAGCAGCTCGGTATTCAGGTAGCTGCTTTCGCTTGCCAGACACAGCAAGGGAAAAGAGCTGCCGAGAACGCCGCATAAAAGGGTGCTTGCCAAGCGGTTTGCTGGCATTGTCTTGTCCTTTTTTTTAAAAAACCAAGCCCAATCCAATCCTAGCAACGCCCGCTGATTTCGACCACTTCAATTGCGCGATTGGTCAAATTCGTCAGCAAATTTTTCCCCATCGCCGCAAAACGCTCGCCAAACACCCACTGCGGTGACAGTACCGGCGCCTCAGTGTCGCGTTCCTTGTCGCGCTGACGAGACCGCCAAGCGCGGGCTTCGTCGCTCAAGTTTTCTACCTCGAGATCCATGAACCCGCAGGCGTTGAGGCTCGTCGAAAGCGCCTCTAGTGTCAGTAGATGGGTGTGCTCGGCGCTGGCCGCCCAGGGCACGGGATAGTGAAGCGCCACGAGGCTGTCGCCCTGGGTGAGCTCGTGAAGGACTAATCTTCCGCCGGGTCGCAGCACGCGGTGCGCTTCTTCGAGCACTGGCGTTAGTTCTGGCATGTTCATCAGGCTGTGTTGAAAGATGACCGCATCGAAGCTCTCACATGAAAAGGGAAGCCGGCGGGCATCGCCGGTGATCACTGCGTAATCGAAGCCGGGCGCGGCAAGCTTACCGATCTTTTGGTTCAAGGCGTTGAAGCGGTGGGTGATGTCGAGCCCGGTCATCGAAAAGCCAAGCGAGGCACCCAGGCGCACGAGCCCGCCAAGCCCCGCGCCGATATCCAGCACGCGCGGCTGACTAACCGGGTTGAGTCGCTCGAACAGCCGCTTTGAGGCCTTCAGCCCGCCGATATGGAGCTGATCCAGCGGGGCGAGTTGAAAAGGTGTGGCGCCGTCCGGGTAGTGGCGCCTGATCTGCTCGAGCACCTCATCGTCGCGTAGCGCCTGGTGGTAGTGCGCGGCAAGCGAACGGGACCCGCTCACGACAGCGTCTCCTTATCGAGCCCCAGCTCGTGCGTCGATATCTCGCGCATCTTGAACTTCTGGATTTTGCCGGTCACCGTCATGGGGAATTCGTCGACGAACTTGAAGTAGCGCGGGATCTTGAAGTGGGTGATCTTGTCTTTACAGAAGGCGCGTAGATCCTCGCCGGTGATCTCCTCGGCATCGGCGTTGAGCCGAACCCAGGCGATCAGCTCTTCGCCGTACTTCTCATCCGGCACGCCAGTCACCTGCACGTCCGCAACGCTTGGGTGAGTGTAGAGAAACTCCTCTACCTCCTTGGGATAGACGTTTTCGCCGCCGCGAATCACCATGTCCTTGATGCGCCCGACGATCTGCAGGTAGCCCTCGTCGTCCATGGTCGCAAGGTCGCCGGTGTGCATCCAGCCGGCGCTGTCGATGGCATCCGTCGTGGCCTGTTCGTTGTTCCAGTACTTGAGCATGACGCTATAGCCACGAGTACAGAGCTCGCCAATCTCGCCGCGGGGGAGGACGGCGCCGCTTAGCGGGTCGATGACCTTGCTTTCCAGGTGCGGCTGGGTACGGCCCACGGTGGAAACGCGCTTGTCGATCGTGTCGTCGGCGCCGGTCTGGGCGGACACCGGGCTGGTTTCGGTCATGCCGTAGGCGATCTGTACGCCCTTCATGTTCATCTTCTCGATCACCTGCTTCATCACCGCTGCCGGGCAGATCGATCCCGCCATGATGCCGGTGCGCAGATTCGAGAAATCGGTGGCGGCGAAGTCCTCGTGTTCGAGCTCGGCCAGAAACATGGTCGGTACGCCAAAAAGGGCGGTCGCGCGCTGCTCGTGCACTGCCTTGAGCACCTGAGCGGCATCGAAGCTTTCGCCCGGGTAGATCATCGCAGCACCATGGGTCATGCAGCCGAGATTGCCCATCACCATGCCGAAGCAGTGATAGAGCGGCACCGGAATCACCAGCCGGTCCTGGCTGGTAAACCCCATGCTTTCAGCGACGAAAAAGCCGTTATTGAGAATATTGTGATGCGAGAGCGTCGCGCCCTTGGGAAAGCCGGTGGTGCCGGAGGTGTACTGAATGTTGATCGGGTCATCGAACTGGAGGGTGGCCTGCAGAGTATCGAGGGTAGCCTGATCGGTGCGGCTCGCCTCATCCAGCATATCGCGCCAGCGCCACATGCCCGGGTGGTGCTCATCGCTTAAATTCACCACGCACTCGAGCTGAGACAGGCGCTTCGAGCGAAGCTCGCCCGGCGCGCAGGTTTCAAGCTCCGGGGCGAGCTCGTACAGCATGGCGCGGTAGTCCGCGGTCTTGAAGCGGTCGGCGCAGATCAGATAGCGCGCGCCTGACTGGTTCAGCGCGTAGTCGAGCTCACTTGTGCGGTAGGCCGGGTTGATGTTGACCAGAATCGCGCCGATCTTTGCAGTCGCAAACTGGGTCAGCGTCCACTCCGAGCAGTTGGGCGCCCAGATGCCCACGCGGTCGCCGCGCTGAACGCCAATGGAAAGCAGCGCCCGGGCGCAGCGGTTCACCTGCGCATTGAACTCGCGGTAACTCCAGTGAATGTTCTGGTGCAGCACGATCAACGCGTCGTTATCCGGATACTGCGCGGCGATCTGGTCGAGCTTGTCGCCGATGGTCATGCCCAGAAGCGGCTTATCGGCGACGCTGCTGGTATAGCTTGGCAGAGAGGGAGTATTCGGCGCCATGATGTCTCTCCTGATTGTTGTTGTGCTAGTTGTTATGATTGCTGTGGGCAAGATCGAGAAAACTAGTGGGCTCAGCGCGCGCCCAGGGCGCGGGCGACTTTCGATGCGGGCGTACGGCCAAGCTGTCCGTTGATCCACTCGCCGGTCTCGATGATCGACTCAAGGTTCACGCCGGTTTCGATACCTAACCCTTGGAGCAGATAGAGCACGTCTTCTGTTGCCACGTTACCGGAAGCGCCCTTGGCGTAGGGACAGCCGCCCAGGCCCCCGGTCGAGGCATCGATGACGGCCACACCCTGTTCGAGCACTGCAAAAAGGTTGGCGATCGCCATGCCGTAGGTGTCATGAAAATGTGCGGCCAGGCGCTCCACGGGCACGACGTTCGCCACCTCATCGATCATTTGTCGGGCTTTCAGCGGCGTGCCGACGCCGATGGTGTCGCCCAGCGACACCTCGAAACAGCCCATTTCGAAAAGCGATTGGGCCACCCGAGCAACCTTTCGCGGAGTGATCTCACCTTCATAAGGGCAGCCCAGCACGCAGGAAACGTAGCCGCGCACGCGCACGTTCGCATCAAGGGCGCGCGCCATCACCGGCTCGAAACGCGCAAGCGACTCGTCGATCGAGCAGTTGATGTTTTTTTGCGAAAACGCTTCAGAGGCGGCGGCGAACACCGCGACCTCGGAAACGTTCGCTTCCAGCGCGTTCTCTAACCCTTTTAGGTTCGGGGTTAGGGCGCAGTACGTCACGTTGGGGTCCCGAGCGATGCCCTGCATGACCTCCCGGGCATCGCCCATTTGCGGCACCCACTTGGGAGAGACGAAGCTCGCCGCCTCGATATGGGTAAGCCCCGCCCGCGCCAGGCGCTCGATCAGCTCGATCTTGACGGCGGTAGCGACCACCTCGCCAGGCTCGTTCTGGAGCCCGTCACGCGGGGCCATGTCGACCAGACGTACGCGTTGGGGAAGTGGCATGGTCACGCTCCTTCGTCAGTGGCGGCAAAATCCAGCAGCACCTCATTCTGGCCGACGCTGTCGCCCGCGGCGAAGCGAAACTGCTCGACGGTGCCGTTGGATGGGGCGTTCAAGGTGTGCTCCATTTTCATCGCCTCCATCACCATCAGCGGCATGCCTTTCTCGACCGGCGCGCCGGGCTCCACCAAAAGCGCTACCACGGTGCCGTGCATCGGCGCGGTCAAATTCGCCGCCGCCTCGTCGGCCGCGTGATCGAGCGCGTCCAAGCGCTGCCAAACGAGTCGGGTTTCGCCCGCGCTATCGATCAGTACCAGCGTGTCATCCTCACGCTTGACTTGAAAACGCCGGCGGTGGCCGCTGAGGGTGATCGCTACCGCGTTACCGGCCAGCGTCGAGAGCGACCCTTCAAAGCGCTCGTTTTGAACGCGCAGCCTCCAGCCGCTTTGCTCGCGAGTGCGGGTCGCTTCGACCACGACGGCCTCACTCTCTTCGCGCGTGTCGGCCAGCGCAATGCGTACCTTGTGCGGCGCGTTGAGGCGAAAGCCATCGGCGCGCGCCCAGGGCGATGCGTCCTTGTGGTTGGCGCTTTTCGAAAGCGCCTCGATGGCCACCAGCGCGGCGCGGGCGTACGCCTGGGGTGTCGGCTCGTGTTGGCGAAAAAGATCCTCGTGATGGCGCTCGATGAAGCCGGTGTCGAGTTCGGCGGCCTTGAACGCCGGGTGGCCGGCCAGGCGCTGAAGAAAGGCGCGGTTGGTCACCACGCCCTGCACGTCGAGGGCAGAAAGCGCCCGGTTCAGCGTGGCAAGTGCCGCGTCACGATCCGCGCCGTGGGTAATGAGCTTGGCGAGCATTGGGTCGTAGTGCATCGAGACGATATCGCCGCTTTCCACGCCGCTGTCCAAACGTACCTGGGTCGGCTCCAGCCCCGCGCCCTCGATATCGAGCGAGAAGCGGGTGAGGGTGCCGGTGGCGGGTAGAAAATCGTTCGCCGGATCCTCGGCGTAGAGGCGCGCCTCGAAGCTGTGACCGTTCAACGTGAGCTCGTCTTGCGCGCAGGGCAGAGGCTCGTTCATGGCGACTTTAAGCTGCCACTCCACCAGGTCTAGTCCGGTGACCATTTCGGTGACCGGGTGCTCGACCTGCAGGCGCGTGTTCATCTCCATGAAATAGAAGGCGCCGTCAACGTCGAGCAGAAACTCGACGGTACCCGCGCCGACATAGCCGATCTCCTGGGCGGCGCGCACGGCGGCCTCGCCCATGGCGGCGCGAAGTTCTTCACTCATGTGCGGCGCCGGCGCCTCTTCGAGCACCTTCTGGTGGCGGCGCTGAACGCTGCAGTCGCGCTCGAACAGATACACCCCGGCGCCGAAGCGGTCGCAGAATACCTGCACCTCGACATGGCGCGGCTTGACCAGATACTTCTCAATCAGCATGCGGTCATCGCTGAAGGAGGCCCTCGATTCGCGGCGGCAGCTTTCGAGCGCGGCCTGAAAGTCGGCTTCGCGTTCGACCACGCGCATGCCCTTGCCGCCGCCGCCGGCGCTGGCTTTCAACATCACCGGGTAGCCGATGCGGTTGGCTTCCTCCAAAAGGACGTCGCAGCTTTGATCGTCACCGTGGTAGCCCGGCACCAGCGGCACGCCGGCGTTGGCCATGCGCGCCTTGGCCGCAGCCTTGTCGCCCATGGCGGCGATCGCCGAGGCGGGCGGGCCCACGAAGGTAATGCCCGCGGCCTCCAACGCCTCGACGAAGCGGCCGTTCTCGGAAAGAAAGCCGTAGCCCGGGTGCACTGCGGTGCTTCCGCTTTGGCGAGCTGCCTCGATCACCCCTTCGATGTTGAGGTAGCTTTCGCGGGCCGGAGCGGGCCCCAAGCGAACCGCCTCGTCGGCTTCGCGTACGTGGCGGGCGCTGGCATCGGCATCGGAGTAGACCGCTACGGTCCTGATACCCAGCCGGCGCGCGGTACGCATCACGCGGCAGGCGATCTCGCCGCGGTTGGCCACTAACAACGTATCGAACTTGCTGGATGCTTGGCTCATGAGCGCTCCCCGGCGTTATCGTTGTCATCCTGCGGTGCCCAGGCAGGCAAACGCTTGTCGAAAAAGCTCGAAAGCCCCTCCTGGCCTTCGTCGCTGACCCGCAGCTCGGCAATGGTCTGACACGTCCTTTCGCGGGTGGCATCGGAATCCGGTGATTGACCCACCGCCGCGAGCAGGGCCTTGGTGGCCCGCTGCGCCCGGGGCGAGCCCGCCAGAAGCGTTTGGGTCATTGCCTCTACCGCGCGATCCAGGGCCTCGGGCGCGACCACTTGGTGGGCAAGGCCGAGCGCCAGCGCCGAGTCGGCATCGATCACTTCGGCGGTGAGTGCGTAGCGCCGCGCTTGCCGAGCGCCGATGGCGCGCTGCACATAGGGGCTGATGACCGCCGGCGACAGGCCGATCTTGACCTCGGAGAGGCAAAATCGGGCTTTTGTCGAGGCGATGACCACATCGCAGCAGGCCGCCAGGCCCACCGCGCCGCCAAAGGCCGCGCCCTGCACCCGACACACCGTAGGGCAGGGCAGCGTGTCCAAGCGATACATCAGCTCGGCGAGCCGGCGCGAATCCGCAAGGTTGTCGTCATGGCTATAGTCGACCATGCGTTTCATCCAGTTGAGATCCGCCCCCGCCGAGAAGCTTTTGCCGTCGGAGCCGAGCACCAATACCCGCACTTGCTGGCGCTCGATGGGCTCGAGCAGCTCCTTCAAGTGGTCAGTCAGCTCGGCTATCAGGTGGTCGTCAAAGGCGTTGTGTACTGCTGGGCGGTTCAGGCTCAGGTGAGCCACCCCGTTTTCAATCGCAAGCGTCGAATGGTTCATGGCATCACATCCTGAACACGCCAAAGCGCGTCTCTTCGATCTCGGCGTTCATTGCGGCGGCTAAAGAAAGCCCCAGTACGTCGCGGGTCTGGAGTGGGTCGATGACGCCATCGTCCCAAAGCCTGGCGCTCGCGTAGGTCGGGTGGCCCTGGCGCTCGTACTGCTCGCGGGTCGGCGCTTTGAACGACTCTTCGTCCTCTGGCGACCACGCGCGGCCGTCACGCTCGTACTGCTCGCGCTTGACTTGGGCGAGCACGCCGGCGGCCTGCTCGCCGCCCATCACCGAAATACGCGCGTTGGGCCACATGAACAGCAAATTCGGGTCATAAGCGCGCCCACACATGCCGTAGTTGCCGGCGCCGAAGCTTCCGCCAATCAAGACGGTGAATTTGGGCACTTTGGCGCAGGCCACGGCGGTCACGAGTTTGGCGCCGTGCTTGGCGATACCTTCGTGCTCGTATTTCGAGCCCACCATGAACCCGGTAATGTTCTGCAGAAACAGCAGCGGTACCTTGCGCTGAGCGCAAAGTTCGATGAAGTGTGCGCCTTTCACCGCGCTTTCAGAGAAAAGCACCCCGTTGTTGGCCACGATTCCCACCGGGTGGCCGTGGATATGGGCAAAACCGGTCACCAGCGTGTCGCCATAGTAGCGCTTGAACTCGTCGAAATCGGAGCCATCGACGATGCGCCCGATCACCTCGCGCACATCGAAGGGCTTTTTGAGATCGACTCCCACGATGCCGTAAAGCTCGGCGGGGTCGAGTTTGGGCGGGGTTGGCGCCTTCATGGCAAGCTGGCCGCGCTTTTGCCAGTTGAGCCGGGCGATACAGTTACGGGCGAGCTGAAGGGCGTGCATATCGTTTTCGGCGTAATGATCCGCCACGCCGCTGACCTTGGCGTGAACATCGGCACCGCCCAGCGCTTCGGCGCTGATGCTCTCGCCAGTGGCCGCCTTGACCAGCGGCGGGCCGCCCAGAAAGATCGTGCCCTGTTCGCGCACGATGATCGACTCGTCCGCCATGGCCGGCACGTAGGCGCCGCCAGCGGTGCAGGAGCCCATCACGACGGCGATCTGCGGAATGCCCTCGGCGGACATCGTGGCCTGGTTGTAGAAGATGCGCCCGAAGTGGTCGCGATCCGGAAACACCTCGTCCTGGCGGGGCAGAAAGGCGCCGCCGGAGTCAACCAGATAGATACACGGCAGGCGGTGCTTGCGGGCGATCTCCTGAGCGCGCAGATGTTTTTTCACCGTCAGCGGAAAGTAAGTACCGCCCTTGACCGTGGCATCGTTGGCGACGATCACGCACTCCACGCCTTTAACGCGGCCGATGCCGGTCACCACGCCGGCAGCGGGGACCTCGCTTTCGTAAACCTTATGGGCGGCCAGCGCCGAGAACTCGAGAAAGGGCGCGCCTTCGTCGATCAAGTGATCGATGCGGTCGCGCACGAAGAGCTTCCCGCGGCTTTCGTGACGCTCCCGGGCGCTGGCACCGCCGCCCTGGGCGACGGTTTCTGTCAGCTCAAAGAGCGTGTCGACCTCGGCGCGCAGAGCGGCGTCGTTTTGCTGAAACAGGTCACTGCGCGGGTTGATCTGGGTAGTCAGTGTGCTCATCGCGCCCCCTTAGCGGCTTTCGCTGAACAGTTCGCGGCCGATCAGCATACGGCGAATCTCGCTGGTGCCGGCGCCTATCTCGTAGAGCTTGGCGTCGCGCAGCAGCCGCCCGGTGGGGTACTCGTTTATATAGCCGTTACCGCCGAGCAGTTGAATGGCGTCCAGCGCAACCTGCGTCGCTTTTTCGGCGCAGTAAAGAATGACGCCAGCGGCGTCCTTACGCGAGGTTTGGCCGCGATCACAGGCCGCAGCTACCGCGTACAGGTACGCCCGGCAGGCGTTGAGGGTGGTGTACATGTCCGCCACCTTGCCCTGAACGAGCTGGAACTCACCGATGGACTGCTCGAACTGTTTGCGCTCGTGAATGTAGGGCACGACCACGTCCATGGCCGCCTGCATGATGCCGATAGGCCCCGCGGCGAGCACTGTGCGCTCGTAATCGAGCCCGCTCATCAGCACCCGCACGCCCTTGCCGACTTCGCCGAGCACGTTCTCCTCGGGCACCTCGCAGTCCTGAAACACCAACTCGCAGGTATTGGAGCCGCGCATGCCCAGCTTGTCGAGCTTCTGCGCGGTGGAAAATCCCGGCATGCCTTTTTCGATCAAAAACGTGGTGATGCCTTTGGAGCCGGCGTCCGGGTCGGTCTTGGCGTAAACCACCAATACGTCCGCGTCCGGACCGTTGGTGATCCACATTTTGTTGCCGTTCAACACGTACTTGTCGCCGCGCTTCTCGGCGCGAAGCTTCATCGACACCACGTCTGAACCGGCACCGGGCTCGGACATGGCCAGCGCGCCGATATGCTCGCCGCTGATCAGTTTGGGCAGGTACTTCTCTTTCTGAGCGGCGCTTGCGTTACGCTTGATCTGATTGACACACAGATTGGAGTGAGCCCCAAACGAGAGGGCCACCGACGCGCTGGCTCTGGATATCTCCTCCATGGCGATGCAGTGGGCCAGATACCCCATGCCGCTGCCGCCATCCTCGTCCGACACGGTGATTCCCAAAAGCCCCATGTCGCCGAACTTCTGCCATAAATCATTGGGAAATTCGTTGTTTTTATCGATTTCCGCAGCGCGAGGGGCGATCTCACTGGCGGCGAAGGCATTGACCTCGCGGCGCAGCATGGTCATGTCCTCGTCCAGGCCGAAATCGAGTTCTGAGTAAAGAGAGTGCATGGTCGATCACCTAAAGTTGTTGAGTTGTTTATTCGCTAGGTGCTGGAAGTCGAGCCTAATAAAACGCTTGAGGTTGCTCATCCAGAGGCGCGGGCGCGCTCTTCGTCGGTCTGTTTTTGGTTGAGCTCCTCCAGGGCCTGCCGGCAGCGAATCTCGGCGCTTTCAAGCTCCAGCTGCACCATGGTGATGTCCTTCATCTGCTGCTCCAGCGCCGCCCGGCGCTCGCCGATCTTTTCCAGCATCAGGTGAAGCTGCTTTTCACTGCCGCGCCGGGTTTCATCCCAAAGCTCGAACAGCTCGCGAATTTCGGCAAGCGATAACCCCAAGCGCTTGCCGCGTAGCGTGAGCTTCAAGCGCACCCGGTCCTGGCTACTGTAGATGCGGGTCTGGCCTCGACGGGCGGGGCGCAGAAGCTCCTGATCTTCGTAAAAGCGAATGCTGCGCGTGGTGACATCGAACTCGGCGGCCAGCTCGCTGATCGAGTAGGTTTTGCTCATATCGTGATCTCTTGACGGCTGTTCTCATGAAGCTGTTTTCATGGAACCCTGATTGGCAGGCTAAAACAAGTTTACGTTAACGTAAAGATGTCTCTTTCGAAGCACAACTTCATGAGCGCTCATTAACTTGTTGTTAAATATAACGATCGGTAATTATTAGAAAAAAGCGTTATAACGTCTAGACCAAAGTGGTAATTGCTTTTAAGCAACGGGGGTTGCTAGTTTTCGGGTAACCTTACGTATAGGTAAAGATGTGATGCTCACTGGATGTCAGTGATCGTCGTATCGCAAACGGCCGGTATAACGACAACAGCGGCCAACCGTCACGAAAGCGAAGCGCCTGCTCAAAAGGCCATCGCCGGGCCATTACAAAAACAATAGCCAGAGGTCTTTGCCCAATGCAGACAGAGACGATCGACTCGATCGCAGTGCTGGAAACCCGCGGGCTCACCAAGTCCTTTCGCGGCTTCACTGCGGTGGATGACGTCAACCTGCGCGTGCAGGAGGGGCATATCCACGCGTTGATCGGCCCCAACGGTGCGGGTAAGACGACCGTTTTCAATTTGCTGACCAAATTTCTGGCGCCTACTCGCGGCGAAATACTCTACCGCGGCAAGCCCATCACGTCGCTCAAATCGAACCAGATCGCCCGCCAGGGGCTGGTGCGCTCGTTTCAGATTTCGGCGGTGTTCGCTCACATGACCGCGCTTGAGAACGTGCGCGTGGCGCTACAGCGCAGGCTAGGCACCTCGTTTCACTTTTGGAAGTCGGAGAAAACGCTTGAGCCGCTCAACGAGCGGGCGCTGGCGCTGCTCGATGAAGTAGGGCTTGCAGCCTACGCCGATACCCTGACCGTCGAGATGCCTTATGGGCGCAAACGGGCGCTGGAGGTGGCCACGACCCTGGCGCTGGATCCGGTCATGATGCTGCTGGATGAGCCCACCCAGGGCATGGGCGCCGAAGACGTCGATCGTATCGTCGAGCTGATCAAGCGGGTCTCGAAGGGGCGCACGGTGCTGATGGTCGAGCACAACCTTAGCGTAGTGAGCCGCCTTTGCGACCGGATCACGGTGCTGGCCCGCGGCGCGGTGCTGGCGGAAGGCGACTACCCAAGCGTGTCGAGTAACCCGCTGGTGCGCGAAGCCTACATGGGCAGCGACGCCGCCGAGACTTCCGACGAGAGGGCGAGTGCATGAGTACCGTCATTGATGAGGTGACCCGCGAACCCGTTGAAGGGCGCACTGCTTCGCGCACGCGAGACATTCTCAAGATTACCGATCTGCACGCCTTTTACGGCGAGTCGCACATTCTCCACGGGGTGAACGTCAACGTGAAGGAGGGCGAGCTGGTCACGCTTTTAGGCCGCAACGGCGCCGGGCGGAGTACGACGCTCAAGGCCATCATGAACATGGTGGGCCGGCGCACCGGGTCGATCGTGATCGGCGGGCAGGAAACGCTTGCCATGAAGCCTCACCACATTCCGCGCCTCGGCGTGGGTTACTGCCCGGAAGAGCGCGGCATCTTCGCAAGCCTCGACGTTCACGAAAATCTGCTGCTGCCGCCCACGGTCAGCTCCGGTGGCATGAGTCTGGACGCCATTTACGCGATGTTCCCGAACCTTTTTGAGCGGCGCAAAAGTCAGGGCACGCGGCTCTCCGGCGGTGAGCAGCAGATGCTCGCCATGGCGCGTATTTTGCGTACCGGCGCGCGCATTTTATTACTCGACGAGATCACCGAGGGGCTGGCGCCGGTCATAGTACAAGCGCTGGGTGAGGTGCTGGTCAAGCTCAAGGCCAGCGGCATGACCATCGTCCTCGTCGAGCAGAACTTTCGATTCGCCGCCCCTCTGGCGGATCGCCACTTCGTCATGGAGCACGGCGAGATCATCGAGGAGATCAGCGCCGCTGAGCTCTCGTCCAAACGCGAGCATCTCAACAAACTGCTGGGCGTGTGAATTTCCTGGATGCCAACCAAAGTGCAGGAGAACGAAGCAGAACCAAAACGAAGTATCGATAAACAAGGAGCATCGATAAAAAACAAGAAAACGCAGTAACCGTTAAACGTCCAACAACAACTCATAACAACTATTCATAACAACAAGGCCTCAGGCCCGGAGACGAACATGGCGCTTATCCAACAACTGCCGAGCAGGAAAACGCTGGTGTCGAGCATCGCCGTTGCGGTGGCATCGACCCTGACGTTTGCCGCCCATGCCGAGATCAGCGATAACGAGGTGCGCATTGGCTATCTGGCCGATATGTCCGGCACCTACCGCGATCTCGCCGGTCCAGGCGGTTTAACGGCCCTTGAAATGGCGGTGGAGGACTTTGGCGGCAGCGTCAACGGTTCGCCCATCGTGGTGTTCAGCGCCGACGATCGCAACAGCGCCGATGTGGGCGCCAATACCGTGCGCGGTTGGATCGACCAGCAAAACGTCGATATGGTCGGGGGGCTCGTTGCCTCGTCGGTCACTATCGCTGTGACCAAAGTGCTCGAGGAGAACGACCGGCTGGGGCTCGTCTCGGGCTCGGCGGCCTCCAGCGTCACCAACGAGCACTGCACGCCCAACCATATTCACTGGGTTTACGATACCTACCCGCTGGCCAACGGCACCGCCAAGGCGGTGGTCGAGCAGGGCGGCGACAGCTGGTTTCTGCTCACCGCGGATTACGCTTTCGGCCACGCCCTGGAAGCGGACGTAACTAGCGTGGTGGAAGCCAACGGTGGCGAGATCGTCGGCGGCGTGCGCCATCCGTTCCCCACCAGCGATTTCTCCTCCTACATTTTGCAGGCCCAGGGCTCCGGGGCGAAGATCGTCGGGCTTGCCAACGCCGGCGCCGATACGGTCAACGCCATTACGACCGCCAGCCAGTTCGGGCTGACGCAGTCCGGCCAGCAGCTGGCGGGGCTTTTGATCTTCTTGAACGACGTGCACGCGCTGGGTCTTGAGGCCACTCAGGACCTGCTGCTCACTACCGGCTGGTACTGGGACATGGATGACCAGGCCCGCGAGTGGGCACAGCGCTATTTCGACGAGGTGGGCAGCATGCCAACCATGGTGCAGGCGGGCATCTACTCGAGCACCATGCACTATCTGAAGGCCGTCGAGGCCGCCGGCACCGACGAGGCTCAGGCGGTGCGCGCGCAGATGGCGTCCCAGCCGATCAACGACTTCTTCGCCCGCAACGGGCGCATTCGCGAAGACGGCCGCATGGTGCACGACATGTATCTCGCTCAGGTGAAAACCCCGGATGAGTCCACCGGCGAGTGGGACCTTTACGAGATTCTAAGCACCATCCCCGCCGAAGAGGCCTACCGCCCGCTTTCCGAAAGCCAGTGCGATCTGGTACAGAACTGATCCTTGGCCGCCACGCGCGGGGCGGTGAGCCCGCCCCGCAGGGGAGATCGCAATGACGATGATATTCGGCGTGCCCATGGCGGTGTTCATGGGCCAGCTTACGCTGGGACTGGTCAACGGCGCCTTCTACGCGCTCTTGAGCCTAGGGCTGGCGGTGATCTTTGGGCTTTTGAAAATCGTCAACTTCGCCCACGGCGCGCAGTACATGCTGGGCGCCTTTGCCGCACTTCTTGCTTTTAACATTCTGGGCATTAACTACTGGCTGGCGCTGGTACTGGTACCGCTTACCGTAGGCGGGCTCAGCATGCTGATCGAGCGCTTTCTACTGCGGCGCATCGCGCATCTGGACCATTTGTACGGGCTACTTTTGACTTTCGGGTTGGCGCTGATTTTCGAGGGCACCCTGATCAACTGGTTTGGCGTGTCAGGGGCGCGCTATGCCACGCCGGAGATTCTGCAGGGCGGGCTGAATCTCGGTTTCATGTTTTTGCCTACCTACCGCGCTTGGGTGCTGGTCGCGGCACTCGCCATGTGCCTTTTTACCTGGTTCATGATCGAGCGAACGCGGCTGGGGGCGTACCTTCGCGCGGGCACCGAAAACTCCCAACTGATGCAGGCCTTTGGGGTGAACGTGCCGCTTTTGATCACGCTGACCTACGGTTTCGGCGTGGGGCTTGCTGCCTTTGCCGGCGTGCTGGCCGCGCCGCTGTACCCGGTTTCGCCGACCATGGGCTCGAGCCTTCTGATCGTGGTCTTCGCCGTGGTGGTCATTGGCGGGATGGGCTCGATTCTGGGCGCTATTTTAACCGGCTTGGGGATGGGGGTGATCGAAGGGCTCACCAAGGTGTACTACCCGGAAGCCGCCAACACAGTGATCTTTTTAGTGATGATACTGGTTCTCATGCTGCGCCCGGCCGGGCTTTTCGGAAAGGAGGCATAGCCATGTCGGATTCACAGGTAGTGGGCGCGCCGGGCATTGCGGCAAAAAGAGAGCGCCGGGCCGGTCAGCGTCGGGCGATATTGTATATCGCGCTGATCGCGGTAGGGCTGGTAGCGCCATTTTTAGCCTATCCGGTCTTTCTGATGAAGATTCTCTGCTTTGCGCTGTTTGCCTGCGCCTTCAATTTATTGTTGGGCTACGCCGGTCTTTTATCCTTTGGACACGCCGCGTTTTTGGCCAGCGGCGGCTATGTAACCGGATACCTTTTGGCAAGTTACCCGGGGCTTACGCCGGAGCTTGGCGTTTTGGCGGGGACGCTTGCGGCCACACTGCTTGGATGTCTGTTCGGCGTGCTCTCGATTCGCCGCCAGGGCATCTATTTCGCCATGGTGACGCTAGCGCTGGCACAGCTGATGTTCTTCGTATTCATTCAGGCGCCGTTTACCGGCGGCGAAGATGGCCTTCACGGCGTGCCGCGAGGCGAGCTCTTTGGGCTGATCAGCCTGCAGAGCAACCTGGCGATGTACTACTTCGTGTTCGCGGTCTTTCTACTTGGCTTTGCGCTCATTCAGCGCACCGTGCACTCGCCGTTTGGTCAGGTGCTCAAGGCGATTCGCGAAAACGAGCCGAGGGCGGTGTCGCTTGGCTATAATGTGGACGCCTACAAGCTTCTGGCGTTCGTGCTCTCGGCCGGGCTTGCCGGACTCGCCGGGGCGACCAAGACGGTGGTGTTCCAGCTTGCTTCGCTCACCGACGCCCACTGGCATATGTCCGGCGAGGTGATTTTGATGACGCTTCTGGGAGGTGTGGGCACGCTACTGGGGCCGCTAGCGGGCGCCTCGCTGGTAGTCAGTCTTCAGCATCTGCTGGCGCAGTCGCCGCTGGGTAACTGGGTCAGCGTGATTCTTGGCGCTATCTTCGTGCTCTGCGTGATGAGCTTTCGAAGCGGCATCGTCGGCGAGCTGGCAACGCTTTATCGCAAGAACTTCAAGTAACCAGCCTGTCATTGAAAGGCGCCTCCGGGCGTCTTTTTTTATCGGCCGGGATTTTATAGGGCCGGTCGTCTACGCCAAAGGTTCTAAGGGCCAGGCGTTGCGCGCGCCGGGTTTAAAATATAAGTTAACGTTAACGTCAATTTGCGTGACCCCTAATAAATAACGACAACACGCGAGGCGGGGCGCCAGCGGCGCTCGGTCTCGATGGAGGCTTCGCCATGAATTTCGAGCTAAGCGACGACCAGGTAGCCTTTGCCGAGTTGGCCAAGGGCTTTGCCGACAAGGAGCTTGCGCCCAACGCCGCCGAGTGGGACCGCGAGGCGCACTTTCCCGTCGATGTGATCAAGCGCGCCGGGGAGCTTGGCTTTTGCTCGCTCTACGCGCCGGAAAGCGTTGGTGGGCTTGCGCTATCGCGGCTGGATGCGAGCATCATCTTCGAGCAGCTTTCGATGGGCTGCACCTCGACCACCGCTTATCTCACCATTCACAACATGGTCACCTGGATGCTGGCAAGCTTTGGCCAAGCGGACGTCGTCGAGCAGTGGGGGCCGCGACTCGCCACCGGCGAGCTTCTGGGATCGTACTGCCTGACCGAGCCCGGTGCAGGGTCGGATGCCGCCTCACTCAAGACCACCGCCAAACGCGACGGCGACGACTACGTGCTCAGTGGCAGCAAGATGTTCATCTCCGGCGCCGGCAGCACCGATTTTCTGGTCGTGATGGCGCGTACCGGGGGTGAAGGCGCCGGCGGTGTTTCCGCCTTCGCCGTGGATGCCAAAACCGATGGCATAAGCTACGGGCGCAAGGAGGACAAGATGGGCTGGAACAGCCAGCCCACCCGCATGGTGAGCTTCGACGACGTACGCGTGCCGGCCAACCACCTGCTGGGCCGTGAAGGCGATGGCTTCAAGATCGCGATGAAGGGCCTGGACGGTGGGCGCATCAACATTGCCACCTGCTCGGTCGGTACCGCTCAGCGCGCGATCAACGAGGCGCGCGACTACCTGCGCGAGCGCAAGCAGTTCGGCAAGCCCCTGGCGGAGTTTCAGGCGCTGCAGTTTCGCCTTGCCGATATGGTTACCGAGCTGGTCGCCGCGCGCCAGTTGGTGCACATGGCCGCGACCAAGCTCGACGCCGGCCACGCGGATGCGCCGACCTACTGCGCCATGGCCAAGCGATTTGCCACCGACGTGGGATTCAAGGTGTGTGACGAGGCGCTGCAGCTTTTTGGCGGCAACGGCTACATCAAGGAGTACCCGATGGAGCGCTTCGTGCGCGACACGCGGGTTCACCGCATTCTGGAAGGCTCCAACGAAATCATGCGCCTGATCATTGCTCGCCGGGCATTGGCCGAGGGCGCCAGCGAGCTATAGTGAAGGTGACGCTTACACCAATGCCCATGCGCGGCGATTCACACCATAAGGATACCTTGATGAGTAGCGTACTGTTTAACGAGCACGCCACCGACGATGGCCATATCGTGGGCGAAATCACGCTCAACGCCGAGCGCTCGCTTAACGCCCTGACGCTCGAGATGATCGAGCTGATGCGCCCGCAGCTGGCCGCCTGGCAGGACGACGCGCGGGTCGTTGCCATCGTGCTCGACAGCGCCGGCGACAAGGCCTTCTGCGCCGGGGGCGACGTGGTGAGCCTGTACAAATCGATTACCGGCGAGCAGGACCCGGACTTTCCCGAGCGTTTTTTCGAAAGCGAATATCGCCTCGATTATGAGCTTCATACTTACCCCAAACCGATCGTCTGCTGGGGCAGCGGTATCGTCATGGGCGGTGGGATGGGGTTGCTCAGCGCCTGCAGTCACCGCGTGGTGACCGAAACATCAAGACTTGCCATGCCCGAAGTCACCATCGGCCTCTACCCGGACGTCGGCGCGAGCTGGTTTTTGAACCGCCTGCCGGTCGGTACCGGGCGCTTTCTTGCCATGACCGGAAGCCCGATCAACGCGGTGGATGCGCTACACCTGGGTCTGGCCGATCGCTGCATCAAAAGCGACCAGTATCAAGCGCTGATGACCTCTCTAACCCGGGCGCGCTGGCAGCAGGAGGGCACTATCGACGCCCAAGGCGTGGTTAATCGAACGCTGCGCGAGCTGGAGCAGGCCTCGAAAGACACTTTCGCCGAGCTCGACACGCCGGTACTCAACGCCACGCCCTTGATTCGTGAGCTGATGGATCACGACACTACCGAGCAGATCGTGGCCGCGATTTTGGCCGTTGAAAGCGAGGACAGCTGGTTCAGCCGCGCCCAGAAAACGCTGGCCCACGGAAGTCCGGTGTCGATCGCGTTGATCGACGAGCAGCTCAAACGGGCGAAGTACATGTCGCTGGCCGAGGTGTTTCGCTCGGAGCTTGCGCTGTCGGTGCAGTGCTGCCGTCACAAGGAGTTTCCCGAAGGCGTGCGCGCGCTGTTGGTCGACAAGGACGGCTCGCCGGCCTGGAGCTATCCCGACGTCGCCTCGGTCGAACAGTTCTTTATCGATGAGCTTTTAGCCTCGCCTTGGGAAACGAGCCCGCTGGAGACGCTGGGCTAGCGCTCGTCTCGCGTTAACCAGTCACTTTTTAACCGCCCGGTTTCAATAACAAGGACAATCACCATGACCACGATCGCATTCATCGGTTTGGGTAACATGGGCGGCCCCATGGCCGCCAATTTGGCGAAGGCCGGCTTCGACGTGCACGCCTTCGATCTCAGCCAGGAAGCGCTGGCAAGCGCCAAATCCCACGGCTGCGAAGTCGCTGCTTCGGCGGCAGATGCCGCCCGCGGCGCCGACATCGTGATCTCCATGCTGCCCGCCGGCCAGCACGTACGTGCGCTGTTCGTCGATGGCGAGACGCCGCTTGGCGATATTATCGAGCAGGGCGCGCTGGTCATCGACTCGTCGACCATCGACGCCGAAAGCGCGCGCGAAGTCGCTGCGGCGCTGGAGCAGAAGGGGATCAGCTTCATCGACGCGCCGGTATCCGGCGGGGTAGGCGGCGCCCAGGCAGGCACGCTGACCTTTATCGTGGGCGGTAGCGAAGAGCAGTTCAGCCGGGCCAAGCCGGTGCTCGATGTGATGGGCAAGAATATCTTTCACGCCGGCGAGCACGGCGCAGGGCAGGTGGCCAAGGCGTGCAACAACATGATGCTGGCGATTTTAATGGCCGGCACCTGCGAGGCGATCAACATGGGCGTGAAAAACGGCCTCGACCCCGCGGTGCTCTCGGAGATCATGAAGCAAAGCTCCGGCGGCAACTGGGCGCTGAACGTCTATAACCCGTACCCTGGCGTGATGGAAAACGCGCCGGCATCAAACAACTACCAGGGCGGCTTTCTGACCGATCTGATGGTCAAGGATCTGGGCTTGGCCATGGATATCAGTCAGCAAAGCGCTTCGCCGGTACCGATGGGCTCCGCCGCCCGGGCCCTGTTTACGCTGCACAAGGCAAACGGCCACGGCCGGCTCGATTTTTCCAGCCTGATGACGTTTTATCGGGACAAGAAAAATGGGCAGTGAGCGGGCGGCCTTGCCACTTAGCTGAACGAGCACCAAACTGGGTTTTTAGAACCCACTAACGAAGGATCGCCATGATTACGCTTTGGGGCCGCGACAACTCCACGAACGTCAAAAAAGTGCGCTGGGTGCTCGAAGAGCTCGACATCGCTTACGACCAGGTTCAGGCAGGGCTCCAGCACGGCGTGAACGATACGCCAGCGTATCAGGCCATGAATCCAAATGCGCTGGTGCCGACACTGAAGGATGACACCACCGACAGCGTGCTGTGGGAGTCCAATACCATCGTGCGCTATCTGGCCGCCCAGTACGGCGAGGGCAAGCTTTGGATCGATGAGCCTGCCAGGCGCGCCCAAGCCGAAAAGTGGATGGACTGGGCCAACACGCGGCTAAGCCCGGCACACCGCGTCATGCTGATGGGCTATGTTCGCACCCCGCCGGAAGCGCGCGATTTGCAAACGCTGGAGGAGGGCACCGCGGCCTGCGAGGAGCTCTTCGCGCTTTTGGACGATGCGTTGGAACGTCAAACTTGGGTCTCCGGCGACGCGTTCGGCTTGGCCGATATCGCCGTGGCGCCTTTTGTTTACAACCTTTGGAACTGCGGCCTTACCTGGAATCCGCGCACCCATCTGGAGCGCTGGTACCAAACGCTGACCGAGCGGCCCGCGTTCCAAAAAGTGGTGATGATTCCCGTTAGCTAAGTAGCCTGCCCGCGCTCCAGCGCGGGCACTGAACATGACCGCTTGGCTAAAAGCGCGCTTCCATTTCGGCCAGCTTCTCGTTCAGCGCTATCAAAACCGGCACTGACAAGCCGTGTTGCCGAGCGGCCGCGATCAGCGGCCCCAGGATCGCCGCCCGTTCCGTGGGCCGGCCGGCCTCGACATCCTGCAGCATCGACGCCTTGTTGCTCGCTGTGCCCTCGATCACCCCCCAGACCAGTGCCCGCCAGCTATCCTGCTCATTACTCCCAACCGGCGCTGCGATGTTCTCCAGCGCCATGATGGCCGCGACTTCGCTGATCACTGCTTCGACTTGACGGGCATAAGCCGCTCCACGCAGCTCGCCATTGCGTATTCCGTGAATGGCCACCAGGGGATTAATCGCCGCGTTCACTGCCAGCTTCTGCCAGAGCCGGCGGCGAATGTCGTCGACCGCTGTGGCCTGGAGCCCAGCGCGATCAAGCCGTGCTGCCAGCGCGTGCGCGAAAGCGGCGTGGCGATCGTTCAGGTCGCCGATGAAGGTCTGCCCACGACCGGCGTGAACGATACGGTCATCACCCATGACATACGCGCCTTCCGTTGTGGTTGCGCACAGCACCGGGCCGGTCCATCGATCGGTGAGTTTAGGCTGCGTTAGAAAGCCGTTTTGCCAAAGCACCAGCGCCGTTGTAGAGGGTAGCAGCGAAGCGATGCTATCCAGTGCCGCTTCAGCGGCCATGGCTTTGGTCGTGAGATGGACGTGAGATGGCGATGCCGCTGCACTGTCGGCGAGCTTGGATGCCGTTATGGTTTTGAGGCAGTGTACGCGTGTTATCCCAGTGGACGTTATAATGACCTGACGCTTGGTCAGGCAGCGGCGAGAAATGAGCGTAGTGGGAACATGAGCGTTTAATAAGTGCGCGAGTAGCCTTCCGATAGCACCGGGCCCAACGATCCAATGGTCATCAGTCATGGGTATGAATCCCTGAATAAATCCAGAAAATCCGTCTCTTTGGGGCGTTAATAACAAACCGCGACGTTAGAGTTCGCTTCGATGTTTTGCTCAACCTGACTCGACGACATCAGCACCCATCGTGTTACGCCGTTCCCGTATCTGCCTACCCCAGCGGCGCTATCAAACATTGATAGGCAAATAAAAGGTGAGATCGAAATGCTCATCTTGCTCGAGAAACTGGTTCTTTCGATAGTGCACGAAAGCCGGAGTCGTTTTAGCTCTAAAACCGGAGGCGGGGAGCCAGTGGTCCAGAATTTTACTGATATAGGGCAGAAGTTCGCCATAGCCACCGGTTAAATCAAAAGCTGCGTGAAGTCCACCTGGAATGCGCATACTGTTGACCAACCCTCTTCTTAGCACAGGTGTATCGATAGCAAGGCAGGCGACGTAACGGCACTTCTCCAGCGAAACCCACGCAGGATTCGAGTGGTGTAGTCCCAGTTGCATATCGAAAGGGCGTCCCTCGGCGGCAGCCCATACTTTCAATGTTTGCCATGACTGACGAATGCTTCTGCTGTAACCCAAATGACGTACGTAAGCGACGGGCCGGTCGGGTAGTTCCACCAGGTTAGGGATAGGCAAAATAGCCGTTTGCAACCTCTTATATGCCGCTTCGATCTCAGGATCGGTCGAGTACGACGCTGACATCTTGCTGCGATCGTATGTTCTCCATCGCCCCGGCGTCATTTCAAAATGGGCCTTGAAAGCTTTACTAAACGAAGAGAGTGATGAAAAGCCGCACTGTTCCGCGACCTCAATGATAGGACGTTTAAGGTCGAACATGAGCTGGTTTGCCGCCTGCTCTAATCGTGTTCGTCTTACATAATGATGGACCGACTCACCTACTACCGCATGAAAGGTACGATGAAAGTGTTGTTCGGAATACGCGGCAATGCTGGCCAAAAAACGTCCCGAAAGTTCAGCGGACGTATCTCGATGAATTTCGTATACCACATCATTGATGCGGGAAATCTGCTGCGCAGTGGGCATATCAGATCACTTTGAAAGCATGAATGGACAAAATTTTTAGCACAGGTGAACAATAAAGGTATCACAAATCGACATCTTTGATTTTTTGCGTGCGTTTAACATGGTTTTAAAAAGGAGATTCACCATGCAAACGGCCAAACGTTTAGAGCGTATTCAACCCTCTTTTATCAGAGATATTCTCTCAGCCGCCTCGGAAATCAATATCCTCTCGTTAGCAGGCGGATTACCCGCCTCGGACCATTTCCCCTTGGCGCTGATGGCAAACCCCATGGCCCAGCTCGCTCATGATCCAACGCTGTTTCAATATGGCGAGACCCAAGGGTACGGGCCACTTCTGAGTCATCTAAAAGAGCACTATTCGATCAGCGAAATGCATCGCATGTTAATATGCAGTGGCTCCCAGCAAGGGCTTGATCTGATTGCTCGGGCCTTTTTGAATCCGGGTGAAGGCGTTGCCATGGAGGCGCCGGGTTATCCTGGAGCTTTGCAGGTATTTGCACTGTCGGGTGGCATGATTCACTCGGTAGCACAGAACGTGAACGGGCCCGATATCGCCA
This sequence comes from Halomonas sp. S3-1-1, assembly GCF_023757625.1. Classification (GTDB taxonomy): domain Bacteria; phylum Pseudomonadota; class Gammaproteobacteria; order Pseudomonadales; family Halomonadaceae; genus Vreelandella. Next base: position 76,730 of record NZ_JALGBZ010000004.1, read on the forward strand.
TGCTGGAGACCCTATTCGCATCCAAAAAAGTAAAGATGTTTTATGCCGTACCGGATTTCCATAATCCGACCGGCGTGAGTTGGACTTTGGAAATAAGGCAGAAAGTGGCGACTCTGTGCCGTCAATACGATATAGCCCTTGTCGAAGATGCCCCTTACCGTGAGTTACGTTTTACCGGTGATCACTTGCCAATGGTTTCATCGTTTTGTCCAGAGCGTGCGCTGGTGTTGCGCTCATTTTCGAAAATCGCGACGCCCGGGATACGCTTGGGCATGCTGAGTGCGCCTGCTCAATGGTTATCAGCATTGTTGAAAGTGAAGCAGGCCGCCGATCTGCATTCAGGTGTGCCGATGCAATCTCTATTGTTGAGCCTGCTTTCCAACCCCGAATTTCCGTCTTATATAAAAAGACTTTGCCAATGCTATGGAGAGCGCTATCAAGCCCTTGCCAACGCGCTTGAAAGCTACCTGGGAGGCGCTTTCGAATTTGCATCTGTTCAGGGCGGTATGTTTATTTGGCTTAGAATTCCAGGCGGGGACCCCCTCGATATTGCCAAACGCGCGCTATCAAAAGGTGTTGCTGTCGTGCCCGGTAATGCTTTTTACCATGACGATTTTTTGCCTTCTGAAGCCGCATTGAGACTGAATTTTAGCCATGCCTGCCCCAGCACGCTCAGAGAAGCGGTGCGCCGCTTAGCGACGCTACTGGTATAAAGTATCTGTCGTGAGTGAGATGTCTATCGGGCATGAGTGCGTTTAACGCTTTCAAAAAATTCCATTGTTTCAGGAAGTTCAACTGAGATCGTTGGAGAAACGCTGTATCGCGTCCACGACTTGCTTGGCGCCTTCCTGAATTTCCAGAATGACGCTGCCCGCTTGGCCTGCAAGCTCCAGCCCTTGCTCCGCTTCCTCCCGGGTGTTGAGCATCTGACGCGTGACGTCGTCGGACAACCGCTGGTTTTTTTCTACCACGCCGCCGATTTCCACCGTGGCGGCGCTGGTGCTGGCCGCCAGTTTTCGTACTGCATCGGCAACGACCGCGAACCCGCGCCCCTGTTCGCCAGCCCGAGCGGCTTCGATGGCCGCATTGATCGCTAATAGGTTGGTCTGTACCGCAATGCCGCTGATCGTTTGGACGATGGCGTTTATCTGTACGGACTGCTGGCTCAGCGCTTCGATGCTTTCATTAGCGGTTTGCATTTCTGCGGCGATTTGACGCATGGTATCGACGGTTTGCTGCACGACGGTTGCGCCTTTCTTGGCACTGACATCGGTTTTCTGTGACACATCAAACGCCAAGGTGGCGCCTTCGCGTACCTGGACTTCTCGCGCCACCTGGTCGGTGACGACGCTGGCAAACTTCACCACTTTACACAGATGGCCATCGGCGTTGTAAACCGGGTTATAGCTGGCTTCCAGCCACACTTCATTGCCCCGGCTATCGAGTCGTTTGAAGCGGTCCGACACGTATTCACCGCTATTGAGCTTTTGCCAGAAGCCTTCGTACTCTGGCGATTCCACCACGTCTTTGGGGCAGAACATGCGGTGGTGGCGGCCGGCGATATTTTCCAGCCGGTAGCCTGTTGCCTGCAAAAACTGCTCGTTGGCAGTAATGATGGTGCCATCAAGGTTGAATTGGATCACGGCGGTAGATCGAAGCAGCGCCGCAATGAAGGATTCACTCTCCTTGGCACCTTCGACTTTCTGCGTGACTTCGCGCCCGTAACCCTGCACGAAAGAGAGCTTGCCGCTTCTTTTGCGTATCGGCAGCCAGTCGATATTCAGCCAAATGAGCGAGCCGCTGGCATGCAGGTAGCGATAGTTGTCATTGACGGGTTCGAGCGCGTCAATGGCCTTGTTAAAATCTCGAAAGCATGGCAGCTCGGTGACGTAGGTCGGCAGAAAGTCTTTCATCGGCTTTCCCAACAGCTGCTCGCGCTTGTAACCCAAGGCACTGGCAAAGCTCTGATTAAGAGCTGCAATACATAGGTTGGCGTCCAGCGTAATGGATAGCATGCCCCGCTCCATCTGGTCCTGGATCTGACGAAGCGTTGCGACCCCTCTACGCTGATTTTTGTGTTTTTTCTTGAGACGAAGATTAAACATCAACAGACTCCGAGTAGCGATATCGTTAGCTATCGGCTGAGGTGCTCGGCGCTTGAGCGTTAGCCTTTTAAATGCCTTGATGTACTGGCCAGATGGTCTGGTCTGTCGGGCGCGCCACGCTAAAAAATGCCCGTATGATCCAATCGCGCAAGCAAAAAACCTAAAGAGTTTTGTATGCCCACCATACCCTTACTCATTATCGCTTTATTCTTTTTTCTCGGCGGTATCGCTCACTTCGCCTTGACCGATTTCTTCATTCTGGCTATGCCGGATTATCTGGGGTACCACCGGGAGCTGGTGCTCATCAGCGGTGTCTTCGAGCTGTTGGGCGCCGTGGGCATTCTGGTTCCATCAACTAGAAAGCTGGCGGGGTGGGGGCTGATCGCGCTGATGGTGGCGGTGTTTCCCGCCAATGTTCATATGGCGCTACACCCCGAGGCGTTTCCCTCCATTCCCGTGTGGCTTCTTTATGCTCGCTTACCGCTGCAGGCGCTGTTGATCGCGTTCGTCTGGTGGGCTATCCATCGTAAAACTGCAGAACTTGCACCTTGAGGTGCGCTCGACTCATCTGCCCAATGAGCTATCCTGCTGGTTTTACGTTTAGGAAAAGTTGAGCGATGACCCACGCCACCATATCGCAGCAAGGCACCCTCCACTGCTTCCCCGCCGGGCTTCGCGACGAGCGGGGCGCACTTGTCAATGTGGAAGTGTCTGCCGTGCTGTTTGACGGTAAACGCCTGATTCTGGCCAGCGACAAACCGATCCCCGGCGCAGAGCGCTCGGCAGTATTCTCTGTCGCCATGGCCGACAACGGCCCGGACGATGGCCAGTTGGAGTACTTTACCGCGCCGCTGATCAAGCGTGCGATCAAGTACGAGGACATGTCGCTGACCGCCGATGGCCAACATGTGCTTGCCACCACCGGGTTCGATCGTATCGACGGCGAAAGCCACGACCTCAATGACTATAACCACCTGTTGGTCTGGCCACTGGGCCAGCCGGAAAAGGTGCAGGCGGTGGACCCGGACCCACGCGACGGGGTCGAGGGCTCGCTCGAGCTTCGTATGAAATTGAACGACGCTATCGGCTTTCCCTACTACAAGATCGAAGGGCTCGCGGCGGTGCCCGGGGAGCAGGGCGAGGGGCTTCTACTGTTCGGCATTCGGGAGCAGGGCCAAGCCTTCGATGACTTCAGCTACGTGAGCCGCATCGTCGGCGCCCACTACCGAATCGACGAGAACGCCAATCTGGTGTTCACCGATAAGATGCGCGAATACTACGCTTTCGAGCCAGGCCATCATCCAGCGGTCCGCTACGATTGCGGTCTATCGAGCCTGGAGTACGACCCCTACCATCAGCGGGTTTTTTTGCTGAACAGTTTTGAAGTGGTGGAAGACGGTCAGGAGCGAATCGGTGGTTATCTTTGGAGCGTTAGCCTCGAGGAGTTCTACGCAGGCAAGCCGCCGACGCTGGTGACGAAGCCTTCCGGCGAGACGCTGGAGTTCGAGCACAAGGCCGAGGGGCTCGCGGTGCTGGATCGTGATCGACTGTTCGTCGCCTACGATAACGACCGATACTTTGGGCTTGGGAGCGTCGATGAGCGTGACGAACGCCACGCCTGCGAAGCTCCCTATACCATGCTGAAACTAACGTGAGTCGGCGCTTTTGTAGGATGGGGAAACGCGTGTTGGGCGCGCCGCTGTTGGCAGTGTTTGTGCTTCTGGCCGGCTGCGATGAAACGCCGACCGGGCGCTCTCGGCTGGCGCTGGTGCCACAGACCATGATGGCACAGATGGGCCAGCAGTCCTTCGATGAGCTTCAAAGCAATAACGCGATCAGCCACAACGAGGCCGCCAACCGTTTGGTTCAGTGCGTGACCCGCCATGTCGTGGCCGGCGCTGAAGCCAGCTACCCCGAGCTTGCGTTCCCCGAGCGCTGGGAGGTCGTAGTGTTCGAGGAGGCCTCGCCCAACGCTTTCGCGCTGCCCGGCGGGCGTATCGGCGTGCATAGCGGTTTGCTGGACGTGGCCGAAACGCCGGGACAGCTGGCCGCCGTCATTGGCCACGAGGTCGCCCACGTGCTGGCAGATCACGGCAACGAGCGTTTGACTCAGGAGCTTGGAATAAAGGCGGGGCTTTTGGTGGTGGGCATGCTCGGTGAGGGCGATATGGGCAATCATCAGCTCATGCAGGCGCTGGGCATTGGTGCCCAGCTTGGAATTACGCTGCCGTTTAGCCGCACCCACGAGGAAGAGGCCGACCGCATGGGGCTAATCATCATGGCTCGCGCCGGGTTCGACCCGAGTGAAAGCGTTGCGCTTTGGCGCAATATGGCCAATGTGGGTGGCGACCAGCCGCCGGAGCTTCTTTCCACGCACCCGGCGCACCAGTCGCGTATTCGCGCGCTCGAGCTGCAGCTGGACGACACCCGCAGCGTCTACCGATCGGTACCCCCCGCTAACTGCTCAAGTTAAGACGAATGACGGCGAGCTGGGCGGCCGGCGCTGGCGAAGTCGCGCGAGTGCGTTACGCTAAAAGCGCAGCTTTGCTTCCGGCGTAGCGACGCTCGAACGACTCCTATAGATTCAGCCAGAAGGTGCCAGGATGGCCAACGATTCCCCAAAAGATCGCCCAGTACCCGGCGCAGCGCCGCTCCACTCCGTCGCTTGCGGCTCGCATCGGCTATTGATGGCCGCGGTCGAGCGCGACAGCGGCTGTCTGGAAACCGGGCGGTATCTGATCAGTTTTCGCGACGGAATGCTCGACGAGGGCATCGAAACGCTCAAGGCATGCCAGTTCAGGGTAGCGGATGCTCGGGATTTCGACGCTCAGGCGGTCAATCTGGAAGAGGCCGGAGACGCCGAGGCGATGATTTTCCCCGAACTTGGCGTGGTATTGCTCGGCGGCGACGCGCTGGAAAGTCGCGGTATGAGTATTCATGACGATGCGTTCAAATGCCCCGCCATCGAGATCATCGAGCCCGAGTACTTCGCTTTTGCGGAGAATTCCGAGTACCTGCGTGGTTTCCTGAGTGCGGCCAACGCCATCGCGCGAGACCTGGGCGCTGACCGGCCCGAGTGCGATGGGGACGACGACGCCCCGATCAAAAAGGATATTACCTGGGGGCTTTCGCGCTGCAAGGTGGCCAAAAGCCGCTTTAGCGGGGCGAGTATCAAGGTGGCGGTGCTGGACACCGGTATGGATCTCAATCATCCGGATTTCGCCGGTCGCACGGTCGAAAGCCGCTCTTTCGTCGGCGAGCCGGTGCAGGACATGAACGGCCACGGCACCCACTGTATCGGCACCGCGACGGGGCCGCGAAAAGCCGCGGGCAAAACGCCGGGCTATGGCGTGGCGTTCGAGGCGGCCATTTTCGCTGGTAAGGTACTCACCAACGCCGGTGGCAGCACCGGCGGCAGCGTGCTGGCGGGCATGAACTGGGCGGTGGCGAATCGCTGCGAGGTGATCTCGATGTCGCTAGGTAGCCAAAGCCCGGTACAGGCGGCCTACACCCGGGCGGGTGCGGCGGCGCTCGAAAAAGGGTTGCTGGTGATCGCGGCGTCCGGCAACGACAACGCCCCGACCGGAGCGCCGGCGAATTCGCCGACCATTTTCTCGGTCGGCTCGCTCGATCCAGGCCTCGCGCGCTCGAACTTTTCCAACGTCGGCAAGGTCGAGATCGCAGCTCCTGGGCGCGATGTGTTTTCCGCCTGGCCGCGGCCGGTCAACTACAAGACCATCAGCGGCACCAGCATGGCCACGCCCCACGTGGCCGGCTGCGCCGCACTGTGGGCGCAGTCCGACGCCTCGCTTCGCGGCAGGAAGCTTTGGCGGCGGCTGATCGAATCGGCACAATCGCTGCCGTTAAGCGAGGAAGAGGTGGGTGCCGGGCTGGTTCAGGCGCCTTGAATCAAGCGAGCGTCGGCAAAGCGCTTTGCATGTTAGCGCCTTGCCGACCATCAACGGAGAGTCCCCGTGGCAAGAATCGAGCTTTGGATCGTCACCGTTGCCAGCGGCTGCTCGGTCGGTGAACTTGCCGACCGGCTCAGCCGCGAAGGTTTGTCGGTGCGCGAGCGAATGGAAGAGATCGGCTGCATTACCGGCGAAGCTGATAGCGCCACTGCCGAGCGCCTCAAGCACATCGATGGCGTGGAGGATGTCGCCCCCGATATCCCGTTCGATCTCGGCCCAATGGACGCCGACACCCGCCGGTAGGCCACCTTTACAAGGAAACACCGCATGACCCACGATTGGCTCGCCTTTGCCAAGTCGCTTCGCTCCATCGCCCAAACGGGCCAGACCTATACGACCAACAAGTACGAGCTGGAACGCTACCGCCAGCTCGAAACGCTGACCAATCAAATGTTCGCGGTGCTGGGCGACGTGCCCGTCGAGAAGATCGAAAATCTGATTATTCCGGACAAGGGCTACGCTACGCCTAAGGTAGATGTGCGCGGCGCGGTGTTCGATGAGCAAAATCGAGTGCTGTTAGTACGCGAGATCAAGGATGGGCTCTGGACGCTGCCCGGCGGCTGGGCGGATGTCAACGAAAGCCCGAGTGAAGGCGTGTTGAAAGAGATTCTCGAGGAGTCCGGCTACCGGGCGAGCCACCCAAGACTCGCGATGCTCAAGGACCGAAGCCTCCACCCGTACGCCTACTACTCGCCGGATCACATCTACAAGCTGTTTTACGTTTGCACCCTGGAAGGCGGCGCGTTTGCTGCCAACAACGAGACCGACGCCGCGGACTTCTTCCCCCTCGACGCACTGCCGCCGCTCTCTGAGGGCCGCACGCTGCCCGTCGATATCCACGAGTGCTGGGCCTTTGCTAGCTCCAACGCGGCAGGAATTTATAGCGACTAGGCGTGACGGCCGCGCTTTAGCTTTTCCGATACGTCGAAATGGATTCAAAACGTATTTAGCGCCCTTTTAAAGGAGTTAAAAGCTGGATGTCTTGAAGTCCATCTTCGTTTGGGCATCCCCCAGATCCCAGAAGAGACCCGCCGCCATGGCAAGCCCTTCTTGGACGATACTCTCGAGCAGGTGCTCGTTCGGCGCGTGCTGATTGCACGCCGGATAGGAGTGGGGCAGCCAGACCGTGGGAAGACCCAGGACGTCGGAAAAGCAGTGATTGGGGATCGTGCCGCCCAGGTTGGGCAGAATGTGTACCTGGCCCTTCAGGCTTTGCTCGGCGGACGCGGCCACAAAGCCAACCCAAGGGTGGCTCGGGTCCAGGCGGGTAGCGGCGTAGCCGCCCAGCATCTCGAGGGCGATCTCCTCGAAGCCTAACCGATCCAGATGCGCTCTCAGGTTGGCCTCGACGGCCTGCCAGTCGGTGCCTTTCACGAAGCGAAGTTGGAGCACGGCCTCGGCGCGCTCCGGCACCGCGCCGACGGGTTTGTCGGTGCGCCCGGCACTAAGCCCCAGAATCTCGAGCGTGTTGGCACCATAAAGCCGCTCGCCGTCGGTGAGCGACGTCTCCCCCCAGGCCGGGTTGATAGTCGGGTCCAGCGCGCCACCGCCAACGGGCAGATCGCGAATCAGTCGCGCGACGTCGTCGCTGATCGTTGGCGCCTTGAGAAAATCGACGAGCACTTTACCTCGCTGGGAGACGAGGGTGGCCAGGGCGTTGCTCAATACCGCCGCCGGGTTGGTGATCACGCCGCCCCAATTGCCGGAATGGCGGCCGCCGTTGCCAGTATCCAGCGTGAGCTTGAGCTGTAAAACGCCGCGAGAGCCGAGAAAGAGCGTGGGCATGTCGTCGCGAATGCGCGGGCCGTCAGAGGCGAGAAACAGGTCTGATGAAAGCGCGTCACGGTAGAGCCGGCAGGTCTCTTCGAGCCCGGGGGAGCCGATCTCTTCGCTCATTTCAAACAGCATCTTTACGTTGTAGCCAAGCGTGCCGCCGCGCGCCTCGATCACCGCCTCGAGGGCAGCGAGATTGACGCTGTGCTGACCCTTGTTGTCGGCGGTGCCGCGCCCGTACACGTGGCCATCGACGAAAGTGAGCGTCCAGGGGTCGAGACCCTCACGCCAGGTGCTTTCCTGGCCATCGGTGACATCGCCGTGGCCGTATAGCAGCAGCGTCGGCAGCGACACGTCCTCGATACGCTCGCCGATCAACAACGGCGGCAGGCCCTCTTTCGGGTTGGGAATGCGCCGGCAGGTGAATCCAAGACGGCTCAATAGCGGCTCGATCTCGTCATCCAGGTAGGCCGCCAGCGTCGCTTCACACTCCGCATCCTGGCTCACCGTGCGCATGGCAACGCGCTGTGTCAGCGCGTCATAAAACTCACCGCTGGAGAGCGTTTCAAGCGCTAGGTCGATGGCGTGTTGTCGGGTGGCGTGCGCGGTCGTCATGAGGCCCTCGTCGTGCTTGGCAGATAAGTGGTTCGAGCGTATCGTTTGCCCTGATTTGCGGCAATTAATAAAATATCAATCAACGTTTCTATTTTTTGGAAATGAGGGCGCCGATCTGGCGCGCTTTTCACGGCGCCTGCCTTGCAGAGGAACACCCGGAGACAGCCATGCAGGAACTCAATTTGCGGTACTTTCAAAGCGTGGCGAGAACCGGGTCGCTGTCGGCGGCGGCACAGGAGCTTCACGTTGCGGTGTCAGCGGTCAGCCGCCAGATCACCAATCTGGAGCAGCGTCTGGAACTCACGCTGTTCAACCGCCAGCCTCGGGGCATGGCGCTGACCGAGGCGGGCAAGCTGCTTCAGGCTTACGCGCTTCGCAACCAGCTCGAACTCGAAAGCGTAGTGGATCAGATGCGGAGTGCGACGGCCCGGCAGCGACAGACCATTCGCGTGGCCTGCCCGGACGGCATGGCCTGGCACTTTCTGCCTAGCGTCATTTCCCGCTTCATTTTCGATGATCCGGAAATCGGCTTTGATCTTCAGGTGGTGGAGTCCGCCCGCGCCTCCGAGCTGGTCAAGCAGGGCAGTGTCGATATCGCGCTGACTTTCAGCCTGTCGGTGGATATCGGCGTGCAGGTGGTCTCGAGCCACAGCGCGGCGATCGGTGCGCTGATGAGAAACGATCACCCGCTGGCGGCTTTTGAAGCGCTGGAGATGAAGGACCTGGCCGACTATCCGCTGACCGTGTCTGACACCGGATCGACGGTGCGCTATTTGTTCGACGTGGCGTGCAGCCTCTCCGGTGTCAAGCTCCACCCGAGCATTGCCTGTAATACCCTGGGCGTGACCTACACCGCAGTTAGCGAACATCAGAACATGGTAGGGCTTTGCAGCGCGATGTCGGTCAGTGGGCGCGTTCAAAAGGCAGGGCTTGTCCATATTCCGTTCAAGGAGCCTCAACTGGCACAGCGCAGCCTGCAGCTACAGGTCATGGCGGATCGCCGCCTGCCCGAGCACATCGAGCGATTTCTGGGCATCCTTACCGCGAGGCTGATCGAAGCAGAAAAAACCGCTTTCGCCGGGAATGGCGAAAGCGGTGTGTGATTGGCCAGGCGCTTGAAACCTAGAAGGGGCCGTAGTTGATCGCTACGGCTACGCCAACGAAGAGGGCACCGGTCACGATCCAGAGCAGCACCAGCGGCAGCACGAACTTGAACCACTCAACGTAGGAAACCCTTGCAATGGCCAAACACGCCATTAACGTACCGGAAAGCGGGGTAACGATATTGGTCACCGCATCGCCGAGTTTGAAGGTGATGAACGTGGCCTGACGCGTCACCTCGAGCATATCGCCGATCGGCACCATGATCGGCATGACGATAGCCGCCTGCCCGGTACCCGAGGTAATCAGCCCGTTGAACAGCAGGTTGAAGCCGTAAAGAAGCTCCATGGCCACCACCTTGCCGTGGCCGTCGAGCGAGGTAGCCACGCTATGCACGATGGTATCGATCAGCTGCGCCTGGCGCAGCAGCACGATCACCGCCGCGGCCACGCCGATCACCAGCGCTCCGTAAAGCACATCGCCGGCACCACTCATCAGCCGCTTGATGAAATCGTTGGGCGAAATTCTCGCGATGCAGGCCGTCGCCACGCCCATCATCAAAAAGGTGGCGGAGAGCTGCGGGATGCTCCAGCCATAGTTGAACGCGCCAAAGATGAACAGACCAAAACCGAACACGAACAGCGCAAGCACCAGCTTGTGGGTCAAGGTAAAGGTCGTGACCTCGCTTGGCTGCTCATCCCCCTGGGCGCCCGCGAAGGCCTCGGCCCCCATGACGCTAGCCGCCGGGTCCTGCTTGATGCGTTTGGCGTAGCGGCAGATGTAGGCAGCCGTGATCCCCAGAAATACCACGAAAATAACGCTGCGATAGACGAAACCGGAAAACAGAGGAAGCTCGGCGATGGTTTGACCGGTCACCGTCACGGTAGGGTCGAACACGCCGGCGCCAAAGCCCGCGTAGGAACCCAAAAAGATAATCGCCACGCCCACGACCGGGTCGAGCTTCATCGAACGCGCTAAAAAGAGCCCGATGGGAATGAACGCGATCGCCAGGTTCGCGCCCACACCCACCGAGGCGAGCGTGGCGAACGTGCCGCAAAAAATCCAGATCAGCACGTTCTGGCGGCCTTTCGCCATCGCGATCAAGCGGTGAATACCGGCGCTGATGGCCCCCGTGGTTTCAATGACCTTGAGCACACCGCCGACGATCAAAATCAAAAAGACCAGCGTCGAAGCCGCCACCAAGCCGTTGTGCATGGCGGTAAACAGATCCATGACGTTGAGCGAATCGGCGGTGATATAGCGAAAGCTTTCCGTGTCGACCTGGGTTAGCCCGTTTTCGACCGTTCTTTCATAGGTGCCGGCGGGCACGATGTAGGACGCGATCAGTACCAGCACCATGAAGCCGAACAGGATAATGAACACATCCGGCATGGCGCGCTTTTTCTTCGCCGGCTGCGCGCCCGCCTTGGTCGAATTCGGCGTTTCTTTCATCGTTCTCTCCGCTTTGAGCGTTATGGTTTTAGTGTGAAAGCGTACAGGTGGGGTTTATCGTCACTAGCGGCAGGCGCACGCGGCACTGTTGAAAACGAGCTCGCGATTAATAACGTACGGCGGCCGCTTTTAGTGGCGTTGCCCGGCGGCGCTGCAAACAGCGGAAAACCCTTCGGGTCATGATCGAAATCAAACTACCAGGGAAGCCAAACGGCGGCAATTGTGTATTTATCAAAGCGCCTTTCTATTTTGAGCAAGCTAATTACACCCGCGGGGTGGGCGGCGCTGATTTCTATTGAAACAATAATCATTATTAAATTAAGCTCGACGGCTTTTTAAACGTCGTATTTTTAAGCCCTGTTTTTTAAACCCTATAGAAGGAGCGCGGCATGGCCGTTAGTTCGAAAGCGCTGGTGATCGTGGGCGCCGTGGTCGTGGTGGGCGCGGGCGGCTATCTCGGCGCGCAGGCGATAGTGGGAAATGAGGTGGAAAAATCGCTGAACCAGGCGCTCGCGCGCATCGACGCCTCACCTGGCTGGCGCGTCACTGATATCGATATCGACCGCTCGCTTTTCGAAACCAACGCGCGGGCCACGCTCGGCGCCGTCGGTTTCGAAGACGCGACCGCCGAGCTCGACCTGCACGTGGACCACGGCGTGTTCAAAAGCCCGGTAACCGGCACTCTGCGCCCGAGCGAGGCGCTTTTCGAGGGCGATATCGATATCGACATGGTGGCATCCTGGAGCGGGGCTGAGGGCCAACTTACCGCCGATACGTTGCGCCTCGAGGCGTTCGACGGCGAGGCCACCGGGGTGGTAATGGATCTTGATATCGAGGACGAGACGCGCTGGCACGTCGATACGCGCATCGAGGCGCTTGGGTTTACCTACGTCGATGGATCCATCGTGCGCCTCACCACGCCGCGTTTCGAAATGGATACCCGCGGCGAAAAGGGCAGCGAAGTGGTGCAGCGACTCGAGCTTCCCCGCGCAGAGGTTGCGACCCAAGGGCTCAACGTTTACCTGAACGACGTTGTGTTGGATAACCTCACAAAGCCTTCCACCGAGCTCGAAGACAACCCCCGGCGGGTCGATCAAGCCGGCACCTTCGAAGTGGCAGATTTCGGCGTAGGCGAGACCTCGATGGGGAGTCTCTCGATGGACTTCGCCACCCAGCGCCTGGACATGCAGGCGTTCCAGGACTACAACGAAGCCTTTGCCATGCTGACCGCCCAGCGCTATCGCCAAAAGCAGGAACCGGCAAGCTTCGACGAGGCGCGCTACCGTGAGTCGCTGGCCCAGGCGGTCGACAATGGCTACACGTTTTTGTCCAGCAGCCCTGCGGCCAGTATCGACCCGCTGGATGCCCATATCGTGGTGCCGGAGCTGAATCTGGATTTTAACCCGCGGCTCACGATCGACATGGGCTTCGACGGCGATAACCTATCGAAAGAAGCGCTCTACAGTTTTGCTCGCCACACCGATACCCCGGCAAGTGAGCTCATCGAGCCCCAAAACGCTTCCATGAACGAGGCGCAAGCCAACGCCTACTTCAGCCGTCGCGTCCATTTCGAGGCCAGCATGGCCACCCCGCCGGAAGCGGTGATGGATGAGCTGCCGCTGATGGCACGCTTTTTGATCGATACTTCGCGCGAGCAGCAAACGCTCAAGTGGGAGCAGGGCGAACTGACCCTCAATGGTGAAGCGCTGTTCTAGCATTAGTGGCTCCCCACTGGTGGGTTTAGGCTGTACCGCGCCAGCGGAGCGCATGTTCTTCACCACTTCCGACAATGGGTGTGATGAACCGCTTATTATGGCGGTGTGCTTGGGGGGGTGAAAGCTCCCAAGCCTGAAAGGGAAAATGCTCCATTTTTATACCGTTATCTTGCGATCGTTAAGAAGCGCCAATTGCAGCTTTAAAGTGTTTAGCACAGTAATAGCGTGCGTTTCGATCAGGAAGGCTTACGCGACGTTCTATGCTTGGCAGGGCTTTTGCGCCGCGCCGTACTTTTTGTGCTCGAACTGCTCTTGCGCGCCCTTGATGTACGTTTAGCCGGCGTGGCGTCTTCCCCTTGGGCGGTTTGCAGGCTCGAACGCAGCCGGCCCGCGTCGCTTTGTTGAAGCAGCCCGTGCAGATCCTCGATTAGCGCCTGCTGAAAAGCGGGGGCGCTGTCGCCTTGCTCGGCGATGGCGCTTAGCCGCTGCTCCCAGAGTGCGGTGCGCTCCGGCGTGCTCACCGCGGACGGCAGGGCAGCGATCAGCGCGCTGCCCAAACGGGTAGCGCGCAGCGCCTTTTGTTTGCGCACGAGATAGCCGCGCTGCACCAGGGTTTCGATGATGCCGGCCCGGGTGGCTTCAGTGCCCAGGCCGTCGGTGTCGCGAAGCGTACGGCGCACCTCCGCATCCTCCACGTAGCGCCCGATGTTCATCATCGCCTTGATCAGGCTTGCATCAGTAAAAGGTTCCGGCGGGCGGGTCTCTTTCTCCTCCACACCGGCGCCCAGCGCTTGGCAGGGCTCATTTTGTGTCAGTGGCGGCAAGGGCGGGGCGTCCTCTTTTGTCGTGAACAGCGGCTTCCAGCCGGGATCGAGCACGCTTTGGCCCCGGGCACGAAACGCCTCGTTCAAGAGGTGAAACTCCGCCTTGACCTCGAAGGTTCTAAGCGGCGGGTAAAACTGTGCCATGACGTTGCGCACGATCAGGCGAAACACCTGCCCGTCGATGTTGGAAAGCGCCGAGAAGTCGGCGGGCTTGCCAGTCGGGGCAAGGGCGTGGTGAGCGCCCACCTGCTTGTCGTTCCAGGCTTTCGAGCGCAGCGAAAAATCCGCGCCTGCTAGCCACCCGGCGAGCGTCTGGTCGTTTTGGCAGGCGCCGGTCAGGCTTTTTTTCGCGAGCGGCAGGTGCTCTTCCGGCAAGTAACGACAGTCCGAGCGCGGGTAGGTGATCAGCTTGTGCTGTTCGTAAAGGCGCTGGCACACGTCGAGCACCGTCTGGGCAGAGAGCCCGAAGCGGCGCGCGGCGTCTACTTGAAGTGCAGAAAGCGAGTAGGGCAGCGGCGCGTTCTGGCGCTTCTCGCTTTGTTCGAGTTTGCCAAGCCGGCCCTCGGCGCCGGAAAGCCTCGCCGCCAGCGCATCCGCCGGGGCGCGCTCGACCAGCCGGCCCTGGTCGTCCAGCGGCTGGCGCTCAGTCGGCACCCACCAGGCGCGAAGCTGGCCCTGGGCCACCTGAAGATCCACCCAGAGCGGGTAGAACAGGTAGGGCCTGAAGTCGCGAATGGCGTTATCGCGGCGCACGATCAATCCGAGCACCGGCGTCTGTACCCGGCCCACGGAAAGCACGCCATCAAAGCCTGCCTGGCGGCCGGTCAGCGTCCAGGCGCGGGTCAGGTTGATGCCGTAAAGCCAGTCCGCCCGGGAGCGGGCCTGGGCCGCCTGAAAGAGCGGCTGGTACTCGGCGTTGCTCTTGAGTTTATCAAGTGCCCGACCCACCGCCGGGCGGTTCAGGTCGCTGATCAGAAGCCTGGACACCGGCCCGCGGTAGTTCAGGTACTCGATCACTTCCTGCACTAGCAGTTGCCCTTCGCGGTCCGGGTCGCCGGCGTGCACCACCTCTCTTGCCTGTTTGATCAGCTTGCGGATCACGGCGAGCTGGCCGCGGGCCTTGCTGCGCGGCGCCAGTTTCCAACTGCCGGGCACGATCGGCAGCCGGTCCAGGCGCCACTGCTTGTCGGCGGGGTCATATACTTCGGGCGCGGCCTGTTCGAGAAGATGGCCAAGACACCAGGTCACGGTGGTATCGCCGCAGGCGATGGCGCCGTCCAGGCGCTGGCCACTGCCCGGCAGCGCATCGGCAATGGCCCGAGCCAGGCTGGGTTTTTCGGCGATAATCAAGCGCATGCGCAAGGGGCCCTCGGGTGTGCGAACTCAGTATGGTATCAGAGTCATTCGCATCCCCGAACGCCCCGGTTCGGTTTGTTCGTTATTTACCCCTTGTGGGGGCGGTTGGTTAGAACTTGAACTCGAATCCTACGCCGTAAAGGTCATCGCGGCTCTGACCATCCACCTGCAGGCGGTCAATGTTGTACTCGGCGTATATTTTGGCTTGCGGAATCACCTGATACGAAACGCCGAACACGTATTCGTCGACCCGGGCGTCCTCGAAGGCCAGGTCGTCTTCGCCTTCTTCATAGTTGTAGCCCGCCATCAGCAAGGAATTGCCCAGTTCGTAGGCGACGGCCAGCTCGTAAAAGTGGCTGGAATACGTTTGATCGTTGGCGGCGTCCATGCGCTTGTAGCCGTTGATACCACCCACGTAAAAGCCATCGTGACGCCAACCCATACCAAGCCCCCAACTGGTCATGTCGCCCAGCGTGTCGGTGGTGCCTTGAAAGCCCTGGTACTCGAAAGCGCCAACGAAATCGACGTCGTAGTCGGTGGTATAGCGCGCGGACAAACCGTACTGGTAATCGCGGTCTTCCGGGCTGGTTTGTCGGGCGCGGCCTTCATCCTCGAACACGTAGCTGCCGCGCAGATCCCAGTTGCCGATATCGTAGCCGATGGTGAGTTGGTCATCCTTTTTGCTGTCAAAAGGCTTGACGCCGTTGATCTTGTTGTCGTTGGCCGATGAGCCGTAAAGCTCGAAGATATCGGTCACATCGACGAGCTGACTGGTTGCGCTCTTGGTTCGGCCGATGGCCATCTCCAGCTGATCCAGGTAGCGAAAGCCAAGCCAGGCGTAACGAACGTCGAGGCTATCGGTTTTGGTATCGTTGTCGTCCTCAGCGTTCATCTGCCATTCGAGCTTGCCGAGCAGGTCCAGCTCATCGGAAAAATGGTAGTTGAACTGGGTTCCGATTCGCGCCTTGCCGTCGCCGCCAAAATTGAGCCGCTGGGCGGGGCGGTCGTCGTCGTAGTCGAAGACGCCGGCTTCGTACTGCACCTTGCCTCTCAGATCGACACGCAGGTCGTCGCTTTCATGAACGATTGCCGCGTGGGCGTTCTGAAAGGCGGCCAGGGTGACGAGCGTTGCGATAGCCGATTTCTTCATTTTTACGTTCTCCGGATGAACTTCAGGCAGCAGGGGGCCGCTCTTTCGATCGCGAAATCGAAAGAGGGCGAGTTTTCAAGGTGTTAAATCAGCTGAGGGCGAAGGCGTTAGAAGTCGTTTCGCAGTGCCTCGATATCGTCTTGCAAGGTGTTATCCAGCGACAGGCCGCTTTCGACGACCCGGTCGGCGTAGTACGCCTGGACGCTGTCCCAGTCGTAATAGGGGTACTGCTCGGTCGGGAGCGGAAACGCCACTTCGTGCTCGTTGTGCAGCATTTTCACCAGGTGCTCGTCGCCGTTTTCATAGACGATCCACTGGATATTGGCCGCCATCGCCGTGATCGTCTTGCCGTCCCAGCTTTCGTCCACGCGGGCGGGGTCGTTCTGGCTTTCATTGGCGCCGTCGAGCTCCAAGTAGGCGGCCAGCGGCATGATCATCTCGGCGTGGGTGAAATTGAAGATGCCGCTGGTGTCGTTTTGCTCAAGGGCGTGCTGTGTCGACGTGATCAGCTCCTTGACCATTGGGGCAGCGATCTCCCGGGGCAGATCGCTGCTTTCAAGCGACGGCCCCTTGGCGTAGAAGGCCTCCATCAAATCGAGGTCTTCGTACCAGGCGAGCTGCTCTTCGCTGAAATAGCGACCGAAATCGAACTCACCCTCGCGCACGATATTCGGTGAGATGATATAGAGCTGGTAGAGGTTGTTGGCGGCATCGGCAGGCGTTGCCAGCTTGACGCGGCCCTTGGCGTCTTCCAGCGCGAACTCGCCGTTTTCGAGCGCCTCGAAAAGCGCCTCGTCGATGAACCGGCTCAAGATGTCTCGGGCGTAGTCGTCGGTTTGCGCATGTTCGCTGAGGTAGTCGTCGACGACCGCTTGCCACTCGCCGTTTTCTTTGTAGTTTTCGTAGCGCGGGGCGAGATCGTAGGGGCGAAGGTAGGGGTCCTGGCCCTTGGCGTACTGGCTCGCTTCGATGGGCGGAGTGGCGTCGCCAAGCGCACTCTGTAGCCCGTCGAGGAAATGATCGCGGCTTTGCGGAGTGCGGTCCTTGTAGGTGGCGTGAGCGATGATCGGACGGCCCTGCTCGAACATGTCGGGAAAGCGCTCGCCGACGCGCTGGCCGATATCGAAAAGCTCCTCGCCGCCGAGCAGCGACAGCTCGCCGTAAACGTTCTCCTCGACCGCCATCAGCCGCGCAATCTCGTCTTTCAGCTCGCGCCCGGCGTCGGTGATCTGGCCGCGCGCCTCGGCGATCTCGAGAAGTTCGAAGAGCGTCTTGTCGTACTTGGCGCTGGAAAGATGGCGCGAGCCGTGGCGGCCCACGTACTGCATGAACACCGGTTCAAAGCCTTGCGGCGCCGGGCTGAGGTCATCGTGCTGGTAGGCGTAGGGCGTCTTGGTACTGTAGTAGGTAGCGTCCGGCACCGCGGCGTCGCTGGACGCAGTCGCGAGCGCCGGCGCGGCGATCAGGCCGGCCAACGAGGCGGTGACGGCATGGCGGTAGGTAGGTAATGGCATGAGTATTCTCCCTGGTAGTGGATATCGCTTGCTTTTTAAAGGCACGAAGAGGCCCCTTCGCCGACAATGAGGCGAATAAAATCAGTGGTTTGGTTTTTCTAAAGCGGCTTGGTCATCCGTTAGCCGGGGCGAATGGTGCCTCGCCATACCGGGGTGGCGGGAAGCTGGATGATCTGCCCGGCCACGCGCTCGTCCGCCAGCTGCTGAGCGACCGACGCGGCGATCTCTTCGACCGGGTGATGAAAGGTGCTCAGTTCATAGCTGCCCCAGCTGGCCTGCTCGATGTTGTCGAAGCCCATCACGCACAGATCCCGGGGGATATCGAGCTTGAACGTCTGGCGGGCTGTGTCCAGAAAGCCGCAGGCGAGCAGGTCGGTGGTACACAGCACCGCGTCCGGGCGCTGGGCGCGGCCCAGCAATTGGCGCGCTGCCTCCTGACCGGTTGCGTAGCGGGTAGGCCCCGCGCGAACGGTCACAAGGGGCAGCCCCGAGTCGTTGACCCGTTGGGCGAAGGCCTGCTCCCGCGCGACCAGGCTGGGCGTGCCGGCGGTCGAGCTCACCAGGCCAAAGGAGCGACACCCCGCGCGGTAAAAAAGCGCAAAGGCCTCTTCCATGGCCTCCTCGTGGCCCAGGGTGATATGCACCGGGCCGTTGAAGGTCTGGCCACGATTGACCAGCACTACGCGCAGCCCGCTTTGCATGCAGGTCTGGACCAGCGACTCGGCGGGGGCGCCGGAGAGCACCACCACCGCACTTGCGCGGTACTCAAGCGCCTGATGCAGGGCGCTTTCCACCGCCTCGGCGTCGCCGGAGGTATTGATCAGCATGACCGCGCGTCCCAGCGCCTGGATATGCCGGCTGACCGCTTCGAGCAGGCTTGAAAGAAACGGCGAGCCTAGCTGATTACCGACCAGGCAGACCGGCCGGGAGCTTTCGAGCGACAGCCCGCGCGCCAGCTGGTTGACGTGGTAGTTGAGCTCCGCGGCGGCGGCGAGCACCTTTTGCCGCGTCTGCTCTGATACGCTGGCGCCGTCGGTAAAGGTGCGCGAGACCGCTGAGCGTGACACGCCGGCCAGCCGCGCGACCTCTTCGGCGCTAGCAAACTTGCGTGAGCTGCTCATCCGGGGTGTCCTGGTAGAGTTGCTTGATTTGGCCGGCCGCAATGCGCGCCGCCTCGAAAAGCTCCGGCTTGGGCGTCTCGAACCACTCGTCCGGGTGGAGCTTTCTCGCCTGACGCACGTGGGCCACCGCGCTTTCAAGCGTCGGGTAGCGGCTCGGCATTTCCAGGTGTAGAAACAGCGACACCAGGGTGACCGAACGGCTGCGCCCGCCGCGGCAGTTCACCAATACGTTGCCCTTCTCGCGCAGCGGGTAAGAGGGCTTGTCCGGCATGATCTGGTCGAGCGCGGCGCGCAGAATGAAGTAGGCGGCCAGCATCTGCTCGTGAGGGTTTCCCGGGCCGTCGATCATGCCGATCTTGTAGTAGCGAAACTCACCCGCCCCGTGAGCCAGGCGGCCCGCTTCGGTGTCGCCGGCGGCGACCAGGTTGATATCCAGGTTCACCGCGCAGTTGATGACCGTGGTGATGCCGTTCTCTTTCAATAGCGCCGGCGAGCTCGCCGCGTCGCTGTCGCCGATATATAGCGCCACGCCGCGTCCGGGCAGTGCTTGCTCGATCAAGCTCAAGGGCGGGCGGGGGTAACGAATCTTGTTCATGCGATTTCCTGATGATTGAGCCGGCTATGGTGGGCCAGCGCTTGAGCGATACCGGGGGCAGCCGCCATGACCGGACCGCCCTGGGCGAGGGTGTTCGAAAGCGAAAGATAGGGATGGGTAACGCCGCCGGCCTCCTTGACCATCAAGAGCCCCGCCAGGCTGTCCCAGGGGTTCATGTGGTGCTCCAGATAGCCGTCGGTACGGCCTTCGGCCACCCAGGCCAGTGCCAGCGCCCCGGAGGCCCCGCGGCGCACGTTGGCGCCTTCCAGAATCAGCGCGGCCTGAGTGTCCAGGTACGTTGAAAGCGTCGTTCGCGTCGACCAGCCCATTTCGATGGTGGCGGTAGCGAGGCACTCGGTGCCGGCAACATCAAGGCGGCGACCGTTCTTGTAAGCGCCCTGACCGCGGCGGGTGAGGTAGAGCTCCTCGCTGCAGGGGTTGTAGATCGCCCCTAGCTCGGTCTGGCCGGCATCGATGAACGCGATGCAGACACAGAAGTGATCGATGCCGCGGGCGTAGTTGGCGGTGCCATCGATGGGATCGACCACCCAAGTGGCCTGACCGTCACAATCGCCGCCGGTCTCTTCGCCTAAAAAAGCGTCGTCGGCAAAGCGCGCCTTGATTGCGTCGAACAGCAGATTTTCGACGGCGGTATCCGCCTCGGTCAAAAAATCCTGCGGACCCTTGAGCGTGTAATCCCCGGGCTGACGGGCGTCATAAAGACGTTTGGCTTCAAGGCCCGCCTGGCGAATCACGCGCTCAATAAAATCGGCGCGCTCGGCGAGCTGCGAAGGCGACATGGACATGAAATTCCTTTTGTTTTGGCGACGGTTTTAGTGACAGTTTTGGCGACAGTCGGTGATGATAGCGTTTGGCGAATCATCAACGACGATAGTTCAGCATCCAGAGATCCTGCCACTGCTGGCGGTGCTCCCAGTCATCGAGGGCGGTGCGCGGCGCGTAGTCGAAAAGCTGTGACTGGACCGCACCGACGCCGGAGGGCTCTTCAGCGGGCAGCGTGATGTCCGCACGGGTCGAGATCTTGCCGTCGATCGCCTGAGGAGCGATGCCCTCTTCGGTGAGCAGGTAACGAATAAAGAGTTTGGCGGCGTTGGGGCTTTCGGTGTCGGCGGCGATCACGCCGATGGAGGGGTAGGTCCAGCCCGCCCAGGGGGCGAGGCCCTCGCAAAGCCCGAGCTTCATGCCGTTAGCGTTTTCGCGGAACTTGGCGGTGCTGATCAGACCGATAAAGCTCTCCTGCTGATCCGGCGAGCCCACCGACTCGGCCGCGGTAGAGTCAGAATCGGTCAGAAGCGGTGCGTTGGCCGCCAGCGCCTTGACCCACGCGGCGGTGGCGCTCTCTTCGTCATCGGGCAGCGGCTCACCGAAGTAGGCCTGGTAGGCCTGGGCCATCGCCGCGTCATCGTGCTGGGCCATCTGATTGAACCAGTCGACGTAGGAGGGCTTGCCCAGCGGGTCCTGCAACGTGACGTGGCGGGCCCATTCGGGCTCGGTCAGCGCCCAGACGTTGTCGATCGGGCAGCTATCGTGAAGCGCGGTATTGTAGGCCCATACGTTGGGGGCCATGACGATGGCGAGCGGGTCCTGGTAGCGCTCGTCGATGTGCTCAGCGAACTCCTCGGGAAACCAGCTCATCGCGAAGCCGGTATCCAGCAACTGGGCCGCCACCGCCGGGGCATCGGCCATGATCGCCACGTCGGTTTGAACGTTGCCGGCCTGGGCTTCGCGAATCAGCCGCTCCAGGGTGTGCGGTGCCTTCGACTTGACGCCCTCGGCCTCGAGGCCGTATTGCTCGGCGAAACGGGCGGCCTGCTCGACGATCTTGCCCGTCGAATCGTAGACCGTCAGCGGTGGCTCCTGGCGCGCGGCGGCGATCAGCGCCTCCAGCGAGTCGGCGGTATCGGCCAGGGCCAGCGGGCTCGAGGCAAGGCCAACGGCCAGGGCGAGTCGGGTCAAATGACGCATGGGAAACTCCTTCAAACGGCGTGCATGTAAGGGGTGTTGAACGGGGTAGCGCTTGACGCCTCGGCGCTATCGAGACGGCGGCCATCGCCGTCGAAAAGGTGCAGGTGCTGCGGATGAATATGGCAGTGGGCGGTGTCACCGGCGCGTACGTCCGGGCGCCGCTGGGTGGACAGCTGCAAGGCCTGGCCGTCGATATTGAGCTCCAGCACCCAGCTGCCGCCGGTGGGCATCACACTTTCCACCTGCGCGATGAGCGTGCCGGCATCCCCGGTGCGTGCCAGATGGATATCTTCCGGGCGAATGCCGATCGAACGGGCGGCGGTGTGACGGTTTAAACGAGCGCCGAGCCGGGAGGCGGCCTCGATCTGGTTGATCGGCGGGTTGCCGATGAACTCGGCGACGAAGCGGTTGGCCGGGCGGGCGTAGATATCGTCGGGGCTTCCGACCTGCTGAAGTTGACCCTTGCTCATCACCGCAATGTTGGTGGCAAGCGTCATCGCCTCCCACTGGTCGTGGGTGACGAACACGATGGTGGTGTCGAACGCCTGGTGCAACCGCTTGAGCTCGGCGCGCATTTCCAGGCGAAGCGAGGCGTCCAGGTTGGAAAGCGGCTCATCGAGTAGCAGTACCTGAGGCTTGAGCACCATCATGCGCGCCAGCGCCACGCGCTGCTGCTGCCCCCCGGAGAGCTGCGACGGGTAGCGCTTGGCGTAGTCGGCGATGCCGAGTTTCTCCATCACCTCGCCGGTACGGGCGCGGCGTTCACGCTCGGAAAACTTCTGCAGGCGCAGGCCGAAGTCGATATTGCGCTCCACGCTCATGTGCGGCCACAGAGCGTAGCTTTGAAACACCAGCCCCAGCCCGCGCTTCTCCGGGGAGACGAAGCGACCGCGGGCCGGGTCGTCGACCGGCGTGTCGCCGATTGAAAGCCGCCCCTGGCTCAGGTGCTCGAGCCCGGCGATCATGCGCAAGATGGTGGTCTTTCCGCAGCCCGACGGGCCGAGTAAGCACATGAAATCGCCGCTTTCGACGTGCAGGTCGAGGTTCTCGACCGCCATGGCTTGCGGGCCGTACTGCTTGGAAATGGCGTCCAGGTTAATCGTCGGCATGATCAGTTCTCCAGGCCTTGGGCAAGGCCCGTCTTGGTCAGTTTCTGGGTCAGCACCGTGCCGCCCCAGGTGAGCAGGGCAATCATCAGCACCACCGCGTTGGCGGCCTGGGTGTAGTTGTAGTCGATCAGGCGCAGCGAATAGGTCGTCAGCACGTCGGTGGCGGGCACGGCCAAAATGATGAACAGGCTTACCCCTTTGATGCCCGAAATGAACGGCAGCACGATGCCCACCACCAGCGCGCCTTTCTGGATCGGCACGATGATGCTCGCCATGCGTCGCCACCAGCCGGCGCCGACGATCTGCGCCGCTTCCTCGGGCTCCTTGCCGAGCTGGGTCATCGCCGAGATGCCCGCCCTCGAGGCGAAGGGCATCTGGTCGGCGATCAGGGCCAGCATGAGAATCGCGGAGGTGCCGTAGAGCGCCGGAATGGGGCCGCGCTCGACGGCGAACAGCGAAAGGGTGGCGGCGGCGAAGGCGATACCCGGCACCAGGTAGGGCATGAAGGTGAGCTGGCGCAAAGCGCTTGAAAGCCAGCGCCAGGGCGAGCGAGTCACCACGTAACCCACTAAAAGCCCCAGCAGACCGGCGCAGACCGAGGCACTGCCAACGATACGCAGGCTGTTCCAGGCGGCGGACCAGAACTCGGGCGTGAGCAGGATGCCGTTGTTCAGGGCCACGGTGGAAAGATCGCGTCCGATCCAGTAGTCGAAGGTAAAGTTGGCCGCCTCAAAGCGCCCGGGGATATGCATGATCGTGGAGAAAAACAGCGTGCCCAGCGGCAGCACCACGCCGATGAATAAGAGCGCGGCGGCCAACAGGGTGGCAGGCAGGCGCCAGGCACCCAGCGGGCGGCGACGCTGCATGGCGCCCTTGCCGCCCAGGGTAACGAAACGGCGCGCTTCGCGCATCAGGTAGAGATCGATGCTCAGCGTTATGCAGCCCAGCACCATGATCGCGCCGGCGAGCACCGAGGCCACCCCGGTCTGGCGCGATGAGAGTGCGCGAAAAAGCGAGGTCGAGAGCGTATCGAACTGCACCGGCAGGCCAAGAATGTAGGGCACCGCGAATTCACCCAGCGCGTCGGCAAGAATCAGTACCATCGCTGACATTAGCGCCGGGCGCATCAGGGGCAGCACGATACGAAACGCCACCGTCGAACGGCTCGCTCCCAGAATGCGCGCGGAATCCTCCAATTGCGCGTCGAAGCGGCGCAGCGCGTTGCCGAACAGAAGAATGACCAGCGGAATGTAGTGCAGCGCCAAAATCAGAATCATCGGCAGTGCGCCATAGGCCAACCAGTCCGGCGATTCGATGCCCATGGATTCGAGCCAGCCCGGTTGGCCGCCCGTCGAGCGGTTCTTGAACAGCGTCGTCCAGGCCAGCGCGAAGGTCCAGGTCGGCAGCATGAACGGCACGATCAAGGCGGTGGAAAACCAGCCTCGGCCCCACAGGTCGGTGCGGCTCAGAAGCCAGGCCATCACGCCGCCGATCAACATGGCGATACTCATGGCGGCCAAGGACACGAGCAGGGTGTTGAGTAACGGCTGCCAGAACAGCCGGTGTGAAACCGGCGAGGTGAACACGCGTTGCAGGTAGTTAAGCGTCAGGCTGCCTTGCGGTGACCCGATGCGCCCGGCATCGCCAAAATTGACGTGGACGGCATCCAGCAGAATGGACACCACCGGCGCCAGGATGAGATAGCCAAACAAGGCCAGCAGCCCCAGGCCCAAAAGCGTTGCCGGATGTTTGAGGCTGAGCGGCACTCCCCACCGTTGGGGGTATGCCGTTCTTGTCCACTCCGCCATGACGTGTCCTCTTCGAATGCGTGGATCGGCCAGCGACGTCGACCGAAGATAGGGCGCATTCTAGGGAGCAAAAATGACAGTCCGTTGACATTTGCACCTATGTGCAAAAATATTTAGCGGCGATTATAGATAATTTAATCAGATATTTATGTGTTTTATAAGTTCTGTATATATTTTGGTAAAGCGCTTTTGCTGCACGTAAATACACCCGTTTTTCGATTCTCGCCGCGCCTAAAACAGGGCGGTACGGCGATCGAACGTCAAAGTTGGGCTACGCTGCACAGGGCGACGACGTGAGCGCGTTGCGCGCTAAACGGCAAGGCGCACAACCTCATGAAGCGTCCAAAAAAGCAATCTCATTACCACGGGCGGGGAGTCATTGAATGCGCGATCGCGGACGGACACGGCGTTTGATGGGCCTCGGCGCCCGCACCGGAGGGGCGATGCTGAAGACCCGGCTGGGCGGCCAGGCGGATTGGCGCGCGCTCGGCGAGGCGCTGTTCGAAGGGCTTTCGGAACTCAAGGGCCCGGCCATGAAGATGGCGCAGATGATGTCCCAGTGGGACGACCTGCTACCGCCAGATCTCGCCGAGGAGCTCGCCCGCCTGCAGCGCCAGGCCGAGCCGATGCCCTGGCCGCGCATTCGCGAGGCCCTGGTGCTTCAGTACGGCGAGCTGGACGAGCACTTTCGTGAGATCGAAGAGCGTCCCTTCGCCAGCGCCTCCATGGGGCAGGTGCACAAGGCCATCACGCGCGACGGCGAAACTGTCGTGCTCAAGGTTCAGTACCCGGGCCTTTCCGAGGTGCTCGAAAGCGACCTGGCGCAGCTCAAACGCATTATGCGCCTGGGTCGCTGGTTCAAGGTGCCCCAGGCGCGGCTGGACGCGATGTTCGAGGAGCTCGCCGCCGGGCTTCGCGACGAGCTCGACTACCTGGCCGAGGCCCGGGCGCTCGAGCGCTACCGGGCGCGCTACGCCTATGATTCGCGGCTGATCATTCCCGAGCCGCTGATGGCGCTTTGCGGTACCCACGTGCTCGCCATGCGCTTTGTCGAGGGCACGCCGCTACGGGAACTCGAAAGTGCCGACGATGCTACGCGCCAACAAGTGGCCGCCACGCTTGCCGACTGGATCACCGAGGAGCTTTTCACCTTTGGCGAGCTGCACGCCGACCCCCACGCCGGCAATTTCGCCGCCGACGCGCAAGG
The DNA here is from genome assembly GCF_023757625.1 of Halomonas sp. S3-1-1. Classification (GTDB taxonomy): domain Bacteria; phylum Pseudomonadota; class Gammaproteobacteria; order Pseudomonadales; family Halomonadaceae; genus Vreelandella. Next base: position 102,132 of record NZ_JALGBZ010000004.1, read on the forward strand.
ACGGCTGATCATTTACGATTTCGGCGCGGTGATCCCCGTGCCGGAAGATCGGCTCATGGCGATGATGGCGCTTTTGAAGGCCACGCTTGAGAAGGATGCGATGGCGATGGACGAGGCGATGCTTAAGATGGGCGGGCGCCAGGGCCAGGGCGCGCCGCTGTCGCTCTATCGCGAGGCCGCCGAGTGCGTGGCCCCCTTGTTCGCACCCGGCGAGCAGGACTTCGGCGATGTGCGCGTGCATCGGCGTCTGCGCGAACTCTCCCCCAAGGTATGGGGCGCAATGGACCGGCTGCAGCCGCAGGCGGATACGCTGCTGCTGTCGCGAGCACTCAACGGCCACTACTGGAACCTGGTGCGCTTGAAAGCGCGGCTGGACATGCACGCCCGCGTCACGCCGCTTCTGAACTGGGCTATCGTCGCGCCAACCGAGCGGTAAGCCGTTAATCCAGCGCCTTTAGCCAAAACACCAGCGGCTTCTCGGTTTCCTCGCGCTCGCCGATATCCTTCCAGGCAAAGCGCGCAGCAAGCGACGCCTGACGGCGGTAGCCCAAACTTTCCCAAAAGCCGTGAAGCGGCTGATAACCTTCGGGCTTGGCAGGATGATTCGCCGGTCGCTCCACGGCGCAGAAGGCTGCGGTGGCAAAGCCCTGGGTTCTTGCGTGACGCTCGCGCTCGGCCATGAACGCCTTGCCTAGCCCTTGACCGCGGTATTCGTGCAACAGCACCGACTCGCCATAGTAGAACACCCCGGACGGGTCGATCCCCGCGGCCTCGAAAGGCGCGCGGAATTCAACGACTTCGTCGGCCAGCGGCTGCCCCGTGGAGGCGCCCACCAGGGTGTCGCCGTCAAAAGCGAGCACGAACAGGCTCGCCGGGTTCTGCGCGTAGCGATCCAGATACTCGGCCTCATAGGCCAGGTCGCCGTCGTAGAGATAGGGGTAATCGGCAAAAACGCGAATGCGCAGCCGTGCCAGTGCCTCGAGATACGGCGTGATGGCTAGCCCTTGGCAAATGGCGTGTGAAACGGTTCTCATCGCGCCTCCGAAAATGGTGAGCGTCAAGCGTGCGTGGCGGTAAGCCCCGAACAGTAACAGCCGCTTCTCGCCACGCCAATCCTTCTGCGTGAAGCCCTTGGGGCGTGCTAGACTATGGCGCTTTCAAAACAGTGGAGATGGCAATGCTGGCGGTATGGGTCGATCAACTGCTGGGTTTTGCCTCAGGGGCACTCTCGGCAATCAGGCAGCAGGAACACTACCCGGATTTCATGACTTGGGTGCGGGCGAGCGGCGCCGAGTTTTTCAATGGCGACATTGCCACCGCTCAAGCGCTGGCGCCGATTTTATGGTCCCAGGCGCCGCTCGAGCGGCTGGATTTCGCCAGCGAACCCCTGGCCACGCCTGGGCGTAACGAGCCCTGCTGGTGCGACTCCGGGCGCAAGTATAAGCAGTGCTGCCAGCGCGTCGATTTCCCCACCGAGATTCCAGCGCAAATGATGTGGATGCTCTCGCTCAAGGAGTGGAAGGGCGCTACGCTCAAGGCGGCGCTCGACAGCCGCCGCGCACCGGCCCAGGCCCTACTCGAGGCCGGGCTGATCGCCGCCGAAAGCGGCCAGAACGGCCGCGCCATGCAGATTCTGGAGTCGCTGTTTGACGGCAGCGACTGGTCGCGACTCCCCGACCAGGCCGAGCCTGCCTTCGAAATCCTGCTCGATATCTACCAGGAGCGCGGCTTCACCCGTAAGCGTGCCGACCTGCTGGATGAAGTCATGGAGCGCGGCCCGATGTTTTTGCGCGGCGTGGCGCTCGAACGCCTGTGCCTGATGCATCTGGACAACGACGATCTCGACAGCGCCCGCGGTGCCTTTATCAAGGCCATGCAAGCGCTGCCGGACTCGCCCACGCTTGCCTACATCGAGGCGATGCTACTGCTTCACGAAGGCCATGAAGAGGAAGCCCGCGAGCGTGCCGACTTCTGGTACCGCCGGCTCTCGCGCCAGGGCGGGCTCGACGAAGAGCAGCTCGAGTTTCTCTCGGCGCTGGCGGACAACCCCGGCGCAACCCTGGCCGATCAACTGTTGAGCGCCGAGGAGGATCTCGCCACGCCGCTGATTTCGCTGCAGTCGCTGTTGGCAGCCCTTCCCACCGCGCCGAAGCTCGATATCAAACCTTCCGATAACGGCGAGCGCCTTCACTACACCACCACCGCCCGCGAAGAGACGCTTTTTGCCGCTTGGCACGAGCAGTTTCAGGTGTGGGTCGATGACGACGTGGCGCTCGGTTTTCGCGACGACCCCTGGGGCAACGCGGTGGAGTGGATGTCCGAGCTCTGCGCGCACCCGGAGTGGCTCGACGCCCCCCAGGTCGTACAGGATGTGACCCTGGCGCTGACCAGCCGCTTTGGCAGCCTCCCCTGGATGGCGCCGACCCTACTGGAGCCGCTGGCGGTACGGCTTTCCCGCTGGCTGCAGCAGGCCCGCGCCGCCGGAGAGGGAAGTCTCTGCTGGGACGACGCGCACAACGTCATGCTGCTGCGCACGGGCCTGGCGCTCGTGGTCGGCATGGAGCGCGGCGCCCGCCAGCACTCCCGGGAGCTTGCCGAGGAGCTGTTGGCGATCGACCGCGAAGATAGTCTCGGTCTCAAGGAGCTGGTACTCGACCAGCTTTTGCGCGACGACCGCAACCAGGAGGCGCTCACGCTCACCGAGGCGTGCGAGAAGGACGACGGCTCCCAGGTGCTGGGGCTTTTGATGGGGCGCACGCTGGCGCTCTTCCGCCTTGGCGAGCATGACAACGCGGAAGATGCGCTGAACCTGGCCCTGGTTCACAACCGCTACGCGCTGGAGCTTCTGTGCACCGAAAGCCCCAAGCCCTCGCACCCTCACGCCGACGGCCAGGTCGATCCGGGCTCACGCGCGGAGGCGTGGCAGTACCGTACGCTGATGCGCGATCAGTGGCGTACCACCAAAGGCGCGCTCGAGTGGCTCGAGCAGCGCCGATCAAAGGTCGGCGCGTCCTGATTGCGCCTTCCTGCCGGCTTTTTGGCTAGCGTTTCGGCGCGCTGAACAGATCCCGGTCCCGGTTGACCCACACCGCGAGCAGCACCGCCGGCAGCCCCAGCACGGTCGCCACCACGAAAAAGGTGGCGTACCCGTGGCTTGCCACCACCAGCCCCCCGAAACCGCTCAAAAACTTGCCCGGTAGCGTCATCAGCGATGAAAAAAGCGCGTACTGGGTCGCGGTGTAGGCTTTCGAGGTCAAACTCGACAAAAACGCGATGAACACGGCGCTTGCCAACCCGTTGGCCAGGTTGTCACCGATGATGGTCACCACCAGCATCGGCACCGCGTCGCCGATCAGCGAAAGCGCGGTGAAAAGCAGGTTAGTCACCATGACGAACGCGGCGCCGCCGATCAGAAGCGGTTTGACGCCGTAGCGCGCCACTAACAGCCCGCCCAAAATCCCGCCGGCGATGCTCATCGCGATGCCGAAAATGTTCGTCACCGTGGCGATGGTTTCGAGCGAAAAGCCGAGATCGATATAGAGCGGGTTCGCCATCGAGCCCATGGCCAGATCGCTAATGCGAAATACCGCGATGAACATCAAAAGCCCCAGCGCCTTGACGCCAAAGCGGCGAAAGAAATCGAGAAACGGGCACACCACCGCACCGATTGCCCAGGCGGTGATGCGGCGAAGCCATTTTGGCCGGCCGCGGCTTTGGCGCAGAAATGCGCGCACGCTGGGCTCACGTACGAGCTGAATCGAAAGCGCGGCGCGCGGCGGCTCCGGGCGGATCAGCACGGTCAGCGCGCCCACCGCCATCAGCCCGGCCATACTCAGGTACGCCGTTTGCCAGGAAAAGTGCGCCGCGAGATAGAGCGCCCCGGCGCCGGCGGCGATCAGTCCGCAGCGGTAGCCGATGATGTAGGTTGAGGACATCGCCGCCTGCAGGTCGTCGTTTGCCGACTCGATCCGGTAGGCGTCCACGGCGATATCCTGTGTGGCGGAGCCGAAAGCGACCAGCAGTGCAAAGGCTGCCACCAGGCCAAGGTGGCCCACCGGGTCGACGCCGGCCATGCCCACGAGCCCCGCGGCGATCAACGATTGGGCCAGCAGCATCCAGCCCCGGCGCTGGCCGAGCATGCGGCCGAGCACCGGTAGCTGCAGGCGGTCGACCACCGGCGCCCAGAAGAACTTGATCGAGTAGAGAATGCCGATCCAGGAGAAAAAGCCGATCGCGGCGACCTCGACGCCGTCGCTTCGAAGCCAGGCCGACAGCGTGGAAAACACCAGCAGAAAGGGCAGCCCGGCGGAAAATCCCAAAAACAGCATGGTCATGACCGGCGCGCAGAAATAGACGGCCAGAGCGCTTTTCCAACTGCGCCTGGGGGGAGGGATTGCCATCGTCGAGAAACTCCAGAAAAAACCGGGCGGGGTGGCCTTGGTAGAAGGCGTCAATGCTAAACTGCTCGCCTGAAAGAACCGACAGCTTACCGGAGAGGAGTTTTCCGTGTCGATTACACCCCATCAGGTCGTGACCCTGCACTATGTACTGAGCGACGTTTCCCACACCGGCGCCGCCCAGGTGCTCGACGACTCCCGTTCGCGCCAAAAGCCGCTGGAGTACCTGCACGCCCACGACAATATTCTGCCAGGGCTCGAGCGCGCTTTGGCGGGCAAGGCCACAGGCGACACGTTTAGCGTGACGCTGGCCCCCGTCGATGCCTACGGGCCGCGCGACGAGGCGCTGGTGAAAACGCTTGCCAAAACCGCCTTTAGCGGCGCCGAGCTAAGCCCCGGCAGCCGCTTTCAAACCGAGGGCGAGGCGGGCCCGCAAATCGTGACCGTGCTGGCCGTCGAAGGCAACAGCGTGCGCGTGGATATGAACCACCCGCTGGCCGGGCGAACGCTTGGCTATGAGGTCGAGGTGCTCGACGTGCGACCGGCAAGTCGCGCTGAGCTCGCCAAGGGCCACCCGCTGCCCCCGGGCACTGAACACGGCAAGGTGGAAGATCGCAAGGTGCTCTGAAGCCGGCTACTGATAGCGCATGACGTCAGCGTGCATCGGCGCCAAACGGCCCAGAAATTCGTTGCGCGCGCCAAGCGCTATGTTCTCTTCACGCAGCGCGGCGTCCAGATGCTCGACCAGCTGATTGAAGTGGGCATCAGTAATACCCATGTTCTGATGGGCGCGCTCCATCGGCGGGCCTTCGTAGCGGCACGGCCCGTTACTGACGGCGCAGAACTGATTGGCAAGCGAGCCGGCCAGGTGGTCGATATTGGTATTAGCGAAAAACCCTACCAGTTCGGGGTCGTCGGCGACGCGGTAGAGAAAGCGCTCGACGATCGATTCGATGCCGTTTTCACCGCCTAAACGCTCGTAAAGCGTGGTCGATGGGGCGGTGTGGGCGCAGCCGCCAACGCTTGCGAGAATCGTGATCAGCGCCGCCGCCTGCAGGGCGCGGCGCGCCAGAGTTCTATACGTTCGGGTGGGGATTTGATTCATCGCGCCCTCGTTCAAAACGCTGCTTGAAGTGAAAGATAGCTGCCGCGTTGTGACGCAAGACCCGCGATGTCGCCCAGATCGAGCCAGGCAGCGGTCAGTGAAACGTGCTTGCTGAAAAAGTAGGCGCTGTAGAGGCTCTGCCAATCCTCCTCGCGGCCCACGCTCAGGTTGTCGGGCTTTTGACGGTACTCGGTGCCCACGATCCAGTGCGGCGTCAAAAACACCCCAACGCTTGCCTCGGCGACCCACTCGCGGCCCCCCTGGTCGCCGCCAAAGCCCAGAAGACCGCCTTGGTTGGCCTCGGTATTGCGAAGCGTAGCGTTGAGCATGACGTTGCGTCCGGCCGCGGCGGCGAACAGCAGCTTGCTGGCGCTGAGATAGGCGTCAGTGCCTTCGGTATGATCAGCGCCAAGTGCGGTTGGAGTCGCGCCATCGACGAGGCGTTTGTGCAACACGCCCGCGCTCCAGATGCCCAGCGGGTGATACAGCACGTCACCGAACAAGCGCACCTTGGCACCGAATATGTCCTGTTCGAGCTCCCCGCCCAGGGTTTGCAACTCGACGCGCTGGCGGGCGTAGGAGAGTTCTACCTGATCATAAACGTTCAGGCTGGCGCCGCCGACCGTCAGGCGGTAGTCGTCCAACCACGCGCGCGAGGCGAAGGCGGTGGCGCCTAATTCCTCATCGCTGGCCGTACTGGAAAGCACCGCCCAGGGGGAAAGACCGCCGCCGGCGGCGCCTTCGATGGCGCTGACACCGCCAGTACTCATGATACGACTACCAGCCTGGGCGCCACTGGACGCGACCACCAAACCTACACAGGCGATGCCTGCCAGCCGGCAAAGCGTTCGCGCGATAAATGGCGTTGCGGTGAAGCGGAACATCCTGACCCTCCTGGGTGTACTCGAGGTTTAAACCGGCAGGGCCGGGGTTGGCAGCGATAGCGTCTCGAAGGCGTCGAGCCACGCCGGCAATGCGTCGCAAGGCATCGGTTTGGCGATCCAGTAGCCCTGCAGGTAGTCGCAGCCCACCTCGCTTAAAAGCTCGGCGCTGGCGCGGTTTTCGACCCCTTCAGCGACGACCTTGAGCCCAAGGCTATGGCCCATTTCGATGGTCGAGCGCACGATGGTGAAATCGTCTGCCTGGGTGTCCAGAGCCAGCACAAAAGACTTGTCGATCTTGAGCTCGTTGACCGGCAGCCGCTTGATCTGAGCCAGCGACGAATAGCCGGTGCCGTAGTCGTCGATGGCGATGCTCAATCCCATGCCTCCGAGTTCGAGCAACGTTCTTGTGGCGACCTCTACATCCTGCATCATCGCGCTTTCGGTCACCTCGACACTGAGCTGTCGAGCATCGAGCCGGTGCTGTTTCAAAAGCGACGCGATACGCTGGCAAAGCCCCGGGTCCATCACGTCGCTGGTCGACAGATTGACCGCCACCGACAAGTAGTAGTCGTGCTCCTTCCAGCGAGCGAGCTGCGCGCATATGTGAGAGAGCATCCAACTGGTCAGCATGCCGATTTGGCCCGAGCGCTCGGCAAGCTCGATGAACTCGTCCGGTGGAATGAAGCCAAGCGTTGGGTGCTGCCAGCGCATCAGCGCTTCACACTGATTGACCCGCCCGGTACGCGTATTGACCTTGGGTTGATACGCCATCCAAAGCTCGCTCTGGTCGACGGCGCGCTTTAGATCGCGAATCAACGTTAGCTGGCGCTGGTGCTGCTCGTCCTGGCCCTGCTGATAGCACTGGTAAACACTGCGCTTGCGTTTGGCCATATCGAGTGCGATATCAGCCCGACGCAGCAAATGTTGAGGGTTGTCGCCATGGGTAGGGTAGTGCACCTCACCCACGCTGAGCGACGGCGATACCGGCGACTGGTCCAGATGAATGGGTTGCGCCAGCGCCGCGAATAGCCAGTCGTGCCACACCGGCCGGGTTTCGTTCTCCAAGCGCATCAGCAGTAGCTCGTCGCCGTCCAAGCGATAGGCGGTGCTTTCGCCTTCGTCGAGCTGCTTCAAGCGCTTGGCCAGCGTCATCAACACGGTATCGCCGAGCGCGTAGCCGAAGGTGTCCTTGATGTCGCGAAAGTTGTTGATCGAAAGGCGCATCAGGATGAACGGCGCGCCGGTGCTGATCAGCCGGCCCATGTCCTCCTCGGCGCTCATGCGGTTGGGAAGTTCCGTCAGCAGGTCGTGCCGCGACTGGTAATGCAGCACCTCTTCGCGCTTGGCGATTTCGTCTTGCATGGTCAACAGGGTCGAGGCGAGCTGGCCAGTTTCGCTGCGCTGGGAACCGCCGGCAAGTTTTTCGACGCGCTCGCCCCGGCCGATCTGCTTTGCCGCAGAGGCCAGCGCCATCAGCGGTCTGCTGATGCTACGCGCACTCCACATGGCCACCGCCGCGGTGAAGATCAAAATCAGTACCACGATGCCCAAAAGCTGCCAGTGCAGCGACCGATAGGCGCCCAGCAACTCGTTGCGGGAAAGCTGCAGCAGCACGTGGGTTTGGGCACGGTCGCCGGCGTAGAGCGTGCTCGAGTAGGAAAGGTACTCATCATCCGGCGTCATTTGGCCGGTCAGCGAGTAATCACCGTTTTGAAGCTGTTCGCTGTTATCGCTAATCAGCGCCATGGCCAGCGCCTCCGGGTGGGAGCTTGAAAGCGAGCTGATACGCCCCTCCTGGTAGGTCACGATGCTCACATCGAGGCCGGTCAACGCCTTGATCTCGCTGGTGACGGCCTCGTTGATCATAAAACCCATGCCGACCCAGCCAATCAGGTGCGGGGCGCGCACCGGTAAAAGTGCGAACTCAAAAGGTTCGCCTTCGGTCACCACGACGCCGACCGCCGAGCCGTTAAGATTGGCGCGCTCGAAAAGCTGGGGAAAAGGCATGGCGCTGTCGCGGGCATGGTGGCTACCTGCCAGCACGCGGCCGTCCAGGTCGGTCAGCAGCACGATATCGGCATTGGCGCGCGTGCCGTGGTTGGCCAGCACCGAATAGAGCGTTTCGTTGTCCTGAGTCGATACCGCGCTTTTGAAACCGAAATCGTCAGCGAGAATGGCAATGTTGTTGCCAAGCTGCTCGCCGCGGGCGCTCAAAAGCTGATGGAACACGTTGGCGCCGACTTCCAGGCGCTGATTGCCCTTGACGATGATGTCGTTTTGCGTCGCGCGCAGAAACGCCGCGCCGGTCGCCAGTTGCGACAGAATCACGACGGTAAGCAAAACCAGCATCAAGCGCGTTCTAAAGCGCATGGCGACCTCGGGCAAGCGGCGCAAGCAAACGCCAGCGCTTTAGGCATGACAAAGCGGCCAACAGGATCACGTTAATGCTCGTTGGCCTGGTGAAAACGTTGTTGTAGAGGTGAAAGAGGCGGCGTCTCAGGGGCGATCGCGTTGAGTTCGAGGCGAACGTTCAGCGGCTGGTCCCCCTGGATTTCACCTTCCCACCAGATTCGCTGACGGTCATCGAGTCTTGGGTGCCAAACGCGCACCGCGTGCGCGCCTTCGGGCAGCGCCGGCGTTTGTACCACGCCGGCGGCGCCGGTTTTATCGGCGAAGGGGGCGTCAGTGACCACGATGAACGCCTGCATCTGATCGTGAATATTGCACCCCAGCACCACGACCCCGGGCTGATCGAACAGGACCGGCTCAGGGGTCTCCTGTAAATACAGGTTGAGCTCAAACGTTTTCGCCGGAGAAAAGGAGTAAACGTGGTGGCGGGTCGTGTCCTGGTTGGGAAACGAGACGTAGCTTCCTACCGGTACGGTGAGTACGTGGGGGTGAAACGCCGCCCCACGCTGATAGACCTCGCCTTCGCGCGCTGGCGCTGCGGCGCCGGCGTAGTGGACTTCGACCACCGCATCTTCGAGCGGGGCGCCCGTGCTGTCGGTCACGGTTATAGTGGCCGCCGACACGCCAAACGCGCAGGTGAAAAGGGCAGACGCCGTCAAGCGCGCACAGCCATATCGAACACGTTGAATGGTCAATGCCACGAAGCCCCCGGCGTTACTTGAAAAAAGGTAGTGAGATCTATCATGTGGATTGAGCCGCTTTGAGTAATTCTTTACGGCTAACGGTAAGCGAACTTTAAGAAAAAAACAGTAAATAAATTGATCAGGTTTGTACTGATACCGCGTTTTGCCGTTCCTTGTGAACGTCACCCATCAAGAAAGAGCGTGAAAGAAAATCCGTACGGCGAGTGGGTGCACAGTGAAATAGCCAGCGATAGAGCCAGCGAGAAAACATCAGACACTTTTGAGTAGCGTGCGCTTGATAGGGGTATAGAAGAGAGACGCCGTTTGGGACTAACGCCAGGCACTTTGCCAAACGCGAAGCACGCGCTCGGGGTACCAGGTGTTACCCAGGCTGCCGTTGTAGCGGGCAAGCGCTCGGGTAAAATCGCCGTTCTCAACGGCCAGATAGTGGGCGAGGATCGTGCAGCCATAGCGAAGATTGCGATGGGGGTCGGTCAAATCGTCGATCGGAAGGCCAAGCTCGGCGACCCAAAAGGGCATGATCTGCATCAGACCGGTGGCGCCGGCGGGAGAGACCGCGCTTGGCTTGAAGGCGCTTTCCACTTCGATCAGCGCCAGTATCAAACTCGGCGGTAGCCCGGCGAGCCGGGCTTCCTGGTAGAGCCTTGTGAGCAGCGCGTCGCGCTGGCCAGCATCACTCACAAAGCGCGCCAGTGGAGCGTGCATGCGCGCAGCCCACTGGCGCATCGCGGTGCCCTGGAAGGCTGCGGCCTCGAGGGTCGAGCGAAGCGGCGGTTCGGCGGCGCTACCCGGTGATGCTATCACCAGGCACAGGGCCGCCAGTGCAACGCCTGTTGTAAGCCGCGCCGCCACGCTCGCCCTGAGCCTGCGTTAGGCGTTCAGGCCAGACTTTTCGCCCAAAAACGCGACGATTTGATCCTCGGCGACCATGGTGGCATCAATATCGCGGCGGCCCTTGTACTCGAGTTCGCCGTTATCCAGGCTGCGATCGCCGATCACGATACGGTGCGGCACGCCCATCAGCTCCAGGTCGGCGAATTTCACGCCCGGGCGCGTATCGCGGTCGTCGAGCAAAACGTCGAAGCCGGCGTTGGTCAGCGTTTGGTAGAGCGCTTCAGAGGCTTCGCGCACGCGCTGAGACTTGTGTGCGTTCATCGGCACCAGCGCGACGTTGAACGGCGCAATGGCGTCGGCCCAGATGATGCCGGCGTCGTCGTGGTTCTGCTCGATCGCTGCGGCCACCACGCGGGTGATGCCGATGCCGTAGCAGCCCATCCACGGGTGCAGGGTCTTGCCACTGTCGCCGAGCACCTTGGCGTCCATCGCCTCGGAGTACTTGGTGCCGAGCTGGAACACGTGGCCCACCTCGATACCGCGTTTGATCGAGAGCGTGCCGCGACCGTCCGGCGACGGGTCGCCTTCGACTACGTTACGCAGGTCCGCCGCTTGGGGTAGCGGCAGATCGCGATCCCAGTTGATGCCAAAGTAGTGTTTGCCTTCGATATTGGCGCCAGCGCCGAAGTCCGACATCAGCGCGACGCTATGATCGATGATGATCGGCATGTCGAGATTCACCGGACCGAGTGAGCCAAAGCCTGCGCCGGCGGCGGCGCGAATTTCCTCTTCGCTGCCCATGGTGAGCGGCGCGGCTACCTGGGGCAGGTTTTCCGCTTTCACCTCGTTGAGTTCGTGATCGCCGCGCACCAGCAGCGCAATTAGCCCCCCGTCGGCGGCGCGCACGATCAGCGTCTTGACGGTTTTCTCGATGGGAAGATTGTGCTGTTCGACCAAGGCGGCGATGGTTTTGGCGTTGGGCGTGTCGACCAGATGCATTTCCTGGCTCGGTGCGGAGCGCTTGACGTCGCTACCCAGCGGCGCCGCCAGGGCTTCGGCTTTTTCCATATTGGCGGCGTAGTCGGATTCGTTGGAGAAGACGATGTCGTCCTCGCCAGAGGCGGCCAGCACATGGAATTCGTGCGAGCCGGTGCCGCCGATCGAGCCGTTGTCGGCGATCACCGGGCGAAAATCGAGCCCCAGTCGGGTGAAGATCCGCGTGTAGGCGTCATACATCGCCTGGTAGGTATCAGCAAGCGAGGCTTCATCAGCATGGAAGGAGTAGGCGTCCTTCATGATGAATTCCCGCGAGCGCATCACGCCAAAGCGCGGGCGGATCTCGTCGCGAAACTTGGTTTGAATCTGATAGAAGTTGATCGGCAGCTGCTTATAGCTCGACACCTCGCGGCGCACCAGATCGGTGATCACTTCTTCGTGGGTCGGGCCAACGCAGTAGTCGCGCTCATGACGGTCCTTGACGCGCAGAAGCTCCGGGCCGTACTGCTCCCAGCGGCCGGACTCCTGCCACAAATCCGCCGGCTGCACTGCGGGCATCAGCACTTCCTGGCCGCCGGCGCGGTTCATCTCTTCGCGCACGATCCGCTCGACCTTGCGCAGCGTACGAAGGCCAAGGGGTAGCCAGGTGTAGAGGCCCGAGGTCAAACGGCGGATCATGCCGGCGCGCAGCATCAGTTGATGACTCACGACCTCCGCATCGGCCGGGGTCTCTTTCAAGGTGGCAATCAGTAGTTGGCTGGCGCGCATGAGCGTGAAACTTCCTTTTGGGTCGGTAATACGTAAAACGTGACGATCGCAATAGCGTGACGCGGCGCCGTGAGGCGCTTTCAAGCGTTGAATGATTGCATTGTACGGGCACGCGGTAAAGCCGGCAAAATTAACCTTGCCGCCCCGGCGCAGGATGCAATCGTGCTAGACTCCGCCGCTTCAAGTGGTATAACCGATCTGACGCGCGCTCAATGAAAGGCGCTTTTCTCGTCCAGGGTCACCGTCAATTTTTTTAAGGAAGAGAATCGATGAAACAGCTCGTACGTCGTGGTGCAAGCATTGCTTTGGTGGGAAGTCTCGTCGTGAGCATGAGCGGCTGCGGTACGCTGTTTCATCCCGAGCGCAAGGGCCAGCTCAGCGGCAATGTCGACCCGGTGGTCGCTATCGCCAACGGCGTCGGGCTTTTGTTTTTCATTCTGCCTGGCGTGATCGCTTACGCGGTGGATTTCTCCAACGGCACGATTTATCTTCCGAGTAATACCAGCGCCTCCATCGATACCTTCAAGCTCGATGACTCCACGGATCTGGCCTCGCTCGAGCGGATTCTTTCTGACAAGGCCGGCCAGCCCGTCAACCTGAATGACGAGCTGATGATCATGGAAGAGGTCGAAAGTCTCGACGAGGCGCTCGCCATGGTGCGCATGTCTGGCGTCCACGACAGCGAGCGCCTGGGCGTTCTTTAATCTCGCGTCTGCCCACGGGGTTTGGTCAACTGCAGGGTGATGAGTCCAAGGACCAGTCCCCAGAAAGCGCTGCCGATCCCCAGCAGGCTGATGCTCGATGCGGTCAGCAAAAACGTCACGATGGCCGCGTCGCGCTCTTCGGTTTTGGCAAAGGCGCCAGCCAGCCCTCCACTCAGCGTACCCAGCAGCGCGATGCCGGCAAGCGCCACGATCAGCGCTTGGGGCAGGGCGTTGAATAGCCCGGTGACCGTTGCGCCGAATAGTCCCATCACCAGGTAGAACGCGCCGGCCGCCGCGCCCGCCGCGTAGCGTCGTCGCATGTCGGCGTGGGCATCCGGGCCAATGCAGACCGCCGCACTAATCGCCGCCATATTCAAGGCAAAACCGCCAAACGGCGCCAGCGCCATCGTTGCTGCCCCCGTCCAGCCCATGAGCGCCGAGCCGTTGGGCTGGTAGCCCGCCGCTCTCAGCACCGCCACCCCGGGAAGATTCTGGGTCGCCATTGTGATGATGAAAAGCGGAATGCCGATGCCGATCAGCGTCGTTGGCGCAAACGCGGGGGCGGTGAAGGCAGGAGCGGCCGGCGTTAGCGGAATATTGCCCGCATCGACCTGGCCCAGCATCACCGCGGCCACCAGCCCCACCAGCAGCACGCCCGGTACCGCCAGCGCCGGCCAGAACCGGCGGCCTATCACCCAGGCCGCGAGCATGATCAGCGGCAACAGCCACTGGTGCTGCATGACGCTGAAAAGCTCAAGCCCGAATCGCAGTAAAATGCCTGCCAGCAGCGCCTGAGCAATCGCGTTGGGAATGTGGCGCATCAGCCGCTCGAACAGACCCGTGACCCCGCACAACGTGATCAAAAGCGCGGAAAAAAGAAACGCCCCGATCGCCTCGTTCATCGGCACGCCCGGCAGGCTCGTGACCAGAAACGCCGCGCCCGGCGTCGACCACGCCGTTAATAGCGGCATGCGGTAGTAAAGCGAAAGCCCGAGCGTGGTCAGGCCCATGCCGATGCCCAGCGCCCAGAGCCAGGAGCTGATCTGCGCCGCGGTTGCGCCCGCCGCCTCGGCGGCCTGAAAGACGATCGCCGCCGAGCTCGTGTAGCTAATGACGACCGCGACCAGCCCCGCCGTGATGGTCGAAAAGGTCGTATCGCGCCAAAGCGAGAAGCGGTAAGGCTGGCTGTTTTCTGAGGTGGACATGAGGGCCCCGATCACGGTTGAACGTTATAACGCACGAAAACGACGTTACCATTGTGCGCTATAACGCACAATAACCGGTAAGTGGGCGTTGATTGGGTAACGACTAGGCGGACAAGAGGAAAGAGCGACAGGAAACCAGCGCCGCCAAATAAGGCGGCGCCGTTTAATTAGCCCGCCGTGTGGGACGGGTCGGGAATGCTTGGAAAACGGGTGGGGTGGCGCTTCATGTAGGCGTGGCAGGCTCGTAGCACGCGAACGTCGTCGTACTTGCCGCCGGCGAGCTGAAAGCCCACGGGCAGGCCTTCGTTAGTGAAGCCACACGGTACCGACGCCGCCGGCTGCTGGCTCAGGTTGAACGGGTAGCTAAACGAGGCCCACTCTTCCCAGTCACGCATGTCGCTTCCCGGCGGCACCTCGTGATTGATCTCGAAAGGCGAGAGCGTCACCGACGGCGTCATCAAAAGGTGATACTCGCGGTTGAAGTGCTCCAGGCGTTGGGTGATGTAGGCGCGTTCATTGAGCGCGCGGAAAAAATCCAGCGCCGTCCAGCCTTCGGCTTCCTTGGCATTGGCGACCAGCCCCGGGTCCAACAGCTCGCGGTGCTTGTCATCGAGCTGCTCCCACTGGTGAAGCGAGGCGGTGAACCAGAGCTTTCTGAAGGTATCGATGGCCGGTGTCAATCCCGGGTCGACCTCGACCACTTCGGCGCCGAGCTCGGCAAGCGCGTTGGCAGCCTCACGCACCTTCTCGGCGATCTGCGGGTCGACCGATGCATAGCCGAGATCAGGCGAGTAGCCAATGCGCAAGCCTTCCAGGCTCTTGTCGAGATCCTCGCCCCAGCAGTCCGGCTGGCCGCGGGTGGCGTAGGGGTCGTGGTAGTCGTAGCGGCCGATGACGTTGAGCATCGCCACCGAGTCCTCTACCGAGCGGGTCAGCGTCCCAAGGTGCGACAGGCTCGGCTCCTTGGCCGGCGGCCACTGCGGTACCCAGCCGTAGGTCGGCTTGAAGCCGAACGTGCCGGTGAAGGCGGCGGGGATACGGATCGAGCCGCCGGAGTCGCCGCCCTGGTGCAGCACGCCCATGTTAAGTGCCGCCGCCGCCGCGGCGCCGCCGGAGGAGCCGCCGGCGGTAAGCCGGGTATCCCAGGGGTTACTGGTGGCGCCGAACACGCGGTTGTCGGTCACCGCCTTCCAACCAAACTCCGGCGTGTTGGTTTTGCCCAGAATGATTGCACCGGCCTCGCGCAGCATGCGCGCCGGTGGGCAGTCGGTGTCGCATAGCGCTTTCGACGTGGTCAGCGAGCCTTCCCGACACGGCATGCCTGCGACCTGGGCGAGATCCTTCATCGATACCGGCACGCCGTCGATCGGGCTCAGCGGTTTGCCCTGGCCCCAGCGGCGTGCGGAGGTCTTGGCCGCGCTTTCGGCGCCTTCGCGGTCAACGTGCACAAACGCGTTCACCTGGTCGTTGAAACGCTCGATACGCTCGAGGGCGGCGCGGGTGGCTTCCAGCGGCGACGCCTGCTTGTTTTGATAGAGCGTGCGCAGGGAGTTGGCATCCATCAGGCCTAGATCGGTTTCGCTCACGGTAGCTCCTTGTCGATTGTCGTCCTTGGGTGGCGCAGCTTGGGTCGCTCATCAAGCGTAAAGTCGCTGTAAGCCTAGGCAACGAACGCATTAGCTGCAAAACTTGCGCTTTTGATTCTCACCCACGCCCTGCGTACCCGGGGCGTTTTAGGAGCCCTTGATGGCAAGCCCCCCGACGCCGGTCGCCGTTCACGTCGCCGATAACGTCAAACGCCTTCGCCGCGAGCGGGCGTGGAGTCTGGACCGCGCCGCGGTCGAAACCGGCGTGAGCAAGGCGATGCTTGGACAAATCGAGCGGGGAGAGTCGAGCCCGACGGTCTCAACGCTTTGGAAGATCGCCAGCGGCTTTAGGGTGTCGTTTTCGAGTCTTTTCGACAGCGGCGCGCCCGAACCGGATGCGCCCAAGCGCGACGGGCGAGAACCGGTATGGGGCGAGGACAGCGCGGGCATGCAGGCACGGCTGCTATTCCCTTTCGATCCGCTTTTGGGCTTCGAGATGTTCATGATCGAACTCGCCCCAAAAGCGATGAGCGAGTCCGCCCCGCACGCCGCCGGTGTGGTCGAGCATATCGTGGTGGTGGAGGGCGAGCTGACGTTTTGCCTCGACGGGCAGTGGCAAACGCTAAAAGAGGGCGAGGGGCTGCGCTTTTTTGCCGACCGGCCCCACACCATGCGCAACGAAAGCGACCGGCGGCTGCGCTTTCACGACGTGATTCACTACCTGCCTGGTGCGGCGTCCGGCAACTGAGCGCGCAGCCAGCGGATCTCTTCCGGCCAGTTTTCCGGCTCGACGGTTTCGAGAATCAGGGGAATGCCGTCGGTGCGCGGGTCCTGAATGATGGTGGTGAACGCCTCCAGACCGATATTGCCCTTGCCAAGGCTATGGTGGCGATCCACACGGCTGGCAAATTCGCTTTTGGCATCGTTTAAGTGCATGCCGCGTAGATACTCGAAACCCACCACGCTTCCCAGCTCGTCGAGGGTCTGCTCGGTCGCCCGGGCGCCGCGCAGATCGTAACCGGCGGCGAAGGCGTGACAGGTGTCGATGCACACGCCAACCCGGCTTTTATCCTCGACGTGCTCGATGATGGTGGCAAGATCCTCGAAGCGCCAGCCAAGATTCGTGCCTTGCCCGGCGGTGTTTTCGATCACCGCGGTGACGCCCTGGGTTTGATCGAGCGCCAGGTTGACGGATTCCGCGATGCGCAGCAGACAGTCGCGCTCGCTGATCTTTTTCAAAAAGCTTCCCGGGTGAAAATTCAAAAGCGAGAGCCCGAGCTGTTCACAGCGCTGCATCTCGTCGAGAAACGCTGCGCGGGACTTCTCGAGCCCTTCGGCGTCCGGGTGGCCCAGGTTGATCAGGTAGCTATCGTGGGGAAGGATCTGGTTCGAGGCGAAGCCGTGATCCTGGCACGCCTTCTTGAAGGCGCTGATGGCTTCGTCGGTCAGCGGCTTGCCTTTCCACTGGCGCTGGTTTTTGGTGAACAGCGCAAAGGCGTTGGCGCCGATCTCGACGGCGCGGTGAACGGCCTGGTCCGGCCCGCCTGCAGCGCTAACGTGCGCGCCAATATACTTCATGACAACTTCCCGGGGTCTGCGAGTGGGACGCTATTATGCCGCTTAACGCTGATCCAAAAAACGCTTGAACGTTTCCGGCTGGTCGGTGATCGCACTCGAGACCCCCCAAGCCCAGCGGGGCTCGAAGGCGCTCGGGTCGTTGGGGGTGTAGCAAAGTACCTTGAAGCCCGCCTCGACCATCGCCTCGGCACGGGCGCGCTTGAGCCGCGTCCAGTCCGGGTGGACGCTGAACGCCTGGACCTCTTCACAAAGGGTTTGCCAACGGGCAGGCGTGGCGCCGAACAGTACGCCAAGGGCCAGGCGGTCGGGGCCGGCCAGCGCCCGGCAGCGCCTGAGCGCCTGGGCATCGAAAGAGGAGACGATGCGGCGCTCGGCGGGGATTCGCTCCATCAGCGGCGGCAGCGCGGCGTCGACCAGCGCATTGGCGTCGCGCCCCTTGTTGACCTTGATCTCGAGATTCACGCCCATGCCGAGCTCGTCGAGAAGCGCGAGCATCTCGTCGAGCGTGGCCATTTTTTCACCGGCAAAGCGGTCGCAAAACCAGCCGCCCACGTCGAGCGCCTTGGCGCTTTGCAGGCTAAGCTTTGAAAGCTCGCCCCGCCCGTCGGAGCAGCGGCGTACGCTCTGGTCGTGCCAGATGACCGGCGTGGCGTCGCCCAACAGCTGTACGTCGAGCTCGACCCAGGTCGCGCCGGCGTTAAAGGCGGCGCGCACCGCCGCGAGCGTATTTTCCGGGGCGGCAGCGGAGTAGCCGCGGTGGGCGACGAGCGCCGGTAACAAAATGCCGGGGTGCGACATGGGACATTCACCGAGTGCTGGTTGAAAATGCTCAGTCTAGCATGGGCGTATGACAACCCAATGGCACCGCTTGATTTATAACGGTTAACGCGGTTGGATGAAGGTCTTTGCCGTTCACTCACAAAGGAGAAAGTGGTCATGGCCAAGCGGATCGAGTTTGCAACAACCGGTGGCTCGGACGTGCTCGAGCTCAAGGATGTCGACGTCAAGGCGCCGGGCAAGGGTGAGGTGCGCATCGCCAACAAGGCGGTGGGGCTCAACTTCATCGATATCTATTTTCGTACCGGGCTCTATCCCGCGCCCGGTATGCCTTCAGGGCTGGGGACCGAAGGCGCTGGCGTGGTGGACGCCGTGGGTGAAGGCGTAAGCCATTTGAAAGAGGGGGACCGGGTCGCCTACGCACAGGGCCCTCTGGGTGCCTACGCCGAGCTTCACACGCTGCCCGCCGACAAGGTCGTAAAGCTGCCCGACGGTATCGATTTCGAAACCGCCGCGGCGAGCATGCTCAAGGGCCTGACGGTTCAGTACCTTCTGCGCCAGACGTATGAGCTCAAGGGCGGCGAGACCATTTTATTTCACGCCGCCGCTGGGGGCGTGGGCTCCATCGCGTGCCAGTGGGCGAAGGCGCTAGGCGTGAAGCTGATCGGTACCGTGAGCTCGAAAGAGAAAGCTGCGCTTGCCGAGAAAAATGGTGCCTGGGCGACGATCAACTACTCCGAGGAGGACGTGGTCGAGCGGGTGCGCGAGCTGACCGATGGGAAAATGTGCGACGTGGTCTATGACTCCGTTGGCAAGGATACCTGGGAGACCTCGCTTGATTGTCTGAAGCCGCGCTCGCTGATGGTCAGCTTCGGCAACGCCTCGGGCCCGGTGGAAGGGGTCAATATCGGCATTCTCAACCAGAAGGGGGCGCTCTACGTCACGCGCCCGAGCCTCAACGGCTACGCCGACACCCGCGAGCACTTGGAGCAAATGTGCAGCGAGTTCTTCGGGATGATCGAAAGCGGCAAGATCGAGATCGACGTGGCCAACCGCTATCCGCTCGCTGAGGCCGGCAAGGCTCAGGACGCGCTACAGTCGCGCCAAACCACCGGCTCTACGATTCTGCTTCCCTGAATTAAAGCCCGGCCGGGCCTCACACACGCTACCCCGCAGGCGGGGTAGCGCGGAGATTAGGCATCCAAGCCGTCGTAGGCCATGTCGAAAAAGCGCTTTTCGATGCGGCTGGCCTCGACAAAGGGTGCTCGCAGGCTCTCGAAGCTTTGGGTTTCGCCCACCCGGTTGAGCTCGCTTTTAAGAAAGTCGACCCACTGCACGAATGCCGGCTCGTTATGGATCACGATCCAGTCGCGATGCTCAGCGCGCTCGGGCAGATCTTGACTTCGCTGCGCCCACTCCAGATAGAGCCACTCTGCCACTACCAGCACCACGAGAATCAGCGCGTAGTCCTGGGAGGCGCAGGCGCGGTCCATCAGATCGACGAAGGCCTGGGTCGGCTCGGCAATGGGCGGGTTGCGCCAGTGGGCTTCGTCGACGCCCAGCGCCTGGAAAGAGTCGATGAAGTAGCGGTACTCGCCGCCGGCCAGCACGCTGAGCTGGCGCGCGTGGGTTAGCCGCGCCTCGGGATCATCGGCGGCGCACACCGCCGCCGCGATCAGCCGCACGAAGCTATCGCAAAAGCAGAAGTCCTGCACCAGGTAGCGGGCGAACACCTCGTCATCGATGTGACCGCTCAAGAGTTCGTCGACGAAACGGTGATTGACCGAGGCGTCCCAGTACGGGTTGGCCGCCTGACGCAGCCGCTGGCATAGATCCATGAAGTTATCTCACTGTTACAGGTATTACCGTTATAGATATTAATGAGAAGCCAGCTTACCAGTTTAGCCAGTCGGGCACGCGTCACCGGTGGCGCGATTTTTTAAAAAAACGCGCAGAATCAGTTAACTTATGTTGCGTTTTGGTCTATCTAGTGGGATACACGACACCGCCGGCGCTTGGACTCGGCGTTAAATAAGGAGACACCGCTACATGGCGATCGAGGCTATCGGATTGGCCCCCAGCACGCTAATGTTCATCATCCTCGCATTGACACTGGCCGCATTCATTTGGGGTCGTTTCCGCTACGATGTCGTCGCCCTGGCCGCGCTGTTGGGCTCGGTACTCCTGGGGCTGGTGCCCGCCGACGACGCCTTTGCCGGTTTCGGCCACCCGGCGGTGATCACCGTGGCGGCGGTGCTGGTCATCAGCCGCGGTTTCGAGCGCTCCGGCGTGGTGGATATCATCGCCGCTCAGGTGATGAAAGCCGGCGAGCGCCTGCTGTTGCAGCTTTTGGCACTGGTAGGCACGGTCGTGGTGCTTTCCGGCGTGATGAACAACGTCGGTGCATTGGCGCTGCTGCTGCCAGTGGCCATGCGGCTGGCGCGGGAGCACAACACCTCGCCCTCGCTTCTGCTGATGCCGCTGGCGTTTGGCTCGCTGCTCGGCGGGCTCACCACGCTGATCGGTACGCCGCCCAACATCATCATCTCCACCTACCGCGGCAACATCACCGGTGAAAACTTCAGCATGTTCAGCTTTTCACCGGTAGGCGTGGCGGTGGCGCTGGCGGGGCTTGCGTTCATCGTGCTGCTGGGCTGGCGTTTGACGCCCAAACGCAACAGCGCCGCCGGCGCGGCGGACATGTTCGATACCGCCAACTACCTGGTCGAGCTTAAGGTCTCGGAAGAGTCCAAGGCCAACGGCCTGACGCTGCAACAGCTTCGCGACGAGCTCGACGAAACCATTCCCGTACTAGCTGTGGTGCGCGATGACAACCGCCGGGCAGGGTACTCGTTTCACGGCGTGCTCAAGCAGGGCGATATTCTGCTGCTCGAGGCGGGCCCGGAGGAGCTTCAACTTCTCGAGGACAAGGCGGGCTTGAGCGCGGTCGCCGAGCTCAAGGAGGACGACCGCGAAGAGGACGAACAAGCCGCTAAAGCTGCCGATGAGGCAAGTGAGCCATCAAAAGATGAGGCCATCGATACCGAAGGCCTGCAACTGGTTGAGGCCGTGGTGCGAAGCGGCTCGATGATGATCAATCGCAGCGTGCGCCAGCTTCGCTTGAACCATCAGTTTGGCCTACACCTGGTGGCCGTGGCCCGGGACGGCGGGCGCTTGAAACAGCGCCTTCGCGACATTCGCTTTCAAACCGGCGACGTGCTGCTGCTTCAGGGCAGCGAAAAGGAGATCAACGACAGCCTCTCGTCGCTTGGGTGTTTGCCGCTAGCGAGCCGCGAGCTGCACCTGGGGCAGCCGCGCAAGCTGGCGCTATCGCTGGGCATTTTCGCTTTGGCAATCGTGTCGATGCTGTTTGATTTGCTGCCCGCGGCGGTGGCCATGAGTACGGCGGCGCTGGTATCGCTTCTGATCGGCGTACTGCCGCTAAGAGAGGGCTACAACGCTATCGACGGGCCGGTGATCGTGCTGCTGGCGGCGATGCTGCCGGTGGGCGAGGCGCTTGAAACCAGCGGCGGCGCTGATATCATCGCCAATTCGCTGTTGTATTTTGGCGCCGACTGGCCGGTCGTGGTGTCGCTTTGCGGGCTGTTTTTGCTCTGCATGCTGCTCTCCAATATCGTCAACAACGCCGCCGCCGCGCTTTTGATGGCCCCCATCGCGGTGAGCCTGGCCAACGGGTTCGATGTCGCGCTGGAGCCGTTTTTGATGGCGGTCGCGGTCAGCGCATCCAGTGCGTTTTTGACGCCTATCGGGCACCAGTCAAACACGCTCGTGCTTGGCCCCGGCGGCTACCGCTTTAGCGACTACTGGAAGCTTGGGCTTCCGCTGTCGCTGGTGGTGATGGTGACGGCGATTCCCGTGATTTTGCTGGTGTGGCCGCTGTCGGGCTAGAGTGCTCGCGCACAACGGATCGTTAAACAATAGGCGGGCACGTTGATTGCCCGCTGAATCAAAAGGCTCGGCCCATGAATCAGCAACACCGCCAGGACGCTATCGTCGAACTGGTCCGCCTGCACGGCTACGTGAGTATCGAGCAGCTCACCGAGCACTTTGCGGTGACGCCGCAAACCGTGCGCCGTGATCTCAATACGCTCTCGGATGAAGGGCGCATTCGCCGCGTTCACGGTGGCGCCGGGGTCGAGTCGAGCACGGTCAACACTGCTTACAGCACGCGCAAGACGCTCAACCTGGGGGAGAAGGAGCGTATCGCCAGGGCGCTTGCCGAGCAGATTCCGGATCACTCGTCGCTGTTCATCAATATCGGTACCAGCAACGAAGTGATCGCCCAAGCGCTTTTGGAGCACAAGGGCCTCGAGATCATCACCAACAACCTCAACGTCGCAGCCATTTTGCAGCGCAAGGAAGATTTCTCGGTGATCGTCGCCGGTGGCCAGGTGCGCTCTCGCGACGGCGGCATCATCGGCGAGGCGACCATCGACTTCATCAACCAGTTCAAGGTGGATGTGGGCGTCATCGGTATCAGCGGTATCGACGAGGACGGCTCGCTTTTGGAGTTCGACTATCAGGAAGTGCGGGTCGCTCAGGCAATCATCGCCAACTCGCGCCGGGTGTATCTGGCCGCGGACCACTCCAAGTTTCACCGTAACCCGGTCGTGCGCCAGGGCAATATCGCCCAGCTCGATGCGCTATTCACCGACCGCCGCCCACCGGAGCCGATCATTAAGCTTTTGAGCGAACACGGCGTGGCGCTGCACATCGCCTGAAACAGCCTACATTTGAACCAACCCACACTTCGCTTTGATGGCGTGTGCTGATAAGAAAAGGTCAGGGTCGTTACGCCCAGCCGTCTGTTTAAATAAATAGCGCTTTTTTATTCAGGGCCGCGACGAAGATCGCGGCTTTTTCGTTCGACGCTATGCCAGCTCGCGCCGCTTAACGCGAGACGCCGAGATCCCGCGCCAATTCCGACACCGTCCTGAGCGCGTCTGCCTCCGCCACGCATCTCAACATTTGCCAGCGCGCGCTCGTCAGCCCGAGCGGCGCCGTCAATTGGTCACCTCTCAGGATCAGACGGCTGTTAGCGCGGAAGATCGAGAGGACGAGCTGGGTGATCGCATCGGACGACATTGGCAGCAAAGCCTACAAGCTGGCGGACCGGATATCCACCTTTCATATTGACGCCACGTTGTCAAATTCCGATACTGATTGACAGCATGCTGTCGAAACGGGCTGAGTTTTGGTTCTCGCCGCGTGCCTGCAAGCGACGAAGCGCTTGCCTTTCAAACAACGCGGTATCCGGAAAGAGAGACCATGATATCAACTAACGCCCTACAAACGCTCCGAGGAGCCCATGTTGGTCTGCGCGTCGCTGAGCGCGACGCTGCGGTGACGTGGTATCGGGAGAAGCTGGACATGCACGAAATTAGGGCGTTCGACCTAAACGGCATGAATTTCACCGAGATGGCGCTGGCCGGCGACCCCTCCTTCAGGATCGAACTCGTCTCGGGTCCAGGCGCAAGCGGCGGACCCGACGAAGACAATCTCTATTCGAGCTTCGGGACGCATGGTTGGCATCATCTCGGTCTCTGGGTCGACGACGTCGATGCGGCCGTTGAGACGCTGCGGGCTCGCGGAGTAACAATCACTCTAGAGCCAACCGACAACGATCACTGGAAAGTTCGGGTCGCCTTTCTGGTGGATCCGTGGAACAACGTGATCGAGCTTCTTCAGTCCAACGTCTGAACGGCACGTCCGGCGCCGACCTGTTCCACAGGCGTAATCGCACGGAACGGCTGGATGGCAGCAATCCGTCTCGTCTAGCCAGACCGTTTACGTCAGCTTCTGCCCGTCTCGCTAACCAAACCGGACGGGCAGATTTCCACCCAAGCGCGCCATTCACTTTCTCGTCGCGCCGGTCAGTAGATTGATTGGTGATGGTTCACTCGATGCCGTGCTCTTCCACCAACGCCGCCGCTGGTGCCTCGCTGGTGGCGCACCCAGTGCGATGGCACCACCCTACAAGCCTCCGCCCCGTGTGCGGGCTTCTTGATGCCTCGCCTTCGTTTCGAGGTCTCGCGAAAGCCTCGTAAACCTCGCATTACGGCGTTATACCGTTATCTTACGCCCTCAGATTGAGCGAGAGTCTGTTCGCCATACGGGGTTGTCGGTTGTAGTGCAATATTAACGAATCGTCTCCGATGTGGCACGCCTTACGTCATGCTGTGCCTCCCCCCTCATTGTTCGACTGGAAACGGGCTCCCGAACTGGGCCGCCGTCTTTGATGATCCTCGGATCAATATGAGGGTGCCTCTTCGCGCGGCCGCCGCTGCGTGGATGGATATTCATTTTGCTGGCGGTCCTAGGGACCCGGGCGTTGCACGGACGCTTCCGCCGGGCATTCCGAAGGCGGCTCACGACCGGCTCATGCGTTGGTACCCATGTTTGTTTAACCAAGTGGACAAGCCGGCTACGGCCCGGGCTGTGGTCCATTTCTGCGAGTTCATCCCTTGGCGCGCCGATCACTTCAGCCAACGTGTATCCGGCGTTCCTCATTCAACACCCGCGCACGCCTTGCTTCAATCCAGGCCCGTTGGACCGCGCGGCCTCGGGCGGCGCTGTTATGGAGGTGCTTTGCAGCGAGGTGTGAGCCTCAGCTGGTCTACCCGCGATGCCACTCGGGCCCAACAGGTGGCCGGTCTGGCAAATGGCTGGTCACATGCTGATGAACGAAGGTCGGATGCAGAAACTTAAGGCACTCGGCGACATCCTTGTTCAAGGGTCGAAACGTTCGATAATACGCTCGTTTGTAAACGGCCGACACGATAAACGCGAAGTATGACCTTCTGTCGTTTTACTACAACCAGCGACCCTGCCAATGGCGGATTGTTGACTCAACCCGGCTCGACCATAGTCAGACCATGGCTTTGAAACACCAACCCTTTCAAAGCCCGGCGCGCCCACTTAACCGGTCAATGCGTGTCAGTACGGCACCGCGAGGTCTACCGCCTGCGGCGTCTGCGCCCACCCTCCGGCGCTTATAAGCTCATTAGCCGACAGTGACAAAACAAACAGAGGTGGTTTATGAACTGCATCGAACTCACTCAGCAGGCCGACCGTATCGCCAGCACGTTCAGCAAGCAGGAACTGGCCAAACTGGTACTGGCGCTCAAGTGTCAAGGCGAGTCGCTTCAGCAGGCGGTCGAGGTGATCGACACTATCGACACCCGGGCGGGCTACTCGATGGAACAGGCCTGGGAGGAGGTGCTGGCCCAGGATTCTCAGCTGATCGTCGAAGACGAAGAGTAGTGTCTTTCAACTTGCTTACAAAGCCCCCTCGCGGGGGCTTTTTTCTTTTTTACAGGTAAAACGCCGTTATTCGACTGGAGCGGCTTTTGAGCGCAGGGTATCGGGGCGGGTCGTATCCGGGTTCTCGGCGAAATAGGTCTCGAGCCGGGTCTGGGCCTGGTCGCCGAACAGTACTTCGCAGGCTTTTTTGAGCCCTTCGGAGTTCATCAGCTCGTCGCGGTGAACTACCAGCGATACCTTGGCGCGCCGGCGCAAGAAATCCTCGAGTTCGGTGATCATCTCGTGGTCGCGGGCGTACTCGAGCTCGCAGCGGATGTACTCGGTCTTGTCGATCAGAATTTCCGCCTGGCTCGGGTCAGCCTTGATTTTCTCCAGTAGGCCAAAGGCATCGTTGCCGTAGCGCCGCCAGAGCCGCGACGACAGCTTCTCGTTGGACGTGGCCGGCGTCAGCGCGTCGAGTTTCGCATCGCGAGCTTGCTGCATGAACGAGGCCTTGACCTTGTCATCCGGCTCGCCGTACCAGCGGGTGGCGGGGGCGCCAAGCGTCACGCCGAGCTTTTGCACTTCGTCGCTGATCTCCTCGCCTACGTTCAGGCAATCGGTCAGCTTGCCACCAAAAATGCTGATATGGGCGGTGGCCTCGTGAGTATCGATCACATGCTTGCGCGAGAGCTGCAAGAAGTCTCGGCTCTGGCCCTTGTCCGCCTTGACCGCCAGCGGACGCACGCCGCAGCGGGTGGAGATGATGTCGTTCTCGGTCAGCGGCGTCTCAAGGCTCAAGCGCGCGTTGATATTTTCGAGCACGAACGCGATGTCTTCCTGGGTGACCTCCGGGTACGGGTTCTCCATATGAGTGTCGGTAGTGCCAATGCAAGTGCGGTTTCCCATGGGAATGACGAAAAACAGCCGCCCATCGTTGGCGAAAAACGCCAGCACTCGCTTTTGCTCGGTGAGCTGCGGCACGATCAGGTGAATGCCCTTGGAGTAAAGGTGCTGGTGCGAGGTGGACTGCTTCGTCAGCGCGTTGTGCTCGTCGACCCAGGGGCCAGCGGCATTGATCAGCACTTTGGACCGAATGCTGAAGGTATCGCCGGTCATTACGTCGCGCGCACGCGTGACCCAACCGCCGTTTTCGCGCTCGGCGCCCAGGGATTCGACGTAGTTGGCCGCCACCGCGCCAAACGTCATCGCCTGTCGAACGAAATTGAAAACGAAACGGGCGTCGTTATCGTAAAGATACGCATCGGAGTATTCGAAGCCGCCCACCGCGTTGTCGGTCTGGATGATCGACTCTTCCTGCTTGATGTTTTTCGGCGACAACAGGCGAGGGCGCTTGGTAAAGCCGTTGCCCATCAGCCAGTAGAGCCAGGTGCCCGCCCACAGATAGCGCGGCGAGTGGCGAAAGCCCTTGGCGATGGTCGTGAGAAAGCGAATCTCCTTGACCGTGGACGGATAGCTCTTGATCAGGTGATTGCGGCTTTTACAGAGCTTTCGCACCAGCGCGAAGTCGTTGCTCTCCATGTACTTGATGCCGCCCCACACCAGATTCGAGGAGTGCATGCTGGTGCTGCCGGCGAAGTCGCCGCGGTCGATCACGGCCACTTTCGCGCCTTTACCCGCCAGCGCCGAGGCGGCGGCGGCGCCGTTGATGCCGCCGCCGATGATCAGCGCGTCATACTCTTCACTGGGCAGCTTTTCGAGATTCTGAGTTCGAAGCGTCATGGCGAATTCCGTTGGGTTAAAGGCGCAAGCGTCACTGGCCGCGCTATATTTTCAATAACGAAACTATAGATGATCGTTTTCGAACATTCAACGCATATACGCTAGGCAAAACAAAGGCGATAGGCACAAAAAAGCCGGCCCCAAGGCCGGCTTGAATGAGTAACCGAGCGCGCTACTTCACGCTCTCCTCGGCATTGACCGGCGGCGCCTTGGGCGCCGCTGGGTTGTGGTCAATCAGGGTGGACTTGTTGGTGGCGAACTCGTTGTAGGCGAAGTCGTCCACGGTGAGCATCTCAAGCACCTCTTTTTCGAACTCACGCATGAACTCTGCGTCTTCCTCGCTGACGATACCCGCTTCGAGGCCGGCTTCGACCCGGGCTTCCGGATGCAGTGCGGTTTGGGCGATCTCGCCTTTGGCGTAGGCCTTGTTGACCGTACGATAGATCTTTTCAGCGCGTTCGTATTCCACCAGCAGCGCGTTGTAGCGCGCCAGGGGGTTGCGCTGCTCGCCGTCGTCCTGGTCCCAAGTATTGCGCAGCAGCTTGGTGCGCAGCGCGCTGTGAGTGGACACGCGATGGGCGATATCGCGGGCGAAATCGTCGTGCGGTTTGTTCCAGCGACGACCCATTGGCATTACAACGGCGTTTAGCACCTTGCCCAGCGCCCGGTTGGGCAGGTTGTCGAAAATTTCGACGAAGGCTTGCTCGGCGCGGTGGAGCACAAAGCGGCAGCTGTAGTGCAACAGCGCTTCTTCACCTTCGACCTTGTCGCCGGCCTGCCACTGCTTGAGCACCATGGAGGCGAGATACAGATTGGAGAGCACGTCGCCTAGGCGCGCCGAGATCATTTCGCGCTTTTTGAGCGCCGAACCCAGGCTCGCCATGGCGGCGTCGGCGCACAGGCCAAAGCCTGCGGACAGGCGCGCGATGTCCTGGGCGTAGGCGGCGGCGGGCGCATCGAAGGGCACCGACGGCTTGCCGATGCCGATGCCCAGCGTCAGCGCGCGGGCGGCGTTGCCGAAAATCAGCCCGGCGTGCTTGAAGAACGCGGTGTCGAAAGCCTTGACGTCGTTGGCGTCCTTGGCGGCGAGTTCATCGAGTACGTAGGGATGGCAGCGAATCGCGCCCTGACCGAAGATCATCAGGTTACGCGTCATTATGTTGGCGCCTTCCACAGTGATCGCCACCGGGTTGGCGCTGTAACCGATCCCCAGATAGTTGCGCGGGCCGAGCGTAACCGCCTTGCCGCCGTGCACGTCCATGGCGTGGCTTAGAATTTCACGCTGAAACTCGGTGAGCTGGCTTTTCAGAATCGCCGAGGGCACCGCGGGCTTCTCGCCGTGATCGATCAGGTTGGCCGTCTGGTAGACCGTTGCCTGAGCGATATAGCCAAGGGCGGCCATTTTGGCCAGCGGCTCCTGCACACCTTCCATTTCCGCGACCGGCACGTTGAACTGCCGGCGAACACGAGTGAAGCCGCCGCTCCAGCCCAGCGCGTAGCGCGCGGTGCCAGTAGCGCCGGAGGGCAGGGTGATGCAGCGCCCGATCGAGAGACACTCGACCAGCATGCGCCAGCCCTGGCCGATCATGTTCTGGCCGCCGATGATGGTATCCAGCGGGACGAACACGTCGACCCCCTTGATCGGGCCGTTCATGAAGGGGCTACCGATCGGGTGGTGGCGCCGGCCGATCTCCATGCCGTCGGTGTCGCGGGGAATCAGCGCCAGCGTAATGCCGCGATCCTCTTCATCACCGAGAAGTTTTTCCGGGTCGAACAGGCGAAATGCCAAGCCCACGACAGTGGCGATGGGTGCGAGGGTAATCCAGCGTTTTTCGAACGTTAGCTTGACGCCGAGCACTTCCTTGCCGTCGACGGTTTGCTTACACACCACGCCGGTATCTGGAAGCGAGGTGGCGTCCGACCCCGCACGCGGGCCGGTCAGGCCGAAGCAGGGGATTTCACGGCCGTCGGCTAGGCGCGGCAGGTAGTGGTTTTTCTGCTCTTCGGTGCCGTACTTCATCAAAAGCTCGCCCGGGCCGAGCGAGTTGGGTACGCCCACGGTGACCATCAGGGTTTCGTTGGCAGAGAGCTTTTGCAGGGCCATGGACTGCGCCTTGGCGGAGAAGCCAAGCCCGCCGTACTCCTTGGGAATGATCATGCCGAAGAAGCGTTCTTTCTTTAGGAAGTCCCAGAGCTGCTGGGGCAGGTCGGCGCGCTCGATGGAAATATCCCAGGCGTTACACATGCCGGCAGCGGTGGCGCACTGGTTGTCCAGAAACGCCTGCTCGTCTTCGCGAAGGCCTTCATCCTTGTAGCTTAGAAGGGCGTTCCAGTCCGGCTTGCCGGAAAAGAGCTGGCCATCCCAGGACACGCTACCGGCTTCGAGCGCGGTGCGCTCGGTGGCGGATACTTTCGGCGCCACCTTCTTGAAAATGGCAAAAATGCGGGGCGTGAGCCACAGCCTTCTCAGCGCCGGCAGGCCCGCCACGGCCACGCCAAGCGCGCCAAGCAGGAGAATGAAGCCAATGACCGGGGCGTCGAACACTAGCCCGATCAGGCCGAGCACGGCCAATACGCCGATAGCCGGCCCCGCGCCGGCTTCCCGGCGCATCACGACGAGCAGGCCCACAATGGCCAGCACGATCAGCAGTAGCGTGAGCATAGAATCTCTCCATATCGTTTATAAGGATTATTCAAACGTGGTTCCGGGTACGTATTTAAACGGATGTTTGAATAGTGGCAGACTCGCGCTATCCCGCGCAAGTACTTCGCCTTGGCGTCGCGTATCGCTCTTAGTGTAGTTGTTGATACGCCGTATGAACCCTTTGAGCCCGGCGCGATATGCAAAATGTATTTCAAGCAATAATACGAAAAAACGCCGCGGGGCAGCCGCGGCGCAGAAGGAATCTTCAGGCAGTCGAAGGCGTTATCTGTTGGGCGCTTGTCGTGCCGGCGCGCTACCGGCCACGTAGTAGTCGACCCGCTCGCTCGGTAGTGGCGTTCGCCCACGAATTCGATCGGCGATTTTCTCCGCCAGCATCAGCGTTGGCGCGTTCAGGTTGCCGGTAGGGATCAGAGGAAAGAGCGAGGCGTCGACGACTCTAAGCGCCTCGAGCCCGTGAACGCGACCCTGGCCGTCGGTCACGGCATCAGGCCCTTCGCCCATTTTGCAGCTGCCGCAAGGGTGGTAGGCGGTTTCCGCGTGCTCGCGCACGAAGGCATCCAGCGCCTCATCGCTTTGCACTTCGGGGCCGGGTGCGACTTCGCGGCCGCGGTAGGCATCGAAGGCCGGCTGGTCGATAATCTGGCGGGTCAGTCGAATGGCGTCGCGAAACTCCTCCCAGTCCTTCTCCTTCGACATGTAGTTGAACAAAATGCTGGGCGCCGCGCTCGGGTCTTTCGATGTCACGCGTACGCGCCCTCGGCTTTCCGAGCGCATCGAGCCCACGTGCGCCTGAAAGCCGTGGGCCTGCACCGCGCTTTTACCGTTATAGCTGATGGCGATGGGCAGGAAGTGGTACTGAAGATTCGGCCAGGGCTCGTCGTCTTTCGAGCGAATGAAGCCGCAAGCTTCGAACTGGTTGCTCGCGCCGACGCCGGTGCCCTTGAACAGCCATTCGGCGCCGATTTTAGGCCGGTTGTACCACTTGAGCGCCGGATAGAGTGAAATCGGCTTTTTGCACTCGTACTGGATGTACATCTCCAGATGATCCTGAAGGTTTTCGCCAACGGCCGGGAGCGCGTGAACGACCTCGATGCCGAGCTCTCTCAAATGGCTTGGGTTACCCACGCCGGAGCGCTGCAGAATTTGCGGTGAGGCGATCGCCCCGGCGCACAAAAGCACTTCGCGTTTGGCGCGCACCCGGCGCGTCTGCCCCTTGCGCTGGTAGCGAACCCCTACCGCGCGCTTGCCCTCGAACTCGATCACATCAGAAAGCGCGTGGGTTTCGATGCTCAGATTGCCGCGCTTTTTTGCAGAATCCAGGTAGCCTCGGGCGCTGGAGGCGCGCCGCCCCTTGGGCGTGACGAAACGGTCCATCGGGCCGAAGCCCTCCTGGCGGTAGCCGTTGACATCAGCGGTCTCGGCGTAGCCCGCTTGCTTGGCGGCCTCGATAAAGATGCGATAGAGCGGGTTGTTGTCACTTTTGGGCGTGGTGATACTGACCGGGCCGTCGCCGCCGTGGTAGGCGTTTTCGCCAATGTCGCGGGTTTCGCACTTTTTGAAGTAGGGCAGACAGCTTGCGGAGTCCCACTCTTCCAGGCCCGGCTGTTTCGCCCAGTGATCGAAATCCAGAGCGTTGCCGCGGATATAGCACATGCCGTTGATCAACGATGAGCCGCCCAAGCCTTTCCCGCGGCCACACTCCATGCGTCGATGGTTCATGTAGGGTTCCGGCTCGGTCTCGAAGGCCCAGTTGTAGCGTTTGCCCTGTAGCGGAAAGGCAAGCGCCGCCGGCATCTGGGTGCGAAAGTCGAACCGGTAATCCGGGCCGCCGGCTTCCAGCAGCAGCACGCGCGTACCCGCGTCTTCGCTCAGCCGCGCGGCCAGCACGTTACCCGCCGAGCCGGCGCCGATAATGATGTAGTCAAACTCGCCTTGCCAGGCCATGAACACCTCCCAAAATCGAACCCGTGAAACCCACCTGGCGCTTGCCGCTCAAAACGTTAGAAAACCGAGGCGAAGGGCCCCATGTCGATCTGCACCGATTTGGTCTGGGTGTAGTGGTAAAGCGTCTCGACGCCGTTTTCGCGGCCGATGCCGGAAGATTTATAGCCGCCCACCGGCATCTCGGCAGGGGAGTCACCCCAGGTATTGACCCAGCAGATGCCCGCCTCGAGCCTATGGATGACGCGGTGGGTGCGGTTTAGTGACTCGGTGAACACGCCTGCCGCCAAACCATAGTCGGTATCGTTGGCGCGGCGAATCACCTCGGCCTCGTCATTGAAGGCGAGCAGCGACATCACCGGGCCAAAGATCTCCTCACGCACGATACGCATGTCGTCACTGCAGTCGGTGAAGACGGTCGGGGCTGCCCAGGCGCCTTTGGCGTACGCGCCTTCTTCCCACGGATTGCCGCCGACGAGCACCCGTGCGCCTTCCTCTTTCCCAAGCGCGATGTAGTAGAGCACTTTCGCCTGGTGCTCGAAGCTCACCAGTGGGCCGAAATTCACCGCCGGATCGAGCGGGTCCCCCGCTTTGATACGCCGTACGCGCTCGACGAGTTTGGCCTCGAAATCCTGCTTGACGCTCGCCTCGACGAACACCCGCGTACCGTTGGTGCAGACCTGACCGCTGGAGTAGAAGTTAGCCATCATGGCGGCGTCCGCAGCGCGCTCGAGATCCGCGTCGGCGAAGACGATCAGGGGTGACTTCCCGCCAAGCTCCATGGTCACTTCCTTGAGCGTGGAGCCTCCGGCGGCGGCCATTACCCGTTTGCCGGTGCCTACCTCGCCGGTGAACGACACCTTCGCGATGCCCGGATGCTCGGTCAGCATCGCTCCAACCTGGCCGTCGCCCTGCACCACGTTGAGCACGCCGTTGGGCAGGCCGGCCTCGGTGAAAATCTCGGCAAGCTTCAACGCCGAGAGCGGGGTGACCTCGCTTGGCTTGAACACCACCGCATTACCCGCAGCGAGCGCCGGCGCCGCTTTCCAGCAGGCGATCTGGATCGGGTAGTTCCAGGCGCCGATCGCGCCGATCACGCCCAGCGGCTCGCGCCGGGTATAGACGAAGGAGTCCTCGCGCAGCGGAATCTGGCTGCCTTCCAGCGCCGGGGCAAGGCCGGCGAAATATTCGAGCGCATCGGCGCCGGTGGCGATATCCACGCTTGCGGTTTCGCTGATCGGCTTGCCGGTGTTTAGGGTTTCAAGCCTTGCCAGCTCGTCGTTACGCTCGCGCAAAAGCGCTACGGCCTTGAGCATCACGCGTGAGCGCTCCATGCCCGTCATGGCCGCCCACGCGCGCTGGCCCTGGTGTGCCGCTTCGACGGCGCGGTCAACGTCATCGCGGCTGGCCTGGCCCACCCGAGCAAGCGTTGCGCCATCGAAGGGGTTGATGACCTCAAACGTCTCATTTGAGGTCGCGGCGACCGCGCGGCCATTGATGTAAAGCGGCTCGATGTGTTCGGACTTCATAAAAAAACTCCCCAATGGCGGGTGTGTCAGGTAAATGACTAAGCGGTCAAAAGCCGATCCAGGTGCGCAAGTGCCAGGTCTCGAGCGGCATCGGCGTCGAGGCCTTCGGGCGCGAGGGCGCCGCGCAGCCAGAGCCCGTCGATTAGCGCGGCCAAGTCTCTCGCCGCGTTTTTCGCCTGCTCGCGCGGCATCTTCTTACAAAACTGATAGCAAAGGTTGGCGTAGAGGCGGCGATCGTTGATGGTTTGCAGCCGCGCCAGCGCCGGGCGGTGCATGCTGCTGGCCCAGAACGCCAGCCAGGTCTTGGCCGCCGGGCCGCTGATCTGGGAACGATCGAAATTGCCTTCGATGATTGCGCCGATCTGCGCGCGGGCGCCTTGCTCCTTCAGTGCGCGGCGACGGCGGGCGACTGCCTGGCTCAAATCGGTCAGGATCTGGCGCATGGTGGCCTCCAAAAGCCCGTCCTTGCCGCCGAAGTAGTGGCTGATGATCCCTGAAGAGACGCCGGCGTGGCGGGCGATACGCACGATGGTGACCTCGCTGAGCCCGACTTCGTCGATGGCGGCCATGGTGGCCGCGATTAGCTGTTGACGGCGAATGGGCTCCATTCCCACTTTGGGCACGATGACCTCCCAGGATCGATAAATACCGGTTAATTGAAAGACGAGGTGCTTACGACTCGATTTGAAGTTTCGCCCCGGTCGTGATGTTCTTATAGCGTAGCTTTTGTTTATTGAACGTTCAATCAATAAAAATCGCGTTCACTTGACCGCCCTATAGCGGCTAAGCTAGACCGACACCCACAGGAGATAAACGATGAGCAATCTGAAAAAGGCCCGCTGGGGCGCACTGGCCGTCATGACCGCGCTGCCCGCGGCGGCAATGGCCGATGAATGCAGCACCGTGCGCTTTGCCGAGGTGGGCTGGACCGATATTACCGCCACCACCGCCATGGCCAGCGAAGTACTCGAGGCGCTCGGATACGAGCCCCGCGTGGATACGGTATCGGTGCCGATCGCCTACGCCGGCCTGCGCAACGACGACTTCGACGTATTTTTGGGCAACTGGATGCCGTCGATGGCCTCCATCAGCGACCCCTACGTGGAAGACGGTGATGTGGTGCGTCTTACCGAAAACCTGGAAGGGGCGAAGTACACCCTGGCGGTGCCGCAGTACGTGTATGACGCGGGCGTGACCTCGGTCGACGATCTGGCCGAGCACGCCGACGAGTTCGACCGTCGCATCCACGGCATCGAAGCGGGCAACGACGGCAACGAGCTGATCGAGCAGATGATCAGCGATGATGCCTACGGGCTGGGTGATTGGCAGGTGGTCGACTCGAGTGAGGCGGGCATGCTCTCGGAGCTTAGAACCCGCGTACCCAATGAAGAGTGGATGGTGTTTCTCGGCTGGGAGCCGCACCCGATGAACACCAACTTCGAGATGGCCTACCTTTCGGATGCCGACGACTATTTCGGCCCGAATCTGGGTGGGGCGACGGTTTACACCAACACCCGCGCCGGTTTTGTCGAACAGTGCCCCAATGTCGGGCAGCTGCTTGAGAACATGAGCTTCACCCTCGAGATGGAAAACGAGCTGATGGCCTCGATCATGGATGACGGCGTAGCCGCCCGTGACGCCGCCAACGCCTACCTGAAAGAGCACGATGACCTGCTGGCCGAGTGGCTCGACGGCGTGACCACGATCGACGGCGACGAAGGGCTGCCCGCAGTGCGCGAGGCGCTTTAAACTCAATGCTTTTAGCAAAGCCCGTTGAGTTTTAACCACTTGGCGAAAAAGGCAGGCCATTTTGGCTTGCCTTTTGCCTTTTAAGTGGGCATACTCTGCACCCGCTGATGAGGCAAAGGCTACGTAGCTCAGCTGGTTAGAGCACATCACTCATAATGATGGGGTCCCCTGTTCAAATCAGGGCGTAGCCACCACATCACGCACGATAAAGTCGGTATTTACATGTCTGTATCACTATGGTGGCCCCTTAGGTCCTCCCGCAACGCGAAACTGCAAACCCCGCCAGGCCCGGAAGGGAGCAACGGTAGTGGTGGATGCGTGTGCCGGGATGTGGCTTTTGGGGCCGCCTCCAGTTTTACCTCCCTCCTTTTCGTATTGATCTCTTTTTGACTCCTTTCATTCGTTGAACCACTCGTTGCGCGCATTCGATACGATGCCGTCGATACGGTGATTCAAGGATCGTCATGAAAACGCTTTTCCTGTGGCTTTTAACCTGCGTGCTGATGCTGGCGTTGCTATTGGCCGGCCCCGCGTGGCTACTCTTGACCGATCGTGTCGAAACCGGTGGTCACTGGTCCAGCGCCAACCGCGATTCCGCAGGGCTTGCGCCGCTGCCCGAGGCGTACGCGCCGGCGGTGGTGCAGGTGTACGCGGCGCGGGCGTTTAGCTGGCGCGGGGCGTTTGGCGTGCATATCTGGATTGCAACCAAGGCCGAGGGCGCGCAGAGCTACCGGCTGCATCAGGTGCTGAGCTGGCGCCGACCCACGGTGGTATCGGCCATTGATACGCCGGATCGGGCCTGGTTCGGTCAGGCCCCGACCCTGCTGGCAGATTACCGCGGCAGCAAAGCCTCCCGGTTGATTCCGAGCATCGAGGAAGCCGCTACACGCTACCCACAAGCCGATCGCTATCGCGTGTGGCCAGGGCCAAACAGCAACAGTTTCATTGCTTGGCTGGTGCGCCAGATCGACGGCCTCGACGTGGCGCTGCCGGTAACGGCGGTGGGCAAGGATTATCTTTTTGGCGGCTGGTTCGCTCCCGCGCCCAGCGGCACCGGCTATCAGCTCTCGATGGGCGGTGTATTCGGCGTGATGTTTGCGCGGGAAGAGGGCGTCGAGCTGAATCTGTTAGGCCTCAGCCTGGGCGTGGATGTGCTGCGCCCCGCGCTAAAGCTGCCCGGGATTGGCCGGGTCGGCATGGCGCGCCCGATCATTCGAAACGAATGAACGGTCGCGCGCTTTATTTGCAGATACTTTTTTATTGAATTAGTATTTGCAAATAAGGTTTTGGAGAGTAGCGATGCAAACAGTCACCCGTCTTGAAGGTAATAAAGCCGCCGCTGCCGTCGGTTTAAAGACCGCGGTGCGCATTCTGGATAAATGGCAGGCCAGCAACGAGCAGGGAGAGGCGATTTTGCGCGTCTCGCACTCGACCTACGCCCGCGCAAGGCGAGGTGACCTTACCGAGATCAAGCTCGATAGTGACCAGCTAACCCGAGTAAGCTACCTGCTCAACATTCACGCCGCGCTGCGTATGCTGTTCGAGAATCCGGAAAACGTTTACGGGTTCGTCTCCATGGCCAACCATAATCCTTACTTCAACGGGCGAACGCCGCTGGACGTGATCGGCGGCGGTGACTTCGCCGCGCTGTACGAGACCTTCAAACGGCTCGACAGCCTGCGAGGCGCGCAGTGGTAGCGCCCCAGGAGCTTACGCCGATTGCGTCGAACCCGGTGGTCGGATACCGGCTGATCAACAGCAAGTTTCCGCCCATCGCGCTCTTTG
Organism: Halomonas sp. S3-1-1; assembly: GCF_023757625.1. Classification (GTDB taxonomy): domain Bacteria; phylum Pseudomonadota; class Gammaproteobacteria; order Pseudomonadales; family Halomonadaceae; genus Vreelandella. The sequence goes on from NZ_JALGBZ010000004.1 coordinate 138,754, forward strand.
ACGATGTGGCCGACCCCGACGAGTTCGAGGCGCTTTATCAGCTTCAGGCGTTGACCAACCCGCGCCTGTGTAACGAGCTGGGGGATCTGGCGCTGCTGCCGTTGGAGGAGATTCCCTTTCGCATTCGTGGCTGCTCTTACGCTGCGGCCGCGTTTACCCACGTCAACCCGGATGGCTCACGCTTTAGCGACGGCAGCTTCGGCGTGCTCTATATCGCCGATACGATGACCACCGCCATTGCCGAGGTTGGCCATCATCAAACGGCGTACTGGGAGCGCGTGCCGGCGCTGCGTTATGAACGCTTCGTGTTTCGCGGGCTGCGCTGCACGTTCGATGAGAAAGGGTGTCGCGATGGGCTTGCGCTTGAAAGCGACCACGCGATTTACGACCCGAATAGCTACACCGCATCGCGGATGCTGGGCCATGCGCTTCGCCGCGCCGGTGAGCCGGGGCTTCGCTACCGTTCGGTGCGCCGCGAAGGAGCGGTGTGCTGGGCACTGATGACCCCGCGCCGGGTAGAGGATATCGTGCAGACCACGCATATCGAAATGGTCTGGAATGCGGGGCTGACTCAGGTGAATCGACTCACGACCCTTGGCCCTCGCGGGTAAACGCCTGGCCTAGCTGGTGTGATCGTCGGTAAAGCGCTGCATGATGGCGAGCGTTTCGTCGCTGACGTGGTGCTCCATGCCTTCGGCGTCGATACGCGCGGTGCTGTCGGGCACGCCGAGTGCGCGCAAAAAATGAAGGACGACATCGTGACGGCCGCGGGACGTTTGGGCCATCTTCCTGCCTTCGTCGGTGAGAAACAGCGAGCGGTAGGGCTGGCTCGTCACCAGCCCCAGCTCGTTGAGCCGACGAATCATTTTCGACACGGTCGCTTGGCTGACAGCCATGCGGTTGGCGATGTCCGCCGCGCGCGCCTCGCCCCGGTGATCCAGCAAATCTCCGATGAGCTCGACGTAATCCTCGATCAGTTCGGTTTCATGAGCGTTGCGCACCGTTTCGTACTGGCGTGCGTGCTGCTCGACCGGCGGTAGCGCATCGTGGCTGGGTCCGCCCTTGAGCGAGCGGCGCGGCGTGGATTCATCACTCATTGGCAGGACTTACTGACAGTAGATGGAAAGTGTCGCGTGGCGCTGACGTATCGTCCCCGATAGGGTTGGCGAGGCCCGAAAGATCGTCTCAAGGCTTTCGCAAAGCCGCCCACGTTTGCGGGCATACTAGCACATCAAGGCGCCGGGGGCGGAGCAGGTAAAGCGTTGGTGATAATTTCTACCCTGAATTGTGGTCATGTGGGCTGACACGCCGACCTAGTCGCGCTCATGGAGCGACTGAATCTGGCTTTGTACGCCCAGCGCTTCCTCCACGTCGAGCTGAAAAGCGATGCCGGTTCCCGGGGTTTCGTCGAACTCGCCGGCGTCGGCGATCGAATCCAGCACCGCGCGGCTTTTTTGCGCATCGACCAGAAACAGCAGCACGTCGCGCTGGGCGGTGATCTCGATGCCCAGAAAGCCGCGCACCTGATGGCGACCTTCGCCGCGGGCGTTGTTGATCACGGTGGCGCCGGTGGCGCCAGCCTCGCGGGCTGCGTTCATAACCCGGTCGGTGAGCGTATCTTCCACCAGGGCCACGATCAGTTTGAAGCGCATGCTCATCTCCTTTCTATTTTGTGTCATGGGCGTTGGGTGTCGAGTCGCTTTCGCTTGGCGAGTAGTTGGCTTATCCGGGCGTAGGCCATGACGCTCATGATCGGGAACAGGCATGCCAGGGCGATCATGCCGAAGCCGTCTGCCAGCGGGCTGCGCCCTGGAATAGCACCAGCGATTCCGAGCCCGAGCGCGGTGATGATCGGCACGGTGATGGTCGAGGTCGTCACGCCGCCGGAATCGAACGCCAGCGGTACGATGGCCTTTGGCGCGCGCAGCGTCTGAAGAATCACCAGCACATAGGCGCCAATGATGAACCAGTGAAGCGGCCAGCCCATGACGATACGCCACACGCCCAGGGTAATGCCGACCGCCATGCCAAGCGCCACCGCGATGCGCAGCATCAAGGGGTTTAACGTGCCGCCGGAGATCTCGCCCGCTTTTAGCGCCACCGCCATTAGCGCCGGCTCGGCGATAGTGGTGCTGGCGCCGATGGCAAAGGCGAACAAATACACCCAGTAATAGTCGCTCCAGTGGCGCGCCGCACCCGGGGGCAGCTCGGGCAGAAATTCCGCATGGGTCAGCTGGTGGGCCATCAGTTCCCCCAGTGGAAACAGCGCGTTTTCGAGCCCCACCAGAAACAGCGCTAGCCCAAGCCACACCATGATGAAACCCAGCGCGATTTGCGCTGGCCGCTTGAGCGGCTTTCGAATCACGCCATACTGAAATCCGAACACGATCAGCACGATCGGCGCGATATCGCCAAGCGTTCCCCAAAGGCTTTGCCAGAGGTTCACAATTCACCCCCTGTCAAGGCGCCAAGACCCAGGATGCCGAAAGCGAGCACGAAAATGATCGGCATGATCGAGGCCAGCGCAATCAGCCCGAACCCGTCGAGCATCGGGTTTCGCCCCTTGATGCTGGAGGCCAGGCCTACGCCCAGTGCGGTCACCAGCGGTACGGTGATGGTCGAGGTCGTCACGCCGCCGGAATCGAAGGCGATGCCGACCAGCTCCTGGGGCGCGACCAGGGTCAGCAGCAGTACCAGCACGTAGCCGCTGACGATCAGCGGCGGCAGCGGCCAGCCCTTGATGATACGCATCACGCCGAGTACGACCGCCGCGCCCACGGAGAGCGCCACTACCATCCTGAGCGTCAGCGCAAAGCGGGCCTGAGCGGTCTGCTCGAGAAGCCCGGCGTCAAAAAGCACCTGCCCGGCGCGCGCGGCGACCGCGATCAGCGCGGGCTCGGCCACGGTCGAGCCAAAGCCGAGCGCGAAGGCGAAGAGCAGCAGCCAGAAAAGCGAACCCTTGCTAACGAAGGCGTGAGCCAGGCGCTCGCCCAGCGGGAAAAGCCCGAGCTCGAGGCCCTTGATGAACAGCGTAAGCCCCAGCAGCACGCAGGCCACCCCGAGGGCAAGATCGGCGAGCGCAAACGTATCCGGCAGCGGCTGGCGAATCACCACGAGCTGGAAAAAGCCCATCACCAGCACGATCGGCGTTAGATCGCGCAGGCTATTTTTGAGCTGATGTAAAAGTGAGAGAGCGAAAAGCATCGGGTCACGTCCTGGGGGCGTTGTGTCATGTTACCCAACGCCCCGCTATGGTTCATGACCTGGGACAAGCTTTCTGGTGGGCCTAAAAGCTTCCGAACAGCGTACCCAGCGAAATGACGCTGACGAGTGCGGCGATCGGCAGTACGATCGTGACCATGGCGACGTTGGCGTAGGACTGACGATGGGTGAGCCCGCAAATCGCCAGCAGCGTAATTACCGCACCCGAGTGAGGCAGAGTATCCATGCCGCCGGCGGCCAGTGTCGCCACTCGGTGCATCAGTTCCGGGTCGATACCCGCCTGCTGCGCCATGGCGAGATATTCGTCGCCCAGGGTTTGTAACGCAATCGAAAGCCCGCCGGAGGAGGAGCCGGTGATACCGGCCAGCACGCTCATGGCTAGCGCCTCGGAAATCAGCGGATTGCCGGGGGAGACGTTGAGCACCGCGTCGCGAATCAGGGCGAAGCCCGTTAGGCTTGCGATCACCGCGCCGTAGCCCACTTCCGAGGCGGTGTTGAAAATCGGCAACAGCGAGCCAAGGCAGCCCTTGTTGATCGTCGCTTTCAAATCCGCCCAGTGGCGCCAACGAGTGATCATAAGCCAGGCCGAGGCGCTCAACAGCGCAATCAAAATTGCCCAGAGGCCGGCCTGGCTATCGGCAGAGACGTCATCGAAGGCGGCGTCAATGAAGCTCAAATCCAGCGCCGGAAACACGCCGTAGGTGAATAGCGCATTGAGTCCGATCACCATGACCAGCGGAATCAGCGCCAACGGCAGCGCCATGGTCGCCGCGGGGGCATCGTCTGGCGTGTCCTCGCGCTCCTTCTCGGTATGCGTGCCGTAACCCTCGCCGTTGGCGCTGGCCTTGCGCACTCTTGATTGAAGATAGGTGATGCCCAGCCCCAGCATGATCAAGCCGCCGATCACCCCAAGGCCTGGCGCGGCGAAGCTGTTGGTGCCGAAGTAGGGAATCGGGATGGCGTTCTGGATCGCCGGCGTCCCGGGCAGCGCGGTCATGGTAAAGGTGAACGAGCCCAGCGCAATGGAGGCGGGGATCAGACGCTTGGGCACGTTCGCTTCGCGAAAGAGTTCCCGGCTGATGGGGTAGAGCGCAAACGCCACCACGAACAGCGATACCCCGCCGTAGGTCAGCACCGCGCAGGCCATGACCACGGTGAGCACGACGTGGCGCGTGCCGAGGCGTTTGACGATGCCGGTCGAGATGGCGTGCGCCGCGCCGGAGTCCGCCATCAGCTGGCCAAACAGCGCCCCCAAAATGAACAGCGGAAAGAACTGGGTCACGTAGCCGCCCAGCGCGCTCATGAAGGTGTCGGTGTAAACCGGCAGCAAAAAGGCGCCGTCGCCGGAAAGTAGCACCGCCAGCGACGCCATCAAGGGCGCCAGCAGCAGTACCGAAATCCCGCGGTAGGCCAATAACATCAGTAAAACGAGAGAGACGATAATCGCCAGCATGCTCATGGATAGCCAGGCCCTTGATGGTTAAAAGTAATGATCGAGGCGAAAGCGTAGGTGCAATGCTGCAGGGCAGCAATGGCGGGGCGACTAAAGTCGTAAGCATGCGAAAAGGGCTAAACGGAGGATTAGCCTGCTAAAAAGACGGCGCATCTGCTAAGATTCGCCACCTTCTGCTTGGATGCAAGCTTCAATCACGCTTTTCAAGGCTTTGGGTAATTCGATGAATGCAGTCATGATTGCAGTGCTCGTAATGGTCGCACTGTCGCTTTTGCGTGTCTCGGTGGTTTTCGCGCTGGTGGCCGGGGCGCTGGTAGGGGGCCTGGTCGGCGGGCTGTCGCTGGAGGAAACGCTCGGCGCGTTCAACGACGGCGTCGGCGGCGGGGCGCAGGTGGCGCTCGCTTACGCCACGCTCGGCGCGTTTGCAGTCGCGATTTCGCGCTCGGGGCTTCCGGACATGCTGGCCAACCGCCTGATTCGGCTGCTGGGTCAAGAGGCCACGGCGGCGCACCAGAGCCGAGTCAAGTGGATCCTGCTCGGGGCGGTACTTTTGATGGCGATCTTCTCGCAAAACGCCATTCCCGTGCATATCGCCTTTATCCCCATTTTGATCCCGCCGCTGCTGGCGCTGATGAATCGCTTAAAGCTCGATCGCCGGGCGGTCGCCTGCGCGCTCACGTTTGGGCTGACCGCGCCCTATATGCTGCTGCCGGTGGGCTTTGGCGCGATCTTTCTCAACGACATTCTGCTCGCCAACCTCAATAGCGCTGGCGAGCCGCTAGGGCTTGAAATCACCCGCTCGATGGTACCGATGGCGATGGCCATTCCAGTCGGCGGCATGGCCATTGGCCTGTTGGTCGCACTGTTCGTGAGCTATCGCGGTGCGCGCGGCTACGCGGAAAAAGAGGTCGCGGCGAGCACCTCGCTCGTGTCCACCGCTCCGGCCACGCCCCACGCGCTGGGGCTCGTCATGTCCGGCGTGGCGATCGTGGCCGCACTCGGGCTTCAGCTCTATACCGGCTCGATGATTCTGGGTGGCCTCGTCGGGATCGGTGTGCTGTCGATGGGTGGTATCTTCAAGTGGCGCGAGGCGGACGATCTTTTCACCAGCGGTATGCGCATGATGGCGCTGATCGGTTTTATCATGATCTCCGCGGCGGGCTTTGCCGAAGTGATGAAAGCGACCGGCGATATCGACGCGCTGGTCAACAACGCTTTCGAGGTTTTCGGCGACAATCGTGGCCTGGCCGCGCTGACCATGCTGCTGGTGGGGCTCTTCATTACCTTGGGGATCGGCTCGTCGTTTTCGACCATTCCGATCATCGCCGCGATTTTCGTACCGCTGGCGGTGCAGTTCGGCTTTTCGCCCATGGCGACGGTCGTGCTGGTGGGCACCGCCGCCGCGCTCGGCGATGCGGGCTCGCCGGCCTCGGACTCGACGCTCGGGCCGACCTCCGGGCTCAATGTCGACGGCCAGCACGACCACATTTGGGACAGCGTGGTGCCGACTTTCTTGCACTACAATCTGCCGCTGATCGCGTTTGGCTGGCTCGGCGCCATGTGGCTTTGACGCCGTGTTTTAAACGAAAAGGCAGCCTCGGCTGCCTTTTTTGTGCGCTTCGTGTCGATTTGCGCTGCCTATCGATCCTTGGGAAGGTGCGCTTCGAACGCGCTCAAAAGGCCGCGCAGAAGCGACAGCTCCTTGCGGCTGGGCTCGGCGCGGGTAAAGAGCGTTTTGAGCTGCTCTTCGGTGCGGGCGTGGGGCTGGGTCAGAAAGCCGCTTTCGCGCATTAGTCGCCCCAAGTGTGCCTGGAAATGATCGAGCTGCTCGCGCGTAGGCGGCGTGGCCTCTACCGGACGCTGGTAGGCAAAGCCGCTTTGCGGGCGCCGGCGCCAAGCGCGGTGCACCTCATAGGCCAGAATCTGAACCGCCTGGGAGAGGTTGAGAATACCGTACTCAGGGTTGGCAGGAATGCTGACCTGGTGGGTGCACTCGCGAATCTCATCGTTGGTCAGCCCGGAGCGCTCGCGGCCAAATACCAGCGCCACTGGGGCGCTGTCGGCGTTTTCTACGGCGCTTTGGGCCATCTCGTCGGGCTCGTCGAAGTGGGGCAACGGCAGGCTTCTCAGGCGGGCGCTGGCGCCAATCACCTGCACGCAATCCTGTACCGCATCGTTCAGGCTTCCCACGACGTGGGCGTTTTCCAACACGTCGGTGGCGCCGGCGGCCAGCCGCGTAGCATCAGTGCTTGGGAATTCGCGCGGATTCACCAGCACGAGATCGACAAGGCCCATGGTCTTCATGGCCCGTGCGGCGGCGCCAATGTTGCCGGGGTGGAACGTTTGAACGAGCACGATACGTATTCGGGAAAGCACGGTGAGCGACCTGGTGGCTTCTGGAAAAACGCGCATGGTAGCACGCTTTGGCGCCGGAAAAGTAAGCGGCGAAACCCCGCGGCCCTAACGAAAAGAACCCCGCACGAGGCGGGGTTCTTTAGAGGCTAGCCGAAAGGCTAGCCCAAGGCGTTATAAAGGGTTTGGGGGCTTACATCATGCCGCCCATGCCACCCATTCCGCCCATGCCACCCATGTCTGGCGCGGCTTCTTTCTCTTCCGGATCGTCGGCGATCATGCACTCGGTGGTGATCATCAAACCGGCCACGGAGCCTGCAGATTGCAGCGCGGTACGGGTGACTTTCGCCGGGTCGAGTACGCCCATTTCGAACAGGTCGCCGTACTCGCTGGTTTGTGCGTTGTAGCCGAAGTTTCCTTCGCCATCCTTCACTCGGTTGATCACGACCGCAGGCTCTTCACCGGCGTTGGTGACGATCTGACGCAGCGGCGACTGCATGGCACGCAGGGCCATGTTGATGCCGTGGTTCTGGTCTTCGTTGTCACCGGTCAGGCCTTGTACCTTGGCCATGACGCGAACCAGAGCAGTACCGCCGCCAGGTACGACGCCTTCTTCTACCGCCGCGCGAGTAGAGTGAAGCGCGTCTTCGACGCGGGCTTTCTTCTCTTTCATCTCGACTTCGGTCGCGGCACCGACACGGATAACCGCTACGCCGCCGGCGAGTTTGGCAACACGCTCCTGCAGCTTCTCCTTGTCGTAGTCCGAAGAGGTCTCTTCGATTTGCGCGCGGATCTGGTTAACGCGTGCCTCGATGTCGTTTTCCTGACCGGAGCCATCGATGATGGTGGTGTTTTCCTTGGACATGGTCATACGCTTGGCAGTACCCAGATGATCCAGGTTCGCCTGCTCGAGGGTCAGACCCACTTCTTCGGAAATCACGGTGCCGTTGGTCAGAATCGCGATGTCCTGCAGCATGGACTTGCGACGATCACCAAAGCCCGGCGCCTTGGCAGCGGCGACTTTAACGATACCGCGCATGTTGTTCACGACCAGCGTGGCAAGCGCTTCGCCTTCGATATCTTCAGCGATGATGGCCAGCGGCTTGCCCTGCTTGGCAACGGCTTCCAGCACCGGCAGAAGCTCGCGGATGTTGGAAACTTTCTTGTCGACCAGCAGGATGTACGGGTCTTCGAGCTCGACGGACATGGTGTCCTGGTTGGTGACGAAGTAGGGCGAGAGGTAGCCACGGTCGAACTGCATACCTTCGACCACTTCCAGCTCGTCTTCGAAACCACGGCCTTCGTCGACGGTGATGACGCCTTCTTTACCAACCTTGTCCATCGCTTCGGCGATGATTTCACCGATGCGCTTGTCGCCATTGGCAGAGATGGTGCCGACCTGGGCGATGGACTTGGTGTCAGTGCAGGGCACGGACATCGCCTGGATTTCCTTGACCGCTGCTGCAACCGCCTGGTCGATGCCGCGCTTGAGATCCATCGGGTTCATACCGGCGGTCACGCCTTTCAGGCCTTCGGCGACGATTGCTTGGGCCAGAACGGTAGCGGTCGTGGTGCCGTCACCGGCGGCGTCAGAGGTCTTGGAAGCAACTTCCTTGACCATCTGGGCGCCCATGTTTTCGAACTTGTCTTTCAGCTCGATTTCCTTGGCCACAGAAACGCCGTCCTTGGTCACGGTCGGTGCGCCGAAGGACTTGTCCAGCACCACGTTGCGGCCTTTCGGGCCGAGGGTGACTTTTACCGCGTTGGCCAGCGTGTCGACGCCGCGCGCCATGCGTTTACGAGCATCATCTGAAAACTTGACTTGCTTAGCTGCCATGTTCGTTACTTCCTAAATTGAAATAAAAAGTGTGAAAGTAAATGCGCGAGACAGTCGAATTAGCCTTCGACGACCGCCAGGATATCGGCTTCGCTCATGATCAGAACTTCTTCACCGTCGATTTTCTGCTTTTCAACGCCGAAGCCGTCCTTGAAAATCACGGTGTCGCCTACCTTGACGTCGAGGGCGCGAACTTCACCGTTATCCAAAATGCGGCCGTTACCTACTGCGAGCACTTCGCCACGCGTAGGCTTTTCTTGGGCGTTGCCCGGTAGCACGATGCCGCCAGCGGTCTTCTGTTCTTCTTCCACGCGACGAATAACGACGCGATCGTGCAAGGGACGGATATTCATGCTCTCGTTCTCCTGAGGTTCGTCAAAGCCCAACGGGCAATTTTAAGTGGATTCTCGTGGCGGGGCCTCGAGAAGCGAAGGCATTTTGCCTTCATGTCAAAGGCAACCGCGTGTGCCGTTGCCGAATCTGTGCTGACTCGAAAAGTGGGGGCTAGCGTGGTCCTTTCAAGGCCCCGGTGACAAAAAAATTATCCCGGGCGCCTGGACTTAAGTCTCAAAACCCTCTAGCTGGATCAGCGCCGGCGCTGTTCGTCGCGGCTGATGAATTCACCTTCGAGCGTAGTGGGCTCGCGCTCGTCAAACCCCGCGCGATGCTCATTTGAGTCGGCCCGCGACTCCCGGTATGGCTGCTCATGGCCAAACGGCGGCTCATCCGTATGCGGGCCGGTGCGCTGTGACGGGCCCTGCTGATAAACGCTCGCCTTGAGGCCAAACCAGGTAAACGCCCGGCCCATCACCCGGCGGGCGTTGGGAATCAGGCACGCAAGGCCCAGGGCGTCGGACAAAAAGCCCGGCGCCATCAGCAGCGCGCCACCAAAAATCAGCGCCGCACCGGTGAAGAGTTCAGAAGAGGGGATCTCACCGGCCTGCATGCGCGAACGTGCCCGCGCCAGGGTCGACACTCCTTCGCGGCGGATGAGATGCAGCCCAATGAAACCGGTGAGCAGCACCAGTATCAGCGTGGTCATTAGGCCGATGTGGCTTCCCACCGAAAAAAGCACGACGAAGTCGAGCAGGGTGAAAATCGATATAAACAGTAATATGGGCATGGCTGCCTCCCGCTAACGTTAGTACCCTCTATGGTGTCAAAAAACGCAAAAACAAGCAGCCGCGTGCGTCATCAACGTATCAACGCCGCTTTTGGGCAATGGATCAAAAGGGAGAAGTTAAATGAACGTGGATAACAAGGTAATCGCGATTACTGGCGGGGCCCGCGGGCTAGGCCTGGCCATGGCGGAGCTTCTGGGCAGCAAGGGCGCCAGAGTCGCGCTTTTGGATACGCATCGCGACACACTCGATAAGGCCGTGGCGTCCTTGAGCGAGCGCGGCATTCAGGCGAAGGGGTTCGTGGTCGACGTTTCAGACGAGGCGTCGGTAATCAAAGGCTTTGCTGCCATCAAGGGGGAGCTTGGCCCGGTCAGCGGCTGCGTCAATAACGCCGGTATTACTGATGATGCGATGCTGGTGAAAGCCAAGGAGGGTGAGATCGAAAAGCGCATGTCACTTTCTTGCTGGCAGCGCGTGATCGACGTGAACCTGACCGGCGCTTTTCTCTGCGGGCGTGAAGCCGCCACGCAAATGATCGAGGCGAACCATGCCGGCGTTATCGTCAATATTTCGAGCATTTCTAAAGCCGGCAACATGGGCCAGAGCAACTACGCCGCGGCCAAGGCGGGTATTCATGCGCTGAGCGTGACTTGGGGCAAGGAGCTCGCCCGCTACAACATTCGCGCCGCGACGGTCGCCCCGGTTTCGTGTCCACCGAGATGACCGCGGCGATGCGTCCGGACATGCTCGAGCGCATCAAACAGAGCGTGCCGCTTAAGGACCTTGGCGAGCCGTGCCACATCGCCCAAAGCGTGGCCTTCGTGTTTGAGAACGACTACTTCACCGCGCGCATTATCGAGTGCGATGGCGGGCTGCGGCTTTAATTGTCAGGCGCTCATACGCCTGTCAGTCCTATTGGGCCTTGTGCAGTTCGATGTCCTTGGCCCACTGCACGACCTGCTTGCGCGAGCGACGGCTCACCAGGCGCTCGGTGTCGATACTGGTGGGGACGAGCTGGCGGTTGGGTTCCGCGTTCATGACGAGATCGAAACGGCGTGAGGCGCCAATGGGCAGGTCTTCCGGCCCGTAGATGGCGATCACGCGGATTTCGAGCTGCAGGTTCGACTGCTCGAGAGAGTTTTGGTCAACGTCCCAGTGGTTCTGAATCTGGTTGACGATCGAGCCAAAGCTTTGAAGATGGATGTGATCGCCCGAGTCCAGCGGCCCCTGGTGGGTGCGGTAGCAATCTTCCTCATCGTCATCGCTTTGCTGCTGATACTCGACGATGTCCAGCTTGTACTCGTGGCTGTCGGTATGTAAAACCGCAATAACGTGCTGGATGTAGACCGATTCGGTGCTCATGTTACTGACCAGACACAGCGCCTCCAGCCCAATGCCTTTACCCCGGTTGATAATCACGCGCGGGCGACGCTGGCGAGAGAAGCTGGAGTAGAGTAGCTGGGCGTAAAAAAGCCAGACGAACAGCGTGCAAACGCTAATGGCGACGTTAATGGCAGGCGCGTACTGGTTGAGCCAATCCATGGCTGTATCCTTTTAAGAGCAGTTGATGGGTAGGTAATCTATCCGAGGGGCGATTCAAAGTCATTAATGCATGTGATTCGCTGTTTTCCGGGTACGGCATTGCCCTTATCCTTGCCCTTATGAAAGCGCTAGGGACCTTTCTCGGGAGGCGTTGCTACCATGAGCGCTGGCGGGCGTAGCGCGCCGTTTCAATGATTCAGTGACGCATTTAGAGGTGACATAGTGATACTGAGGTGGGGGCTGGCGGTAGCTCTGATAGCTGTGAGTGGTTCGGCTGTTGGATGGGACGGTGCGCTAGGGCTCGGGAACGGGCTTTCGCAGTTGCAGGTAAGAGCGTTGATCGATCTCGAACACGATCCGGCGCTGGACGAGCAAGGGCCTCCGGCGATCAAACGCTATCACGCGAACGAGGCGCCGAGAGAGGTGCACCCGGCAACCTACCTTTACACGTTCCACGACGATTGGCTGGCCGAGCTGCAGGCGACGTACAAGGGTAAGCACGCGCGCGCCGAGGCAGAAAGAATAAGGGATCTTTATGGACCGCCGGATACGGAGGAGACCATCACGCTGGAGAGCGGTATCGATGCGGACTACTGCGTCTACATGCCTCACAATTTCAACCTGATCCGCATGGCCTACCAAATCGAGCTTACCGAAGTCGACGATGAGAACGGCGAGATGAATTCGCTAGTCGTGGACTACGCATTTTCGCCAGAATAAGGAATCGTTTGGAATTGGATAGCTCGGTAAGACAATCGATAACGCCATCAAGAGTGCGTTAACCAAGTCACAATCTGGTCACACAGGATAATCTAGTGAGTATTGGGATAATGCAGGGAGGGATAAAAAGCTAGGAAAATCAAATTGGTGCGGATGGGGAGACTCGAACTCCCACACCTTACGGCACTAGAACCTAAATCTAGCGTGTCTACCAATTCCACCACATCCGCAGAAGACGAGGCGTATGGTACCAACTTTTTGAGCAGGGTCAATACGCTAGCGCGGGTATTTTAGCCGCGGGAGGTATCAATGGCGTGGACACGTTGGGTTTTGACCGCCGGTAGCTGGCTGAAGAGGGCGCTGCCGGGCTACTGCGCCTTTTGCCTGTCGCCTCACGCGCGTATCGAGGGCTGGTGCGATGAGTGTTTTGCGCTGTTAAAGCATAACGATGCCGCCTGCCCCCGCTGCAAGGAGCCGCTGGCCTTTTTTGATCATCAGGCAAGCGCCCGGCTTTGCGGCCACTGCCTGAGTTCGCCGCCGTCGTTTACCGCGACCACGGCGGAGTATCTTTACGAAGGGGCGATCAAGGCGCTGGTGCGCGACTTTAAGTTTCAGGCCTCGCCCCGTGCCGGTACGCTTTTGGTCGAGCTGATGCTCGCAAAGCCACCGGCTCAAATGGGGCAGGCGCTGTTGCCGGTGCCCATGCACCCCGACCGTGCCCGCGAGCGTGGGTTCAACCAGGCGCACTGGCTGGCCCATGAGCTTTCGCGACGGCTCTCCCTGCCCCTGGCTGGCGCAACCTGCGTCAAGCACTTGCCCTCGCAGCGCACGCTTGGCCGCCGCCAGCGGGCGGCCAACTTGAAGGGGGCGTTTCGACTGTCTGCGGCGGTACCGGCGCACGTGGTCATCATCGACGATGTCGTCACCACTGGCGCAACCGCCCACGAACTCGCGCGGCTAGCGCTTGACCACGGCGCCGAGCGTGTCGACCTCTGGGCGCCGGCGCGGACGCCGCTGGGCAACAGCTGATAGACTCGGCGTTTTGTTCAGGAGCTCGTCCATGGTCGACGCTATGGCCAATGCCACGCCCCATGACTTTAGCGCGCTTTCCCCGGACGTCGTCATGTCCGCGGTGGAATCCGTCGGTTTCTACCCGGCCGCCGAGCCCTTCGCGCTCAACAGCTACGAAAACCGCGTGCTGATGTTTCAGGACGACGACCGAGCGCGCTGGGTGGTGAAGTTTTACCGCCCGGCGCGCTGGTCAAGCGCCGCAATCCAGGAGGAGCACGACTTTCTCACCGAGCTTGACCAGGCCCGCGTGCCGGTAAGCGCCCCTTGGCGCGATGGCGAAGGGCAGTCGCTTTTCGTATATCAGGGGCTGCGCTTTGCCCTGTTTCGCCAGTGCGCCGGGCAGGCGCCGGAGCTCGACAATCCGGCGCATCTGTTTGCGCTCGGCGAGGCGCTGGGTGCGCTTCACCAGCAGGGCGCCCAACGCGCTTTCGAGCACCGCCACACCTTCGACTTTAACGCCGACATCAAGGACGCCGAGGCGCGGGTTCTGGCAAGCGGCCGTCTCAATCATCAGCAGCGCCGGGCCTACTCGAGCGCGGTCGATAAAACCCTGGCTGCGCTTGCGCGCTTCGACTGGTCCAGCGCTTCCTTAATTCGCACCCACGGCGACTGCCATTTGGGCAACGTACTTGGCCGCGATGAGCACTTCACGCTGGTGGATTTCGACGACGCCATGATGGCCCCGGCGATTCAGGACGTCTGGATGCTTCTGCCCGAGGACGAACAGGAGTGGCAGGCAATGCTAAGCGAGGTCGTCGAAGGTTATGAGCAGAGCCGACCCTTTCCGAGCGAGCAGTTAACGCTCATCGAGCCGCTGCGCGCCTACCGGCTGATTCGCTATACGGCCTGGCTCGTGTCGCGCTGGAGCGACCCGGCCTTTCCCCGCGCCTTTCCTTGGGTAGGCGATGGTGGCTACTGGGACCAACACATTCGCCAGCTCGAGCAGCAGCTTCTACAGCTTGAACAGCCGCGCTGGCTGGCCTAGCGTTTTGTCGGGATGTGGATGTTTCACCACGCTTTTTGAACGGCGTTACTCTGCCTTCCCCGCGCCGGGTAGGGTAAAATACGCCCAGCACACTGCTCTTCTATTCACTGCTGTTTGAAAGCCAGGTTGAACGAGGCTCATCATGACCGATGACATTGCAAAGAACTATCGCGACATCATTACCGCGCTGGGCGAGAACCCGGACCGGGAAGGACTGCGCGATACCCCGACCCGTGCCGCCAAGGCGATGCAGTTTCTCAATGCGGGTTATAAAACGTCATTGGACGAAATCATCAACAACGCCGTTTTCGAGTCGCAAACCGACGAAATGGTGCTGGTGAAAGATATCGAGCTCTACTCGATGTGCGAACACCACCTTTTGCCGTTCATCGGCAAGTGCCACATTGCTTACCTGCCGGATGGCAAAGTGCTGGGGCTTTCCAAGTTCGCGCGTATCGTCGACATGTACGCAAGGCGCATGCAGATCCAGGAGAACCTGACCCGCGAGATCGCCGAAACGGTGCAGGCAGTGACCGGCGCCAAGGGCGTGGGCGTGGTGATCGAGGCGCGCCATCTGTGCATGATGATGCGCGGCGTCGAAAAGCAGAACTCCAGCATGACCACCTCGGTTATGCTCGGGCGCTTTAGAAGCAGCCAGGCCACGCGGCAGGAGTTTTTGACGCTGGTCAATTGAGACGTTTTGACCTGGCTTAAAAATGCGCGATAGGTCCGGTAAACATTTGGTCAAACGCGTCGATTCGTCCTAGCATGACATGTTTAGCACGATAGAGAGTTTGGCTAATAGCGACCACCTTTCGGTCAGGAGTATGTCATGGAAGCGCTCAAGGAAACCGAACTGTACTGCCCCTTTGCCTATATCGACGGCAGTTGGGTCGCCGCGGACAGCGGCGAGCAGATCAACGTCATCAACCCGGCGACCGGCGAAAGCATGGGCGATATGCCGCGCCTGGGCCGGGCGGAAACCGAGCGCGCGATCGACGCCGCCGACCGCGCGCTGCCCGCTTGGCGGGCAATGACCGCCCAAGAGCGTTCGGATCTGTTGTTCAAATGGTTCGATCTCATCATGGAGCATCAGCACGATCTGGCCGTTTTAATGACCCGTGAGCAGGGCAAGCCGGTCAAGGAAGCCGAAGGCGAGATCGCTTACGCGGCGAGCTTCATTCGCTGGTTTGCCGAAGAGGCGCGGCGCGTCTACGGCGAAACCATTCCGGCGACGAGCGCCAGCCAGCGCATCGTGGTAACCAAACAGCCGGTCGGTGTGGTCGGCGCGATTACCCCCTGGAATTTCCCCGCCGCCATGATTACCCGCAAAGCGGGGGCGGCGCTGGCCGCCGGCTGTACCATCGTGGTCAAGCCCGCCAGCCAAACGCCGTTTTCCGCCACCGCGCTTGCGCTTCTGGCCGAGCGCGCGGGCATTCCCCGCGGCGTGTTCAACGTGGTGCCGGGTAGCGCCAGCGAGATCGCCGCGGCGCTGACCGAGTCACCCAAGGTGCGCAAGATCACCTTCACCGGCTCCACCGAAGTGGGCCGCGACCTTATGGCCAAAGCCTCTCAGCACATCCAGAAAGTTTCACTGGAGCTTGGAGGTAACGCGCCGTTCATCGTGTTCGAGGATGCGGATCTGGACGCCGCCGTCGAAGGCGCCATGGCGGCCAAGTTTCGTAACGCCGGCCAAACCTGCGTCTGTACCAACCGTTTTTTGGTGCAGTCCAGTGTCATCAACGCCTTTTGTGAAAAGCTCGCCGCGGCGATGAACAGCGAACTGCACGTGGGCGATGGCACAAAACCGGGTATCAACATCGGCCCGCTAATCGATGATAACGCGGTCAAAAAGGTGAGCGAGCACGTTCAGGACGCGGTGGACAAGGGCGGTGAGCTGCTGCTCGGCGGCCAGCCGCATCCGCTCGGTGGCAACTTCTTCACCCCGACGCTGATCAGCTTCGCCAACGACTCGATGAAAGTGGCCCGTGAAGAGACGTTCGGCCCGCTGGCGGCGGTCTTTCCTTTCGATGACGAAGAGACCGCCATCGAAATGGCCAACGATACCCAGTACGGGCTCGCCTCCTACTTTTATTCGAAGGATCTGGCGCGGGTTTGGCGGGTCGCCGAGGCGTTGGAGTACGGCATGGTCGGTATCAATACTGGCTTGATCTCCAACGCGGCGGCACCGTTTGGCGGCGTGAAGGCCTCGGGCCTGGGCCGAGAGGGTGGTCACCAGGGCTTGGATGAGTATCTGGAAACCAAGTACCTGTGTATCGATCTGGGAAGCTGATGGTCGCTTGATTCTTTCGATGAAAAAAAGCCCGGGCATTCGCCCGGGCTTTTTTTGATTTAGCGGTATCGCGCGCGGCAATCTCGCTAAGCTCTGCGCCGCGTTAGTGGCGGAAATGGCGCATGCCGGTGAAGACCATTGCGATGTCGGCCTCGTCGGCTGCGTCGATCACTTCCTGGTCGCGCATGGAGCCGCCGGGCTGGATCACGGCGGTGATACCGGCCTTCGCCGCAGCGTCGATGCCGTCGCGGAAGGGGAAGAAGGCATCAGACGCCATGACCGAGCCGGGCACCGAAAGGCCTTCGTCTTCGGCCTTGATGCCGGCGATCTTCGCCGAGTAGACGCGGCTCATTTGGCCGGCGCCCACACCGATGGTCTGGCCACTTTTGGCATAGACGATGGCGTTGGACTTGACGAACTTCGCCACCCGCCAGGCGAAGAGCAGGTCACTGAGCTCCTGCTCGGTGGGCGCGCGCTTGCTCACCACGGTCAGCTCGTCGCGGGTGACGCTGCCCTGGTCGAGCTCCTGCACCAGCAGGCCGCCGTTGACGCGCTTGTAATCCAGCGCCGCGCTTTGGGTGGCTCCCGTCAGCGGCGCGACTTCCAAAAGCCGCACGTTCTTTTTCGCCGCGACGATCTCGGCCGCTTCATCGCTGATACCCGGCGCGATGATCACCTCGACGAACTGGCGGTCGACGATCGCTTTCGCCGTATCGGCGTCGAGCGCCACGTTGAAGGCGATGATGCCGCCAAAGGCGCTGGTCGGGTCGGTGGCGAACGCCTTGTCGTAGGCTTCCAAAGCGGTGGCGCCGGTGGCCACGCCGCAGGGGTTGGCGTGCTTGACGATCACGCAGGCGGTTTCGTCGAACGCTTTTACGGCTTCGAAGGCGGCGTCGGTGTCCGCCACGTTGTTGTAGGAGAGCGGCTTGCCTTGGCGAATCACGGCGGTGGCCACGCTCGGCTCGGTGGCCTCGGGGTCGATGTAGAACGCCGCCTGCTGATGCGGGTTCTCGCCGTAGCGCATGTCCTGCTTCTTCTCGAGCTGCAGGTTGAAGGTGCGGGCGAAATTGGCGTCGCTGTCGCTGTCGCTGACCTTGCGACCCAGGTAGTTGGCGATGGCGCCGTCGTAGCTGGCGGTATGTTCGAAGGCCTTGACCGCCAGATCGAAGCGAGTGGCGTCGCTCACCGCGCCGTTTTGAGACGCCAACTCACCGAGTACGCGGGCGTAGTCGTCGGCGTTGACGACGATGGTGGTGTAGGCGTGGTTCTTGGCGCAGGCGCGCACCATGGTCGGCCCACCGATGTCGATGTTCTCGATAGCGTCCTCGAGAGTGCAGTCGTCGCGAGCGACGGTCGCGGCGAAGGGGTAGAGATTCACCACCACCATGTCGATCGGGTCGATGTCGTTTTCCGCCATCACCGCATCGTCCTGGCCACGGCGGGCCAGAATGCCGCCGTGGATTTTCGGATGCAGGGTCTTGACGCGGCCGTCCATGATTTCGGGAAAGCCCGTATGCTCGGAAACTTCCTGAACCTCGACGCCGTTTTCCTGCAAAAGACGGAAGGTGCCGCCGGTGGAGAGCAGGGCAACGCCTTGCTCGACCAGGCCTTTGGCAAAGTCGACGATGCCGGTTTTATCGGAAACGCTGAGAAGGGCGCGGCGAACGGGGGTGGGGGTGCTATCTGCCATTGGGGTGCTCATGGAAGTCAGGGGGTGAAAAGAGTCAGGGATTAAAAACGACGACGCCCCACTCAAGGGGCGTCACTTTCAATAAGACCGTATTGCTTGAGTTTTTTGCGCAGCGTACCGCGGTTAAGACCCAGTACGTCGGCGGCGCGGGTCTGGTTGCCGTCGGTGTGATCCATCACGCAGGCCAAAAGCGGCGCCTCTACTTCGGCCATCACCATGGCGTACAGATCAGTTGCCTGACTGCCATCGAGATGCTCGAAGTAACGGCGCATCGCGCTCTCCACGGCTTCTCTGAGCGGTTGAGGCGGCTCCTGCGCGCCTGACGGCGGTTGGCAAAGCGGGGTCAATTCGCTGTTCATCAAGAAACGTTCGTTCATGCAGCATGGCTTCCTTTAGCGAGCAGGTGCGCCGCGGCGTCTGGCGTCATTGCTTTGTCGATCCATTCAAACTGTGCCTTTGGCGTACCGAGCGCGTTGAATTGTTGTTTTAGGGTCTTGCGTTGGGCGCTATCAAAGCGCGTGTCCTCATCGAGGTACCAGCCAAGGTGTTTGCGCGCGATGCGAACGCCCATGGTGTCGCCATAGAAAGCGTGCAGAGCTTTGACATGCTCGTCGAGAACGTCGCGCCGCGTAGCAAGCGAGGGCGCCTCGAGCCGTTCGCCGTGCGCCAGGAAGTGATTGATCTGTTCGAAAATCCACGGGTTACCCTGAGCGGCGCGGCCGACCATCAGCGCGTCGGCGCCGGTGTGGCGCAAAACGAACGCCGCTTTCTCTGGCGAGGTGATATCGCCGTTGGCGATCACGGGAATCGACAGTTTTGATTTGACCTCGGCGATGGTGTCGTACTCGGCCAATCCAGTATAGCGCTGTTCGCGGTGGCGACCATGGATCGCCAGCGCTTGAATGCCGCTGGATTCGGCAATCCGTGCAACGGCCAGCGCGTTGTTGGAGTCGGCGCACCAGCCGGTGCGAATCTTGAGCGTTACGGGAATGTCCACCGCGCCGACCACGGCCTCGAGAATCTCCGCCACCAGCGCCTCATCACGCATCAGCGCCGAGCCCGCCGCCTTGTTGCACACTTTCTTGGCTGGACACCCCATGTTGATATCGATCACCTGGGCGCCGAGCTCGGCATTAAGCCTGGCGGCGTTGGCGAGCATCACCGCGTCACCGCCGGCGATCTGCACCACGCGAGGTGAGGGCTCGCCCTGGTGATCCATACGCAGGCGCGATTTGCGGGTGTTCCAAAGCGAAGGGTCGGCGGTGACCATCTCGCCCACGACCCAGCCCGCGCCAAGGCGTCGGCAGAGCCTGCGAAACGGGCGGTCGGTCACGCCGGCCATGGGCGCCAACATGACCGGGCTTTGCAGCTGATAGTCGCCGATGGTCAAAAGCGTTGAAGAAGGTTGCGTCATGGTGTTGGTATCGAGCAAGCGTTAGGCGCATTAAAGGGGCGTATGATACGCCGCAGCGCCGCGAGCGTGAAGGCCATGCGGCAATTAACCTGGGCGCTTGCCGGTCAGGCGTACCCAGCCTTCCCTGAGGGCCGGCTCGTCAATCACGATGCCTTCGGCCTCGTAGGCTTTCACCACGTCATCGGCCTGGTTGGCCAGGATGCCGGAGAGGGCGATGTGCCCGCCAGGCGCCACGTAGCCCGCGATGGTGGGCGCGAGCTCGACCAGAGGGCCGGCCAGAATGTTGGCGGTCACCACGGGGTAGCCTTCGCCTTCGAGCTGCTCCGGGTAGTAAAGCGAGAGCCTTTGCTCGGCGATGGCATTGCGCTCGGCGTTTTCGCGGCTGGCCTGAAGCGCCTGGGGGTCAATGTCGGTGCCGTCGGCGCGAGCGGCGCCGAGCTTGAGCGCGGCGATGGCGAGAATCCCCGAACCGCAGCCGACATCGAGCACGGTTTTGTCATCGAGTTGGCCCTCGACGGCCAAGCCATCGAGCCACTCGAGACACAGCGCGGTGGTGGCGTGCGTGCCGGTGCCGAAGGCCAGGCCTGGGTCGAGAATCAGGTTGACCGCGGTGGGCTCTGGCGGCTCGTGCCAGCTTGGTACGATCCAGAGCCTCTCGCCCATTTTGAGCGGCGAGAAGTCGTCCATCCACTCGCGCTCCCAGTCACGATCGGCCAGCAGCTCGTAGTCGATGGCGGGGCACGCCTCGCCGGGCATCTGCTCCGCCCAGGCTGCCTCGATGCGACCAAGCATCGCATCGACCCCTTCGAGATCGTCGTAAAGGCCGGTCAGGATGGTGTCCTGCCAAAGCGGGGTGGTGCCGCGGTCGGGTTCGAACACCGGATCGTCCTCGGCGTCCTGAAGGCCGATGGCCGTGGCGCCTTCTTCCAGCAAAAGCTCTTCGAGCAGTTCTGCCTGCTCCGGGGCAACGTGGGCGCGAAGCTGTAGCCAGGGCATGGCACTCTCCGAAAATGAGGGTCGAATTTGAGTCGGGAGAAACGATAACGGGGTGGCCAGGCCACCCCGTTTCAAGCACGCGCCGTATTAGCTGCCGAGCTTTTTCTCGAGATAGTGAATATTGACGCCGCCCTGGCGGAAGTAGCTATCGCGCACCAGGTCTTTTTGCAGGTCGATATTGGTTTTGATGCCTTCTACCAGCAGCTCGTCGAGGGCGTTGCGCATCCGCGTCAAAGCGGTCTCGCGGGTTGCACCCCAGGTGATCAGCTTGCCGATCAGCGAATCGTAATGCGGCGGTACGCTGTAGCCGGTGTACATATGTGAATCCATGCGCACGCCAAGCCCGCCCGGCGCGTGAAAAAGCGTCACCTTGCCCGGCGAAGGCATGAAGGTGCGCGCGTCTTCGGCGTTGATCCGGCACTCGAAGGCGTGGCCGTTGATCTGCACGTCATCCTGGCTAATCGACAGCGGAAGCCCGGAGGCAATGCGCAGCTGCTCCTTGACGATATCGACGCCGGTGACCATTTCGGTGACCGGATGCTCGACCTGAACGCGGGTGTTCATCTCGATGAAGAAGAACTCGCCGTCCTCGTAAAGAAACTCGAAGGTGCCGGCGCCGCGGTAGCCGATCTCGATGCAAGCGTCACGACACGACTGCAGCACTTTGGCCCGCGCCTCGGGGTCGATGCCCGGTGCCGGGGCCTCTTCCAGCACCTTTTGGTGGCGGCGCTGAAGCGAGCAGTCGCGATCATAAAGGTGAATGGCGTTACCCTGACCGTCGGCCAGTACCTGGACTTCCACGTGGCGCGGCTTTTCGAGGAACTTCTCCATGTACACCGTGCCGTCGCCGAACGCGGCACTGGCTTCGGTGCGCGTCACGGTAATGGCCGAGAGCAGATGCCCTTCGGTGTGCACCACGCGCATACCGCGGCCACCGCCGCCGGCGGCGGCCTTGATGATCACCGGATAGCCGATGCGCTTGGCGGTTGCCAGGTTCGCGGCGTCGTCGTCACCCAGCGGGCCGTCGGAGCCGGGTACGGTCGGCACGCCCGCGGCTTTCATCGACTCGATGGCGCTGACCTTATCGCCCATCAGGCGGATGGTCTCGGCGCGGGGGCCAATGAAGGTGAAACCGGAGCGCTCGACCTGTTCGGCAAAATTGGCGTTTTCGGACAAAAAGCCGTAGCCGGGGTGTATGGCGCTCGAATCGGTGACCTCGGCGGCGCTGATCAGCGCCGGAATGTTGAGGTAGGACTGCGCCGACGGCGCTGGCCCGATGCAGACCGCTTCGTCGGCCAGACGCACGTGCATCAGATCCCGATCGGCTTTGGAGTGCACCGCAACGGTCTTGATCCCTAGCTCTTTACAGGCGCGAAGAATGCGCAGGGCAATCTCGCCGCGATTCGCGATAAGTACCTTGTCCAGCATGGGAGAATCCACCCGTATTGAAATGAAAGATTAAGCGAGAACGATCATGGGCTGATCGAATTCCACCGGCTCGCCGTCTTCCACCAGGATGGCCTCTACCACGCCGTCGCGATCGGCTTCGATCTGGTTCATCATTTTCATGGCTTCAACGATGCACACCGTGTCGCCCTGTTTGACGGTATCGCCCACCTCGACGAAGGACTTCGCACCCGGCGCCGGGCTACGGTAGAAGGTGCCGACCATGGGCGAGTTGACCGCTTCGCCGCGGTAGGTTTTGGCCGGAGCCTCTGCGCCAGCGTCACCGCCTGACGCGGGAGCGGCGGGGGCCGGCGCGGGCTGTGCGTGGCTCGGGTAGCCGTACTGAGGCATCGGCTGGGGCTGCCAGCTGGTGCCGTCCGGATGGCGGCTAATGCGCACCGACTCTTCCCCTTCCTGAATCTCGATCTCGCTGATGTTGGATTCTTCGAGCAGTTCGATCAGCTTTTTAACCTTGCGAATATCCATTGCTGGGCCCCGGTAGTGTTGAACAGTTAATAAATCCGCCCCGGCACGCCGTCAAAGGACGCGCCGAAGGGCGCAGTAAACCCAACGATAAAATGAACGAAAAGCGACACGTTAACGAACGTTACAGACCTTTATGCCTTAAAACCGCCGCTAATGCTATTGGGAGCGGAGTTTGCCGAAAAACGCCGACATTGTCCAGCGTAGGACCCTCGATGGGCGTCAACTGCCCGCACCCAAAATTACTACTGCTTATAACGGCGTCATCAAGGCAAAACGATTTGCATCAGGCGCTCGGTGTCGCTTTTAAGGAGCGCTTGAGCGAAGAAAGGTGGTCGGCAAGCGCTTTGGCATCGACTTCACCTTGAATACGTGCTTGGCGAATTTCGCGGTCACCGTCGAAAAACAGAAGGCTCGGCGGCCCGAACAAATCGAAGGCATCCAGGGCGGCGCGGGTTTGGGGCGTCGTCTGCGTGACGTCGACCTCGATCAGCGCCATGCCCTCGAGGGCGTCGATTACTCGCGAGTCAGGGTAGACGTCGCGCTCCATCAGCTTGCAGGAGATGCACCAGTCGGCGGTAAAGTGAACGAAGGCGAGTCGTTCGTCGCTTCGCGCCAGCGCCTCATCAAGCCCATCAAGGCCCTCGACGGTCTCGAAGGTGCGCGCCTCGTCACGTTGATCGGTCGAGAGCGACGTGGTCGCAAGATTTAACGGACGTAGCGGGTCGTCACCGCCGGCCGCGGCACCAAGCACCAGCGCGCCACCCCATACCAGCAGCATCAGCCCGAGGGTTTGGCGCGCCCGCGCCCAGCCGTCGGTGGCGCGGGCCAGTGCTCCGAGCGTCAGCGCGGTGGCGATGGCCAGCGCCGCCCATAGCAGCAGCGCCAGGGGCGGGGCGATCAACCGCTCGACCATCCAGATGGCCACGCCAAACAGCAATAGCCCAAACGTGGTCTTGACCCCGTTCATCCAGGGCCCGGAGCGCGGCAGCAGCGTCGTGCCGAAGGTGCCGACCAGCAGCAGCGGCAGCCCCATGCCGAGCCCGAGCGCGAACAGTATCGCCGCGCCCATCAGCGCGTCACCGGTACTCGAAATGAACACCAGCGCCCCGGCCAGCGGCGCGGTCACGCATGGTGACACCACCAGCACCGAAAGCGCGCCGGCAAGCGCAAGCCCCATCGGCCCGCTTTGCTGGGCGCGCGCTTGCCAGCGTTCGACCCGGCTGGCGAGTTTGGGGGAAAGGCTCAGGTTGAACGCGCCCAGCATGGCAACCGCGAACAGGGTGAAAAGAGCGGCAAAGCCGATCAGTACCGGCGGCGACTGAAGCCGGGCCTGTAGATTGAGCCCGGCACCGAAAAGCCCCATCAATACGCCGACGAGCGCGTAGGTCGTCGCCATGCCCAGCACGTAACTTAGCGAGAGCACAAACGCCCGCGGCCGGGTCGGATGTTGGCCGACGATGATCGACGAGAGAATCGGCAGCATCGGCAGCACGCAGGGCGTGAAGGTCAGCCCGATGCCGGCCAAAAGGAAAAGGCCGAGCGCCAGCGGCAGGCTCGCCTCAGTGATCAGCGCGCTAAAGCGCCCGTCCTCGCTTTGCACCGCCCTAAAATCCGGCTGCGCATCGACAGAAGCGGCGGTGTCGCCGGCATCAAGGGCATCGGCAAAGGCGGGCGGCACGGTGGTTTGCGCTGCCTCGAGCGTGATCTGCTCCGGCGGATAGCAGAGCCCGGCATCGGCGCAGCCCTGAAAGCGAAACTCGAGCGAAATCGGCCCGTCGTGCGTCTCGACCAGCGGCGCTTGAAACACCAGCTGATCCCGAAACACCTGGGCTTCGCCCATGAACTCGTCGGTATGCGCTTCGCCCTGGGGGATCTCAAGCGATTCGAGTCCGGCGCCTTCAAGGCCGAGCTGATGGCGGTAGAGATAGTAGCCGTCGGCGATGTCGACGCCGACGTAAACCCTTTCGCCATCGTGCCAAGCCTGGCTTTCAAAGGCCTCGAGTACCGGAAGAAAATCGGACTGACCGCTGCTGGAAAAAAACTGCGCCTGCGCGCCCAGGGGGATGATTAGCAGGGCAAGACAAAGTAAGCGTTTGATCGATAACACGGCGGCTTCCTGAAAACGTACCCGGCCAGGATAGCAGACCGGAGACGGTGAGCGTAGCGACTGCGGTGACATGACGCGCCGATATACGCCGGCGCTCCAACGAAAGAAGCCGCCCTAAGGCGGCTTCTTTCACGGTGGGCCAACGAGTCGTTACGCTTTCTCGTAAGCCGCCACGGATTTTTCGATCGCCTTGCGCGCGGCCTCGACGCCTTCCCAGGACTCAACCTTGACCCACTTGCCTTTTTCGAGATCCTTGTAGTTTTCGAAAAAGTGGGCGATCTGTTGGCGAAGCAGTTCGGGAAGGTCAGTGACTTCCTGGACGTCATCGTAAAGCGTGCTCAGTTTGGGGTGCGGCACGCAGACGAGCTTGGCGTCTTCGCCGGCTTCGTCGGTCATGTTCAGGATGCCGACGGGGCGCGCGCGAATGATGCTACCCGGTGCGACCGGGTGCGGCGTCACGACCAGCGCGTCCAGGGGGTCGCCGTCGTCAGCCAGGGTGTGCGGAATGAAGCCGTAGTTGGCCGGATAAAACATCGGCGTTGCCATGAAACGGTCAACCAGCAGCGCGCCCATATCCTTGTCGATTTCGTACTTGATCGGCGCGTGGTTAGCCGGAATTTCGATCGCAACAAAAATATCGTTGGGCAGATCCTTTCCAGCGGGGATGTGGTCGAAGTTCATTTTCAATCCTTGGCTTTTGACGTGCGTGATTTAAGCGGTGGTTTAGGTGATGGGTTAAGCGATTGATGTCTTGCGTAATTGCGACGAATTATACGAACAAGCGCCGCTGATTACCAATTCAACGACGCTCGAGCGCCAAATTTCAAGCCTCCTTGAAGGCGCTGGTGCCTTTACCAGGGCGGAGCGGTCGTTTGGCGATACCGACCATCGGCGGGGCATCGCTACCAACGCGCAGCGTGTATGATAGCGAACTTCGATGGAGCGCTCGGGGACGCGCCCGGTGCATTGGACGCGACGCCTTTTGTCGACGTACCTTAGTGACGTAGCACGTAAGGCCAAGGAGAATACAGTGGGGCACGCTCAGTTACTGATCAGCTACGGCCAGGCCTTCGTCGCCCCGGACCGGCGAAAGCACAGAAGCTCCATGTCCGTGAGCGTGCCCGATACCCCCTTGCTCAATCTCAAGGGCGCCTGCGCGGTGATCAGCGATTCGCTGTCGCGCAATACCATGGCCAAACAGGCCGGTGACCTGAGCGTGCGCGGCTTCATGGCCGACTACTATTCCACCCCCGAGCACTGGGACATCAAGACCTCGGCCACTCGGGTGATGCTGGCGCTCAATAGCTGGTGCTACAGCCAGAGCCAGCACGTCAAGGAGGGCAGCTTCGTCTCCTCGATGTCGGCGATGATCTTCAGAGGCGGCGAAGCCAATCTCTTTCACATGGGCGATACGCTGGTGTTTCGCCTGCGCGGCGCTGAATTCGAGCAGCTCACCCGAGACCATGTCACCGACGTGGGCGGCTATCGCTATCCTTCTCGGGCGCTGGGCATGGATGGCAGCCTCGACATCGATTACAGCCTGATCAACCTTAAGCAGGGCGACTTTTTCGTCTTCACCACGCAAGGCGTTCGCGGCACGCTCATGCCCTCCGACTACGTGCGCTTGATCCGCGAAAACGCTAGCGACCTGGACGCCGCCTGCGAGCGGTTGGCAAGCGAGGCCAAGCAGCGCGCCCAGGAGCGCGGCTACGGCGGCGACCAGTTCTGCTTTCAGATACTGCGCATCGACGAGCTGCCGGAAGAGACCGAGGACGACCCGGCGCTGATCTACGGCGATCTGCCCATTCCGCCAGAGCTTTCCTCGGGCCAGCGCCTCGACGGGCTGGAAGTGGAGCGCGTTTTATCGCGCAACGCCCAATCCCGCGTCTACCAGGTGCGCGACGTCCACTCCCAGCGCCAGATGGTGATGAAGGCACCCAGTCCCGAGCTTTCGCTGCGAAACGCCTATCTCGAGCACTTTCTGCTTCAGCAGTGGGTCGTGGAGCGGGTCAATTCGCCCTTCGTGGTGCGGGTGATCGAGCCATCAAGACCCCGGCGCTACCTTTACTATCTGATGGCGTTCGTCGAAAGCGAAACGCTCAGAGAGTGGGCGGACCGCCACCCCCAGGCGAGTCTGAAGCAGCGCCTGGACATCGCCAACCAACTTGGTAAGGCGGTGCAGGCGCTGCACCATCGCGACATCATTCATCAGCAAATTTCGCCGGACAACGTGCTGATCGATACCCACGGCAAAGTAGTGCTGGCGGACTTTAGCGCCTGCCACATGCGCGACATGGAAGGCCACCGTAACTCCGGCGAGCTGTTGCGCCAGGTGGGCTTTACCGAGCATACCGCCCCCGAGTATGCGCTTGGCGACAGCGTTGGAAGGCGAAGCGATCAGTACTCGCTGGCCTCCACCGTTTACTGGCTGTTAACCGGCACGCTGCCCTACACGCTGACCCCGGACCGGCTTAGAAGCCACACTGACCTCGAGTCGCTTGCCTATAAAAGCGCGCGCAGCGCAAACCCGGAGATCACCCCGGCGCTGGACGACGCGCTGCGCCGGGCGCTGGACCCGCAGCGGGCGCTGCGCTTTCGTAAAATGTCGGAACTTCTGTACGCGCTTCGCTTACCGCTGGGCCGCGTGGCCCACGTTGAAATGCGAAGCGAGCCCCGGCGCTTTTGGCAGGGCGTGGCGGGTATTTTGCTGCTGTTACTCGTGCTCTCCTGGCTTTTACGCTAGCGATTAGTGAACACAAAAAAGCGGGGCGATGGTGTCATCGCCCCGCTTTTTTATTGGTCGTTACCGGCGATTCGATCGCGCTCAGAGGGTAAAGGTGGGCAACTTTTGCTCGACCTTGGCAAGCTTGAGTTTGGCGACCTTGGGCAGGCCGTTCTCGAAAGGCGGGAAGTCCTCGCCCTGGATCAGCGGCGAGAGGTAGTCGCGGCAGGTCTGGGTGATGGCGAAGCCGTTGTCCGAGATGAAGTCCCGTGGCATGAACTTCTCCTGGTTGGCGATTTGCGACAGCGGCGCCGAGATCACATCCCACTGGTAGGGCGTTTGCGAGATACGGCGAATGGCCGGCATCATCGAGTTCTTGCCCGCTAGCGCCAGGCTCACGGCCTCGCGGCCCACGGCGTAGGCCTGCTCGACGTCGGTTTTGGAGGCCAGGTGGCGCGCGGCGCGCTGCAGATAATCCGCGACCGCCCAGTGGTACTTGTAGCCCAGATCCTGCTTCACCATGCCGGCGAGCGTAGGCGCCACGCCGCCGAGCTGGCGGTGACCGAAGGCGTCGGTGTTACCGGCGTCCGCCAGGAAGGTGCCGTCTTCGTAGCGCGCGCCTTCCGAGACCACGATCACGCAATAGCCGTACTTCTTAACGCTCTCGTCGACCCGCGCCATGACGGCCTTACGATCAAAGGCGATCTCCGGAAAGATCACCAGATGCGGCGGCTCGCCTTCACCTTCACCGGCCAGCCCGCCGGCGGCGGCGATCCAGCCCGCGTGACGGCCCATCACTTCCAGCACGAACACCTTGGTCGAGGTGGCGCACATCGAGGCGATATCCAGCGACGCCTCGCGAGTCGAAGTGGCGATATACTTGGCCACGCTGCCAAAGCCCGGGCTGTTGTCGGTGATCGGCAGATCGTTGTCCACGGTTTTCGGCACGTGGATGGCGGTGAGCGGGTAGCCGAGCTTTTCTGAAAGCTGCGAGACTTTCAGGCAGGTGTCGGCACTGTCGCCGCCGCCGTTGTAGAAGAAGTAGCGGATATCGTGCGCTTTAAACACCTCGATCAGGCGCTCGTATTGGGCGCGGTGAGTCTCGATATCCTTGAGCTTGTAGCGACACGAGCCGAACGCACCGCCCGGCGTGTGTCTGAGTGCGGCGATGGCGTCGTCGCTCTCTTGGGTGACGTCGATCAGATCTTCGGTCAGCGCGCCGATGATGCCGTTGTGACCGGCGTAGACCTTGCCAATCTGGTCGGGCGCCTGGCGGCAGGCTTCGATCACGCCGCAGGCGCTTGCGTTGATGACGGCGGTGACGCCACCGGACTGGGCGTAGAAGGCGTTGTGCTGAGCCATGGAAACCTTTTAACTCCTGATCAAAAAAGAGCGTGGCCGGTCGTGTGAGTCCGGCCGGTCGCATCGTAAACGGCGGGATTTTAGCGTAAAGCGCTCAGTACTGCATCAGACCCAGGTATGGTTGGGCGAGTGCTTACTCTGGTGTATCCAGGTCCTGCTCCTGCTGGGCCAGGCGCCAGCCGCCCAAATCCTTGTAGCGATTGACCATGGTGCAAAAGAGCTCGGCGGTGCGTTCGGTGTCGTAGCGCGCCGAGTGCGCCGCCTTGTTATCGAATTCGATGCCCGCTGCGCGGCAGGCCCGGGCCAGCACCGTTTGCCCGTAAACGAAGCCCGCAAGCGTTGCGGTATCGAAGCTCGAAAAAGGGTGAAAGGGGCTTCTTTTGACGTTGCAGCGAGCGGAAGCGGCGTTTAAAAAGCCGTGGTCGAAGGCGGCGTTGTGCCCGACCAAAATGGCGCGAGAGCAGTTGTGCGCCTTGACCGATTTGCGGATCGGCTTGAAGATTTCGCCGAGCGCGTCGGCCTCGGAGAGCGCGATCTGTTTTCTGAGCGGGTCGTCCAGGTTGATGCCGGTAAAATCGAGCGCGGACTGCTCGACGTTGGCACCTTCAAAAGGCTGGATATGATACGAGTAGGTATCATCGGGCAGCAGATTGCCATCGGAGTCCATCGTCAGGGTCACCGCGGCGATTTCGAGCAGCGCATCTTGCTGGGCGTTGAAGCCGCCGGTTTCCAAATCGATGACGACCGGTAGGTAACTGCGAAAACGCTGGGCCATCAGGTCGCGGGCTATTGCCTCGCTCATGCAGCTCTCCTTAAAAGCGAGTAGTCGGTAAAGAAGTCGTCGGTCGGGGATAGCGAAGGCGTTCGCTAACAGTGCCCTGATTCTAGCAGCTTTACCCCAGCGGCGTCGTTGACGGTGTTCCCGGCTCTTTGAGAGCGCTATACTCTTGGTTTAACTCATTCGATAAAGTCCGATGTCAAAAGCGGGCTTTGCTAACCCAAAGGAGTCAAGAATGTCCGATGTCAAAAAGGTTGTGCTGGCGTATTCAGGCGGCCTGGACACATCCGTAATCGTCAAATGGTTGCAAGAGACCTATAACTGTGAGGTCGTGACCTTCACAGCCGACATCGGCCAGGGTGAGGAAGTCGAGCCGGCGCGCGCCAAAGCGCAGGCTCTCGGCGTGAAAGAGATCTACATCGAAGATCTGCGCGAAGAGTTCGTGCGCGATTACGTCTACCCGATGTTCCGCGCCAACACCATCTACGAAGGCGAGTATCTGCTCGGCACTTCCATCGCACGCCCCTTGATCGCCAAGCGGCTGATCGAGATCGCCAACGAAACCGGCGCCGATGCGATCTCCCACGGCGCGACCGGTAAGGGCAACGACCAGGTACGCTTCGAGCTCGGCGGCTACGCGCTTAAGCCCGGCGTAAAGGTCATCGCGCCCTGGCGCGAGTGGAACCTGACTTCGCGCGAAAAGCTGATGGCCTACTGCGAAGAGCACAATATCCCGGTTGACTTCTCCAGCAAGAAAAAGAAATCACCGTACTCGATGGACGCTAACCTGCTGCACATCTCCTACGAGGGCGGCATTCTGGAAGACCCTTGGGCGGAAGCCGAAGAAGATATGTGGCGTTGGAGCGTCTCGCCGGAAGAGGCGCCCGAGACGCCGACCTACATCGAGCTGACCTTCGAGAAGGGCGATATCGTCGCGATCGACAATGAGCCCCTCAAGCCCCACGAAGTGCTCGAGAAACTCAACAAGCTCGGCGGCGACAACGGCATCGGCCGACTCGATATCGTCGAGAACCGTTACGTCGGTATGAAGTCCCGAGGCTGCTACGAAACTCCCGGCGGCACCATCATGCTGCGCGCTCACCGTGCCATCGAGTCGCTCACACTCGACCGCGAAGAGGCGCACCTGAAAGATCAGCTGATGCCGAAGTACGCCGAAGTGATCTACAACGGCTACTGGTGGAGCCCGGAGCGGCGCATGCTGCAGGCCGCCATCGACGAAACGCAGGGCAACGTCTCTGGCGTCGTGCGCATGAAGCTCTACAAGGGCAACGCCACCGTAGTGGGCCGCAAGTCCGAGCAGTCGCTGTTCGACGAGTCGATCGCGACCTTCGAGGATGACGCCGGCGCTTACGACCAAAAAGACGCCGAAGGCTTCATCAAGCTCAACGCGCTGCGCCTGCGCATCGCCGCTGGCAAGGGCCGCAAACAGAGCTGAGCCGCCTCTTGATGCACGCTTAACGTTTGTGAAAACGGCCAGTCTGACTG
Source organism: Halomonas sp. S3-1-1 (assembly GCF_023757625.1). Classification (GTDB taxonomy): domain Bacteria; phylum Pseudomonadota; class Gammaproteobacteria; order Pseudomonadales; family Halomonadaceae; genus Vreelandella. The sequence continues at coordinate 169,857 of NZ_JALGBZ010000004.1, forward strand.
GCCGTTTTCATGCAAAACGGGTGTCAGTCAATCGATTTTGGAGAGCGTCATGTTCAAAAAACTTCTATCGGCGTTGATGGGCGGAAGCGAGAAGCCTGCCTCCGCTTCCCAGGCTTCTGAGCCGGTGATCTATCGCGACTACGCGATCGTCTCCACGCCGGACGCCCAGAGCGGGCAGTACCGGGTCAGCGGTACTATCAGTAAAACCATCGGCGATAGCCAAACGCGCGAGCACCGCTTCGAGCGCTCTGACATGTTGCCGTCGCGCCAGGCCTGCGACGAGATGATGGTCACCAAGGCCAAGCGCTATATCGATGAGGTGGGCGACGCCATGTTCGAGCCCGATCCAAGGGTGGCAGGGGATATACGGTAATACCTGCTGATCAGGCGAAAGAGCTGTCGACGAGAGAGCGGGCTCGCGCTGCGGCCTCAACCAGAAGTGTATCGGAGGTGATTTTCGATGACTCTCCCTGCTCGGCGAGCTCGATATCGTTGAGCAGCTTCCCAAGCTTTCCTTTTCGATCAACCAGCGCCGCAAAAAAGTCATTCCCCAGTGGAAGTTCCTTCATCAGGGCATCCAGGCTTATTCCCATGATGATGGGCATATGTGAAAAAAGCCCGAGTACAAAGCCTTCCTCTTCATCCATACGCCTTTCTGCGGCCACTTGCTCACAGGCCAGGGCTTTGGTTAGCCCGTTGATCAGGTTAAGCTTGCTTGCTGGGCCATTATTGGCAAGCAGCACAACCGTCACAAGCATCCTAAGTTCGTTGATTCCTAAACGCTGTATGCAAGTATTGAGTTTGTAAGTGGGTTGCGACAGCCCCTTGCTCGCCGAATTTGCCCTTCTCAATACTGCATCAATCAAATAAGGATCCTGGGCAATCAAGGCGCTAATCTCCGAAATATTGATGGTTGATCGATACAGTTTCGAGATAATGCGCAATTGATTGGCTTTGGATGATGAGCGGCGAACGTTGTGTGCTCGTTGCGTCTTGGGACGCTCGTAGAAGTACCCTTGAAACAGTGAAACCCCTAGTGCCTTGAAGCGCTCGTACTCTTCGTGCGTCTCGACACGTTCGGCCAGTAACGTTAGTCCTCTATTTTTCAAGCGTTCAATCAGTTCGATAGAGAGATCGGTTGATACATCGAGCTTTACGATACCGCAATAGTCTAGTAGGGACTCGTGATCCTGGCTTGTTTGAAAATCATCGATGGCAAGGACATATCCCAAATCCTTTAAGGCCTGCAATGCCTGCTTGACCTCCTTGGTGGGAGGCGTCGTTTCCAGAATCTCGAGCACCACTTGTTCGGTAGGTAGCGAATAGAGACTAGGGTCGAGAAGCCACTGCTCTGATACATTGATAAATAGCTTTCGGGGGCCGCAAAGCTTTTCTAGCCCTATTTCATAAATTGCAACGGCACATGCGCGCGCAGTCGCCTGCACATCGTCATCTATATGTGCTTGTTGATCGTTGGCTCGCCCTCTATAAAGCAGTTCATCGGCTATGTGGTTCAGATCCTTATCAACTATAGGCTGAAGGGCGATGGTGTAGCTACTGTGAGCAGCCGCTTCGTTTGTTGATGTCCCCTTCACGGCTATACAGCTCCTTGACATGGTCAAACAGTTCTTAGGCACAAGATTATAGGAAGATGGGATTACCATCTATATACAAAAGGAGATATTGACTAAAAACGCTCTAGTCGAATGGTCGTTTTAAGTTTTGGTAGAAAGTGGCGTCACTTACTTCCGTCTCTATCGTCCAGAGCGCTCGTTTGAAGTGCAAGAAGTGCCTTTAACGTCTTAACGTGTCGAGCTTTTAAACGCGGCAGAAGCGCAAGCCAAACTCTCGCCGTCAATTGGGCATCACCCAAAGCGGTATGCCGCTTGATCGAGGTATCCGTGATTGCGTAGCGCTGTATCAGCGTATCCAGGTCATGATTCAAAAGCGCGCCGTCCAGCGCTTTGGAAATCAGCAGTGTATCCAGGACCGGGTTGTTCACTCGCTCGCCTGCTTGGCTCAGCGCGAGCAGATCGAACGAGGCGTTATGGGCCAGCAGCACCGCATCGCCGCGATAGCGGCGAAAACGCTCGAGGACGGTAGCTAGAGCGGGCGCATCCTGTACATCCGCGTCACCAATGCCGTGAATGGCCGTGCTGGCCGGTGGTATTCTGCGGCCCGGGGTGATCAGGCTGTCGAACACGTCGCTGGCCAGCAGCCGCCGGTTGACGATTCGACACGCTCCCACACTCAGCAGCGTATCGCCACCGCGCAGATCGAGCCCCGTGGTTTCGGTATCGAAGGCGACCAGTTCGAGCGCCTCCAATGAGCGCTCGGCCAGCGGCTCCTCGGGCGGGGCAAGTCGCGCGATCTCGAAGTCGTGGAACTCGGGGCGTGGGGCGCTGGCGGGCACCGGCGCGCCTTGGCGCCGCGAGTGGGGCAGCGATACGCAAAGCCTTGCGTACTCGCCGCCGGGCTCCGGCTCGCTCCAGAGGCTGCTTTCATGCAGCGCAAGAATCTGCTCGACGCGAGGCACCAGTGGAAGCGACTCTACCTTGAGTTGGTGCCAGTGCGAAAGCGTTGCGGCATCGATTGGCTCGCCGCGCCAGATGAAGGCGAGCCACACACCGTCCTCATTAGTGACCAGCGCGCCTTCGAAGCGGCGCTGGGCCAGCCGGCCATGAAGCTGGATGATCAATATCTCAAACAGCGCCACCAGCGAAGCCGCGTGGCCCTTGAACCAGCCAGGTACGCCGATCGGCGTGATGAGCGCTTGGCTCGGGTCGAGCTGCTCGTCCAGCGCTTGCCAGAAGGCGTTCGACCAGATCGAGCTCAGCCTCTCGCCTGCGCTTGGAGAAGGCAGGTGGTCTTGCTCGCCCACGGTGCGCTCCCAGAAATGGGTCACGTCCCTGAGCGTGATGAGGATCTCGCCAGAGTCGCCGGGCAGGCGCGAAAGGCTGAGCGACAGGATGCGCTCGTCAAGCCCCACCAGTGCCTCGCGAGCGAAGGTAGTGTCGACCGCACTGTCAGAAAGCGAATCGAAGCGCGTCACCAGTGAAGGTGCCGCCAGCAATGTTTCCAGCCGTTTACCAAGCCCTAGCCGACAGGGCGAGTCGAAAAATGCTTCGGCGGCGTGGTTGAACAGCAAAAGCCTGCGGTGGCGATCGAACAGCATTAGCGGCGTGGCCAAGTGCTGCAGAAGCGTTTCCAGCGCCCGGCGCGTGTACTGAGCCGCCTGCTGGCCCTCCTCGCGGGCGCCTTCGAGCCGCGCGCGATCTTCGCGCCAGCCTGCAGCGATCTGGCGGATGTCCGGCGCCAAACTCTCGAGCCAGCCACCGGGGGGGGAAACTGGCGCGTCCGGCGCCGCCAGCAGTTTGGCAAACTCTTCGTGAAGCATGCGAAGCGGGCGCAGCAGATAGCGCTGCAGCAGAACCCCCATTGTCAGCAACGTCACTCCGCCGGACAGGGCGCCGGTCCATAATAGCCCGCGCTCCCAGCTATCCAGTATTAGCCGGCTTTCGAGCCATACCGCAAAAAGTACACCCCCCAGCAAACTGAGTCCGCCCAGCGCAAGCCATAGCCCTACCAGTCGCTGATGGGCGGGCATTCCTCGTGGTGTTGGCAAAAGCTTTGAGGGCATGGCGAAGATTCTGGTGGTAGCAGGTAGGTGGCTGGCGACACGGAAAAGTTAAACGCTTGATCGAGCCTTATTATTGAACGTTTTTTACGTTGACCGGGAAAGTCTAGAGAGTGGCGGGCACCGTGCCTAGAGGACCTTGGTGCAAGGCCGCCCAGCCAGGTCGCAACCCTGTACAATGCGGCTGCTCGCCATAATAACCGTGGGGTCGGCGCGGGTCTGGCAAACGTTTGGCGCAAGGAGGTTGAATGCGGGTACTGCTACTCTCGGCGTACGAGGCGGTTAGCCACCGCTACTGGGCGGATCAGCTGACGGCGCGGCTGGACGACATTGAGTGGGTGCGGTTAAGCCTTGCGCCGCGCCACTTCGCCTGGCGTATTCGCGGTAACCCGCTGGGCTGGTGGCTCAAGGAACATGCAACCTTGAGCCAATCGTTTGATGTCGTACTGGCCACCTCGATGGTGGATCTGGCCACGCTCATCGGGCTCTTTCCGCACTTGGGTCAGGCGCGCAAGATCGTTTACTTTCACGAAAACCAGTTCGCCTACCCAAGCTCGAGCGCGCAGCGCCCGCCGGTCGAGGCGATGATGGTCAATCTCTACGCGGCGTTAGCCGCCGACGAGGTCGCATTCAACACCGCGTTCAACCGTGATTCGTTCATTGACGGCATCAAGGCGTTTCTAAAAAAGATGCCGGATAAGCTGCCCGTGGCCGAGCCTCTGGAGGCGCTTAGGCGTCGCGCACACGTTCTCCCGGTACCGCTCGAGGCACTTGCTGGAAAGGGCGCTTCAGGTTCGCCCGTCAATCGCATCATCTGGAACCACCGCTGGGAGTACGACAAGAACCCGCAGGACTTTTTCGAGGTGCTTTACCGACTAAGCGAAGAGGGCGTTTCGTTCGAGCTTGCCGTGGTAGGGCAGCGTTTTCGCGACGCGCCGGCGGTTTTCGATGAGGCCAAGGAGCGTCTTGGCGCGCATATTCACTGCTGGGAGCCGCTCGAATACCGGGAGTACCAAGCGCTTTTGGACGAAGGTGGCATCGTGGTGTCGACCGCCTGGCACGAGTTTCAGGGGCTTGCCATCCTGGAGGCCGCTCAGCGTGGCGCTCGTCCGCTGGTCCCCAATCGGCTCTGTTTTCCCGAGCTCTACCCGGCTGCGTATCGCTACAACGGGACGCAGCAAGGGCTTTTTGAGCGCCTGAAGGAGTGGCTAGAGGTTCCGCAAAGCCGGCCGCCGGCGCTAGACCTGCAGGCGTTCGAGTGGCCGCAGTGGCAGGCGCGCTATCGCGGGCTGATGAGCGGCGAATGACCGGGCTCGGTCAAAGCTCGGTTTTTTCCTTGTACTCGCACAGATCCTCGATGAGGCAGCTGCCGCAGCGTGGCTTGCGGGCGATACAGGTATAGCGGCCGTGAAGAATCAGCCAGTGGTGAGCATCCTGCTTGAACGCGCGGGGCACGTGGCGCTCAAGCTTTTGCTCTACTTCCAGCACGTTTTTACCCTTGGCAATGCCGGTGCGGTTGGAGACGCGAAAGATGTGCGTATCCACGGCGATGGTCGGCTCACCGAAGGCGGTGTTGAGGATCACGTTGGCGGTCTTGCGCCCGACGCCGGGCAGCGCTTCCAGCGCCTCGCGGCTTTTGGGCACCTCGCCCTGGTGGCGCTCGACGAGCATTTGGCAGGTTTTCATCAGGTTCTGCGCCTTGGTGTTGTAAAGGCCGATGGTCTTGATGTGCTCTTTCAGGTCTTCGAGGCCGAGCGCGAGGATCGCCTCCGGCGTGTTGGCAACGGGAAAGAGCTTGGCCATCGCCTTGTTGACGCCGACGTCCGTCGCCTGAGCCGACAAGAGCACGGCGGTCAGAAGCTCGAATGGCGTGCTCCAGTTGAGCTCGGTGGTCGGGTGCGGGTTTTCCGCTTGAAGCCGCGAGAAGATGTCGAAGCGTTTTTGAGCATTCATGGCATCGTTTCCGAGTCGAGGGCCGCGCGAGCCGAATCGACTACCTTCTGGGCCTTGTCGAGATGCTCTTCTACTTGGCGCACCGCGGCGCCGTCCTGCTGGCGCTTGGCGTGAGCGAGCTGCTGGCGAACGTGGCGAAGCGACTGCTCGGCGGCCTTGAGCGCCAGCCGCTTTTGGTGGCGGCGCGTGGCGTTGGGTTCAGTCGTCGCTGCGGGTCCATCAGTTGCAAGCGCAGCATCGATTTTAACAAGCGCCTGACGCTGCCCCGCTAGCTGATCGGCGAGTGCCTGGCGCTGGGTGTCATCCTGCGCGGCGGCCAGCTTGCGCTCGAGGCGCTTGAGCGCCGCCGCTTGGCGGGCGCGGCTGGCGCGCAGGGCGCTTGGCGAAATCTCGGGCGCTTGCGGGGCGGCCACGGCGGGCTGACTGGCGGCGTGGCGTTTGGCGCGGCGCTGCGCTTTGGCCTCGGCCTCGAACGCCAGGCGCTGGTTGCGCGCGATAAAGCGCGAGCGCCCCTTGATGGCGCGCTGCTCCAGATAATCGGCCTGCTCGCCTGGCGTGGACGCCGCCTGCCACTGCGGGTGGGACACCAGATCGATGCAGTCGACCGGGCAGGGCGCCACGCACAGCTCGCAGCCGGTGCATTCGCTTTCGATCACCGTATGCATCTGTTTGGCCGCGCCGAGGATGGCATCCACCGGGCAGGCCTGAATGCACTTGGTGCAGCCGATACACTCGGCTTCGCGAATCACCGCCAGCAGCGGCGGCTGGGGCGGCTCGGCAAGCGCAATGACCGGGCGGCCGGTCAGTTTGGCCAGCCGCTCGAGCGTTTCCTCGCCACCGGGCGGGCAGCGGTTGATGGCTTCACCCTGGGCGATCGCCTCGGCGTAGGGGCGACAGCCGTTATGGCCGCACTTGGTGCACTGGGTTTGCGGAAGCTCGGCATCGATGGCATCAATTAACTGCGTGGCGAGCACCTTACATCACCCGCTGGCCCGGTTTGGCGCCGCTATCCGGCGACATCAGGTAGATGCCTTCGTCGTCGCCCGCCGCCAGCACCATGCCCTCGGACATGCCAAAGCGCATCTTGCGTGGGGCCAGGTTCGCCACCATCACCGTCAAACGCCCTTCGAGCGCCTCCGGCGAGTAGGCGCTGCGAATGCCGGAGAAGACATTGCGGGTTTCGCCACCCAAATCGAGCGTGAGCTGCAACAGCTTGTCGGCGCCTTCGACGTACTGCGCCTTGGCGATGCGCGCGATGCGCAAATCGACCTTGGCGAAGTCGTCGAAGCCGATCTCGTCGGCAATCGGCTCGTCCGCCAGCGGCCCCTTGGGCGCTTGCTTGAGTTTTTGCTCTTCCACCAGGTCCTCCTTCGATGCCTCGATCATGGCGTCGATTTTGTCGCGCTCGATGCGCGTCATCAGCGGCTTGAATTTCTCGATGGCATGATCGGTCAGCACGGTCGTGCGGCTCTGCCAGTCAAGGCGCTCGAGCTTGAGAAAGCGCTGCGCCTCAATGGCCATGGCGGGCACGACCGGCGCCAGGTACACCATTAGCTGGCGGAACAAATTGATGCCCACGGAGCAGATATCCAGCACTTCCTGCTCGCGCCCTTCCTCCTTGGCCAGCGCCCAGGGGGCCTTGTCGGCGATGTAGGTGTTGGCCTCGTCGGCGAGCTCCATGATTTTGCGCATGGCGCGGCCGAACTCGCGGGCTTCGAAATCCCGGGCGATGTCGTCACCGGCATCGATGAAGCGCTCGACCAACGCCTGCTCGGCGCAGTCCGCGGAAAGCGTGCCGCCGCCGAGCTTTTTGACGAAGCCCGCGCAGCGGCTGGCGATATTGACCACCTTGCCGACCAGGTCAGAATTGACACGGGCGCTGAAGTCATCAAGGTTCAAATCCAGATCGTCGACGCCGGCGCTGAGCTTGGCGGCGAAGTAGTAGCGTAGATACTCCGGGTTCAGGTGCTCGGCGTAAGTGGCGGCCTTGATGAAGGTGCCCCGCGATTTAGACATCTTGGCGCCGTCGACGGTCAAAAAGCCGTGGCAGTTCACCGCGGTGGGCGTGCGCATATCCGCGCCATGGAGCATCGCCGGCCAGAACAGGGCGTGGAAGTAGACGATGTCCTTGCCGATGAAGTGGTACACCTCGGCCTCGGAGTCCTTTTCCCAAAAGCTATCAAAATCGATGCCTTCGCGCTCGCAGAGGTTCTTGAAGCTGGCCAGGTAGCCGATCGGCGCGTCGAGCCAAACGTAGAAATACTTGCCCGGCGCATCGGGAATCTCGAAGCCGAAGTAGGGCGCGTCACGCGAGATATCCCACTCGTTGAAGCCGGATTCGAACCACTCCATCAGCTTGTTGCGAATCTGCGGCTGCACGTGGCCATCGTTAATCCACTGCTGCAAAAACGCGCTGAACTCGGGCAGCTTGAAGAAGTAGTGGGTGGAACTTTTCACTTCCGGTGTCGCACCCGAGATCGCCGAGACCGGGTCGATCAGCTCCGCCGGGGTGTAGGTCGCGCCGCACTTTTCGCAGTTATCGCCGTACTGGTCGTCGGCCTTACACTTTGGGCAGGTGCCCTTGATGAAGCGGTCTGCAAGAAAGAGGCCCTTGACCGGGTCGAACATCTGCTCGATATCGCGGGTGGCGATATGGCCCTTGTCGCGCAGGCGCGTGTAGATCTGCCCGCTGAAGTAGCGGTTCTCTTCCGAGTGGGTGGAGTGGTAGTTATCGAAACCCACGCCGAATTTGGCGAAGTCCGCCTGGTGGGCGTTCGACACCCGCTCGATCAAAGCCTCGGGCGTAATGCCTTCCTGCTCGGCGCGCAGCATGATGGCGGTGCCATGAGCGTCGTCGGCGCACACGTAGAAGCAGCGCTGGCCCCGGCTCTTTTGAAAGCGTACCCAAATGTCGGTTTGAATGTACTCGAGCAGGTGGCCAAGGTGAATATCACCGTTGGCGTAGGGCAGAGCGCTGGTCACCAGAATGTTGCGCGGGGCAGTGTTTGACATGGTTCGTGGACGTTCCAATTAGCCTGTAACAAATAAAGACGGCGAAGAGGGCGCTTGGCCGATACTTCGCCGATACGGGGCGTTCATTTTGCCGCGGGTTGCGACGCCAGGGCCGCACCGGTCAGCGAGGGCTCAGTAGAGCGCCTGCTCCTCTTGCACCACTTCCTTTAAAAGCTCGAGAAAGAGCTTGTCCGCCTCCGAGTGCTCGGCGGGGTCTTCGGGAATGTGCACGCTGGTGGTGCCGGAGATCTCGTTGGCGATACGCGCCATGACCGCTGGGCTCGAGCCTTCGGCCAGTTCCTGGCGAGCCACGTTCAGCGACTGCGTGAGAATTTCCGGGTCCTGTAACAGCTTGCGGATAAAGCCACGCAGCTCGTTGATCACGCGGGATTTCTGAATTTCGGATGCGGACATGATGCGCTCCTTGTCGCCTTGTCATCACAAGGCGTTGACCGTTTCGAAGATGCCTTGACCATAGCACTTTTTGCCACGCGCGGCATGAGGCGCTCGCAAGCGTTGCGGCTATAACCGCAGCCGCCCGGCCTTGTGCTTGACCGGGTTGGCGTACTGGGCCAGCCAGTAGGGTTTTAGCTCATCAGACACCGAGGCCAAACGCTCGTTGAACCGCGCGCGGTCATCGCGGCTGATAGCGCTGCGGGCGATCAGCTCCGGCGCTTCGCCTAGCGCCTCGAGCGCCAAATAGTGGCTCGGGAACAGGCGGTAGCCGCCGATCACCTGGCGGTCGATCTCGGCGGCGACTTCGTCCGGGGTCGCCATGTCCGCGCCGATTGGCTGACCAAAGCGCAGCTGCACGCGCCCCTTGGTGCCGGTGATGCCGGCAACGATCGAGCGAATGTCCTCGAACTCGGTTTTCGCGTAGCTGCCCTTATTGGCGATGTCGAAAAGCTCCTGGGCCTTTTGCACATCGCACGGGTCGTACTCGTAACTGATCGATACCGGCACCAGCTTGAGCTCGGCGATCGCCTCGCCAAAAACGAACTCGCCGGCGTCGCCGCGACGCGCCATGGTCAGCATCTTGACGATCGCCGGGTCGGTGCGATCAATCCCGTTCTTGGCCCGTCCTTCTCGCTGGGCCATCCAGATCGAGTGGTTGTCCGCTGTGATCGAGTGGCGAATGTAGCCGGAAAGCTGCTGATAGGCGGCCAGCATCGCGCGCTTGCCGCGGGCGCTTCGGGGTACGATGAAGCTCTTGTTGAGCCGCATGAGATCGGTGACGTAGGGCTTTTTCAAAAGGTTGTCACCGATGGCGATACGCACCGTGTCGCGCCCGGCCTGGTAGAGCGCGTAGTTGACGAAGGCCGGGTCGAGCGAGATGTCGCGGTGATTGCCGATGAACAGATAAGCGCTGTCGCCGTCGAGCTTCTCGAGCCCGGCGACCTCGAAGGCATCGGTGGTGGTGCGTATCATGCGCTCCATGTAGCTTGCGATACGCATTTGGAAATCATACACCGAGGCGACGTTATCGACTTCGCGGCGCACGGCGCGTCCGGCGAGCAGGCGTGCAACCCCGGGGGCCCACTTGGCCAATCGGGGCAGCTTGAACCGGGTCAACGCGTCCAAAAGCTCGCTGTCGCGAGAGAGCCGCGACAGCACGTCATGCACCTCATGATCCATGTAAGGGCGAATGTCGGCCCAGGGATCATCGGCCGAGGCGTTGGGGGCGTGGTGTTGGTCAGTCATGCGATCCGTTTATTAGAGTGAGCCAAATCGAGAAGCGTTGGACAGCGGCGCGCGCCGTTCAACTCGCATCAAGCGCTTTGCGGGGCGTCCGGCTCTTTTTTCGCCTCGCCTCCAAGCCACTCGAGCAGCCTGGGAATGTCCTGAGAGAGCGACTGCGCCATCAGGATGAAATCGGTTTCGAGTCGTGCCAGGGCGTCGTCGCCATCATCGGCGTGATCGGCCTCTTCGATCAGCGCGTCGCCAAACCGCAGTGACTTCAGCGCCAGATCGTCGTGCAGCACCAGGTTTAGCCGGCCTTCGAGCCCGAGGGCAAGTTTGCTCGCCTGGCGGCCGCTCTCCAGCAGCTGCTGGATTTCGTCGCTGTCGAGATCGACCTGGCGGGCGCGCAGTACGCCGTCGTCGCCCTTGGCCTTGAGCTCGACCTGGTCACCAAGTTGCATGTCCGCCGGGCGGCTGGCGGCGTCGCCAAGCCAAGTCGTCATCGCGCGGATCGGCAGCGTTTCGGAGCTCACGGGGGTGACTTTCAGGCTGCCCAGGCTCTCGCGCAGCAGGTCGAGAATCTCCTCGCAGCGGGTGCGCGAGCTGGTATTGATGCCGATGAGATTGGCTTTCGTGTCCCACCACAGATCCACCTTTTGGCTTCGCACGAAGGCGCGTGGCATCAGCTCTTCGGTGATCTGCTCTTTGAGCGCGGTCTTCTCTTTACGGGAAACCTTGCGCGCCTCCTGGGCTTCGATGTCGGCGACCTTGTCGTCGAGCTCCTCCTTGACCACCGAGGCGGGCAGAAGGCGCTCCTGGCGCAACACCGACAGCAGGCGGTGACCCTGAATTTCGTGCAGAAGCTGACCGCTTCCCAAACGACCTGCCGGCGCTGTCCACCCGAGCCTGCGGGCATCGGCGCCGCCCAGCGGCCTCGACGCCAAAGGTTCAAGGGCGCGCTCGAGTGCCGCGGCGTCTGGTGCTACCTCGCCGTGCAGACGATACAAGTGCAGGTGTTTAAACCACATATCACCAATCCTGTCCAAAAGGGGGCACATTATGGCGAAACGCCGACGCGACTGCCAGCCTCACGCACCTGCTGGGTTTTATTGCCTACGTTTCAAACTTGTGTTTGATTGCGTAAGCGGTCGTTAGGCGGATAATTATTCGCCTTCATGGACGCCTGCTAAAAGCGAAATTCGCGTTTTTTTACATCGATAAGGAGCCAGCATGTCATCTTTGATCAATCGAGTCGGCCTTCGCGTTCGGGGTTATCACCTGGACGGCTACGGACACGTCAATAACGCGCGCTATCTCGAGTTCATGGAGGAAGGGCGCTGGTCCTACTTCGACCAGCACGCGCGGCTCGTACGCGAAATGCACGACTCCGGACGCGCTTTCGTCGTGGTCAATTTGAACATCGATTACAAGCGCGCCGCGATGCAAAACGATGACCTCACCGTGTTGACCGGCCTGATCGAGGTCGGCGAGCGCAGCGCGCTTTGTCACCACCGCATTCTGCGTGCCGATGGCAAGGTGGTGGCCCAAGCGGATCTGACGTTCGTGCTGATGGATATGAACGCCGGGCGAGCCAGTGCGATCGACGGTGAGATCCTCGAGACGATGAAGCGCATTCGAGTCGCCAAAACCGAGTTCGCTCTTTAAATCGCACGCACGCTCTCATTTTTTGCGATTCCAGGGTCTAGACTCTTTCTACCCAAGCGCTTCAAGGTGCCGGGGCATCATCAGGGCGCAGCCGGCGGCGGCTGCGCTCCATGAAGTTACTCTCGATTGAAAAGGGATTTGACATGAGCGATGACAAGGAAGCGATCTATAAGGCGTTTCGGGAGGCCGTCAACATGGCGCCCAAGGAGCTCGAAGAGTGGCTGGAGACCGACGAGTCCAAATCCGTGGGCGATAGCGATGGCGGCGAATCGACGGGGCACAAATCCGGACGGCGTATCGTCGAGATCAAGCGCAAGAACAAGGATGAGCTGACCGACAGCGATTATAGCCATATGAAGAAGGTGAACCAGTACGTGGCGCGCCATCTCAAGCAGCCACCGCAGAAAGAGGACAAGAAGACCTCGCGCTGGCGCTACTCGCTGATGAACTGGGGCCACGACCCGCTGAAATAATTAACGAACGCGCTCTCTTGTTTATCCGCGCCGAGCGCTGCCCGTCGGCAGGTTTTAACGCGCTCGATTCAGGCTCGGCGCGTCTGAGTGTCCCTTCACGCGCTTTTTTCACGACCCCTTGGGGGCCTACTGTTCTTTTAGGTCAACGCTTTGGCGTGCTCTCTGACTGCCCATGATGCTCACACAGTGGTATGATAGCAGGGTCTATGTTCGCCTCTGATATGCCGCTCAAAGGGCATTCAAGCGCTTTCAACTCTCGCAGTGCCAATGCAGTGCAAAGGATCTGACTTTCATGGGTGACATCGCCAGAGAAATCTTGCCCGTCAATATCGAAGACGAGCTAAAACAGTCGTACCTCGACTATGCGATGAGCGTCATCATCGGCCGCGCCTTGCCCGATGTTCGCGACGGTTTGAAGCCGGTGCATCGCCGTGTGCTCTTCGCCATGCACGAGCTCAACAACGACTGGAACAAACCGTACAAGAAGTCGGCGCGTGTCGTCGGCGATGTCATCGGTAAATACCACCCTCACGGCGACAGCGCGGTCTACGACACCATCGTTCGCATGGCGCAGCACTTCTCCATGCGCCACGTGCTGGTCGACGGCCAGGGCAACTTCGGCTCGATTGACGGCGACAATGCCGCCGCGATGCGTTACACCGAGGTGCGCATGGCGCGCCTAGCCCACGAGCTTCTGGCGGATCTGGAAAAGGATACCGTCGACTGGGTCGATAACTACGACGGCACCGAGCGAATCCCCGAGGTGCTGCCAACACGCGTACCAAATCTCCTGATTAACGGCTCCTCGGGTATCGCCGTGGGCATGGCGACCAACATTCCGCCGCACAACATGCGCGAAGTGATCGACGGCTGTCTGGCGCTGATCGACGACTACACGCTGACCATCGACGATCTGATGCAGTACATTCCGGGGCCGGATTTCCCTACCGCGGGCATCATCAACGGCCGTGCGGGGATTCTCGACGCCTACCGCACCGGACGTGGGCGCATCTATGTGCGCGCGCTGCACACCATCGAACACGATGACAAGAGCGGCCGCGATCACATCATCATCACCGAACTTCCCTATCAGGTGAACAAGGCGCGGTTGATCGAGAAAATCGCCGAGCTGGTGAAAGAGAAGCGTATTGAAGGCATCGCCGAGCTGCGCGATGAGTCCGATAAGGACGGCCTGCGTGTGGTCATCGAGATCAAGCGCGGCGAATCCGGCGAGGTGGTAGTCAACAACCTCTTTGCTCAGACCCAGCTTCAGAACGTCTTCGGCATCAACATGGTGGCGCTGGAAAACGGCCAGCCGCGCACGCTGAATTTGAAGGAGATGCTCGAGGCGTTCATTCGCCACCGCCGAGAAGTCGTCACCCGCCGTACGCTTTTCGAGCTCAAGAAGGCGCGCGAACGCGGCCATATTCTTGAAGGCCTGACCGTTGCGATCTCCAATATCGATGAGGTGATCGAACTCATCAAGGCTTCCCCCAACGCCGCCGAGGCGAAGGAGAAGCTGCTCGAACAGGTATGGCAGCCAGGCCAGGTCACGGCGATGCTCGAGCGTGCCGGCGCGACCTCCTGTAAGCCCGAGGATCTCGACGAAGGATTTGGCCTCAATACGCTAGCGACGGAGTATCGGCTTTCGCCGGCTCAGGCTCAGGCGATTCTGGAGCTGCGCCTGCACCGCCTGACCGGGCTTGAAACCGAGAAGCTTCTCGACGAGTACCTGGCGATTCTTCAGCGCATTGCCGAGCTGACCGAGATTCTCGCCTCGCCGGATCGTTTGATGGAAGTCATCCGCGAAGAGCTGCACGCGGTACGCGACCAGTTCGGCGATGACCGCCGTACCGAGATCCAGGCAAGCCACCTCGATCTCTCCATGGAAGATCTGATCGCCGAAGAGGACATGGTCGTCACCGTGTCCCGCTCGGGCTACGCCAAGACCCAGCCGCTTTCCGACTATCAGGCCCAGCGCCGGGGTGGTCGCGGTAAGTCCGCGACCTCGATGAAGGACGAGGACGTTATCGAGCACCTGCTCGTCGCCTCGACTCACGACACCGTGCTCTTGTTCTCCAATCGCGGCAAGGTGTACTGGCTCAAGGTGTACGAAATGCCTAACGCCAGCCGTGGCTCGCGGGGCAAGCCCTTGGTCAACATGCTGCCGCTGGACGAAGGCGAGGCGATCAACGCGATTTTGCCGGTGCGCGACTACGACCCGGAGCACTACATCTTCTTCGCCACCGCCAAGGGCACGGTCAAGCGTACCAGCCTCGAGCAGTTCTCGCGGCCACGCTCGGTGGGCCTGATCGCCATCGACCTGGAAGAGGACGACCGCCTCGTGGGCGCGGCGATTACTTCGGGTTCTGATCACGCCATGCTGCTTTCTTCGAACGGTAAAGCGATCCGCTTTGAAGAGGGCAACGTACGCGCCATGGGCCGCACCGCCCGCGGCGTTCGCGGCATGCGCCTGCTCGATGACGCGGAAGTGATCAGTCTAATCATTCCCAAGAGCCAGCAGATCGACCAGGAAAACGACGGCGACGACGAATCGGCCACGCCAGAAGCGGCTTCCGAGACACCGATCGAAGAGGGCCAGATTTACATTCTGACCGCCAGCGAAAAAGGCTACGGCAAGCGCACACGCCTCGAGGAGTTCCCGCTCAGGGGCCGCGGCGGCCAAGGCGTGATCGCGATGCAGACCAGCGAGCGTAACGGCGCGCTGGTGGCGGCCATGCAGGTGTATGACGCCGACGAAATGATGTTGATCACCGACCGCGGCACGCTGGTGCGCACGCGGGTCGAGGAAGTCTCTACCACGTCGCGTAACACCCAGGGCGTGATGCTGATTCGCCTCGGCAAGGAAGAGAAACTGGTGAAAACCGTTCGCGTCGACGAGCCCGACGAGGTGCTGGCCGAGCAAATGGAGACGGATGCGCTCGAGGCTGACGCCAGCGCTGCTGAAAATGTCGACACTGCCGGCGATGCCCAGAGTGAACAAGAGCAAGGTAACGCCGATGACACGTCACTATAACTTTTGCGCGGGGCCGGCGGCCCTGCCCACCGCCGTATTGGAGCGCGCCCAGCGCGAGATGCTCGACTACCAGGGGCGCGGCCTATCGGTAATGGAAATGAGCCATCGAAGCGATGAGTTCATCGCGATTGCAAGGCAAGCGGAAGCGGATCTTCGCGAGCTGATGGCTATTCCCGATAACTACCGGGTGCTGTTCTTGCAGGGCGGGGCGAGCATGCAGTTCGCCATGCTGCCCATGAATCTGCTCGGGCGAGGTGGCAGCGCTAACTTCATCCAGACCGGTATCTGGGGCAAGAAGGCGCTCGCCGAAGCCAAGCGTCTGGGGTTTGACTGCCACGTGGCGGGCGAGAGCGAGTCCAACGGCCATACCGAGGTGCCGCCTCGCGCAAACCTTTCAGTGAGCGATGACGCCGCTTATTTGCACTACACCGCCAATGAAACCATTGGCGGGCTCGAGTTCGACTATACCCCAACGTGTTCCCGCGCCGATGGTGTTGACGTGCCGCTCGTGTGCGACATGTCGTCGAGCATTTTGTCCGAGCCGACCCACGTCGCCGACTTTGGCATCATCTACGCCGGCGCCCAGAAGAACATCGGCCCGGCCGGGCTGACGCTGGTTATCGTGCGCGAGGATCTGCTTGGAAACGCCGTAGCGAAGACGCCGACGCTGTTCGACTATCAGGCGCTGGCCGAGGCCGAGTCGATGGTCAACACGCCGCCGACCTACGCCTGGTACCTGTCGGGGCTGGTGTTCGATTGGCTCAAAAACGACGTGGGCGGTTTGAAAGCCATGGATGCGCTGAATCAGCGCAAGGCCGACAAGCTTTACCGCGCCATCGACGAAAGCGGCTTCTACTCCAACCCGATCGCCAGGCATAACCGCTCGCGCATGAATGTGCCGTTCGTACTCGCCGACAGCACCCTGGACAAGGCGTTTTTGAGCGAGGCGGAGGCAGCGGGGCTTTTGAACCTGAAGGGTCACCGCAGCGTTGGCGGCATGCGCGCAAGTCTTTATAACGCCGTGCCCGAGGCCGCGGTGGACGCGCTGATCGCCTTCATGCACGATTTCGAACAACGAAAAGGCTAACCCGATGTCAGATACGCCAATCAATTTGGGTGAACTTCGCCAGCGCATCGACCAGCTCGATGAGGATATCGTGCGTCTTATCAGCGAGCGCGCCCGCTGCGCTCAGCAGGTCGCCCGCGTGAAGCTGGCCGACGACGAAAACGCGGTGTTTTACCGGCCCGAGCGCGAAGCTCAGGTGCTGCGCCGGATCATGTCGCTCAACGAAGGCCCGCTTGACGACGAAGAGATGGCGCGGCTGTTTCGAGAAATCATGTCGGCGTGTCTGGCGCTGGAGAAGCCGATCAAGGTGGCGTATCTCGGACCGGAAGGCACCTTTACCCAGCAGGCGGCGCTCAAGCATTTTGGCGACAGCGCCATGAGCCTGCCGATGGCGGCCATCGACGAGGTCTTCCGCGAAGTCGAGGCGGGCGCAGTCAACTACGGGGTCGTTCCGGTCGAAAATTCCACCGAAGGCGTGGTCAACCACACCCTGGATACCTTCATCGATTCGTCTATCAAGATCTGCGGCGAAGTCGTGCTGCGTATTCACCACCACCTGCTGATCAGCGAGAACACCCGCCAGGACAAGGTCACGCGGATCTACTCGCACCCGCAGTCTTTTGGCCAGTGCCGTAAATGGCTCGACGCCCACTTTCCTCACGCCGAGCGCGTGCCGGTGGCTTCCAACGCCGAGGCGGCAAAACTGGTCAAAACCGAGTGGCACAGCGCGGCGATTGCCGGCGACATGGCGGCCAAGCTTTACGGGCTGACCCATATTGCAGAGAAGATCGAGGACCGACCGGATAACTCCACACGCTTTTTGATCATCGGCAGCGAAGGTGTGCCGAGCTGCGGTGAAGACAAAACTTCGGTAGTGGTGGCTATGCGCAACCAGCCCGGCGCGCTGCACGATCTGCTCGAACCATTTCATCGTCACGGCATCGATCTTACCCGGATCGAAACGCGCCCCTCGCGCACCGGTGCCTGGAACTATGTGTTCTTCATCGACTTCAAGGGCCATATCGACGAGCCTGAGGTGGCGTCGGTACTCGAAGAGGTCAGCCGCGGTGCGCTCGAGCTGCGCGTACTGGGCTCCTACCCGCAGGGTGTGATGTGACAAAGCGGCTCACTTCGATGAGCGTTGCATCCGAGTGCCGTGAGCCGCGCATTTTGATCGTCGGCCTTGGCCTGATGGGCGGCTCGCTCGCCGCTGCGCTCAAGAGCAGGGGCTTTGACGGCGAGATTCTGGCCTGTGACTCGGACGAAGGCGAGATCGCACTCGGCATTGAAATGGGCCTGATCGACGGCGGCGGCCGCCAGCTCGAAGCGCTGGTTGACGGCGTGTCGCTGGTGGTGCTGGCGGTGCCGGTGCTGGCAATGGAGTCGGTGCTGGAAAGCCTCAAGGCGGGGCTCGCTCGCGCGGCGGCTGATGTTGTCGTGACCGATGTCGGCAGTACCAAGGGTGTGATCCGCGACTGCGTCGAGCGCGTGTTCGGTGAACTTCCTATTAACGTCGTGTTGGGCCACCCGATCGCCGGTTCGGAAAAAAGCGGCGTGGCCGCCGCCAACCCGGCGCTCTACATTGACCACAAGGTGATTTTGACCCCGGAGCCCAACGCCGACCCGGTGGCGCTTGGTCGGGTGTACGCGCTGTGGCAGGCCTGCGGCTCCGAGGTGCTGGAGATGAGCGTTGAACGCCATGATCAGGTGCTGGCCCGCACCAGCCATTTGCCGCACCTGCTGGCGTTCTCGCTGGTCGATACGCTGGCCCGCCAGGATCAGCGCCTTGACATCTTTCGCTACGCTGCCGGCGGCTTTCGTGACTTCACGCGCATCGCCGGCAGCGACCCGGTCATGTGGCGCGACATCTTCATTGCCAACCGCGAGGCGGTGCTGGCTTCACTCGACGACTTCGAAGCGGGCCTGAAAACGCTCAGAACGTCCATCGAGCGCGGCGACAGTGATGCGCTGATCGCCACCTTCGACCGGGCCAGCCATGCGCGGCGCTACTTTGGAACCTTACTCAGTCAAACAAGCTATCAGGCGGAATACCATATGCACTCTCACGCGCGCGTTACCTACCGTGTCAAACCCGGCGGCCAGGCCCAGGGGCGCCTGCGGGTGCCCGGCGACAAGTCGATGTCGCACCGCTCCATCATGCTGGGGGCGCTGGCCAACGGCGTGACCGAGGTCAAGGGGTTTCTCGAAGGTGAGGACAGCCTGGCCACCCTACAGGCGTTTCGCGAAATGGGCGTGGCCATCGAGGGCCCGCACCAGGGGCGTGTGATCATTCACGGCGTGGGTCTGCACGGGCTCAAGGCGCCGGCAGGGCCGTTGTATGTCGGTAACTCAGGTACCGCTATGCGCCTGTTCGCCGGTTTGCTCGCCGGCCAGAATTTCGACAGCGAACTCACCGGCGACGAATCGCTGACCAAGCGCCCGATGGGACGCGTGGCGGATCCGTTAAGAGCCATGGGCGCCACCGTCGAGACCGCCGAAGGCGGACGTCCGCCTCTCGTCATCAAGGGCGGTTCGGCGCTCAAGGGCATCCATTACGACATGCCGATGGCCAGCGCACAGGTGAAGTCGTGCCTGTTGCTTGCCGGGCTTTACGCCGAAGGTGAGACCCGGGTGCGTGAACCCGCGCCGACTCGTGATCATACCGAGAGGATGCTCAACGGGTTCGGCTATCCGGTCCACCGCGAAGGCGACACTTGCTGGCTGGAAGGCGGCCACGGCCTGACCGCCGGGCCCATCGACGTGCCCTCGGATATCTCCTCGGCCACCTTCTTTTTAGTGGCCGCGGCGATCACCCCGGGCTCGGATATTACACTCGAGCACGTAGGTATGAACCCGACGCGCATCGGCGTGATCAATATTCTGACGCTGATGGGCGCGAATCTTGCCTTCGAGAACGAGCGCGAGGTAGGCGGCGAGCCTGTGGCGGATATCCGCATTCGCTACGCGCCGCTGTCGGGTATCGATATACCGGTCGAGCAGGTACCGCTGGCCATCGACGAATTTCCGGCGCTGTTTATCGCTGCTGCCAACGCCCAGGGTACGACGCGTCTGCGCGGCGCGGAAGAGCTTCGTGTCAAAGAGTCGGACCGCCTGCAGGCCATGGCCGACGGCCTTGCGATTCTTGGAATCGAGCACACGATGCTCAATGACGGTATCGACATCGTGGGCGCTCAGCAGGGCGACTCCACGGCGCCCAACTACGCCGGTGGAAGCGTCGATAGCTTGGGCGATCACCGCATCGCCATGGCCTTTGCCGTAGCGGCGCTGCGCGCTTCCAGCGAAATCACGATCGATGACTGCGCCAACGTCGCGACTTCTTTCCCGGGCTTTTTGAGTCTTCTCGAGCGTATCGGCATGAGCGCCGAGGAGGTGCGCCAATGAGTATCGATGTTCCCGTTCTCACCATCGACGGCCCGGGTGGGGCCGGTAAGGGTACCATCAGCGGCTTGATCGCCGAGCGGCTGGGCTGGCATCTGCTCGACAGCGGCGCACTCTACCGGCTGACCGCCCAGGCGGCGCTCAAGCACGGCGTAGCGTTGGACGACGAGCCGGCCCTGGAGCGTTTGGCGCTATCGCTGGACGTCGCTTTTCCGGTCGAAGCGGGTGCGCCGCGTACGCTGCTGGAAGGCGAGGATGTCACCCGGGTTATTCGCACCGAGCAGGCCGGCGAACGCGCCTCCCAGGTGGCATCGCTTCCTGGCGTTCGCCAAGGGCTCTTGGAGCGCCAGCGCGATTTTTGTCAGACGCCGGGGCTCGTCGCGGACGGCCGCGATATGGGCACGGTCGTTTTCCCCGATGCGCCGGTCAAGGTGTTTCTGACCGCCAGCGCCGAAGAGCGGGCGCGAAGGCGCTTCAAGCAGTTGCAGGACGCCGGCGTGGATGCTAGTCTTTCGAGTCTTTTGAAGGAGATTCAGGTACGCGATGCACGCGACACGCAGCGCAGCGTGGCCCCGCTCAAGCCGGCATCTGATGCCGTAACGCTTGACACCACGCGCCTGAGTATACCGGAAGTGGTTGATCGTCTGACGCAGTTGCTGGCTCAAAAAGGGCTTGCAAGCAAAGGCTGATTCTCCCTTGCGGCGTTTTTGGGAAGGTGTCACGACATGGCAGGGCGGCAATTCATATGATCGTTCATATCAGAGAGCCCGGTCAGGTCCAACCAGCGCTAACACCCCCGGAAGCTGAGTTACATAGGCCCGTACTCGCTGGTGGTACGGAGAAGGCATTACGCCTCAACAACGTTGATCACGTAGGAAAACCATGAGCGAAAGCTTTGCTGAACTGTTTGAACAGTCTCTTAACGACATCAACATGGAGCCGGGCGCCATCGTCGCGGCCCAGGTTGTCGACATCGACGGTGACTGGGTTACCGTCAATGCTGGTCTGAAATCCGAAGGCCAAATCCCCGCGGCTCAGTTCCGCGATGACAACGGTGAACTCACCATCGCCATCGGCGATGACGTTCACGTTGCACTGGAAGCCGTCGAAGACGGTTTCGGCGAAACGCGTCTGTCGCGCGAAAAAGCCAAGCGTGCTGAAGCCTGGAAGATTCTGGAAGCGGCCTTCGAGAAAGACGAAATCATCAAGGGCGTGATCAACGGTAAAGTTAAAGGCGGCTTCACAGTCGACGTTGACTCCATCCGTGCCTTCCTGCCGGGTTCACTGGTCGACGTTCGTCCGGTTCGCGATACCGCGCACTTGGAAAATAAAGAACTCGACTTCAAGGTTATCAAACTCGACCCGAAGCGCAACAACGTCGTTGTTTCGCGTCGTGCCGTGCTTGAAGCCGAAAACAGCGCCGAGCGTGAAGCGCTGCTCGCTACTCTGCAAGAAGGCCAGCAAATCAAGGGTATCGTTAAGAACCTGACTGATTACGGCGCCTTCGTCGACCTGGGCGGCGTTGACGGCCTGCTGCACATCACCGACATGGCCTGGAAGCGCATCAAGCATCCGTCCGAAATCGTTGCCGTGGGCGATGAGATCAACGTCAAAGTGCTGAAGTTCGACCGCGAGCGCAACCGCGTATCGCTGGGTCTCAAACAGCTGGGCGAAGATCCGTGGGTCAACATCAAGGCGCGCTACCCGGAAGGCACCAAAGTACACGCGGTCGTCACTAACCTGACCGACTACGGCTGCTTTGCCGAGCTCGAAGAGGGCGTCGAAGGTCTGGTTCACGTTTCCGAAATGGACTGGACCAACAAGAACATCCATCCGTCTAAAGTCGTTCAAGTGGGCGACGATGTCGACGTCATGGTGTTGGACATCGACGAAGAGCGTCGTCGTATTTCTCTGGGTATCAAGCAGTGCACCGCTAACCCGTGGGAAACCTTCAACGCTGAGTACAACAAGGGCGACCGCGTTTCTGGCACCATCAAGTCGATCACCGATTTCGGTATCTTCATTGGTTTGGAAGGCGGCATCGACGGCCTGGTTCACCTGTCCGACATCTCCTGGACAGAAACCGGCGAAGAAGCGGTTCGCAACTTCAAGAAAGGCGATGAAGCTGAAGCCGTTATCCTGTCGATCGATCCGGAGCGCGAGCGCATCTCCTTGGGTATCAAGCAAATGGATTCCGATCCGGTTGCCGAATACCTCTCAGTCAACGACAAGGGCAGCATCGTGACTGGCCGCGTTGTCGAAGTCGATGCGAAAGAAGCGCACGTTGAGCTGGCAACCGATGTCGTTGCTATTCTCAAGGCGTCTGAAATCAGCGCTGACCGCGTCGAAGACGCGCGTAACGTGCTGAACGAAGGCGATAGCGTCGAAGCGCGTATCGTGAACGTCGATCGCAAGAGCCGTCAGATCAATCTGTCGATCAAAGCGAAAGAGCAGGACGATACTCGTCAGAATATGAAGAAACTGCGCGAGCAGGATTCCGAAACCGGCGGTGGCGGTGCTACCACGATCGGCGATCTGATCAAGCAGCAGATGGGTCAGGACTAATAGTCCGGCTTTATCTTAAAAACGCCACCTTCGGGTGGCGTTTTTTTTGTACTTCATTAAATAACTACCTTTTCGCCTCTTAAAGACGGCCAGGATTAAAGTTCTAAACGCATTTTATATAAAAAAACGATTAGTATTTGGCTTTAAATCAACTAGACTATTGTCAATTAAAGCAATTGAAGCAATAATGTTGCCGCCTCGCAATAAGTAGACGGCTTTAGACGTTTTGCTTTTCCAGTCATAGTTTATCAAGGAAGCCCCATGTCATTGCTAAATGAGTACATGCAAAAAGAGCAGCAGTTAAAGCAGCTGCAGGAAGACCTTCAACGTCTGGAAGGCGATCAGCGACTTAAAGGCGAGCTGGAGTTTAAATCCAAACTTGAAGCCTTAATGAACGAGTTCGGTAAAAAACCGGCCGACGTCATTGCCATGCTGGATCCGTCGAACGACCAGCGCGGTAGCAGCGCCGCTCCCAAGGCCTCTGCTGCTTCCAGCAATCGCCGTAAGCGCCGTTTGAAAGTGTACAAGAACCCGCACACAGGTGAAGTCATTGAAACCCGTGGCGGTAATCACAAAGGCCTTCGCAGTTGGAAAGACGAGTACGGTGACGAAACCGTAGAATCCTGGCTCGAGCAACAGGATAGCTAAGAATACGACCGGTGCCTTTTCCGAGGGCGCCGGTTTTTTGTTTCGAGAGGTGGTCGTGGTAGAAGCGTTTAAAAGCGGTAAACGCGCTTGGCAGTATGTCAGGCAACCGCTACCGACGATCTTGCCTTGCTTTTTAAACCAGTGCGATATTTAAAGCCTTGTTCAGGGAACCCCATCCAGACAATGGCATCCAATTCTGACTCTTTGATTCAAGCGACTCCATCAGGATTGTTCGGGTCATGTCGTTACTCATGAATCGACTCACGAACCGAATAGTTACGCTATAGTGGTTAGTGCCCGTACCAAACGGGCAGAGTAGCGTTCCACGCTATTGGATTTTCTTGTAACGCTTTCGACGAGCAAGCCGGCGTAAGAACGAGCGGTTTCCGCTGAAATGAAGTGGCTTTCTTCGCTAGCGTTGAACGTGGATGTAGAGCAGATCATGCTCTCACTGCGGGTTGAACATTGGTAGCCTTTAGCGTTTTAAGGCATCTGCTTTTATTTTGACGCCGATTCATTGCGTGCATACAGACATGGTGGCCTCAAAATCGATCATTAGTGCCAATAAAGAGCGGTCTCTTTTCTTAAGTAAGGTGTGAATTCAAGTTCAATGAAATATCAAAAGGCTCATAAACAAGTGGATGAACGCGATAAACTGCGCAAGTTTCGCGAGCTCGACGACGCCTTCGCCGAAGCCCTGCGACAGCTGGAAAGTCCGGGCAATCGTTTTAATATCCCCACCGGCCCACCCGTGCGCTCGCTCAAGGATCTGGAAGAGGAAGAGAACCAGACCCGCTTACAAGAGCGCGAGCGTCAGTTCGAGGAGCGTTTCAAAGCGCTTTGTATCGAGGCGGGCTACCGCGATAAAAAAGCCCTGGCGCTGGTTCAAAGCCTGTTGGCATGCGGTCTTTGGTCAAAAGACGATACGCCCGCGATCAGCGAGCCTACCGTGGCGGCGCTTAGCGGTAGCGGTAGATCCGAAGGCTAGGTAGAAACGGCACGCTCTCAAGCTTTTCATCACGGCGCTTGGCGCGGGTACGCTCGGTGGGTGGCGTGCTGTCGGGCGCCTTGATATGCGGTAAACGTGCCTCAAAGCTTGGAACGATTAACGGCATGGCGATATTATGTGCTCGCCTCGTGTGGCCGTCTTTAAGCGGTTCGACAAAAAACAGATTGGCGCGCATGAGAGGGGCTTGTGCCTGTACCTGAGCCAGCGTTTCACCACTAGGGATGCCCGCGAGTTTTTGCAACTGAATCCGAATATGCGCTGCGTCGATATCGAGCTGCAAAAGCTTTTTTTCAGCATCCCGAACGCTGAGCCTTTTGATCGAGCGCCCGCTGGTATACCAGGCAAGCCGTACTCTGGCCACTGGCGCAGGTGCGATCGGTATATGGCGCCAACACTGCTTTAAATGAAGCCGCGCCATACCGCTTTTACGCAGCACATCGTCCACGTGGGGGTGGCGTGCAGGCAGTCGGCTTTTCGCCTCGGTCAACGCGTGGGGCGAGAGCGTTTTGATACGTTTGATCAGCTCGCCAATGGCGCTCTTTTTACGATTGACCTCTTCGACCGCTGAGAGCAGCGTTTCACTCGCCGCGACCACGGCAATGTAATTGCGCGTCTCACGCCCGTCCTGTCCCTCAACGTGCCACATATCCATCAGTGCCTGGCGAAACCAATGGGGCCCCTCAGCGTTGGCTCCGAGTTGCCAGCTAGGCGGCGGCTGAGCCTCGAAGAGCGACGCGGCGTGATCGATCGCCGCCATCAGCTCGTCGAAGCGCGCATCGAGTTCGAAGAAAAGATGGTAGGCGGTAGGCTCCGGGCTAGTCACGTAAGAGCCCGGCCGCGGCTATAAGGGGCGTATCGGCAAACCCTCTCATTAGAGCGGCGCGTCCTTATCGGTCTGGGCGAGCAGCGTTTCGATATCCGCTTCGTCCATGGCCGATTCGCCGCCGATGCGATGCGACTCGTCCGCCCAGGCGCCCAAATCCAAAAGCTGGCAGCGCTTGCTGCAAAAAGGCCGATAGGTGCTTTCCGGCGCCCAGGCCACTTTTTTAGCGCACTGAGGGCAGTCGACTTCGAACGGGGAATCATTGGCGGGGGACATAAAACTCCTGGGTAACAACGCTTTCATCAAATCGGGTTGACGTGCCTGTTGGATTATTTACGAACGTTTTGATGCCTATGGCGAGTTCGCTTGGCTCATGTGGCGGTAACGCTCATCTAGCGCCGCCACCTGAGCCTCGAGACGCTCCAGGGCGCCGTCGTTGTCCAGCACATCATCCGCGCGCATCAAGCGCTCTTCGCGCGAGAGCTGAGCGGCCAGAATGGCTTCGATCTGCGCGGCGCTAACGCCATCCCGGCGCAGGGTACGCTCGCGCTGGGTATCCATACTAACATCGACGACCAGCGTTCGCGCGACCAGCGCTGCCTGGCCGGATTCGAACAGCAGCGGCGAGACGAGCAGCACGTAAGGGGAGTGGCGTTTGAGCATCTTCAAGCGTTCGGTAATGCGTTGGCGGATGCGCGGATGGGTGATCGACTCGAGCCACGCGCGCTCTGAAGACTCATTGAAAATGAGCTCGCGAAGGGCGGCGCGATCGAGGCTGCCATCTGCTTTCAACACGTGCTGGCCGAAATGATCGGCGATTTCTAAAAGCGCCGGCTCGCCGGGCTCAACGACCTCTCGGGCAACGTTGTCGGCGTCCACGTAACCAATGCCGAGCGCTTCGAACGCTTTTGCCACGGTCGATTTGCCCGAGCCGATACCCCCTGTCAATCCAATGATCATTTTATCGCCCCATTTCCTTGAGTACGGGTTAATAGCTTAGCGCAGCGTAGAGCGCGAACAGCTCGTCGCCGACCAAAAGACACACCCACCCGGCAAGCGCCAGAAACGGGCCAAAGGGAAGAGGTTTGCCGCGCAGAGTTGGCAAGAGCAGCTGGGCGACTCCGCCGACCACAGCCCCAAGCCCCGCTGAAAGCACCAGCAAAAGCGGCAAGAACGTCCAGCCGAGCCAGGCGCCTAACGCCGCCAGCAGCTTGAAGTCGCCGTAGCCCATGCCTTCCTTCCCGGTAACGAGCTTGAAAAGCCAGTAGAAACTCCAAAGCGCAAGATAGCCCGCAATCGCCCCGACCACCGCCTGCGTGATCATAAAAGGCTGAAACAGCAGCTGATATATGAACCCTAGCCAAAGAAGTGGCAGGGTCAGCGTGTCCGGCAGCAAAAAAGTGCGAAAATCGATCACGGCCAGCGCCAGCAGCGTCAAACACGCCGCATACACAGACAGCGCTTGAAAATCGGCGCCATGGAGCGCGACGACTGCCACCGCCAAAAGCCCGCCGGCGAGTTCAACGAGCGGATACTGCGCGCTGATGCGCGTTTGGCAATGAGCGCAGCGGCCGCGGCGCTTAAGCCAGCCCAACAGCGGCAGGTTATCGTGCCAAGCGATGGGCGCTTCGCAGCGCGGACACATCGAGGAGGGCACGGCGAGGTTGAAGTGCGGTGCGTGATCGACGGGGATTTCGAGGGCTTGCTGTGCCTCCTCGCGCCAAGCTCGCATCAGCATGACGGGCAAGCGCGTGATGACGACGTTCAAAAAGCTGCCGAGACAGAGGCCAACAAAGAAAACGAGTGGGTACAGAACGGCTGGCGGTAAGCCCATGGTGCTCCGAAGCGTGGTTGAGTGGCGGTGCGTGGTTGAATGTCGATAGGCGATTAAATCGCGGTACCGATTTCGAAAATCGGCAGGTACATTGAAACAACGACGCCCCCGACCAGAATCCCCAGAACCACGATTATAACCGGTTCCATTAGCGAGGTGAGGGTGTCGACCTTATTTTCGACTTCCTCATCGTAGTAATCGGCTACGCGATTGAGCATGGCATCGAGCGAGCCGGCCTCCTCACCGATACTGACCATTTGCACGGCCAGCGCGGGGAAGCGGTTGGTTAGGCGCATGGCAAAGTGAAGCTGTTGGCCGGTGGTCACATCCTGGCGCACTTCTTCGATCGCTTTCATGTAGACACGGTTGTCTGCCGCCCCAGAGGCGGTTTCAAGGCCTTCAATCAGCGGTACGCCAGAGCTGAATGTGGTGGCCAGCGTTCGGGTGAAACGTGAAACCGCCGATTTATGAAGAATATCGCCTAGCACCGGCAGGCGAAGCAAAAACTGATCGATCTTGTACGCTACTTTATCCGAGCGGCGCGCTGCCGCCTTGAGTAAAAAGATAGCGCCGACGATCAGCGCAAGCGTAGGCAGCCAAAACACCTGAGCGAGTTCGGAAAACTGGACGGTGAGCTGGGTCAGCACTGGAAGCTCCGCGCCGAAACCCTGAAACATGCTTTCGAATTCCGGCACGACGACGACCAGTAGAATCATGGTCACGGCAAGGCCGATGGTGAGTACCGCCGCCGGATACCAGAGCGCCTTTTTTACCCGGCTTTTGAGCGAGGCGACTTTCTCCTTGTAAATTGCGATGCGCTCGAGCATCTGATCCAGCGCGCCGGCCTGCTCGCCGGCGTTGACCAAGTTTACGAATAGTCGGTCGAACTGTTTCGGGTGGCGCGCCATCGCCTGGGAGAGGCTATCGCCTGAGGAGACATCGCGCATGATCTGCTGTGTAAGATCGACCATGGCAGGCTTCTTCATGCTTTCGGAAATCGCTTGAAGCGCCTGAAGAATCGGGATGCCCGCGCGCATCATGGTGGCCATTTGACGCGCAAATAGCATGATATCGATGTTTGCTACCTTTCCACGACCGCTCAGACTGCTGCGCTTTTGAATCTTGAGAACGGTGATACGCTGCTTGGCGAGCTGGTCGATGATGTCGTTCCGACTGCGGCCGATCAGCTCTCCCTTCATAAGCCGATCCTTTGGCCCCTTTCCCTGCCATTTCCATCGGTGCAGAGGCGCCAGCTTGATACGCGCTTTCGCTTTGGCCATTGCGGGGCTACTCCTTGCTGATTCGGTTGACTTCTTCAAGGCTCGTGCTGCCATCGAGCACGCGTTGAAGACAGCTCTGGTATAGGCTCGGGTGGCCCTCCTTGCGCGCCAGTTCATCGATTTCGATAGCGTTGCCGTCCCGCATGATCAGGTTACGCATGGCGTCGCTGATCGGTAGCACTTCATATATTCCCACCCGACCCTTGTACCCTTGAGTGCATTTTTTGCAGCCGACCGCTTTATAGATTGTCACGTTGTTGAGCTGGTCCTTGGGAAAACCGGCTTTTAACAATGCTTCCTGAGGAATGTCTGCCGGGGCTTTACAGTGCGTGCAAAGCCTACGCGCAAGTCGCTGGGCAATGATCAGCGTCACTGAACTTGCAATGTTGTAGGACGCCACCCCCATGTTGGCCAAACGCGTAAGAGTTTGCGCCGCCGAATTGGTGTGAACTGTGGAGAGCACCATGTGACCGGTTTGCGCCGCTTTGACCGCGATTTCGGCAGTTTCCAAATCGCGAATCTCACCGACCATGACCACATCCGGATCCTGGCGCAAAAAAGCGCGCAGGGCACTGGCGAAGTTGAGCCCAATCTTCGGCAGTACGTTGACCTGGTTAATGCCGGATACTTTGATCTCGACTGGATCCTCGGCGGTACAGATATTACGCTCGATCTCGTTGAGCATGCTGATACCGGTATAGAGCGTTACTGTTTTGCCGCTACCGGTTGGCCCTGTTACCAAAATCATGCCCTGAGGGCGCTTGAGCGCGTACTCGTACTCACGCCGTTGGTCGGCGCTAAAGCCCAACTGCTCGATGCCTAGCCGTACCGAGGAGGGGTCGAGTATACGCAGCACCAGTTTTTCGCCATAAACGGTAGGTAGGGAGTTAACGCGAAAGTCGATGGAGCGAGTACGCGAAAGCTGCAGCTTGATCGCACCGTCTTGGGGCAGGCGACGTTCGGAGATATCGAGTCGCGACATGATTTTTAGGCGCGCAGCGATTCGATCGCGCATTGAAAAGGGTGGCCTGGCCACTTCGAGAAGCATACCGTCAATGCGAAAACGTACCCGGTACTGCGACTCGAAGGGCTCGAAGTGAATATCCGATGCCCCCCGGCTAATCGCATCGAGCAGCACATTGTTGACGAACTTGACTACCGGCGCATCGTCCTTGTTCGCTACAGAACCCTCGAGTGTAGCCTCCTTGTCGTCGTCATCCTGAACGAGATTCAACTCGCCCACGGCGTCATTCACGCCCTCCAGTTCGTCCAGCAAACTGCGCTCGTTTTGCGAGACGTATTGCGCCAGGTTGTTGCGTATTTGCTCGACCGGGGCCAGCACGCCTTCAATGGTAAGATTGGTTGCGAATTGCAGCTCGTCGAGTCGTGTGAGCGTGGCTGGGTAGGGCACCGCCACGGTCAGCCGGTGGCCGTGACGCGCCAGTGGCAGGGCATCCAGTTTTTCGAGAATCTTGACCGGGTAGTCGCTGGCGGGGGGGAGCGCGCTAATCTTTATGGACTCCAAATCCACCGCTGGCAGACCATACTCCCAAGCGGCACCCAGCACCGCATCGGCCGAGCCCACCAGCCCGCTTTCAACCACGTGTTCCAAAAACGAGACTTCAAGCTCGGCAGACGTCGTATCGGCGACTTCGGCCTGGCCTTGGGTCATCACCCCGTGAGCCACGAGCCGTTTCGCAATACCGCTAAGCGCACGTGTAGCCAAGGGCTGATCGAAGGCGGAAGAGGTCATAGAGGCTCGCAGCGCAGGAGGTACATGGAAGGAAACAGCTGACATCGGTAGCTGCCACCTAAAAGGACTATAGTGCACGAATGTGTTTGGTCAAAACGTCTGAATAGCGCACAAAAAAGGCTTATAAAGCTAGTTGTCACCCTGCAGGGGCTGAGCTAATGTGACAATCCAAGCAGCTAAGCTCTTTTAGCTCCATAACGCACAACGCAAGGGACTTCACACATGCAAACCCGCACGACTTCTCAACCGCGCCGGTACGACCAGGGCGGTTTTACCTTGATCGAGCTTTTGATCGTGATTGCGATCATCGGTATTTTGGCGGCGATTGCGGTGCCTCAGTATGGTAATTATTTGGATCGGTCTGAACGTAGTGCTTGTATTGCCGAACTCAACTCGTTTCGTTCATTAGCTGTAGCTTCTTCTGCAACAGGTGAAACTGAGGATTTATCCACGGCTTTTGAATTTCAATCCTGCGATCTGGATGCAACAGATTCGACTGTCGATTTCGATGGATTAACAAATTTGTTTGTAGCTCAGGCTGGTACTACTGATGCAGGAGTAACAGCTACCGATCCTGCTGAGATCAAGACGCAAAATCGCAATCAAACAGTTTATGTTTTTCCTAATGGACGAATTAGTCAATCTGACGATGCATAAGCTTCTTTCTCGATATCTTAAGCCGCCTACGGGCGGTTTTTTTTAAATTTGACTGCAACTCGTATTCAGAACCATTTGGAGCAAGGAAAACCCCTATCTCCCGAGATCGCCAAGCGCTTTAACGATTTCGTCTATCGTGAGCTGCCGCATTATTACGGCTACAAGTGGCGCCACGTAGAAGCCGATGTGGTATTCATCGAGGCCACGACTAAAGTGGTGGTCGATATCATCACTAGTGCGCTGATCCGTTAATGTCATGATATCGCCATGGGAACTCCTTACCATAAAGCGTTTAGCAACACGATAAGGGAGATAGTATGGCGGTTACCTTGAAGTCGCGTTTGGAAGAGGCGGTGCGCATTGCCGAAGAGGCGGAACGCATGATCTTTAAAATGTAAAAGAAGATGTTTGAAAGCTGAGGTCGGGATGATGAACGATATGATGCGGCGGCCTATATCTTAATCAGCAAAGAATTAACCCTGTTTTTCCTTGGTGCAGCGCAATTCAATGATCGTTTGAATTCTAAAATAAACAAAGCTGCTTTGATTAAAAAAATTTTAATCTCCAGTGTGAAGTTATAACTTTTTAGGATGTTAGCGGAGTAATTGTTAATAAAAAAAGAAAGATTATGTAATAACGAATTTTTTTTAATTTTTTTAGAGCAATCGACTACTTTCAAATTCATAATTCATCCTCAATTTCATACTAAGCTAGGGATTCTATTCAAAAGGAGCCTTGATATGAAAATTTCTACGTTAAGCATCGTGGCGGCTGCTTCATTGACGTGGCACGCCGCTGCGCTAGCCCAACCCGCCCACGCCCCGGCCCATGGTGCGCGCGGCAATTCGCAAGGCCATCATCAGGAGCACCAGCAGCGCGGCAATTCACATCGCGGCCATGAAGAGTCTCACTCCTACAGCGATTTGCCTCGCTTCAACGATCAGGACATCCTCCGCATTCTGCGCCAGTACGATGTTCGCGCGGACTCTTCACTGCCGCCGGGTATGCAGAACCGTTTGGAACAAGGAAAATCCTTACCTCCCGGGATCGCTAAGCGCTTCGATGATTCCGTCTATCGTGAGCTTCCGCAATATTCCGGCTACGAGTGGCGCCGCGTTGGGGCCGACGTGGTGCTGATCGAAGCCGCGACTCAAGTGGTGGTCGATATCATTACCAATGCGCTGATCCGTTAATGTCATGACACCGCCATGCTGACTCCCTTACCATAAAGCGTTTAGCTCAATGGTAAGGGAGTCAGCATGGCGGTTACCTTAAAGTCGCGTTTGGAAGAGACGGTGCGCATTGCCGAAGACGCGGGGCGTATGATTCTGAAGGCGCGAGAAGAACAGCGCTTCGATCAGCGCTTGAAAGCGGGCATCGAGCTGGTGACGGATGTCGATGTAGCGGTCGATACCTTTATCAGCGAAGCGTTGAGCCAACGCTTTCCCGGCGAGCTTCAGCTTAGCGAAGAATTGAGCCCGGATCAGGGTTTGGGCGCTCAGGAACCGCTGTGGGTGGTGGACCCCATCGACGGTACGGTCAATTTTGCCCAAGGGCTTCGTCATGTAGCCGTATCCATTGCCTGGCTCGAGAAGGGCGTGGGCAAAATCGGGGTCATTCACGCACCGTTTCTTGGGGAGACCTTCACCGCCTTTGAAGGCGGTGGCGCGTTTTGTAACGGTCAGCCGATCAAGCCAAGCTCGGCGACCGAGCTTCCTGCGACGCTGGTAGGTACCGGTTTCCCCTATGATCGCGCCGCGCGTAAGGCACTGATGCCGCGGCTGGAGGCCATTTTGACCCACTGCCAAGACATTCGCCGTAACGGCGCCGCGGCGCTGGATATTTGCGATATCGCCTGCGGGCGCCTGGATGCCTACGTCGAGACGGTCTCGCCCTGGGATTTCGCCGCGGGCTGGGTGATCGCGCGGGAAGCGGGGGCCACGCTTGGGCGCCTGGTCGAGGTGCCTGACGGGGTCTCGCCTGACCTGTACCCTGACGAGCTTTTGATTACCGCCCCGGGCGTTTTCGAGCAGATGAAAACGCTGTTATTAGATGCTTCCTAATCAATTGGCCAAGCATTTGATAAGAAAGCGTAAAAAGGTCTTTTCATTTGCGGCGTTAAACGCTAGTATACGCACCGTCCTGAGGCGTTAAGCCAGTGGGCATCGGAGTGTGGCGCAGCTTGGTAGCGCGTTGCAATGGGGTTGCAAAGGTCGCAGGTTCGAATCCTGTCACTCCGACCAATATGAAAAACCGCCGCTTGGGCTAGTCCAAGCGGCGGTTTTTTTTGGCTCATCAGTAACGATCATCAAGATCATTAGGGCGACGCTGCTGACCAGTAGGGCGCGCATTTTGGGGGCGCTGTGAACGGTTAGGAGGATTACCGCGATGCTTGTCCCAAGCGTTTTTTACCTTTTGGCGGTTGGCTGGCTTTCGTAGCCAGTTGAACACCGCCAGCATGATCCACTTTCTCATGGTGCCTCCTCGACGAAGTAAGAGGGCGTCCTGTCGATCTATCCATTAGCGCTTGATCGACACCGCCGCAAGTCAAAGCGGCGGCAACGAGAGCTTATTTATTCCTGCTGGGCGCGGTGGTCGGCGAGTGCGGTGGTAACTGCTTCTTCCCACTGGCCGGCGTTTATACCCCAGTGCTCCATTTCATCCTTGTCCGGCGCGCCCTCGGCGGCTTTCTCGAGCTCCTCCGGGGAGTAGGCTTCGAAACAGTGTTTGGCGAACGCCTTGGTCGGGCCTTCCTGAAGCTGGTTGATCATTTCCATTTGGGGATCCTTTCCTTGTCAGTACGTGGTCTTGCAGGGTTCTTTCGTGGTCTTGCATAAATTGCGCAGGAGCGCATGGACATCAGTATAGTGTTTCGCCCAATATTTGCGTTGGGCGTAGCGTGCTCGGGTTAAAGAAACACGTCAGTAATGATTTTTACCGCAATGGCGGCCAGTAGCAGCACGATGAGATTGTCAAACCACACGTAGGGCAAGCGCTTGCCCAGCGCGGCGCCGAGCGGCATGCCCAGCGCAATGACGGTGAAAGCGGCAGCGCTGTAAAGCGTAAGCTCCACGCTCAAAAGCCCTGCCGCCATCAACGCCGGTATCTGTGCGACAGTAATCGCGCAGAAAAACACCGAGATC
Source organism: Halomonas sp. S3-1-1 (assembly GCF_023757625.1). Lineage (GTDB taxonomy): Bacteria > Pseudomonadota > Gammaproteobacteria > Pseudomonadales > Halomonadaceae > Vreelandella. Next base: position 203,491 of record NZ_JALGBZ010000004.1, read on the forward strand.
GAGCCAATGAATACGCGCCGTTCGAGCCGCATGGCGTTTAGAAACGTGATCGAGGCGGGCGCCGACATGCCCGCCGCGCCTTGAAGCACCCCGCCAATGAGCCCGACCGGCAGTACGAGCCGCTCGGCCCAGGCCATGGAGAGCGCCATTTTGCGCCGCAGCAGTTTGATCGCCAGATAAAGAATGATCGCCCCGGCCACGCCCAGCGATAGCGTATCGTGTGAAAGCACCACCAGCCCCCAGGTACCGACAACGATGCCTGCACAGCCGGCGATCGAGAAGGTAGCCAAAAAGCGCAAGGGCAGCAGGTGGTGGCGGTACTGCCAAACTTGAAGGGCGTTGCTGCAAAGGTTGGAGACCACCAGCAGCGCGATCGCCACGCGCACGTTGTAGAGCATGGTGAAGATCGGCACCACGATCACCGGCACGCCGGAGCCGATCGCCCCCTTGACGATGCCGGCGGCGAGCAGGGTCAAAAACGCAACGATCACGCGTTCATCCTTGAGTGAGTCGGCAAAGGCTCAATTCTTGAGCACGTAGCAGGGCGTGTAGGGCTGGCCGTCGAGCTTCATCCGCCCCTGGGCGACGAAGGAGCTCAAGAGCTCGTCCAAACGTGTCATCAGCTCCGGCTCGGCGGAGAGCTCGAAGGGACCATGGGCCTTGATCGCGCGAATGCCCGGCTCTTTTACGTTGCCGGCGACGATACCGGAAAACGCCCGGCGCAGGTTGGCGGCAAGCTCGTGGGTCGGCTGATTGCGATGAAGTGCCAGGTTTTTCATCGCTTCGTGGGTCGGCTCGAAGGTTGCCTGGAACTCGCGGGCAATATTGAGACGCCAGTTGTAGTAGAACGCATCCTGGTGCTCGCGGCGAAAGTGTGTGACCGCGTCAATACCTTCGCGCATGCGCCGGGCGACAGCCACCGCATCGCCGGTAATGATGGTGTAGTAGCGGCGAATCTCCTCACCCAAGGTGTAAACCAAAAACTCGTCGATCTTTTCGAAGTAGGCGGCGGAATCCGCGGGGCCGGTGAAGATGAGCGGGAAGGGCGTGGTGGCGTTATTGGGGTGGAGCAAAATGCCGAGCAGGTACAAAATCTCCTCGGCAGTACCCACTCCACCGGGGAACACGATGATGCCGTGGCCTAGGCGCACGAAAGCCTCAAGCCGCTTTTCGATGTCTGGCATGACCACCAGCTCGTTGACGATCGGGTTCGGCGCTTCGGCGGCGATGATGCCTGGCTCGGAAATCCCGAGATAGCGCCCGCCCTTGCGCCGCTGCTTGGCGTGGGCGACGTTAGCGCCTTTCATCGGCCCTTTCATGGCGCCGGGGCCGCAGCCGGTGCAGATATCCATTTCGCGCAGGCCCAGCTGATAGCCCACGTCCTTGGAGTAGTCATACTCCTGGCGAGAGATCGAGTGGCCGCCCCAGCACACCACCATGCTCGGGTCGAGGCCGGGCTTTAACGTGCCCGCCTTGCGCAGAATATGAAACACCGCGTTGGTCGTGCCTTCGCCGGTGGTCAGATCGAAGCGATTGTGCTGCTGGATCTCGTTATAGACGTAGACGATGTCACGCAGAATCGACGAGAGATGCTCGCGAATACCGCGAATCATGTGGCCGTCGACGAAGGCCTCCGCCGGGGCGTTGGTCAGCTTCAAGCGAATACCACGATCCTGCTGGAGCACCTCGATGTCGAAATCCTTGTAGGCTTCGAGAATCGCGAGGCTGTCATCAGAAGGATTTCCGCAGTTGAGTACCGCCAGCGCGCAGCGGCGCAACAGATCGTGCAGGCCGGTTTGCGACGTGCTCTGCAGCCGGTTGACCTCCTGCTGAGAGAGTACTTCGAGGCTGCCCTCCGGCGAGATGATGCTGGAAATGGTCGGGCGAGGTGATAGAACTTCATTCATGCGTGAGACGGTCTCTATGTAATTGATCGCGGTTGATTTCCATACTATCACGCAAGCTACGGGGCTGGCGCAAGGCCGCCTTAGCTTGCCGGTTATGCTAACCTTACGCGTTTGGGTGGCCGCGTTGGGCCGCCTGACGACTCTTTTGCCATGGCGCTTCTCATGTTCAATGCCCACTACTTTCGAACGTTCATCACTTTGGTGGAAACCGGCAGCTTCACGCGCACCGCGCAGCGCCTGGAAATGACCCAGCCGGGTGTCAGCCAGCACGTTCGAAAACTCGAAGGGTATCTGGATAAAACGCTGATAGAGCGCAAAGGCAAGAGTTTTACGCTGACCGAGGCCGGGCGGCGTGCCTACGACTACGCGCTCAAGCTCTTCGCCGAGCACGAACAGTTTCGCCACGCCCTCGATGACGATTTGATCGACAGCGGCGAGTGCCGTATTGCGTCCCCTGGAAGCGTGGGGCTCATGCTCTATCCGTTCATTCTGGGTCAGCAGCAGATGCACCCCAACCTGACGGTAAGCTACAGCTTCGCCTTCAATCACGAGATCGTCGGGGATGTGATCAACGGGCGCTACGATATCGGGATTGCCACCGAGCAGGTCAAAAGCGCGGAGCTCTCCTGTACCGTTTGGCATACCGAGCCGCTTTGTCTGGTTGTGCCGGCGGATTTCGCCGGTTCCACGCTTGCCGAGCTGATGGGCCTTGGCTTCATCAACTACTACGACGGCATCAATCACGCCAACCACTTGCTGCGCGCCAACTACCCCGACGAATTTCGCTCGATGAGCCATTTCCGCCATCAGGGATTTACCAACGAGGTCAGCATGGTGCTCGATGCCGTGGCCCGGGGCCTGGGGTTTACCGTGGTGTCGCGCCTGGTGCTCGAAACCTCGCCCTGGCAGCGCCAGGTACGGGCGCTGTCGCTTCCGGTCGGCGTCGACGAGGTGCTCTACGTGCTGACCAGGCGTGACGCCACCCCGCCCAAGCGCTATCAAAAGCTGCTCGATGGTTTCAAGGCGCAGCGGCTTCAGGAAACCGCCCAATAATCCGAGCGTAAGTAACGAGAGCATAAGTAACTATAAAAGTGAAACACACATAAGAAAGCCCCACCGTGATGCACACGGTGGGGCTTTTTTGCGCTAGAGGCGAGGGATGGCTATTCGCTTCGGTAGTCGTCGATGCTCGGGCAGGAGCAGATCAGCTGCCGGTCGCCCAGCACGTTATCGACCCGGTTGACCGCAGGCCAGTACTTCGCCGCCATGACCGCTTCAGAAGGGAAAGCGCCGAGCGCCCGATCGTAGGGGCGATCCCATTCGGCATCGGCCAAGTCACGCTGGGTGTGCGGGGCGTTGACCAGAGGATTGTTCTCGAGCGGCCACTTGCCATTTTCGACCTGCTTGATTTCGTCACGAATGCTGATCATGGCGTCGCAGAAACGGTCGATCTCGTAAAGCGACTCGGACTCGGTCGGCTCGATCATGAGTGTTCCCGGTACCGGGAAGGACATGGTCGGCGCGTGGAAGCCATAATCCATCAGGCGCTTGGCGATATCCTCCTCGCTGATGCCGGAGTTCTGCTTGAGCGGGCGAATATCGATGATGCACTCGTGGGCGACTGTGCCGTTTTGCCCGCGATAGAGAATCGGGTAACTCTCTTCCAGGCGCTTGGCAATGTAGTTGGCGTTGAGGATGGCAAGCTCGGTCGCCTCGCGCAGCCCGCGTGCGCCCATCATCTTGATGTAGGCCCAGGAGATCGGCAGGATCGAGGCGCTGCCGAAGGCCGCTGCGGCCACCGCGCCGCCCTCAGTTTTTACGCCGTTGATCGGCGTGACCACGTGATTGGCCACGTAAGGCGCCAGGTGCGCTTTTACCCCGATCGGCCCCATACCTGGGCCGCCGCCGCCGTGGGGAATGCAGAACGTCTTGTGCAGGTTCAGGTGCGAAACGTCGCCGCCGAAGTCGCCGGGGCGGGTCAGGCCCACTTGGGCGTTCATGTTGGCGCCATCGACATACACTTGGCCGCCGTTGTCGTGCACGACATTGCACACCTTGCGCACGTGGGATTCGAACACGCCGTGGGTCGACGGGTAGGTGATCATCACCGCGGAGAGGCGATCCTTGTGCTGCTCGGCCTTTTGGGTGAGATCGTCGAGATCGATATTGCCCTGCTTGTCGCACTCGACCACGACCACCTCCATGCTCACCATAGCGGCGGAAGCCGGGTTGGTGCCGTGGGCGGAGCTCGGAATCAGGCAGACGTTACGATGACCTTCGCCTTGGGCGGCCTGGTAGCGGCGAATAGCCAGAAGCCCCGCGTATTCGCCTTGGGCACCGGAGTTGGGCTGCATCGAGACGTGGTCGTAGCCAGTGATCTCGACCAGAAACGCCGCCAGCTCGTCGATCATCTGATGGTAGCCCGCCACCTGGTCCCGCGGCGCGAAGGGATGAAGTTTGGAAAACGCGGGCCAGGAGATCGGAATCATCTCGCTGGTCGCGTTGAGCTTCATGGTGCACGAGCCCAGCGGGATCATGGCGTGGGCCAGCGACAGGTCCTTGTTCTCCAGGCGTTTCAGATAGCGCAGCATTTCGGTTTCGCTGCGGTAGCGCTTGAACGTCGGATGCGTCAGAAACTCGCTTTCCCGGCGGTAGCCGGCCGGAATGCCCGAGCGCTCATCAATCATCACTTGCTCTTCGAGCGGCGGCAGCGACAGGCCGTGCTCGTCGCCCAGCAGCACATCGAACAGCGCGCTGACGTCGTGGGCGGTGGTGGTCTCGTCGAGGCTCACGCCGATGTCGCCGCCCTCGAAGTAGTGCAGGTTGACATCGGCGGTCATCGCGCGGCCGTGAATCTTGCCGGCATCCACGCCAGTCAAACGCAGCGTGTCGAACCAGCTGTCGCTTGCAAGCGTTACCCCAGCCTGCTCGAGGCCTTGAGCCAGCAGGGTGGTCAAGCGGTGAACCCGGGCTGCGATCTTTTTGAGTCCTTCAGCGCCGTGGTAAGTGGCGTAGAAGCCAGCGATGTTGGCCAGCAGCGCCTGGGCAGTACAGATGTTGGAGGTCGCTTTCTCGCGGCGGATGTGCTGCTCGCGGGTCTGCATCGCCATGCGCAGCGCGGTATGGCCGCGGCTGTCCTGGGACACCCCGATGATCCGTCCGGGAATCGAGCGTTTGAGTTTGTCTGAAGTGGCAAAAAACGCCGCGTGGGGGCCACCAAAGCCCATCGGCACGCCAAAGCGCTGGGAGTTGCCGATGACGATATCCGCGCCCATCGCACCCGGCTCCTTGAGCAATACCAGGCTCAAGAGATCGGTGGCCACGCAGCTCATCACGCCGCGCTCTTTTGCAGTGGTTAAAAGCGTCTCGAGCGGAGTGATCGCGCCGCTGGCGTTGGGGTATTGAAACAGCGCGCCGAAGACATCGTGATCGGCAAGCGACGCCGCCGGGCCGATGATCAGCTCGAAGCCGAAGCATTCGGCGCGGGTACGTACGACGTCGACGGTTTGCGGGAAAACGTCGTCGGCGACGAAGAAGGCGTTGGACTTGCTCTTCTTGTTGGCGCGTTTGCAAAGCGCCATGGCCTCCGCCGCCGCGGTCGCTTCATCCAAAAGCGAGGCGTTGGCAAGCTCCATGCCGGTCATATCCATCACCACCTGCTGGAAGTTCAAAAGGCCTTCCAGGCGGCCTTGGGAGATTTCCGGCTGGTACGGGGTGTAGGCGGTGTACCAGCCCGGATTTTCCAACACGTTACGCTGAATCACCGCTGGCAGATGGGTATTGTAATACCCCTGCCCGATGTAGCTTTTGGCGACCCGGTTCTGGCGCGCCAGCTGGGCAAGATACCCTAGCGCCTCGGCTTCGCCCTGAGGCTCGTCCAAAGCGAGCTCGCGGCCCAAACGAATGTCATCGGGCACGGTGCGTTGAATCAGCTCCTCAAGGCCTTCGACGCCCAGCGCCTTGAGCATCGCGCTAACGTCGCGCTCTCCCGGGCCGTTGTGGCGTTTGATGAAAGCATCGTGATCGGCCAGTTCGGCCAGGCGGCGTGTTTCAAAGGACATGAGAATATTCCGAACGTGATGGGAAAACCGTGCTGGGCAAAGCGTCAGCGCCTGCAAAGGCAGGCGCTTTAAGATCAGTCGTCGGCGAGTGTGGCCTGGTAGGCGTCGGCGTCGAGCAGGTCGTCAAGTTCACCGTCGTCGATACGCACTTTCATGATCCAGCCGCCTTCGTAGGGCGCTTCGTTGACGGTTTCCGGCGCGTCGTCGAGCTCTTCGTTGACTTCGACCACTTCACCGTTGACCGGCGCGTAGAGATCCGAGGCCGCCTTGACCGACTCGATGACGCCGAACTCGTCGCCCTTGCTCAGGGTTTGGCCGACTTCCGGAAGCTCGACGAACACCACGTCGCCCAGCGCCTTTTGAGCGTGATCGGTAATGCCTACGGTGACGGTACCGTCTTCGTTATCGAGCACCCATTCGTGGCTTTTGGCGTAGCGAAGATTGGAAGGCAAGTTGCTCATGTCGTTTCCCTATTGAACGGTTGTCTGAACCACCATGGTAGCGCCTGGTCGGGGGGCTTGGCGAGCCTCTCGCCGGGCGGCGATGATGGGCGCTATAGTACCGTGTTTCTGATAGGAAACAAATTTCCATAGCGCGATCGGGCATAAGAGGAAAGGCTCGATCGATGGCCCGTTTTAGCCTGACAGCGCATCAAATCAACCGCTTGCTGACGCTCTCATGTCCAAAAAGCGCAAACCTCATGGCGAGCGACCGGGGTAATGGTGTAAAACGGGGGAATCGACCGCGACGCGCTATCAGGCCTTTCGCCGGGTAGTGCCTGGCGGTCAGTCAGCACTCGGCAGCCGCTTTTACACGAGCGGGCCGAACATAAAAAAATTAGCCACAAAAAGCATCCAGCGGTGCTTCAAGGGATAAGGAGTAATGTCGTGGAGACTTTAACCAGTCTGGTCAAGGCCGTGAACGGCGTCGTATGGGGGCCTTTGATGCTCATCCTGTTGCTTGGGGTGGGGATCTATCTTCAGGTGGGGCTCAAGTTGATGCCGGTTCGCAAACTCGGCACGGGCTTCAAGCTTTTGTGGCAGGGGCGCGATCCGAAGCGGGCGAAAGGCGTCGAGCATAAAACCGACGACGGCGAGATTTCGCCGTTCAATGCGCTAATGACCGCGCTTTCCGCCACCGTGGGCACGGGTAATATCGCCGGTGTGGCCACGGCGATCGCCCTGGGCGGGCCGGGGGCGGTGTTCTGGATGTGGATCACCGCGCTGGTCGGCATGGCGACCAAGTTCGCCGAGGCGGTGCTCGCCGTTCGCTACCGTGAAACCGACAGTAACGGCCACCATGTAGGCGGCCCAATGTTCTACATCAAGAACGGTCTGGGCAGAAAGTGGCTATGGCTTGGCGCGCTGTTCGCCTTTTTCGGCGCGGTCGCAGCGTTTGGCATCGGCAATACCGTTCAGGCCAACTCCGTGGCTGACGCCATGGACGCTACGTTTGGCGTGCCGCACTGGCTCACCGGCGTGGTGATCATGGTGCTCACCGGCGCGGTCATTCTGGGCGGTATCAAGCGGATCGCCAACGTGGCTGGCAAGCTGGTGCCGGTCATGGGGATCGCCTACGTGCTGGCAGGGCTTGTGGTGCTGGTGATTAATGCCGACCAGCTCGGCGAGGCGTTTGGGCTGATTTTCTACTACGCCTTCAACCCGATGGCGGCGGCCGGCGGCTTTGCCGGGGCGGCGGTGATGGCGGCGATTCGTTTCGGCGTGGCGCGCGGTGTCTTCTCCAACGAAGCGGGTCTTGGCAGCGCGCCGATCGCCCACGCCGCGGCGCAAACCAAAAACCCGGTGCGTCAGGGTCTGATCGCGATGCTCGGCACTTTCATTGATACGCTCGTGGTCTGCACCATTACCGCGCTGGTCATTTTGACCTCCACGGTATGGCTTGAAGGCGAGCAGGGCGCATCGCTCACCGCGCTCTCCTTCGATGCGGCGCTGCCGGGCTGGGGCAACCAGATCGTGGCCATCGCGCTTGCGATCTTCGCCTTTACCACCATTCTGGGCTGGTCGTTCTACGGTGAGAAGTGCTTTCAATTCCTGTTCGGTACGCGCTCGATCATGCTTTACCGCGTGCTGTTCGTCCTGGCCCTGCCGCTCGGCGCGATGGCTCAGCTTGGTTTCATCTGGTTGATGGCGGACACGTTCAACGCGCTGATGGCGATTCCCAACCTGATCGCGCTGGCGCTGTTGTCGCCGGTGGTGTTCAAGCTGGCGCGCGACTACTTTGCCGGCAAGGACGTGCTGCCCGGCGAAGCGCTGGATCACGACAAGTAAGTGTGAACGCACCACGTTGACTCGAGCCGGGGGCGAACCATGTTTCCCGGCTCTTTTGATGTTGAGCAACCGATGCCGAGGCATCGACGTTGAGGAACAAGGCATGACCGAACTCAAGAAAACCCCGCTACACGCGCTGCACGAGTCGCTGGGCGCCAAAATGGTCCCATTCGCCGGTTTTGATATGCCGGTGCAGTACCCACTTGGTGTCAAGAAAGAGCACGAGCATACCCGACGTCAGTGCGGGCTGTTCGATGTCTCGCACATGGGCCAGATCGCGGTGGCCGGGCCAGACGTCGCCGAGGCGCTTGAGTCGCTGATTCCCTCTGATCTCGTGGGGCTTTCGAAAGATCATCAGCGCTACGGGCTTTTCATCGGCACCGAGGGTGGCATTATCGACGATCTGATGCTGGTCAACGCCGGTGATCACTTTTATCTGGTGGTGAACGCGGCGTGCAAGGACCAGGATCTGGCGCACCTGCGCGCCAATTTGGGCAATACCCACGATATCGAGGTGCTGGAGCGTGGTCTTCTGGCGCTGCAGGGCCCCGAGGCCGCCAGCGTCATGCAGCGTCTCTGCCCCCAAGCGTGCGCGCTGACCTTCATGCAGCATGGGCGTTTCAACGTGGGCGGCTTTGATGTGTGGGTTAGCCGCAGCGGCTATACCGGCGAGGATGGCTTCGAGATTTCGGTGGCCGCATCGGACTGCGAGGCGTTCGCCAAAGCGCTCTTGAGCGAACCGGAGGTAGAAATGATCGGCTTGGGCGCGCGGGACTCGCTGCGCCTGGAAGCCGGGCTCTGCCTTTATGGCCACGACATGGACATGCAGACCACGCCAGTCGAGGCCGGCCTGATTTGGGCGATTGGCAAGCCCCGCCGCCACGGCGGCGAGCGCGCCGGTGGCTTCCCCGGCGCCGACGTGGTGCTGCATCAGATCGACGCCCGGGATCATGCGCGCAAGCGGGTGGGCCTGGTCGCTGATGGCCGGGCGCCGGTACGCGAAGGCGCGCGCCTGGTCGATGAGCAGGGTGAAGAAATCGGCGTGGTTACGTCCGGCGGTTTCGGGCCAAGCGTAGGTAAGCCGATCGCCATGGGGTACGTAACCCGTGAATTCGAAGCGGTGGAGTCGGTGGTTTACGCCGAAGTGCGCGGCAAGAGATTGCCGATGACCGTAGTTAAAACGCCGTTCGTCGCTCCGGGCTACTATCGCGGCTAGGGCGTATGACCTGACCGCAAAGCCCCGGCCATGGCCGGGGCTTTTTTATACCTGCCAGCAACGCGTTGGGGCGCTAGCGAAGCACTTGGCGCGGGTCGATCGGTTGGCCGCCCAAACGCAAATCGAACAGCAGGTCATAGCGCTGAGTGGCGTTACTTTGCCCGACCTCGCAAAGCGGCTCGCCAGCGCTGACGTTTTGGCCGGTACTGACCAAAATGGTGTCGCACAGCGCGTAGACGCTTTGCAGGTTATCGGCATGATGCACGATCACGACTTCACCCAGCTGGCGCATGCCGTCGGCGAAGCGCACCTCACCTGGCGCGACCGCCTGGGCGCGTGCGCCCGCTTGAGTCGCCAGCAGCATTGGCTGGAGCGTGCCTCGGCTGTCGGTGCCGAAGCGGCGCACGATGCGGTAATCCTCCAGCGGCCAAGGCCAGTTGCGCGCCGACAACGGGACGCTGGCGCTCGGCGTGGGGGCCGGGCGGCTGGCGCTGCTCGAGGAACTGGAGGAGGCTGCTCGGGCGGCGGATGCGCCACTCAGCGGTACGCTAATGACCTGGCCGACGCGCAGCGCAGTGGGCGAGGTGCCCGAATTGGCGCTTTGAATACGCCCGGCGGTCGTGCCGAAATGGCGTGCTACTTTGGAAAACGTGTCGCCCGAGCGAATCTGGTAACGATAGGGCCCGCCGGAGGGGGCGCGCTCCTGTTGAGTAGGAATTAAAAGACGCTGGCCCACCGCCAGGCCTCTGGCGTTGACCCCGGGGTTAAAACGCTCCAGGCGCTCCAGCGGTACGCCAGCGCGGGCGGCAAGCTGTCCCAGCGTATCGCCGCGGCGTACTTCGATCCACTGGCCGTTAATGGCGCTGGCCCCGCTTGCGCTGCTGCCGACACTGACGCGCTGACCCGACGAGGGCGACGAGCCCGCGCACCCGCCAAGCACACCGGCCAGCAGGCAAACCCCAATCCAAAGCGCTAGGCGTGGTCGCTGAGCGTTTCCAGCAGCGCGTCTTTTTCCTGCCAGAGTGAGTTGATCCATGCGTGGAAACGTTCCTTGTGCTGCGATTGTTGATGATAGCTTGCGGTGTGCATCCACTCCGGGATCTCGAGTTTGCGGGCCACCAGCGTGATGGGCGCTTCCTGACCACAGAGAAAGCCCCAAAACGTTGGCGACGGATTAGCGTAGCTGATGGTGACATCCACGATGCCATCGAGCTGGTCGCCGATAAGGCCGAGCACTTGGGCGACGCCGCCGGCCTTGGGCCGCAATAAATGTCGGTACGGGCTCTGCTGAGCATCGCGCTTGGCCACGCTGAAACGCGTCCCTTCGACGAAATTGTAGATCGAAATCGGCGCGTGGCGCGCCTGACGGCACATCCGCTCGGTCGAGTCCCGGTCAATGGTAGCGAGCTTGGGATTTTTGGCAATCTGCTCGCGGCTAAAACGGCGCATGAAGGGAAACTCCAACGCCCAAAAGGCAAGGCCGACGATCGGAATCCAGATCAACCGGTGTTTGAGAAAAAACCGCGGCATGGGAATGCGCCGATGCAGCGCCATGAACAGGATGAAAATATCGGTCCAGCTGCGATGATTGGAGATTACCAAAAGCCACTGCTGCGGGCTTAGCGAGTCGGGAATATCCAAAGCGACGTTGGGCTTGAGCCAGCGCTTCATCCACCAAAGGTTGAGCCCGATCCAGTTGAGAGCCACCGCGCAGAGCCGATCGAGCAACCACTGACGCGCGCGCCGCCCCGGTATCACGACCTTGAGAAAGGTGAGCACCAGAAGCGGTACTCCCCAGAAAAGCGTGGCAAGCGTCATCAGCACGATGCTAACGACTCCCTTGATGACCGGCATACTCACCTCCCTTAAGTGACTTGCGGCCTTATTCTTGACGTGTTGGTAAGCCTTTCGCAGAAGGCCGCCTTGAAGCGTTGGATGTTCTGTTGGCGGCGTATCTTCTGGCGGCCTTATCGGCTTTTGGCTAAATCCTAAAGGATCAAGGCGTTACTTCCCAGCAAATCCGATGCCCGGCGATTGCCAGCGCTTTTCAAACAGTGGGGCAACGGTATCGATCAGCACCCCGCGAAGCGCCTGGGCGGCCACTGAAAGCTCCTGGTGGGTGAGCATGCCCACCTGACACTCGATCACGCCTTCGTTAAGCGCGACGCAGCGCGCCCCCAGCGCGTGCATTTGAGGAATGCACATCGAAGGCACAGCGCTTACCCCAAGCCCTCTGGCCACCATGCTGGCCACGGTCGAAAGCTGGTGGCTTTCGAAAGCAACGGAAAGCTCGTGCCCCTGACGCGCCAGGCCGTCCTCGAGCAGGCGGCGCACCCTTGACGGGCGCTGCAGCGTGATCATGTCTTCCTGCAATAGCCGCTGCCAGTTGAGCGGTTGACGGCCAAGCGGGCTTTCGGGCGGGACAACGGCGACGAAGTGGTCCTCGAAAAGCGGCGTGAAGGTCAAGCTGCCAAGCCCTTCCGGGGCGAACACGATGCCGATTTCGACCTGACGGGCGCGCACCATGGCCATGACGTCCTCGTTGATAACGTCGTGAACCGTGACGTTGATTTTGGGGTGGCGTCGGCGAAAGCTCGCCAGCGCCTCGGGCAGCAAACTACAGGCAAAGGAGGGCATGGCCGCCACGCTGAGCCGACCCAACTGCAGCGTGAAGCGTTCGCGCAGACGCTCCTCGGTGTTCTCCCACTGCGCCACCAGGTGCTTGGCCAGCGGTAAAAGCGATTCGCCTTCCGGCGTCAGGCGGACGTGGCGGGTGCTGCGAATCAGAAGTTTGCCTCCGAGCGACTCTTCCAAGCCCTTGATCGCCAGCGACAGCGCCGGCTGGGAAAGGTGCAAACGCTCGCAGGCTTGGGTAAAGCTCAGGGTTTGGGCGACGGCCAGAAACGCGCGAAGCTGCTTGACGGTCATAAGGGCTCTTCATAAGTTATTTAAATCAATTCATAAGAAAAACAAACTTAACAAATATATCGCCCCGCACAACACTGGTATTAGGCAGCTATCCTCTGTAATACGCCTGTTCGCCGTCTCGGCGCGAGAGGCTTCATCGACAACAGCGAGGTTACCCATGGCAGGATTCGACAAACGTGTCGCTTCTTATGAAGAGGCAATGGAAGGTATCGAGGACGGAATGACCGTGCTGGCGGGCGGCTTCGGGCTCTGCGGCATTCCGGAAAACCTGATTGCCGAGATCCAGCGTCGCGGCGTCAAGGATCTGACCGTGGCCTCCAACAACTGCGGTGTCGACGGCTTCGGCCTAGGCCTTCTGCTCGAAAAGCGCCAGATCAGCAAGATCTACGCCTCCTACGTCGGCGAAAACGCGCTGTTCGAGCAGCAGATGCTCAACGATGAGATCGAGGTCGTACTAACGCCTCAAGGGACGCTGGCCGAAAGAATGCGCGCCGGCGGCGCGGGTATTCCGGCGTTCTATACTGCTACCGGCTACGGCACGCCGATTGGTGACGGCAAGGAAGTGCGCGAGTTCGGCGGCCGCCACTATATTCTCGAGGAGGCGCTGGTGGGTGATTTCGCCATCGTCAAAGGCTGGAAGGCGGACCGCTACGGCAACGTGATGTATCGTCACACCGCACAGAACTTCAATCCCATGGCCGCCACCGCCGGCCGAATCACCGTCGTGGAAGTCGAGGAGATCGTCGAACCCGGCGAAATGGACCCGAGCCAGATTCACACGCCGGGTATCTACGTCGACCGGATCATTCAGGGCTCGTTCGAGAAGCGCATCGAAAAGCGCACGGTTCGAAGCTAACCGCCGGATGACACCCGCTCTATCGACCCATCACCATTGATTTGAGGACATTACCATGGCGTTAACACGTGAGCAGATGGCCCAGCGCGTCGCCCGCGAACTCAAGGACGGCTTCTACGTCAATCTCGGAATCGGCATTCCTACCCTGGTAGCCAACTATGTCCCTGAAGGGATCGACGTGATGCTCCAGTCCGAAAACGGGCTTTTGGGCATGGGACGCTACCCCAGTGACGAAGAGCTCGACCCGGACATGATCAACGCCGGTAAAGAGACGGTCACGGCCCGCCCGGGGGCGGCCATATTCTCTTCTGCGGAGTCGTTTGCCATGATTCGCGGTGGCCACGTGGATTTGACGGTACTGGGCGCTTTCGAGGTGGATCAGAACGGCAATATCGCTTCCTGGATGATTCCGGGCAAGCTGATCAAGGGCATGGGCGGGGCGATGGATCTGGTCGCCGGCGCCGAGAACATCATTTGCACCATGACCCACGCCTCCAAACACGGCGAATCCAAGCTGCTGGAAAAATGCGAGCTGCCGCTGACCGGCGCGGGCTGCATTAGCCGCGTGCTGACCGATCTCGCTTACCTCGAAATCGAGAACGGTGCGTTCATACTCAAAGAGCGCGCGCCAGGGGTGAGCGTCGAGGAGATCAAGGAGAAAACCGCCGGCAAACTCATCGTGCCCGATCACGTACCGGAGATGGAGTTTGCCCAGCCCTGAATGTCACTCAAAAGGTGGGATGGCGTGTGCGTCACGCCATTTCACATCGGGTGTGGGCCGGTAAAAGCTCCTCACCCAAGGTGGCAGGGCTTTCGCTTAGCACCTTTTGCGCCAGCGCCAGCCCGCCAAGACAGAGACGGTGCTCATCGCCCTGGCGAAACACCAGCTTTTGCGGCATGGCCGGATAAAAGCGGTGCTCTAGCGAACTCGAGACGGGAAAAATGCCGTTTTGTCGGTTCGTAGAACACTGCATGCCGGCTCGCCCTAGCGCTTTGTCGAGCGCGGTAATGGGCTCGCCAAGTGCCTGGCAGTCGAAACCGGCGTGGTGCACCCGGGGCCCCATGGCGGCGAGCCACGCCGCCAGCGGGTGCTCAGCTTCCAACTGCTGATAGAGTGCCCAAGAGGGCATGGGCCAAGGCCGACCGCGGCACAAAAGGTTATGCCCCTTGCAGTCCTGTGGGTGGCTCTGCTCGATCAGTTCCAAAAGGGCGTTGCGCGGCGTGGTGCATAAAGCGCCAAGCTGAAGCTCTACCAGCACCAGCCAGCTGCTACCCGGCGCCCCGAGCAAGTGAATGATCAGCCCCTTGTCTGCCAACGCGTATTGAGTAACGCAGACGTAACCCATTCGCTGAAGCGTTTGGGTAAGATGCCTTGCGCTGAACGGGCCGTGGTTGAGGGTTAGCAGGGTGAGGTAATCAGCCTTGACGTCCAAGGGCCAAATGCCCAGCCCGCCGAGATCCGGATGGGTATGAATGTAATCGAGCCAAAGCTGGCGTTCGAACTCTTCACGTTGCATGGCGCGTGTCCTTGCCGACTTTTTCGGTCTTGTTAGGGAGAATGCCCTCCCAGTATAGGCAGCAAGGGTTTACACGGGTTCCGCACGAAGGCGAAGGTTGTCAACGCATCACGAAAGCAGGTCGTTGTCGCGAACGTATCGGTCGAACTCGGAGAAGCCGCCGATGTGGTTCTGATCGATGAACACCTGAGGCACGGTGCGGATCGGTTTGCCGGCAGTTTTGGCAATGTCCTCTTTGGTCACGCCCTCCGAGGGCATATCGACGTAGCGATAACCTTCGATTTTATGAGCGTTTTCGAGCTGCTCGGCGAGCTGCTTGGCCATGACGCAGAAAGGGCAGCTCATACGGCCAAAAATTACCACGAACATGAAAATTCCTTGGGTTGGGGGATGGCGTTTCGATCATTGTCGCCCAAGAAGGCTGCGTTGAACAATAACGCGTCGCGTTGGTTCAACGCGCGATCACGGTTCTATACTGAATAGGTTCTAAACGTAGGTGGATTTCTTTTTAAGGAGAGGGCTATGTCGTCAGGTACGGATACAACGCCTCGGGTGGCGCTGGTAACGGGTACGAGCAGCGGAATCGGCGCAAGCGTGGTCGAGCACTTTTGCAAGCAAGGGTTTCAAGTGCTGGCGGTGGATTTCAACGAGGCGGGTGAAAAGATCGCAAGCGACCAGGGCGCGGCGTTCTATCAGGCCGACCTGACCGACCCCCAGGCGTGCAAAAACGCCGTTAAAGAGGCGATCAAGCGCTTTGGTCGGGTGGACATCCTGGTTAACAACGCGGGTATACAGCACGTCAGTAACATCGAGTCGTTTCCTGAAGAGAAGTGGCAGGCGATCATGAATTTGATGCTCACCGCGCCGTTTATGCTCACTCAGGCGGTATGGCCCTCGATGCGCGAAAATGGCTGGGGCCGCATCATCAATATCGCCTCCATTCACGCCCACGTAGCCTCACCGGGCAAAGCCGCCTACGTGACCGCCAAGCACGGTTTGATTGGCATGACCAAAACCGCCGCGCTTGAGGGCGGTGAGCAGGGCATTACCGCCAACGCCGTGTGCCCGGCCTACGTGCAAACGCCTTTGGTTGAAAACCAGATCGCCGATCAGGCGAAGATGCACAAGATGGACGAGCAGGAAGTAATCGAAAAGATTATGCTCAAGGACGCCGCGATCAAGCGCCTGATTGAACCCGCCGAGGTCGCTCAGCTGGTGGGCTATCTGGCCTCCGACGCCGCCGGCTCCGTGACCGGTTCGAGTTTCAATATCGACCTTGGCTGGACGGCGCATTAACCCGCCTGAACGCCAAGCCTTACCGAATGGGCTGCATTAGCGTCGAACCGGACGTTTTTGCAGCTTTCGCTGCAGGGTGCGCCTGTGCATGCCCAGCGCCCGAGCGGTCGCAGAGATGTTGCCGTCGTGCTCCTGCAGCACCTTCTGAATATGCTCCCAGGTGATACGGTTGATCGACGGCGGGTTGTCCGCAAGCTCGATATCCGGGTCGCCGCCACCGTTTTCGAACGCGCCTATGACATCGTCGGCGTCCACCGGCTTGCATAGATAGTGCACCGCGCCAAGCTTGATCGCCTCTACCGCGGTGGCGATACTCGAGTAGCCTGTAAGCACCACGACTCGACAATCCGGCACGATCGTCAAAAGCTCCGGCAACAGCTTGAGACCGGAGCTGTGTTCGAGTTTGAGATCGAGCGTGGCGATGGTTGGAGAGAACGACGCTGCGATCTCGAGCGCCTGCTCGGCGTCGTGGGCAACCTTCACATCGAAGCCGCGGCGGGTGAGCGCCCGGCTTAGCACGTGGCAAAATACGTCGTCATCGTCCACGATCAAAAGGCGTTGGTCGTCTGTTTGCATGGTCTTCTCGCTTTCATTGGGCATGACTCACGCCTTGTCCGGCGCGTCGCTGCGCGGCAGCGTTACCTCGGTGAGCGTGCCGCCTTCCGGGTGGTTATAAAGGCTCACGCCGCCGCCGAATCGGTTGATGGTGGCATGGGTTAAAAATAGCCCAATGCCCATTCCCTTGCTCTTGGTCGACACAAAGGTGTCGCCGAGCTGGTCGGCGATCGACATCGAGACCCCCGGGCCGTGGTCGCGAATGTCGATGATGACGTTATCGTCGAACCAGTCCAATCGAATGGCGATTTGATCCGGATGCGCGTCGGCGGCGTTGTTCAAAAGATTGGTTAGCGCCTGGTCGAGAGTGGCATCGACCAATAGCCAAGGCCGCCCGCGACGATTGGGAATCTCGAGCGTGTGGGTGACGTCCGGGCGGATGACCAGCCAGCGCTGAATGATGCTTGAAAGCCAGATCTCGCCATCCTGAACTTCCGGCTCCGCCATGCGCCGCCGGTCGGCGCTGGTGACCAGGTGCTGCAGTCGTGACTTGCAAACATCCACCTGCTGGCGCAACAGCGCGATGTCCTCGAAAAGCGGCGAGCCGTCAGCGGCCTCCGCCTGCATCTCTTTTAAAAGCACCGCCATGGTGGAAAGCGGCGTGCCGAGTTCGTGAGCGGTGCCCGCCGCCTGGGTGGCCACCGCCAGCACCTGCTCGTTTCGTAGCGCCGCTTCGCGGGTGCGCGACAGCGCTTTGTCGCGACTTCGAAGCGCGTGGGCCATCTTGTAGATGAAAAAGGTGACCAGACCCGCTGAAAGCCCAAAGTTGAGCCACATGCCCACCACATGCAGGTTCAAAAGACTATCGCTATCAATATGGCTGAGCTGGGCAATGGGGTGGTAATCCACCATCAGGTAGCTGTAGCCCGCCATGGCGCAGCCGGCAATGATCCAGGCGTGGCGCCAGGGCAGCGTTGCCGCAGCAATGGTCACCGGCACCAGATAGTAGGTAATGAACGGATTGGTCGAACCGCCAGTGAAGTAGAAAAGCAGCGTCAATCCTGCAATGTCCGCCAGCAGGTGTAGCAGATACTCAAGATGGCTAACGGCCCGCGGGCGCCCCAGCCGCCACCAGGTGAGAATGTTCAAAACGCCCATGGCCACTACGACGCCGATGACCGTGGCGGTCTCGAGCTCGAAGTCGAGCACCTCGACCCCGATTAGGATCGCCAGCAAAAAGCCGGTCCAGGTGATACCGCGCACGATGGTTAGGCGCACCAGGTTGCGGTTTGGGGTCGATAGCGGCAGCGGCAGGGCGGTTTGCATGAAAGGCTACTTGTCGGTGGCGGTCAGTGGGAGTGGGCGCGAGACGTTTTGACCGAGTGAATGATGAACTTGATGAAAAGCGTCATCACGTAGGTTAGCCAGCCGGCGGTCGCCAGCAGGTTGAAAACCAGAATCTTGGGCGGAAGCCAGGCCCGGCCCAAAAGCGCCTCCAATAAAATGTGCAAGAGCATGGCCAGCAGCAGCGGCAGCGCCAGGGTGTGAATCCACATATCGGTACGGCGCTTGCGCACGTGGTAGCGGCGCAGCAAAAAACGCATGGGCTTGTGCGCCCAGCTAAACAGCAGCAGCGTGGCGACCACGAAGAGCATCGCGATCGTTGGCTCGGTGCTGCCCCGGTGGGTCGATGCGGAAACGGACCAGGCGAGCGCGAGCCACATTAGCCCCTCGATGCTGGTGAGAATGTCAGCGTAGCGCCTCACGTTTTGCATAGGCGGGTAATGTCCTGGAAAGGGTCTGAATGTGAAATGACAAAGCGAAGTAAAGCGCTGACATGATACGACACTTGCCAGGCGCTGTGGCCCCCTGATGTTGGATTAAACTGCCCTCAAAACCGTTGGATCGAACCGCTGGATTCATCCCCGGCCGGCTTCGGGTATACTGGCGTGCGCTTTCAACCCACCGCTTGTAAAGGATTGACCGTGGACTCTATTACGTTGACTCGCCCCGACGACTGGCACCTTCACCTGCGCGACGGCGAGGTGCTCGAGGCGGTCGTGAATCACACCGCTGCGCAGATGGGGCGTGCGATCATCATGCCAAACCTGAAGCCGCCGATCACCACGACCGACCAGGCCCTGGCCTACCGCGAGCGAATTTTGAAGGCGCTGGCGCCGGGCAGTGCGTTCGAGCCCTTGATGACGCTCTACCTGACCGATTCCACCACCGCTGACGAGATCGAGAAGGCGCATGCCAGTGGCGTGGTCAAGGCGGTCAAGCTCTATCCTGCTGGGGCGACTACTAACTCGGCGTCCGGGGTGACCGATATCGCCCATTGCGACGCCGCCATCACCGCCATGGAGCGGGTCGGTATGCCGCTGTTGATTCACGGTGAGGTGACCGATAGTGACATCGACATCTTCGATCGCGAAGCGGCTTTTATCGAGCGGGTGCTGAAGCCGCTGCTCGAACGCCACCCGACGCTCAAGGTGGTATCCGAGCACATCACGACTCAGCAGGCCGCCGAGTTCGTGGCCAACGGCCCCGATAACCTGGCCGCCACGATTACCGCGCACCATCTTCTGTTCAATCGTAACCAGATGCTGGCCGGCGGCATTCGCCCGCACTACTACTGCCTGCCGATTTTAAAGCGCGAACAGCACCGCCTGGCGTTACTGAAAGCGGCCACCAGCGGCAGCTCCAAATTCTTTTTGGGCACCGACAGCGCGCCCCACGAGAAGGCCGACAAGGAGTCGAGCTGCGGCTGCGCCGGCGCCTACACCGCGCCGGCAGCGCTCGAGCTTTACGCCACGGCCTTCGATCAAATGGGAGCGCTCGACAAGCTCGAAGCCTTCGCGAGCCTTAACGGCCCGCGCTTTTACGGATTGGCGCCAAATGCTGACCGCGTCACTCTCGAGCGGCGGGCGCTGGCGCTGCCCTCCCACTATGCCTACGGCGGCGGGTGTTCGATCGTACCGCTGCTGGCCGGAGAAGCGCTTCAGTGGTCGATGGCGCGCTAAAACCTGCGCTAGAGAAACTGGTAGACGGGTAGAGAAACACATCGAGCGCGCCTTTTAGCGCGCTCGATGTGTTTTGACGAACTGTTTTTAATGAATGGCGTTCTGACGAAGTGTCAGGCGCGTTTATTAGCCGAGTCTTTTATTGGCCAAGTCGTGCCAGCATGGCATCGACCATGCGTGAGGAGTGATCCGCCGCGACTTCCAGAAACTGCTCGAAAGAGAGGTGGTTGTCGCCGGCGCCGGGGATATCGGAAAGCGCCCGGATGACCACGAAAGGGCAGCCGTAGAGATAGCAGGTTTGAGCGATGGCCGCGGCTTCCATTTCGACCGCCAGCATGGAGGGAAACTGCGCGCGAGTGGCGGCAACGCGCGCCGGGTCCGCCATGAAGGCGTCGCCGGTCGCAATCAAGCCTTCGCGGACGTTGACCTCGCCCAGATCCATAATCGCTTGGTGGGCGACGTCGCTAAGCGCGGCGTCGGCCAGGTAAGCGGCGGGCATGCCGGGCACCTGGCCCATTTCATAGCCGAACACGACGGCATCGACATCGTGATGGCGCACTTCGCTCGAGATGATGATGTCGCCGATATCGAGATCCTCGGCGAAGCCGCCCGCCGAGCCGGTATTGATGATCGCCTCGGGCTGGTAGCGCTCGAGTAGCACCGCCGTGCCCACCGCGGCGTTCACCTTGCCGATACCCGACTGCAGGATGACGACCTCCAAACCGTGACGCGTGCCGCTATAGAACACGAACCCTGCGTGCTCGAGGCGCTCAACACCTTCGAGCTGACCCGCCAGTATGCTTACTTCCTGCGCCATCGCGCCGATGATTCCAATGCGTTGCACTCGGGCGTGCTCCTTGGTCGATTGAATGTCTAGTGAGAGAGTCGTATCGATGTCTTAGGCGTCGTGCGCTTCGGCGGCTTCCAGAGTGTTTTCCAAAAGCGTGGCCACGGTCATCGGGCCGACACCGCCGGGCACCGGCGTGATGAAGCTTGCGCGCTCGGCGGCGGCTTCGAAATCCACGTCGCCGGCGAGCGTGCCATCGGCCTGGCGGTTAATGCCGACATCGATGACCACGGCCCCTGGCTTGATCCACTCGCCTTTGACGAGCCCGGGCTTGCCTACAGCGACCACGACCAGATCCGCGCGGCGAACGTGAGCCTCCAGGTTCTGAGTGAAGCGATGGCACACGGTCGTGGTACAGCCAGCCAGCATTAGCTCCATGGCCATCGGTCGGCCCACGATGTTGGACGCGCCGACCACCGTGGCGTCCAGGCCGCGCACGTCGATGTCACTCTCTGATAGCAGCGTCATGATGCCCTTGGGCGTGCAGGGGCGAAGCGCGGGGGAGCGCTGTGCCAGCCGGCCCAGGTTATAGGGGTGAAAGCCGTCGACGTCCTTGTCCGGACGAATGCGTTCGAGAATAGGGCGAGCATCAAGATGCTCCGGCAGCGGCAGTTGAACCAGAATGCCGTCGACCTGGGGGTCATTGTTCAAACGGTCGACGAGTGCTTCGAGCTCGTGCTGGGTGGTATTGGTCGAAAGCTGATGCTGAAAAGAGAGAATGCCGGCCTGGTCACAGGCGCGATGCTTATTGTTGACGTATACATGAGAGGCCGGGTCACCGCCAACGACAACCACGGCTAATCCGGGGGCGCGAGCACCGGCCTGTAAACGAGCGGCGGTCTTCTCGGCAACGCGATGGCGGACATTAGCGGCGATGGTTTTGCCATCGATGAGTTGGGCGGTCATGTAGTGAGGTCCCTTAGGAGGTGATGAGCGAGTCAAAAGCCGACGTAAGGTTGAGACGCCAGCGAATGACCAATTTTCGCATGTTGGGCCTGGTAGGCAAAGCGGGCAGTGCCAAAGCCCTTTAAGTCTTGACTTTAAAATCAAAAATAGTAGTATGTGCCTCGCTTGAGACAGGCCAAGCAGCGTCAAGGGTCGTCATCGGGATGTAGCGCAGTCTGGTAGCGCGCCTGCTTTGGGAGCAGGATGTCGGGGGTTCGAATCCCTCCATCCCGACCACGTACCTCGCACGGAAGGTGTCAACGTGCTTTTCCAAGCGCGGGTTGTGGTCAAGTGCTCACTGGTATTTTGCTAGAGAATGCCTTGTGCGCCCATAGCTCAACCGGATAGAGCAACGGCCTTCTAAGCCGTAGGTTGCGGGTTCAAGTCCTGCTGGGCGTGCCACGACAGTGTGGCCGCGGTGTCAGGCGCTGGCAGTACGTTTTGCTTAAGTATCAATGGTGGATGTAGCTCAGTGGTAGAGCCCCGGATTGTGGCTCCGGTGGTCGTGGGTTCGATCCCCATCATCCACCCCATTGATGAAAGCAGGCGTTCAGTCGTAAGTGATGAAAGAGCAGTAAACAGGCAGTACCAGGTAACAGGTTGTGGTGGATGTAGCTCAGTGGTAGAGCCCCGGATTGTGGCTCCGGTGGTCGTGGGTTCGATCCCCATCATCCACCCCAGTAACCTTTTTCCTTTCCCTCCGATATTCAGCATTCTTCCGTAATATATTCATTCTCTACTTCGAGCGCTTTTGCCTTGAAGATTTTTGCGTTTCTTTCATACCGCTTCAAGAGTTTATTTCTACCGAATGCGGTAGTTTTGCTGCGAAGCGTATTTTCCTGTTTAATAAAATCTAACGATATTTTCCACTGCTGAGCGCTATAAAGCGTTATTTTAATCCAATCTAAGCCAGCAAAACGGTCGATTCCACTGTGCATTGCGCCTGCCAGAGGTGGTAATTTTATCCTTATTCGGGATATTCAGTTTTATAACCACAAGTGACGATAGGGCAGGAGAGCGTTGATGGAAGAGTCGATGGCCAGGCGGCAGGTAGCGGTACTCGGGGCAGGGATGGTGGGCGTTAGCGTCGCGTGGCATCTTCAAAAGCGCGGTTTCGACGTGACGCTGATCGACCGGCAAGCGCCCGGGCGCGAAACTTCCTATGGCAACGCCGGTATCATTCAGCGCGAAGCCGTTCGCCCCTATGCGTTTCCTCGCGACATGAAAACGATTTTAAGCGTGCTGCCCAACAAACGCGTCGACATTCGCTACCGCACCGGGGGTATGCTCAACGCCTTTTCCCCCCTTCTTAGCTATTGGCAAAACTCTTCCAGCGCGCGGTATCAAAAAATTGTGCCCGAGTACGCTTCACTCATCGGGCTTTGCCTGGAGGCGCACGGCCAGATGATCGAAGCGGCTGGCGCCGAGCATCTGGTGCGCCGAGACGGTTGGCTCGAGATCTATCGTACTCAGAAAAAACTCGACAAGCGCGTGATTGAGGCAAGGGAGGCGCTCAAGCGCTATGGCGTTCGCTTTGAGGTGCTGGATCGCGCCGCGCTCATCGAAAAGGAGCCGGATCTGAGTGAGGAGATCATTGGCGCCATCCACTGGCTCGACCCTTGGACGGTCGCCGACCCCGGGGCGCTGGTGGCCGCCTACGCCAATTCGTTCGCCCAACAAGGCGGTACACTTCTCCAGGCCGATATCGAGGATGTGGTGCCTCAGGGAGAAGGTTACCGGGTAAAGACCGATCAGCATGAGCTTGTAGTCGACGATGTGGTCATGGCGCTTGGCCCTTGGGCAGGCCAGTGGGCATCGACGCTTGGCTATCGCATTCCCACGTTCGTCAAGCGGGGCTATCACATGCACTACGCGACACAAGCGCCGGCAAAGCTCAACTACTGGCTGATGGATGCCGAGGTCGGGTATCTGCTGGCGCCCATGGACGCCGGGGTGCGCCTGACCACCGGCGCCGAGCTTGACCGGCTGGAGTCACCGGCAGACGAACATCAGCTCGAGGCGGCAGAAAAGGTCGCTCGCGGCGTGTTCCCGCTCGCCGAGCGCAAGGAGCCAACCGCCTGGAAGGGCGCACGGCCGTGTCTTCCGGACATGAAACCGATCATCGGCCCGGCGCCTCGCCACCAGGGGCTATGGTTCGCTTTCGGTCATGGCCACCAGGGCTTTACTCTGGGGCCAGCGACGGGCGGGCTAATGGCAGATATGATGGAGGGCAAGCCTACCGCCATCGATATGGCGCCGTTTCGCGCCGACCGGTTCTAATGAAACGGTTTTGATAAAGCGATTGTAACGAATGAATTAGTAAAAATGCCGCTTTGCTGGCGGCTTTTTCTAGTACTTGCTATGCTTGACGGCATTACGGTTTTAATGTGAGGTGAGATAATGGATATCGCAGCGAGCAACGCCGTTAGTCAGGCGCTTTATATGAATCAGGCGCAGACCGCTGAACAAGCCCAAATGCAGCTTTTTCGTCAGGCACTCGACATGCAGGCTCAGCAGGTGACCGAAGTGTTGGCCAGTGCCAACATGACGGCGCAGCCGGATTTGGCAACCGAAGGCACACTGGGAACGCAGGTCAACACCTACGCTTGATCGAACAACACCAGTTCAGTCTTGACTACGTAAGATAAGAGTCGCTATCCGCGGCTCTTTTTTATGCGCCTGCGAAGACATTCGGCAGCACGCTTGAAAGGGCGTGGCACCGTTTGGTCCGTAACGTTACAATTCGCCCCAATCCTACTCACTCAGCTCGCTCAGTCGTTTTTCTCGAACAAATGTCTTGAATACACGTCTTGAGCACATGGCTGAGTACCTATTTTTATTGAGGCACGATGAAAGAGACGCAGTTGGCCCGTGAAGCGGAGCTTAGACGCACCTTCGCTATCATATCGCACCCGGATGCGGGTAAGACCACCATTACCGAGAAGATGCTGCTGTTTGGAAACGCCATTCAGATGGCGGGCTCGGTCAAGAGCAAGCGCAACGACCGCCACGCGACATCCGACTGGATGAAGATGGAGCAGGAGCGCGGGATCTCGGTGACCACCTCAGTGATGCAGTTCCCCTATGGCGGGCGTATCGTCAATCTGCTTGACACCCCTGGTCACGAGGACTTCTCGGAAGACACCTACCGCACGCTGACCGCGGTCGACTCCGCTCTGATGGTGATTGATGGCGCCAAGGGCGTAGAGGATCGCACCATCAAACTGATGGAAGTCTGCCGGCTGCGCACCACGCCGATTCTTACGTTCATCAACAAGATGGACCGCGATATTCGCGACCCGATCGAGGTGATGGACGAGGTCGAGACGGTCCTCAACATTCAGTGCGCGCCGATGACCTGGCCGATCGGCATGGGGCGTCACTTCAAGGGGGTCTACCACCTCTACAACGATGTGATTCACCTTTACACCCAGGGCCAGGGCAACCGCATCTCCGAAGACAAGCGTATCGAAGGGCTCGATAGCCCGGAAGTCGACACGCTGCTTGGTGAAGAGCAGGCCGAAGAGCTTCGCATGGAGATCGAGCTGGTGCGCGGCGCCTCCCACGCCTTCGATCTCGAGGCCTATCGGCGCGGCGAGCTGACGCCGGTCTACTTCGGGACCGCCATGGGCAACTTCGGCGTGCGCGAAATGCTCGACGGCTTCGTCGAGTACGCCCCGGCACCCCAGCCGCGGGAAACCGACGCCCGGGAAGTGGCCGCCAGTGACGAACGCTTTACCGGTTTCGTGTTCAAGATCCAGGCGAACATGGACCCGAATCACCGCGACCGCATCGCCTTTTTACGCGTGTGCTCCGGCAAGTACGAGAAGAACATGAAGATGCGCCATGTACGCATTGGCAAGGATGTCAAGATTGCTGACGCCCTGACCTTCATGGCCTCGGACCGCTCTCAGGTGGAGGAAGCCTGGCCTGGCGATATCATCGGCCTGCACAACCACGGCACGGTACAGATTGGCGATACTTTCACCGTGGGCGAGGACATGCGTTTCACCGGTATCCCGCACTTCGCGCCTGAGCTCTTCAAGCGCGTGCGCCTGAAAGATCCGCTGAGAATGAAAGCGCTGCAAAAAGGCCTGCAGCAGCTCTCGGAAGAGGGCGCCACCCAGGTCTTCATGCCGATGGATAATAACGACCTGATTCTCGGCGCGGTAGGAACGCTGCAGTTCGACGTCGTCGCGCATCGACTAAAGGAGGAGTACAAGGTCGACTGCATTTATGAAGGCGTGAACGTGCAGACCGCCCGCTGGATATACTGCGACGATGCCAAAATGCTCGAGGAATTCAAGCGCAAGGCGAGCGCGAACCTCGCCATCGACGGCGGCGGCTATCTCACCTATATCGCCCCGACCCGGGTCAATCTGCAGATGACCCAGGAGCGCTGGCCGGACATTCGCTTCCAGCCTACCCGCGAGCACTGAGCCTTATTGCCGCCTTTCTAAGCCGCGAGCTTACATAGAGCGGCATCAAAAACGGCCCTGCGGACTGACGTTCGCAGGGCCGTTTTTGATGCCGGCTCGTTACGTGGCCATCAGGCTCGCCGAGAGCTGCTCCGGGTCCAGGCGCTCGACGGCGTAGGGCAGTGACTCGAGCGTCACGGGCTGGTTGTTGAGATAAAGCGGCAGCGGCTCATCGATGGCTTTGGTTGCCACCACCGCCAGCAGCTCGACGTACCCCTGATCACCAAAGGCACTGCTGACCACCTCGCCCAGGCTTTTGCCTTCGTCACTGACCAGCGTTTCAGTCGCGGCGGGCAGTGCATCGGCATTTAAGCTCGCGCGCACCAGGCGCTTTTTGACCTGGCCACGAAAGTGCGCCCGCGCCACGACTTCCTGGCCGGTGTAGCACCCTTTCTTGAAGCTGATGCCACCCAGCGCCTCCCAGTTGATCATCTGCGGCAGAAAATGATCTTCCTGAGCTTCGTCAAGCCAGGCGATGCCGCTTCGAATGTCCGCGAGCCGCCAGGCGTTTTCGAGCGCCGCATCCGCGCCCGGCACGTCTTCCTCAATACAGAAGAGGTAGCGCTCTTCAAACGGCAGGCGCAAAACGGAAGCCTTTTCGTCGCCAGTGTGCAGGTAGCCGCTTTTAGGGAGCTCGAGCCCCAGCGCCTCGGCGCGTTTAACGCCCTGATCAGCTCCAGCGCCCACGAGAGCGATATTGGTATTGACACTGAGCTCGGCGCGGTAGAACACCGCAAACTTTTTAAGGTGGGTCGCGAGCTTCTCCGCTAGCGTGGCGCTGACCAGCAAACGATAGTGGTGCTCGGCAACGCGAAAGAGCTGACCGTTGGCGATGATGCGCCCCTTGGGCGTGCAGAAGCAGGTGAGCGGAGCGAAAGCGCCATTGGCCAGACTCACCTGGGCGCTGGTCTGGCCCTGAAGGAATTTCTCGGCGTTCTCGCCCTTGATGTCCAGTACCGATAGGTGATCCAGGCGCACTTCACCATTAAAAGTGGGGGACTGTTCGGTTGCCATACATGCTCCACGGCAAATAGATTGAGAATGCGTCTAGCCTAACACTACTCAACGCAGGTGCGGGCGCCAGGTTGTAATTGCAAGGCGTCCCCACCGTGCTAGACTTCTCGGTCTGTATCAGTTTTGCATAGGTTCTGCTGTCCAATGTTTTGCAGCGAGCCTTTGCACGAGTTCACCGGCGCAGGCGCCGGCTCAAGTAAAGGACGTGTCATGGCTAATCAATCGCTGAGCTTCAAGGGTGTACAAAACGCCGATCAGGTCAACCGAATCACCACCGCGCTCATGATGCTCGACGGCGTGGAGAGTGCAGAGGTCGGCCGCCACGGCGCGGAAGTCGAAGGGCGGGCGAGCCACCAAACGCTCGTCAAGGCAGTAAAGGATCTCAAGCTGGGCGTCGAGGTCAAATGATGCATACCCCCATCACGCTGATCAGCGAACGCAACCGGACGTTTCGCCACCGCATCGAGGTCGAAAGCGTCGAGGCGCTTTATGCTGATGCGCCCAAAGTGCTGGGTGGCGAGGGTCAGGACCCGGACCCCCACGACTACTTCGATATGGCGCTGGGTAGCTGCAAGGCGATCACCGTACAGATGTACGCCAAGCGCAAGGAGTGGCCGCTCGAAGGTATCACCGTGACCATCGCGCGTGACGACAGCAAGGAGCGGGAAGGCGAGTACGGGTTGGACGTACGTCTCGACTTTCACGGTCCGCTGGACGACGCGATGAAGCATAAGCTTTTGGACATCAGCAGCCGTTGCCCCGTACAGCGCTTGATGACCGAAGCCACGGTCACCATCGAGACCCGGCTTGCGAGTGCGACTGAAGCCTCGAGCCAATAGCCCTTTTAAGAACTGGAGTAGTGATGAGCAAAGCGTTCCGGCTAACGTCGAAATTTCAGCCTGCGGGCGATCAGCCCAATGCCATTAAGGGCCTGATCAGCGGGCTCGAGTCGGGGCTTGCCCATCAGACGCTATTGGGCGTGACCGGCTCGGGCAAGACCTTCACCATGGCCAATATCGTGCAGGAGCTTCAGCGCCCAACCATCGTCATGGCGCCGAACAAGACCCTGGCCGCCCAGCTCTACGGCGAATTCAAGGCGTTTTTCCCGGACAACGCGGTGGAGTATTTCGTCTCCTATTACGACTACTACCAGCCCGAAGCCTACGTCCCATCGTCGGACACCTTCATCGAGAAAGACGCCTCGATCAACGACCACATCGAGCAAATGCGTCTGTCGGCGACCAAGGCGCTTTTAGAGCGCCGCGACGCGCTGATCGTGGTGTCGGTGTCGGCGATTTACGGCCTGGGCGACCCGGATCAGTACCTTAAGATGCGCCTGCACTTCACCCGCGGTGAGCTGATCGATCAGCGCGCGTTCCTGCGCCGGCTCGCGGAGCTTCAGTACACGCGCAACGACATGGATTTTCGCCGTGGCACCTACCGCGTACGCGGCGACGTCATCGACATCTTTCCCGCGGATTCCGACGAGGAGGCGGTGCGGGTCGAGCTGTTCGACGACGAGATCGACTCCATTCGCCTGTTCGACCCGCTCACCGGCGACGTGCGCGGCCAGGTGCCGCGCATGACCATCTATCCGAAATCTCACTATGTGACGCCGCGCGAGACGATCCTCGAGGCGATCGAGTCGATCAAGGGCGAGCTTAAGGAGCGCCTGGAGTGGCTTCGAAAGCACGAACGGCTGGTGGAAGCACAGCGTCTCGAGCAGCGCACGCTCTACGATATCGAAATGATGCTGGAGCTTGGCTACTGTAACGGCATCGAAAACTACTCTCGCTACCTTTCCGGGCGCGATCCGGGCCACGCGCCGCCGACGTTCTTCGACTACCTGCCCGACGATGCTCTGCTGTTCATCGATGAATCCCACGTAAGCGTTCCGCAGGTGGGCGGTATGTACAAGGGTGACCGCTCGCGCAAGGAAACCCTGGTTGAGTATGGCTTCCGGCTGCCCTCGGCGCTGGATAACCGCCCGATGAAATTCGAGGAGTGGGAGTCGATCTCTCCACAGACAATCTTCGTCTCGGCAACGCCGGGTAAGTACGAAGCCGAGCACGCCGGGCAGGTCGTCGAGCAGGTGGTGCGGCCTACAGGGCTATTGGACCCGGAAATCGAGGTGCGCCCGGCCAGTACTCAGGTCGATGATCTACTGTCTGAAGTGCACAAGCGTACCGCGGTCGGCGAGCGTGTACTCGTCACCACGCTGACCAAGCGTATGGCAGAGGATCTGACCGAATATCTCGATGATCACGATGTGCGCGTGCGCTACCTGCACTCGGATATCGACACCGTCGAGCGCGTCGAGATCATCCGCGATCTTCGTTTGGGCAAGTTCGACGTGCTGGTGGGTATCAACCTGTTGCGCGAAGGCCTGGATATTCCAGAAGTATCGCTGGTGGCCATTCTCGATGCGGACAAGGAGGGCTTTCTGCGCGCCGAGCGCTCGCTCATCCAGACCATCGGGCGCGCCGCGCGAAACGCCCACGGCAAGGCGATTCTCTACGGTGATCGCATCACCGATTCGATGCGCAAAGCCATGGATGAAACCGAGCGGCGCCGCACCAAGCAAATGGCGCATAACGAAGAGCACGGTATTACGCCGACCACCGTCACGCGTTCGGTCGCCGATATTCTCGAAGCGGCCCAAGCTCCCGGGGCGAAGAAAACCAACGGTCGCCGCGGGGCGGATCGCAAGAAAAGCGCCGCGCCGGATTACGATATTGCCAACATGGGCCAGCACGAGCTGGGTGAGGCGATCGGAAAGCTCGAAGACGCCATGTTCGAGGCGGCCCAGAACCTGGAGTTCGAGGAAGCGGCGCGCCTTCGCGACCAGCTCAACCAAATGAAAGAGAAACAGCTGGTACTGGGGTAAACATGCCGGAAGGACCCGAGATCCGCCGCGCGGCGGATCGCATCGAAAAGCAGATCGGCGGGCGCGTGCTGGAGCACGCCTGGTTCGCCTTCGAAGAGCTTCAGACCCAAGCAAATTCACTGATCGACACCCGTGTCGACGCGGTCGAAACCCGCGGTAAGGCGATGCTGATCCGCTTCGATAACCAGCGCGTGCTCTATTCCCATAATCAGCTCTACGGGGTATGGAAACTTCACGCCGCGCACAAACCGCCCCAAACCAACCGATCGCTGCGCGTGAGGCTCGTCACCGAGGGCAGGGTGGCGAGTCTCTACAGCGCCTCTGACATTGCGCTACTCGATGCTAATGCGCTCGAAGATCATCCGTTTTTGGCGAGGCTCGGACCGGATCTTTTGAGTCAAAACGTTTCGACTGCCAGCGTGCTGGCGCGACTCGACGACTCGCGCTTTCATCGTCGAAGCCTCGGGGCACTGCTGCTCGATCAGGGCCTGGTCGCCGGGCTCGGCAACTATTTGCGCTCGGAGATTTTGTTCTACGCAGGGCTTCATCCCAAAAAGCGTCCGGTCGATCTTATCGCCACCGAGCGAGAGCAGCTGGCGCAGATCATTATCGACACTACGTGGCAGGCCTACCGACAGGCGGGCGTGACGAATCGCGACGCGTGGATCGAGCAGGCCAAAATTGCGGGTGAAACCAGGCGGCAGTGGCGCTTTAGCGTGTTCGAGCGTGCCGGGCTCTCTTGTCATCGCTGTGGCGAGATTATCGAGCGGCAGATGGTGGGCTCGCGACGGCTCTATTGGTGCCCGCACTGTCAGCCGGTTGCCTAATGGCACCAATATTTATACCGTTATCTTGCTAGTCGGTAATTAAATTAAATCAGGAAAGGAAATTCGCAGTTAACGCAAAGCTGCTGGGGAAGGGGTGATCGGGTATAATGGGCGGATTAGAACGGCTAACGGATTGAAAAAAATCCCATGTTAAATAGCCGCTTGAAACCGATCCATCGAGGAGCCCGTTGTTCATGACCGTGATCAAGCAGGATGACGTTATTCAAAGCGTTGCCGACGCCCTTCAGTACATCTCCTACTACCACCCGAAAGACTTCATCGACGCCATGGCGGCTGCCTACGAGCGAGAAGAGAACCCCGCTGCCAAAGATGCCATCGCCCAGATCCTGATCAACTCGCGGATGTGCGCCACCGGCCACCGGCCGATTTGCCAGGATACCGGCATCGTCACCGTGTTCGTTCATGTCGGCATGAACGTCACGTGGGAAGCGGACATGAGCCTCGACGACATGGTCAACGAAGGCGTGCGCCGTGCCTACCTGCTGCCCGACAACGTGCTGCGTGCCTCGGTACTGGCCGACCCGGACGGCAAGCGTCAGAACACCAAGGACAACACGCCCGCCATCATTCACCACAAGCTCGTACCGGGTGATAAGGTCGATATCCACGTAGCGGCGAAAGGCGGCGGCAGCGAAGCGAAATCCAAGTTCGCGATGCTGAACCCGTCCGATAGCGTCGTCGACTGGGTGCTCGATCAGCTGCCCAAAATGGGTGCCGGCTGGTGCCCGCCGGGCATGCTCGGTATCGGCATCGGCGGCACCGCCGAAAAAGCCATGGAGATCGCCAAGGAAGCGCTGCTTGATCCGATCGACATTCAGGACTTGCAGGCACGCGGGGCGAGCAATCGCGCCGAAGAGCTGCGTCTGGAGCTGTTCGATAAGGTTAACAAGACCGGCATCGGCGCGCAGGGGCTGGGCGGTTTGACCACGGTGCTCGACATCAAGGTCAAGGACTACCCGACCCATGCGGCGAACAAGCCGGTCGCCATCATTCCCAACTGCGCCGCCACTCGCCACGCACACTTCACCCTCGACGGCTCCGGTCCGGTGGCACTGCCCGCGCCCAAACTCGAGGACTGGCCGGAGATCACTCGCGAAGTCGGCGAAAACGTCAAGCGGGTCGATCTCGATAGCGTCACCCCGGAAGAGGTGAAGACCTGGCAGCCAGGCGACACGCTGCTGCTCAACGGCAAGCTCTTGACCGGCCGTGACGCCGCTCACAAGCGCATGACCGATATGATCAGCAAGGGCGAGCCGCTGCCCGTCGATATGAAAGGGCGCTTCATTTACTACGTCGGCCCGGTCGACCCGATCGGTGACGAAGTCGTTGGCCCCGCCGGCCCGACCACCGCTACCCGAATGGACAAGTTCACTCGCACCATGCTTGAAGAGACCGGCCTGTTGGGCATGGTCGGCAAGGCGGAGCGGGGCGAGGCCGCCATCGAAGCGATTCGCGACAACCAGGCGGTTTACCTGATGGCCGTCGGCGGCTCGGCTTATCTCGTCGCTCAGGCGATCAAGAAGTCGCGCGTGGTCGGGTTCGAGGATTTGGGGATGGAAGCCATCTATGAATTCGAGGTAGAAGATATGCCGGTGACCGTCGCCGTCGACACGCAAGGTACCTCTGTGCATCAGACCGGCCCGGCCAAATGGAAGGCAATCATCGCCGAAACCGCGTAAACTCATCGCCTGTAACAATAGACCGACAAAGCCCCGTACTGCGGGGCTTTTGTACATGTGAAATCGCAAAGGAATTCATGTCCATGGCAGGGAGCGTTCGATGACCTCGTGGCTTATCGGTACGGCCATTCTACTGATTCATCTTCTGGGGGTGGTGTCCGCCGTCATGGCGCTGATGTCGAGCCGTACCTCCCAGGGCGCCGTTGCCTGGATCATGTCGCTTCTCACGTTTCCCTACGTTGCACTGCCGGCCTATTGGCTGTTCGGCCGCCCACGCTTTTACGGCTACGTGACTGCCCGCGGCGCCAGAGACAACGTATTGCGACGTGTGCTGCGCCGCTACCGCAACAATATGAAGCCGCACATTTCGCTACCCGCCACGCCGGATATTCAGGCGGTCGAGCAACTGGCGATGATGCCGCTGACCAAGGGTAACCACGCCGAACTTCTCATCGATGGAGAGGCCACGTTCGAAAGTCTGTTTCAGGGCATCGACGAGGCGACAGACTACCTGCTACTGCAATTTTTCATCGTACGTAACGACCGGCTTGGCCAGGCATTAAAAGCGCGCCTGCTCGAAGCGGCCCGGCGGGGCGTACGGGTTTATTTTCTCTACGATGAACTTGGCAGCCGCAAACTGCGCGACAGCTACTTCAAGGAGCTTGAAAGCGAAGGAGTAGCGATTAGCCCCTTTGGCTCATCCCGGGGGTTCAAGCACCGCTTTCAGCTCAATTTCCGCAACCACCGCAAGATCATGGTGGTGGACGGCAAAAAAGGGTGGGTCGGGGGCTTTAACGTTGGGGTCGAGTACTTGGGTGAAAACCCGCGTCACGGCCCTTGGCGTGATACTCACTTGGCGCTCCAGGGCCCGGGCGTACTCGGCCTTCAGGAAGCCTTTTGGGAGGATTGGCACTGGGCGACCGGAGAAGTCATCATCCTGAATTGGCATGCGGAAAACCACGCCCAAATGGATCATCAGGTGGTGATCGTACCTTCCGGGCCAGCAGACAAGCACGATACCGCCAGTCTTTTGGTACAGCAGCTAATCCATAGCGCCAACGACCGGCTCTGGGTGACAAGCCCCTATTTCGTACCGGATCAGGGCGTTCAGGACGCGCTTCGCTTGGCGGCCATGCGGGGAGTGGACGTACGCGTGATGATCCCCGAGCGCCCGGACCACCTTCTGGTATTCCTCTCGGCCTTCTCCTTTTTACCCGACATGCTGCGTGCCGGAGTGAAAATATACCGTTATCTTCCTGGTTTTTTACACCAAAAGGTCATGCTAATTGATTCAGAAGCGGCAACCGTTGGCACCGTCAATCTGGATAACCGTTCGTTTCGTCTTAATTTTGAAATTACCGCGTATATGCCGTCTGAATCCTTTGCGCTGGACGTTGAGCGAATGCTGGAAGAGGACTTTACCCAATGTCGTCGCGTTACGATTGACGAAATTCGTAATCGTCCGCTTTGGAAAAAGGTCGTGTCGAGAGCCGCGTATTTAACCGCGCCCATTCAGTAGCGCTTGCAGAAAGGCCGAACCAAGGAGAACCGGGTGAATCTGGAAACCAAATGGCTCGAGGATTTCGTCGCGCTGGCCAATACGCGCAGCTTTTCGACCTCCGCGCGGCAGCGTCACGTCACTCAGCCCGCCTTTAGCCGGCGGATTCGCGCGTTGGAGCAAGCGCTGGGTACCACGCTGGTGGATCGCTCGACCACCCCGATCGGGCTAACCGCAGAGGGCCAGCTTTTTTTGGTCACCGCGCGCAACCTGGTCGATCAGCTCAACGAATCGCTGAACCACCTGCGGGGGTTATCGATTGCCAACGAGGCGCTGGATATCGTCGCGGCGCACTCGCTTGCGCTGAGTTTCTATCCGCCCTGGATATCGCGACTCCAAAAAGGGGTAGGGGAGCTGCCTACCCGATTAGTGGCGATGAACGTTGGCGAAGCGATTCACGTGCTGCGCGAGGGCAACTGCGATTTGATGCTCGCCTATTTCGACCCCTTTGCCACCATGCAACTCGACACCAAGGTCTTTCCCTCGTTTTCGATTGGCAACGTCAAAATGCTGCCGGTATCGCTTGCCGACCCCCAGGGCAAGCCGCTGTTCACCCTCGACCAGCCCGAGCCGGTGCCATATCTGACCTATAGCCAAGGCGCTTTTTTGGGGAAAAGCGTGCATATGGTGCTCAAAAACGACCCGCGTCGGTTGAACCTGCGCACTGTGTACGAAACCGCGATGGCGGAAGGGCTGAAAGGGATGGTGCTGCAAGGCGTGGGCATGGCCTGGATCCCGGATTTCTGCATTCGCGAAGAGCTTAGAAGTGGCCGGCTGGTACGCGCCGGTGACGAGAGCCTCGATATCCCGCTGGAAATCCGCCTTTACCGCTGCTCGCTGGTCCATAAGCCTGGCGTCGAACGGCTGTGGCGCCAGATGATGAAGCTACCCCGCGACTTTTTGCAGGCCTGATGGCCACTCGGCTCAGAGCCGATGATTGTATGCCCACAGACAGGTTCTGCCTGCAGCACGACAACGCTGCGATGCAGGCTATAGTTAGGTATGCTGTTATTGATTTTAAAAAGCGCTCGATATAAGGCGCACTTATAAAGCATTTTGCAAGGGAATCAACATGCTAATAAAACGAAGGCTGCTTTTTTGGTGGCAAGTGGTACAGGACGCCATCGCGCTCTGGCTCGAGCGAAACGCCTTTAGCTATGCAGGCTCGCTGGCCTTTTACACCCTTTTTTCGCTCGCGCCAACGATCATCATCGCGGTGACGGTCATCGGTATGGTGCTTGGCGAAGAGGCCGCCCAGGGGCAAATCGTCGCTCAGTTGCAGGGAACGCTCGGACTCGATGCGGCCTCCGCCATTGAGCAAGCGGTAGCCCAATCGCGTATCGAGGAGTCGGGCTTGCTGCCAACGCTTTTGGGCTTTGGGGCGCTGCTGATCGGTGCGACCACCGTTTTTGGGCAGATGCAGTTCTCGCTCAATACGATCTGGGACGTGACCGCCAAACCTACCTCCAACAGCGTATTCATCTTCATCAAGACGCGCCTTTTATCGCTCACCGTCGTACTTGCCATTGGCTTCATCCTGCTGGTATCGCTGGTATTGGGCGTCGTGGTGCGGGGCATGCTGCAGGCCGCCAACTATATCGTGCCCTATATCAGCTTTTTTACCCGCACGGCGGAGTCGCTGGTGTCGCTAGGCATGGTGACGCTGCTGTTCGCGACCATCTTCAAGGTGCTGCCGGACGTTGTACTGCGCTGGCGAGACGTGTTCATCGGCGGTTTGGTGACAGCCATTCTATTCACCATCGGGCGCAATTTGATCGCCATTTATCTCGCCTATACTGCCACGGCCTCGACCTACGGGGCGGCGGGCTCGGTGGTCATGGTGCTTTTATGGGTTTATTACAGCTCGCTGATTTTGCTGTTCGGCGCAGCGTTTACACGCTCGCTGTTGACCCGACGCGGGCGGGCGATCATACCGCGCAATAGCGCCGTTCGCGTCAAGCACGAGTTCGTCAAGGAGTTCAAGGAGGCCGACATGTCGACCAAAAGCGTACGGGCGTTTGTGACCGGCAAGGTGCAGGGCGTCAATTTTCGCAGTACTACTCGGGAAAAGGCGCTGGCCACCAGCATCAGCGGCTACGCTAAAAATCTCTCCGACGGTCGTGTCGAGGTACTGGCATGCGGGAAAGAAGAGGCAGTCGATTCGCTCGTCGAGTGGCTATGGCAAGGCCCGGAGGGCGCTCATGTAACCGACGTGAGCGTCGAGCAGATCAAGGAGGCCCACGCGCCTGAGAGTTTCACCACGGCCTGAGGACCGTGGCAAACCCCGTTTTACAAGAGCGCCTCAGGCGCTCTTTTTGTAGGAGTCGATATTCTCGGCGGTCAGGCGAACGATGTTCTGACGCGCTTCGGGGGTGATCCAGGCGTTGTGCGGGGTGACAATCAGATTGAGCGGCTCGCGAGCGGCCAGCGCATCCAGTAGCGCGTGGCCCTCGCGGGGCGGCTCTTCGGGCAGCACGTCCACGGCAAGCCCGCCAATCTGTCCGTCACGAAGCGCTTGCAGCGCGGCGTGCTCATTGATGATGCCGCCGCGAGCACAGTTGATCAGCAAAAGCGTCGACTTCGCTTTCTCCAGTCGCGCCTGGTTGATCAGGTGCTTCGTCTGTTCGTTGAGCGGGCAGTGCAGACTGATCACATCGGCCTGGGGCAGCAGTTCATCGAGACTTTGGCGCTCGTCATTCGCCTCGTCGCCGGGACGGGCGGCAAAATGCACGTTCATGCCAAACGCCTCGGCCAAGCGCGCCACCTCGGAGCCGAGCTCCCCCTGGCCGACCATGACGAGCTGCTTGCCGGCAAGCTCCAGCGTCGGATAGTCCTGCAGGCAGAAAAACGCGCTCTGCTGCCAGGCACCGGCGGCGACGTCCTGCTGATAGCGTGGCAGGCGCGCCGCCAGGGTGAGCATCAGCATTAGCGTGTGCTGGGAGACGCTCGCCGTACCGTAGGCGGTGACGTTTTTCACCGCGATGCCGTTGTCCCTGGCGGCGTCCATATCGATATTGTTGACCCCGGTGGCCATCACGCAGATCAGCTTGAGCGAGGGCAGGGCGTCGAGCACGTCGCGGCCGATTTTGACCTTATTGACCAGCGCGATCTCGGCGCTCTTGAGCCGATCGAAAGCCTCTTCTGGCGCCGTCTGATCGAAAACCTCGAGCGATGACACGCTGTCGCGGATGGCGGTGAAATCGATATCAGGACCCATGCTTTTCGCATCGAGCATTACCGCGTGGGGCATTTGGTGATCTCCATATAGGCGGCAGGCCCTGTCAAACCTTGCTTGGCAGGGGGCACAAAAGGGTATAATGGGCGGCTTTGCGGGCCGCTGTCTTGGAATTTATGACCACAGGCCAC
Organism: Halomonas sp. S3-1-1; assembly: GCF_023757625.1. Classification (GTDB taxonomy): domain Bacteria; phylum Pseudomonadota; class Gammaproteobacteria; order Pseudomonadales; family Halomonadaceae; genus Vreelandella. The sequence continues at coordinate 240,760 of NZ_JALGBZ010000004.1, forward strand.
ATATTGTCTCGGCCCAACGACGCTTGGGTCATCAACGTCCTGTCCAGTTGAGCTTTTCAGGAGCCATCAACATGCCCATCTATGAGTATGAGTGCAAGGCCTGCGGTCATCGCATGGAAAAATTACAGAAAATCAGTGCCGACCCGCTAACCCACTGCCCGGCATGTGCCCAGGACGAGCTTTCAAGGCTGGTATCGGCGGCGGGCTTTCGCCTGGCCGGTGGCGGCTGGTACGAAACCGATTTCAAAACCGGCGGCAAGAAAAACCTTGCCGCGGACGGTCAAGGCACCTCGAGCGCTAAGGATAGCACCGGTGCGAAAAGCGACGCGCCTGCGTCGAGCGGCTCGTCAAAAGGCGGTTCATCAAAGGATAAGGGCGCCGCGGCCTAGCCGCGCCGGTCACGGCGCGATGCTCGCGCCACTTTTATTGCCACGTAACAGAACAGGATGAAACATGCGCAGCCATTATTGCGGCCAGCTTAACGAAACTCTGGTAGATCAAACGGTGACCGTTTGTGGATGGGTCCACCGTCGCCGTGATCACGGCGGGGTCATTTTCCTCGACATGCGCGACCGCGACGGTATTGCGCAGTTCGTCGTCGACCCGGATACCGCCCAGGCGTTCGAAACCGCCGACCGTGCTCGCAATGAATACGTGCTGCGTATTACCGGCCGCGTCCGTTTGCGCCCGGAAGGCACCCAGAACCCCAACATGCCTACCGGCATGGTGGAAGTGCTGGCGAAGGACGTCGAGGTACTCAACACCGCCGCCACGCCGCCGTTCCAGCTCGACGAGCACGGCAAGGTAGGCGAGGAAGTGCGCCTCAAGCACCGCTACATCGATCTGCGCCGCCCGGACATGATCGAGAAGCTGCGCCTGCGCTCGCGCATCTCCCACAGCGTACGCGCGTTTCTCGAAAACGAAGGCTTTCTGGATATCGAGACGCCGGTACTCACCCGGGCAACGCCGGAAGGCGCGCGGGACTACCTGGTCCCGAGCCGCACCCACGCTGGAGAGTTCTTCGCGCTGCCGCAGTCCCCGCAGCTGTTCAAGCAGCTTTTGATGGTCGCCGGCTTCGATCGTTACTACCAGATCGCCAAGTGCTTTCGTGACGAGGACCTGCGCGCCGATCGCCAGCCGGAGTTCACCCAGATCGATATCGAGGCCTCCTTCGTCGAGGAGAGCGATATCATGGGCATCACCGAGTCGATGATTCAGAAGCTCTTCAAGGAAGTGCTCGACGTGACGCTTCCCGACTTCCCGCGCATGACCTGGCAGGAAGCCATGGACCGCTTCGGCTCCGACAAGCCGGATCTGCGCATCCCGCTCGAGCTGACCGACGTCGACGACCTGATGAAGCAGGTCGACTTCAAAGTCTTCTCAGGTCCGGCCAACGCCGACGACGGCCGCGTCGCCGCGCTCAAGGTCAAGGGCGGCGCCAGCCTCTCGCGCAAGGAGATCGACGAGTACACCAAGTTCGTGGGTATCTACGGCGCCAAAGGCCTGGCCTGGATCAAAGTCAACGAGCGCGCCAAAGGGCTCGAGGGCCTGCAGTCGCCGATCGTCAAGTTCATGGAGAACGTGGTCGAAGAGCTTCTGGACCGCGTCGGTGCCGAAGACGGCGACATCATCTTCTTCGGTGCAGACAAGACCACTGTGGTCAACGAAGCGATCGGCGCGCTGCGTGTGAAGCTCGGTGCTGATCTCGAGCTCTACACTCAGGAGTGGTCGCCGCTGTGGGTCGTCGACTTCCCGATGTTCGAAACCGACGGCAGCGGCCGCTTGAGCCCGCTTCACCACCCGTTCACCGCACCGTCCTGCTCGCCGGAAGAGCTCAAGAACAACCCGGCCCAGGCGCTTTCGCGCGCTTATGATATGGTGCTCAACGGTACTGAGCTCGGCGGCGGCTCGATCCGTATCCACGATCAGACCATGCAGCGCAGCGTGTTCGAGATTCTGGGCATCGGTGAAGAAGAAGCCCAGGAGAAGTTTGGCTTTCTGCTCGACGCGCTCCAGTACGGCGCGCCGCCCCATGGCGGCCTGGCCTTCGGCCTCGACCGTTTGGTCATGCTAATGGCCGGTGCGAAGACCATTCGTGAAGTGATCGCCTTCCCGAAAACCCAGAGTGCCGCGTGTCTGATGACCGACGCCCCGGGCGAGGTAAGCGCCGAGCAGCTCAAGGAGCTCAACATCCGTCTGCGTCAAAAAGCGAAAGCCGAAGACGCCGCGCAGTAACGTCGTCTCGCTATCGAGCAGGCTCAAACACCGGCGTTCGCGCCGGTGTTTTCGTTTCAGGGCGTCTTGATATATAGGCAAGCGTCCCAGCTTTGCCGGTTGTAGAGCAGTTCGTTGGAGAACACCAGCATGAATGAACGGCCCATTGAGCCGCCCCGGCGCATTCTGGGTATCGACCCGGGCTCGCGAATTACCGGTTACGGCGTGATCGAGCTGATCAACGCAAAGCCGGTCTACGTTGCCAGCGGCTGTATTCGCACCGCCGACGGGGCGCTGGAGCAGCGTCTGGCACAAATTTATGCCGGTCTTGCCGAGGTGGTCGGGCTTCACCGGCCTACTGAGGTGTCCGTCGAGCGCGTGTTTCTGGCCAAAAATCCGGATTCCGCGCTTAAGCTCGGCCAGGCCCGGGGCGTGGCACTGGTATGTATGGCCAACCACGGCCTGGGCATCGCCGAATACGCCGCCCGCCAGATCAAACAGGCGGTGACCGGCCAGGGCGGGGCGGACAAGTCTCAGGTGCAGCACATGGTCACCGCGATATTGAATCTCTCCGCCACGCCCCAAGCCGACGCCGCCGACGCTTTGGCAATTGCGCTTAGCCACGCCTACGCGGGCCAAGGGCTTCTGGCCACGCCCGCGCGCGGCGCCAGGCGTCGCTCTAGCGGCCGCTGGCGGCTTTGACAGCGCCTCATGACCCCGGCACCACTGGTCATAAGTACAGAGTCGTCATATAGTAACCCCGGTTTCGAGCGCTCCCCGCCAGCGCTTGATCATCTTTTGGTTTGGGAATGAGGTCGTTCATGATTGGTCGTTTAAGCGGCGCACTGCTGGAAAAACACCCCCCTTGGGTGGTCGTCGACGTGCACGGCGTCGGCTATGAGCTGGAGGCCTCGATGACGACCCTCGTGGCGCTTCCCGCCCCGGGCGAGCCGGTCTCGCTCTATACCCACCTGACGATCCGCGACGACGCACACCTGCTGTACGGCTTTGCTCGGGAGCACGAGCGGGCACTGTTTCGCGCGCTGATCAAGGTCAACGGCGTGGGGCCGAAGCTCGCGCTGGCGATTCTTTCCGGCATGGACGAGGACGCCTTCATGCGCTGCGTACGCGACGACGACGCCAAGGCGCTGACGAAACTTCCAGGGGTGGGCAAGAAAACCGCCGAGCGGCTGATTATCGAGATGCGCGACCGCTTCCCGGAATGGGAGCGCGGCGAATACGCCCCGCTGGCCCTGGAAGGTGCCAACGGCGAACCGACGCCCCGCGACAATACCGCCGACGCGGAAGCCGCGCTGGTCAGCCTGGGTTACAAGCTGACCGAAGCCGCTAAAATGCTTTCCGACCTTGACCCGCACCAAAGCACCGAGGCGCTGATCAAGGCGGCGCTGACGCGGCGCATGGGAGGCTAAGTGAACGTACCCACCGATTCCATGCCAGCCAATTCGACGCCAGCCAGTCACGGGGTACTATGCTAGAACACGACCGGCTCATCGCCGCCGCGCCGGAACAGGGCGAAGTACGGCTCGACCACGCCATCCGGCCCAAAAAGCTTCACGACTACATCGGCCAGCCGCGCGTGCGCGAGCAGCTCGAGATTTTCATCGGCGCGGCGCGGCTGCGCGAAGAGAGCCTGGATCACACTCTGGTGTTCGGCCCGCCGGGGCTTGGCAAGACCACGCTTGCCAACATCATCGCCACCGAAATGGGCGTCGGGCTCAAGTCCACGTCAGGCCCGGTGCTCGAGCGCGCCGGCGATCTTGCCGCGATGCTCACCAACCTGGAGCCGGGCGACGTACTCTTTATTGACGAAATCCACCGGCTTTCGCCGGTCGTCGAGGAGATCCTCTACCCGGCTATGGAGGATTTTCAGCTCGATATCATGATCGGCGAAGGCCCGGCGGCGCGCTCGATCAAGCTCGACCTTCCGCGCTTCACGCTGGTGGGCGCGACGACCCGCGCGGGGCTTTTGACCTCGCCGCTGCGCGACCGCTTCGGCATCGTGCAGCGCCTCGAGTTTTATAATCTCGAAGAGCTGACCGAGATCGTATCCCGCTCGGCGAGACTTTTGAACGTCGAAACCAACGAAGAGGGCGCCATCGAAGTGGCTCGGCGCTCGCGCGGCACGCCGCGGATCGCCAACCGGCTTTTGCGCCGCGTGCGCGACTACGCCGACATCAAAGGCGACGGCGTCGTTAACGCTGCGTTGGCGGACGCCGCGCTCAATATGCTAAACGTGGATCATCACGGGCTCGATCACATGGACCGGCGCCTGCTGCTCGCCATGATCGATAAATTCGACGGCGGCCCGGTCGGCGTGGATTCGCTCTCGGCGGCGATCGGCGAGGAGCGCGACACCATCGAGGATGTGATCGAGCCTTACCTGATCCAGCAGGGGCTTATGATGCGCACCCCGCGTGGGCGAATGGTGACGCGCCAGGCTTGGCTGCATTTCGACCGCGTGCCCCACGAGCAGAGCGTCGATGTTGAAGGGGAACGCCGCCCGTGAGCCAATCTGAACAGCTTAAAGGCGAACAACGACAGGCGTTTCATCTGCCGGTGCGCGTTTACATCGAGGATACCGACGCCGGCGGCATCGTCTACTACGTTAACTATTTGAAGTTCATGGAGCGCGCTCGCAGCGAATGGCTACGGGCATTGGGCTTTTCCCAGCAAACGCTGCTGGACGAAGGCACGCAGCTAGTGGTATACCGCTTGGCTTGTCACTACAGCAAGCCGGCAAAACTCGACGATGCGTTAAGCGTCGATGCGCACGTCGAGAGTATGGGCCGCTGCAGGATGACGTTCGAGCAGCGCGTTTGGCGAAACGAGGAACTCCTTTGCCGCGCGACAGTCGAGATAGCCTGCCTTGACCGCCAAACGCTGCGCCCCCGGGCCTGGCCCGAAGCGCTTAGCGAGCTTTTTGCCGAGCGCCAGACGTCATCGGCCTGACGCTTAAGTGCGGCGCTTTAGAAGCATTTGAGCGGGCATTGTATTTAACCGACGGACCACCCAGGCGCGTTTGCGCTGACTGACCAATGAGGGCCACTGTGAACGATAACACCATGTCTATCCCCCACCTGATAATGAGTGCCAGCACCGTCGTACAGCTGGTCATGCTGCTGCTAGTGGCGGGGTCGATCCTCTCATGGGTGGTGATTTTCCAGCGCAGTATCGCCCTGCGTCGCGCCAAGCGCGAGTACAGCGAGTTCGAAGAGTCGTTCTGGTCCGGGGTGGATCTGAACGAGCTTTACCGCGACATTCCCGCCGACGACCCGCGCCACGGCGCTGAGCACATCTTTCAATCCGGTTTTCGCGAGTTCAACCGCTTGATGCCCAAAACGCGCAACCCGGACACGGTTCTGGAAGGCGTTCAGCGCAGCATGCGGGTAGCCTGGTCGCGCGAAGAGGACCGTCTGACGCAGCATCTGACGTTTCTGGCCACCGTAGCCTCGGCAAGCCCTTATATCGGTCTTTTCGGCACGGTGTGGGGCATCATGGGCTCGTTTCAGGCGCTGTCGTTTTCCCAGCAAGCTACGCTTGCCACCGTCGCACCCTGGATCGCCGAGGCGCTGATCGCTACCGCCATGGGCCTTTTCGCAGCTATCCCGGCGGTCATTTTCTATAACCGCCTCTCCAACGATGTCGGCCGACTACTGGGCAAGTACGAAGACTTTGCCGAAGAGTTTCACGCCATTTTGCATCGCAATCTTCAGGGTCGCGATAGCACTAAAAGCGTCGGCTAAAGGAGTTCGCCATGCACGGGCCATTCAATCGCGGCGGCAAGAAAAAGCCGATGGGCGAGATCAACGTCGTTCCTTTCATCGACGTCATGCTGGTACTGCTGGTGATCTTCATGATCACGACCCCCATGCTGACCCAAGGCGTTCAGGTCGACCTGCCCCAAGTCAGCTCCGAGCCCATCGAGGATCAGGAAGACAATGATCCCATCATTATCTCCGTTGATGACGAGGGCAGCTTCTATATCACTTTGGGCGAAGACACCAACAGCGTCACCATCGACGAAGTTTCCGAGCGCGTCGTCGCCATTTTGCAGCGCGTGCCCAATACGCCGGTCATGGTACGTGGCGATCGCAATGTGCCTTACGGTCAGATCGTGGTGCTCATGAGTACGCTTCAGCGTGCGGGCGTGGCCAACGTGGGGCTGCTTTCCGAGCCGCCGCAGGACGCTCAAGGGTAACGCTTTTATGGCCCATGACGCTTTTCGTGATCCCCAGGACGTCGGCTACACCTGGCCTACGGTACTCGCCGTGGCGGTGCACGCGCTGATTCTTCTTTTCAGCCTCGTGAGCTGGCCATCGTCCACCGAGGAGCCGGATACTACCTCGATCGTCCAGGCGACCTTCGTCAGTACCGAAACCTTCACCGACCAGGCGCAGCAGGCGATCGAGCAGCAGGCCGCACTTGAAAGCGGCGCCAGTAGCGACACCCAACAGGCGCCGGAGCCTGCGCCGGAACCCGAACCCGAACCCGAACCCGAACCGCAGCCAGAGCCTGAACCAGAGCAAAGCACGGCCCAGGCCGACGCCGAGGCGGCAGCCGAAGCCGCCGCGGCGGAGCGCGCCCGGGCGCTGGAAGAAGCCGAAGCCGAAGCGGCGCGTCGCGCCGAGGAGGCCGAGCAGCTTGCCCAGGAGCGCGAAGCCCAGGCTCAGGCCCGCGAAGAGGAGGCCCAGCGGCTCGCCGAGGAGCGTGCCGCCGAAGAGCAGGCCCGCGCCGAGGCGGAAGCCGAACAGCAAAGGCTTCGTGAAGAGCAGGCCCGCCAGGAGCGCGAAGCCGAAGCCGAGCGCCAACGCGAGGAGGAAGCGCGCCGCGAGGCAGAAGCCGAAGCCCAGGCCGAGCGCGAACGCCAGGCCGAAGCGGAAGCCGAGCGTCAGCGCGAAGAGGAAGCACGCCGCGAAGCAGAAGCAGAAGCCCAAGCCGAGCGCGAACGCGAAGAGGCGGCACGGCGTGAGCGGGAAGCAGAAGAGCAGCGTCAGCGTGAGGCCGAGGCACAGCGTGAACGCGAAGCCGAAGCACAGCGTCAGCGCGAGGCAGAAGCCGCCATGCAGCGCCAGCTCGAAGGCGAGGCGGCGGCTGCCGCGGCCAACGCCCAGCAAGCGCAGCAGGCGGCGAACAACTTCAGCAACTTGGTGCAGCGCGCGGTGGAGCAGGCCTGGATCATCCCGGGAGGCGCCGACAACCTGCGCGCGGTAATAAGTGCGCGCTTGGGGCCCTCGGGAGAAGTTCTATTGACTAATATAGTAACGTCGAGCGGCAACAGCGCTTTCGATCAATCCGCCGTTCAGGCGGTCGAACAAGCCGCACCGTTTCGCGAACTGCTACAGCTAACGCCGGAACAGCAGCGCGATATACGATCGCGTCCGATAAACTTTAACTTCACTCCATCGGGGGTACGTTGATGCAGACCTTGAGTAAAGCCTGGCTATTTTGTGTGCTGCTGCTGATCAGCAGCGTCGCAAGTGCCAACCTGACGATCGAAATCACGCGTGGTAGTGATCAAGCGCTTCCCATTGGCGTCGTGCCCTTCGAAGGGGGCGAAGGCTTCCCGGAAGACGTGGCGCAAATCGTGCAGGATGACCTGGAGCGTAGCGGCATGTTCGCGCCGCTCGAGCGCAGCGCCATGTTCGAACGCCCAAGCCAGGCAAGCGACGTTGAGTTCGGCACGTGGCGTTCGCTGGATACGCGCTACCTGGTGGTCGGGCGTGCCCAGCAAACCGGCGGCGGCTATCAACTTCAGTTCGATCTGATGGATATCAGCGGCCAAACGCGCATGATCGGCGAAACCGTCAATGTCAGCGGCAATGACTTACGCGGTGCTGCCCACTACATCAGCGACCAGGTATTCGAGGCGATCACCGACATCCGCGGCGCGTTCTCGACTAAAATCGCTTACGTCACCGCGCAGGGGCTTGGCGATAACATGCAGTTTGGTCTGTACGTGGCGGACGCCGACGGTGCCCGCAGCCAGCAGGTGCTGACGTCGGATCAGCCAATCATGTCGCCGGCCTGGTCCCCGGATGGACGTAAACTGGCCTATGTTTCCTTTGAAACCGAGCGCCCGGCGATCTATATTCAGGATGTTTCGAGCGGTCAGCGCGTACAGGCGACCTCGTTCGAGGGCATCAACGGCGCGCCCGCCTGGTCGCCGGACGGTCGCCGCCTGGCAATGTCGCTTTCCAAGGATGGCCAGCCGGATATCTACGTACTCGATATCGGCAGCCGCTCGCTCAACCGCTTGACCGACAGCAACAGCATCGACACCGAGCCGGCCTTTTCGCCCAACGGCGCCAACATTTTGTTCACTTCGGATCGCAGCGGCGGCCCCCAGATCTATCAGATGTCCGCCAACGGCGGTAACGCCAACCGGGTGACTTACACCGGCAACTACAACGCTCGCGGGCGCTATTCACCGGAAGGCGATCAGATCTTTTTGGTCCACCGATCGGACCGCGGTTATCAGGTCGCGCGCCAGGAACTCGACGGTGGCCGGTTGGTGGTCTTGAGCGAGTCAACGCGGGATGAATCTCCCAGTGTTGCGCCGAACGGGACCATGGTAATCTTCGCTACCCAACAGGGTGGAAGTGGCTTTTTGAGTGCCGTTTCGGCGGATGGCCGCTCGTCATTCAGACTGCCGGCAGCACAGGGTGAAGTACGCGACCCCGCGTGGTCTCCCTTTTTAAACTGACGTTCAATTCCAAAACGTTGAACGACAGAAACGTTGAACAACATTGAATTCTGTTTTTCAGGCAAGGAGTCTGATCATGCAACTTAAGCCATTGGCTCGCTCTCTAGCAGTCGCATTCTCCATTCTGGCCGTTGCGGGCTGTTCGAGCACCGGCGGCACCCAGGACGGTGACGCATACGGTAGCCAAAGCGGCAGCACCGCTGGTACCGGCACCGGTTCCGGTATGGGCACCAGCGGTACCGGTCAGTACGGTTCCACTTCTGGCTCCGGCGCCGGCCAGCAGGCCGACTCGCGCATTCCCGAAGTGCGGACCATCTACTTCGATTACGACCGCGATACGATCAAAAGCGAGTACGAATCCGTCGTGATGGGCCACGCGCGCTATCTGCAGGCCAATCCCAACGCTCGCGTGACCCTCCAGGGCCACACCGACGAGCGCGGCACGCGTGAATACAACATGGCGCTTGGCGAGCGTCGTGCGCGCGCCGTTCAGCGCTTCTTGAACATTCAAGGCGTTTCGCCGTCTCAAATGAGCGTTGTCAGCTACGGCGAAGAGCGCCCGGCAGCCAGCGGTCAGGGCGACAGCGCCTACTCGCAAAACCGTCGTGTGGTCTTTAGCTACTAATTCGGCTAACGGGTCAGACGGTTAAACGTTAAGCTATCAAGCGCCCCGGGGCAGTACTGCCTCGGGGCGTCTTTGGGAGTCATCATGAATCACAGTCTCAAACGTTTTTTTGGGAGGCTGTGCGGTGCGGGAGCCATTGCGCTCCCGCTGTCCGTATTGCCTCTCGCGGTGCTCGCTCAGCAGCCGCTGGTTCAGGACATGTCCTCCGGTTCCGGCGGGTTCTACTCGCAAACCCAGCGTCAGGAAGCCTCTGGCGGTAACCTGGTACTGTTCAATCAGGTCGAGGAGCACCAGCAGGAGATTCAGCGCCTACGGGGTCAGATCGAGGAGCTGCGCCATCAGATGGAGCAGCTCAAGCGCCAGTCGCAGCAGCAGTATCTCGATATCGAAGACCGCTTGATGAACCTGCAAAGCGTCCCGGCGTCCGCGCCGGCAGCGCCCGCTACACCGCAAGTCGAACCCGAGGCCGCCGAAGAGGTGGCCGCTCCGTCCTCGTCACAAGCCTCGTCAAACAACGTCAGCGAAGACGCGCAAGCGGACTATCAGGCCGCCTTCGCCCACGTTCAGGCGCGCCGCTTTAGCGAAGCGATCGATGCCTTCAACGATTTCGTCAGCGCCCATCCGGATACCAGCCTGACCGCCAACGGCTACTACTGGCTGGGTGAGCTTTACGCCGCCGAGAACGAGCTATCCGCCTCGGATGATGCGTTTAGCCGCGTCATCAACGACTTCGACTCAAGCTCCAAGGTGCCGGATGCGCTTTACAAGCTGGGCTTGGTCAAGGCGCGCCAGGGCGAAACCGAGCGCAGCCGCGAGCTGCTCGAGCAGGTGCGCGACGATTACCCGCAAAGTAGCGCCGCCGGCTTGGCCAACGACTTTCTTCGCCAGTCCGCCGGATAATTCACCCCGAGGTTATGCATGACCTGCAAGATCGATTATCAGGCCCGGCCTGACTTGCTCAAGGATCGCGTCATTCTGGTCACCGGCGCCGGTGACGGTATCGGCCGCGTCGCCGCGCTCGACTACGCAAGGCACGGCGCCACCGTCATTTTGCTGGGCCGCACCCTCGAAAAGTTGGAGCGCGTGTACGATGAGATCGAAGCCCAGGGTAGCCCCCAGCCGGCGATCTTTCCGCTCAATATCGAAGGGGCGCTGATCGAGGACTACGACGATATGGCAAGGCGGCTGGACCGTGAGTTTGGCCGCTTGGACGGACTGCTTCACAACGCCGGGCTTCTTGGCACCCTCACGCCTTTCGAGGAGTACGAGCCGGAGCTCTGGGAGCAGGTGATGCAGGTCAATATCAATGGCCCGATCTGGATGACCCAGTCGCTGTTACCGCTTCTGGACAGCGCCGACGATGCTTCGCTGATTTTCACCTCATCGAGCGTGGGCCGAAAAGGGCGGGCGCAGTGGGGCGCCTATAGCGTTTCGAAGTTCGCCACCGAGGGCTTTATGGAAGTGCTGGCCGACGAATTCAAGGCGCACGAACATCTTCGTATCAACACGCTCAATCCGGGCGCGACCCGCACCGACATGCGCGCCGGCGCTTACCCGGACGAAGACCCGGCCACGCTGCGAACCCCGGAGCAAATCATGCCCACCTATCTGTGGCTAATGGGCCCGGATAGCCGCGGCGTGACCGGCCAAAAAATCGACGCCCAGCCCCCCAAAGCCTAATGGGGCTTGAATGGCCGAGCGGCGGCCAAGGCGTAAGGACGTTAGCGCGTCAAAACGTGGCCAGCCGCTCGACCAGGTCTCCGCAGGTTTCAAACCAGATATCGGCGGGCCATGTACGGTAGTCGTCCTGCTCGCTGATATAGCCATAGCCCACCGCAATGGCGGTCATGCCCGCCGCTTTCGCCGCTTCGATATCCCGCCGATGATCGCCAACGTACCAGCAGTGCGCCGGGTCGATCGCAAGGCGCCGCGCCGCTTCCCACAGCGGCTCCGGCTCCGGCTTTTTCACGCTTAGATCGTCGGCGCACAAAAGCGCGCCGGGTTCCAAAGCCAGCGCCTCCAACAGCGGCAGGGTATAGCGGCGAGGCTTGTTAGTGACGATCCCCCAGGGCTTTTGTTCGCCATGCCAGCCGGCAAGCCAGGTGTCCAGCGGTTTGAACACCTGGCTATGGGTTGCAACGGCCTGCTCGTAGGCATCCAGCAGATACTGGCGCGCCTCTGCGTGGCCCTCGGCGTCCGACGCAAGGCCGATCGCCAGCGTCACCAGAGCGCTGCCGCCGTTGGAGACTTCCCGGCGAATCTGCTCGAAGGGCAGGGGCGGCTGGCCGTGAAAGCGGCGCAGCGCGTTGGTGGCATTGGCCAGATCCGGCGCGGTGTCGACCAGCGTGCCGTCCAGATCGAACAAGACGGCCTTGGGCGCAGGTAGTGCGGCGCTTGCCGGCTCGGTCGCGTTACAGGTAGAGGCGTGAGGCATTCAGTGACCCACCCGGCGGCAGTACATCATGTAGTTGACCGAGACGTCGTTGGCCACCAGCTTGTAGCGCTTTGTGAAGGGGTTGTAGGTTAACCCGGTCTGCTCGCGCACCTCGAGTCCCGCCTTGCGCGCCCAGCTCGCCATTTCGTGAGGCCGGATGAATTTGGCGTAGTCGTGGGTGCCGCGCGGTAGCAGGTTCAGCACGTACTCGGCGCCGACGATAGCGAAGGCGTAGGACTTCGGCGTACGGTTGATCGTCGAGAAGAAAACGTAGCCACCGGGGCGTACGAGCGTGCAGCACGCGCGGATGACCGAGGCCGGGTCCGGCACGTGTTCGAGCATTTCCATGCAGGTAACGACGTCGAACGCTCCCGGCATCTCGTCGGCCAGGGTTTCGACGCTAACGTTACGATACGCAAGCTCGACGTTTTGATGCTCGGCGTGTACCCGCGCCACCCCCAGCGGTGCCTCGCCCAGGTCGATCCCGGTCACGTCGGCGCCGCGGCGCGCCATCGATTCGCTTAAAATTCCGCCGCCGCAGCCCACGTCGAGCACTTTTTTGCCCGCAAGCCCGGCGCGAGCGTCGATGAAGTCAAGGCGCAGCGGATTGATCTCGTGCAGCGGTTTGAACTCGCCTGTCTCGTCCCACCACTGGTTGGCAAGTGCTTCAAACTTCGCCACTTCCGCTTGGTCGACGTTACCTTGATAGCGATTGACGGTGCTATCCTCTGGGGTCGCTTGCATGGGTTCACTCCCTTATCCTGTCAGCGCGAGACGTTACCCGGCGCCCGTTTACCAAAAAAATTGGTTACATTAAGCTACAAGGTGGCATCCACCCCCGGGTTTTGTATTATTGCATTCTAACCACTCCAGGCGCGAAGCGCATGAAAAGGACGTCGACATGACCCAAAAGGCCCTGTTTATCCGGCAATTGCGCAAGGAGCGTGGTTAATGCGCGTACTTCTTTACGGTAGCGAACTCAGTGCCGCGACGGCAGCGGCGGCGCTCGCCTTCGTTGGTCACCGCATCGACTGGCTTTTGCATGAGGACGCCCCCTGGGGGGTGATTTCCACCCTCGACTGGCTGCGCCGTGAGCCCGAACTCATGGCCCATATCGATCAAGCCTTCGAGCAGCAGACGCTTCGCATCGTGACCTCTATCGACGAGGCCGCGCCCATGGACGTGGTATGGCTGGCTCTGTCACCGGAGCAGCGTCGGTCGGCCGATGCGCTTTTGAGCGCGCCGCTTTTTCGAGAGCATCGCGCGGTACTCATCAACAACTCCACGTTCCCGGTTGGCGATACCGAACGCCTCACTGCCCTGATGGGCGAACAGCACGGTAGCGTCGCGCTGCCGGACACCCTCGAGGAGGGGCGGGCCTGGGCGTCGTTTACGCGCCCGACCCGCTGGCTTTTGGGCTGCGACGAAGCCCAAGGCGAGCAGATAGCTCGCGAGCTTTTACGCGCGTTCAATCGCCGCCGCGACGTGTTTCAACTAATGCCGCGCCGCGCCGCGGAACTTTCCAAGCTCGCCATCAACGGCATGCTGGCCACCCGCATCAGCTACATGAACGAAATCGCCGGCCTCGCCGACACGTTGGGTGTGGACGTCGAGCACGTGCGCCAAGGCATGGGCGCCGACACGCGCATTGGCTTTGAGTATCTTTACCCGGGCTGCGGTTTCGGCGGCCCCAATTTTTCGCGAGACTTGATGCGTCTGGCCGACGTACAGTCGCAAAGCGGGCGCTACTCCGCGCTGCTCGAGCAGGTCATGGATATCAACGAGCAGAAAAAAGAGACGCTTTTTAGAAAGCTCTGGACGTTTTTCGAAGGCGATTTGGCCGGCAAGACCGTGGCGATCTGGGGGGCGGCGTTCAAACCCGGCACCGCACGCATTGACCATGCGCCGGTACTCACACTGCTGGAGGCGCTCTGGGCTCAGGGGGTGAAGGTACAGCTTCACGACCCCGCCGCCACCCCGGCGCTTGCCGCGCTGCTCGGTGAGCGCGAGGATCTGACGCTTTACACCGACGACCCGTACCAGGCCTGCGAAGGGGCGGATGCGCTGATGCTGGTCACCGAGTGGAAAAACTACTGGAACCCGGACTGGCATCGTCTGACCGAGCTTTTAAATGCTAAATTGATCCTGGACGGACGCAATATTTTCGATCCGGCTTTCGTTGCCAGCTGCGGGCTGCGCTATCGAGGCATCGGCCGACGCGCCGACCCAACGACCCATTGAGGAACTTTAATGTCTGACGCCACCCCGTCCCAGCGTATCGTGCCCGACGTGGACCAGAGTCTGGGCGCCCAGCATCTGCGCCATCGTCGAGGCCCACGCCTTTGGCCGCTGTGGCTCGTACTGCTGCTGGTCATCGCGCTACAGGCGGCGCTGGCCGCAGGGCTTTGGTACGAGCGCAAGCGCCTTCTGGACGAGGTTCGCCGGGTAAGCGGTGAAGTCTCCAACCTGCACGCGCGGCTCGACTCCAGCGACACCGACGTGGTCGACTCGGTCAGCTACATGCAGGCTCAAATGACCACGCTGTTCCAGGAGCAGGAGCAGCTGGCGTTGCGTTTGACCAACACTCGCGAAGAGCTTTACGGGCTTTTGACCGATGGCGAGGACACGGTATCGCTGGAGGCGATCGACGAGCTTCGCGAAACGCTGACGGCGCAGCGCGAGGCCGCCGAGCTCAACGAGCGCCAGCTCCAGGCCGTACGCAGCTCGGTAAATGCGCTCGAGCAGGCGGGCACCGCCGGGCGCCAAAACCTGCTCGAAGAGGTGGCGTCTCTAGACCAGAACACCGCCGAGCGGGTCGCCGCGTTGGAAGAACGGCTGGGCCGCGAGCGCGTGACTCTCGACAACCAGCTCACTACGCTTCGCGGCGAGCTCGACGCGCGCCTGGACGAACTCGCCGAGGCGGCCCAAAACGCCGAAACGGGTATCGACCAGCAGGCGCTCGAGCGCGCCACCGCTTCGCTCAACGAGCGTATCATGGCGCTTGAAAGCGACGTTCGCCAGGTGCGTCAGGCACAATTAGCGTTTAGTGCTCAAATGGAAATGCTGCGATAATTCAAAAAAGGGTGAAAACGCCAGGGCGAAGGGTATCGCCCAGCCTTCATCTGTCGCCCGTCTGATCAGGTAAAAGAAGGACACCATGCAACGATACCGTCAGCGATTTACGGCGATGCCCGTAGCGTTCTACCTGGCAGCCCCTTTGTTGATGATAAGCCCGCCGCTTTGGGCGCTGGAAGCCACCATCAGCGGCGTGTCGGGCCCGGTCGAAGAGAACATCGACGCCTACCTTCAAAATATCGATGAAGAGCGCTACACCGACCTGCGTTTGGAAGGCGAAATTCGCCAGCGCACTCAGGAAGCGATGCGCGTATTCGGCTACTACGAGCCAGAGGTGGAGGTGACCCTCGCCGAACCGGTTCGAGTACGTATCGAGCCCGGCCCCCAGGTGCGCATCGAAACGCTGTCTATCAACATCGAAGGCGACGCTCAAGACGACCCGCCGTTTCAACAGGCGCTGGACGACTTTCCGCTCGAAGAGGGTGACGTGCTCGAACACGAGCCCTGGGATCAACTTGGCTCTGAGTTCTCCGGGCTTGCCATCGAGCGCGGCTACTTCGACTGGGGCTTTACTGACCGGCGTATGGAAGTGCGCCCTTATAAGGAAAGCGCGCGTCTCTACATGGATTTCGATAGCGGCCCGCGCTACCGGTTCGGCCAAACTCGCATCGTGGGAAGCCATATCGAGCCCGAGCGGCTCAAACAGATGCAGGGCTTCGAGCCCGGCGACCCCTATCTTGCCGAGTCGATCGCGCTTTACAACCAGCGCTTGGGCGAGACCCGCTGGTTTCGCTCGGTGACCGTACGTCCGCGCCTGCAAACGGCGCAAGAGCTCGTCGTGACGCCGAGCGGTGGCGGGGCGGCCTGGTACGACTCCGCCACCGCCTCCCAGCCAAAGCGTCCACGGCTCTCGAGCGCCGCCTTTGCAAGCGCCTTGAGCGTTGGCCAGCCCAACGACTACCGCCTGCCGATCGATGTCACAGTCGAGCCCGCCGATCGCCATCAGTTCGAAACCGGTATCGGCTACGCTACCGACGTCGGTCCCAGGCTTCGTTTTGGCTGGCAGCAGCCCTGGATCAATAGCCTCGGTCACAGCCTGAACCACGACCTATACATTTCCGGGCCGGACCAGCGCTTCACCGGGGTTTACAACATTCCCCTCGAAGACCCACTTCGCGACAACTACCGGCTGCAGTACGGTATTCGTCAGCGTGAAGACAATGACACCGAGTCGCTCGAGGGCACAGTGGAGTTCGCTCGGCGCTGGGAGTTCGACAACCGCTGGGTGCAAACCCTTTACGTGCGCACCACCTACGAGGACTTCACCCAGGGTAATCTTTCCGACGAGGTGTGGCTCTACTATCCTGGCATCCAGTGGTCGCGCACGCGCACCCGGCCCACGCGCTTTCCGCTCTGGGGCGATCGCCAGCAGCTCTCGCTAGAGTACTCCGATACGCTTTGGGGCTCGGACGCCACGTTTTTACGCGTGACCGGCGATACCGAATGGATTCGCACCCTGGGCGACAGCAACCGCTTTTTGGCGCGGCTGGGAGTCGGTGCCATCGAAACCGACAATTTCGATAAGATTCCACCGTCGCTGCGCTTTTTCACCGGCGGCGATAACAGCGTGCGCGGCTACTCCTTCGAGAGCCTGTCGCCGCGCTCTGACGACGGGCTTTTGCGCGGCGGCCAGCAGATGTTGACCTCGACGCTCGAGTATCAGCGTCGGGTTACCGGCGACTGGTGGGGCGCTGCGTTCGTCGACAACGGCAACGCCTTCGACGACTGGAGTGCCGACGATCTCAAAACCGGCGCCGGCGTCGGCGTGCGCTGGATCTCGCCGGTCGGCCCCATCCGCTTCGACGTCGCCCACCCTTTCGACGATGAAGACAACGACTACCGTATCCACTTCTCTATCGGCCCTGAGTTTTAGGAGCGCATTTTGGCAGACGTTGCAAAGAAAAAGCCGCGAACGAAAAAGCGGCTCTCCTCGGGTGCGCGTACCCGACTGGCCGTTTGGAGTGTGATTCGCCTGTTGATCCTCGTGCCGCTGTGGCTGTTTGGTCTTATCGCACTGGTACTGGGCGCCGCACTGTCGCCCTGGGGGACGGCGCAGCTCTTCTCCCAGGCCGAGAAGCGCGGCTACGTTAGTTATGAGGCGCAGTCCGGCGGCCTGCTCGACGAGTTCACGCTACAGGGCTTTCGCATGAACGTCGCCGGCGTACAGGTCGCCATCGACGACCTGGAGCTTCGCTGGGCCGACGACTGCCTGCTTTCCGGCCGGCTCTGTATCGACACGCTACGCGCCGACGGCGCCGACATTCGCTTGGCCACGAGTCAAAACGAGCCGGAGCCACCGCCGGACAATCAGCCGCCGCTTCGTATCACGCTGCCGTTTCCCATCGAACTTCGCGAACTGGTGTTGAACGATACCGCCGTCACGCTCGGTGACGGCACGCGCATCACCTTCGACTCACTGACCAGCGCTGCGGTTGCCGAAGGCCAGAGCGTGCGCCTGGCCCCTACGGAGCTAAATCAGCCGCGGGTCTATCTGCCGCCGTCACCCGGCGTGCGCCTGACCCAAGGGCTCGAGACGCCGCTGGACGCCACCGGTATCGACGGTGCCATCGCCGTGCACACCCCGCCGGAACCCGAGCCGGTAGAGGAGGACGCTGGCGTACTGGTCACCGAGCAGGGCCGTACCCAGCTTCCCGACATCATGCTGCCGATCGACGTCATCGTCGAAGAGCTCGCCATCAACGACTTTGCCCTCGAAGGCGCGGTCGATTACAGCGTCGAGCGGCTCACCCTGGTGGGCTCGGCGGTCGAGCACGACATCGCTATCGACACCTTCTACGTGCTCAGCCCGGACGCCGAGGTGAACCTGGACGGCACGATTCGTCTGGCCGAGGAGTATCCGCTCGAGCTGAACCTGGCCACCACGCTCTACCTGCCGGAGCGCTTTCCCGAGCTTTCCGGCAATACGGTGTCGCTTGCGCTGTCCGGCTCGCTTGCCGATCTCAAAGGCGAGCTCGATACCGAGGGGCTGGTCAACGTCGTGCTGGATGCCAGCGTCGACGTGCTCGACCCGCTGTTTGCATTCGACGTGCGCCTTCAAACCGACGAGCTCCAGTGGCCGCTCACCCCGGTGGAGGGCAGCGACGCCGAGCCCACTCGGGTCGAGGATCTCGATCTTCGCGCCAGCGGCAATCTGGAAGCCTTCGCGGTGACCGTCGATGCCGAGGGCATCGATAACACGCGCCTGGACGGGCAGGTAGATCTCGACGACCCGAGCTACCCCTTCGACGTGCGCTTGCAAAGCGAGCGTTTCCAGTGGCCGCTCAACGTGCCGGAAGACGCCGACACCGCCGCAGAGCCCTTCGTGGTGCAGAATCTGGATCTGCACGCCAATGGCAGCCTGGAGGCATTCACGGTGACGCTGGATGCCGATGGCGTGGAGAACACCCGGCTCGAGGCGCGCGCAGATATCGACGATCCGAACTATCCGTTCACCGCGCGTCTGCAAAGTGACCGGCTGCAGTGGCCTTTGACCACGCCCGAGAGCGCCGACGTCACCCCTTGGGTGGTGCAGAACCTGGATCTGCGCACCGACGGTGATATTAATGCCTATAACCTGGCGCTCGACGTCGAGGCCGAAGGCCCGGACGTTCCGCTTCTAACGCTGAATCTGGAGGGCAGTGGCGATACCGGCGCCTTTGATTGGTCGACGCTTGCGCTTCAAATCGACGAGAGCCGCTTGGCAAGCCAAGGGCGCGTGAGCTGGGCCAACGCCATTACGCTGGACACCACGATTCGCCTGGATGACTTCGATCCGTCGCACTTCGTTGCCGATCTCGACGGCTCGCTAAGTGGCGATATCGAGCTTGGCGTGCTTCAACAGGGCGAGCGCTGGCTGATCGATCTACCCGCGCTTTCCATCGACGGCGAGCTTCGCGATTACCCGCTCACGCTCGAAGCATCCTTGAACGCCAACTCGGATCTCGAAGCCGATATCGATCGACTGGTCTTCACCCAAGGCAACAACCGCCTGACCGCTCAGGGCCAGGCGAGCCAGCAGGCGCTGTCGATCGATGCCGACATCGCGCTCAATCAGCTGCAAACCATTCATCCGCAGCTCGCCGGGCGCTTGGCCGGCGATATTCAGGCCCGCGGCAGCATCGAGCAGCCGCAAATCAACACCACACTAGAGGGCAGTGACCTGCGGTTTGCCGACAACAGCGTCGAGCGGCTTTCGCTCGACGCCGATATCAACGGCATCGATGATCCGCGTTTGGACATAGACCTGTTGCTCGACCGGGCCGTGGCCGGCGGCCAAACGCTTCAACGCCTGGAGCTGACCCTCGAGGGCCTGCTTTCCCAGCACACGCTATCGCTTGAGGTGCAGGGTGACGATACGAGCGCTTTACAGCGCGCCGAGCTTGCACTGCGCGGGCGTTTCGATCAGGCCAACCAGCTTTATCAGGCTAACGTCACACCGCTTGAGATCGACTCCGACGCCGGCGATATTCGACTCGAGAGCCCGCTGGATCTGCGCTACAACCTGGCCAATGGCCAAGCGCGGCTATCGCCGTTCTGCCTGCGCCGGCTCGAAGGCGGGCTCGTGTGCTCGACAGAGACGGTCAACGCTTCTGCAGACCAGGGCCGTGCGCTTTTGACCGTACGTGAAGTGCCGATGGAAGCGCTCGAGCCGTTCCTGCCCGAGGAGTGGCGTCTGGATGGCGATACTACGGCGGACCTGGGGCTCTCCTGGAGCCAGGGTGGGGCGCGCTGGCAGGCCGATGTCGAGCTTTTGAGCGAGCTTGCGATCACCGCGGTCGACGGCTACGGCCAGCCGGTGCGCCTGCCGGTGATTAATTTGGATGCTCAGATCGACGCCAACCAGGCCAACGCCAACGCCAGCGTGGTGCTGTCGCTGTCCGAGGCAGGGCGTTTGGCGCTGGATCTAACCGTGAGCGACCCGATCGGCCGAGGCGGGCTCGACGGCGAACTGCGTGCCAGCAATATCGTGCTCGAGCCTTATATGCCGCTGGTCGCACAGCTCGACGAGCTTCAGGGCGCGCTCAACGGCACCGTTTCGATTGGCGGCACGACCGCCCAGCCGGATTTGCAGGGCACGCTGGCACTTCGCGGCGTGCGCGCTCGTGGCCCGGACATTCCGGTCGACGTTCAGGACGGCGAGCTTGCACTGCGCTTCGACGGCGGCCAAGGCAGCATCGACGGTTTCATTGCCGCCGAGCGCGGCCGGCTCAACATTACCGGCGACGCGTACTGGCCGGAGAACGTGCAGTGGCGGGCGGGCGTCGATCTGAACGCGGTTCAGGAGCCGCTTTTGGTCGTGCTACCCCAGTTTGGGCGCCTCGAAGCGGCGCCGAACATTCGCATCCGCGTGAACCCGGAGCTTCTTCAGATTCGCGGCAACGTCGACATTCCCTGGGCGCGTCTCGAAATCGGCAGACTGCCGGCCTCGGCTATCACGCCGAGTGGGGACGAGATCATCATCACCGAGCGTGAGGACCGCGAAGCCGAGCGCATTGCGCGGCTTCGCACCGCCAACGGCGAAGGCCCGAGCGCGGCGGACGAACTCGCCGCTGGCGGCATGGAGATCGACATGCTGATCACACTGAACCTGGGCGACGACATGGAGCTCTCCGCCTACGGGCTGGAATCGAACCTGGCGGGTAATCTGGAAGTGCGCCAGGACAGCGGGGCGCTTCAGCTCTTTGGCGAAGTGAACCTGGTGGACGGACGCTTCCAGGCCTTCGGTCAGGATCTGCTCATTCGTCGCGGTCAGCTGCTGTTCAGCGGCCCGCCGGGGCTTCCCGTACTCAATTTCGAGGCGATTAGAAACCCGGAAGTGACCCAGGACGACGTGATCGCGGGGCTTCGCGTCACCGGCACGGCGGAAACGCCGAACGTGGCGATATTCTCGGAGCCGGCGATGCCGGAGAGCAGCGCCCTCTCTTACGTGCTTCGCGGGCGCGCCCCGGATTCCTCCGGCGGGGTCGACAGCGCCTTGACCACGGCGCTGATCGGCATGTCGCTTGGACGCACCGGCGGGGCGGTCGGCTCTATTGGGGAAGCCTTCGGCATCAACGACTTGACCCTGGATACCACCGGCGCCGGTGACGAAAGCCAGGTCGCGCTCAGCGGTCAGCTCACTGACGATTTACGAATTAGCTACGGCGTGGGAATCTTTTCACCCATCGCTGAACTAACCTTACGCTATACGCTTTGGCGTAATTTCTACGTCCAGGTGGTTACCGGCACGAGCCAGGCGGTCGACTTGATCTACACCTTCTCGCGTCCGGGTTCTCCGACGATACTTCCACCGACACTTCCACGGCAATAAGAGGTGGCCATGACACTCTTTTCCAGAACATCGGGATCACTGCCAGGCCGTGATACGCCGATCGAAACCAGCGAGACCCACACCGTCAACGGCAACGCCTTGAAAGGGCCGATACCTGACGGTTTCGAGGAGATCGTCCTTGGCATGGGTTGCTTTTGGGGCGTCGAGCGTCTTTTTTGGCAAATGTCCGGGGTACACGTGACCGCGGCAGGCTACGCCGGCGGCGAAACCCCTAACCCGACCTATGATGAAACCTGCACCGGGCGCACCGGCCATACCGAGGTAGTGCGAGTGGTCTATGACCCGGACAAGGTCTCGCTTGCCACCCTTTTGCGCACCTTCTGGGAGGAGCACGACCCGACCCAGGGCAACCGGCAGGGCAACGACATCGGTAGCCAGTACCGCTCGGCGATTTTTGTCACGACCGAGGCCCAGCGTGGACAGGCCGAGCAAAGCCGCGAGGCGTATCAAAAGGCGCTGGATGAGCAGGGCAAAGGGCGCATCACCACCGAAATTTATCCGCTGGACAGGTTCTACTACGCCGAGGGCTATCACCAGCAGTACCTGGACAAGAATCCGGGCGGCTACTGCGGTTTGAAGGGCACTGGCGTGACCTGCGCGATTGGCTAAGCTTCATTGATCCACGCAGAGCCAGGCGGCCATCAGGCCCGACGCCTGCGTTTTATAACCTGTCCGCTTTTTCCGCTCGCTCGGGCCACGCTCGAGCGAGCGGCTTACGTTCGAGAAGACGACGGTTCAATAAGACGGCTGTTAAAGTAGGCAGCTGTTCCAAGAGACGACTGTTCGATTGGAGTGTATCGAGCTGCAAGGAGTGTTTATGTCGGCGCAAGCTGATTTTGATTACGATCTACTGGTTATCGGCGCCGGTTCCGGCGGCGTGCGCGCCGCGCGCACGGCGGCGGCTCGAGGCGCACGGGTGGCCATCGCCGAAGACCGTTACCTGGGCGGCACCTGTGTCAACGTTGGCTGCGTGCCGAAAAAGCTCTACGCCTACGCCTCCCACTTTCGCGATAGCTTCGACGACGCCGCGGGCTATGGCTGGCACCTGCCGGACACGCCGACCTTCGACTGGCCGACGCTGAGAGACAACAAGTCCAGCGAGATCAAACGGCTCAACGGCATTTACCAGCGCCTGCTGGAAAACGCCGGCGTCACGCTCTATAACGCCCGAGCGACGCTCAAGGATGCTCATACCGTTTCGCTAAGCTCCGCGAAGGGCGAAAGCGAGGTGAGCGCGGCCAAAATTCTGCTCGCCACCGGCGGCTGGCCTTGGGTGCCGGATTTCCCGGGCAGCGACCTGGCCGTCACCTCCAACGAGGTGTTCGACCTGGACACCTTCCCCAAGCGCTTTTTGGTGCTGGGCGGGGGATATATCGCCGTGGAGTTCGCCAGTATCTTCAACGGACTGGGCAGCGAGGCTCACCTGATCTACCGCCGCGAGCTTTTTTTGCGCGGCTTCGATGACGAAGTGCGCGCCTTTACGCGCGACGAGATGAAGAAAAAGGGCGTTAACCTGCATTTCGACGTCAACATCGAACGCATCGAGCGCGGCGACGATGGCCTGAATGTCACGCTCACCAGCGGCGACACGCTGACCGTCGATACCGTGCTGGTCGCCACCGGGCGCCGTGCCAACGTCAGCGGCCTGGGGATCGAGACGCTGGGCATCGAGCTCGACGACAGCGGCAAGATCCCCGTCAACGAGCGCTTCGAGACCAATGTGCCCTCGATTCTGGCGCTCGGTGACCTGATCGATAGCCCGGAGCTTACGCCGGCGGCGATCGCCGAGGCGATGCAGATCGTCGAGCATCACTTTGGCGATACCACGCCGGAGCCGCTGGACTACGAGCGAGTTCCCACAGCGGTGTTCTGCCAGCCCAATATCGGCACCGTCGGCCTGACCGAAGAGGCCGCCCGGGAGCGCTTTGCCAACATCCGCGTTTACCGTACCGACTTCAAACCCATGAAGCACACGCTTTCTGGCAGCGATGAGCGCATGCTGATGAAGCTGGTGGTTGATGACGAAAGCGACGTGGTGGTCGGCGCGCACATCGTCGGCGAAGAGGCGGGGGAACTGATTCAAAACGTTGGTATCGCCGTCCGTGCCGGGCTTACCAAGGCCGATTTCGACCGCACTCTTGGGGTTCACCCAACCGGCTCCGAGGAGCTCGTCACCATGCGCGAACCCTCGCGTACCTGACTCGCACTCTTGCGAGGTTGAACCGGATCGATTCATGACAAGCGGGCGAAAGCCCGCTTTTTTATACCACTTCATTGAAGTTGGACTAAGCTTTTAACGGTCACTGAGAGGATCGATATCCAGTACAGCATTACCTGTCATGTATAATTAAAAATTATCGAAAAGGGAGCCAAGGATAATATGCGCTTTGAGTTATACACCGTCAGCTGTTATGATCTTGCAGGAATTCGCAACGGCGAAGTATCACCATGAGCATGCCTTCAACGCCTTTTACCCCCTCGTTTGACTTGGCGCGGCCGACAGTCGCCGACGCCGTGGTTGGTAATGAACAGACGCCGCTCTATATTCGCAAGCCCAACGCCGACGACGGCTGGGGCATCTTCGAGCTGGTCAAGGCGTGCCCACCGCTGGACGTCAACTCTGCCTACGCCTACCTGCTACTCGCCACTCAGTTTCGCGATACCTGCGCCGTGGCGACTAATGAAGAGGGCGAAATCGTCGGGTTCGTTTCCGGCTATGTAAAGGACAACGCCCCGGACACGTTTTTTCTGTGGCAGGTCGCGGTGGGAGAGAAAGCGCGTGGTACCGGTTTGGCGCGCAGGCTGATCGAGGCCATTATGTCGCGCGACGAGCTCAGCGACGTACACCATATGGAAACCACCATCACGCCGGATAATCTCGCGTCCTGGGGGCTTTTTCGCCGCTTGGCGGCACGCTGGCAGGCACCGCTCAACAGCCGTGAATACTTTTCGACAGAACAGCTTGGCGGCGAGCACGACCCGGAAAATCTCGTGCGCATCGGGCCGTTTCAAACCGATCACATCGTCTAGCTCGATCAAGCGCCGCGCGACACCTTGAAAATTCATCGAACCGTCTCAAGGTTTTTGTAAGCGCTTGAGACAGGAAATTTTTTTGAAAGGGAGGTCATAATGCAGACCCAAACGTTTGAACGGATGGAATCCAACGTACGTACCTATTCGCGTTCGTTTCCAGTGGTATTCACCAAGGCTAAAAACGCCCGTTTGACCGACGAAGACGGTCGCGAGTACATCGATTTTCTCGCCGGTGCCGGCACGCTGAACTACGGCCACAACAATGCCCACCTCAAAGAGGCGATGATCGATTATCTCGCTTCAGACGGCGTGGTGCATGGGCTGGACATGTGGACTGCCGCCAAGCGCGACTACTTCGATACGCTAAACGAGCTGATTTTCAAGCCGCGCGGGCTCGATTACAAGGTACACCTGCCGGGGCCGACCGGCACCAATGCCGTCGAAGCCGCCATTCGCTTGGCGCGGGTAGCCAAAGGGCGCCATAACATCGTGACCTTCACCAACGGCTTTCACGGCGTGACCATGGGGGCGTTGGCGACCACCGGTAACCGCAAGTTCCGCGAGGCTACGGGCGGCATTCCGACCCAAGGCGCAAGCTTTTTGCCCTACGACGGCTATATGGGCGAGCACGCCGATACCCTCGACTACTTCGAAAAATTGCTGGCGGACAAGTCCGGCGGGCTCGATATACCCGCGGCGGTCATCGTCGAAACCGTGCAAGGCGAGGGCGGTATCAACGTGGCGAGCCTCGAGTGGTTGAAGCGTTTGGAAGGCATCTGCCGTGACCACGATCTGCTCTTGATCGTCGACGATATTCAGGCCGGCTGCGGGCGTACCGGCAAGTTCTTCAGCTTCGAGCACGCCGGCATCAAACCGGACATGGTTACCAATTCCAAGTCGCTGTCCGGTTTCGGCCTGCCGTTTGCCCACGTGTTGATGCGCCCGGAGCTCGACCAGTGGAAACCAGGCCAATATAACGGCACGTTCCGCGGCTTCAACCTGGCCATGATCACCGCGACCGCCGCGCTGAAAAAGTACTGGTCCAACGATACCTTCGAGCGCGACGTTCAGCGCAAGGGTCGTATCGTCGAGGAGCGCTTCAAGACATTGGCCAAGCGCCTGTCGGATAACGGCATGCCCGCCAGCGAGCGCGGTCGCGGTTTGATGCGCGGTATCGACGTGGTCGACGGCGATATCGCCGATGCAATCACCGGCAAGGCGTTCGAGCACGGTTTGATCATCGAAACCAGCGGCCAGGCCGGCGAAGTCGTCAAGTGCCTGTGCCCGCTGACCATCAGCGATGAAGACTTGATCGAAGGCCTCGATATCCTGGAAAAATGTGTCGACGCCGTGATTAGCGGTAAATAACGGATTGACACGCCAAGCCATCGTTTCGGCGGCCATCGACGGCCGCCTTACAAGGAGCACACCGATGATCGTTCGCAATCTGGAAGAAGCCCGCAAGACCGACCGCCTGGTGACCGCTGAAAACGGCAACTGGGACAGCACGCGTCTGGTGCTGGCCAGCGACAAGGCCGGTTTCTCGTTTCACATCACCCGGATCTTTCCGGGCACCGAAACCCACATTCACTACAAGAACCACTACGAAGCCGTGTTCTGCTACGAAGGCGAAGGTGAGGTAGAAACCATCGCCGACGGTAAAATCTGGCCGATCAAGGCTGGCGACATCTACATGCTCGACCAGCACGATGAGCACCTTCTGCGTGGCAAGGAAAAGGGTATGACCGTGGCGTGCGTCTTCACACCGGCGCTGACAGGAAAGGAAGTACACCGCGAAGACGGCTCTTACGCGCCGCCGGAAGAGTAAGCATTGCTCGTTACTCATTGATGTAACATTCAAAAGACGGCCCCAAATGGGCTGTCTTTTTTATGGCCGGGTTGTTCGATGTTTTGAGCTTGTACCGGGTAGCCGGTTTTTGCGTTTCAGACCAATAACCCTTGGTTCGCATAATATATATTATGTTAAATATAGTATTCGCTATTGAGTAAAACCCTTAACATCATTGGACAACCGCACATACTTCTTCATATTATCCCTGCTCTTGTTTGGTAAGGGACTTCCGATCTATGCGCACGAAACTGACCTGGCTGATGGCAGGCATGCCGCTATTGGTAGCTGGCTGCGCCGCTCAACCGCCGGCGCCCCAAGAGCCCCCGCCGCTTGGAGATGCCGCGTTCAACGCGCGCATTACCGATCTCGAGACCACGCTTTTAGCGCAGTGTGACACCCAAGCAATGGAGTCACGCCAAACGAGCCAGTACGAAACGCTCAGATCCAACATGCATGAAGTGGGCAATCTACTGCGTGTTTTGCAAAAGGACGTGGCGACTATCGAGGCGCGCGGTGACGAGCCGATCATCGTGCGTGAAGAGTGTGAATCACAGCCTGTGCAAACCTCGAAAACGGTGCTTGGGCGCAGCGAATGGGTCGGCTTTCCAGCCATCGGCACCTACCTCAAAGCGCGTATCGACTCCGGAGCCTCGACGTCGTCGCTGTCAGCGTCCGACATCACGCGCTTCGAGCGTGACGGCGAAGATTGGGTACGCTTCAAGCTCGCGCTCAACGACGAAGACGTGGCGGTCGAGCGCGTTAAAGACGAATGGGTCGAAGCACCGATCCAGCGCCGCGTGCGCATCGTCCAGGCCTCCGGTGAAGAGTCGCGCCCGGTCATTTCGCTGTTGATGACATTGGGGCCCATTCGTGAAAACGTCGAATTCACGCTCAATGACCGCACGCATCTGGATTTCCCGGTGCTGCTGGGACGGCGCTTCATGATGGACATTGCCACCATCGACGTCGCCCAAACCTACATTCACGATCGGCCCGAGTTTCCCGGCGGCGAGCCTGCCGACCAGGCCGCTGACGATGAAGTCTCTGAAGATCAGGACGATACGGAAGAGTAGCCGCTCTACGTCATCGAGCATCGCTCTCCCCCTGTCGCTTAATGCCGAAAGGAATCAACCTTCATGTCACGCTTGGCGTTTTATTTAATCGTGGGCTTTTTGCTGGTCGTAGGTATCGCGGCCAGCATCCATCGTCACGTTCAGTTCGAAATTCCCTGGACCCCAGGCGAGCAGCGCCAGGTGTGGGAAATCGAGGCGGTGATCACGTTCAACGCCCAGGACGGCCCGGTTCAGGTGGATCTGGCGCTGCCGTCCCACCAGGCGGGCTATCGCGTGTTGACCGAAAACACAGCCTCCTCTGGCTATGGCCTGGCTTATAGTGCTGACGAGCTGGGCCGCCAAGCGCAGTGGACCATCCGTAACGCCGCCGGCAGTCAGCAGCTTTACTACTCGGTGCAGATGCTGGTGTCGCCTGAGGCGCGCGCGCCCATCCAGACGCCGCCCGGGCTTTCGACACCCACGCCCTGGGGCGCACCCTACGATACCGCCGCCGAGCAGATCATCGAGCGTGCCTGGGCGCGAAGCGCCGATAACGCCACCTTTACTCGCGAGCTGATCCTCGATCTCAACGGCGAACGCCAGGCCGAGAACGCGCGGCTGCTGTTGAGCCAGGAGACACCGACGGCGCTGATCGTGCGGCTATTGAACCAGGCCGGCGTCCAGGCGCGGGAAATTAGCGGCCTGATGCTTGAGGATGCGCGCCGGCGCCAGTCGCTGACCAGCTGGATTCAGGTATTCGACGAAACCGGCGAGCAGTGGGCGGTATTCAACCCGACCACCGGCGAGCGTGGCCGCCCGGACAACCTGCTGCTGTGGGAAACCGGCGGCCGCGCGGTGCTCGAAGTACAGGGCGGCACCAACTCCCAAGTTAGCTTCTCGATGCTGACCCACAACCAGCCGGCCTCGGCGGCGGTGCGCAACCACCGCTCGGACAGCACGCTACTGAACTTCTCGATTCACAGCCTGCCGCTGGAAGAACAGGCGCTGTTCCAGACCATTCTGCTGATTCCTATCGGGGCGCTGGTGGTCGTGCTGCTGCGCGTGTTCATCGGGGTGAAAACCTCGGGCACCTTCATGCCGGTTCTGATCGCGCTGGCCTTCATTCAGACCACGCTACTGACCGGGTTGGTCGGCTTTCTGCTCATCGTCGCGGTGGGCCTGGTGATCCGAAACTACCTGTCGCATTTGAATTTGCTGCTGGTGGCTAGGGTTTCGGCGGTCATCATCACGGTTATCGCGATCATCGCCGCCTTCACCGTGCTCGCTTACCGCATGGGCCTTTCCGCGGGGCTCACCGTCACCTTCTTCCCGATGATCATTCTGGCCTGGACCATCGAGCGCATGTCGATTCTTTGGGAAGAGGAAGGCCCGAAGCAGGTGCTGATCCAGGGCGGCGGCAGCCTGGTGACCGCGGTACTGGCGTATCTGGCCATGAACAACCCCTGGATTCGCCACATCACCTTCAACTTCCTCGGCGTGCAGCTGATTTTGATGGCGTTCATCTTGATGCTGGGTAACTACACCGGTTACCGCCTGCTCGAACTGCGCCGCTTCAAGCCGATCACTGAAGACGAGAAGCCCTCATGAGCTGGTTCAAGGATTGGACCTGGCCTTCCAGGCTAAGCGATAAAGGCATCATCGGCATGAACCGGCGAAATATTCGCTACATCGGCCGCTACAACTCGCGAAAGCTCTACCCGCTGGTGGACGACAAGCTCAAGACCAAGCTTCTGGCCCAGCGCTACGACATCACCACCCCCGCGCTGATCGGCACGGTGAGTACCCAGTTTGGCGTCAAGCATATTGGCGAGATGCTTACCGGCCACAAGGGCTTTGTCATCAAGCCCGCCAAGGGCAGCGGTGGCAAGGGGATTCTGGTCATCGAAAATGTTGATGATGACAACGTTTTCATCAAACCCAGCGGCGCGCATTTGAGCCTGGTCGACATCGAACGCCACGTGTCGAACATTCTCTCCGGGCTCTACTCGCTTGGCGGCTCGCCGGACGTGGCGGTGATCGAAACGCTGATCAACTTCGATGAGAGTCTGATGGCCTACACCTACGAAGGCGTACCGGACATTCGCGTCATCGTGTTCAAGGGCTACCCGGTGATGGCCATGATGCGCCTATCCACCGCCGCCTCCGATGGCAAGGCCAACCTGCACCAGGGCGCGGTCGGTGTCGGGCTCAACATCGCCACCGGGGCGGCGCTCAGAGGCGTTCAGTTCGATCGCCCCTGCTACAGCCACCCCGATACCGGCCACGACTTGGCAAGTCTGGTCGTGCCGCAGTGGGATACGCTCTTGAACCTGGCCGCCGGCTGTTATGAAATGACCGGCCTTGGCTATCTGGGCACCGATATGGTGCTCGACCGTGTTCACGGGCCCATGCTGTTGGAACTCAACGCCCGGCCAGGGCTCGCCATTCAGATGACCAACGGTGAGGGACTCCGCCGGCGGCTCGATCTGATCGAACGCCAGCCCGATGGCGTTGGCGCCAAGGAGCGCGTAGCGTTTGCCCAGCATCACTTCGCGCGCCAAAGCGAGCTGGTCAGCACCCCTGACACAGAGTCGGCGAGCGCGTAAACTAGCCCCACCATGTTGACCCGGTCGCTGAAGATGAAAACCAATACGTTATTGCAGCAAGCCGAATCGCAATGCATCAATCGGGGCGTGCGCTTCACTCCGATTCGCAAGCGCGTGCTCGAGATGATTGCCGATAGCGGCGGCGGCCTGAAAGCCTACGACCTGCTCGACCAGCTCTCCAGCGAACACGCTGCCGCGCGCCCGCCCACGGTGTACCGCGCGCTCGAGTTTTTGATCACCGAAGGCTTCGTTCATCGCATCGAGTCGCAAAACGCCTATATCGCCTGCGCCTGCCCCGAGCACACCCACGGTTTTCAACTGCTGATTTGCCGCCTCTGCGGCCACGTCGAAGAGCTGCATCTGGATGCAATCAGCGACGAGCTGGTCGGTCTTGCGCGGGAGAAAGGCTTTAACGTCGAGCGTCAGACCATCGAGCTTCAGGGCTACTGCGCCACCTGCCGGGAAAGCGGTAAGGAAAACGACGCCGACGACTGACTTTTTTATTAGCGACCCTTCAAACGAGTACCCGTTATGTCCCGTTTCGACCAGCACGCCTCGCTTTTCAAGGCGCTCGAATCCGCCGGATGCGATGAGACGCTGCCCTCGCCCCAAACGCTGCTGGACGCGGCCAAATTCAACAGTGACGGCTTGATGCCGGCCATTGCCCAGCAGCATGACAGCGGCGAAGTGCTGATGATGGCCTGGATGAACCGCGAGGCGCTCGAAGAGACGCTCTCCACGGGTCGGGTCTGCTACTACTCCCGCTCGCGCGGCAAGCTCTGGCGCAAGGGCGAGAGCTCCGGCCAGCAGCAGGCGCTGGTGGCTGCCGCCTTAGACTGCGACGCCGACACCGTGCTTTTGCAGGTCGATCAAACTGGCCCGGCGTGCCACACCGGCCGGCGCAGCTGCTTTTATATCGCCCTCGACCGCGAGAAAGCCGCCATCACCAGCGAGCCGCTGATCGACCCGGCCACGCTCTACGCCAAGCGCTAACGTGAGCGCCTGGCGGGCGGTCAAAAGAGGCCTCGGTAAAACCCTTGGTGTCCTGATGATCGCGCTGGTTCGGCTTTACCAGTACACCCTGAGCCCGCTGCTCGGCCCACGCTGTCGCTTCTGGCCAAGCTGCTCCTCTTATACGATCGAAGCCATTCAGGTGCACGGCCCGCTAAAGGGCGGCTGGATGGGTTTCAAGCGTATCGTCAAATGCCACCCGGGCCACCCGGGCGGTATGGACCCGGTGCCCGGCGGGCGCAGCGAAGCGCTTTGCCGCGAAGACGAAGCCGGCCGCGATCACACCGACTAGGCGCTTTGCGCGACCTGGTAGATGCGCTCGAGCATGGCGTGCAGGCCGTTGCTGCGCGTCGGCGACAGGTGCTTATCGAGGCCCAGGTCCTGCAGAAAGTGCGGCTTCGTGGCGGTAATCTCGGCCGGGGTGCGCTCGCTGTAGATGCGCAGCAGCACGCCGATGAGCCCGGAGACGATTGCGGCGTCCGAGGTTGCCTTGAACACCAGCTTGTCGCCCTCTTTCTCGTGGTTCATCCAGACATTGGACTGACAGCCCTGAATTTTGTACTCCTCGGTCTGCCACTCGGCGGGAAAGTCGGGTAGCTGCTTGCCCATGTCGATGATGTACTGGTAGCGATCCATCCAGTTGTCGAACATCTCGAACTCTTCGATCAGTTCCTGCTGGGCAAGCTCGGGGCCGGGCGTGCTCATGGTCTCTCCTTGAAGGCTCTAGGCAAAATTGGCCGCCATTATAACGCTCAATCGCGCCTTTTTGTGGGTGATGCGCCAATCCGGTGTCGCTGCTGCTCGGCGTGCCACTGCTCGGCTTCGGTATGCAGGTAGCGGCTGGTGGTTTCAAGGCGCGCGTGGCGGGCGCTTTGGGCCAAATACCGGAGTTCGATGCCCGACTGCGCCTGGTGGGTAATCGACGTATGGCGCAGCCAGTGGGGGGTGGCGCGGCGCAGGGCCTCGACCTGGGCCGGCGCGCCCTGCTCCGCTTCCAGTGCCTCGGCCGCCTGAGCGAATGCTCGCTTGATCAGCCGGTAGAGCTGGTTGTCGCTGATGCCGCGAACGCCGTCGAGCGCGCGAAGAAGCGGCGTTGCCTCGTTAAACGCGGGAAGCGAGGAAAGCCCGAGCGCCAGGCGCCACTCGGCAAGCTCCCCAAGCATGTCTTCGGGTAACGGAATACGCGCGGTTTTCTGCCCTTTACCGGTCACTACCCACCACCAGCGCCCTTCTCTAAAAACGAAATCTTCCATGCGCGCGCCGGCCATCTCGCTAATCCGCGGGGCCAGCAGATAGGCGAAGCTGAAAATGAACCGGCACCGCGCCCACTCATAGCGCTGCCGGGTACTTGCGCCCTCCTCCACATCTCTATTCAACCAGCACCAAAGCCACTGCCAAAGCGCATACTCCAGGTAGCGCTCGACACTTTGCGTCTGGTTATTGAGCCGGCGCGACTTGTCGCGCATCAGCCGAAACGGATTGTGCGCGACCCACCCGGCCTCGACCAGCCAACCGTAAAGCCCTTGCAGTATCACCAGGCTTTGACGCCGGCTCGACGGCGACAGCCCCGCACGAAACGGCCGCCAGGCGCGGCTCGAGCGAGGCGCCCCAGTTCCCACCCAGCGCGAGGCCGGCTGCGGGTCTTCGAGAAACGCCTCGAATTCACGCAGCCCTTCCCGGTCGAGCTCGCTCAAACCCCGCTGCGTGCTCGAAAGCCACAGCAGCAGGCGCTCCGCCTCACGCCGGTACGCCTTGAAAGTTTGCGGGCTCTCGCGGTACTCGGCCAGCCACAGACCGACCGCGTCGGCGTCGCTTGAAGCCTTAATACGGACACCGCCTTCTGCCCTATCGACGACGTCAAAAACCCTTGAAATATCATCGTTTTGGAGGGTGTATACCATGTTGCTCAATGCGCTCTACCTCTTTTAGTCCCTCACGCCTCACGCCCCACGCCAAATTCTGCCGTTACAGCTCTTAAAACTCAAGATAATACGTGTAATCTTGAGTTTAACAACTGTTTGATAAATAAAATTACGTATTAGATTTTACGTAATATTTGTTTTCCCCGAACAGTTGTCGCAAAATAGCGCTTTTAACAGTCATCAGGATCGGCATCATGGCGCGTAGCGGCATTCAGTACGGCGACGTTCAGCAGGCAATCGATACGCTGCTGAGTCAGGGCGATACTCCCAGCGTTCAGCGCATTCGCGAGGTGCTGGGGACCGGCAGCTTCACCACCATCAGCGAGCACTTTCGTCAGTGGCGCAGCGAGCGTGAGCAAAACCGCGACGTGCCGCCCCCCAAAGGCGTGCCGGAGGTCGTGGTAACGATGGCAAGCGAGCTATGGCGCGAGGCCCAAGAGGTGGCCAACCAGGCGCTGGCCCACTACCGTGAAGATGCCACCCGCCAGATCGACGAGGCCAGGGAAGCTGCCGAGCGCGCCGACCAGCTCACCCTCGACGCCCAGCAGCGCGAAAACGCGCTCGCCGAGCATCTGCGCCATACCGAGGCGCGGCTGGAAACACTGAACCGCGAACTCGCCACGCTGGAATCAAACCAGGGCCAGCTCGTCGAGCAGGCAGGCCGCGCAGAGCAGCAAACAGAACGCACCCAAAAGGCGTTCGAGGCTTTAGAGAAGCGCTATCACGCGCTCGAAGAGAGCGGCCAAAAGGAACGCCAGACGCTTCAAAGCGGCTGGGAGCAGCGGTTGAGCCAGGAAGAGGAGCGCAACGAAGCCTCGGAAGGCAAGCTCATGGCGCTATTGGATACGCTGAGACAGGAACGCGCCCAGCAGGACAAGGCGCATCAAAAGCGCGTCAGTCAGATGGAGCAAAAACTGAGTGCTCTGGAGGAGTCGCTGGCGAGCCAAAAGCAGGCACTGCAGCAAAAAAGTCGCGATGAGCAAAGCGCCCAGGAGCATTTGAAGCGGCTCGAGCAGGAGAATCAAAGCCTCAAGGAGCAAAACGCAGCGCTTGCGCAAGAGCGCGAAGAGACCGAGCAGCGACTGATAGAGACCCGCTCGAAAGCAAGCGAGGCCAACGCCTGGCAGCAGACGCTCAATGAGCAGGTCGAGGCGCTTCATCGCAAGCTCCAGGATCTGCCTCAAACCCTTGAAGCGGCGCGCCACAAAGAAGAAACGAAAAAGCCACCCCGCTGACGGAGTGGCCTTGAAATGTGAGCCGGTTGGAACCAGGCGCTCAGGTTTGTGGCTTCGGCGCCTCGTCCTCGGATTCCTCGGGCAACTCCCAGGTGCCTTCCTCGCTCCAGGGATCGTTCTCCGGAAACTCCTCGATGTTGATCTCGGGGTCCGAGTAGTCCGGCTGGTAGCGCAGATCATACTTCGCCGCGCGCACCATCGAGATCATCAAGAGCACCGCGATCAGCAGAAGCGGCACGCCGCTAACGATACTGGCGGTTTGCAGCGTTTCGAGCCCGCCCAAAAACAGCAGTGACATGGGCAGAAACGACAGCGTAAACGCCCAGAACAGACGATGAAATTTCCCCGGCTCCTCTTCCAGATTTTTCTCCGCCGCAGACGAGAGAATGTAGGCAATGGAGTCGAAGGTGGTCGCGGTGAAGATCGAAAGCAGTATCACCACCGCCGCCGTGACCAGCCAGGTTAGAGGCAACTCACCCAGCACCGCGTAAAACGCCGCGTTGGCGGAGGTGTCGTTCATGATCTGGATAACGTCCAGAGTGCCGCTCAACTGCAGGTAGAGCCCGTAGTTACCCAGAATGATGAAAAACAGCGCGCAGCCGAGCGAGCCGAAAAAGATCGACCCGGCGACCATGGTCTTGATGCGCCGTCCCTTGGAAATACGCGCGATGAAAAGCCCGACCGTGGGTGCGAACACCAGCCACCAGGCCCAGTAGAACACCGTCCAGCTACGCGAGAAGCCGGTATCCTCGAAGCCGCCGAGCGAACCGAAGGGTTCGGTCCAGGTCGCCATGCGCACGAGATTGCTCAGCATCAGGCCGATCGAGTTGAGCCCGGTATCCAGAATGAACACCGTGGGCCCGGCCACCAGAATGAACAGCAGTACGCCAAGACCCAGCCACATGTTGATGTCGGACAAAAGCTCGATACCGCCCTTGAGGCCGCGCCAGGCGCTGGCGGCGAAGAGCGCCGTGGTACCTATCAGCACCAGAATCTGGCTGAAGGCGTTCGGAGTGAAGTTGAAAAGATTGCCCAGGCCCTCGTTGACCAGCGGCACCAGAATGCCCAGTGACGTTGCACCGCCGCCCAGCATGCCGAAGATGAACAGGATATTGATGACATTGCCCAGCCAGCTTCGTGCGAGCTTCTCCCCCAGCACGGGGCGAATCGCTTCGCTGATGCGCAGCACCTTGTTCTTGCGCACGTGCAGAAAGTACGCCATGGGCAGCGCCGGCACGAGATAGATCGACCAGGCGATCGGCCCCCAGTGGAACATGCCGTAGGTGGCGGCCCAGGCGGTCGCCTCTTCGGAAAACGGCTCGAGATGAAATGGCGGCGACTGCAGGTAGTACATCCACTCCACCATTCCCCAGAATACCACCGCCCCACCGATACCGGCGGCGAACAGCATCGCCCCCCAGGAGAGCAGCGAAAACTCCGGCTCGGTATCGATATCGCCAAGCTTGATCTGGCCGATATCGCTGAACACGATGTAGAGCATGAAGCCCAGTGAGGCGAGCCCCATCCCCAAATAGAGCATGCCGAAATTGCGCGACACGAACTGCTGCGCCGCCATGACCCAAACGCGCCCCACTTCAGGAAAGAGGATCAAAGGCAGCGTAACCAGCAGCAAAAGGCCCAGCGAGCCGAAAAAGATAGGCTTGTGAATATTGGATAACATCGACGATGTTTTAATGATCCTTTCTCCCGAACTTGTTGGTAGCGTTATTAGTGGTTGAACTCAAATAGCGAGACCCGCGTTGCCCGCCTCTACTCAACCATACTACCGGGCGCCGTTTTATCAATTGACTAACGCTGGCAAGCGTTGACTGTAGGTTAAAACCTCGCTGTCGACCGGCGCTGCGTTATCAATACTGGCGTCAAAAGCGCTAAAAAAAGCGCCCCGCGATGGCGGGGCGCTTTTCACAATCCTGAGTACTCGATAGAGCACTGCGGACACGTATCAGTAATAGGCGTTGGTGGTATCCGAGTGGTCGGTCACATCGCGAATGCCGGCCAACTCCGGAATGCGCTCGATCAGCGTTTTCTCGACGCCGTCCTTTAGCGTCAAATCCACCGCCGCGCAGCCTTGGCAGCCACCGCCGAAGGCGAGGATCGCTACCTTCTCTTCGGTCAGCTCAATCAGTTTGATCTCGCCGCCGTGGGCGGCAAGGCCCGGGTTGATCTCGCTATAAAGCACGTAGTTGATGCGGTCTTCCAGGGGGCTATCCGCATTCACCTTGGGCATCTTGGCGTTGGGCGCCTTGATGGTGAGCTGCCCACCCATGCGGTCGGCGTTGAAATCCACCACCGCCTCTTCCAAAAACGCCAAGCTATTCTTGTCGAGATAGACGTTGATCTTCTCGAGTTCGAGCAGCACGTCCGTGGGCTCTTCTTCGCCCGGTCGGCAGTAGGCCAGGCAGGTTTCCGCGTAGGGGGTGCCGGGCTGGGTAATGAAGATACGCACCGCAATGCCATCCACGTTTTGCTTTTCCAGCAGTTCCGCGAGATAGCCCTGGGCGCTATCGGTAATGTCGATGCCGGGCGCTTCGATAGTCGTGGTCATGAGCGGTCTAATCCTCCTGTGGTAGCGGCGGTGCCGCGTCACATGTCATTTGCCTCTATGGTAAGCAAAACCGACTGCGGACACAATCCCGACCATTTTAGTAAACTATTAGTTCAAGCGGCGTTTGATCGCCATGCTA
Source organism: Halomonas sp. S3-1-1 (assembly GCF_023757625.1). Taxonomy (GTDB): domain Bacteria; phylum Pseudomonadota; class Gammaproteobacteria; order Pseudomonadales; family Halomonadaceae; genus Vreelandella. Next base: position 277,639 of record NZ_JALGBZ010000004.1, read on the forward strand.
CCGCCGATTTGGCGCTAAAGCCTGGCCAAGTGACGCCCCGAGTGCTGCCCCGGGCAAGCGCGTTTGATATGATGAGCGCCATTTGCGTCGATGTTCGCGCCGAACTTCCCTGATTGCGCTGTTGGAGACTCCCCTTCGCCATGGCTTTACGAGATATGACCGCATCGCTCACCCAACGTCTTTCCCGAAACATCCTGCTTCTGGATGGCGGTATGGGCACCATGTTGCAAAACGCAGCGCTCAGCGAGGCGGAGTTTCGTGGCGAGCGCTTCAAGGAGTGGCCGTCGGATCTCAAGGGCAACAACGACCTGCTGGCGCTGACTCAGCCCGAGCTGGTCGCGCGCATCCACCACGACTACCTCGAGGCCGGCGCGGACATTCTCGAGACCAACACCTTCAACAGCACCCGACTCTCCCAGGCTGACTACGGCATGGAAGCGCTGGTGGTCGAGCTCAACCGCGAAGCCGCGCGACTCGCACGCCAAGTGTGCGACGACGTGACCGAGGCAACCGGCGTGCCGCGTTTCGTGGCAGGCGTATTGGGCCCGACCTCGCGCACCGCCTCGCTTTCACCGGACGTCAACGACCCGGCCAAGCGTAACGTCACTTTCGACGCGCTGTATGAGAACTATTACGAGGCGGCGGCGGCGCTGATCGATGGCGGCAGCGACCTGATCATGATCGAGACGATCTTCGACACGCTCAACGCCAAGGCAGCGATCTACGCGCTTGAAGTGCTGTTCGAGGATCTGGGCAAGCGCCTGCCCGTAATGATCTCCGGCACTATCACCGATGCCTCCGGGCGTACGCTCTCGGGTCAGACGACCGAGGCGTTCTGGAATTCGGTACGCCACGCCAAGCCCCTGACCGTCGGGCTCAACTGCGCCCTCGGCGCCGAGGAGCTGCGCCCGTATCTCGAAGAGCTCTCGACCCGCGCCGACACCTACGTCTCTGCCCACCCCAACGCCGGGCTACCCAACGAGTTCGGCGAGTACGACCAGACACCGGAAGAGATGGCGGCCATCGTCGGCGAGTTCGCCCAAAGCGGGCTGGTCAACATCATCGGCGGCTGCTGCGGCTCGACCCCGGAGCACATTCGCGCCATTGCCGACGCGGTGCGAAGCGTTGCGCCGCGCCAAATTCCAGAGCGCTCGAAGGCGTGCCGGCTCTCCGGGCTCGAGCCGTTCAACATCGAGGCGGACTCGCTGTTCGTCAACGTCGGTGAGCGCACCAACGTCACAGGCTCGGCGCGCTTCAAGCGCCTGATCGTCGAGGAGGACTTCACTACCGCGCTGGAAGTGGCGCTGGAGCAGGTCGAGAACGGCGCCCAGGTGATCGACATCAACATGGACGAAGGGATGCTCGAATCCCAGGAGGCCATGGAGCGTTTCTTGAACCTGATCGCCGGCGAGCCGGACATCGCCCGCGTGCCGATCATGATCGACTCCTCCAAGTGGGAGATCATCGAAACCGGGCTCAAGTGCGTGCAGGGCAAGGCGGTGGTCAACTCGATCTCGTTGAAGGAAGGCGAAGCCGCCTTTCGCGAGCAGGCCACCAAGTGCATGCGCTATGGGGCCGCCATCGTGGTCATGGCGTTCGACGAAGAGGGCCAGGCGGACACCTTCGCGCGCAAGACCGAAATCTGCGAGCGCGCGTATCGCCTGCTGGTCGACGAGATCGGCTTTCCCGCCGAAGACATCATTTTTGATCCCAACATCTTTGCCATCGCCACCGGCATCGAAGAGCATAATAACTACGCGGTGGACTTCATCGAAGCCTGCCACTGGATTCGCGAGCACCTGCCCCACGCCATGATCTCCGGCGGCGTCTCCAACGTGTCGTTCTCCTTTCGCGGCAACAACCCGGTGCGCGAGGCTATCCACTCGGTGTTCTTGTACCACGCGATCAAGAACGGCCTCTCCATGGGTATCGTCAACGCCGGCCAGCTCGCGGTCTACGACGACCTGCCGGCCAAGCTTCGCGACGCGGTCGAGGACGTGGTGCTCAACCGCCGCGATGACGCCACCGAGCGCCTTTTGGATATCGCCGACGAGTACAAGGGCGAGGGCAGCAGCGGCCCGAAAAAAGAGGACCTGGAATGGCGCGGCTTCCCGGTGAACAAGCGCATTGAGCACGCGCTGGTCAAGGGCATCACCGCCCACATCGAAGCCGACACCGAAGAGGCCCGCGCCCAAGCCGAACGCCCCATCGAGGTGATCGAAGGTCCCTTGATGGACGGCATGAACGTGGTCGGCGATCTGTTTGGCGCCGGCAAAATGTTTCTGCCCCAAGTGGTTAAATCCGCCCGCGTCATGAAGCAGGCGGTGGCGTATCTGATTCCCTATATCGAGGCTGAAAAGAGCGAGGACACCCAAGCCAAGGGCAAGATCGTCATGGCCACGGTGAAAGGCGACGTTCACGACATCGGCAAGAACATCGTCGGCGTAGTGCTTCAGTGCAACAACTACGAGGTGATCGACCTGGGCGTGATGGTGCCCGCCGAGAAGATCCTCAAGGCCGCCGAGGAGCACAACGCGGACATTATCGGCCTCTCCGGGCTGATTACGCCGTCGCTCGACGAGATGGTTCACGTGGCGAAAGAGATGCAACGCCGCGGCATGGACCTGCCGCTTCTGATCGGCGGGGCCACCACCTCGAAAGCGCACACCGCGGTGAAAATCGAGCCGCAGTACGAGCACCCGGTGATCTACGTCACCGACGCCTCGCGGGCCGTCGGCGTGGCCGGGCGCCTTTTGACGCCGAGCCTGAAGGCGGAGTACGTCCAGGGCATTCGCGACGAGTATGCGGTGGTGCGCGAGCGCAACGCCAAGCGCCGCCCCAAGGCAGCGGATCTCGACTACACCCAGGCGCGCAAGCGCCGCTTCAAGACCGACTGGAACGAAGTGACCCCCGTCGCCCCTTTGCAGCCCGGCATCACCGTGTTCGAGAACTACGATCTGCGCGAGCTGGTCGAGCGCATCGACTGGACGCCGTTTTTCATGAGCTGGCAGCTCGCCGGCAAGTACCCGAAGATTCTCAACGACGAGGTCGTTGGCGAGGCGGCGCGCAACCTGTTCGAGGACGCCCAAGTGATGCTCGAAAAGCTGCTCTCCGAGGGCCATATCCACGCCCGCGGGGTAATCGGGCTGTGGCCGGCGAACACGGTCGATGACGACGTTATCGAGGTCTACTCGGATGAGCGCCGTAAGCAGGTCGTGGAGCGGCTGCATCATATTCGCCAGCAGACCACCAAAGGCCGGGACGGACTTTGCTATAGTCTCGCGGACTTCGTCGCGCCGAAGGAGAGTGGCAAACCCGACTGGATCGGCGGCTTCGCGGTCACCACCGGTCACGGCGTCGACGAACTCTCGAAAGCCTATGAAAAAGCCGGCGACGACTACAGCGCGATCATGGTCCAGGCGCTGACCGACCGGCTGGCGGAGGCGTTTGCCGAGCGCATCCACGAACGGGTGCGCAAGGAGTTCTGGGGCTACGTTAAAGACGAAACGCTCGATAACGACGCGCTGATCGCCGAGAAGTATCAGGGCATTCGCCCGGCGCCGGGTTATCCCGCCTGCCCGGACCATACCGAGAAGGCGACCCTGTTCCGGCTTTTAAACGCGACCGAGAACACCGGGCTCGCTTTAACCGAGAACTTCGCCATGTGGCCGGCGGCAGCGGTGTCCGGCTGGTACTTCGCCCACCCGCAGTCGAAGTACTTCTCGACGGGCAAGATCACCCGCGACCAGGTCGAGGCGCTGGCGGCGCGCAAGGCCATGAGCCTCGAGGAGCTCGAGCGCTGGCTTTCGCCGGTACTCTCCTACGAGCCAGAGCCGGTAGCCAGCGCTTCGGCTTAAAGCTGTGCCCTATGGCGTCGGCTTTACAACCGGCGCCGGCGTGCATACGCTTTATAAATATCATTCAAGAATAAAAAGATAATTATATATTCTTTCATAGAATATGCCGATCTGCGTTAAGGTGACGGCACTAAACCGTCCGTCCCGACGTGACCATTTCGCCATGCAGGACCGTGCACATGTACCGTTACGATATTCACGACCAAACGCTCGTTGACGAGCGGGTCGCTCAGTTCCGCGATCAGATGGAGCGTTACCAGGCCGGCAAGCTCGGTGAAGAGGAATTTCGCCCGCTGCGCCTGCAAAACGGTTTGTATATTCAGCGCCATGCGCCGATGCTGCGTATCGCCATCCCCTACGGCATGCTCGCTGGTCATCAGCTGAAAGCCCTCGCCGAGATCACGCGCCGCTATGATCGCGGCTACGGTCACTTCACCACGCGCCAGAACCTGCAGCTCAACTGGCCGGCGCTGGAAGACGTGCCGGACATTCTGGGCGAGCTCGCCAAGGTGCAGATGCACGCCATCCAGACCAGCGGCAACTGTATCCGTAATACGACCAGCGACCAGTTCGCCGGTATCGCCAACGACGAAGTCGAAGACCCGCGCCCCTGGTGCGAGCTGATCCGCCAGTGGTCCACGCTGCACCCGGAGTTCGCTTACCTTCCGCGCAAGTTCAAGATCGCGGTCAGCGGTGCCGACCACGACCGCGCGGCGATCCAGGTTCACGATATCGGCCTGCGCTTCTGGTACAACGCTGAGGGCGAGCTGCGCGTGAAGGTACTCGCCGGTGGCGGGCTGGGCCGTACGCCGATGATCGCCGAAACCGTGCGCGAGGACCTGCCTTGGCAGCACCTGCTCACCTACCTCGAGGCCTGTGTTCGCGTCTATAACCAGTTCGGCCGCCGCGACAACAAGTTCAAGGCGCGTATCAAGATTCTGGTCAAGGCGCTGGGCGTCGAGGAGTACCGCCGCCGCGTCGAAGAAGAGTGGGCGCACCTGAAAGACGGCCCGCAGACGCTTAACCAGGCAGCAGTGGATGACGCCAAGCGCCACTTCCCCGAGCCCGAGCGCCGTCCGGTCGATGAAAGCGCCATACAGGCTTTCGAGACATTACGCGGCGAGAACCGCGCCTTTGCGCGTTTTGTCACCAACAACGTGACTGACCATAAGGTGCCGGGCTACAAGGCGGTGACGCTCTCGCTCAAGCGCCGCGAGCACGCCCCGGGCGATGTGACCGCCGACCAGATGGATGCGGTGGCGGATCTTGCCGACCGTTATGGCTTCGGCGAAATTCGCGTGAGCCACGAGCAGAACCTGGTGCTATCCGACGTGCCGGTCGATGAGATCGAAACGCTTTGGCAGGAGCTCGAGGCGCTCGGTATGGCTAACCCCACCGTCGGCACGCTCAACGACATCATCTGCTGCCCCGGCGGCGACTACTGCAGCCTGGCAAACGCGGTTTCGATCCCGATCGCCCAGTCGCTGCAGGAGCGCTTCGAGGATCTCGACTTCCTCTATGACCTGGGCCCGATCGATCTGAACATTTCGGGCTGCATGAACGCCTGCGGCCACCACCACGTCGGCCACATCGGCATTCTTGGGGTCGATAAAAAGGGCGAGGAGTATTACCAGGTCTCGATCGGCGGTAACTCTACCGATGACGCCTCGCTTGGCAAGATTCTGGGCCCGTCGTTTTTCCGTGAAGACGTGCCCAGCGTGGTTGAAAAAGTGCTCGAAGTGTACGTGGCCGAGCGCCACGAGGACGAGCGTTTTCTCGATACCTACCGCCGCATCGGTCTGAAACCCTTCAAGGAGCGCGTGTATGCCCACTGATGCCAACGACGCCGCTGCACAGGAAACGGCACCCACGCCGGTTCACGTCGACCACCTGATCGTTGACGGCGAACTTGCCGCCGAAAACGCTTGGTGCGTCTCTTATGACGCTGAGGCTCTACCCGAGCAACTGCCGGCGTTCGTGCCGCTGGCGCTCTGGCGCGAGCACGCCGAAGACACCGACCTCGCCCCGCTTTTGACCAGCGACACCGAGCTGACACCGGCGCTGGGTGAAGAGCTTAAGCAGGTCCAAGCGGTGGCGATCGACTTCCCCGCGTTCACCGACGGTCGCGGCTACAGCCTGGCGCGGCTTCTGCGCGAGCGCTACGGCGTCACCGGCGAGCTTCGCGCCGTGGGCGACGTGCTGATCGACCAGCTCAACTACATGGAGCGCTGCGGCTTCAACGCCATGGCGTTGCGCCAGGATCAGGACCCGGAGACCGCCCTGCGCGCGCTCAAGGCATTCAGCGTGCGCTATCAGACCGACGTTCAGACGCGCTCTGCGCTGTTCGAGCGCCGCTTGGCGTCAGCCGAGTAACAACTTTGGAAAACCGAGCGGTCGCTTCCTGGCCGCTCATTTAAAAGGGCAGCCCTCGGGCTGCCCTTTTGTCGTTGGCGCATCGAGCGCGTTAGCCGCGGCGCTTTTGCTGGCGCTCGCGGTTGTTGGCCTTGGCCCGGTCGCTTTTGCGCAGCATCACCCAAGTCGCTCCGAGCCCACCGTCGGAAGACTGCGCCGAGACGTACGCCTGAACCTCGTCGAACTGGCAGAGCCACTTGGCCAGGTACGAGCGCAGCACGTTGGCGGGGCTGTCGATCTCGCGCCCGCGGCCGTGAACGATCATTACCGAGCGCAGATCGTGACTATAGGCGTCCTGGATAAAGGGAAAGAGCATTCGCCGACACTCGGCGAGTGGGCGCCTCAACAGGTGGAGCTGAGCCTGAACGGGATAGCCACCGTGTTTGAGTTTATCGACCACGCCCTGCTGGATACCCTCGCGGCGATACTCGATGGGGTCGAACGGTGGCAACAGATCGACGAAGTCGTCGGACAGAAAGTTGTTCTGCTCAGTAGCCGCCTCGGCGCTTTCACGCCGGGCCAGCTGCGCCTCGGACGGGCGAGAGCGCCGGTCGCCCGTATCCGCCCGGCGGCCCTTTGCCAGGGGTTTCACATCACCGACAAAAGCGCGAAAATCCATGTCCTCACGAAAGTCATCACGAAGTGGCTGATTCATGGCGGGCTCCTCGGAGTGGGTGCAATCGATATCCTGGCATAAAGCGGCGCCGGGCTTAAGGGCTCTCTTTTCAAAGGGCGCTCTTGCATAACGCGTTTTGCATCATACAGGTTCGGCTAACACTACAAGGATAGAACATGATCTGGATAAAAAGGGGGTTGGCCCTGGCGCTACTCGCCGTGCTGGCCGTGGCGCTGTGGCTCTGGCTGACCATGCTGAGCCCGTGGTTTTACGAGCGCCCGGCCCACATTGAGCCTATCGAGCAGCGAAACCACCACGTGTTCGTCTACGGCACGCTGCGTTTTGCTCCGGTGCGCTGGGTGGTGATGCAGTCCACAGGCGAGGCGCAAGCTGACGCACTCAGCGGCTTTACCAAAAACGGCCTCGATCTTTCACCATCCCCGCAGGGCTCGGTTCAAGGGCTTCTGCTCACCGTCACGCCTCGGGAGCTTTCTCGGCTCGACCGCTATGAGCGGCTGGGCGTTCGTTACCGCCGTGAAGAGGTGGAGCTTGAAAGCGGCGAAGCCGCGTGGGTCTATCGGCGCCTGAGCGCATCATCCAACGCGGCTGCGCCAAACGAGCAGGCTCTGGTAGGATATAAGCTAGTGGCGCTTGCCGGCTCAGGCATCCCGGCTCTGCCGGGCTACGACCTGCCGGCGGCGAACGACGCAATTGATCCGCGCGCCAGGACTCGGCTTTTCAAGGACACCCCATGAGCGACAACACCCCTTATATTCTGGTTCTTTACTATTCGCGCTCCGGCGCCACGCGGGAGATGGCGCGCCAAGTGGCGGCGGGGGTTGAAAGCGTGGCAGGTATCAAGGCGCGGCTTCGCACGGTGCCGTCGGTCTCTCCGACCACCGAGGCGGTTGAAAGCGAGGTGCCGGAGGAAGGCGCCATCTACGCTGACCTCGAAGATCTTCGCCACTGTAGCGGTCTGGCGCTGGGAAGCCCCACTCGATTTGGCAACATTGCCGCCCCGCTCAAGTACTTTCTCGATACCACGAGCAATCTCTGGATGAACGGCGCGCTGATCGACAAGCCCGCCACCTGCTTCACCTCGACCTCGAGCATGCACGGCGGTCAGGAGAGTACGCTTTTGACCATGCTGGTGCCGCTTTTGCACCACGGCATGGTCTACGCGGGCATCCCCTATAATGAAACCGAGCTGATCGAGACCCAAACCGGCGGCACGCCCTACGGGGCGAGCCACGTGGCCGGCGGGCGTAGCGACCGGGTGATCGACGAGCACGAGCGCGCGCTGTGTGTCGCCCAAGGCAGGCGCGTGGCGCGGCTGGCGGTGGCGCTCGAGGCGCTTCGCGAGGCATCCTCATGAGGCAGTGGCTTCTCGATCTGGAGCGCCGTCATGGGCGGCAGGCGCTTAGCGAGAAAACGCGCCGGGTGGTGTTGGTCAGCTTCGTGGTACTGCTGGGGCTTGTAATGCTGCGCGGCTTTCAGGTTCAGGGTGACGAATACAGCTGGCGCCCGGTACTGGCCTTCGCCCTGCCACTGTTGCTTTTTTTGCCGTCGATCATCGGCAAGCGGCCCCGGGGCCACGCGTGGCTCGCCTTCGTCAGCCTTTTATACATCGCCCAGGGCGTGATGTTTGCAGCGGCTACCGGGCAGTTTCTGCGCGGCGCGCTTGAAATCGCCGCCGCTGCCGCGCTGTTCGTCGGCTCGCTGGGCTATGCCCGGTTTGGCGCCCGAAAGGTGTAGTGCTGATCGACTCGATAACAAAATACAGGCAATCAACAAACATCAAGACACTCAATAACGCTTCAGGGAGCAGCGATCATGAACCGCGATATTGCCGATGTTCGGCGCGACTACGAAGGCGGGCTGTTGGAAGAAGCCGCCATGCCGGACGACCCGTTCACGCTTTTCGACCAGTGGTTAGAGGCCGCTCTCGAAAGCGATGGCCAGGACGCCAACGCCATGACGCTGGCCACCGCCGATAGCCAAGGCCGCCCTCACGCCCGCGTGGTGCTGTTGAAAGGGGTCGACGCCCAAGGGCTAGTCTTTTATACCAACTACCACAGCCATAAGGGCAGCGAGCTTGCCAACGTGCCCTTTGCGGCGGCAACGTTCTGGTGGCCGGGTCTTTCTCGCCAGGTACGAGTCGAGGGGGCGGTCGAGCAAGTCGCCCCGGAAGAGTCTGATGCCTATTTCCAGAGCCGGCCACGGGGTAGCCAGCTTGGCGCTTGGATCGCGACTCAAAGTGTAGTGATTCCGGATCGCAAATGGATCGAGGAGCGCCAGGTTCGCTTCGAGCACGCCTACGATGGCCAGCCCATTCCGCGGCCGATCCATTGGGGCGGTTATCGCATCAAGCCGGACATGATCGAATTCTGGCAAGGCCAGCCTAGCCGCCTGCACGACCGGGTGCGTTTCGAGCGCCAGGATGACGGCCCCTGGAGCCGTTTTCGCCTCGCGCCTTGATACACGCGTTGAAAAACGCCCCTGCCAGCAAAGGCTGCCAGGGGCGTTTTCATTCACGGAGTCGAAAATTCAATCCGGCAGGCTTTCAAGGCGATGGCGCTGCCAATCGCTGTCCGGCTCGTTGAGACGTAGTACGGCATCGATCACCTGCTCGTCCATGTTGTAGCGGCTGGTGAACCCCAAATGCTTCATCAGCGCGCGCATCGGGTGATTATCCATCATGATTTTGCCGATCATTTCGATGGTGCCCACGCTCTGGCAATAGCTGATCATTTTTTCCATCAATAGCTTACCGATTCCCAACCCTTGCAGATCGTCACGTACGATGATCGAGAACTCAGTACGCAGGTTATCGGCGTCGTTGTAGACCCGCACCACCCCCAGCATCTCCTTGCTACCGTCGTCGTGCTGGTGCTCGGCGATGAACGCCATCTGACGGTCGTAGTTGATGTGCGAAAGGATCGAGAGATCCCGCTGGGACAGGTTCGACTTGTTGTGGAAGTAGCGAAACCGAATGCTCTCCTCGGAAAGCCGGGTGTGAAAGCGGGTAATCAGCGGCGCATCCTCGGCACGAATCGGGCGCACTTCGACCTGCCAACCGTTTTTAAGCGTGACCCACTCACGAAGCTCTTCCGGATAGGGCATGATCGCAAAGCGCGCCGGTGGGCCGAGATCCATGGCGAAATCCACCGCGAGCAGCCCATCGCGGTTCAACAAAAGCGGGTTGAGCTCGAGCCCGCGCAGATCCACCAGATCCGAGGCCATCTGCGAAAGCTTCACCAGCAGCTGGCAAAGTCGCTCTATGTCGCGCTCCGCCTCTCCAGAGTGCTCGCGAATCAGCGAGGCGGCGTGGGTGCGACCCACCATGTCCGCGGCCAGGCTCATGTTCAGCGGCGGCAGCGCCACCTGGCGATCTGCCAGCACATTCACCTTGTAGCCGCCGATCCCAAACACGATCAAGGGGCCGAACACCGGGTCGCGAGTGATGCCGGCGCAGATCTGCATCGAGTGCTTGCCGCGCTGCATTGGCTGCAGGCAGTACTCGCGAATGGTGTATTCGGGAAACTTTTCCTGCACCTTGTCGCCCAAGCGCTGAACGCCGTCGGCGACCTGGCTTGGGGTGTCCAGATCCTGCAGCAGCCCGGCAGAGATCTTGTGCGGGTGGCGGCGGTAACGGTACGGGTGGCAGTTGCCATCGTGCACCACCTTGAGTGCCTTGGGCCCGACGAAGTGCCCCTGCTCCTTGAGCGCATCGCTCGGTTTTTGCAAATAGACGCTCGGCGCGGTGGGGATTCCGTAGGCCTCGAGCACTTTTGCGGTTTCCGAGTGAGTGAGCGCGTAGCGTCGCTGCTCTTTGGCTATCGCGATTAGCTCTCGGCAAGCTTGGCGGTCCGCGGGACGGGTATTGAAGGTCAAACTCGGCGGAATCTCATGCAAAAGCGCCTGTACCCGCTGGTAGTCGACCATGTGCATGAACGCCTTGACCGCTTTTTCCGGCGAAATATAGGTGGGAATACCCGCCGCACTACACGTGCTGCGCGCCTTCGAGGCCTCTTTTAGGCCCATCCAACTGGTCAACAGATTGCGCCGAAAGCGCTTGCGGTTATCGATCAGCGCCTGAGCGGTTTCGACCGAGGGTGCCAGGCGGGTAGGTGCATGTACGACCAGTACCGCGTCAACGTTGGGGTCGGCGGTAACGATCTCCAGCGCCTCGACGAAACGCGTGGGCGTCGCGTTGCCGCCCAGGTCCACCGGGTTCTCGCCGGGCTTGCTTCGGTCCACCTTGCGCTCGGTAAGCTGCGTCTGCGTGGCGTCGCTGAAAACGGCGAGCTTGCCGCCGGCACTAATGAGTTTGTCGATCGCCAGCATCGCCGGACCCAGGCCGTTGGAGACCACTGCCAAGCGGTCGCCGCGCAGAGGGCGCATGCGTGAAAGCGTCTCTAGCGCATCGAACAGCTCATCGGAATCATTGACACGCACGACGCCGGCGCGAGCAAAGGCGGCGTCGAAGACCACGTCGCGGTTAGCAATGCCCGGCGTTGGTGCCATGCCGGAAAGGTCTGATTCCGGCGTACGTCCGCTTTTGATCGCCAGCACCAGGCGATTGCGCGAGGCGTCGCGCACCGAGGTCATGAAGTGCTGGGCATCCTTGATGCGCTCCAGGTGAAGCAGAATCGCCTGGGCCGGCGAGAACTGGTTCACGTAGTCGATCAAATCCGGCAGCAGTACATCGACGCTGTCGCCGACGGTGATCAGGTGAGAAAAGCCCACGTCGCGCCCCGCCGCCCAGTCAATCATCGCATTGGCAAGCATGCCGGACTGCCCCAGATACGCCACCCGCCCGGGCTTGACCGGCTGGCTGGCGTAGGAGGCGTTGAGCTTTTTGCTGGGAACGATCAACCCCATGCACTCCGGGCCCAGCACACGAATGCCGGACTCGCGAGCAGCCTGAAGCATCTGCTCGCGAATCGAGCCCTGGCTGCCCTGCTCGCGGTCCAGATACGCCCCACCCGAGAGCACCAGCGCCGCCCGCACGCCTTTTTTGCCCAGCGCCTGAATCAGCGCTGGCGCGCCTTCCACCGGCGAGCAGATCACCGCAAGCCCAGGCGGCGCCGGCAGCTCATTGATGCTGGCAAAGCACGGCACGCCGAAAACCTCGTCGTAGCCTTTTAAATTGACCGCCCAAAGTTTACCTTTGAACCCACCCTCCTGGAGGTTGCCGAGCACCAACCCGCCCAAGGACTCTGGCTTTCCAGAGGCGCCAAAAACGGCGATCGTTTGCGGCTCGAAAAAGTGATGTAAAAAGCGGGTGCTCACGAACGCATCTCCTGGGAGTATTTCATGTACGACTTATGATCAGTGTCGCGCACGCACTCATAGCGATTAAGGTAGCCTGACATTGAATGGAGCGCCTGCATGATTACCGCCTACCTTACCCATCCCGACTGCGTCTTGCACCATATGGGCCCGGACCACCCGGAAAGTCCCGCGCGGCTCGAGGCCATACGGGCGCGCCTGTCGCTGGACGGCCTCTTGCAGCAAACCATGCAGGGCGAGGCCAGGGAAGTCGAGCCGGTAGCGCTCGAGCGGGTTCACGCAAAGCGCCATCTCGAATCGCTCGCGCGCTGCCTCCCGGAGCAGGGGCTCACAGCGCTCGATAGCGATACGCTGATGAACCCGGATACGCTCAGAGCGGCCCGGGTAGCGGCGGGCGCGGTGGTCAAGGGCATTGATCAGGTGTTCAAGCGCCAGGCCGACAACGTGTTCTGCGCCGTGCGCCCGCCGGGCCACCACGCCGAGGCCGCCGAAGCGATGGGGTTTTGTTTTTACAACAACGTCGCCGTTGGCGCAGCCCATGCCCGCGAGCATTACGGTGCCCATCGCGTCGCGATTCTCGATTTCGACGTTCACCAGTGCAACGGCACCATCGACATCTTCAAAAATGATCCCAACGTGTTGATCTGCACAAGCTACCAGTTCCCGTTCTACCCCTGGCGCTATCTCAAAAGCGAGTGGCCGAACGTGCTGAATACGCCGCTCGAGGCGGGTACGGGCAGTACCGGCTTTAGATCGGCAGTCGAGCAGCAGTGGCTGCCCGCGCTTCACGACTTCAAGCCGGATCTGGTGCTGCTCTCCACCGGCTTCGATGCCCACCGCGACGACCCCATGGGAGAGCTCGAGCTGGAGGACGAGGATTACTACTGGATAACCTGCCAGGCCATGGAGATTGCAAAGCGTTATGCTGAAAACCGCTTGGTGTCGGTCCTCGAGGGCGGCTACAACCCGAAATCACTAGCCAGCGGCTGCAGCGCGCACCTCAAGGCGCTACTGGGGCTGCCTCTCGAGGCCACACCCGGCGCCGGCGCATAAGCGCCGGGTGAAACGGCATAAAGAGCAATCGTGATAACATGGCGCCTTAACCAGAGTAACGACAGACAACAGGACGGCGCTGATTCATGACCGAGACGTATGACGAGCACGCGGCCTTAAGGATCGCTTCGGGGCGCAAGGAGTTCGTCGAGCCGCTGCGACTTGGCGCCAGGCTCAAGGAGATTCGCCTGGCCAATACCTGGACGCTCGAGGATGTCAGCCGACGCACGGGCATCGCCCGCTCGACGCTATCAAAAATCGAGAATGACCAGGTCTCACCGACCTTTAGCGTCGTTCAGAAACTCACCTCCGGGCTTGCCATCGACCTGCCCCAGCTGTTCACCCCGCCCAAGCGCGAACACTACACCATGGGCCGGCGCGATTTAACGCCCAAAGGCAAGGGCCAGCTTCACCCTACCCCAACCTATGAACACGAGCTTTTGGGCCACCAGCTGGCGCAAAAGCGCATGATCCCCTTCAAGACGGTCGTGCGGGCGCGCAGTTTCGAAGCCTACCAGCAGTGGGTACGCCACGACGGCGAAGAGTTTTTGATGGTGCTGGAAGGCGACATACTGCTCTACAGCGAGTTCTACGCCCCTCAGGCGCTGTCCGAGGGCGATAGCATCTACTTCGATAGCGACATGGGCCACGCGCTGATATCGACCAGCGTCGAGGATGCAGTGGTGCTGTCCGTATGCACGCGAGGCGATTTGATTTAGCCAGCTTCAAAGGCAGTTGGTCGGCTTGGGCAGCCCTGCCAAGCGCGCCACGCGCCGCGCCGGGCTTTCCGGAAACAGCGACATCAGATAAAGCGAGTTGCCCTTCTCTTCCCCCAGCGCTTGGCGTGTGGCTTTGACCAGCGGCCGCATGGCCGGCGCCATTTCAAAACGAGCATAAAACTCTCGGACGACTGCGATGATTTCCCAATGTGCTGGCGTCAGGACCAAGCCCTCATCATTGGCCAGCGCCTCAGCTACCTCATTGTTCCATAACGTTTGATCAACCAAATATCCTTCAGGATCTAATTTGATAGTGCCGTTAGCACCAAGATAACGGTATAAATTTTCATCTTTCATATTAGTACCAGGTCACACTTCGTTCATGGCGCTCGGATAGCGCTAAGAATCCCGCCATGTCCACCATGGATAACGCTTGATTTTCGGCGATTGCAAAAAGCCCTCGTGATACCAGGTCTTCCTGAAGTAAATACAACCGGCCTTTAAACTGCTCGAACCCGGCCCATTCGGGCTTGAGGCACGCTTGAACGGCTTTTTCGATCAGCACGACTTCGTCGCTTTCGGCTACCACGCGCAGCATCTGCGTAGCGCAACTCGCATCGACCTGCTGATTTAAAATATGCAGCATGCGCCCTCCTTAACATCGACAACCATTAGAAATGAAGCACGTCTCTCGAACACTGATAGAGCGCTGCCATCTCGTCCTGCGTGATGACCCGCGCAGCCTCGATGAGCTGCGAAGCGTCGAGGCCGTGCTCCGCAAGGCTACTTTCGGGCACCAGCAGCGCTTCGATGTCGTACATTTCGAGCATCTTTAGCGTGGGCAGAACGGCCTTCTGCCCCGGCGCGCCAGCCTGCTGCGCCTTCACCAGCGCCAGCGCGCCGTCACCTGCGAATAAAAGCGTAACCGGCTCGCCGAATGCCGCCGCGACCAGCGCCACGTCGAGCCCTTCCCTAAGCGCGTTGGACGCAAAGGGGGCGCTTGTCAGCGTGATTAGGCGGGCGGAGTGCTCGGTCATCTTGTGCCTCGGGTGGAGAGTTGGGAAAACAGGTTCGGGGTTTGAGCGTCAGGCGAAGGTAATGAATCGGTCGCAGCTTTTTTGCAGCGTTAAAAGCTGGCCCAGCCCCGTGAGCTCGAATGGCGCTTCCAGACTGTGCTGGGTCAGGCCATGCCGTTTGGCCTCGGCATGGTCGAGCACGCCACGGCGAAGCGCCGCCGCCACGCAAACGTCCAAGGTAGTGGCGTGGTCGCGATGAAGCGACGCCCAGGCTTCTCGTAAATTAAGCTCGTCCTGGGGTGGGCTCATCAGCGACGAGGCGTTGTGCACGCCGTCCTGATAGAAAAACACGCCGGTAAGCGTATGGCCCGCACCGATCACGGCGTGAGCAAAGCGCAGCGCCGAATGCGGGGCCGGGCTCGTATAGGGCGCGCCTGTCACCAGTAGTCCGTATTTCATGGCTTAAACTTCATGCCCCTGACTCCAACACATGTTCGTTGCGGGCATGAACCGCCCATAAAAAAACAGACCCTACCGAAGTAGGGTCTGTTTGGGTAGCGGGTCGACTAAAAAATCAGTCGTTGCTCATAATACCAAGGATAGAGAGAAGGCTTACGAACAGGTTGTAGATGGAGACGTAAAGGGTGATCGTCGCCAGAATGTAGTTGGTTTCGCCCGCACGGTGAACGATCTCGCTGGTCTGGTACAAAATCGACGCTGAAGCGAACAGTACGAAACCGGCAGAGACCATCAGCGATAGCGCCGGAATCTGGAAGATCAAACCAGCCACCATAGCGAGGACCAGCACGATGGCACCCGCCATTAAGAAGTTACCAAGGAAGCTGAAGTCCTTTTTGGTCATCAGTGCGACGGCGGAAAGGCCGATGAAAGTCAGGCCGGTCATGGCCAGCGCGTTCATGATTAGCGCACCGCCGTTGGGCAGCGTCAGATAAGCCGAGATGATCGGCCCAAGCGTGAAGCCCATGAAGCCCGTGAACGCAAAGGTGGCCAGTAGCCCCGCGGCGGAGTTAGCGGTTTTATGGACCAGAAACATCAGCCCGTAAGCGCCGATGAAGAAAACGAAGATGTTCATTTGCTGCACGCCGAGCGCGACAGAGGCGCCAGCGGTAACTGCCGAGAACAGCAGCGTCATGGCCAAGAGTGCGTAGGTGTTACGCAATACCTTATTGGCTCTAGCGCCGCTAACCGCCTGATCCTGCTGCGGTCGTACGGTGTGCGAATCGTTGAACGCCATGGTTATAAACTCCCTGGTAGTCGTACTAACAACGGACAAGCATGCCGGTACGTAGTTCCCGGTGCAAGCCCTTCAAATTTAAAAAAAGCTCGTCGTTGGACGGTGGTTCAACGCAATGAGTCTATGCTGACTTTACAGATATAACATCACCTCGAATAAATGCGAGTTTATTCGTTCTATTTACACCCGGTAAAAGGAGTCACCATGACGCTATCCACCCGCTCTATTCTGACGCTTAACGCGCTGGCTGCCGCCACTCTTTTGAGCAGCCAGGCATTTGGCTTTGACCCTCAAGGGGAAGACGTAACCTATCAGGTTGATGACGAAAGCTTCGAAGGCTATTTCGTCGAAGCTCAGGGCGAATCCAAAGGCAGCGTGCTGATCGTCCATGATTGGGACGGTGTCGATGACTACGAGCGTGAACGCGCCGATATGCTTGCCGAACAGGGCTACGACGCTTTCGCGGTGGATCTTTTCGGTCAGGGTAACCGCCCCCTGGAAGTGGAAGCGAAGCAGGCTGCTACCAGCGCTCTGTACGAAGACCGTGAACGTATGCGTGAGCTGACGCTGGCAGGCTTGATGCAGGCACGCGAGCAGGGTGCGGCAACTGAAACCGTCATCATGGGCTACTGTTTTGGCGGGACCGTGGCGCTTGAAATGGCGCGCTCGGGAGAGGCCGATGGCATCGCCGCCTACACGAGCTTCCACGGTGGCCTTGAAACGCCCGAAGGTCAGTCCTACTCGAGCGATACGCCGCCGATTTTCATCGCTCACGGCGGTGCTGACGAAATGGTGAGCCTGGAGGATGTCGCCGATCTCGCCTCACAGCTCGAAGAAGCAAATATCACCTACGAAGTCGGCATCTACTCCGGCGCCCCTCACGCCTTTAGCGTTTTTGGTAGCGACCGATACGATGAACGGGCCGATCAGCGCTCCTGGGCCACCTTTCAAACGTGGCTCGAAGAAATGCTGTGAGCCGATCGCGTTAAAAAAGACCTCGTCACTTCTGACCGCCCCTTTCCCAGGACTCAAAGGGGCGGGATTTTCAGCTTTCGACTTCCCGCAAATCCTCGATTTCGACGCCGTCGGGCAGGTCTTCCGCTTCGGCCGGCATCCAGACAGGATGTAGATCGCTATCCTCGCGGCCGTCTTCCAGTGTTTGTCCGGGAATGCGGTAAACAATGCGTTCGCGCTTAACGTCCCAAGCGTAGATTTTATCCATCGGTCCTCCTTGAGGGTTTGAATCGTTATAGCCCATGCCCAAGTGATGGCATGGCTGCTATCATCGCACAGTGTTAAACACGTCAATGTCAGGAGAAGTTTATGAAGTCCATGTTCGCTTTGGGTTTGGTTGCCATCATGCTGGTAAGCGCAGGTTGCGCCTCTGGCGCTAGCTCTTCGCGCTCGGCAGAGTGTCGTAAACAGGCAGAACAGCTGGGTGATACCATGCACTATGGCGACTGCCTACGCGGCTCACGTACCGAGGCGACCTACTAGGCTACTCATCGAAACGCCTTGACCTCATAAAAAAACGGTTCAGCTTAGGCTGAACCGTTTTTGTTTAATCGTCTGTATCGGCCTTATGAGAGGCTTCTCTCAGCGTTTTTTCGAGCATGTGCTGACCGCCATCTTCTTCGTTGCTGTCATCGACCAGAAAACTTGATCGACGTCCTTTAGGTTTGATATCGGCGCCGCAGCTATCGCAATTTTCCGGATCTTCCGGGGCTCCCTTGGGTTCAGAGGGGTCATACTCCTTGCCACACTGCTCGCACTTCTCAAGATGCTTCATGCTGCTTCTCCTTTCCTGACCACCTGATGATATTGAACACGCTAAGTGCCAATAGGTTCCTGAAAAATCCCCTCAATCAACACCGGCGCGGCGTTAACGGTTTCCGCTATTTCTTGTCACGGTATGGTAGCGAGTGTCGCCCATCGCTTGGGGTCGAGTCTATTCAACTATCTTTCTAATTCAATCTTATAGATAACAATCGATGCGAATGCACGAACGAAATAGTCGCGCCTCATCGACCTTGACTTTCCTGCTGTAGCTTCGCTTTTTAAGCGATCTTCAAAGCCGGTTATCACCAGGTCAATACGCAAGCATAACCGCGATTCCAAATGCGCTGGACGCGGCGTTTGGCCGCACACTCACTTGTGCTCTCTCTTTAGAGGGGGCTTGCTCTCTATTTAATTACTGGAGGGTTTGCGTATAATGCGCGGCCCCGGCGCTTGCGCCCCGTTGAGGGTTCCCTAACCCCTCCTGCTATTAAAAAGGCCTTTCACATGTTTGCACTGACCGACGCTCAGCACCGCCGCTGCCTACTGATCATGGTGCTGTTTCATATCGGCGTTATCGCCGCCAGCAACTACCTCGTACAGCTTCCTTTTACGCTTTTCGGGTTTCATACCACTTGGGGCGCGTTTAGCTTTCCGTTCATTTTTCTGGCCACTGACCTGACCGTTCGCCTGTTCGGCAAGGGGCCGGCGCGGGCGATCATTTTGCGCGTCATGTTCCCGGCGCTTGCGATCTCCTACGTGGTCTCGGTCATCTTCCCTCAAGGGAGCTTCGCCGGCATCGAGGCGCTTGGCGAGTGGAACCTGTTCGTGGCGCGCATCGCTCTGGCAAGCTTTCTGGCCTACTTTCTTGGTCAACTGCTCGACGTTCAGGTATTCGACCGGCTGCGCCAGTGGGCCTGGTGGGTCGCGCCGGTCTTCTCAACGGTGCTGGGCAACTTGGCGGACACGTTCGCCTTTTTCTTCACCGCTTTCTACAATAGCCCGGACCCGTTCATGGCGGCCCACTGGGTAGAAATCGCCGCGGTGGACTACGCGATCAAGCTGGCCATCAGCCTGCTGTTCTTTTTGCCGCTGTATGGCCTGCTGCTAGCCTGGCTGACCCGGCGTCTTGTGGTCTGGACAGGACAGCGCGACCGCGCCCCGAAAGTCGCCTGATTCAAAAAATGTGCCCATCAAGGAGGCTCAATGAGCCGCGCTACTCCGGTTGATCTTCATTTCATCGAGGCCCACGAAGGCGCCGACCTCGATAAAACGCCGCTCGTCGTGCTGCATGGCCTTCTCGGCAGCGCCGACAACTGGCGCTCGCACCTGAAGGTATGGCAACAGCAGCGCCGTGTGCTGGCGGTCGACCTTCGCAACCACGGCCGCTCCCCCCACGCCGACGGCATGGACTACGAGGCGATGAGCCAGGACGTGATCGCGCTGCTCAAAAAGGAGAAGATCGAGCGGGCGCACATTCTGGGCCACTCGATGGGCGGCAAGGTCGCTATTAGCCTCGCGCGGCTGGCGCCGGAGCTTACGGCATCATTAATCGTCGGCGATATCGCCCCGGTTCGCTACGACCACGGCCACGACGACGTTTTCAGCGCCCTGAACGCGGTACGCGAAGCCAAACCTGCCGATCGCAGGAGTGCCGATGCGGTCATGGCCGAGCACGTTGACTCACGCCCAACGCGTCTTTTCCTGGCGACCAATCTGGTGCGCAATGACAACAAGCAGATGTCGCTACGCGTGGGCCTCGACGAGATTCAGGCTGATTATGACGCGATCATCGGCCTGCCCGCCGGCGAAGAGCCCTACCAGGGCCCGACGCTGGTGCTACGCGGCGCCGACTCGCACTACGTCACCGATGACATGATTCCGGCCGTCAAGGAGATGCTGCCGACCGCGCGCGTCATCACGCTCAAGGAGGCGGGCCACTGGCTGCACGCCGACCAGCCCGACGCGTTCCAGCAGGCGGTCAGCACCTTCATCAATGCAGAGGACGACTCCGAGGCCTAAAGCGGCGTGATGCTTAGCCCATGCTCCTCCGGGCTTCGCAGAAAGCGGTTCAGGATGCGATAAGTATCCACGTCGAACTGAACCGCCTCGAAATCGAGCCGTTTGGCCTTATCAAGCGACGCGGCGCTGCCGAGATAGCACCAGTGATCCACCGCGTGGTAGGCGCTTTTACGGGTATGGGCGCTTTTTTCGCGAATCACGATCCGGTTCGGCCAAGGCCAGGCGCTCACCTTCAAACGCTCGAGTGCCGCCTGCGCTCTTTCGGTATGAGCCTCGAACGACTCCTTGCCACAGCACGCGCCGGCACACTTGCCGAGCTGATTGGCAAAGCAGCGCCCTTTTCCCTTCTCAAGCCCCAGCACCTGCGGGCAGAGCTTGTGCTCCTCAATGATCGTCTTGAGCGCCTGCTTGGCCTCGCGCGCGTGGCGAAAAAGCCCGAAGCGCTCGCCCGGCGCGGAGCTGATCAGTACGGCGCTTCCGGCAAGCGTCGGCGCGTGCTCACCCTCGGGCCAGAACCAGGTTTTCAGCCCACCCTGGCGGCGTAGCTGGCGGTTCATGATCGGCATCAGTTCCTTGATCAGCTGGGCCTCGCGAAGCTGAGCGCCCAAATCGCCGGCGGTCTCCTCCCACTCGATATGCTGAATCTGCTGGAGCATGCGCATCGCCTTGTCGTCCTGATGATCGCGCTGAAAGTGCCCTTTCACCCGGTTTTTCAGGTTGATGCTTTTGCCCACGTAAAGCGGCAGCCGGTTATGGCCATAGAAGAGATACACCCCCGGACGCGGTGGAAGCTCGCTCACCAGGGCGCTGTCGAGATGCGCCGGCAGGTTGCGGTGCTCGCGCTCCTGGCCGGTAGCGGCCTGCCACTGCTCGGCGGGAAAGCGCTGCTGCCAGGCTTGCCACAGCCGCCAAAGCGCCTCGGCATCGTCCTCGGCGCGGTGGGCGCGCGCGGTCTGAATATCGAAGCGCTCGAGCAGGCTTTTCAGATTGTGCTGGCGCTGCTCGGGTTCGAGCCTTCTCGAGATACGCAGGGTGCACATCAGTTGGGGGCGATAGTCGAGCCCGGCGCGCTTGAAGGCGTTGCGCAAAAAGCTCGAGTCGAAGCGGGCGTTATGCGCAACCAGACAGCTCTCGCCAAGCCACGTTTTGAACGCCTCGGCGATCGACTCAAAACGCGGGGCGTCGGCAACCATATCGTCGTGAATGCCGGTGAGCTTTGAGATGAACGGCGGAATGCTGGTACCCGGGTCGATCAAGCTCACCCAGCGATCGACGACCTCCCCGTCGACCACCTTCAGCGCGGCGATTTCGGTGATGCGATCGCGGGTGGCTCTCGTACCGGTGGTTTCCACATCGATAAACGTCAGAACGGGCTCGCTCATGGCTCTCCGTGTTCGGTGCTCTCTATGGAAAAATCCATGGAAATTTCATGCAAGGATTCTTGAAAAGTGGTGCGTCATTCGGCCAGCGTATGCGGGTCGACCGCCAGTCGCGATACCGGCAGCGTCTCCTCGATAAGGCCGCGCTTTAACAAGTAGGTTTCAAACGCCTGATAGCGGCGAGTGTTCACCGCCGCCGGACTGAGTGACAGGCGGCGCAGAAGCGACTCCCAATTCGCCTCATTGATCGCGTTATCGAGAATCGGGTGCTGCTCGGCGATGAGTGCCCAGGACGCGTCAGGATTTTCGATCATCCAGTGGCTCGCCTGCTCGACAGCGCTCATGAAGCGCGCCAGGGTCGGGCCGCGGCGGCCTAGCGTTTGGCTATTGGCCACTATGATGACGCCATCGTGGCGGGGAATGTCGATCTCTTCATAGCGAATGACGTGGCTCTCGATCCCCTCCGGCGCAAGTTGCTCGGGTAGCGAGTCAAAGTAGCCGTCCGCGATGACGTTCGCGTCACCACGCACGACGGCGGCGGCGGTATCGAAGTGAACGTTGACCGGCGCCTTGAAGCCATCGGTTTGACGCAGCGACTGAGGAATAAGCCGCTCGGCCACAATGGTCTCGCCTTCTCGGGTAGAAAAGCCGTAATCGCGCCCGGCCAGCAGGGCCACATCGTCGGTTTCGGCGGCGCTGCCGGTCACGATCACGGCGTTCAAGGGCGTCTCGATCAGCGTCCCCACCCGTGTGAGAGGCTCCCCCTTATGTGCCTGCAGGTGGAGTATAGGCTGGCGAGTCAGCGCCAAATCCACCTCTTCGGCCACCAACAGTTTGAGCGCAATGGTGGGGTCTGCCGGGCTCAAAAGCTCTACCGCCAAGCCCTGCTCCTTGAACAGTTCCCGCGCCTGGGCGATCAACAGCGCGGCGTGCTGTGGGCTCAGGTACCAGTCGAGCATGACCGACACCTCGGTCAGCGGCGGCGGATCCAGCGGCGGCGGCAGCGCAAGCGCGGCCGAAGGCACCGGCTCGGGCTGCGCCGGCGATGCATCCTCGGCTTGCGCCTCGGGATCAGCGTCGGCGGCGCTTTCATCGCGCGCCAAGGGGGCAGCGTCGGGCCATAGCGCTGGAGGCAGCATGACCTCGCTTTCAAGCGATAACACTTCGACGTTTTGATCCGACGCCGTGTCCTCTTCACCTGCCAGCGCCGACCAGGATAAAAACAAAAGACACAACGCAACGGCGAACACCAGGCGCGTCGGCCAGCGGATAGTCAGGTGAGGCATCGCTACACTCCAGGGGCGTGAAGCCGGAGTGTAGCGGGTGGCCGCCGTGCCTGGCCAGCGTTGGGCCGCCATAAAGCCCTCAAGCGGCGCAGTAAAATAGCGGGGGGCGTGCAATAATAGAGCGGCATTGATGTAGAGACGGAGAGACATGGACGCACTGTATACCTTTTTTTTGATCGGCGGCATTCTCATGACGCTGAGCATTCTGGCCAGCCGGCTTTCATCAATGTTTGGCGTTCCGCTGCTGCTGATCTTTCTGGGGCTGGGCATGCTGGCCGGCGAAGAGGGCCTGCTGGGCGTCGTCTTCGACGACTACAGCATGGCCTTCGTCATCGGCCACCTGGCGCTGGCGATGATTCTGCTCGATGGCGGGCTTCGCACTCGCCTCAAGACGTTTCGGGTCGGCTTCAAACCCGCGCTGTCGTTGGCCACCGCTGGGGTATTCATCACCAGCGCCATCGTCGGCATCATTGCCATGTGGGTGTTCCAGCTTAGCCTAATTCAAGGCCTGCTGGTCGGGGCGATCGTCGGCTCCACCGATGCAGCGGCGGTATTTTCGATGCTCAGCGGCCGCGGGGTTAGCCTCAACGAACGGGTCAGCGCCACGCTCGAGATCGAGTCCGGCACCAACGATCCGATGGCGATCTTTCTCACGCTGATGCTGGTCGAGCTGCTCGTCGGCGATATGGGCGGCATCGTCGAAACCCTCATATTTTTCGTCTCGCAATTTGGCATCGGCTTGGTCGTAGGCTTGGGCGGCGGGTGGCTTTCCGCGAAGCTCTTGCGCTGGCTCGACCTGGCGCCGGGGCTCTACGCCATGCTCGCCCTGGCACTCGGTTTTAGCGTCTTCGGGTTGACCAGCGTTCTCGGCGGCAGCGGCTTTTTGGCAATCTACCTGGCGGGGCTGATGATTGGCAACCAGCCGGGGCGGCACTTGAATTTCATCCTGCCCGTACACGACGGCCTGGCTTGGCTTAGCCAGATCGGTCTGTTTCTGGTGCTGGGGCTTTTGGTGACGCCGAGCCAACTGGTCGAGGTCATCCTGCCCGCTGGGCTGGTGGCGCTGGCGCTGATTTTCATCGCCCGCCCCCTGGCGGTGTTCATCACCATCAAGCCATTTTTCAAGTTTCGCTGGCGCGAGACGTTCTTTATTGCCTGGGTCGGGCTTCGCGGCGCGGTGCCGATCGTGCTGGCGATCTTTCCGGTGATCGGCGGTGTAGAGAACGCCTCGCTCTACTTCAACGTCGCCTTTGCGGTAGTGTTGATGTCGCTTCTGATCCAGGGCGGGTCGCTCACTCTGGTCGCGCGCTGGCTCAAGATTCAGGTTCCCGCTGGCACTACGCCCAACCGACGCGGTCCGCTGGGCATTCTTCCGGAGAACGACTTCGAGATGTTCGTCTACGTGGTCGAGAACCAGGATCTCGAGGACGTGCCCATCCGCCTGCTGCGCTTTCCCTCCGGGGCGCTGATCTCGGCGTTGTTTCGTAACCACGTTATGCTCCACCCCAAGGGCAATACCCGGCTGAAGCTTGAGGACGTGATCTGCGTGATCGGCCGGTCGGAAGATTTAACCGCGCTCAACCGGCTGTTCAACGGCGACGCCAAGCTCAAGCAGGAACGCGCCTTCTTCGGTACCTTCACCCTCGAAGGCAGCGCTTACATGCAGGACATCGCCCAGGCTTACGGGCTGACCCTGAGCCCCGGCGAGCAAGAAATGAGCCTGGCGGAATTCGTCTCGCTGCGCGTGGGCGGCCACCCGGTGGTCGGCGACGACATCGATTGGCACGGCATCCACTGGGTCGTGAGCGAAATGCAGGGCGGCAATATCACCCGAGTAGGCCTCCGTCTCTACTAATTTGACCAAAGGCGTTGACTTCCAAGGAAATAGTGGTAGTATACGCACCCATAAGCCGGAGGGATGGCAGAGCGGTTGAATGCACCGGTCTTGAAAACCGGCATAGGTTAATAGCCTATCCAGGGTTCGAATCCCTGTCCCTCCGCCACCTCGATTATAAAGCCCCGTTTCGACGGGGCTTTTTTTGTTCCTGCCCTCCTCCTTTCCTTCCCATCAGCTCTTCAATATTCCCTACCGGTGATCCAGCGTGACTGGAACGTGATCCTAGTCTGGCTACGGCATCCCTTGCCCTGTGTGGCGCTAAGTGAGCATACCGCTCAGTCATGTTGATCGTGGAGTGTCCCAGCACGTCTTTGACGTCCGCCAACGGCACGCCTTGAGAGACCAGCCAGCTTGCGCATGTGTGCCGCAAATCGTGAATGCGAAAATCCACAATCCTAGCGCGCTCACACGCCTTCTTGAACACCGGGTTCGGGTAAACGTAACGGCTGCCATCACGCTTGCAGAAAACCCAAGGCGATGCCGCGCAATGCGTTTGGTTGTACCGGTACCGTCGCTTCAAAGCGGCTACCGCGTCGTCATTCAGCGGGATGGTTCGCCGCTTCCCGGATTTCGTGTCGTCCGGTTCCAAGGTGATCAGCGCGTGCTCCCAGTTCACTCGCCGCCATTCGAGCTTGAGCAGCTCGTTTTTTCTGCCGCCGGTGTTCAATGCCAGCACGATAAAGTCAGCGAGACGGTCGCCCTCTCGAGTCGTGCGCGCGGCGTCGATCAGTCGATCGGCTTCCGCTTCAGTGATCCAGCGGACACGCCCCGGCGGCTCCTTCAGAAACCGCCCTTTTACCGGGTTGGGCAGCGTCCATTCCATCTCTGTCACGGCGTGGTTGATCATCGCCGACAGGATACTGAGCTCACGATTGATGGTGGCTGGGCCCGCGCCGGCCGTTCGGCGATGGGCCGTATACTCTCGGACATCAGCGCCCGAAAGCGAGCTCATCACCTTGTCGGCCCCGAGGTGGTCGTACAGATGGCCGGCTCGCAACTGGATATCTGACAACGAGCGCTTGGATTGGCTGGCCAGCAAGTACTCCGACGCCACCTCGGCAAACGTGCGTTCCGGCTCCTTGCCCCAAAACTGCTGCTTGTAGAGCTCAGCCCTCCACTTACCTTCTAACGCTTCGGCTTCCTGCCGGTCTTTCGTCCGAGTAGAGCGTCTAACTGTTTCTCCGCCGCCCGGGGGTGTGATATTGACCCACCAGTACGGCGAATCGGCGCGCTTGTAAGGCATTTTACTTCTCCCGTAATTGCGCCGGGTGCACCGGTATTCTGTTCCACCGGCAGACCTTGGGCAATCATCTGTTCAAATGCAGGTTTCGAGACGTAGGTCTTTCCGCCTATTTTGAGGCCGGGCAATGTGCCGTCTTTCACCCAGCGTGAAACGGTTGCCGGGTGACAATCCAGCTCCCTGGCCGCTTCGGCGCGGCTCATTAGCATTGTTCCCATGCTCTTCTCCACAAAAAAACCGCCTATTGGCGGCCTACTGCTTAGTCGAAAAAATTAACACGGTGCCTTTGGGCGTCTGACCGCTCTGTATTCCTTCAGCGGCCGGGTCGATAGCCGCCATTGCGGGGTGTCAGGTATTGGCCGCCGGCGCCGGAGCAGCTCGGCGATTCGCTTGGCGTTGGGCAGGTCGGTTAACAGCATTGGACGTGAACTCCGTGCACCGAACGATCACTCTGTGTTTGCTTGTACTAAGCACCGGCATCTCTGAAAATCTGAAAACTGCAGGTGGCTACAGTCGGATACGGCAAAGCGGCAGTGCATGCACATGCTGCCTTTTGGGTAATGGGTCATTGGTGCTCCTCGGCTTGGTGGCGAAGCCTGTTCTCTTCTCGCTTCAGGTCATCTACACAGTGCTCGGCGCCAAAGGCTTTGTTGCTATATAAGATGCCGTGCTCACCGATGTACTCCTCTCCAACTGGCGAAACCTCTTTGTGCATCCACGCAAGTGCATCTTGCCCTTGCTTCACCTTCTGGCAGATGACACCAGCTTCGGCGAAGGCGGCGGCTTTAATCAGCGCGTCGCGACGAGCGAGGCTAGAGGCGGGCTTTGCTAAATACCAGTCAAGATAGGCGCGTACTGCTGGCGGGGCTTCACCATCGATGTGCGCGGGGCTCTCGGCCAGTCGGTGCATGATGCCCGCTGCATTCTCCACATGCGTCGCCAGCGCATCTCGCTCTTCCTGCATCTTCTCGCTCAACTGAATTTGGAGCCGTTCGGCGTGCTCAAGTTCTTCGATGCGGCGCTTCAGATTCGCTATCGTCAGTTCTCCACCAATCATCAAGCCACCTCCAAGCGCAAAGCTAATTCGTTGCGCAGCGCGATGTTCTGAGCTGCCAGCGCATCGTTCTCAGCCAGCGCCGCCAGCTTCTCGAGCTCGAGATCGTCGTTACGCTGGGCGAGCTGGTTGAAGAGTTCGTCGAATACGACTTCCAGTGCGGCTTGGGTGCCGCGGTGCGTGGGAATCATCATGGTCTAGCTCCAGAAATGAAGAAGCCGCTTTTCAGCGGCTCAGTGAAGTGGTTGTGAGGGTTGGTGAAGCGATAAGCCGGCGGCGATCTGGCGCACCCAGATAGGTGTCGAGCCCAAAGCGAACGTCTCGCCGCTCCAAGCCAGCAGCAACGTGGTGCCCATGACGCCGGCGATGGCCTCTGCCGCCGGCGCTGGCACGGCGTTGCCGATGCGTTCGCGCCAGGCCGAATCGCTCAGGCCTTCCAGCTCCAAGTGCTCGCCGGGATCGACCAAGCCTTGCAGGGCTGCGAGCTCGAGCGTGGTAAAGGGGCGGTGCCAAGTGCCGTCCAGTGAGCGGATCACGGCTACCAGTTTGTCGTTGGGATCAGGAAGACGAGGGTCTGCGACGGCAAGGCCTCCGGCGGTAGGGCCGGCGCCGGCGGTGACGGCCGGGCTATTGGCACTCCATGGGGTCACGCGAAAGACGTTATTGTGCCGAGTGCCATCGACCCGAGGATCTGCAACCGCATAAGCCCCTTGGCCAGTGCTACTACCCAAAATTACGGTGCCGCTGGGCTCATTCCACGGCGTGACCATGTATTTCCCGTAGACAGGGCTAGCGCGGCGAGGATCCGCCACGGCGAAAGCGCCTTGCCCTGGAGAGCGCTGGCCGGTTATTGCGCCAGTGGGACCGTCCCAACGCCGCACCCCATAAGCCTGCCCGTCGCGCCAAGCTGTTGACTGGTCAAAGCGAGGATCTGCAATGCTGAACGCTCCATTGGTCGGCGTGCTTCGACCGGCGACAGTGCCCATCGGCTCGTCCCAGCGGTTCACACCCATATAGCCCGATCGATATTCCGGTACCAATAAAAAGTCTTTGAGGTGGCCATCTTCGATGGCCAGCTTATTCAGCGACCGCCAATCGCTGCCGGCTTCGACGAACGCCAAGCGCACCCACGTTTTCCATTGCAGGCGCGGCACCCGGTGCATTGGGCCAGCGAGCTCGTCACCGGGTAGCGGCATCTCGCCCAGCACATCGCCGACGGCGCGCAGAGGGCGCTTCACCGGCTCATACAGGAACGGCGGCACTTTCTCGGCGTAGCGAGCCACCAGCAGGAACCGCTTACGGGACTGGGCCAAACCGCCTAGCTCGCCACAGTCGTGCGTCGTCTCCGCGACGTGGTATCCGTAGTGCTCGAGCATGGCGATAATCTGATCAAGCAGCGGGCGCCCGCGGTTGGCGATGCGCGGCACGTTCTCGAAGATCACTAGCTCGGGTGGATCGTCGGCGAAGGCTTCCATGGTCAGCCACATGCCGCGCAGGGTTAGGCGGTTAAGCGCTTGGTACTTCGGCGTGGCGCTGCGAGATTGCGATAGCAGCCCGCTGAACCCCTTGCAGGGCGCACTCAGGAACACGATGTGGGGGCGCTCATTGCCTGCGGCGGCTTGAATATCGGCCGGCGTGGCCTCTCGCCAATCGGCGGGCGGCTCCGTGCCGTGGAAGGTGCGGTACTGGTCGCGGTCGAACATATCGAGGACTGTGCCCGGGGCGCCGGCCAGGTGTTGGAAGTCGGCGATGGCGTTGGCGTCCACGTCTACGCCGCCGATGCAACGGAAGCGCGCCTCCATGTTGCCTACACGCGCTTGGCCGCGGTTGAAGCCTTTGGCGCCGCCACCTAATCCGCAAAATAGATGAAAATGGCGAATTTCTTGTGTTTCTGTCATCTTTTACCTCACGAACAAAAAGCCGCCCTCTGGCGGACTAATGAGGGATTTGAATATGGAAGAACATCGTAAGCTTTGCGCTATTCCGGATGGGCATACGCTTCGTCAAGTCAATATGACTTGGAAGCAGAAAAGTGGTTGGGATAAAGACACTTGGATATATGAAGAGGTCGATGCAAGCGGTAACGTCGTGGCGAGGCATGAGGTTGTAGATGAAACCTGTATGTATCCGCCATTCGAGAACGTTATGCGACATCGTATTTTGTAATCACCAAAAAATGGAAACCCCGTCTCGTGGGGCATACGGCGTTGCCCGCGCCTACTGCGTGGCAGTACGACTAGGCCCGCATACCACCGGCCCCATGCCGGCGAGGTGCGAGGTAGAGCGAGGAGGCGGCGCGTCTCGGCTGCCGGGGGTTATTGGGTACCGAAGAACCACGCGCCTCCCGACCCCGCTGGCATGCGGTTAGACGCGAGGTGGTGTATTCAGAACGGGATTTCGTCGTCAAACGTCTCGTATTGCGAGGGATCGGGCGCGCCGTAGTTGCCGGCCTGCTGGTTGTGCTGCGGCGGGCGCTGGTTCTGAGGTGGCGGCTGGTATCCGCCGTGCTGCTGGCCTCCCTGATTCTGCGCGGGCTGCCTTTGCTGATTGCCCTGGCCGCTGTTGCCGCCTTGACCCTTACCGCCCACCAAGTCGATCTCAGACACCTTGAGCGTGACGGCAAAGCCCGGCGAACCATCCCCGCGGGTAAATTCACGCGTGCCGATCTCGCCCGACACGAACACCTCTTGCCCCTTGACCAGGTACTGAATCAGCCCGCCCTCGGCGCGCCTGCCCCATATCGAGCAGTCGAGCCACAGCGTTTGCTTGTGCTCGCCAAACCCTACGTCGACCGCGGCCGGGAAGCCGGCCACGCTGGTACCGTTGCCGGTTCTTCGTACTTCGGCAGGTCGCCCGATGCGCGCGACGGTTGTGTAAACACCCATATCGTTTCTCCAAAAGAAAAGGGCCGTAGGCCCTAGTCGGTCATTTCCATTTCGAAGGATTCGGCGGGAACGAACGCATCGCCGCCGAGCCATTCGAGTAGCCGGGTGACGTCCTGCGAAAGCGCCTGAGCCATCAGAATGAAATCGGTCTCTAGCCGCGCCAGAGCATCGTCGCCATCGTCGGCGTGGTCGGCCTCTTCGATCAGCGCATCGCCGAAACGCAGCGACTTCAGCGCGAGGTCGTCGTGCAGCACCAAGCTCAGCCGGCCCTCGATGCCGATCGCCAGCTTGCTGGCTTGGCGCCCGCTTTCGAGTAGCTGCTGCATTTCATCGCTGTCGAGGTCTACTTGCCGGGCGCGCAGCACGCCGTCGTCGCCCTTGGCCTTGAGCTCGACCTGGTCGCCGATCTGCATATCGAACGGGCGGCTGGACGGGTCACCCAGCCAGGTTGTCATTGCGCGAATCGGGAGCGTCTGCGAACCGACCGGCGTAACCTTGAGCGAGCCGAGCGACTCACGCAGCAAGTCGAGGATCTCTTCGCATCGAGTGCGCGAGCTTGAATTGATACCGATAAAACCGCGACGCGTATCCCACCAGACGTCGGTCTTCGTACTGCGAACAAAAGCGCGCGGCATCAGCTCTTCGGTGATCTGCTCCTTGAGCGCCATCTTCTCCTTACGCGATACCTTGCGCGCTTCCTGTGCTTCGATGTCCGCGACTTTCTCGTCGAGCTCTTCCCGGATTACTGACGCCGGCAATAAGCGCTCTTGGCGCAGTGCGGACAGCAAGCGGTGCCCTTGGATCTCGTGGAGCAGTTGGCCGCTGCCCAATCGGCCGGCGGGCGCCGTCCAACCCAGGCGCCGCGCGTCGGCGCTGCCTAGAGCGCGCGCTGAGTGAGGTTCGAGTGCAGCCACTACAGCGGCGGCATCCAGCTCGGGCATGTCGTGGAGTCGGTACAGGTGCAGGTGTTTGAACCACATGATCAGGACTCCTTGCGGGGGGTGAGCAATTGCCCGTCGATAGTCATGTTGCTGATGCCTATGGCGTTGATTTCGTCGTGGGTCAGGCTTTCTCCGTGCCAGCCGCCAGCAGCGCTAGGTTCGATGGTTAGCTTGACCGTAAGGCTGCCCACTTGGCCGATGACGACTTCGCCCGCTTTTGGATAAAGGCGACCATCATCGCCATGCAGCTCTCCTGCTACTTCATCGCCGTACACTTTGGCCGTGGCCGCCGCTTCGATAATGGGCGCTGCCAAGGAGGTGAACGCCTGCTGAATGGCGGGCTTGTCCAGCCATACGCTTAGCGCTTCGATGTTGTGCTTTCTTGGGTCGGTCACGGCGTTTTTCCCCGCTTCGGCTGGTCGTTAGTCCCTTGGCGCGCCTGCTCGGCCAGCAGGTCTTCGCGCCCATTCAGATACCCGTTGTCCCACGCCTTTTTGAAGGCGGGCCCGTTTTTGTCTGCCAGCATTTCGATCTGCCTGGCGGCTTCTTCGGGATTTTCGCGGCACCAGTTGGCGTTGATCATTGGACCTTTCCTCGCTCTGGCTTGTTAGCCGGGGCTGGCATGGGCTGTTTGAAAATGCGGTCAAAAGCGGCTTCGTCGATCATTCCGGCGCCTCCAGTTTCTCCAGTTCAGAGAGCGCATCACCGATACTGATAGCAACGAACTCGCACTCAGGCGCATTGGCGGGGCTTTCAAACAGCGGGAACGCGGCCACCGCTTTGCGTATTTCGCTGTCAGCCGCCTCTTCCTTAACGGCGACCACTACCGTCAAATAGCGCCCATTGCTTCGCCCGGTGAACGGGTGTTGTTGATTTGGATGCATCACTGCCACCCTAAAAATGAACGAGTTGAAAAGCCCCTTTCGGGGCTAGGCTGCGTTGAGTTCTTGCATGGCATCGGCATAGCCCGACCAGTTATCGACGCCCATGGCTTCCAGAGCGTGCAGCTTGGCTTGGTCTGCCAGCAGCTGCTGGTACTCGGCGACGGTGATCGTGACCGTTTTAGCTGCAGCTGGCAGTGGTTCGGGTTGCGGTGCAGGGCGCGGCGCCGGCTTGGGCGCCGGAGGCTGTTTCGGTGCCGGCGCTTCTGCAGCTTCGCGCTCGGCCTTCTCGCGACGCAGGGATTCGAGTTCGCGCTGATCGGCTTCGCGTTGCTCTGCCTCTTCGCGCAGGCGCCGGCGCTCGGCGTCGATCTCGGCCTGGTCGGCGGCAAGCCGTTCGCGCTCCAGCGCTTGGCCGTGGCGCTCGCTCAGCTGTGCCAGTACTTGGCCCTTAGCATCTTCAGCCTCCTTGGTCAGATCGAAATAGCCCTCGACGTTGATCTGCGTCGCCGAATCGTGGAGCTCGGCGAGCCCGGTGCTGTCCAGCCCCTCGGCGGTATCCAGATAGCTCCAGATGTTGACGTCAATCGTATGCTGCAGCTTGGCGATGCGTTCCTGTTTCTCACGCTCGGCGCGCTCGTCTTCGTGCTGCTTTGCGTCTTTAAGCGGCTGTTCGATGTCGCGCAGCTTCTCGATCAGATCCTTGCCGTAGCCGTTCACGCGTTCGATAAAGTCGCGGTGCGGCTGGGTGATCTCCTTGCGCAGCTTGTCGGTGCTGGTCCGGTAGGTGGTGAGCTCTTTAATGCCGGCCTTGCACAGCGTGTAGCCTTCCTTGGTGCGAACGTCGGGCACCGTGCCGTATTGCTCGCGCAGCCCTGCAAGGGCCTTCTCCACGGCGTCGAGCTCTACCAGCTCGCCTTTGTAGTCGGTGTTGGGGGCTGCGTTAGTCATTGGTGGCTTCCTCTTGTGGTTTGGCGTTTTGCTTCTCGGCGTAGAGGCGCGCGATGCCTTCGTCGCGCGCCTTGGCGATCATCTCGCGGCCTTTTACTGGGTCAACGCGGGCCATGCTGGCCTTATCGGGCAAGCGGTTGAGCATCCCGGTGGCGGCGAGCTCGATGCTCTTCGGGTGCGGGATCTTATGGCGCAGCGTGTCGCACTCGCGCTTGAGCCAGTCCGTGTAGTCGGCGCGGCACTTCTCGATCTCGGCGTCCTGGTCTTCGGCGACGGCGATACGCGTGGCCGCTTGCTGCGCCTCGGTGTAGTCCTTGTTGTCGAACCGGCCGTAGTAGACGTCGGCGCTGAACCCAAGTAGGGACAGGCACTTCTTGATAGCGTCGGTAATCGACTTCTTCGGCGCCTCGCCATCGGTCTTCCACTTGCCGGCGCCGGTGCGGTAGACGTAGCGGGTGTGGCCAAACTGCGTTACCTCGCCTCGCTCGCCGTGCCAGCGGTACCAGAGAGCCAAGCGGATGGTGTGGGTCTGTTCGTGGGCGATCAGTTGCCCCTTCGGGTCAAGCACGGGCGCGCCCTGGTCGAACCGTTCTTCCTCGACCCGGTACCCCCAGCCGATCCCCATCGGGCCGAACATGCGGGTGGCCTGCTCGATGACGTGCATCGCGTCCAGCGTAGTGATCTGCTGGCCATCGACGTTCGCCTCGCGAATGGCGGTGGTGGGCGTCTTTTCGACACCGCGCCACAGCTCGAGGTGGTCGGCGCTATCGACCACGCGATAGCGCCCCACGGCGGGTACGCGCAGCCGCGGTTTCTCGCTCGTTGAATGCATGGGTTATACTCCCCGAGGATCTTCCTATGCAGTTGATCTCTGGCCCGCTACCTGTGTCCGCAGGAGCGGGCTTTCTTATGCGGCCCAGTCTTCGTTGGCCCTTTGCTCGGCGATGTCTTCCTCGACGCTGGATTGCTCGTCTTCAGCCACGTCCTTGGCCCACTCGGACAGCACGCCCTTGCCGGTCGGTGTTTTGATATAGGCCTCGACCATGTCGGCGACCATCGTGGTGGCCGTGAGCTCGTGGACCTCGCTGGTCAGGTCACCGACCTCGTTGAGGTAGGTGCCGAACCGCCCTACCCCTTCGGCGTCGCCGTCGTGTACTGCTTCGCAAATAGACTCGGCGCGAAGCTTGATAATGAGGTCGCGTCTCATGGAGCCCTCCAGATCTGTAGTGGCGCGTCTTGGCCCGACCGGCGCCGCTGGTACTCGGCCATTCGTGCTGCGTTCTTCCCGCGCAGCCCGGCCGGATCGAACCGGCTGCCGATGCGCGGGCGATCGCCCACGGCGAACCCCATGGCACGACGCTGGGCGCGCTGCTCAACCTGTGCTGCGTTCATCCCATACCTCCTGTAGCTCTTTCTGATGTTTACGGTCGGCGAGCAGCGAATCGATCAATAGCCGATGCCGGTATCGATCGGTGGCCTTGGTGTCGTTGATCGTGCGGCTCTGCTGCTTGGTGATCGGCAAGATGGTTTCGGGTCGTTGCATGATTGCCTCCTGAATTGGGCGCGCCGCCTCGCTGCTCTCGCAGTGCCAGTGCAGTGAGTCAGGGGATAGAAGCGGCGCGGGCATGGCGACGATGCGCGGCCATGCCAAAAAGAAGCCCGGCGAGTGCCGGGCGAAAAAGGGGGAGTTGATGCAGGGCATCGGAAAGCCCTCGACTTGCGCCGCTACACCGGATATGGCGTGTAAACCATGCTCAAGGGCTT
Source organism: Halomonas sp. S3-1-1 (assembly GCF_023757625.1). Lineage (GTDB taxonomy): Bacteria > Pseudomonadota > Gammaproteobacteria > Pseudomonadales > Halomonadaceae > Vreelandella. The sequence continues at coordinate 311,938 of NZ_JALGBZ010000004.1, forward strand.
ACAGATGCCGCCTGTATTCTCAACCCAGGCGGTAGGCGTTAAGTGGCACTATCGCAGTACCCGCGCTTCCTACAGTCACCACAACAGCAGGAAATCGGCGCTACTTGTGGTATCTTTTGGATAACCACAACAGCGAGAAAATGAACAATGTCTGACTCATTTAAAGGCGTCGCTGGCGACCGCCCTATCATCCCCAATCATCAATCACCCCAACGCAGGCAGCCACACCCAACTCCGCCGCCCAAAGGGTAAGTTTGAAAGAGGTTTCGAATGGAAGGAAAAGACAAGCTGGATGTGAACTGGGAGGCCCGCTACTCCCTAGCTCTGCTTAAAAGGCATGCGCGCCTCTATCGAAACCTCGACACTCTGCTCACCATCATTACGCTATTCGCAGGCACTGCTGTGGCTGTTGACCTGTTCAGCACAAGCTCATGGCTATTAGGTGCAATGGGCGTGATAGTGATCCTTGCAACGATCATTCAGTTCGTTATTAAACCCGGAGAAAAGAGGGTTACCCTCAAACATGAGATAAAAAAATATCTCAGTTTTCTCGAGCGGCTGCCTTCTCTTGCTCCCATAGAAGCAGAATCGGGATTCTGGGCGTTGAGTAAAGACGATTCAGACACTATCTCCGGCCTACACAACGTTGCCCTGCATGACACCTACCTCGAGATAGATGGTGCAATCCCACCAACTGCACTCCAGCTAAACACTTGGAATCATTTCCTTAAGCTAGCTTCCTGATCAAATCGAAAACTGACTCTGCGAATTAGCTTTCGAATGCCGCCTCTCTTCGAAGCGGCGATCTCGTCCCAGCATTTCGACAGCCCCGGGCGGCGTACTCCTGTCGGTGTCTCGGGGCTACTAACCCCTACGCACGGACAGGCTTATCGGATTGTTAAAGAGCGGTGGCCGGCGTGGTGCTGTGTGCCGCTGCCATGGCTCAAATGTAAGCCATGCTTACCTATACCGTCAACACAAAAGTAAGCATAGCTTTCAATTAAAAGGTAAGTCATTGTTTCCTAGAGCACAAAAAAGCCCGCTCAATGGCGGGCTTGGTTAGCAGTGCTTATTTTAAAGGGCTTTACTGTCTTCGCAGCGTCATTTGTGCCATGACTACACCGATGATTCGGCAATCTTCGGTGAAATCCATGTACTGCTCTCGCCAATCCTTGTTTAGCACCTTGAGCATAGGGCCTACGCCTGGCTCGATGATATAGCGCTTGAAGGTGGCTTCTGCCCCGCCGTGCTGCTCGCATTGAACAACCACGTCATCGCCGGAGACGGGCTCAATGTCGGGATCGACAAAAATTAGCGTTCCCGGCGGGTACACTTCAATCATTGATTCGCCACGAACGCGCAGCCCAAACGCTCTTGGTCCGCAGGTCGGCGGGGCTGGATAGTATTCAAGATCATCACCCACGGGGCAAAATGGCTCCGTCCATGCTCCGGCCTGCACCCAGCTGATTAAAGGCACCTGGCCTCGCATCTTGGGCGCTTCGTCAAAGTCATCTGTCTTTGCGCCTGAATCAGTAAAGAAGTAGATCAATGGCTTGCTTGTTGCGGTCGCTACGTTTCGCAGGTTCTCCGCTGACGGGCTGGTTCGCCCTTTCTCCCACTGCGCTACCGCCGGACGAGAAACGCCCAGGGCGGCGGCCAGCTGTTGCTGTGTAAGCCCCGCCTCTTTTCTGGCTCGCGTTATTCGCTGCCCTACTTTCTCGTCTTCAGTCATGCCTTCACCAATAGGCGTGTAATCGCCTCTCAGTTTGAAAGCATTGCTTACGCCTGGCAACGGAAGAATGCCTTGCCCATAAGGGTAAGTATGACTTACACTTTGACCGATAACGTTAAGCATGGATTTCATTATGACTCCGGAACAAGCAATGCTAGAGGCTCTGCGCTTGGTGGGCGGCCCCGCCGCTCTTTCCCGTTCAATCGGCATCAGTTCCCAGGCAATTTCTCAGTGGAAGCTGGTTCCTGCGGTTCGTGTCATGGCCGTCGTCAAGGCCACAAAGGGAAAGATCAAAGCCAGCCAGCTTCGCCCTGATGTGTTTGGTACCAAAGCTGCCTAAACACAAAACCCATTCTAGCGGATCACCTAACCCGCTGAGAGTGCAAGCAAAACCGAGGTTTAGACCATGGATAAATACACAGCAGGCTTGCGAGAGACGGCTTTCGAATACGGCATTAAGCGCTTGGCGCACGATCTCGATATGTCCGAGGGAAGGCTCTACAAGAAGCTCGATCCTGACGGACCGGTCTCGTTGACCCTGGCCGACTTTTTTCGGATCAACCGCATTCTCAACGACGTGCGCTGCCTCGATCGCGCTTTGGAAGACCTGGGCATGGTGGCTACCCCGGTGGCTGAGTCCACTGATGATATCGAAGGCGAGATCCGCGAGCTGCTCCTAGACAGCCACGATATGGCGGCGTCGTTCACTCGCGTTATTCGTGCAGCCAAGGCCGATGGCGAAATCTGCGATGACGACTTGGCTGAGATCAAGGCGCTACGCCGTGAGCTGGCGGTGATGGGCAATACGGTAATGAGCCGCATCGAGGCGATGCACGCAAACGGGAAGGCCGCGCTGAAGGCGGTCAAGTAACGAAAAAGCCCACGGATGCTGGGGAGCACGTGGGCCTTTAGGTACTGCAATCAGTAGGAGTCATTTTAATGCAAGCAGCAGAGATAATCCACTTTCCCGGTCGTTACGACAACGGCCAACCGCCCGCACAAAAACCGGGCAGGAGTATTCAGGTGGAGGATGGGTATACCCGAACCGCCAACGCCATAGTCGACGCACTCATGAAAGCGCCTCTGACCAGCCGCGAAGCGCGCATCGTCCGTGCAGTAGAGCGCGCTACCTACGGCTGGAACAAACCTTCAGTTTGGCTCGCTGCCTCCGTGCTGTCTGAGATGACCGGCATGCCTGAAGGCAAGTGCAGCGAAACGCTGAATGCTCTCATACGCAAGCGCGTTCTTGTACGCCTGGGTAGCAGCCGGTCACCGGTGAAGATCAATAAACAGATCGACGAATGGGATTTCACCGATCAGAAAGCAAGAGTTACCCCAAAACGGAAGGCTGATCCAGTTTGTAGTGAGTCACCCCAAGATGGGGTAACTGAACCACCCCAAGTTGGGGTGACAAATAAAGACAGGAAAGACACTAACCCCTCCTCACTACGTTCGGAGGGTGAACCATCCGCGTCAGGTGGTCTCGATCTGACACCGACCGAGCTGCCCGGGGCCAAGCCCGCAGCGTCTTCGGCGACCACGTATCCCGATGACTTCGAGGCCGCTTGGTCGGCCTACCCGAGGCGTGCCGGTGGGAACCCCAAGAAATCCGCGTTCAAGGCCTGGGCCGCTCGCCGCAAGCAAGGCGTGTCCGCCGAGGCCCTGCAGGCTGGTGCCGAGCGCTACGCCTTGTTCATCCGCGCCAAGGGCGATGAGCGCACCGAATTCGTCATGCAGGGACAGCGGTTCTTCGGTCCCAACGCCGAGTACGAAAACGACTGGTTGCCCCCGGTGGCCCGCCCTGCCCCGCGCCATGACGGTCGCAAGGGCTTTGCCCAACCGCTGCCGGTGGGTTCGTACGGCACCAACGACCTCGAAATGCCTGATTGGGCGAAGGAGTGACCATGCCGCAGCCATTGACCACTACGCCCCAAGTGCGCGGCCAACTCGCCAGCATGCTTGCCGGTACCGCCACCACAAAACCGGACCATTGCCGGATCCACGGTGCGTTCGCCAACACCCAAATGCCGAACGGCCAGTGGGCGGGGTGCCCCCAGTGCGTGATGGAAGACGTCAAGGGAGTGAGCCAAGCAGAGGTGAACCACGCCAATGATGCCGGTAGCCGCCGGCGCCTCGAGAAACTGCGCGAGGAGTCGCTGATTCCGCGGCGCTTCGTCGACAAGTCGCTGGACGGCTTTCACGCACGAGACCGGGATCAAGCCTACGTACTGAACGTCTGCCGCGCCTACGTGAGCAAGTTTGACGAGCGGCTCGCCCAAGGCGGTGGCCTGATCTTCACCGGCAGCGTCGGCACCGGCAAGAGCCACCTGGCCTACGCGATCGGCAATGCCCTACTTGCCGGCGGCCGGGTCGTAATGGGCATCGACGTCTACGAGCTTATCGATCTGATCAAGGAGCGCGCGTTCAGCAAGGAGAAAGGCGCAAGCGAGCGCGAGGCCATCCGGGCATTTGTCAGCGGTCTCGATCTGCTGATTCTGGATGAGGTCGGCGCCCAGCTCGGCACCGAGTGGGAGCGCCTGATGCTCTTCAAGATCATCAACGAGCGCTACAAGCAGATGCTGCCCACGATCCTGATCAGCAACCTTGAGCGCGAGCAGCTCGATGACTACCTGGGTAAGCGGATCATCGATCGGATGCAGGAAGGCGGTGGCACCACGCTCAAGTTGGACTGGGGCAGCTATCGAGCGCAGCGAGGTGCGGCATGAGAGACATCTACACCGATCCACGTGTCGGCGATCGCGTGCAGATCATTCCCCGGTTCAGCCATGTTCTGCCCGAGCCGCTGGTGATCACTGAGGTCACGCCGCAGTTTGTGCGCTGGCATCGGCCTATCGCGGGTCAGCGCGGCGAGACCGCTTCCGTGCTGTGGCGAAAGCCCGGCAGTTTCCGGCTGGAGCTGTTGGAGGCGGCCGCGCCCGCTGAGGTCGAGCAAGTAGATATGTTCTGGGGGGTGGCATGAAAGAGCTCGTCATCCCCGTCAAATCCGTCCGCGACTTGCAGTTCGCCGTGGCTCGCATCACCAGTGCGATCGGCAAAGGCCTAGAGCGCGCCCCGGTCGAAGTCGCGCTTCGCCACCAGGAAGACAAGCGCAGCCTGAGCCAGAACAAAAAGCTCTGGCCGATGCTGGGCGATGTTGCAAGCCAAGTGCAATGGCCCATGAACGGCGCCATGGGCTATCTGGCCGCCGAGGACTGGAAGGACATTCTGACGGCGGGCCTCGATAGCGAACAGCGCGTGACGCCCGGTATCAATGGTGGGTTCGTCATGCTCGGACGGCGCACGAGCCGGATGCGCAAGGCGGAATTCGCGGCGCTGATTGAGCTGATCTATGCCTTCGGCAGTGAGCACGGTGTGCAATGGTCGGAGCCTGCATTGGCGATCTATGACGAATACAGGGAGGCCGCCGCATGAGCGATTTAGTGGGATGGTCGCACGCTGATCTTTGCGAGATAGCCGTGAAGTGGCTCAAGCGACCGAACAGCAACAACGGCCACGGCTGCCATGTGGCGGTGAGCGAAGTGCGGTCAGGTTGGACCGGTGAGATACCGGATGCGATCGGGTTTCGCCAGACCGGCCACTCCGCCAGCGATGGCTCGATCGTCGTGGAGGTGAAGGTAAGTCGCGGCGACTTCCTCGCGGACAAGAAGAAGCCCCACCGCTTGGAAGGTGGCCTTGGCAACTGGCGCTATTTTATGTGCCCCGAAGGCCTGATCCAGCCGAGCGAGTTGCCTGCCGGCTGGGGGTTGTTGTGGGTTAACAAGCGAGGGCACGTGAAGCCGCAAGCAGGGTTTGCGGGCGCCCTCTCAAGCTCGAAGAGTTACTACCTGCACCAAGAAGCGCTGGCCGCATCGCGTTTTGAAACCGATTACTTGGGTGAGCAGTTCATCCTTGTGAAGCTACTGGCCCGCGTTGGAGACGCTGAACAGCTTAATCAGAAAATGCGCGAAGCCTGGAATGAGCAAAGCCGGTTAGCTCAACGCTGTAACCAGATGGCCGAACAAATCCTTGAGTTGAGAGGTAATTTGCGCATGGCCAAGCGTGGCGAGCGTTCAGCGATAGCTGAGCTTACAGCCGGTCTCAACGAAGTAGGCAGCAACACCGGCGGGCGTAAAAGCCCTATAAGGCCGGTAGCGAGGCAAGATCAATGACGTTACCAAACGAGTGCTACCTGCCCACCCGGCCGCACCGGTGCCGCCAGTGGCTGAGCAATGTGCATGAGATCGAGAACTGCGTGCTGTGCGGCGCCTGGGGCATACAGGCCGCCCATAGCAACCAGCACCGGGGCCGCGGGCAAAAGGCGAGCGATGCGCTCACCGCCGCGTTGTGTCCGACGTGCCACGGCGAGATCGACAACGGCAAGAACCTGACACGGGACGAGCGGCGCGCGCGGATGAATGAAGCGATCGTGCTGACACTCGACCAACTGGCCAGACGCAATTTGATAAAGGCAACAAAGCGATGATCATGCTCACCCTTCCCTTTCCGCCCTCAGTGAACGGCTACTGGCGCGCCCCGACCAAGGGCCGCCTGGCTGGGCGCCACCTGATCAGCGCCAAGGGGCGCCAATTCCGACAGGATGCCATCGCGGCAATTGCCGGCCAGCACCAGGGCAAGCCCTTGGCCGGTCGGCTCGAGGTCGAGCTACGGCTATGCGCCCCCGATCGCCGTGGCCGCGACATCGACAACTACAGCAAGGGTTGTCTCGATGCCATCACACATGCGGGGGTGTGGCTGGATGATGGGCAGATCGACAAGCTTACGGTAGAGCGCGGGCCGATCACCAAAGGCGGGCAATGCACCGTTTGGATACGCGAGGTTGCCGCATGATTACGAACGACGCACGACTGGCATGGGTGCTGGCACGCGATGATGGACTACGCAGCCAGGACGTGATCAGCGTCGAGATGGCCGAGCTCGGCGTTATGGTCGACTGCTCGGCCAAGGGCGGCGTCGGCGCCGGGGCCAATGCCGACTACTCTGCCGTGCACGCCGCCATCCAGGCAATGGACCTCCCCCGCCAGGCCGTGGGCGATGCCCTGAACTGTCGCGGCGTGTTGAGCTCGCGCGCGCTGGCCCAAGCAAACACCATGGCGGCGCTCGCCGTTTCCCAGACAGCAGCGCAGCGGCTGCCCGGGTTCAGTCGGTGGTCGGGCGATCGGCAGCGTATGCTTTACTGGGTCGCGCTTGCCGCCGTCGAGCGGTGCTGGGTGATGCTGCACGACGTACCTGAGCGGATGGACGCCAAGGCCCGGCCCGAGGGGCGTACGCTGGACGAGCCGTGGAAGATCGGAAAGTGGCTGCGCGGCATGCACGGTCAGACGCTCGACCTTAAACGCTGGGCGGAGCAATGGGGAAAAGCCTGGCAACTACTGCAGGACGTGGTTCGTGAGCTCGACGACGCAGGCCAGGTTGAGGTCGAAGAGCTGCTGGGCGTACGGCGCAGACTGCAAAGAGCGTCGTAACGCTTGCCACCCTGTGCAATGTGGAGTACTATTTTTCCAAGCTGTGACAGCTACGCTTAATCAGCACTAATTTCAAAGCCTCGCCATTGTGCGGGGCTTTTGCTTTCCGATCCAAGCCCGCCACCGTGCGGGCTTTTTCGTTTCTGTTTGCCTCGTTCGAGGCTGCCGCCCTCCCGCGGCGTTTTAATCCAAGAGGTGCCCCATGGCTACCACCCTAAAGCAACGGTTGGTGGCCTCGGTCATCGACCGCGAAGGCGGTTACGTCAATCACTCGTCCGATCGTGGCGGCCCCACGAACTTCGGCATCACCCAAGCCGTGGCGCGTGAGAACGGTTACCACGGAGACATGCGCTATTTGCCCAAGTCGCTCGCCGTAAAGATCTACGAGGCTCGCTACTGGACGAGCATTCGCCTCGACCGAATTGCGCCGATCAGTTCGATACTGGCCGAATACCTGTTCGACTACGGTGTGCACTCCGGCCCCGGGCGCGCTGGGCAAGAGCTGCAGCGCACGCTCAACGTGCTGAACAACCGCGGCAAGCTGTTCGCTGACCTGAAGGTGGACGGCGCCGTCGGACCGGCCACGCTAGCCGGGCTTGAGGCCTTTCATCGATCCCGTCGGGGCGAAGGACTTTTCGTGTTGGCCGAGTCGATCAACGGCGCCCGTATCGCATTTTGTCGCGGACTCGCAGAGCGTGATCAGCGGCAGGAAGACTTCACTTACGGCTGGTTCCGCCGCATCGTGAACCTGCGCCATGAGGTCGAGGGCGATCGCGGCAATCACTTGGCGCTGAACCTCTACACCGAGATCGCTACGGGGGTGGCCTGATGGCCGGGGAGGCAGAGATGAAGCCGTCTACGTTTGAGCGACGCATGCAATCCATCATCCAGGGCTTACTGCTGCTTCTGATTGCTTGGGCCGGTAGAGAGCTCGTGCAGATTGGGCAGCAATCAGCCGTACTTGAAGAGCGCCTTTCCACACAGGGTGCCGCGCTCGAAGGCCTACGCCTTGATCTTCGCACCTGGAATGACACGTACTACCGCACGAGTGACGCCCGCCGCGAGCTCGACCAGATCGAGACTCGCATCGAAAATCTGAACAGCCGCGTATCATCATTGGAGGCTCGCCCATGAGTGCCAACATCGCGGCGCGCGCGCTGTCCGCCATCACCGGCCCCCTGTTTGGTGTCATCGACAAGGCGGTGACTGATAAAGACGAGGCTGCGCGCCTTAAGCATCAGATCCAGACGCAGCTGATCGATGCTGAGAACAGCGCACTTCGAAGCCAGATGCAGGTGGTCTTGGCCGAAGCCGCGGGCGAGAGCTGGCTGCAGCGCAACTGGCGGCCGATTTTGATGCTCACCATCGTGGCCATCGTAGCGAACAACTACTTGGTTGCGCCGTACCTAAGTGCCATGTTCGGCGTCGGCCTGACGCTGCCGCTACCCGAGGCGCTCTGGAACCTGATGACGCTAGGCGTTGGAGGCTATATTGCGGGCCAGACCGCCGAGCGCGGAATCAGCACTTGGCAGCAAGGCCAAGTCGCTAAAGAGCATGCCAAGGCCCAGCAAGGAATTTACCGTCAGATCCAGCAATAGCTATTTTAATTCGGAGCTAAATTTCTGATTCTTCTCAGAATGCCTTTAATTCCCAGCCATGGGCTTGAAAGCCTAAGCTTGAGAGCTTGGCCGGCATGCATACGCTCGGTCTGTGTCAATAGTCTCACTGCTCTCGCTTTACTGATGTACCAGTAACAGTATTTCGCGTAGAAGAAAAACAAGACGGTGACAATGGCGGCAAGTAGGCCTAGCACAACAGCCCCGCCTATCCCCATGTTCTCAGGTTCAGGATATAACCAGTTTATTCCGGGCCCGAGCAGAAAGCACCATGATATGGAGAAGACGAAGTAGGCGATAATAAGCAGAACTTCCGTTCCTTCAATTTCCCAGCGAGGTCGACTGTGGCGTATTGACCCTGGCTGTTCGCCTTTTTCTACTTCGTTATGAGCCAGTATTAACTGCTCGAGAGCTTTCGGATCCGGATGATCCCGTAATACATACCATACGAGGCTTCCATCAACACTTTTACCGGAATACAGGTAAAAGAGATGCTTCAACTGCTTTACTGGGGCATCAAGCAGTTCCTCGGCGTCTTGATGTAACTGCCAGAAATCGAAGATCCTCAGACGGAGAGTCATTTTGTTTGTGCTCTGGGTCAATTTGTAGCTTCGGGAATGTATCAGCCAAGGAACCAGTGCACCTATCATCACTGGTAGCGCTGACGCAAAGCCTTGCAGCAAGCTCTCTCCCATCATGCCCACCCTGCATTATTGATTATTTACTTGGTTGAGCTTTGAACACTCAGTTTCGGCGGCTTCTTGATCCGAGTACGCAGCGACTACTTCATCATGGTTATGAGTATCCCTTACCTCCCATTCGTGAATAAGAAAATTGTCGGGTTGAATGTAAACCGGCCTCACCTCGTATCGACTCATTCGAATACTCTATTAACAGGGGATTGAAATGACCCAGACTGCCACAAGGGCTGCCATGCTGACAGCTCGGCAGTCCCGTTTCGTCGATGAATATCTCGTCGACCTGAACGCTAAGCAGGCTGCTATTCGTGCAGGCTACGCCGAACGTAGCGCCGAGGTCACGGCCTCTCGCCTGCTAAGCAATGCTAAGGTCGCGGCTGCCATTCAGGAGCGCATGAGCGCTCGCTCTGAGCGAACCAAGATTACCGCCGACATGGTCCTTGATAGGTGGTGGGAGATCGCCACGGCTGACGCAGGCGAGCTTACCCAGCTCCGCCGTGGCTGCTGCCGGTACTGCCACGGTGATGACCACCTCTTCCAGTGGGCTGACGAAGACGAGTTCGAGCGCGCGCTTGCAAGCTCAGAGGTCGGCAAAGAGCCGAGCGATGCCGGCGGCTACGGCTTTCGAGACTTCCACCTACCTCACGCCGGTTGCCCCAAGTGCGGCGGCGAAGGCGTACCGCGCGTCTATGCCGAGGACACTCGCAACCTGAATGGCAGTGCCAAACTGTTATTCGCCGGGGTGAAGCAGACCAAGGACGGACTGGAGATCAAAATGCAGGACCAAGCCAAGGCGCTCGAGAACGTGGCCCGACACTTGGGCATGTTCACCGACCGCGTCGACCACGTCTCCAGCGACGGCAGCATGACCCCGAAACCCACAACTATCGAGCTGGTGGCGCCTCATGACGACAGCGAGGATTCAGCTACCTCCTAAGCTCATTCCGGTATTCAGCGGCCCGGCTCGCTACCGAGGTGCCTACGGCGGGCGCGGCTCGGCAAAGACCCGCTCTTTTGCGCTAATGACCGCTGTTCGTGCCTACATGTTCGCTGAGGCCGAGCAGTCCGGCGTCATACTGTGCGGACGCGAGTACATGAACTCGCTCGAAGACTCGAGCATGGAGGAAGTGAAGCAGGCGATCAGATCGGTCGATTGGCTGGATGCCTACTTTGAGATCGGCGAGAAGTACATTCGCACGAAGAACCGTCGCGTCTGGTACACGTTCTCCGGTCTTCGCCACAACCTGGACAGCATCAAGTCCAAGGCGCGCATCCTGATAGCTTGGGTAGACGAGGCCGAGACCGTTACCGAGATCGCATGGCAGAAGCTGTTGCCCACGGTGCGCGAACAAAACTCGGAGGTCTGGGTCACCTGGAATCCCGAGCTCGACGGCAGCCCTACAGACACGCGGTTTCGCAAGAACACACCGGCCAACGCCAAGATCGTCGAGCTCAACTACACGGACAACCCCTGGTTTCCCGCGGTACTCGACGAAGAGCGCCTCAACGATCGCGACGCACTCGACGACCAGACCTACGCATGGATCTGGGACGGCGCGTACCGCGAGAACAGTGAGGCGCAGATCCTGTCCGGCAAGTACCGAGTTGCCGAGTTCGAACCTGGCCGCGGTTGGGATGGCCCCTACTACGGTATCGACTGGGGCTTCAGTCAGGACCCCACCGCTGGCGTTAAGTGCTGGGTCCATGATCGGCGGCTCTGGATCGAATACGAGGCTGGCCAAGTCGGGCTTGAGAACGACGACATCGCATCGTTCATGGTCGCCGGCCTGCCCGGGATCGAGCGGCACAAGGTTCGTGCCGACTCAGCGCGCCCAGAAACGATCAGCCATGTGAAATCGAATGGCCACGGTCAGCGCGACAACCTGCCCAGCATTGAGGGCGTGGTCAAGTGGCCGGGCAGCGTCGAGGACGGCATCGCGCATCTGCGAAGCTATATCGAGATCGTCATCCACCCCCGCTGCCCGGCGACCCTCAGAGAAGCGCGGCTCTACAGTTACAAGGTGGACCGGCTGAGTGGCGACGTGCTGACGGCCATTGCTGACAAGCACAACCACTATATCGATGCCCTCCGCTATGCACTGGCACCGCTGATTAAGCACAAGTCGGGTGGGCTCGTCCTGTCACGACACCAACGACGATAGAGGTTTACCAATGGGCTTTGTGCCATACCAGAATATGCGCCGGGGCCCCCTATTCGGCGGTGCCCTGCCGACGATGAGTAATGACGCCAAGCGCGCGACAGCCTGGGCTGACTACGGCTACCCCGAAGCGCTGGATTTCGACAACTTCTACTCGATGTTCAAGCGCAACGGCATTGCCCGGGCAGGCGTCATGCGTCACGTCGAGAAAACATGGGAAACCAACCCCTGGGTCGTCGAAGGCATGGAAGACGACAAGCCGCACAGCGAGACCCAACGCGAACGTGAGGTGGCCCGCGTACTCAAGCAGCTGTCGTTCTGGAGCCGCATGCAGGCCGCGGACTGGCGCGGGCGGGTCGGCCGCTACTCGGCGCTCTATCTCGTATTCGATGACGGCCAGCACCCGAGCCTTCCGGTCGCCAAGCCGGTGAAGCTACTCAAGATGCAGCCGTTATTCGAAGCGCAGCTCGAGCCGCTGAAGTTCGAGCAAGACCAGTCGTCTCCGGAGTACGGCAACCCGACCAGCTACCAGTTCCGGCCCCAGGCGGTGCACACCGGCCGCGATGAGCGCCAGAGCGTGACCATCCACGCCGACCGCGTGCACATCATCGCCGAGGGCGCGGACGACGACACGATCTACGGCATCCCGGCCAACGAGTCGGGCTTCAACGACCTGCTGACCATCGAGAAGATCGTCGGCGCCGGCGGCGAGGGATTCTGGAAGACGGCGCGCGGCGCGTTCAGTCTGCACAGCACCGGTAAGGACGGCATCGACGTTCAAGGACTGGCACAGATGTTCGGCGTCGAGGTCGACCAGGTGGCGGACAAGCTCAACGAGACCGCCGCTGATCTGAGCGCCGGCATGGACAAGCTGCTCATGCTCGGCGACATGGAGGCCAAGGCGCTGGCCTACAGCTTGCCTTCGCCCGAGCACTTCTTCGCCGTAGCCATGCAGTCCTACGCCGCCGGCGTTTCGTGCCCAATGCCGATACTTCTCGGCCAGCAGATCGCCCAGCGCTCGAGCGACGAGAACAGCCGGGAATGGGCGCAGACGATCATGACCCGGCGGCGCCGGTTCACTGTACCCAACGCTGAAGGCTTGGTCTCCAGACTCATGCGCTTCGGCGCCCTGCCCGCGTTCGAGTTCTACATTGGCTGGGACGACCTGACCGACGCAACGCTCGAGCAGAAGCTGACCAATGCCAAGACGATGAGCGAGGTCAACAAGAACTCGCTGGGTACTGGCGAGCCGCCGGCATTCACCAGCGAGGAGATCCGCGACGCAGCCGGTCATGAAGGGGCGCCGGCAACGACCGATCTGGATGATAACGTGCCGGAGGGCGAAAACGATGGCGAGACAGCCGGTACTGCCACGTAACAGCGCTAACCCTGTGCAGACCACTCGGCAACGACAGCGAGCGTTCCAGCAGATACGGCAGGCACTCGCCGGAATTCAGCGCGGTGTGCTGGATCGGTTCGAGCAGATCGGGCGCCGCGAAGTGGCAGCCAACGCCGCCGGGGACGGCCGCACCTACGAATACCTGCTCGACGCGTACATCCTCGACGACATGAACGGCTACATTGCCGCGCTGATCAACGAGCTGGTGATGCGAGCGGTCAACGGCGAACCCATCGTTGTCGGCCAGGCCGAGCTGGCCTATCAGCAGAGCACGGCGTCGTCGGTAGTGAGCATGGCCGCCCAGACCGAGGCCTTTCGGCGGACGGTTGAAGAAACGCTCGTCTTGGCGCCCTATCGTAACCGCGTGGCCCTGCTCCGCGCCCGCGTGTTCGAAGAGATGCAGGGGTTCAGTGATCAGCTGCGCACCGAGCTCGCCCGGACGCTTGCCGATGGCATGGCGCGGGGCCAGTCGCCGCGGGAGATTGCCCGTCAGGTAAAAGCGCGAATCGGTGTGCGCGCTCTAGAAGACGGCAGCAAGACCGGCGCCCGGGCCCGGGCCGAGCGAATTGCGCGCACCGAGATCAACGTCGCCCACCGTCGAGCGATCTGGGAGGAAGACGCGCAGGCCAACGCCGAGGGCATCCGCACCCGGTTACTCTGGGTCTCGGCGCTGTCAGCCACCACCAGGCCAACGCACGCCAGCCGCCATGGCCGCGTCTACACCCGCGCCGAGGTACAAGAGTTCTACGCTCGCGATGGTAACGCCATCAACTGCAAATGCACCCAGGTGGCTATCCTCGTTGACGAGAATGGCAAGCCGCTATCCAACGCACTACCAGCCAAGCTACAGTTGCAGGGTCAGAAGTTCTTCAAGGTAGCCGCGTGACCGACCAGACTCACATGATCGTCCTCGTACAAGGTCAGTTCGAGTACCGGCGCATCGCCGAGTATCGGCTTATGGCTGATGAGTGCGGGCGGCTGCGGAATCGCGCAGTCCCTGAGCTCGAGCCCGGCGAGGTGCTGTCGGTCGTTCCAGGAAATTCGATGTATCGGATCGTAAAGCATCCTATGTAATCAAGACTTATGACACGACACATAACACGTTACATTTAGGGCTTACATCTTGAAGGAGCCCACCATGATTCATAAGCAATTCAGCTGGAGTGAAGTAAAGTATTCGGAGTTTACTGTTGAGGGTCTAACGGTATTTGATGATCAACGGAGCAAGCTGATATCTCAATCCATATGGGGCTGCACAAATTCTCAGGCAGACCCTCTCCAAGCCATACCTGAGCTGAGCTTTCTGACGCTTTCAGCGAAAGTACATGGCATCAATATCTACAATCTCATGGCCAGAAACACAAACAGCATGTACTACGGGCATGAGATCGATGCAGATGTCTATTCAGAGATGGAAGCATTTGATTACCTTGCTCTATGGAAAGCACCCAGCGGTGTAGTTCATGTTCTATTGATGAAAGACAACTTAGAAGTATTGAAGGCATTCTCAGAATTGGCATCACATCTAAAAAACTATGAGCCAGCTCCGATAAAGGCTGACCTAGCCCGTAAATCACCCTAGATAAAAGCCCAGCCTCGCGCTGGGCTTTTTCATCCTTAGCCCTGCCCTAACCGGCAGGGCTTTTTCGTATCTGGAGGACGCATGACCACGAAGCATGCCCACATCGTGACGCGTGTGAATGCGTCGCAGATCAAGAAAGAGACCATCAACGGCGAGCCTCACTACCGCATTCCGTCAGCCACCCTGCCTGATGACTGCGTGATGAATGGCGGGCTCTACAGCGCCGCCGAGATCGAGGCCAGCTACAAGGGCCTCGAAGGCACGCCGGCGCCGCTCGGTCACCCCAAGGTCGGCAATCAGTTCGTGCCCGCCCGCTCGCCACACGCGATCAACAAGCACTGGATCGGCGCCTGGAACGAGAACGTAAGGCGCGAAGGCGGCCGTGTGCTGCTCGACAAGGTGGTGAACATCCGCGTCGCCAATCAGACCCCCGAGGGTCGCGAGCTGATCCAGGCCATCGAGAAGCAGGCGCCGATTCACACCTCGACCGGCTTGGAGCTCGAGATCAAGGTGGCGAACGGCGAGAGCCGCGGCAAGAAGTACACCTGGTCGGCTCACAACATGCAATTCGACCACGACGCCATCCTGATCGGCGAGCCCGGGGCGGCCACCCCCGACGAGGGCGTGGGCATGTTCGTCAACGCCGCCGGCGACGAAGCCGAAGTGCTGCAGGCGAACGTCGAGTTCAGCGACGACGAGGAGTACGAGATCACTGCCGCCGCCGAGCACATTCTCCGCTTGGCCGACCGCGCCGAGCAGCGTGAACAGAACAAGGGCCGCCTCGACAAGCTTGTCACGGTCATCAAGAGCGCTTTCGGGGGCGCGCAGGCTGAAAGCTCCCAGACCACTACCGCAAACGCAGCAGCCCCGGAGGGCGATATGTCACTGACGAAAGAAGACGTCATCAGCGCCGTAAACGAAGCGATGAAGGCTCGCGATGAGCAGATCACATCGCTGATGAACGGCCAGAAGGAACAGGGCGAGACCATCAAGGCTTTGAAGGCCAACGCCGACGCGGCCGCCAAAGCCGAGAGCGCCAAGCTCGATGACAAGCTTAAGGCCAATGGCTGGACCGATGCCGAGCTCGAGGGCATGACGGCCAACGCCAAGCAGAAGGTGGTGAACAGCCTGCAGCCCAGCCACGGCTTCCACCTTCCCGCCGGTTTCGCTGGTAACCAGCAGGCCGAAGACACCAACACCCTGCCGGAGTAAGCCATGAGTAATTACACGCAATGGGGTAAGAACGTCATTTTCTGCGGCCCGGCGCAAATGCTCGAGCAGGCGAACCGCAAGGAGTCGCCGGTCGCTGGTCCTTACCTTCCGGGCACCGTGGTGCACTATGACGAGGCACAAGGTGAGTTCGTGGCAGGCGCCGGTTCCGTTTCCTACGTTCTCGACCGTGATCACTTGGGCGGCGGTTTCGTAAGCACAGCCTACGCCGATGACGACCTAGCTACCGCTTTCTGGCCAGAGCCTAAGCTCGTGCTGAATGTACGAACCGCCGCAGGCCTGGATATCCAGGAAGACGAACCGATGTACATCGGCGCCGATGGCGTGCTGACCAACGCAGCTCCGGAAGCTACGGACGGCGAGACGCTGAAACCGTACTGCTATTCAGCCGAAACAATCCAGACGGGCAGCGAGATCGAGCTCGTGGCCCAGAAGTTCATCTAAGGAGCGCGCGAAATGCCGAGCTATTTCTTCGACCGAGGTCAATGCGCACAGAATGCGAGCTTGCGCGGACAGTATGATTTCCTGCAGGCCCAGCGTGCCTTCCAGCGCAACAGTGAGAGCGCCTGGGCCTCCATCCCGATGCCAGGCATGGCCTGTAACGCTGCCGCCCCGGTCCCGTATCCAGTCTATGCGCAAATGGACACGCAGACCAAGCGTGTCATGGCTGAGCCTGGCAGCGAAACTCTGCTGCTGGACCTCATGCCTCTGGCTCTGCCGTTGGGCTTCGGCACCATGGTTCACCAGTACAAGCAAATCGGTGATGGCGGCGCAGTAACCACCAGCATGTCGGGCCTAGAGCCAGTGCCGAATGATCAGACAGAGCACAACTACGATTCGGCGCTGGTTCCGGTTCACCAGTCGGGCTATTACCGCGAAGCTCGCGAGATGGCGGGCCTGACCGAAGCGGGCTGGAGCACTCTGCTGGATGACCAGGAAGCGTCGACCCGGACTGTGCGCAAGCGCATGTCCGACTACCTCTTGGACGGCGCCGTGGACAAAAACGGGCGCCCACTGCGTTTCAAGGGCGTGGAGTCCTACGGCGTGCGTACGTCCAAGCACACCGTAAAAGTCGCGCTATCGGTCGACCTCACGTCCCTGCAGACCGCACCGGACACCGTCCGAAACCAGTTTATCGCTCTGCGCGACAGACTGCGCGTGGATAACCGCGTAGACGGTGACGTCACTGTGTACGTCTCCAACGAGATCGAAGCCACGCTGGACCGCTACTACGTGATGGAAGGAGTCATCACAGCCACCCGCAGCCTGCGCCAAGAGCTTGAGAGCCTGGCCGGTATCGGTGCGATCAAGCCGCTGTCGAAGCTGAAGGGTAACCAACTCCTGATGGGCGCCGTTCGCCGCGAGTATATCCGCCCGCTTCTCGGCCAGGCTGTTTCAAATCTCGCCCTGCCGCGTAACCAGCCCTTTGCCCGCCACCAGTTCATGGTCTGGTCTGCAATGGGCTTGGAAATGCAGGTAGACATCGATGGCCGTTCCGGCTGGCTATACGCCGCTTCTGAAGAATAACCACGGCCCCTACGGGGGCCAAGGAGAACATCATGGGTAAGCAAGCAACTGTCCGCGTCACGCAATCCAACCTCTACCGCACGAACAAGGATGGCAATGTGCACCGCTGCGCCATTGGCGAGCGCTTTACGGTGACGCTCAGCAATAAGGGCGAGATCCCGCTGATCTACCGCGGCAAGGTCGAGCTCGACGATCGCCCGGCACTGACGACCGATCAGGCGGCAGGGCCAGCGCGGGAGACTGGCGCCGACGCCGACGAACAGCGCCGCCAGTTCCTGCTGGACGAAATCGAGCAAATGAGCGGTACCCGCCCTGGCGCGCGCACGAAGCTCGAAACCCTCGAGACGAAATTCGAGGAAGCTAAACTCGCCGAGAAGGACTGACCTATGGCTGCCAGGATCACCGTGGACGATGTCCGGAGCTACGGCATCACCGGCGCCGATGCGATGCTCCGCGACTTTATCGCGGTGATCGATGGCGCCAATGCCTGCCTGGACAAGAGCCGGGTGGCTGAGGCCACTCAGCGGATCCTAAAGATCAACGCTGTGGGGCACTTGGCCACGCTTGCCAGCGGCGGACAGATTCGCAGCCAGTCGGCGCCCAGCGGCGCCTCGCGGTCGTTCGCCACACCTAATGGCGCAGGCATCGACTCCACCAACTGGGGGTCGGCGCTGCGATCACTGGACACCACCGGCTGTGTCACGCGGCTACTGCAGTCGGACAAGACGCGGCCATTTGTTGCCGTGGCGGGCCCGGGGCGCCGCCGGGAGGAGACATGAGCGCAACAGCGCGATGGACTTACACCAACCAGGCGACACTCTGGCTCCAGACCGGTAAGCGCGACCCGTACACGCGCGAGCCGCTCTTTGATGGCCCGCACGTCATCGCCTGCACCTTCAAGAACATGGGCGAGACCCAAACGGACGATAGCGGCCAGCAGTTCGTGCCGCGCGACACCGTATGGCACGAGAACCCGCTGGCGATCCAGGTGGGCGACCGGGTCGTCATTGGCGCCGCAATCGAGGATGCGGCGCCGCCGGCAACGGCCAAAGCGATTAAGAAAGTGGGCGGCTGGGATATGAGCCCTTTTGGTGAGGCGCCGGATTATGTACTCTTCACGTAACATTCAAGAGTATATAGCTACTCCAGACCGTTCCAACAATTGAGCCGAAACAGATAGCCAACGCATAGGCGCCAACCTCTCGAGATGAGAAGAGCAACGCGCACTGAAAACAAAGTGGTGCGAGCAAGCCGTACAACTGTTTTTGATCATATCCATCTCTATATACAAACGTGATCGCTAAGGCTAGACAGAGTAAGACGGTTGCGAATAGTAGATTAATCCAATGGTAGCGTTTCGACTTTCTTTCTGTGCGTTTCATCCAACAATCTGCTGCTTTCATACGGCCTTCCACTGCTTCCATACGACCTTCTAAAATTTTAATTTTTTTCTTAAGAAGCGATGGTTTATTCCTTCGACAAGTAAACATGCAGCCCTTCCTGTTTCGTCTTATAAAACTCAGCACTTTTACACGGAAGTACCATTTATGTCAGTACGAGGCGGCCGGAACGTCCGGCGAAATTTCTCGCGCGTCGTCAGCCGCATCGCTGGCCCGCTTACCGATCGAGTCGTCACCGAGGTCCTGATCATCGGCGAAGGCTACGCCGTCAACCTGACGCCGGTCGACACATCCAACCTGGTCAACAGCCGATTCCGCCAGATCACCAACACCGCCACCGGCACTGTCGGGGTCGTGGTCTACACCGCCGCTTACGCTGCAGAGGTGCATGATGCCGGCCCCAAAAACTGGAAGAAGGCAGCCGCCGAAGACCGATTCCTCGAGCGAGGCTTCGAGCGGGATGGGCGAGCTGATATCGAGACCCACTTGGCGAGGAGCTACCGAGTATGAACGCACTTCGCGTGCTTCACGATCACCTCGCCGCGGGCGAGCAACTGACCGGCCTAGAGCCGGTTTTTTTTCGCCTCTATCCCGAGAACACCGAGGCCGGTGCCGCTGACTCGATCCTGTTCCGACCCGACGCCGGCGCCGCGCCCAGCGAGCTCATGCAACAGCCAGGCGTGACGCTCGCCATCTGTACCGAGCGCCCTGACATCGGCTACGAGCGAGCCGGGGCCATTCGCGATTACCTGCTCGCCCACCATACCGCCAGCGGCGTGTGCAATTTCCAGATCCTGGCCGACGTCGTTGGCCCCTCCACGCTCGAATCCGGGCGATCACTCTACGAACTCAACGTCCGCGTTTGGACATAGGAGCCATCCATGGCAATGGAACAGATTCAGAAATACCTGGGCCGCGAAGTGCTGGTCGAGTACGCCAAGTCCGACCCGACCGGCAGCGAAGCCAACTGGCTGGTGATCGGCGCGATGCGCGGCAAGGAATGGGGCGCTGAGTGGCAGACCACCGACGCCACCACTGACGACAGCCCGAACCTGACGCAAGAGAACCTGGTGACCTACAAGTCGAGCGACATCAGCTTCGACGGACTGGCCACCAAGGACACGACCAAGAACGTCGACGCGCTCGAGGAGTACGTCAACGAGCCGGCGGCAAACGGCAGCCCGACCGGCTACCCGAATATCTGGCTGCGTATCACGGTTCCGCGCGGCGACAATCAGCTGCGCACCTACACCGGCACCGCGCTGCTGACCTCGTTCCGCAACAACGCGCCGCATGACGACGTGGCTTCATGGACGCTGGAGGGCAACAGCTTTGCCTACACCATCGACACCGCAACGGCGGGCTAACGTCTACGCTGGCGAGGTCTTGGTATCGTGGCAGGGGCGGGATTGGCTGTTCCGCCCTACCCTCGCCGCGATGGCCGAGCTCGGTGAGCCAGCGGAGATCGTTCGGCTACTCGCCCGGGTGCAATCGCCCGGTGCCGATGGCTTTGCCGCGGCGCTGGCCGTGCTGCGCGCCTGCTACGCAAACTACGACGATATTAGCCCGCTGATCGGCTTCTTCAAGGATGTGCGCGGACGGCTTCGATATGTCATGGGCGCCCTGCCATTGCAAAACATTCATGTGCTGGGCGCCAAGCTGGCTATTGCTGGGATCGTGGGCGCCCCCAAGCCGCGCAAAGGTGGCGGCAAGCCCATGGATACCTTCGACCCTGCCGAATTCGTGGGCGTCGCGCAGGCTCACCTAGGACTATCCTCCGGTGAAGCCTGGTCGCTGACCATGATCGAGTTCCAGCGCGCTATGGATGCAAAATTCCCTGAAGCAGACAGCAAGAAATCGGAGCAGCCGACCGAAGAGGAAACGGCGGCGACGGTGAACCATATCATGCAGCTGCGACGGCGCATCAAGGAGGGTTAAGAAAACAATTACAGGGGCTTTCTTAGTAATGTATTGATAGCAAATTATACGAATAGAAATTGCCTTGAAAGCCGATCTACTTGCAATTATGCTGCCCATCGCTCAAAAATGAGTAGTAGCCTAACCAGGCCTCCGGGAGGTGCATAATGTTCAGCGAAGCAAAAGTGGCGCAGATGGCAGCGTTTTTCCTCGATAGAAGTGAGGGACGTATGCCTTATCTGAAGCTCATGAAGCTCCTGTACCTCGCTGACCGTGAGTGTTTAAACCGGTATGGGTACACAATTTCTGACGACCGCATGGTTTCTATGCCGCATGGCCCAGTCCTTTCTCGCACTTACGACTTGATGAAGGGTACGAGTCAGGGCGAATGGGATGAGTGGATAGCTGACGAGGCTAACTACGAGGTATCCCTCAGAAAGCCGGTTGATCATGAAGATGAATACTTCTTTCTTGAGCTAAGTGTCGCTGACACAGAGATCATGGATCATGTGTATGAACAATTCGGGCACATGCAGAGGTTTGAGCTCAGAGATTATACTCACGATCACTGCCAAGAGTGGAAAGACCCTCATGGCAGTTCGCGCCCTATTACCCCCTACGAAATATTTAGGGCTTTAGGACGAAATGATGATGAGGCGAGGGCATCTGCCGGACAGCTGCATGCGCACAGGCAGCTAAGCCAAAAGATGGCCGATTATCTCTAATGGTTTGGGCGCCCTTTCAGCAAGGCACCTTAATGATGCACGTCGGCGACCGTGATCATTTACATCTCGTAATGAACGACCCGGTATATTGCCCAATACTTAGAATCCACGGTGTTTTGATGGTAGCCATATCGTCAGTGCGCACTGGATCATATGTTGATGAAGCCTGTCTTTTTGAAATAGGCGATCACCCCTTTATCCAGCACCAAAGCTTCGTTTATTACCGCGACTCCAACGTATTTGATGCTGATCGGCTGCAGGTGGGGGTTGAGGCTGGTGAATTGCGTCCTCGCGAAACTCTTAGCCGTGAGGTTTTTAGAAGGGTTAGAGACGGTTTCTACGCTGAGCCTGTACGGCACAATAATAAAGTGAGCCGGTTTATTAAGCAGCGTCTTGAGCCTGATTTCAAGCACGAATAGTTTCACACCCCCCAACCTCTTTATCTAACACTGCACTAATAGAAACCCGCACGTCTGCTTGCGGTATGCGTGGAAAGCTAGCGCCGCCGTCACCTTCGCGATACCCTAAGCGAATCAGATTTAGCGCTGGGGAGCGGATATGAAGCAGGTTCCACTGCGGGCGGATCAGCCGATAGTCCAATCGCTGCAAGAGAAAAGATTTGCCAACGTGCCGGTCAGCGATATTGAGATGCAGTCATTTCTCAGGCAGGCCAAGGCTATATCATCGAACTCGCTTGAGGGAGTGTTCGCTACAGCTTATGTTTATGGTTTTTGGCGAAAATTTAGCCAAGCAGAAGATCATGCAGACAAGCTAGTCGCAGGCTGGCCGAGTACGCCCCAAGCGTTTTATTACGCAACGGTGTGCTATGGCATTTCGTGCTGCTATGAAAAAGGATTAAAGGCCGCTCAGAGGCTCTGCGAGCTTGAGCCAGGACGCCCCAGAGGCGCCAATATGCTGAGCTATATCTCTCTGCTGTCAGGTGCAATTTCAGAATATGCAAGGGCAAGACAGATTATGAAAAGGATCGGTGTGCCTGAGGCTGAAATACCAAGCATAGAGAATATGCGTGAAAGTGATTTCTTAACGCAAAATGGAATTGATCAATCGGATGTAGTGAGGTACTACCAGCTTCACCTGAATGTAGCCAAGCCATTCCTCGAAGGAAAACAGAACATGCACTTAGGGTCAGATGTTCACCTCTGCACCGATCCTGAGGATGGTTCGCAAGAATTCTGGATCAATCTGGTAACTTCTACAGATGGAATAACTGCCTCAAAAATCGACTGGGAGTTTTCAAAGCAAGACTTCGACGGTTTTTCTGATAATTTTAAAGAGAAGGTATGGGTAGGTATTTCGCTGGCTCCTGATGATGGCGTTGAGCCGCGGAGGATACAGGTGTGAATCAAGAGGATATTCAGGAGCTTTCGGAATCGTTAATGGAGATAGGCTCGGAAGCCGCCTATCGAAGCGCAATCAGTCGAAGCTACTATTCAGCCTTCCATGCCATGCGAAGCGATACAAATACCGTGGATCTCGCAAAAGAGCCTTCGGGATCGCACGCTGTCGTTACTGCTAAGATAAAGGCGCGCTACGGTAAAGCGCTTGCCAAACACTTTCATAAAATGAAGCTACAGCGGAACAGTGCTGACTACGATCTCTACAAGCGGTTTTTTGAAAAGGACGCGGTCAAGATGTTTCATGATCGCCGCTCTCTTCTTGAGGAAGTCGCAACACTTCAGGCAGATGCGAATAACCAGGGGGAAGGATGAGTAACAGCAAGCCCCAAAGCGGCAAGTATGCAGCTTGGGTCATTCTGGCGATAGCGTTGACAGGGTGTGCATCCAGCACTCCGAGCAGCACCCGGCCTGCAGTTCCAATGAGCCAGTCAATGATCGATTCCGCAGCCCGTGAAGCTGTTCAAAACCTGCGTGCCCAAGGGGCATCGCCAATGACAGAAGAGCAGTGCTCAGCTGCTTATACTGTTGGCATTAGAGAAGCAAATGGCGGTTTTTCATACTCCCCTCACGAGCTTTGCGTCAGCGTAGCTAACGAGTACTACAATCAAGAGGCTTCGCAGCAATCCGGCAATGGAAGCGGAATCATTCCTAAGCAGCTTATTGAGGTAGAAGAATCCTTGGAAATCAGGGCAATAAACGCGGTTAGTCGTGATCTTAAGGATCCATCATCAGCCCAGTTCAGAGATATATTTGGCGTTCAGCAGTTGAGGGGCGGAGATAGAGTCACAGTATGCGGTTCAGTTAATGCGAAAAACGCTTACGGCGGATACGTAGGGTACAAGCCCTTCTCGTACACAGACGGCAGCGTATTTATTGCTGGTCAACCAGGAAGCATTGAGAGCGACTTAGTCAAGTTGGCCTGTGTGGACGGAGTTCAATAACATTTGATCACTACTGTCTAGCTACTCATTGAAGTTCAAGCATCAATTATACCAACCGCCTTCGGGCGGTTTTTTTATTGCCTGGAGAAAAGCATGGCTACCGAAGTTGGCGCGATTTATTACACGGTTGATGCTCGCACTCAAGCGCTCCTCAAGGCCGAAAAAGACGTAGATGGCTCCTCTCGCCGTATGGAGAAGCGATTCGACCAAACGGATCGCGCTTCACGTCGCATGTCGTCCGGCCTTGATCATGCGGGAGGCGCCGCGCTACGGCTGCGCAACATCGTCACCGCTGTTAGCTCGGCCATGGCGACTCGCCAGATCATCGCCTATTCAGATGCTTGGGGGCGTGCCCAGAACCAGCTCCGACAGGTAACCAGTGGCGCCGCCGAACTGCGAGACATCAATCAGCAGTTGATGGACATTTCGAACCGATCAGCAGTTGGCTTCGAAAATACTGCGGGTCTATATGCTCGCGTCGCTCAGGCCACCCGCAATCTGAATATCGAGCAAGCGCAACTCATCGAGTTTGTAGACCTCACGTCACAAAGTATGCGTGCCTATGGCACTAGCGCGGCAGGCGCCGCAGCCCTGACTTTGCAGCTATCGCAAGCATTTAATGCTGGATTGCTCCAGGGCGAAGAATTCAACACCATCATGGATCAGGCGCCGCTCCTGCTGGAGGCGCTGCAAAACGAGACTGGCAAAACATCGCGCGAGCTGAAAAAGATGGGTGCCGATGGAGATCTGAGCATCGACATGCTCATCCGCTCGGTTCGCAACTACTCCGATGAAATTAACCGCCGCGCGGCCGCATCCACGAACACGTTCGCCGATAACCTGACGGTTGCGCGCAACAACATGATCGAGTTCGTTGGCTCTTCCGACAGTGCCCAAGGCGTCGTAGGCAAGCTGGGCGAATCGGTCATTTACCTGTCGAACAATCTGGAGACCGTTACCCAAGGCGCTATCGCACTGTCCGCGGTGATCGCCGGGCGCTATGCCACCTCGCTTGGCGCCGCCGCGATAGCGAATATCAGTCTGGCCGGCGCCCATATTCGGCGCATGCAGGCGTTGCGCGCCGAGGCTCAAGCCTCCAATCAGGCAGCTACTGCGAAGGTCGCTGACCTCCAAGCCAGCCGAGCTATCATTCAGTCCACTATTCGAGAAATCGAAATCGACCGCGCTGCGCTCGCTGCAACGCTGAACACCAATCAGGCCAAAGGAACCCAGATCGCTATCAAGCGCGAGTTGGTAGCGATGGACAATGCGCTGGCGGCGGCAAAAGGACGTTTAGTGGCGGTAGAGAACGCTGAAACAGCGGCTACCATCACTGCTACTGCAACGCATAAGGCAAATGCCTCGACCCTTGCTGCTACCACTCGGACGACACAGATCGCCACTAGAGCCGTTGGCGGCTTAAGAACCGTCATGGCATTTTTAGGAGGCCCGGTGGGAGTTATCGCCCTGGCCGCCTATGGAATTTACAGTTTCAGAGAAGAGCTTGGTCTAGTTCCCAAGCCTGCAAGGGCCGCGTCAGATATCGTCGATGAGCTGCGTCAAAGAATCGATGGTCTCTCAGAGTCGGCGCTAAAATTCGAAATAGCGGGCCTCACTGCTGAGCTCTTCCGCCTTCAGCTTCAGGCAGAGCGCACGAAGTCTCGGCTGGAAGAGCTTCAGCCCGACACAAGCGCAATTAACGGTAGCCAAGGGCCTAGAGAGGCGCTTCGAGCTATCGACCGCCGCCGCGATAACGCTCCTGAAGTGCGAAGTCTTGAACAGGAGCTGGAACAGGCCGGTAATGATATCGAGGCTCGCCAGCGCATACTGGAGCAGATCCAAGATCAGCTGAATGGCTCAAATAGCAACAAGCCCCCCGTCACCCCGACATCTTCCAGCTCTTCAAAATCCGACAATGAAGCCAAGCGACTTGCGCGTGATTTTGACGCTATCCGACAGCAACTCGAAACCCAGCGCGAAACCATCGAGCGCGAATACCTGCGCCGCAACGAGACCATCCGAAAAGCTACCGCCGCCGGCAGCGCCGAGCAAGATGACCTGCTGCGCCGCAGCGGCAACCAGCGCGCGCGTGAACTGCAAGAGCTAACCGATCGTCTAGTGGCTATCAACGCCACCGGCATCGAGCGCATCAATCAGCAGTACGACGGCCAGCGCCAAGAGATCCTCGATATCACCGAGAAAGGCAGCGCTGAGCAGATTGAGGCGCTCGAGCGGAATAGCCAAGCGCGCGCCCGGGCGCTGGCCGAAGAGCGTCGCAACGAGCTTCAAGGCCTGATCTCGCACACAGATGAGGTCGACGCCGAGTACGAGCGTCAGCGCCGCGCGATTCTCGACCACACGCGGGCCGGCAGCGCCGAGCGCCAGGCAATGACCGAGCAGGCCGAGCGCTCTTTCATCGAAGCCAAGATGCAGGCTCAGAATGACGACCTGGCCAACATCGCCCAGCACAACCAGCGCGTGCGTGACTTGGAGGCAGAGCACTACTCGCTGATGCTGCAGCAGATGGAAGGGTTCTCAGCAGCCACCGCAGATAAAATGGCAGAGATTCGCCAGGCAACGGCCAATCCAATGAGAACGCTAGTAGAAGGCCTGAATCATTCGTTTGTAACGCTTGACGATACCATTGCAGGCGCTTTCTCTCGCGGCATGATGGAAGGCGAGAGTTTTAAAAACATACTGAATCAGATTGGACAGACCGTCGTCGGCTCCCTTCTACAGTCTTTCGTCAAGCTCGGCGTTCAGATGCTCATCAACGCAGCGACTGCGCAAACGGCTCAGTCCGCGGCAGCCGCCTCGGCCGCAGCTGGCGGCGCGGCTGCGCTTACTGCTTGGCAGCCAGCCGCCATAGCAGCATCAATAGCGACATTCGGAGCGGCCTCTGGAATAGGCGCGACGTCCTATATAGGGGCTCAGGCAGCCGGAGCCGGTGCCGGCTTCATGTCTCAGATAGCGGGCGTTAGCGGCCGCCAGTACGGTGGTAGCGTCACGGGCGGGCAGCCCTACCGCGTTACGGAAGATGGCAAGCCCGAGATGCTTACCCAAGGCACGCAACGTTACATCATTCCCGGTGCCAATGGGCGGGTAACATCAAACCGCGACATGAGCCGGCCTGCGTCAACCAATGTCACGATAAACCTGATCGAAGATCGCACGCGGGCCGGTAGTGTTGAGCAGCGTTCATCGCCCGAGGGAAATCAGGTCGTTGATATCCTAGTGGCCAACATCTTGGGCGACGGCAAGGCTCACAAAGCCCTTTCGGCAAAATACGGGCTATCAACTAGAGCGAGTAACTGATGGCAGACATCGACTTTCCCGAAGGCCTGCCAACCCCTCTGGATAATGGCAGGAGCGTGGATCACATTGACGCTGTGATGACCACGCAAATGGCCAGCGGCCGCTCTCGATCTCGGCAAGTGTTTACGAACACGCCTAGCCGAATCTCCGTTGAGTGGCTGTTCAATGCAGGCCAGGTACAACTTTTCGAGGCATGGTATTGGGCACCCTACAATCGTGAAAACCCGAGCCTCGGCGGCATTCAGGCGCGAGTAATGCCCTTCAATATCAGACTGCGGACGCCTATCGGACTTCGCTCCTACGAAGAAGTGAAGTTTGCTGAGAAATACCAAGGACCGACTTTGGTAAGTAAGCAGCTTTGGAGCGTGAAAGCCACGCTCGAGATCGCAAAGCGCCCGGTGCTGCCGCCATCGTCGCTCGAGTTCCCAAAATTCATTCTCTACAGCGCGACCATCGATTACGCGGTCAACAAGAAGTGGCCGCCCACCGCCTGACCTAAACCCTCTTTCCTACACCCAGCCCCGCCATCGTGCGGGGCTTTTGCATTGGATACGCGACATGGCCTACAACACCGGCAACCCGCTCGGCTCTACCGACCCCCGCGACTTTTCTGACAACTCCGAGAATCTTGATCGTGCGCTGAACAGCGATAGCCAGACATGGACTAACCGCCTCGGTCAGACACGCCCGACGCTGCGCGCAGGCGAGATTGCGTCGCAAGAAGTGGTGGATACTGCTGATCAGGCCAAGCAGAACATCAATGACCAAGTGGAGGGGCTGCGCGGCGAGGTTGATGATCGCCTGAATAACATCCTGATCGCGGGCGGCCGTATTTTTGATAGCGAAGCGCAGGGGCGCGCGGCGGTCGATAATGGGCAGTATTACTATGCCGCCAGCAGCGATCCGAACGTCAGCAAAACACTGTGGCGCCGGATTTCTTCCACGAGCAGCAAAAAGATCGCAGACGATCCAGATTCAAAACGCGTTGAAGAAGCATTCACTGACATTTCCGTCTATTTCGATGACGAAATTGTCTACGATAGCATTGCACAGACACTGTCTTTTCCATCTGGCACAGCGATGAAGGCCTACGGTATACCGGGTCTAATTCGGTTCGACGCAATTACGCTGGAGGCACCTGGCGCAATCCCTGGCGGAGCAATTTCAGGAGCCGCATATTATTACTATCTAGACTACAACGAGACTGAGTTGTCTCCCATCAAGTTTAAAAGAGGGAGCGGAGTTGATCAGCCATTGCAGGACGGTTCTATCAGAAAGCTGGGAACGCTCTATCAGGGTAACTGGAGCAATTCGGAATTTGCTTTTCGGGCTGTTAGTCAGTCTCGAAACTTTAAGCGTTTCCTCAAAAATGTGATCCCCGGCGCTAATGATGATCCGCGCCTCCAATCCGATTTAATCAGCCTATATGGCGATGTACGCCCAACGTCTACCGACAATGCACCGCTGGTTGCTGCCCCTAGTGATTTACGGGCACTGGGAATTTTTCAGGCAGTTCACATCGATCCGAACGACCAGTTGGTAGGCAATTTTCTGGTTTACCCTATCAGCTGGAAGAGCGATCAGCGGCCTAATATTTTTATGGCAATAACGGTGCACAGCTCTACCGGAGAGTGGAGTTTTGGAAATTACCCAGGACCCTTCTATTACCTTTCTGCCACGAACAAAGAGGGGCAGACGTACACAGTAGAGTCGGGCGCCCTAGAAGTTGTCAAAGAAATAGACGAAAAAAATCGCGTTTACGGAGCAAGCATAATTCCACAAGTCGAGCTGCCCGAAGTAACTGATTTATCGCAATTGACTCTTGGTATGCGGTCAGATTCCGGTATCGAGTACTTTTTTGGGGGCTGGTGGACCAGCATATCCGCTGGGATTGAAAAACTGTTCAAATTGACGACATTGCTCGAAACGTTTTGGCCGCGCTGGGAGTACGTTGACAGTGCCTACTTGCCAAAACCTAAGCCACTGCCTGATACCCCGCCCTCAGGCTTGAAAGCACTCGTTGATGCCATGAATAATCCCGCACACTCGCTGCGACTTCACCTGATAGGCGACTCAATCACATGGGGCTCCGGTGCCAGCGGTCTATCGCCTTCATCGCCTCGTTCGCAAAGTCTTAGCGATCCCCGAAACAATCTCGAATCACGCACATGGACAAATCTGCTGCGCGATTACCTCGGCGCTTGGGGTTGTGGCGTTTTGCGTGCTCGTACTGACTTGGGTGACGGGGCCAGCGTTGACGCTTATGAATACTCAATGCCGCCAATAAACTCACAGACAAGATATATCTACCCAAAGACGCGGCGGGGCATTACTCCGATCAAAGACGAGCGCTATGTAGATCAGACGCCGCATGGCTACGTTTTAGACATTCGTCAATCTGAACCGATCATCCCAGGCTACAACTACAACGCGGAGGTTACGACCCGATTGGTAGGAGACAATATCTCGTACACATATGCACAGCTGAACGGCGACCCTGCGATAGACATGGCAGAAGTGCTGGTAGACGGCGCGGTGGTTGGGGAGTTCTCGTTCGGGGGTGATAGTGCCTTTTTCGGAGCGCGATCTCCGGTTTTCGAATTCCCATTCGGTGAGCATGAAATAATTCTCCGCCGCAAATCATCGGCGAAAATTCAGATTCGATTAGAGGCTATCAATGTCATCAAAAAAGTCGTCGTTGTGAACGATGGCATAATCGGCTCTAACACTACAAGGTGGGTGCCCGATGGCCCTTTGTTAAATGATTCCACAAGTTCGGCTGACGAAGTAGTGATGATTCAGCTTGGCACTAATAACCGCACACAAAGCTCTAGTAATTCGCCGAAAATTTTTCGTGCGCAGCTTGTGGAAATAACCCAGTGGTTGCTAGATCGTGGAAAAAAAGTTGTTTTACTCGCTTCATGCGTAGCAACTATCGAAAACGAGACGGGAGATACTCGGTATCTTCACATGAATGAAATTTCATCGATCATTAAGAGCGTCGCAGAAGAACTTGGGGTTGATTTTATCGACCAGTATTCTTACACACTGCAACACCTTCTTGACGGTGAGGATGTACTATCCGATGGACTCCACCCGAATGATGCCGGGCATCGCATCATGTTCGACAATATCAAGCAGCGCTTGATTGGTGTTAATCAATGACCTATCTCGCCACCGTAAACGCCTCAGCCCCCGCTGGGGTCGTCAAAATCCCCACGCTTGAGATCAGCCGCCCCGGCGCCGCGCCGCTGCGCACCTGCGCGGGCTACGAGAATCAGACCGCAACACTCGAAACCGGCGAAACCGTTACGTTCACGGCGTCAGCCATGGCCGTCGCGCTACCCAAGCGCGGCGACTCTGGACAGCAGAACCTGACGTTCGCTGTCGAGAACGTGCAGGGCATCGCCCAGCGTTTCATTGACGACGGCATCGAGAGCGGCGAGACAATCAATGTGATCTACCGCGAGTACCTGTCAAACGATCTGAGCGCACCGGCGGCACGGCCGCTGCGTTTTCAGCTCGTCGATGGTGTGTTCCAGGGCGCTCACGTCGAGATCATCTCGAGCTATATGGCGCTGATCAGCCAGGAATTCGCAAAGCGCCGCTATACCGCTGCTTTCGCGCCCGGCTTGAAGTACATCGGTCGGCGATAACCCCAAGGATTACCCCATGATTGACCACTACCTAGCCTGCCGGCATGAGTTCGGGGGGCGTGGTCCAACTGCGTTCGATTGTTGGGGCCTGGTTCGTGATGTGCGCGCCCGCGTTTTCGGGTGGGCGTGGCTACCGAGCTACGGCGCTATCAGAGAAAACGATAAACGGGGCCTGACGTCCGCCTGTTGGGCGGAGCGCGAGCGATTTATCGCTGGCCCGGCGGCGCCAGGTGCTATCGCTACCTGCTGGCGGGGCCTTCTGTGCGTCCATGTCGGTGTCGCCGTCGAGCTTGATGGCCGCCTTGGCGTACTGGATACAAACCCGGAAACCGGCCCGCGCTGGCAATCAATCCGCGCGTTTGAGCAACAGCACATGCAGGTGATCTACTACCATGACGATTAATGTTTACCCCTCGACGCTTCCCGGAGAGCCGATTGAGCGCCACGAGGTATCAGGTATCAGTCTCGAGCAATGGCTGTCCGAGAATGCACCTGGCTGCCTTGAGGGTAGCGGCGAGGCACGGCCGATCAGCGCCACGGTTGATTGTCGTGTTGTGCCGCCCAGCGAGTGGGGAGCGTTGATGCTCGAGCAGGGTATCGATGTCGATCTACGCGTCCAGCCGCAAGGTCTCGAGGGCGCGTTACTCGCAGCGGTTGTCGCGGGCGTAGTAGCCACTGCCTCCGCGTTTCTGCTAAAACCGAGCATTCCGAACGTCAATAGTCGCGCTGGCTCTAGTCAGGGTTCGCGCTTACTCGAGGTCGGCGTGCAGGGCAACCAGCCGCGTTTAGGCGACGTAATCCCAGATCAAGCAGGCCGCCGCAAAATTTATCCCGATCTGCTTAGCGCTCCGGTTCGTCGTTTCGTCAATGGTCGCTCGCAGTCGCTTTATATGCTGTTCTCGCTCGGCCTCGGGCAGTACCAGCGCGACGTGAACGACCTGGCGATTGGCTCAACACCAGTTACGTCGTTGCCGGGAATCGCGTTTCAGTTTTTTGAGCCCGGCGAGAGTCTGGCTGGCCACCAAGCTGCCGAAAACTGGTTCAATGCGCCCGAGGTGGGCGCGTCTACCGGCGCAAGCGGCCTTCGCCTGCGCGGTATCAGCACGCAGGACGCCGAGTACGATGCCAGCGGCTCGAGCTCCGGCAATCAGCTAACGCTCAACAACTCGCTTCCAAAAACATGGGAGGGAGAAATACGGCTGATTGTTAACCTACGACAAACCGTCACCGTTGGCGGCAATCAGGCCTCACTGTTTGGCGATTTTACGCAGCTGTCGCCCGGTATTCTGGTCACGATCTCGGGTGAAACCCTGTCTGGCATCTACCGAGTGCGCAGTGTCAGCGATCTGGGAATGCTGCTCGAGGACAGAAATAGCGGCGAGCTAATCGAGAACTTCCCGGTTGGCGATCATATCGTCTTTATCAATCGCTCTAACGTGACGTACTCCATCGTTGATGTTAACGAGGATGACCGCGTAGTGACGCTGCAGCGTCGTTTGTCGGATGATTCAGTTGACCCGACATGGTCGTCGTTTCCTGATTTATCGTTCACTCAGATCATCGCTAGACCGAGCGACAAGACGGCGCCGGCGCTTTATACCGGCCCATTCCTTGCCTGCCCTGAACGAGAGAAAACCAGCACGATTGAATGGGATGTTTTTTGCCCCAACGGTCTTGGCTTCATCAATGATGACGGCAGCATCGGGTACCGCGAGCGCGAAGTAGAGCTTCAATGGCGCGCTTACGGAACCACGGCATGGAACTCTATTGTTCGCACCATAGGGGGCGATACCCGCGATCAGCTGGGATGGACATTCAAGGAGACGCTGCCGAGTTCAATCACACCCGAGGTTCGCGTTGTGCGCCGCACGCTCGAAGACACGAGCACCCAAGCGCTGGACAAAATCGAGTGGTACGGGCTGCGCTCTCAACTGCCCCAAGCCAACAGCTATGACGGCGTGAGCACGATGATCATGGTCATCAACGGCTCTGATCTGATCGCCGCGCAGACCGAGAACCAGGTGAACCTGATCCAGACTCGCCGCCTACCGGTATGGAGCGGCAGCGCTTGGATGGGGCTCGAGCCGACCCGCGACATAGCGCCCTGGATTCGTCATATCGCGCAGACCAGCGGGTACACCGATGACGATCTCGATGACGAGCTGATTCGCCTCGACGGCGTATGGCGAGCCCGCGGCGACCGGTATGATGACGTAATCAATGATTCGATCACCGTCAAAGAGGCGCTCAATACCGCGTTACGTGCCGGAATGGCCGAGCTATCCGTTGATCACGGACGTATCGTGCCGGTGCGTGAATCGACGCGCTCTCAGCCTGAGCACATGTACACGCTACAGAACATGCCGGGCGAGCTGTCCCGCAAATTCACCGGGCCTCGGCCAGAGGACCCCGACGGCATCGACGTTGAATACGTCGACGGCGAGACCTGGACAACAGAGACAGTCGAGTGCCGTCTTCCCGGCGACCAAGGTTTTCGCTCTCGTAAAGTCGTGCTCGAGGGCGTCACCGACCGCACCCGCGCTTGGCGCATCGGCATGCGCGAGCGCCGCAGGCTGAAATACCAGCGCTGGGAATACTCATGGGATACGGAGTGCGACGGTTTGAATTCGTCGTTCAAGAGCCTTTGCCGGCTCGCTGACGACGTGCCGGGTTATGGCC
This sequence comes from Halomonas sp. S3-1-1, assembly GCF_023757625.1. Classification (GTDB taxonomy): domain Bacteria; phylum Pseudomonadota; class Gammaproteobacteria; order Pseudomonadales; family Halomonadaceae; genus Vreelandella. The sequence continues at coordinate 345,415 of NZ_JALGBZ010000004.1, forward strand.
GGTCGGCAATCCTGCTTGACGTTGATGAACGCACCGACGGCGTGCACCTGCTGTCGTCTGAGCCATTCGACTGGTCGGGTGATGAGCAATACGTCATCGCCTGGCGAATGCCCGACGGCACGGTAGCAGGACCGTTCCCTGCGCAACGCGGCGAGTCAGACGATCACGTTATATCGCAAATGGACGACGTGCCGACAATCTACCCAGGCGTTGAGCCGCCGCACCTGCTTTGGGGCACGATGCAGCGCTGGTCATATCTCGCTATCGTCGAGGATGTCGAGCCGCAGGGTCTTGATAGCGTAACGCTCAAAGCGCTGAACTACGACGCGCGCGTTTATGCTGATGATGATGCTTTCCCGCCAAGCTAAGCAGCTATTTCTTTGCCGCCTCGAGCGGTTTTTTTGTGCCCTTAAAACGCCGCCAGGAGCGTCAACCGATGATTTTAGAAGGGACCCTATACAATGCTGGCGGCCCGCTGCCAAGCGTCAAAATCAAATTTGGCGCGTACAAAACGTCGCTAAACGGCGTGTTGAGAGATTCATCGCACGCGTTTACAACCGGACCCGATGGCAGCTATACGGTCGAACTCGAACCCGGTTACTACAACGTCGTGTGGTCGAATAACGGGCGCGAAGAGGCTTTAGGCCAAGTGATCGCCGATGCTGATTCCGTCATGTCGCTGCCGCAAGCCCTTGAAGCGTCGCCTACACCAATTACCGATGAGCGCGCCCAAGGCTTGGTCGAGCAAATTCTGGCGACTAAAGCTGAGGTACAGCGGCTGGCCGATCAAGCGGAGCAGAGTGAAAAGAACGCGGCGCAGGCGGCGACTGATGCTCTAAACGCGATTATGGTGCCCATCTTCGATGAGATGAATGGAGTGAAAATCTGATGGGAACTCTCAAAGAGAAATCAGATTACACGAGAGAAGCTCTTGTTCGACTCCGCGAGCTGGTCAACGAAAGTCGGGTTGAGCGTGGCGGAGATCCATTCCCGCTCGACGCGCCGCTGAAAGAAGTCGTTGAAGCCGTTCAGCCCGGCGCCCCGATTGAGTCTAAGCTGACAACGCAACAGGTCAATGAGTTGCTGTTCTCAAACGGAGAAACGGGCGGGCACTGCGTATCAATGCCAGTAGTTAATGGCATACAGGTCCTTTGGCAAGATGCAGCCGGCACTATTCCCGTCCTGTCACCCGGAGACCCGATAGGCTTGCGTGTTGACACAACAGGCAATGGCTACGATCAGTGGCAGGATATTAGCTCAAGAAGACCAATCTGGCGTCAGGACGCTGACGGTGTTGGCTATATCGACACAACTGATGCGGGCACTTGGTTTAATTTTACGCCGATCAATCTCGACAACGGCTGCATGTTCATCGCCGGCCAGCAAACTGGTGGCAGCGGCCAGATGACGCTTCTCGGTGGCAACACGCTCGGCTACATCCGTCTGCGTAGCGATAGCGTGTTCGGCAAGAACGATGCCAGTTCCGAGCGGTTTATCGCTGCGCCGACTCCCCTCGGGCTGAATGATGCGCCTGCCTTACGAGTCAACATCAATTCCGGCATTCTCCGCGCGCGCAGATCTGACAGCACGATTGAGCATTACAACACTGCGCCGGCGCGCTCAAACGGGCTCGCTAATGCTCAGCACCTGTACATCTATGGGCCCAGCTCAGGGTCTTACGTCACAATGCACGACTACGGCATCATTCTTCGTGAGCAGCAAGTCGACACGGCGCTGGAGCAATCTGTTTTGAACTATCTAGCGGGGCTAAGATCATGAGCACCGCGTACACGCTGCGCGTCACGATAGCTGTGCCTGAGGCATTTATCGCAGATGCGAACCAGCTTGCCTTGTGCCTGGGCGAGTCAAGATCTGACGATCAAACATTTGGCCCTCTTATGCACCAAGACACGGCGGGCAACCACTACAGCGTCGCATCTACAGTAGTCAAACCGGCATTTATCGAGCTGGCTGGGGCAAGTCTGGTGCCGACGCCCACCTTAAATGTGGACATTGAAGCCGCCGAGCGAGCCCGATCGCTCTTAGCGATCAATGTTGGCAATGTAAGCCCTGGGAAAATCACTGTGGCCATGGGTAATCGGCTGGATGCAGTGAGAGACCACCTCGATCAACTGGGGCTGGCGCCGATTGATTTGCTACGCTAGAAGGGTGCCGGGCGTACGATCATACCGACGCTGCCTGAGTTCGCACGCCGCCACACTCCGGCTGTCCTTAAGTCCTCCCGCTGTACAACGTAAGCGATTGTGCCCGGCGTCGAAGAGTCGCCCGGCAGGTTTTCGCTCCAGCACCGGCCGCTATAAAGCTTGCCAGCCTGAATGATGTGGAACTCGATCAGGCCTCGCGGCAGGCGAGCGCCGGTGAATTTTCGCCAGCCGCAGCGCTCGAGGCGCTTGCGCCACTGGATCGACTCATAGCTCATATTAAATCAGCTGGCCGAAATAGCACTTAGAGACCAATAATCCAGAGGATGACTGCAGCGACAACAGCAGTAATGATTGCAAAAGGCATCTTTAAAAACTCCCATCGAAGCTTCGACTTTATGCCTTCTGTTTTAGATCCTCGTCGATTCCTTTTTATCTCTCCGAAACTAGAACCTCGATCTTTTAGCAGCGTACCCGATTCGGTTTCATTGTCGTTAAACTTTTCGACTTGAGAATTACTAAGGTCAAACATGGATTGCTCGTCTTTATCTTTCATGTATTGCCCTATTAATAGCATTTGCAAGTGGTGTTAGCTGAAGGCTTCTAGACTTTATCCGCTTGTTATTAGTAGCTACGATCCCAGTCGAATGGATTGCGCGATATAAAGTACCAGAACCTATAATCTCGTTGCCAACCACCTGAGTACCGTGAGACCCAATGTCTTCTATCCCGCACTCAACCCCTTGGAATGAGCAATTTATCATCTGTGCATCAAAACAGTTTTCAAAAACCACGCCCTTCATACCCCCCCCCTGATGATCCCTGATTCCTAAACATACGCCTGATTAACGACAGATCGACTCACAAGGTACCCCATCATTATCACCGTCCAAGCGCCCGTTCCCGCATTGCAGAAGATGAAAATAGGACTCGTTACACGAGCTCATCTGGCCACAGGTTTTGCGTGTGTCGCAACTGAAGCTAGGCAGGGCGCCGGCAGTCGACGAACGATTCTCTAGCACTAAGGGTGGTGTGACGATTCCCCGAGCCGTCGGCAGGTCTTCATTGGAAACGTAAGTATTACCGTTACCCTGAATTGCCGCAATTCGCCGATTACGCTCAATCTCCCAGTCGTCGACAGGATCCTGGTTCGCCCAAGCAGTAAATAGTTGCTGCTGCTGTCGGCTGATCTCAATGCCGTAAGTGTCACGCATGTACCAGTACGTGCGCGCTATATCGCCGCGGCGATGTGGCGGCGGCTGGAACGCGCGTTCATCAAATGACACTGCGATATCACAGGCCCCGTATTCATGAACTGGCGAGTTGACCATCGCGAACCGCATGTTCGAGCGGTCGCCGTTCACTTCACCGATCGCCGGGACCAGGTTATGCAGATCCGCCTCCATCATCCGGAATACGAGATCCGTTCGCCGGCAGTTGTCGCGCCCGCCCTCTTGCCAACACTGTCGTTGTCGGCCGAAATCATACGCGGGCATGACGTGCTCCCACTCGATCCGGTTCGCCCGCGCCGGTTGCTTTCGAATCTGGTACCCGCACGACTCGAGTTCTGGCCCTTCCTCGAAACTGAACTCGCACCCACAATAGAAAGTGGCGTTCTGGTCGTGATAGATCTGCTGCTCGGCGAGGCGCTTGGCCGCGCTGAAGGATGACGGTGGGCTGGCCTCAGCAGTTGCAGCCAAGCAGAGAATAGCTGCAGTCAGCAACGCAAAGACCTTCATCATCACCCTACTCCCTCTTCACTCAATCGAACCTGATATGCCTCGAGCATATCGCGTTCAACTGCGTGACGACATTGTGCGCGCGAAGAACGCGGCGGCGTAACATATCGCACGTTTTGCGCTGTATTGATCTAGAAATCACGCTGCACCCGGCATCTAAAATCAATGAATTCAGCTAGTTATTGTGATACTGGCTATAGCTCTGCGGTCTTGAAAACCGGCATAGGTTAATAGCCTATCCAGGGTTCGAATCCCTGTCCCTCCGCCACTTATACTGGGGAATCAGCTACTTGGCTGGTTCCCTTTTTAGTTTCTAGCCTTCCAAAAATGCCAAAAGTATAACCAGGGGAACACCTGCCGTTATACTTTCTGAGCCAGACCAGTGCACTTTGGCACAAAATTAGACTAAAGCACTGGTTGTTACAGTGTTTTCAGCTCCTGCTTTTACCCCATCTCTGTTTAGCCTCGCTTGCGTTGGAGCTGCCTAATATCGCCACGCTTAAAGCCGCCCACGACTTGGGCTATCCATGGCGCTTTTTGATTTATGTATGGAGGAAATATGCTGAAGAAATGCCTGCTTGGCTCATTGCTTGTAGCGGCTTCTCTACCAGCCGGGGCCTTTGAGGTTAAACCTGGCCTATGGGAAACAACGGTCACGATCGAAAGCGAAGTGCCTCCAGAAGTACAGCAAGGAACCTACATCGAACACCAATGTATTACCGTGGAGGAAGCGCAGGATTTTGAGCCCACTATAAGACAACACTTCTCTGAAGAAGGCTTTCAAGAAATCGATATCTCGGATGATACGGACACGCTGGAAGTTAAAGCCTCAAAGTCCACGCCTGATTTGAATGTCGATATCGCTATATCGTCAACACGGCATAGCGGTAAACATTTCTCAACGAGAACTCACGTCACAAACGTCGACACCATGATCTCATCGCAAGAGAGCCATTGGGTTTCAGAAGACTGTTAACCCAGTCAGCGCCTCCATTAAAGGCCGCCCATTGAAGTGGCTGTTTTAATGCCTGTTATTCGCCTAATCCAATTTTTAGGATATTCGCAGCGTCCTACCCGAACGCTGGGTCACTATTCTGAGTCAGGCGCCAGCATCGGCCAGGGGTAACCAAGGAAAAAAGCCAGGCTCTCGCTGGCTGCTAGCGACTCGTTCGCTTAAATCCTTGAGCGCGGCGATAGCGAGTCGATAAACGTTTCCATCTTGCCGATTTCATCGATTTTTCGAAACATTTCGTCGATCCTCGACTCCTTGATACCGCCGTAGACGTTGTAATCAGCCGTGTTCATTTCCTGGCCGAATTTCAAAAGCCCGGTGGAGTAACGGTCGATGTGAAAGTCCCTGAACGCTTCGCACTCGGGCGTCATTACTTCATCGGTGCTGGCCTGGCACTCCTCTCCTTTAGCGAAGGCTTCATTCACCGTTTGCTCCATGTCATCGAACGTGTAGCGATTGTCCTGGGCGTGGGCTGCGCTCATTAGCAAAAGCGCCGAGAGCATGCCTACCGGTTTCATCATCCAACTCTCTCCTTGCATCTTTAAACGATTCCTATTGAGCGCGTAACATTCAGCGGACGATGTTACCTGCTCACCGGCATGCAGCATATTGCTCTCGGCCGCTTTAGGGCCGCGCTTGGCTCACTGCTCCGCCGGTCTGGCCTCATCGACACGCCCTACGCCGTGGCGAGCCATGGCGGCCTGGGCATCCTCGAGGCTCGTCGGGTCGTCGATGGTCGAGGGAACGGTATAGGGCTTGCCGTCGGCCAGCGTGCGCAGCAATTTGCGCAAAATCTTGCCCGAGCGGGTCTTGGGCAGGCGGTTGACGATCAGCACCTGCTTGAATGCGGCTACCGGGCCGATCGTCTCGCGCACCTGCTGAATGAGCGCGGCTTCCAAAGCGGTCTCGTCGCCGTCGAAGCCGTCCTTGGGAATCACAAGCCCCACCGGGCGCTGGCCTTTCAGGTCGTCATGGATACCGATGACCGCGCACTCTGCCACCGCTGGGTGGGCGCCGAGCACGCCCTCCATCTCGCCGGTCGAGAGCCGGTGGCCGGCCACGTTGATCACGTCGTCCGTGCGCCCCATGATGAAGAGATAGCCGTCGTCATCGAAATAGCCGCCGTCGCCGGTCAGGTAGTAGCCCGGGAAGGCGGCCATGTAGGCACTGTGAAAGCGCGCTGGGTCGCGCCAGATACCGCTCAAGCAGCCGGGCGGCAGCGGCTGTTTGATCAATACGCTGCCCTCCTCCATCGGCACGCTTTTTTCGCCTTCGCGGCCTATGATCTCGACGTTGAAGCCTGGCACTGGGTAAGTTGCCGAACCCGCTTTGGCCGGGGCGAGCTCGATGCCCGCCAAATTAGCGGCGATGGGCCAGCCGGTTTCGGTTTGCCACCAGTGATCGATGATCGGCACTCCAAGCACGTCGCTTAGCCAGTGAAACGTTGGCGGGTCGAGGCGCTCGCCGGCGACGAACACGCATTTCAGGCTATCAAGGGTATAGCGGCTTAGCGCCAGCGCCTCCGGATCCTCTTTTTTGATCGCGCGAAAGGCGGTGGGCGCGGTGAAGAAACTTTTGACCTTGTACTCATCGATAATGCGCCAAAAGCTGCCGGCATCCGGCGTTTTCACCGGTTTACCCTCGTATATCACGCTTGTGCACCCGCGCAGTAGCGGCCCGTAAACGATATAGGAGTGGCCCACCACCCAGCCGACATCAGAGGCGGTAAAGCACACGTCCCCCGGCGACAGGTCGTACACCGCCTCCATGGAGTAGGCCAACGCCACGGCGTAGCCGCCGGTATCGCGCACTACGCCCTTGGGCTTGCCGGTGGTGCCGGAGGTATAAAGGATATAGAGCGGATGGGTCGCCTCGACCTCGACGCACTCGGCAAACACGCCGCTCTGCTCAAGAGCTTGCCAGTCGTGCTCGCCCTCGCCCAATTGGGCGCGCTCGGCCTCGCGCTGAAACACCACCAGCGCCTCCGGTTTGAAGGTGCTTTGGGCAATGGCCTGATCGACGATCGGCTTGTAAGGCAGCACCGTGTTCACTTCGATTCCGCAGGAGGCGTAGATCACCACTTTGGGCTCGGCGTCCTCAATACGAAGCGCCAGCTCGCTGGCGGCGAAACCGCCGAACACCACCGAGTGAACCGCGCCGATCCGCGCGCAGGCGAGCATGGCGATGACTGCCTCTGCCACCATGGGCATATAGATCACTACCCGGTCACCTTTACCGACGCCCAGCGTCTCGAGCCCGCCGGCCACGTACGCCACCCGGTCGCGCAGCGCGCGATAGGTGATCGTTTGTTTCGTGCCGGTGACCGGCGAGTCGTAATAAAGCGCCGTCTGCTCGCCACGGCCTTCGTCGACATGATGGTCGAGTGCGGCGTGGCAGATATTGAGGGTACCGTCCTCGAACCATCGGGCGTGGCGCTGCTCGTCCCAGGCAAGAATGGTCTCGGGAAAGTGCGTCCAAGGAATACGCTTTGCCTGCTCCTGCCAAAACTCGGCGGGCGATTCGATGGAGTATGCGCGGGTAGCGTGGTAGCGGCTCATGGTCACCTTGTCTTTATTGTGTTAGCGATCAACCCCTGTTGTTGACACTTTAACCATAAAAACAAAAGCGCCGCCGTTAAACCATCGGATAATCCGGCACCAATGCGTGCAAAATAGCGCACATTGTCGACAGTCCGTCGCATTAACTACCATTGACTTAGCGTTAAACACCGACTTGGACAAAATTCGCTAATTTAACGACTATTGATTAACAATATTTCAACGAAAGACCGTCGACGTTACTAAACCGCACCGCCGCGACCGCATTGTGACGGGAAAACGCCTTCCCGCGTCTCGGCAAGGAGAAAACCATGGCTACTCACTCAAGCGCCGCCGCTCGTCTTCTTGAGCATAATGGGCAGGCGTTGGAAGCGGGCACCCTGCTTCTCAAGGCGCTCGCCAACGAAAAACGCTTGCAGATTCTCTGCCTTCTGGCAGAAAAAGAGCTTTCGGTGACGCAGATCAACCAGCAGCTTGCGTTGAGCCAGTCCGCGCTTTCTCAGCACCTGGCCATTCTGCGTCGCGATGGGCTGGTCCAGACCCGGCGAGAGTCGCAAACCATCTACTACTCGCTCAAAAGCGAAAGCGCCAGAGCGATACTCTCCGCCCTGGCGCTTCACTACGCGGCTTAGTTTTTTCAAGCCGATAACAACGGGCGCTAGCGCCGCTGCCAGCCAGTGGCGTCGATGGCGCCCAGCGCTTTGGTCACGGCCTGCTCGATACCGCTGGATACTGCAACGCTGATACGCCGCCCCACGGTTTTAGCTGGCTCGAGCTTGACCGTGAACGCCTCCACGTCCTTCATACGCTCGACCAGATACGCTTCGCTAGTGCCGAGGCTATCGATCAGTTTCACGTCCAGCGCTTCGCTACCGTACCAGCTCTCTCCGGTGGCCAAGCGGTCGATATCCATCGCCGGACGGTGGCGGGCTACGTACTGCTTGAAGAGTTTATGCGTATTTTCAAGATCGTCGATGAACTTGGCTCGCCCCTCTTCGGTGTTCTCCCCCAGCACCGTTAGCGTGCGCTTATAGCGCCCGGCGGTCAGCATCTCGACATCGATATCGTTGCGCTTTAAAAGGCGGTGGATATTGGGCACTTGGGCCACCACGCCGATCGAGCCGATCACCGCAAAGGGGGCGGCCTTTATATGGTGCGACGTGCTCGCCATCATGTAACCGCCGCTGGCGGCAACCTTGTCGATACACACCGTGGTGGTAATGCCTGCCTCGCGGAGCCGATCAAGCTGTGCCGCGGCGAGTCCGTAGGCGTGTACCAGCCCGCCGCCGGATTCGAGGCGGATCACTGCCTCGTCCTGGGCGCCCGCCACGTCGATCACCGCCGATACTTCCTGGGCGAACTGCTCGGTGCGTGAGGCCTTGATATCGCCATGAAAATCGAGCACCCAGAGCCGCGGCGCGGCGCCCTTTTCGCTCTTTTTGGCCGTCTTATGGCGCTCTTTCTCCTCTCGGCGAAGCTGCTTGATCAACTTTTTACGCGCGCCCTGGGCGGTGGCGTTCACCTTGAGGCGCCGATTGCGCGCGCGGCGCTGCTCGTTGAGCGACTCTACTTTTAGCGTAGCGCCGCGCTCGCCGCCGCGTTTGCCGCGCATGAGCAGAAAGCCTGCCAACAGCGCCAGCAGGGTAAGAATCACGCTTTGGACCAGAAAGGTGCCTATCTCAGCCGTCCATTCACTCATGTCCCTCTCCTTTGGGTCGATACGCCTCAATACGCATGTGCAACGCCTGGTTAGCTCACTATACTCGCTTGATTAAAACGCGTGCTTTAAATAGGCTCTTCGCGGGCACCACGTTAGACTCCTTCTACCCAGTATCCTCCTATCGTGGCGAAACATCGCCCGATTTTTGCAACGACACGCTACAGGAAACCATTGATGTCCTCGACCACCTTTGAAAAGCTCGAATCGCGCTTCGACCCGCAAGCAGCGAAGGGCATGGACGAAATTTTTCAGTTTCATTTCTCTGACGAACAAAGCCACTACCTGCACGTTCAGGACGGCACCCTCGGCATTCATGAAGGCGAACACGACGACCCGTCGGTCACGCTGACCACCAGCACCGAGACGCTGCGCGGCATCATGTCCGGCGACATCAGCGGCATGAGCGCGTTCATGAGCGGCAAGCTCAAGGCCTCCGGCAACGTCATGCTGGCAACCAAACTGACGAGCCTGTTCCCCGGTCAATAGTGACCTATCAAATCAAGTACTAGTCGCTGCGCACGCGCGCCAGGTGCGTCTCGATCAGCTCGCGAGAAATGGAGTAGGCCGGGGGAAGCGTTGGCAGCTTGCGCGGTGAAAACCAGGCCGCATCGCTGATCTCGACGCCGTCGATGTGGATGCGCCGGGTCGTGGCCTCGGCAAAATAGCCCAGCATCAGCGAGTGCGGGAAGGGCCACGCCTGGCTCTTGTGGTAGCGCAGGTTGTCGATGTACACGCCCACCTCTTCGAACACCTCGCGGTGAACCGCCTCCTCCGCTGACTCACCGGGTTCGATGAAGCCGGCAAGCGTGGAGTAGCGCCCGGGTGCAAAGCGCGGGCTACGCGCCAGCAGCATTGCCTCCCCCCGGGTCACCAGCGTGATGATACAGGGCGAGATGCGCGGGTAGTTGCGGTGACCGCAGGCGTCGCAGTGCATGGCAAACTCGGCGCCCAGCCGGGTGGCCTCTGCGCCGCAGCGCCCGCAGAAACGGTGGTTGTCGAGCCAAGCGCTCACCTGCAGTGCCGTCGACAGCAGGCTGAACCAGCTCTCCGGCAGTAGCGAAAGCCACTCCCGACCTTCGATCCAGCCCTCCTGCGGCGTTTGCTCGATAGAGAGCGCCACCGGCTCGTCGTCCCAGTAGCAAAGCGGCTGCATATCGGCGCTCCAGGGCTGAAACGGCTGGAGCGGCGTCAGCGTACCCTCTGGCGTGCTGACGCCCGGTGCTAGCCGCCCGCGCGCCAAGCGAATCACATGGCCTTCGCCGGCATTCAGCGGGATATTGCGTTTAAGCATCGGCGGGTGCGCTCCCACTCCAGTGAAGCGAATGCGCCTGGCACTTGGCGAGATGCGCCGCTTCCTCTTCCTCAGTGGGACGAACCACCTTGAGCGCGCCGGGCTTAAGCGACAGACGCTGGATCGATAGCCCCTCGCTTGCCTCGGAAGATTCCTCGCGCTCGGCGTTCGCTTCGGCATCGAGGGTGAGCGCGGTCTGCCCGCCGGTCATCGCGAGATAAACGTCGGCGAGAATCTCGGCGTCGAGCAGTGCGCCGTGAAGGACGCGGTGGCCATTGTCGATATCGTAGCGCTTGCACAGCGCGTCCAGGCTGTTGCGCTGCCCCGGATGCATCTGGCGCGCCATGGTCAGCGTATCGAGCACGCGACAGTGATCGCGTACCGGGCCAAGCGCCGGGCCCTGACGGCGCTGATTGGCCAGGTTCAGCTCATGATCGATGAAGCCCACGTCGAACGGCGCGTTGTGAATGACCAGCTCCGCGCCTTCGATGAATGCCCAGAACTCATCGGCGATCTGGGAAAATATCGGCTCGTTGGCCACCTTCGCGTCGTCGATGCCGTGGACCGCCACGACCTCGGCATCGATATGGCGTTCCGGGTTGATGTACTGGTGATAGGTGCGCCCGGTCAGGCGGCGGTTGATCATCTCTACCGCGCCGATCTCGACCATGCGGTGGCCGTCCCGGGTTTCGATACCCGTGGTTTCGGTGTCGAGGATTACTTGCCGCATGCGCTGCTCCTTTTCTGATCGTCGCTGGCCTCATCGATCGCTTCGTTGGCCAAGTCGTCGGCTTTTTCGTTGCCCGGGTGGCCGCTGTGCCCCTTGATCCAGTGCCACTCGACTTGGTGACGTTTCGTCTCTTCGTGCAGGGTTTTCCAAAGCTCGGCGTTTTTGACCGGCTGCTTCGCGGCGGTTTTCCAGCCGCGCTTGATCCAGTTATGAATCCACTGGGTAATGCCTTGGCGCACGTACTGGGAGTCGGTCCAGAGCTCGACCCGGCAGGCGGTGTTGAGCGTACGCAGCGCCATGATGGCGGCCATCAGCTCCATACGGTTGTTGGTGGTCTGCGGCTCAAACCCCTTGAGGGTCTTTTGGTGCGGGCCGCTTTCGAGTACCACGCCCCAGCCGCCGGGGCCCGGGTTTCCACGGCAGGCGCCGTCGGTGTACACCACGACGCTGGGCTCTTTCACACCGGACTCTTTGTCTTGCTTGGTCACTGACGTTCCTTTGACATACGAGAGGAGGTTTCGCTTGGCGGCGCAAGCCGGGCGCCTTGGCGCGTAACGCCCAGCGACGAGGACGGTGCCCGCGAGGGCAGCTTGAACCGAACCCGCTCGATGGGCACGCCGCGCTCTCGCCGGCAGGCCTGGATCATGTAACTTTGCCCCAGCGGCAGATTATGGCGCCGCCCCCAGGCCTCCCAGCGCTCGCCGCAGGCTGCGCTCATACGGGCGCGAAAACAGCAGTAGTCTACGCGTTTCACCTCGAAATCGACAAACGCCAGCCAGTCGCGAAGCCGGTTCACACCCTGCCAGTCGCCGTTGAAAGGGAATGCCGAGTGGCCCTGGCGCTGGCGCTTCAAAAGCCCGCTGGCGCACAGCGGGTTAAAGCCAAACAGCACCAGCACGCCGTGGTCGCTCGTCACCCGGGCGGCTTCCTTTAGCGTAAAGTGAGCATCAGGCAGCTGTTCGAGCCAGTGGTGAAGAATCACGGTATCCATGGAGCGCTCTGGCAGCGCGAAGCAGTCCGGCGGGCATACTAGGGTCGACGCCGACTCGGCAAGCTCCCAGGTCGGTGCCCATCGCACCCGGTGAGGAATTTGGGAAAGCGACATCAGCGAGCGGCCCATGCTCATCTCCAGGCAGTGCTGGCCGCGGCGATTTTCGACCACCGGCCCAAGGCAGGCGCGCTGGGCTTCCCAAAGCGAGCGACCCGCCGGGCCTTGCCAATAAGGCTGGCTTTGGACCATGCGCCGAGCAAGCTCTGCGGCCATCGGGGAATTTGACATGGAACGCGCTTCCCTCCAAAGTAGCGACTTTTTTGCGCGGCTACGTGCGATTTCTTGCAGACGCGGCAGGCACACGCAGTAGCGTTTTTCGAACGTTAAAGGATCTCGCCCATGATGAGCGTGACACCGATTCCCGCCCTTAGCGACAACTATATTTGGTTGCTAAGACAGGATACCAGCCCCAACGTTTGTGTCGTGGACCCCGGTGAAGCCGCCCCCGTTATCGAGCTTTTGGAGCGCGAGGGCCTGACGCTCACCACGATCTTGATCACCCACCACCATCACGACCATACCGGTGGGATCAAGGAGCTCAAAAAACGCTATTCGCCCCACGTCATCGGCCCGAAAGACTCCACCATCGAAGGACTCGATGAAGTGGTCGGCCACGGCGATGAAATTCGCGTCATGGGGCGCATGTTCGAGGTCATCGCCACTCCCGGCCACACCCTGGATCATGTGAGCTACTTTGCCGCGGGCATTCCGGCGCTGCTGTTTTGCGGCGACACGCTGTTTTGCGCCGGCTGCGGGCGGCTATTCGAAGGCGAGCCCGCGCAGATGCACGCCTCGCTTCAAACGCTTGCCAACCTTCCCGAAGACACGCTGGTGTTTGGCGGGCATGAATACACGAAGGCCAATCTTACCTTCGCTCGGGCGGCCGACCCGGATAACAAGGCCATTCCCAACGCACTGGATGAGTGCGAGAAAGCGCGTGCGATGGATCGCCCCACCCTACCCAGCACCATTGGGCGCGAGCTTGCCATCAACCCCTATCTGCGCGTGGACACCGACAGCGTGCGCCGCGCCGCCGGGGAACAGGGCCCAAATGGTGACGACCTCGCGACGTTTACCACGCTTCGCGAGTGGAAAAACCGTTTCTAACGCCTTTACCCGACAAGATTTTCTATGACCTATCAAACGATTCGCCAGCGCTTTGTGCTAAGCGCTGGCAGCACCGTCATTATGGGCCTTTTGATGGCCGCCGCGACGAACTCCGAAGCCTCCGCCAATCGCCCGGCTTTCACCCCGGCCCCGACGGTGCCGAGCGTTTCACAGCGCGCCGCCGAGCGCCCGGCCAGACTCGATGCCTATCACGCCCACTTTTGGGATTCGCTGACGCTGGAGCCGCAAAGCGTCTGGACCACGCTTCGAGACGCCTTTCAGTGGCAGAACAAAACGCTGCGCCCGGACGCCCAAGCGCGGGTCGATGAGTGGATCGAACACTACCGCGCTCGTCCGGAAAACATCGTCGCCATCATCGAGCGCGCCACGCCCTGGCTTGCCTATATCACCGAGCAGGTCAGCGAACGGGGCTTGCCCGGCGAGCTTGCGCTGATTCCCTTTGTGGAAAGCTCGTTTGACCCCAACGCGACAAGCCACATGGGCGCGGCGGGGCTTTGGCAGTTCATGCCACGCACCGGCGACGCGCTGGGCTTGACCCGCAACAGCCGCTACGATGGCCGCCTCGACGTGCTGACCTCGACCCAAGCGGCGCTCGATTATCTGGAGTCCCAGGCCGAGCAGTGGTATCACGGTGATATGATGCTCTCGCTTGCCGCCTACAACGCCGGCGCCGGTACGGTTAACAAGGCGGTGCGCCGCGCCCAAGGGCAAGGGCTGGAAGGCAGCTACTGGGATCTCAGCCTGCCTTCGGAGACGCTGCAGTACGTGCCCAAGCTCAAGGCGATTTCGACCATCATTCAGGACCCGGAGCGCTACGGCGTGACGCTGCCCGACATTCACGCCTCGCCGGCCTTCGCCAAGGTGCAGCTGGCAACGCCCTTGAGCCTGGCCGAGGCCTCGGCACTTTTGGACGTCAGCCAGCAGCGCCTGGTGGATTTGAACCCGGGGCTTCTGGCGGCGCAGGCCGGCCCGCGCAGCGCCCAAACGCTGCTGGTGCCCGAGGAAGCCGACACGGCGTTGATCGCCGAGCTTTCGCAAAACAGCGCCTCTGTGCTCGCCTCGACACAGACGCCATCGGTGCACCGCGTTGAAAGCGGCGATAGCCTTTCTGCCATCGCCGCGCGCTATAATCTTGACCAGCGCGACCTGATTCGCTGGAATGCACTCGAGCGGCCGGGCGCCATTCAGCCGGGCCAGCTGTTGGCACTGTCGGCGCGTCAGGAGAGCAATACTTAACGCTTTCAGGCGGCTGCGTGGTGACTTTTAACCTCAAGGACATCCTCGATGCGAAGCGGTGTGGCCTTTGAAAAGAGCTTTTGGATAAAGCGCTTACGGGTAAAGAGCTTGCGCGCACTGGCGCTTACCGTCTGCGCGCTGGCGCTACCGGCGCTGGCGCAGAGCGAGCACGTACCCCAGGCGCTTCTGGACGAACCCGAAAGCGAGATGGTCGAAACCACTCACGCGCTCTCGCTCTACGATAGCCCTGAGCTTGACGACGGCTTCGCCTACTTTCCCCACGTCAACCCTCAGGCGCCGAAAGGCGGCTCTATCGTTCACACCGCGGTGGGGTCGAGCTTCGATTCCACCAACCCGTTCATTATTCGCGGCACGCCCGCCACCGGCGTGAGCAGCTACGTTTACGACACGCTCATGGCGAGCAACCCGAACGAGCCCTTCAGCCTCTACGGACTTCTCGCCGAAGGCGTGCGCCTGGACCCGGACCGCGAGTGGATCGAGTTCGACCTGCGCCCGGAAGCGCGCTTTCAGGACAACGAGCCGGTCACCGCCTACGACGTGGTGTTTACGTTCAACCTGCTGCGCGAAGAGGGCAACCCGTTTTTTGCCAGCTACTACGCGGGTGTCTCGAACGTGATAGCCCAGAGCGAGCATCAGGTACGCTTCGAGTTCAGCGACACCACCTCCCGCGAGCTTCCGCTGATCGTGGCGCAGCTGCCGATTTTGCCGCGCCACTACTGGGAGCCGCGGGATTTCACCTCGCCAACGCTCGCCGCTCACCCGGGCTCCGGGCCCTACCGCATCGGCGAGGTCGACCCGGGCCGGCGCATCGTCTTCGAGCGCGATGAGAACTACTGGGGCAAGGACCTGCCGGTCAATATCGGCCGCTACAATTTCGATCGCATCGTCTACGACTACTACCGCGACCGCGACATCGCTTGGGAGGCGTTCAAGGCGGGGCTGATCGATTTTCGCGAAGACGCTCGCGCCGCGACCTGGGCGATCGGCTACGACTTTCCCGCCTACCGCGAGGGGCTGATCAAGCGCATCACCGTGCCGGACGTCAACCCGGCGATGATGCAGGCGTTCGTCTTCAACCTGAAAAAAGAGAAATTTCAGGATCCGCGGGTGCGCGAGGCGCTCGCGCTCACCTTCGATTTCCCTTGGCTCAACACCAATATTTTCTACAACGCCTACCAGCGCACCGAGAGTTACTTCCAGGACTCCGAAATGGAAGCCACGGGCCTGCCCTCGGCAGACGAGCTTGCACTTTTAGCACCACACCGCGACGAGCTTTTGGCCTCTCACGGCTCTGACCGCCTGTTTACCGAGCCGCTACCGATGGCCGAGCCTACTGCGCTTCGCGAACGCCTGCGCCGGGCGCTCACGCTGTTACGCGAAGCCGGCTACGAGGTGGTGGACGGCGAACTGATCCATCGTGAAACCGGCCGGCCGCTGCGACTGGAAGTGCTGATGTATGACGCGGCGCTCGAGCGTGTAGTGCAGCCGATGCTCAGGAACATGGCCAGACTCGGTATCGAGACCTCGATGCGTATCGTCGATATCAACCAGTACCTGAACCGGGTGCGCAGCTACGACTACGACATCGTCATCAGCCACTACCCGCAGTCGAACAACCCAGGCAACGAGCAGCGCGACTACTGGACCAGCGCGGCCGCCGAAGCGCCGCAAAGCCGTAATCGCATGGCGCTGGCGCACCCGGCGGTGGACGACCTGATCGATCACATCATCTCGGCCTCCGACCGCGAGGAACTCGATACCGCGACCCGGGCGCTTGATCGCGTTCTGCGCTGGGGCTTTTATGCCATCCCGCACTACTACTCCGGCGAGACGCGCATCGCCGTGTGGGACAAGTTCGGCTATCCGGAGCCGTTTCCCGCCTACGCCATGGACCTCGACGCCTGGTGGGTGGACCGCGAACGCGAAGCCCGGCTCGAGCGCCATCGCTAGGGCTTTTACGACTACCTCCAGGAGCGCACCGTGGCCCGCTACACTCTTCGCCGACTGCTGTTGATGATCCCCACGCTGCTGGGGATCATGCTGCTCAACTTCATCATCGTACAGGCCGCTCCGGGCGGGCCGATCGACCAGATGCTGGCGCGCTTCGAAGGCGCGAACGCAATGGCCAGCACGCGCCTGGACATGGGCGGCGCCGATATCCAGGTCAACGACGACTCCCGCGGGGCGCGAGGGATCGACCCGCGCTTCATCGAACAGCTCGAGCAGCAGTTCGGCTTCGACAAGCCCGCCCACGAGCGCTTTCTCACCATGCTGTGGGACTACGCACGGCTGGACTTCGGCACCAGTTTCTTTCGCGACCGGCCGGTCATCGACCTGATGGTCGAGCGCCTGCCGGTGTCGATTTCGCTCGGGCTCTGGTCGACGCTGCTGGTTTATTTGATCTCGATCCCGCTGGGCATTCGCAAGGCGCTGCACCACGGCTCGCGCTTCGATGTGTGGAGCTCGGGGCTAGTGATCGTGGGCTATGCCATCCCCGCCTTTCTGTTCGCGATT
This sequence comes from Halomonas sp. S3-1-1, assembly GCF_023757625.1. Taxonomy (GTDB): domain Bacteria; phylum Pseudomonadota; class Gammaproteobacteria; order Pseudomonadales; family Halomonadaceae; genus Vreelandella. The sequence continues at coordinate 362,577 of NZ_JALGBZ010000004.1, forward strand.
CTGCTGATCGTGGTGTTCGCCGGCGGCAGCTACCTGGACTGGTTTCCGCTACGCGGACTCACCTCCCCCAATTTCGACGAGCTCACAACACTTGGCAAAATCAAGGACTACTTCTGGCATATCGCGCTGCCGGTGGCGGCCACCGCTATTGGCAGCTTCGCCACGCTTACCATGCTGACCAAGAACAGTTTTCTCGACGAGATTCACAAGCAGTACGTGCTCACCGCCCGCGCCAAAGGGGCAAGCGAACACCGCATTCTCTACAGCCACGTGTTTCGTAACGCCATGCTGATCATCATTGCGGGGCTTCCTGCAGCGCTGATCGGCATTTTCTTCACTGGGGCCCTCTTGATCGAGGTCATCTTCTCGCTCGACGGGCTGGGCCTGCTCGGCTTCGAGGCGGTGATGCAGCGCGACTACCCGGTGATTTTCGGCACGCTATTTCTCTATACCGTCATCGGTCTGATTCTAAAGCTGGTGTCGGATTTGACCTACGTCTGGGTCGATCCGCGTATCGACTTCGCGACCCGGGAGTCCTGACCATGGCCGCTGCCCACCGCCTATCTCCCATTACCCGGCGCCGCCTGGCGGCGTTTCGCGCCAACCGCCGTGCGCGGGTCTCGCTCTGGATCTTCGGCCTACTGTTCATTGTAAGCTTAGCCGCCGAACTGATCGCCAACGACAAGCCGCTGGTCCTGCACTTCGATGGCCAGTGGTACGCCCCGCTTTTGGTCGACTACCCGGAAACCGAGTTCGGCGGCTTTTTGCCGACCCGCACCGACTACCTCGACCCCTTCATTCGCGAGCAGATCGACGAGAACGGCTGGGCGCTGTGGCCGCTGATTCCGTTCTCCTACCAGACCCTCGACATGCAGATGAGCCGGCCCTCGCCGGCACCGCCGGATTCGCGCCATTGGCTGGGCACCGACGACCAAGGCCGCGACGTGCTGTCCCGGGTCATCTACGGCTTTCGTTTATCGGTGGCATTCGCCCTGGTGCTCACCGCCGGGTCGATCGTGATGGGTGTGCTCGCCGGCGGCGTGCAGGGCTATTTCGGCGGCAAGGTGGACCTGATCGGCCAGCGAGTTACCGAGATCTGGTCGGGGCTTCCGGTGCTGTTTCTGCTGATCATTCTGGCAAGCTTCGTGCAGCCCGGCTTCTGGTGGCTGCTGGGCATCATGCTGCTCTTTTCCTGGCTGGGGCTTGTCGATATCGTGCGCGCCGAGTTTCTGCGCGCGCGCAACCTGGAGTACGTGCGCGCGGCCAAAGCCATGGGGTTACCCTCACGGCTCATCATGTGGCGCCACGTGCTGCCAAACGCCATGGTCGCCACGCTCACTTTCATCCCGTTTCTGTTCACCGGCGCCATCGGCACACTGACCGCGCTGGATTTTCTCGGCTTTGGCCTGCCGCCGGGCGCGCCATCGCTTGGCGAGCTCGCAGCCCAAGGCAAAAACAACCTCCACGCGCCCTGGCTTGGCATCACCGCCTTCATGACGCTTGCCATCATGCTTTCGCTTCTGGTCTTCATCGGCGAGGGCTTAAGAGACGCCTTCGATCCGCGCCACGTCAGCCACGGTGCCACGCCCGCCCCGGGAGCCTCGCATGCCTGAACCGCTTTTTCGCCTCGACAACTTCAGCGTTGCCTTCGATGGCCAGCCGGTGGTGGAAGGGCTTTCGCTCGAGGTTCAGCGCGGCGAGACGCTGGCGATCGTAGGGGAATCCGGCTCGGGCAAATCGGTGTCGGCGCTGGGAGCGATCGACTTGCTCCCCGCCAACGCCCGGGTGAGCGGCGAACGCTGGCTGGAGGGCACCGACCTGAACCGCCAAAGCAAAGCGCAGTGGAACGCGCTCAGAGGCAGCCGCGTAGGTTTCGTGTTTCAGGAGCCAATGACCTCTCTGAATCCGCTGCACCGCATCGGCAAGCAGTTGGGCGAGACACTGCGCCTGCACCAGGGATTGAGAGGCCAAGCCGCCCAGCGGCGCGCGAAGGAACTTCTGGAGCAGGTCAAATTGCCCCGCGCCGACGAGCTTTTGAATGCTTGGCCGCACCAGCTCTCCGGCGGGCAGCGCCAGCGGGTTATGATCGCCATGGCGATCGCCAACAACCCGGCCCTTTTGATCGCCGACGAACCCACCACCGCGCTGGATGTGACGGTACAGCAGGAAATTCTGGCGCTATTGAAAGCGCTTCGCGACGCGCACGGCATGGGCATGCTGTTCATCACCCACGACTTGAACCTGGTGCGCCGCTTCGCCGAGCGAGTGTGCGTGATGAAGGCGGGCCGCGTCGAGGAGACCGGCCGCGTGGGGGAGGTTTTCCGCCACCCGCAAAGCGCCTACACCCAAGCACTGATCGATGCCGAACCCGCCGGGCGACCGGTGCCGGTCAGCGCCACCAAGCCGCTTTTGCGGGCCCGCGGGCTCAGCGTGCGCTTCGAGCGCCCTGCCGCCGGGCTCTTCAAACGAAAGCGCCCCGCCTTCGAGGCGGTCAAAACGGTGGATCTCGACATCGCCCCGGGGGAAACCCTGGGCGTGGTGGGCGAATCTGGCTCCGGCAAGACTACGCTGGCCTCGGCGATCATGCGCCTGGTGCCCTCCCAGGGCGAGATCACCCTGGGCGAGACGCCGCTTGGCACGCTGGATGGCAGCGCCCTGCGTCGCGAGCGTCGCCGCCTGCAAATGGTGTTTCAGGACCCTTACGGGGCGCTATCACCGCGAATGCCGGTATTCGATATCGTCAGCGAAGGCCTGCGCTTTCACTACCCGGAGCTCCCCAAGGAAGAGATCGCGCGCCGCGTGGCGCATACACTCAAGGAGGTGGGCTTGCCCGAAAGCTGCGCCGCCCGCTACCCCCACGAGTTCTCCGGCGGCCAGCGCCAGCGCATCGCGGTGGCTCGTGCCATCATTCTGGAGCCCGAGCTTCTGGTGCTGGACGAGCCGACCTCGGCGCTGGACCGCACGGTGCAAAAGCAGCTTATCGCGCTACTGCGTGAACTGCAGGCCCGGCGCCAGCTCAGTTACCTGTTCATCAGCCACGATTTGGCCGTGGTGCGCGCCATGGCGCACCGCGTCATGGTGCTGAAGGATGGCGAAGTCGTCGAACAGGGCCCCACGCACGAAGTGCTGGCAAGCCCCCAGCACGCCTACACCCGCGCGCTGCTCGACGCCGCTCAGCTCGAACCGCAGGAGATTTAGCGGGCGCTGGATTGGCGGCTTTTCTTTGAGCCGCTTGTCCACCCAACGCTTTTAACTACCGGTTTTCCAGATCGTCATAGCTTGTCACACGATTACTACTCCAAAGCTCGTTATCTTCTGTAAAACCAAACAGAAAGATAACGGTATAAAAAACGCTCCCTAAGGAGCGTTTGGGCTGACACCGACATAAACCCGACATCAAAAGCGGTCGATTTCCTCCGCCGTCAGCTCACGCCATTCACCCGGGGCGAGCTCGTCGGGCAAGGCGATCGGCCCAATCGACTGACGATGAAGCGCTTCCACCCGGTTGCCGAGTGCAGCGAACATCCGTTTGACCTGGTGATAGCGCCCCTCGGTGATCGAAAGCGATGCCTGCGTCGGGCTCAAAAATTCGAGTGTCGCCGGCGCGGTGGGCGTTTCGTCATCATCGAGCAGCACGCCTTCGGCGATTTGCGCAACGGCGCGCTCTGCCGCGGCCCCTTCGACGGGCTCGGCAAGCTCAGCGATATAAACCTTGGCACAGCGGTGCTTCGGCGAGGTGATGCGGTGGGCCCACTGCCCGTCGTCGGTCAACAGCAAAAGCCCGGTCGTATCCACGTCAAGCCGCCCGACCGGCTGCAGCCGGTCGGCCTTGGGAAGCTCGATCAAGTCAACGGCGCGCGGGTAGAGCCCGCGCCGCGCGGTGCATTCGACCCCCTCGGGCTTGTGGAGCATCACGTAGCGAAGCCCGACCAGCGCCAAGCGTTCGCCGTTCAATTCGATGACATCCTGGGCGGTATCGACATGGATCGATGCCTGCTTGACCGGCTCGCCATTGAGCGTCACTTCGCCGTTTTTGAGCGCGCGCTTGGCCAGGCTTCGTGTAAGTTCGGTGGTTTCACTGAGAAAACGATCCAGACGCATTACTGACCGACTCCCGGCAGCAGCTCGAAGCGGTCCGCGTCCTGCCAAGCGGGAAACTTCTCGCGAAATTCATCGAGGGCGGTTTTATCGAGCACTCCGGTGTCGATGAACGCGCTATTGGCGGGCCGGTCGATAAGCGGCTCGCCCTTGAAGTCGACCAGCATCGAATCGCCGCTGTAGGCGAGCCCCTTGGCATCTTCACCGACGCGGTTGACGCCGATTACGTAGCTCAGGTTCTCCACCGCGCGGGCCTGAAGCAGCGTGCGCCAAGGGTTGCGTCGCGGGGCCGGCCAGTTGGCCACGCACAAAAGCGCGTCGTACTCGAAGTGCTCGCCCTCGCCCGGCTGCTGGCGCGACCAGACCGGGAAGCGCAGGTCATAACAAACGCTGAGCAGAATTTTAAATCCCTTGAGCTCGACGAGCTTACGCTCGCGGCCCATTCCGTAGCGTTCGTGCTCACCAGCCATGCGAAACAGGTGGCGCTTGTCGTAATAGTCGACCTTGCCGTCCGGGGTGGCCCAAATCATACGGTTGTAATACTCACCGTCATCGACGATCGCCACGCTCCCGGTAATCACGCAGTCGCGCGCCTTCGCCTGCTCCAAAAGCCAGGTCACGCTCTCGCTCTGCGCCATGGGCTGGGCCATGTCGCGGGAGTTCATGGTGAAGCCGGTGGCAAACATTTCCGGCAGTACGATCAGGTCGGTATCGCGACCGTCGAGTTCGCCCAGCAGCTCTTGAAGGTGGGCGTGATTGGCTTTTGGGTCTTCCCAGCGCAGATCGCACTGAACCAGGCTCGTTTTCAACTCGGCCATGGGATATCTCCTTGTCACTCTGCCGATGTATTCAATATTGTGTGATAGATTAGCATTTTTTGATAATGAGGCCGTCATGCTCTCTGCACCCGCGCGCGATCCGGAAGCCGTTAAAGGCGTCACTTTTGGGCTAACCGCCTACGTGCTGTGGGGCTGCTTTCCGCTCTATTTCGCGCTGTTTGAAGGCGTACCCGCCTTTGAGGTGTTGATTCACCGCATCGTCTGGTCCTGCGTGTTTTTGATCGGGGTGATTACACTGCTCAAGCGCTGGTCGCCGGTCATGAGCGCATTGAGAGCGCCCAAGCGGCTGGGGCGGGTGTTGATTTGCGCAGTGTTGATCGGCGCCAACTGGGGCCTCTATATCTACGCGGTGGAAAGCCACCAAGTGCTGCAGGCAAGCCTTGGCTATTTCTTGACGCCGCTGGTCAACGTTGCGCTCGGAGTGATCGTGCTGCGTGAAACGATGGCCAGAACGCAGCTCGCCGCCCTCGGGCTTGCGAGCATCGCCATCGTCATCCAGCTTTTGACGTTGGGCGAGCTCCCTTGGATCAGCCTGATGCTGGCGCTGAGCTTTGGAAGCTACGGGCTCTTTCGCAAGCAAGTACCCTTGGACGGCCTTTCGGGGCTGTTCGTCGAAACGCTACTGCTTTTGCCGCTGGCACTGCTCGCACTGACCTGGCTCAGCGCCCAAGGCGCTTCGCACTTTCTGGTGGATGCGCCGACGAGTGCGCTGTTGATCAGCTGTGGTGTCGCCACGGCGCTTCCGCTTTTGGCCTTTGCCGGCGCTGCCCGGCGGCTGCGCCTGTCGACCATCGGCTTTTTGATGTACATCAACCCTAGCATGCAGTTTCTGATAGCGTTGACGGTGTTCGACGAGCCGCTCGGCACCATCCAGCTCATTACGTTCATCATGATCTGGCTAGGGCTTGCGCTCTACTCCTGGTCTTCCTGGCAGTCACGTCCGCGCGCTGGCGCTTAACTTAATGAGGCAACCGCCATGGGCCTGGGCTCTTTGCGGTGCTCGTGTTCGGTGTGCTCGGGTGGATAGCCCACGCGAAAACCGCCCCAGTGCTTGCCGTTGACGAAGATCGGCACCGACAGGTCATGCATGATCTCGCCAGTATCGCGCCGGTACGTTTGCAGCAGTAGCGGCTGGGTATGAGCGCCGCAGCGCTTGCCCGTCGGGTCGTCGAAAATTCGCTTGCTGCGGCAATACTTCAGATCGTGGGCCGGGTCGCCGGTGGGTGTACGACTCACCGCCGCGTTGTGAGTGGGTACGTAACCCTGCCGGTCGCAGGCGATGGCGTAGTTCACCCCCAGCGCCTTCAGCAGCGGCTCTTGAAGCGCGGGCAGGTGGGCATCGGTGAAGGTATCGAAGCCGGTTCGGTAAAGCGTTGGGTTGGTATCAGGTACCGGTTGGTACTTCTGGGCAAACAGCGCCTCTCGGGTGAGTTCACCGCGGGCGATCGCTTTTTCAAACAAAGCCTGGATGCAATTGGCACTGTCGCGCGCGGCGGCGAAAACCGCCTGATGGCGACCGTGCAGGCGCTGCTGGGCAAGCTCGCCATCCACACCTTCGGCGGCGGCCATCAGCTCACGCGCCTGAACCGCCAGGTCGTGCATATCGCGATTTCCCTCGTCGACATCGCGCTCGAGCTGGGAGAGCGTTCGGGTCACCGTCTCGCTATGGGCCTTCGTGCTCTCCATCGACTGGGCCACCCCGCCGATCTCCTCCCCGACGTCATCGAATTCGCGAGTCGTTTCATCAAGCCCTATTCCTACTGCTTGCATGCCTTTGGAGCGTTCGCGAACCCGCGCCATGAGATCGTTCATGGTCGAGATCACCCGCTGACCGCTCTGGTGCATGTCGCGCACCAGCTCGTCTACTCGTTGGGTTGCTTCAGAGCTCTTCTGCGCCAGGCTTCGCACTTCGCCGGCCACGACGGCAAAACCGCGGCCATGTTCACCGGCGCGGGCCGCCTCGATCGACGCGTTGAGCGACAGAAGATGCGTTTGCTCGGAAATTGCTTCGATCATTAATGTCACACTACGCACTCGCTCGATCCGGTCGTTAAGCGCGGCCAGCTCGTCCAGCGCCTCGACGGACTGCTTCGCCACGTCGTTCATGTCTTCGACGATCGCCGACAGACTCGACTGATGGTGATGGCTTGCATGGCGCGCCTTTTCGGCGAGCTCGGCGACCCGCGTCGCACTGGCGCTGACCTGTAAAATCGTTGCGTTGATCGACGCCATGCTGGACGCCGCTTCGCTGGCCATGCGCTCCTGGTTAAGCAGCCGCTTATCCATCAGATCGGCGGTGTGCGAAACCTGCGCCGAGGCAATCGCCGTACTGCTGGCTCGTCCCATTAGCCGGTAGGCCATCGCCTTGAGCGAGATATAGTCGGCAAGCGCCTTCAAATGTCGTAAACGCGTCGGCACAGGGTGTCGTGCACCCAATACCCGCTTAAACGCATTCGAAACCAAGAGTGCGCCCGCCAATCCGCCAACGACCGGCGCCGCGTAGACATAAGCAGCGTCTAGTGTCACCAGCCAAAACGCGAGTACCGTTAACGCAACGGGGATCAGCCACTCAATCAGCCGCATGGATCATGCTCCTTAGGCTCAAACGTCTTCATGAAATTGCGGCAACTTTTTCCAGCTCATTAATGCTCAAATTTACCCGCTTTAGAGCCTGAGAGAAGTAACACTTTGGGAGTAAATATCCTTCGTTTTATTAGCTAACAGAGTTTTCGCTAACGGGTTAGTAAAAACATTTGCACAGCGAAAAAATTACGCTTAACGTAATCGAATACGGAGAACGTAAATGAAAGCAGAAAAAAACCGACTTCAATCGCTCTCGAGAGCGCTGGACGTGCTTGAACTGGTCGAAAGCGCCGATCAGCCGGTGTCGCTGACCGATATCGCCAAGGCGCTCGATGAAGCCACACCCATCGTCTTTCGCGCGCTGGAAACCCTTGAAGCACGTGGCTACGTGCACAGGCGCCCCAACGATAAACGTTACCTGCGTCTGGCGCCCTCGTCGGGCCATAGCGCCATACGCCGCTCCATTGCGCTAATGCGCGCGCTAGCCTCGACGGACAACCGGGGGTCGGGAACGCCGTGGCTTGCTACTCAAACCGGGCTCGAACCCCAGTTGGTCGACGAGCTTTTGGCCACGCTCGTCGAAGAGAACATGGTCGAGGCGCTGCCCAACGGTACCGAGTGGCGCCTGGCCTACTCGCTGCTCGAACTGAGCCGGCCGCTGCTCAACGGCAACGAGCTTGCCCGTATCGTTGGGCCTGCCATGCAGCGCCTGCACGCCGATACCAGCGAGACCGTGTCGCTTTTCAATCTGGCCGGTCACCACCAGGTGCTTTCGGCGGTTCTGCCAAGCCCCCACCCACTGCGCTACGTGCTCGATATTGGAAGCTCGTTTCCACTTCATCTGGGCGCGGCCGGCAAGGCGGCGCTCGCCGGTATGGAGAGCCCTGAGGTGGAGGCGCTGCTGGCGCGCGATGACCTTGTCAGACTGACCGACTACGTGCCCGATAGGGACCGGCTTCGCGACGAGCTCGCTGCCACGCGCCAGCGCGGATACGCACTCTCCTTCGGCGAGCGCGTCGAGGGTGCAACGGCAGTGGCCGCGGGCGTGCGCGACGCCTCGGGCAGAATGCGCGCGGTGCTCAGCTTGATGATGCCCTCTTCCCGGGCGCCTGCGGACAAGGCCCACGCGCTCGGCGAGCGTCTGGTCAGAGAGGTTGACGCCATTTACATACCGCCGCTTGCATTCGAGTGATGCCGCAAGCGGTTTGTATCGCACAACAATCACAAGGAGAGACTTGATGATACGCGACCAGCAACGCCTGGATGCCCTACTGGCGGACGTTCGCCGCTGGGTGAGAGAGGTAGCCATTCCAAGGGAAGCAGAGGTCGAAGAGCTCGACCGAGTGCCGGACGATCTGGTCAAAGAGATGCGTGAGCGCGGCTTCTTTGGCTGGAGCATTCCCGAAGAGTTCGGCGGTTTGGGGCTCACCACCGAAGAACTAGTGCGTGGCGCACTTGAACTCTCGCAGTGTTCGACCGCCTTTCGCGCGCGGGTGGGCACCAACACTGGCATAGGCTCCGAGGCGCTGGTCGCGGATGGCACCGAGGAGCAGAAAAAGCGCTATCTGCCCAAACTCGCCTCGGGAGAGATGACGGGCAGCTTCGCGCTCACCGAGCCCGAGGCAGGCTCCGATGCCACGGCGCTTACCACTTCGGCGGTGCGCGAAGGCGATCAGTACCGGCTTAACGGTCAGAAGTGCTATATCACCAACGGCCCGATCGCCGATTTGTTCACGGTATTGGCGCGTACCGATCCAAACGACCTGTCCAGTCGCGGCATCAGCGCCTTTCTGGTCGAGCGCGACACACCCGGGCTGACCACGGGCAAGCCTTACAAAATGATGGGACAGTCCGGCTCGCCGGTATCGGAAATCCATTTCAATGATTGTTTGGTGCCTGCGGCAAATCTGATTGGTGGGCAGGAAGGCGTCGGTTTCAAGACGGCGATGAAGGTCCTCAACAAGCAGCGACTTCACTTGGCGGCGCTATGCACGGGCCCGGCCATTCGCATGCTTGACGAGGCCACGCGTTTTGCACGAAAGCGCCAGCAGTTCGGCCGTGCGGTCGCTGATTTCCAGCTCGTGCAGGCACTGATTGCCGATTGCCAGACAGAAATTCACGCCGCGCGCGCCTTGATCCTGCAGACCGCCCGAGAGCGTGATGCCGGTGAGGACGTCAAGATGACCGCCTCGATGTGCAAGTACTTCGCCTCTGAAATGTGTGGCCGGGTCGCCGATCGCGCCGTGCAGATATTCGGGGGCGCCGGCTACGTCGCGGACTACAGCTGCATCGAGCGGCTCTATCGCGACGTTCGCCTGTTCCGCCTCTACGAAGGCACCAGCCAGATTCACCAGCTCAATATCGCCCGCCTAACGCTCAAGGAGTCGCCATGAGTACGCCTAACGATTCGAATACCCCGCCTCGCTCGTTGAAGCGGCTGTTCGAGCCCCGATCCATCGCGGTGGCGGGCGCCTCTACCAACCTGGAGTCGATCGGCGGACAGCCTATCAAGCACCTGCTCGACGCGGGCTATGCGGGCAATATTTATCCTATCAACCCAAAATACGACCGTGTGGCTGACCTGGTCTGCTATCCGAGCATTGATGACCTGCCCGAGGCGCCGGATGTCATTGTCATCGCCGTTGCCGCAAACCGCGCTCTCGATATGATCAAGGCGGCCGGTGAAAAGGGCATCCCCTACGCTATCGTGTTCTCATCCGGGTTTGCCGAAACCGGCGATGAGGGCCACGCCGCCCAGGCCGAGCTTCGCAGCGTAGCCCGCGCTGCGGGAATCACACTGATCGGCCCCAACTGCCAAGGGTTGATGAACATTGCCGAGAACATTCGCATCGGCTTCGGCACCCCCTACTCGCTTGATTATCATAAAGGCGGGGTTTGCATGAGCTCGCAGTCCGGCGCGTTCGGCAACTCCCTTTTGATGGCGCTCAGCGACGAAGGCATCGGGTTTCGCCACTACATCTCGACCGGCAACGAAGCCCAAACCACCTCGCTCGACTGCCTTGAGTATTTCATCGACGACCCGCAAACCCAAGTGGTGACCGGCTATGTCGAAGGCTTCCAGGATGCCTACCGGCTGCGTCAGCTAGGCCAGAAAGCACTGGCCAGCAACAAGCCCGTAGTACTCTGGAAGGTGGGCAACAGTGACGCCGGTGCCCGCGCTGCCTCGTCACATACGGCGAATCTGGCCGGCGCCTCTACCTATTACGAAGCGGCGTTTCGCCAGTTCGGCATCGTCAGTGCCAACGATGTCGGCGACATGGCGGACTGCGTGCGGGCACTCCTGACCAACAAGCGACCCAAGGGAAACGGCGTAGCGGTGCTCTCCGTCTCGGGCGGTGCCGGCATCGCCATGGCCGACCGTTGCGCCGAACAGGAGCTGACCCTACCGGACTTCAGCGAGCAAACGCTCGACGAGCTGCGCCCGCTACTCCCGGGCTTTGCGAGCCTTTCGAATCCGATGGACATCACCGCCGGCGTGCTTTCCGACCCGTCCAGTTTCGCCACCGCGCTGCGGGTAGTGATCAAGGACCCGGCCGTTGACATGCTTGGGCTCTGCCTCGCTGCCCTATCGGGCAAAGTGGCTACGCTCATCGCCGAGGAGATCGCCCAGGTCGCTGCGGAGTCCGATGTTCCCATTCTGGTTGCCTGGAACGCGCCAACTGGCACCGCCGATGACGCTTACCGAATCCTCGAAGACGCCAATATTCCGCGCTATGGCTCGCCGGTTCGCAGCGCCCGGGGCTTTGGTGCCATCTGGCGCTTCACCTCTGCCGCGCTCGCACAACACGAAACCGCAAAGGTTCGTCCTCATCAAGCGCCGGACAATGCCAAGCCACTCAACGAATACAGCGCCAAGCAGCTGCTGCAAACCTATGGCCTGCCAGTCACTCGGGAAGTGGTGGCATCCAACGCAAACGAAGCGGTATCGGCGGCGCAAGAGATCGGCTACCCCGTGGTGATGAAGATCCTTTCAAAGGATATCGCGCACAAGTCGGATGCGGGCGGCGTACTGGTCGGACTCGACAGCGACGAGGGCGTTCAGGAAGGTTTCGAGCGACTGGCCCGCCTGCCCGCCACCCTTGGAGAGAATATCGCCTTCGAAGGCGTACTGATTCAGGAAATGGTGAGCGGTGGCACTGAAGTGATCCTGGGGGCGGTCAACGATCCAGGTTTCGGCCCGGTGATCATGGTGGGAGCCGGCGGCGTCTATACCGAAGTATTCGAGGATGTAGCGTTCGCGATTGCCCCCATCAATCGACGCCAGGCTCAGGACCTGATCGACAGCACGCGTATCAGTCGCGTACTGCGAGGCGCGCGAGGCCGCCCGCCCGGCGATATCGAAGCGCTGGTCGATACTCTCGTACAGCTCTCCGAACTGGCCATGGCCGAGTCGGAGCGATTTACCGAGATCGACATCAACCCGTTGATCGTACTACCAGAAGGAGATGGTGCGCGGATCGTCGATGCGTTCGTTCGCACAAGCTAACCCAAATCAGTCTGTCGCATAGCGTTTTACCACTACTGCAGGTTTTATCTACAACACAACAACGAACGCCATAGTGGAGCACAAAAATGAAAACCGAATTCAAGAACAACACACGCCGTTTGCTCACAAGCCTTGCGCTCGTGGCCATTGTGCCGCTGGCCTCGGCCCAGGACTATCCCAACAAACCGGTCAAGGTCATCGTGCCGTTCCCCGCCGGCGGCAGTACCGATCTGATGGCCCGCGCTACGGCACGCGAACTGGCCGAAACGCTGGGTCAGAACGTGGTGGTCGATAACAGGGGCGGCGGTGCCGGTACCATCGGCGTTGCGGCGCTGGCCCGCGAGCGGCCGGACGGTTACACCCTGGGAGTCGTGCCGGCGGCAACGCTTGTCAACCAACCGCATATGCGCAGAACGCCCTACGATCTGGATCAATTCGACTACATCTGCCAGCTTTTCTCGAGCCCCATGGCGCTGGCAGTCAAGCCGGACTCACCCTTCGAGAATCTCAATCAGTTGGTCGACTACGCCAAGGAGCATCCTAACGAGCTGACCTACGGTACGCCGGGGCCTGGAACGTTAATGCATCTGGCCATGGAGCAGTTCCTACAAATTGCCGATATTGAACTCGAGCACGTCCCCTTCACCGGCGATGCGCCCGCAGCGACCGCTTTGCTGGGTGGCCATATCGATCTATACATGTCGATGACCAACGTGGTCAACGATCGCGGGCTCGCGTCTATCGGTGTGTTCAGTGAGGAACCCGCGCCATCGCTGCCCGAGGTCGAAACCGCCATTGAACAGGGTTACGACATCACCGCTGCATGGTGGGGCGGTCTGGTTGCGCCCCAAGGGCTCGAGGACGGGGTCAAGAGCCGGCTCGTTGAAAGTTGCCAAAGTGTCGTCTACGCGGAGCGTTTCGCACAGACCCTTGAGGATCTGGGAGCCGACGTTCACTTTCGAGACCCGGACGATTTCGAAGCGTACGTTCGCGGTATTTCCGAGACCAACGCGCAACTGATCGAAACCGTTTTCAAGGGAGAGTGAAAAATGAAAGCTCGCCTGCTCGACATCACTTACGGTGCCGTCTTTCTTGCCGGTGCGGGCTACCTCTTCTGGATCAGCACGGTAACTGGCACCGGCGCAAGTCGTATCTCCAGCGACCCCATGTGGTACCCCAAGCTACTGCTGGTTTTGCTGGCGATCTGCTCCGGGGCACTGATGTTGCGTGAAGCGCTCAAGCGTGGCCATCGGCGCGTACCTTCACTGGATTTTGAGCCCGTACTGATAGTACTCGCAACGTCCGGGGTCTATTTGGCGCTATTTCAGAAAGCCGGGTTCGTTCCGGCAAGCCTTGTATTGATACCACTAACCAGTTGGCTACTAGGGTTTCGTCGACCTCTCGTACTGACCATGGTGAGTATCGGCTTTGTAGCTTGCGTCTGGTACGGCTTTCACTATCTGATCAACATCACCCCTCCCGGGCCTGGCCTGCCAACGCTGGCAGGCTAGTCGGTTTTGCTGGCTCACAGGAGTCTTTGCAATGGATTCAATCCTGGCTGGATTACACCTGCTACTGGCGCCGGAGGCGCTGCTTTCGCTCTTCGTCGCCACGGTGGTAGGCATCATCGTCGGCGCCCTACCCGGGCTTGGCTCGGTACTCGCCATTACCATGGCACTCCCATTGACCTTCGTTCTTGGACAAGGCGCAAGCATCACCTTACTGCTAGGCCTCTACTGTGGGTCGGTTTATGGCGGCTCTATCTCGGCGATTCTGCTTAATACGCCGGGCACGCCTCAAGCGGCGGCTACGGTACTGGACGGCTACCCGATGGCGCGCTCGGGTCGGGCCGATCTGGCTTTGGGCTGGGCGACCACGGCGTCGGCCATCGGCGGCATCATCGCCACGCTCATCCTCTCCATTGCCGCACCGCTGCTGGCACGCGTCGGGTTAAAATTCGGTCCGATCGAGTATTTCGCCCTGGGCGTATTTGCCCTGACCTGCATCGTTAGCGTCTCAAAAGAAGACATGATCAAGGGGCTCATGGCCGCGCTGACCGGCCTATTCGTGGCCGTGGTCGGGCAGGACACCGTAACCGGCGCCCTGCGTTTCGATTTCAACTCTTTCGAGCTCTCGGCAGGTATCGGGCTGGTCCCGTTTTTGGTCGGTCTCTTCGCGCTGTCGGAAGTTTTCTGGCGAGCCTCCAAGCTTTACTCGGTCGAAAGCGTCAAGGCGGGAAAGTCACGCTTCACCTTCCCAGGCTTTGGCGAGCTTCGAAATCGCTGGAGTGTCCTGCTCAAATCCTCATTGATCGGGACTTGGGTCGGCTGCTTGCCCGGTGTGGGAGCGACGTCGGCTTCGATGGTGAGCTATGCAGAAGCCAAGCGCAGCTCGCCGCGACGCGCCAATTTCGGCAATGGCGAGCCCGACGGGCTGATTGCCTCGGAGGCCTCTAACAATGCCGTTACTGCAGGCGCCATGGTGCCTACGCTCTCTCTCGGCGTGCCGGGTGACCCCATAACCGCCGTCATGCTGGGGGCGCTGGCGCTTCAAGGCATTACGCCGGGGCCGCGACTGTTCATCGAGCAGGGCGATTTGATCAACTTCATCTTCATGGCGCTGCTGGTGGCCAACGCGCTGCTATTCGTATGCGGTGCGTTAATGACGCCACTTTTCTCGCGTATCCTTAAAGTGCCTGAGCCCATTTTGCTGTGCGCTATCGTGGTACTGGTTGCCATTGGCACGTACAGCATAAACGCGAGCACCTTCGATTTATTGATCATGTTCTGCGCCGGCGTTGCCGGGTTTCTACTACGTTATGGAGGCTTTCCCCTCGCACCTATCGTCATAGGCTTTGTACTTGGCCCGATGATCGAACAGAGCCTTCGCCAAGGACTGATCATCACCCGGGGTGATTTCCTTGCATTTTTGCACTACCCCATCGCTCTGGCATTTTTCATCCTGACCCTGCTTTTTCTTTTGCTGCCGATCATGCGCTCATGGCTAGGCTGCATTTTCGGCCAGCGCCAACGCAAGCTTGATAAGCAAGAGCACTCTCATGACCTTTAATGGCTACCATCTTTCTCAGCAGAATCGCAGCATTTCAAATAACGTTAAGGTATCTCGTATGAGCGTCAAAACGCCGGAGCGGTGAGTCATTAATTGGCACTAACGTTAAAACGTCGGACTATAAGCGCTGATTTAAAATAGATTATCCCTTACCCTCAATGTTCGCCCCATTCAATTGCTGAAAATCATTATGCTCAAGCGCTACTTCCCCATCCTCACTTGGCTGCCGCACTACCACCGAGGGCTTTTTAGCGCCGATTTATTGGCCGGGCTCATCGTGACGGTCATGGTGATTCCACAGTCGCTCGCCTATGCGCTGCTGGCCGGCCTGCCCGCGGTGGTGGGGCTCTACGCCAGCATTCTGCCGCAGATTTTCTATACCTTAATGGGCACCAGCCGTACGCTGGCGGTCGGGCCCGTGGCGATCATCGCGCTGATGACCGGCGCGGCGCTGAGCGCGGTCGCCGAGCCCGGCTCCGCGCTATATCTGGAGGCAGCGCTGGTGCTGTCGCTGCTATCCGGGCTCATTTTGGTGGGCATGGGCATTGCGCGCATGGGCTTTTTTAGCAACTTTTTGAGCCATCCGGTCATCTCCGGCTTTTTGACCGCTTCGGGCATTTTGATCGCCGCCAGCCAGCTTGGAAACCTGCTGGGCATCCAGAGCAGCGGCTTTACCCTCGTCGAGCGCGTCATGACGCTTGCGCCCAACCTGATATCCATCAATGTTTTCACGGTCGTGATCGGCGTGGGCACACTGCTCTTTTTGGTCGGTATGCGCCGATTTGGCAAACGGGCGTTTGCAAAAATCGGCGTTCCAGCGGGGCTTGCGGATCTTCTGACCAAAGCGGGACCGGTATTCGCCGTGATCGTGACTACGCTCGTCTGCTGGCATTGGGATCTGGCGTCACAAGGCGTGGCCGTAGTCGGCGACGTGCCCGGCGGCCTTCCCGCGCTCAGCCTTCCGCTGGGCGACATTGCGCTCTGGAAAGCGCTGTTTATTCCCGCACTGCTGATCAGCCTGGTAGGCTTTGTAGAGTCGGTCTCGATGGGGCAAATGCTCGCCGCCAAGCGGCGCCAGCGCATTTCACCCAATCAGGAGCTGGTGGGCCTGGGCGCGGCGAACCTGGCCGCCGGGGTGGCCAGCGGAATGCCGGTGACCGGCGGGCTTTCGCGCACGGTGATCAATTTCGATGCCGGCGCGCAAACGCCCGCCGCCGGCGCTTTTACTGCCCTGGGCATTGCGCTGGTCACGCTGGCTTTCACCGGCTGGCTGTTTTATCTCCCTATCGCCACGCTGTCGGCAACCATCACGGTGTCGATTTTAACCCTGGTGGACATTCCCATGCTGCGCCAGACTTGGCGCTATTCGCGCAGCGATTTTGCCGCCATGGCGCTCACCATCGTGCTGACGCTGGTGGAAGGCGTCGAGGCGGGTATTATCGGCGGCGTAACGCTCTCACTTGCGCTATTTCTCTACCGCACCAGCCGGCCACACAGTGCGCTGGTAGGGCGAGTGCCGGACACCGAGCACTTTCGCAATATCCAGCGCCACGATGTGCAGGCGCCGAAGAGCGCCGCGCTCTTGCGCATTGACGAGAGCCTCTATTTCGCCAACGCGCGCTACCTAGAAGATACCGTCTATAACCTGGTGGCCAGCCGCCCGGAAATCGAACACGTAGTTCTGATCTGTTCGGCGGTCAACCTGATCGACGCCTCTGCACTCGAAAGTCTGGATGCCATCAACGCACGCCTAAAAGACTCCAACGTCAAACTCCACCTCTCGGAAGTGAAGGGCCCGGTCATGGATCGGCTCAAGCAGAGCGACTTCTTGGATGCGCTTACCGGACGGGTGTTTCTGAGTACCTACACCGCTTGGCGCGAATTTTTCTGACGCTTCCTGAACACTGAATAGCCGGGTAACACCTGGCTTTTTTACGTCTCCCTCCCCTTACCCGGCCCTACAAACGTTGACGTTGACATTGGTCGCAAGGTATCTCTACTATCAATTGAAATATGCAAAACGAAGTACCGCTTAGCGGAACAACAAGTAACTAAATGTAACATACAAATCGCCATATCGGCCTATAACCACAATAAAGGAGCTCTCCATGCGCTCGCTTACTCAACGCCTGCTCATCGCTACTCTACCTCTTTCGCTCGTCGGCCCCGTGCTCGCCAATGAGGTCGATCTCCCGGGTACCATGGCCTGGACGGCCTACGGCACTAACTCCAGTGGCTACGCCCAAGCGGTAGCCATCGGCAACATGCTACAGAACGAGTACGGCTCGTCGGTCCGCGTACTGCCTGGCGAAAACGACGTGTCGCGGATGACACCGCTCAAACAGGGGCGTGTCGATCTTTGTGCTTGCGGTATCGCAAGCTACTACGGCGCCGAGGGCGTAATGATGTTCGCCGACCGCGATTGGGGCCCGCAGCCAATTCGTGTCATCACGACTTCGACTGCGTCCTTCGGGCTGTCGCTTGCGGTGGCCGGGGATCTGGACGTCGAGACGCCCGCGGATCTTGCCGGCAAGCGTATCGCCTATATCCGCGGTGACGATGCACTTAACAAGGGCACCGAAGCATATTTGGCCTTTGGTGGTCTCACCTGGGATGACGTAGAGCGGGTGGATTACCCCGGCTACGCGCGTTCCTTCGATGGCATCATCGCCGGCGACGTGGACGCCTCGTTCACCACCACCGTCACCCCGCCTGCCCAGCAGCTTGCCAGTAGCCCCCGCGGCATCAGTTGGCCGGTACTGGATCCAAACGACGAAGCGGGCTGGGAACGCATGGCCGCCGTTGCCCCTTATTTCCGTCCTCATGAAGTCACTGCCGGCGCCGGCGGTATCAGCCCGGAGAATCCGCTAGCCAGCGCCAGCTACCCCTACCCGATCGTGGTCGCCAATCAGGATTTGGAGGACAACGTTGCTTACGGATTGATCCGCGCGCTTCAGGAGCATTACGACGACTATAAGGATAACGCCCCTGGTGCCAACGGTTACGCGTTGGAATTCCAGGATCTGGAATGGGTGGTGCCGTTTCACGATGCGGTAGTCGAGTACTACAAGGAAACCGGCGCCTGGAACGATGACCTTCAAGCGCACCAGGACCAATTGGTCGAGCGCCAGCAGGTATTGATGCAAGCCTGGGAGACGTTCATGCAGGATGCACCCGACGATGACGATGCCTTCACCTCAGAGTGGATGGCTGCACGTGCGACCGCGCTAAGCGACGCCGGCTTCGAACCGGTTTTTGAGTGACTCGCCCGGGGCGGCGCTCGCCGCCCCTGCTGATGGACGACCCCCTATGACTACCCAGACACCACCTGCCCACCAGAATGGGCAGGTAAAAGAGAAGATCAGCCAGATTCGCGAGCTGCCCGCTGCGCTTCGCTGGATCCCCGCCGCGGTCACCGTCGCTCTGATGCTGATGACCCTGGACTACCTGTTCAATATGGGGCTTCTGACCTTCGTCACCGGCCTTGAGACCCAGTTCTACTACGCCGTGGTGGCGCTGCTACTGCCGCTGGTGTTTCTACTTTGGCCCTTGAGCGCGAGCCGACAGGAGCAGCCAATACCGTGGTACGACTATCTGCTCAGCGCCGTTACCCTGATCGTGGGCGGCTACTTCGTCTACAACGCCGTACCCATTCTGGAGCGCGGCTGGGCATTCTCGGCCCCAGAGATCGCCATCTACGCAAGCTACGCCTACTGGGTATTGATCATCGAGGCGGCGCGCCGTGCCGGAGGCTTGCCGATCGCTATCATCGCCGGGGTCTTTTCGCTTTACCCCCTAGTGGCGGATAAAGTGCCCGGTCCGATTCAGGCGTTTCCCTCGACGCTCGAACAGACCGCGATGTACCACACCATGAGCACCGAGAGCATCATGGGCGTGCCGCTGCAGGCCTTCGCGGGGCTGGTCATCGGTTTTCTGGTGTTCGGCGTAGTGCTACAGAAAAGCGGCGGCGGCAAGTTTTTCATCAACCTCGCCTTCGCGCTTCTGGGTCACGTGCGCGGCGGCCCGGCCAAGGTTTCTATCTTCTCGAGCGGTTTGATGGGATCGATGAGCGGCAGCGTGATCAGTAACGTTCTAACAACCGGTGTGCTGTCGATTCCGGCAATGCGGCGTATCGGCATGAGCCGGTCATTTGCCGGCGGTGTCGAGGCCTGCGCTTCGACCGGTGGTGTGCTGATGCCGCCGGTCATGGGCGCGACCGCCTTCGTTATGGCGATGTTTCTGGATATTCCTTACTCGGCGGTGGCGCTAGCGGCGGTCATCCCCTCGATCCTTTACTTTCTGGGGCTGTTCATACAGATCGATGCTTACGCCGCGCGCAACGACATTCAAGGCCTGCCCGAGATCGAGCTGCCCTCGCTAAAACAGACCCTGAAGGAGGGCTGGTACTTCGTCTTCGTTTTCGCCCTGCTGGTTTGGATGCTGCTGGTCATGCAACGCGAAGCCGTCGCGCCCTTCTACGCCACCGCGCTGCTTTTAGTACTCAACCAGCTCTCCAAACACAACCGCTGGGGCTGGTCGGATGTGACCGACACGCTCTCTTCAGCGGCCAAGCTCTTTGCAGAGCTGATCGCCATACTCGCTGGCGTGGGCATGCTGGTGGGCGCGCTTTCCATGACGGGTCTCTCAGGTACCATCGCCAACGACTTCATCAACATCGCCGGCGGCAGCGTCCCACTTCTGTTGATCATGGGCGCGGTTACAAGCTTCGTACTGGGCATCGGCATGACCGTGACGGCGGCCTATATCTTCCTGGCCGTGGCGCTGGCGCCGGCGCTGATTCAAGGCGGTGGGCTGGATCCAATGGCGGTACACATGTTCATTCTTTATTGGGGCATGTTGAGTTTCATCACACCGCCAGTGGCGCTCGGCGCCTTCGCCGCCGCCACGGTGGCCGGCGCCCGCCCCATGGCCACCGGCCTGCAGGCCATGCGCTTGGGCAGCGTGATCTATTTCATTCCGTTTTTGTTCGTACTCAACCCGGCACTGATCATGCAAGGCGCGCCGCTGTTGATTTTGGCCGTATTCGTGCAAGCGGTCATCGGCATCGTGCTGTTCGCTTCCGCCATGCAGGGCTATTTAATCGGGGTGGGCCGTTTGGGCTACGGCGTTGTGCAGGAGAGCATCATTCGCACCCTGGTGCTGTTGGCAGGGCTGCTGCTGGCACTACCTGGTGGCGGCCTGGTGCCGCTGAGCCAACTCGAGCTTATCGGTTTGGCGCTCGCCGCGCTCGTACCCGGCGTACTGCTCGCCCGCCTGAGCCAGCGCCGGCAAAAGCCGGCGCATCAGCCTGGCTAACGGTATTGGCAACGCGAAAAGCATGACAATGACAATCATAAAAATAGCTAAAAGGTGTTCATGATGAAAACAACCCTTAGATCACTTGCCGTCGCCGTGCTTTGTGCAAGCCCGGTGGGCATGCCCTTTGCCGGTGCGGATATGCCGACCACCTTGAACTGGACCTCTTATGGAACCGGCACCAGCGCCAATGCCCAAATCATGGCCATCAGTCAACTTCTGCAAAGCGAGTACGGCACGCAGTCCCGGGTGATTCCCGGGGAGAACGACACCATGCGCATGACCCCACTCAAGACGGGACGCGTGGATCTTTGCGCCTGCGGCATCGCCAGCTACTACGGCTCGGAAGGCGTGATGATGTTCGCGCGGCCAGACTGGGGGCCGCAACCTATTCGCGTCATCACTACCTCCATGGCGGGTTTTGGTCTCGGTATGGCGGTAGCGGGCGATATCGAACTCGAAACGCTGGCCGATTTAAAAGGCAAGCGGCTTGCCTACCTGCGCGGCGACGATGCACTCAACAAGGCTGCCGAAGCGTACCTCGCTTTCGCCGGGCTTACCTGGGATGACGTGGAGCGGGTCGATTTTCCCGGCTATAACGCCGCCTTCGATGGCATCATCAGCGGCCGCGCCGATGCGGCTATTACCACCACCGTCACGCCGGCAGCGCAGCGCCTGGCCGCCAGCCCTCGCGGTTTGCAATGGCCAGTACTTTCGGCCGACGACACGGCGGGCTGGGAGAGGATGCTTGAAGTAGCACCTTACTTTCAGCCTCACACGGTCACCTCAGGCGCCGGCATCGATCAAAGTGCGCCGCTCGCCAGTGCAAGCTATCCCTATCCTATCGTCGTCAGCAACGCAAACCTTGCCGACGAGACCGTTCACGGGCTCATCTCGACGATGGTCGAATCCTATGACGATTATAAGGACAACGCACCAGGCGCTAGCGGCTATGCGCTAGAAAACCAGAACATGGCTTGGGTGATTCCGTTTCACGATGCAGTGGTGGATTACTATCGCGATACCGGTATTTGGACCGACGCCATGGATGAACATCAGCAAGCTCTGATCGCGCGACAGACGCTGCTCATGGAAACCTGGCAACGCTATAAAAGCGATGCACCTCAGAACGAGGATGCCTTCATCGAGGGCTGGATGGAGCAGCGTCGTAGTGCGCTGCAATCAGCCGGCATGGCCCCGGTCTTCTAAATCAGAACGGTAGTTAGACGTTGGCGGTGCAACCTCTTCGTCATTAATTACATGATTGAAATCATCTTAATTTTGCATGGCGGAATATGGTTTCGCTATATTGACTCGCTGCGTCGCATTCGCCATGATTTGACGATCCATCATTTATTCAAGCGAGAAAGCCATGACCGTTTCTTACCAGCGCCAAGGGGATATTGGCGTCATTGAAATCGACAACCCGCCGGTGAACGCACTGGGTCACGCGGTTCGCAGCGGCTTGATCGCGGCGCTCGAGGAAGGCATTGCCGACCCGCAAACCCAGGCTCTGGTGCTTTTATCCAAGGGGCGAACATTTATCGCCGGTGCCGACATTCGTGAATTCGGAAAACCGTCGAAGCCTCCGGTGCTTCCTGACGTCATCAACGCATTGGAGGCCTGTCCCAAGCCGCTGATCGCAGCACTACATGGCACGGCCCTGGGCGGCGGGCTCGAGGTGGCGCTAGCCTGTCACTATCGCGTAGCGCTTGAAGGCACGCGTGTCGGCCTGCCGGAGGTAAAGTTGGGGCTATTGCCCGGCGCCGGCGGCACCCAGCGCCTGCCGCGCCTGACCGGCGTTAAGCTTGCGCTGGACATCATTACCAGCGGACGTTTCGTGAATACCGATGAAGCGCTCCACGCGAACATTATCGACGCTTTGAGCGATGCCCAGACGCCACTGGAGGCGGGCCTCGAGGCAGCGCGCGAGGCCTTGGCCGGGCGTATCACGCCGCGCGTCACCGGCGAGCTGCCCGCCCCGCAGGCGGACCCGGAAGCCGTGACGACAACCCGTGATCGACTTCAAAGTGAAACGCCCGATCTTTTCTCGCCCTTTCGCATCATTGAGGCCGTAGAAGCCTCTACTACCGCGACGACGCTCGCCGAAGGGCTCAAGCGCGAACGCGAGCTGTTTCTGGCCTGCATGGACTCCCCCCAGCGTGCCGGCCTGATTCATCTATTCTTTGCCGCGCGCAGCCCGCATCTGGTCAGCGGCGTTGAAGACGCGACTCCCTTCGAGCGTGTGGCGCTCATCGGCGAGCACCCGTTATTCGAAGCGCTTTCGAAAGCCGTTTCCCGCGCCAATATCTCGCTACTCGAGGCGCCGGATGCGCAAACCGAGCTCTGCCTGATCGCCCCGAACGCAGAGAGTGACGCCTGCCCGCCAGGCGCCGTTCGCGTCACACTTCAAAGC
Source organism: Halomonas sp. S3-1-1 (assembly GCF_023757625.1). Taxonomy (GTDB): domain Bacteria; phylum Pseudomonadota; class Gammaproteobacteria; order Pseudomonadales; family Halomonadaceae; genus Vreelandella. Next base: position 385,405 of record NZ_JALGBZ010000004.1, read on the forward strand.
GCCTCGGACGGCTGCCCCGACACCGGGCTTGGCTTGATCCTCGCCAACACCGGTGCTTTTCACGAGCTGGTCGACTGCAACGATGACGCGCTTGCCCACCAGCGCACCGCGCTGACGCTCAAGGCACTGCGCGTCAACGTGGTTGCAAGCCGCCGTCACAGCATACTGGCCACGCTCAAGGGCGCTCTCGAGAACGCCTCTGCAGGTGAGAAGCGGGCCTCACTTGAAGCCGCAAGCTTGGGCATCGCCGAGCGCGGCGAATGTTTTCGCCCCGCCGATATCGACCTGCTGGCCGTCGAGGCGCTCGACTATCCGCGCGCGCTCGGTGGTCCACACCGACAGGCCACGCTGAGCGACAAGGAGTCGTCATGAACCTGACCTTTACCACCGAAGAGCAGCGCTTTCGCGCCGAGGTTCGCGAGTTTCTCGCCGACTCGCTGCCTGACGACATTCGAAAGCGCGTGCGCCTTGGCCGACACCTACGCGCCGATGATCACCTGCGCTGGCAGAACATACTGAGCCGCCAGGGGTGGCTGGCCGCCAACTGGCCCGTCGAGCACGGCGGCCCGGGCTGGGGCCCGGTACAGCGCCATATCTTCGATGAAGAGTGCGCCGCCGCTCACGCGCCGACCGTCGTGCCCTTCGGCGTCAACATGGTGGCACCGGTTATCATGAAGTTCGGCACCGCCGAGCAGCAGGCGCGCTACCTGCCGCGCATTCTCGATAACCAGGACTGGTGGTGCCAAGGCTACTCTGAGCCTGGCGCCGGGTCGGATCTTGCGAGTCTCAACACTCGCGCGGTACGCGAGGATGATCACTACATCGTCAACGGTCAGAAGACCTGGACCACCCTGGGCCAGCACGCCAACATGCTGTTCTGTCTGGTGCGCACCGATCCCGCTGCCAAGAAACAGGCCGGCATCAGTTTCTTGCTGATCGACATGCAGACACCGGGCATCACGGTGCGGCCGATCGTAACGCTCGATGGCGCCCACGAGGTCAATGAGGTCTTTCTCGACAACGTGCGCGTACCGGTCGAAAACCGGGTGGGCGAAGAGGGCCAGGGCTGGACCTGCGCCAAGTTCCTGCTCACCCACGAACGCACCGGTATCGCCGGGCTTGGCCATGCCAAGCAGGCGCTCGTCCACCTGAAATCGCTGGCAAGCCGTATCCAGCATCGCGGCAAACCGCTGCTCGAACAGCCAAGCTTTCGCCAGCGCGTGGTCAAGGCCGAGATCGAGCTGATGGCGCTGGAGGTGACCAATCTACGCGTGATCGCCGCCGCCCGCGACGGCGGCGCCCCCGGCGCCGAGAGCTCGCTCTTGAAAGTGCGTGGATCAGAACTTCGCCAGGAACTCAGCGAACTGACGCGACGAGCGCTGGGACCTGCCGCGGTGGCGTTTTTTCCCGAGTTTCTCTACCAGGATGAACCGCTGGACGAGGCCTACGCCGCGAGCGCGGCGGCAAGCGCCCAGTATTTCAATCGGCGCAAACTCTCGATTTACGGCGGCGCCAACGAGATACAAAAAGGCATCGTCGCCAAGACCATTCTAGGTATGTAAGGGGAGCGCCATGGATTTCGCATTGACCGATGAACAGCGCATGCTCGATGAGACGCTGACCCGCCTGGTGGCCGACAAGGTCTCCTTCGAGCAGCGCCGCCACATGCTTAACGCTTCTAAAGCCGGTGCCGACGACCCTCTTTGGCAGAGCTTTGCCGAGCTTGGCCTTCTGCATATGCCCTTCGATGAGTCGGTGGGCGGGCTCAATGGCGACGGCACCGATCTGATGATCATCCTGCAGGCTCTGGGCCGCGGTCTGGTACCGCAGCCCTACCTATTTGGACTCGTACTGCCCGGGCAGCTTTTGGCGCTGACGGCCAGCGCCGAGCAGCGGACCCGTTGGCTAGACCCTCTGCTTAGCGGCGAGCATCAGTTGGCGCTCGCCTGGCAAGAGGTTGCCGCACGTTACGATGCCAAGGGAATCACCACCACGGCGCGCCGCGAGGACGATCATTGGCGCCTCACCGGCCAGAAGACGCTGGTCATGAACCTTGAGTCGGCCGCAGCTATCCTGGTCACGGCGAAACTTGATAGCGGCAAGCTGGGGCTGTTCGTGGTGCCCACCGACAGCATCGGCGTATCGGGCTTCAATTACCGCACGATGGACGAGCAGAGCGCCGGCGATCTGACGCTGGAGGACGTGGTGTTAGGCGTCGAGCACTGCCTGAGCGAGGACGTGGAAAGTGCGCTGGACGAGGTACTCGCTTTGGGCCGGGCCGGGCTCTGCGCCCAGGCGTTGGGCGCCATGGAGTCCGCCTGCGACCAGACCCTTGAGTATCTCAAGGATCGCAAACAGTTCGGCGTGCCGCTTGCGACGTTTCAGGCGCTGCAGCACCGCATGGTGGACATGCACCTGCACCTGGAGCAGTCGCGTTCCATGACGATCCTGGCGGCCACCAGCCTGACGCTCGATTCTACTGATCGTGACTATAAGATCGCCGCCGCCAAGGCCTACTGCGGCGAATCCGCCCGTTTCATCGCCGAACAGGCGATCCAGCTACATGGCGCCATGGGCATGACCGACGAGTGCAATGTCGCAAGCGTCGCCCGGCATCTTGTGATGTTCGATCACTACCTGGGCGATTGCGATTTTCATCTTGAAACCGTCAGCGATCGAATCGACGCTGCCTAAGGAGCTTTGCATGTCGTCCTACCCCGACGAAGTGGTCACCGTCAGCGCCGTGGAAGAAGGCGTTGTCGAGGTGGTGATCAATCGCCCGAGCGTGCGCAACGCCTTGAACGAAGAGACTGCGCTGGCGCTTGGCGATGCCTTGAAAGGCGTTGCCGAAAATGCTGATGCGCGCTGCGTGATTCTGCGCGGCGAAGCCAGCGCGTTTTGCGCCGGTGCCGACCTTGGGGAGTTCGAGAAGGCCGGTGCTCAGCCGGCCAGCGAACGATTGGCGCGGCTTTTCCTGCCCGCTCTAAAAAGCCTGATGGCCATGGAGAAACCCGTGATCGCTGCGGTGGGCGGAGCGGCAGCGGGTATTGGCGTCTCCTACGTGCTGGCAAGCGACATGGTGGTAATGGGCCGCTCGGCCTACTTGAAGCTTGCGTTCATCAATATCGGTCTTATTCCCGATGGCGGTGCCAGCTGGCATCTGGTGCGCAAACTGGGCCACACTCAGGCTTTCGAGATGGCCGCACTGGCTACCCCCATTGATGCAGAGCGCTGCCGGTCGCTGGGTCTTGCCAACCGTGTCGTGGACGACAACGAGGTCGTGGCTCAGGCACGTGAGCTGGCAAGCCAACTGGTCAAGCAGTCATCCCAGGCGCTAGCGGCCACCAAACGAGCGCTTCGCAGCGCCCAGGAGTTCTCTCTTGTCGATACCATGAAGCTCGAAGGCGAGCTTCAGGATCAGTGCAAGGCATCAGACGAGTTCAAGGAACGGCTCGCGGCGTTTCGTCAGAGCCGGCGCAAGGCGTCCAACGCCTGACGGTAATCGCGCGATAATGTGGCGACCGAGGTCGCCACGCTCTCCAGTGAGTCGATCGACCCCACGCCCTGCCCCGCACCCCATATATCCCGCCAAGCCTTCGCCTTGCTGCTGCCGCCGGAGCCATAACGCATGGCGCTCTTGTCGCCCTCGGGAAGCGCGTTCGGGTCAAGTCCCGCCGCCTCGATGCTCTGACGCAGATAGTTGCCGTGCACCCCGGTAAAAAGATTGGTGTAGACGATATCTCCCGCTGCAGCCTCCAGCACCATCTGCTTGTACGACGCCTCGGCGTTGGCCTCTTGAGTTGCGATAAAGCGGGTGCCCATGTAGACCATGTCAGCGCCCATGGCGCGGGCCGCCGCGATCTGCTCGCCGCGTGTGATCGAGCCGGCAAGCACTAGCGGCCCATCAAAAAAGGCGCGCACCTCCGCCAGAAAGGCGAAGGGGTTGAGCCGACCGGCGTGGCCTCCGGCGCCCTGACAGACCAAAATCAAGCCATCCACGCCGGCCTCGACGGCTTTTCTAGCGTGGCGCAGCGTGGTGACATCGTGAAAGACCTGCCCGCCATAGGCGTGTACCTGCTCCACCACCTGGTTCGGCGCGTGTAGGCTGGTGATCACTAGCGGCACCTCGAACTCGGCGCATAGCGCCACGTCGTGCTCAAGGCGGTCGTTGGTCGGATGCACGATCTGGTTCACCGCAAACGGCGCCGCCGGTGCGTCGGGATGCTCATCGCTGTACTGCCGCAGTTGCTCGCTGATCTGTTCAAGCCATTGGCGCAGCGCCTCTGCCGGGCGAGCGTTGAGCGCGGGAAAAGCACCGATGATACCGGCCTGGCACTGGGCAATAACGAGCTCAGGGCCGGAGACGATGAACATGGGAGAGCCGATCACTGGCAGCGCCAGCGAATCGGTAAGATCGTTCAGCATGGTCAGCTCGCAGTCGAATCAGGTGAAAATAAAAGGTGCCACAATCGAAACGGCCGGCAAGCGCCGGCCGCAGACATCGTTACCACAAGAGGCCTTCGAGGGCCTCCTGCGCTGCTAGAGCTTGCTCTCGAGCTCCGGCAGCAGCTCGAACAGATCCCCCACCAGCCCGTAATCCGCTACCTGGAAGATCGGCGCTTCCTCGTCCTTGTTGATCGCCACGATCACCTTCGAGTCCTTCATCCCCGCCAGGTGCTGGATCGCGCCACTGATGCCCACCGCGATGTACAGATCCGGGGCCACGATCTTGCCGGTCTGACCCACCTGCATGTCGTTGGGTACGAACCCTGCGTCCACCGCCGCCCGCGAGGCGCCGACCGCCGCACCCAGCTTGTCGGCGATGCCGTCGAGCAGCTTGAAGTTCTCGCCATTGCCCATGCCACGGCCGCCGGAGATCACCACCTTCGCGCCCCCCAGCTCCGGGCGGTCGGACTGCGCGAGCTCTTCATTGACGAACTGCGACTGGTCGTTGTCGACCACGGTGTCCACTGTTTCGATGGCGGCGGCGTTGTCGCTACCCACGGCGTCAAACGCCGTGGTGCGCACGGTCATCACCTTGAGCGCGTCGTCGCTTTTCACCGTGGCGATGGCGTTGCCGGCGTAAATCGGCCGCTTGAAGGTGTCCGGGCCGTCGACCGCGACGATCTCGGAGAGCTGGCTGACGTCCCTGAGCGCGGCGACCCGCGGCAGCACGTTCTTGCCCGTGGTCGAGGCGCTGGTGAGAATATGGGTGTAGTCGTCGGCCAGCGCCACGATCAGGGCACTCAGCGGCTCGGCGAGCTGGTGGGCGTAGACGGCGTTATCCGCCAGCCGAA
>NZ_JALGBZ010000005.1 GCF_023757625.1 Halomonas sp. S3-1-1
TTCAGCGCGTGAAGCAAGCGATCAAAGCTGCGCTAACTTCCTGACAAACCGAAGGTTTTCACCTTCATTCACCGCCTGAAACGCTGTGCGTCCCCGGCAGCGGATGCGTACTTTACGGATTTGGCCGGGCGAGTGCAAGCGGTTTGTGCAAAAAGTTAAGCAGGCCAAACGAAACGCTAGTAAGAAGGCTAAAAACAAAAAAACCGGCAGATCAAACTGCCGGTAAGGAGGTAAACGGTTATATCAAGCAGGCGGCGCTAGATTTCAAAGCCCAGACCGAAGTCATCGCTTGATATCGCCATCAGGCTTCCCGCTCCGGCCTGAATCATTTGGGCATGAGCCCGGGTGCGCGGTAAAAGGCGCTGATAGTAAAAGCGCGCGGTGTCGATCTTCGCCTGGTAGAACGCCTTGTCGTCACCGTCGAGCCCGGTCGCCGCGCTCTTAACGGCGCGGGCAAACAGATAAGCCAGCGCCACGTAGCCCGAGTACATCAAATAGTCGACGCTCGCAGCCCCCACTTCTTCGCGGTCCTGCATCGCTTTCATGCCCACGCCCATGGTGAGCTCGCCCCACTCGGCGTTGAGCATAGCCAGCGGCTCGATGAAGTCCTTGAGCGCTGGGTTATCGGCCTCGGTCTTGCAGAACTTGTGAATCTCCTTGGTAAAGACCTTCAGCGACTCGCCCTGGCTCATCAGCACCTTGCGGCCCAGCAAATCGAGGGCCTGGATGCCGGTGGTGCCTTCATAAAGGCGCGTGATGCGCGCATCGCGCACCAGCTGCTCCATGCCCCACTCCTTGATGAAGCCGTGACCGCCAAAGACCTGAACGCCTTCGTTGGTGCTTTCGAACCCCACCTCGGTCAAGAACGCCTTGACGATAGGTGTTAAAAGCCCAAGCAGCGTGTCGGCGCGCTCACGCTCTTCGCCCGCTGCCCCGTGCTCCACCTGGTCGAGCAACTGCGCCGCGTACAGCACCAGCATGCGACCACCTTCGGCGAAGGCTTTCTGAGTCAGCAGCATGCGACGCACGTCGGGGTGAACGATGATCGGATCGGCGGGTTTTTCCGGGGCTTTTTTGCCGGAGAGCCCGCGCATCTGCAGCCGGTCACGGGCGTAGGCAAGCGAGTTCTGAAAGCTCGCCTCGATCAATCCAAGGCCCTGAATACCAACGCCGAGCCGCGCGGCGTTCATCATTGTGAACATGCAGGCAAGGCCCTTGTGCGGCGGGCCGACCAGGTAGCCGGTGGCGCCGTCAAAGTTCATCACGCAGGTGGCGTTGCCGTGAATGCCCATCTTGTGCTCGAGCGAGCCACACACCACGCCGTTACGCTCGCCGGCGTCGCCCTCGGCGTTTGGCAAGAACTTCGGCACCAAAAACAGCGAAATACCTTTCGAGCCTTCCGGGGCATCCGGCAGTTTCGCGAGCACGAGATGCACGATGTTCTCGGCAAGGTCGTGCTCGCCGGCAGAGATGAAGATTTTGGTGCCGGTAACGGTATAGGCGCCGTCCTCCGTCGGCACGGCGCGGGTCTTTATTAAACCAAGATCCGTGCCGCAGTGGGGCTCGGTCAGACACATCGTGCCGGTCCAGACGCCCTCGACCAGCTTGCTGAGGTAGGTGGCTTTTTGCTCTTCGGTGCCGTGGTGGCGCAGTGCGTCGACGGCGCCGTGAGAAAGCCCGGGATACATCCCCCAAGCCAGGTTGCTGGCACAGATCATTTCCGAAAGCGCCATGGCAAGCGACGGCGGAAGACCCTGGCCGCCGTGGTCGACCTCGGCGGAGAGGCCGGGCCAGCCGCCTTCGACGTACTGCAGGTACGCCGCACGAAAGCCGTCCGGCGCTTTGACGTCGCCGTTTTCCAGCCGCTTACAGCCTTGGGCGTCCCCGATCTGGTTGAGCGGTAGCAGCACCTCGCGGGCGAAGCGCCCACCCTCCTCCAGAATGGCACCGACTACGTCCGGCGAGGCGTCGTCGCCTTTACCGATCGCGGCGTAGTGCGCGGGGTAGTCGAGCATTTCGTCCATGACGAAACGCAGATCACGCAGGGGGGCTTGGTAACTGGGCATCGCGGGTCTCCTCAACCGTGGCCGAAAGCCACAGGAAAACGCGGCTTTCAAACGATTGTTTGAAATTAGCGCGACACCTCATATTCGTCAAGCGGGCGTTTGAATTTAGCCGCCATGCGCACGCACTCTTTAGTCGAATAGTGAACGCTCACCTTGTTGCTTTGAGACGACTCGGGCGCAAGCGCCCTTCTCACTGCATGCGAATACCGCCGTCCAGGCGAATCACTTCGCCATTGAGCATCGGGTTAGTGATGATTTGCTCGGCGAGCTGGGCAAACTCTTCGGCGCGACCGAGACGCTTGGGAAACGGCACGGCGGCCACCAAGGCGTCATAGGCATCACGCGGAATCTCGCTCATCATCGGCGTTTCGAACACCCCAGGGGCGATGGCCATGACGCGCACCGCGTGGCGCGAAAGCTCGCGGGCAGCGGGCAGGCTCATGCCGACCACCCCGGCTTTCGAGGCGCTGTAGGCGCACTGCCCCACCTGGCCGTCGAAGGCGGCCACGGAGGCGGTATTGACGATCACCCCGCGCTCGCCAGACGCCGCTGGTGCATTCTTCGCCATCGCCGCGGCGGCCAGGCGCATGACGTTGAAAGTGCCGATCAGGTTGATCTGAACCGTTTTGGCGTAGGCGTCGAGATCCGCCGGCTGGCCTTCGCGGTCAATCAACTTGGCCACGCTCACCACCCCCGCGCAGTGAACAACGCCGGCCAACCGCTGCTCGCCGCCGAGGGCGACCGCTGCCTCGACGACCTTTTCCATCTGCTCGTTTGAAGTAATGTCCGCGGTCATGGCGCGGGCGCGCTCGCCGAGCGCTTTAGCCTGCTCATGTACGCGCTCGCTTACATCGCACAGCAACACGCTCGCGCCAAGGCTCAAAAGCCTCTCGGCGGTCGCCGCGCCGAGCCCGGAGGCGGCACCGGTGATCAAAAATGCGCGCTGGTTTATTTCCATATCACTGCCCTTTACTGGGGTTCATTGAGGCGGCACCCGCCTGGGCGCGCAGCTTGAAACGTTGAATCTTGCCGCTGGGGGTTTTCGGCAGCTCGTCGACGAACTCGATCTCGCGCGGGAAGGCGTGGGTCGACAGGCGCTCGCGTACCAGCGTGCGGATCTCTTCGGCCAGCGCTTCGGTCGGCTCGAAGCCTTCGCGCAGTACAACGAAGGATTTGATGATCTCACCGCGTATCTCGTCAGGCTTGCCTACCGCCGCCGACTCCGCCACGCCCGGATGCGTCATGACGCTGTTTTCGACATCGGTTGGGCCGACCCGATAGCCCGCGGTGGTGATGATGTCGTCGTCGCGCCCGGCGAACTGGAAGCTGCCGTCCTCGTTTTTGATCACCACGTCGCCGGTCAGGTAGTAGCCGTTCACGAACGGGTCCTTCTCCTGCCAGGTGTAGCCCTGGAAGAAGTGCACGGGGGAGCTGGCGATATCCACCGCGAGCACCCCGGGCTCACCCGGCGGAAGTTCGTTGTACTCGGCGTCGAGAATCGCCAGCCGGTAGCCCGGCAGCGGCACGCCCATGCCGCCCACGTGTTTGGGGTGATCGAGGCCATGATGGCAGTTGCAGGTCATGCCGGTTTCGGTCTGGCCGTAGTGGTCCATCACCTCACAGCCCAGGGATTTGACGACCCAGTTGACGACCTCGGTATTGAGCGGCTCCCCCGCCGAGCTCGCCGCGCGCAAGTTGAGCTTTTGGTGAGCGTCGTCGAACAGGCTTGATGCCTTCATCAGCCGATAGGCGGTGGGTGCGGCGGCGAAGTTCGTGATGTCGTGGCGCTTCATGAACGCAAGCGCCCCTTCGGCGCTAAAGCCCGCCTCGCAGAAGTGCGTGGTTGCCCCCAGTAGCAGCGGCCCAGCGATGGCGTAATAAAGCCCGTAAGCCCAGCCCGGGTCGGCCATGTTCCAGAAACGGTCCTCGCGCTTGAGATCCACCGCCAGTTCCATGTAAAGCGCGAACGCCGCCATCGCCTTGAGCGGCACCGCCACGCCCTTGGGCTTGCCCACGGTGCCGGAGGTAAACATCTGTAGAAACGGCGCCTCCGGGTCGAGGCGCGGCGGCGCGTCGCTCATGGGCTCATGCTCGAGTGCGGCCTGCCAGTCGAGATCCGCCGAGTGCTCGTCGCTTGGCCCGCCAATGGCCAGTACCGGTGGGCAGCGCTCGATACCGTCGAACTTGTGCCGGTTGGCGTGATCGGTGATGACCAGCTGCGTATCGGCGCGGCTAAGGCGGTATTCCACCGCATCCGGCCCAAAAGCGGTAAAAAGCGGCTGATACACCGCGCCGATGCGCCAGGTCGCTACCACGGCCACCAGCAGCGCTTTTGAGCGCGGTAGCATACAGGCGATGCGGTCGCCCTCTTTCAAGCCCTGGTCGAGTAGCCAGCCGGCCAAGCGCGCACTTTCGGCGTCGAGCTCACGATAGGTGAGCGTGTGCACCTGCTGGTGAGTATCTTCGTGTACCAGCGCCAGCGTCTCGCCGCGCCCCTGTTCAAGGTGGCGCGCGCAGCACGCCTCGAACGCGTTGAGCTTGCCATCCTTGTGAGTATCGAGGGCTTCGATCACGGCGTCAGCCGAGAAGCGCTCGAGATAGTCGGCATGGGTGGGAAGTGAAGCAGTGTGAGTCATGGCGGCTCTCTTTTGTTATTGGATCGAGCTATTGGGTCGAGCGTGCAACAAGAGACTTGCATTCCGCGGGCATTGGTTTACGTTAACGGAAACTTGCCCTTTGGCTAACGCTAAAAGGATTGCCGGGCCAGCGCAAGCGAGCGGCGCCTCAACGGCGTTAGACGTTGGTCGCGCCCGACAGTGGCTGCGCGCAGCGGCCACCTGTTCCTCGCTACACTTTTCAACGACCACTATCGCCACGAACTTCACTACGACCATTACGACAACAGCCGTGACATGCGTTTTGGAAGCGTCTTGATAACAATGCCATTAGGAGACTCCCCATGAGCAGCGCCAACGATATCGTCTTTCTATCCGCCACCCGCACGCCCATGGGCGCGATGAGCGGCAGCCTTGCAAGCCAAAGCGCCCCGGAGCTGGCGGCGGTCGCCATTCGCGCCGCGTTAGAGCGTGGCGCCATTGCCCCGGACGCCATCGAGGAAGGCATTCTTGGCTGCGTGCTGCCTGCCGGCGTCAAGCAGGGCCCTGCCCGTCAGGCCATGCGCCAAGCCGGCATTCCCGATGCGATCGGCGCTACCACCATCAACAAGCTGTGCGGCTCGGGGATGAAGGCGGCGATGCTCTGTCATGATCTGATCAAGGCGGGCACCAACTCGGTGATGCTGGCCGGCGGTATGGAGTCGATGTCCAACGCCCCGCACCTGCTCACCAAAGCGCGCAGCGGCTACCGGCTGGGCCACGGCGAGCTTAAGGACCACATGTTTTATGACGGCTTGGAAGACGCCGAAACCGGCAAGCTGATGGGTGTGTTCGCCCAGGAAATCGCAAGCGAGCGTGGCTATACCCGCGAGCGCCTCGACGACTTCGCCATCGCCTCGCTCGAGCGGGCGATGAAAGCCAATGAAGACGGCTCCCTGGATGCCGAGATGGCGCCAGTGACGGTCACCACCCGCCAGGGCGAGAGCGTGATCGATAAGGACGAGCAGCCCTTCCAAGCCCGACTCGACAAGATCCGCACCCTGCGCCCGGCGTTTGCCAAGGACGGCACCATCACCGCAGCGAACGCAAGCTCAATCTCCGACGGGGCCTCGGCGCTGATCATGGCCAGCCGCGAAGGCGCCGAGCGCATGAAAGTGAAACCTCTGGCGCGCATGCTCGGCCACGCCACCCACTCGCGCCACCCGAGCGAGTTCACTATCGCACCAGTGGGTGCGATCGAGTCGCTGTTGAAAAAGGTCGGATGGAGCGTCAATGACGTCGATCTCTTCGAGATCAACGAGGCGTTTGCGGTGGTCACGCTGATGGCCATCGACGATCTAGGACTGGATCACGCCAGGGTAAACGTCTTCGGCGGCGCCTGCGCCCAGGGCCATCCGGTGGGCTCGACGGGCTCGCGCATCATCGCGACCCTGATTCACGCGCTGCGCACGACCGGCGGCAAGCGTGGGGTGGCGAGTCTGTGTATCGGCGGCGGCGAAGCAACGGCGGTGGCGGTCGAACTGATCGATTGATCCCCCGGCGGCTTGCATGAAAAAACCCGCATCGACTCGATGCGGGTTTTTATTTACGCCAAAAACGAATAGCGTTTAGCCAAAGCGCCCGGTGATGTAGTCGTGGGTGCGCTGATCCTGCGGGTTGGTAAAGATGTTGTCGGTGGTATCGACCTCGGCAAGATCGCCCATGTGGAAAAACGCGGTGCGGTCGGCCACGCGAGCGGCCTGCTGCATGTTGTGGGTCACCATGACGATGGTGTAGCTCTCGCTGAGCTCGTCGATCAGCTGCTCCACCTTCGCCGTGGCGATGGGGTCGAGCGCCGAACACGGCTCGTCCATCAGAATCACGTCCGGGCTCACCGCCACGGTGCGCGCGATGCAAAGACGCTGCTGCTGGCCGCCGGAGAGCCCGGTGCCAGGCTTATCCAAACGATCCTTGACCTCGTCCCAGAGCCCGGCGCGGCGCAGGCTGCTCTCAACGATGTCATCGAGCTCCGCCTTGCGCTTGGCAAGCCCGTGCAGGCGCGGCCCGTAGGCGATGTTTTCGTAGATCGACTTGGGAAACGGGTTGGGCTTTTGGAACACGATGCCCACCTGAGCGCGTAGCAGCACTACGTCGCGATCCGGCGCGTAGATATCGCGCTCGTCGAGGGTGATCTTGCCCTCGACACGACAGATATCGATGGTGTCGTTCATGCGGTTCAAACAGCGCAGAAAGGTCGACTTGCCGCAGCCCGAGGGGCCGATAAAGGCCAGCACTTCGTTTTCATAGATATCCAGATCGATGCCGTTGATCGCTTGGGTATCGCCGTAGAAGACGTTGACGCCTTCGGCCTTGAGCTTGACCTTGTCCGTGGCCTTGCTGACGCGGTTTTCACCATTGCCGACGCTGACGCTGGACATGGCGCCGGAAGGCGCGCGTTCGCGGGCGTTCGTAGACTCGGAATTCGCAGAAGAGCTCGCAGAAGAGTGCGTAGAAGTATCCACTTACCACCTCGTTTCGAATTTTTTACGCAGCCAGATGGCCAGCGCGTTCAGGCTGAGCATCAGGCCCAACAGCACGATGATCGCCGCGGACGTGCGCGCCTCGAAGAAGTTGCGCAGCTCGTTACCCTGCCACAGATAGATTTGCACCGGTAGCGCCGTGGACTGATCCATCGGCGAGCCCGGCACGTTGGCCACGAATGCGTTCATGCCGATCAACAAAAGCGGCGCCGTTTCGCCCAGCGCCTGGGCCACACCCAGAATCGAGCCGGTGAGAATGCCCGGCAGCGCCAGCGGCAGCACGTGGTGAAACACGGTTTGCACGCGCGAGGCGCCGATACCGAGCGCGGCTTGGCGAATCGACGGCGGAATCGAGCGCAGCGATGCGCGGGTGGCGATGATGATCGTCGGCAGTGTCATTAGCGTAAGTACCAAGCCGCCGACTAGCGGCGCCGACAGCGGCAGGCGCAGGTAGCCGATGAAGATCGAGGCGCCCAACAGGCCGAAGACGATCGACGGCACCGCGGCCAGGTTGTTGATGTTGATCTCGATGAGATCGGTCAGGCGATTTTTGGGCGCGAACTCCTCGAGGTAGATTGCGCTCGACACCCCCAGCGGCACCGACAGCGAAATGACCACCATCATCATGAACAGCGATCCCATGAAGGCACCGGCCAGCCCCGCCGAGGCGAGCGAGCTGCGCGAGTCGGTATTCATGAATAGCGACGTGCTAAAGGACTGACGCAGCACGTCCTGTTCTTGCAGCACATCGACCCAGGCGCGGGACTGCGGGCTTAACTGCAGCCGCGCGTCCGGCAGGTCCCGATCGATGTTGCCCTTCACCCACACGTCGACATCGGCGCTGGCGAGCATCTTGAGCGACACGGTTTCACCTAAAAGCGACGGGTCCTCGGTGAAGCGGTCGCGCAGCGCGTAGCGTTCGCCGGAGGCGACCAGCGCGCGCAGATCGCGCAGCTGGCGCGGCTCGACCTCTTCGCCCAGGGCCTGCTCGAGCGAGGCATCGATAAGCGACTGCCAGTTCACCAGCCCCGCCTGGGTCAGCCACTGGGTCATGCGCTCATCATACGCGTACTGGGTTTCGCCCTCCTGGCGCTCGGGTTTGGGCGCAATATCGATGACGTCCGGATCGAACGTCACCTCGGTGTAGAGCGTGGCCTGCCAGAAAGCGGGAACGCCCTTGCTCAAAATGCTGGCAAACAGGATGGCGACCAGGGTCAGCCCGGTCAGCACCGCCACCAGCCCCAGCCGGCGGAACGTGTTTTCTTTGCGGTGGCGCTTGGAAAGCGACTTCTCGATCGTTTCGAGGCGATGCTGGCGGCGCTGCTCAATCGTTAGGGACATGGGCATCTACTCGTATTGCTGACGATATTTGCGCACCACGACCAGTGCGATGACGTTCAAGCCCAGCGTGATCACGAACAGCGTCAAGCCAAGCGCGAAGGCGACCAGCGACTGCGGGCTGGCGAAATCCATATCGCCGGTGAGCTGGTTGACGATGGTCACGGTGATCGTGGAGACCGCCTCGAACGGGTTGGCGTGCAGCACCGGGTTGTTGCCTGCCGCCAGCACAACGATCATGGTCTCGCCGATCGCTCGGCTCGCCGCGAGCAAAAACGCCCCGACGATGCCGGGGAGTGCGGCGGGCAGTACCACTTGGCGAATGGTTTCCGATTTGGTCGCGCCAAGGCCCAGCGCGCCGTCACGCAGCGATTTGGGCACCTGCGTGATGATGTCATCGGATAGCGACGAGACAAACGGAATGATCATGATGCCCATGGCGATACCGGCGGTCATGGCGCTGGTGGTGCGGATATTGATGCCCACCAGATCACCGAGCATCGACAGAAACGGGCCGATGACCGTCAGCGCGAAAAAGCCGTACACGATGGTGGGAATGCCCGCCAGAATCTCGATGATCGGCTTGGCGATGCTTCGAAGCCAGGGCGAGGCGTACTCCGACATGTAGATCGCGGTCATCAGCCCCACGGGGATGGCAACCAACAGCGCGATGGCGCTGACCATCAGGGTGCCCCACAAAAGCGGTAGCAAACCGAACTCACCCTGCCCGCTCGAGCCTGCGGTGCTGAAACGCGGGTTCCACACCGTGCCGAAGAAGAAGTCCGCCGGGTGGATAAAGCTGAAAAAGCGCAGCGCCTCGCCAAGCATCGACAGCACGATGCCGACGGTGGTCAAAATGGCCACCGCCGAGCTTGCGGCCAGCGCAAAGGTAATGACCCGCTCGACCTGGTTACGCGCCCGCCAGGTCGGCGAGATGCGCCGACGCGCCAGCACCAGCCCGGCCACTGCCAGCACCGCCATCACCGCGATCAAGGCGATGTTTTCAAGCGTTTGTAGCCGCGCCATGTGACTCGCCGCGGCAAGCTCCTCCGGGCTTCCGCCGCCGGCGACGCCGCGCCCGTCGGCCAGCGCCGAGATGCGGCGCATCAGGGTCTGCATTTCCCGGTCGCCCAGCCCGCTCACAAGCTCCGGCGGCAGTTGGCCGGTGACCAACGTATCGATGAGCTGGGGCGCCAGAAACGACCAGAGAAGAAAAATGACCAGCGCCGGCAGCCCGCACCACAGGGCGACCAGCGTGCCGTAATAACCCGGGCGCGAGTGCAGACGCACGTCGCGGCTTGACGCTACTGCGCGGCTGCGCGTCAGCCCCAGGTGATATGCCAAGGCCATCAGCATCAAAAGCGTGGCGATCAAGGCAAAATTGCTCATGGTATGTCTTCGCCTTTTACTTTCTACGTTTAAACGCCGGCATCGAATGCCTCGATGCCGGCGCAATCACTTTCTCACCTGCCTTGCGTTATCAGGCACGGCGCCTGTTGCAAGGCGGGCCAGACGTTACTCGGCGCTGACCACAGTGCGCGACTCGAACTGCTCGAGCTGCTCCTGACGCTCGCCTTCGTCCATCGGGATGAGGCCTGCGTCTTCCAGCGGGCTTCCGTAGCCGGAGGTCATATCATTGAGGAAGAACTCGGTGTACTCGGCAAGGCCGGGGATGACGTCCAGGTGCTCGCCTTTGACGTAGAAGAACAGCGGGCGAGATACCGGGTATTCGCCGGAGCCGATGGTTTCGAGGCTCGGCTCGACGCCGTCCATGGTCGCCACTTGCAGACGGTCACGGTTCTGGTCGTAGAAGCTCAGGCCGAATACGCCAACGGCGTTCTGCTGGGCGTCCAGGCGGGCCAGGGTTTCGGTGTAGTCGCCGGCGATTTCGACGATACGGCCGTCACCGCGCAGATTGTTGCAGGCGTCCTCTTCCACTTCCGCGACAGTATCGCAGCCGGCGTGCAGTACGCGCTCTTCGAATACTTCACGTGTACCGTGGTTGGAAGCCGGAATGACCAGCGTGATTTCCTGGTCCGGCAGGCTATCGTCGATGTCGGACCAGTTGGTGTAGGGGTTGTCGACCAGCTCGCCATCCTGGGGCAGTTGGGCAGCGGCGGCCTTGAAGACGAATTCCGGCGTCAGCTCGAACGAGTTTTGATCCAGGCGCGAGGCGAAGACGATACCGTCGTAGCCGAATTTCACCTCGAGGATGTCGTTAACGCCGTTCTCGCCGCAGCTTTCGACTTCGCTTTGACGAATCGGGCGCGAGGCGTTGGCGATGTCGATGGTGTTTTCACCCACGCCCTGGCAGAACTGACGCAGACCGCCGCTGGAGCCGCCGGAGCCCACGACCGGCGTGTTGAACTGGGAATAGGTGTTGCCAAACTCTTCTGCGACGATACTGGCAAACGGCAGTACGGTCGAAGAGCCCGCAATCTGAATGGTGTCGCGAGCCATGGCTACGCTGGATACGCCGGCGCCCAGGGCGGCGACTACGGCAACACTTAGCGTCTTTTTGGTTACATTCATCGTTGCGTTCCCCTTGGTGTGAAATCCAGCGCGCCGCTGGAAAAGGTGGCCTTCTGGCCTTCGACACCGAGGAGTCTGCCGCGCTTTGATTGCAATTATATGACAGCGCCGCGCTCACCGACTTTTTTTAACGCGCCCCAACGCACATCAAGGCAGCGTTGCCGGGCGCGGCGTCAGCCAGCGCACGCCCAGGTTACCCATCAGCGCCACCGTTAGCATGGTGAGCAGCATCGGCCACAGGTGATCGACCTCGAATAGCCCGACCACCACCCCGGCAAGCGCTCCACAGGTGAACTGAATACCGCCCAGAAGCGCCGTTGCCGTGGCGCTGATATGGCCAAAGTGATCCAGCAGCGACGAGATGGCGTTGGGCGTGATCAGTCCGATCATGCCGGTGAACAGCATAATCAGCGGCACCACCACGTACAACGTGGCCAGCCCCAGGGCGTTGACGAGTACCAGCGCCAGCGCCGCCACCAGCTGAACGCCCAACCCCAAACGCAGGTTTTGCTGCGGCGTGCGGTGGCGCAAAAGATAAATATTGACCCGGTTGGAGAGCGCGATGACCACCACGTTGACCCCGAACACCGCCGGGTAGATATGGGGAGAGAGCGAGAAGTAGTCCAGATAGAGAAACGGTGAGGCGGTGACGAAGGCGAACAGCCCGGCGAAGGAGGCGGCGACCGCGCAGATATACCCCATCGCCTCGCGGTGGCGCAGCACGCTTGCGTAATTCCGCAGTACCTGGCGCGGCGAAGCGGCCGGCAGGCTCATGTCACGCGTTTCCGGAAGCTTCGTCCCCAGAAGCCATAGCAAGAATCCGGCATAGACCGCCAGAAACCAAAATATCAGCCACCAGTCGCCGACACGCAGCAGAAGACTCCCCACCGCCGGAGCCACCAGCGGCGCCAGCATCATGATCATCGCCATGGTCGACATCACCCTCGCCGCCTCGCGCCCGCTGAAGCAGTCGCGCACGATTGCCGCCGAGTTCACCACGCACGCCCCGCCGCCCAGCGCCTGCACGAAGCGCCAGGCCAGCAGCGCGCCGAGGCTGTCCACGGTGCTGATCAACAGGCTGGCCAGCAAAAAGACCACCAGCCCGCCCATCAACACCGGCTTGCGCCCGACTCGATCGGAGAGCGGCCCAAAGCAGAGCTGACCCAACGCGAAGCCGAACAAAAACATGCTGATCGAAAGCTCGGTGCGATGAATGCTCTCATCGATCGCCTGGGCCAGAATGCCGATCGCCGGCAGATACGCGTCGATGGCAAAGGGCGCAAGCGCGGTGTTGGCGGCGACCAAAAGCGCCACCCGGCGTGAGTTGAGCTGCATGGATCTCCCTATCGCATCACTATCCTGGTCCTGGCCCCCGAACCGAAACGGCTCGGCGGGCGTGCCTTCATGATACTGCACTTGTTCACCCTTGAACGCTCGGTTCAAAAAACGGCAACAAATCGCGCTTAGTCTAGTGCTATTTTACTACGCGAGCCTAAATGCCCATGACCCTCAAAGCGCTTCACCATATTTCGCTTCGCACGCTGGCCGTGGCCGCGCTCTCGCTGGTTACGCTTTGCGTCGTGGCCCTCGCCCTGCTCGCCTGGAGCGTGATCGAACGGGGGCAACACGATCTGGCGCTGCTCGAGCGGGTCAACGTCCAGCAGGCGTCTTCACTCAACCGGCTGCATATCGCGAGTCTTGAAGGGCTTCATCGCCTCGACCGGGCGCTCGAGCGCCAGCTCAGACCTTCGCTTGGCGACCCGGTCGAGGCGCTCGAAGCGGTCGAGCGCGAAATCGAAGAGATGGACAGCGCCCTGGCGCGATTTCTCGCCGCCAGCGCCGACTACGCCGGCCGCGACGCGCTCGAAAAGTCGGCCCGGGCACTGATCGCCGCGATGGAGCAGCAGCTTGCGGCGGTTCGCGCCGGCGACCGCGGCGGGTATCGCGAGCTTACCGCCCAAGCACTCACGCTAAGCCAGGCGTTCAGCGAGCAGGCGCGCGCCTTCTACGCCCTGGCCGACCAACAGGGCTCTACCCTGCTCTCGCGCGCCGAGCGCCAAGCCGCCACGCTCGGCCAGGCGCTGATCGCGGGCGTGCTGGCAACGCTCGGCATTCTGCTGATGAT
The DNA here is from genome assembly GCF_023757625.1 of Halomonas sp. S3-1-1. Classification (GTDB taxonomy): domain Bacteria; phylum Pseudomonadota; class Gammaproteobacteria; order Pseudomonadales; family Halomonadaceae; genus Vreelandella. Next base: position 13,196 of record NZ_JALGBZ010000005.1, read on the forward strand.
TGCCGTGATCGGGCAGCGCTACTTTCTGCGCCCAATCAAAACCCTGGTGGGCCATCTTCGCACCCTCGCCAGAGGTGATTTGAGCCGGGAGGTCGAGAGCCCGGGGCGCAATGAGATCGGCCAGCTCTACGCTGAGCTCGACACCATGCGCCGAGCCTTTGTCGACACCGTCACGGAGCTTCATATTCAGAGCCGCTCGATGTTCGAAAGCGCCCAGCGTTTGGCGCTGGGAAGCGAAGAGCTGACCGCTCAGAGTCGTGAACAGCAGACCTTTCACGCGGCCACGACCACCACGCTCGACGAGCTCACCACCCACACAGCCTCCACCGCCGGCTTTGCCGCCGAGGCGGCAAACCTGACCGCCTCGGCTCGGACGCGCACCGCCGAAGGCAGCGACGTAATGAACGACTTTCTCGCCACCATGGAGCGCATCCAGGCGCGCGCCCGCGAAGTGGACGGGATCGTTGAGACTATCGATGCTATCGCGTTTCAGACCAACATTCTCGCGCTCAACGCCTCGGTGGAAGCGGCGCGCGCCGGCACCGAGGGCAAGGGGTTCGCGGTGGTGGCCGATGAGGTCAGAACGCTGGCCACGCGAAGCGCCGACGCCGCCGGTGAGATCAGAGCGCTTCTGGCGGAGTCGGCTCGTCAGATCGAGCAGGGCTACGCGCGCTCGCGCCAGGCAAGCGACACCATGCACGACATCGCCGACACCGGCGAGCAGGCCAACCGCCTGATGGCACACATCGCCAGCGCCGCCCAGGAGCAGCATCGCCATATCGAGCGGCTCAACGCCACGCTTGCCGAACAGACCCAAACCCACCGGGCCAGCGCCGAGCGGGTCGAACAAAGCGCCCGGGATGCGCTTGCGCTCGAACAGATCGCCGAGGCGCTCAGCGAAGCCGCCGACGCTTTTCAAATCGACGACGCTCCGCCGGCCGGCTTTAGCTGGCGCCCAGACCAGGCGTTAATGCAATCCGCGCGAGGCAATATCCACAGGCCGGAAGCCTTGCTAGAGTAGGGTTGGACTCAACAGGGAGGAGCCTTACATGAGCACGAGCCTACTCGCGCAGCTAAAAAAGATGACCAAGGTCGTCGCCGACACCGGCGATCTGGAAACGATCCGCCGCTTTCGCCCGGAGGACGCCACCACCAATCCGTCGCTCATCCTGCAGGCCGCCCAGCAGGAGGATCGCCGCGAGCGCCTGGCCGTCATCGCCCGCGAAAGCGCGGATATCGACGAGGCAGTGGATCGAGTCGCGGTAGAGATTGGCTCCGAGATCAGCGAGCTGGTGCCGGGTTTTGTGTCAACCGAGGTCAGCTCGCGGCTCTCTTTTGATCGCGAGGCGACGATCAAAAAGGCGCACTCGCTGATCGAGCGCTACGCCAAAAACGGCGTGCCCGCCGAGCGCATCCTGATCAAGACCGCCTCCACCTGGGAGGGCATTCAGGCCGCACGCCAGCTTGAGCGCGACGGGATTCGCACCAACCTTACGCTCTTGTTCGGCTTCGCCCAGGCCAAAGCCTGCGCCGACGCCGGTGCGACGCTGATCTCGCCGTTCGTCGGGCGTATTCTCGACTGGCACAAAGCACAAAACCCGGACGGCGACTTCAGCGGCGACAACGACCCGGGCGTGGCCTCGGTCAAGCGCATTTTTGAGTACTACAAGGCGCAGAACTACGCCACCATCGTGATGGGCGCAAGCTTTCGCAACGTCGACGAGATCAAGTCGCTCGCCGGCTGTGACCGCCTGACCATCTCCCCGGCGCTGTTGAACGAGCTCGATGAAGAGCACGGTACGCTTGAGCGCAAGCTGAGCGCGAAAAGCGCGCAGGCAAACGCCGACGACGCCCTGAGCGAGCAGGAGTTCCGCTGGGCGATGAACGACGACGAGATGGCCCACGACAAGCTTGCCGAAGGCATTCGCAAGTTCATGGCGGATCAGAAAAAGCTCGAGGAGCTGCTGGCCAAACTGCGCCAGTGATCGCCACTGCTGGATGAGCCGTGCCACGCGAGCGGGCAAAACGAAAAGGCCCCGAGGGTTTGCTCCCCGGGGCCTTTGATGTCTAGCGATGGGGCATCGAGCAATGCCCTAGTGCACCGGCGAGTCCTGGGATTCCAGCATGTCGACCAGCGGCTGGAACTGTTCGCGGTTGTGCTCGTTCATGTGCATGAGGATGCGGTGCGCCTCCAGGATTCGGTCACGCAACCCCTCCTCGTCCGAGGGCACTTCGGGCAGCTCGGTCAGCGTCGGATCAATGCCGCCAACGTTTTGAAGCGGCGCCTCGACCAGGGTAAAAAAACGCGCGAATCCCATCACATCCAGCATTTTCTGAATGTCGGGGTTGTCGGCGATGATCGTCGGCGGATGCTCGAGACGCCCTTTCACCGCCATGGCGACCTTGGCCAGAAAGCCCAGGGCGCTGGAATCGACGTTGCTCGCCTCGCGCAGGTCGATCATCACCGAACGAAGCCCGGGGGTGTCGGCAAGACGCTGGGCCTGGACGTCGAGCGTGGCGCAGAGCGTCAAGCGCACGTCGCCACAGAGTTTCAGGATGAAAACCCCGGAATCGAATGCCGCTTTGATACGGCCTTCCTCAATCAGCATGACCAAATCCGCTCACCATCATGATTGTCAGATCGTCGGGCAAAGCGTTGCGGTCCTGGCCCTCTTCGTCAGCCGCCTCCCCCTCCATCAGCAGGGCGTTGGTCTGAACCAGCCGGTCGCGCAACCGCTCGAGTGTGTCACTCTCGCTTACTAATTGCTCAAGCTCCATGAGCCGCGTGTCGAGCGTCTTACCCGGCAAGCATTCCAATACGCCGTCTGAACAGAGCCACAGGCGAAAGTCAGGCGGAAGGTCACAGCTAAGGGAAGGATACTCGATATCGGGGAAAAGCCCGACCGGCATGCCCTCGCCTTCAAGGCGCGTCAGGCCCTGATCGGTCACTAGTATCGGCATCGGTAGCTGTGCACCGAGCGAATAGTGAAGGGTCTTGGCCTCGTGGTCAATCACCCCAACGAAAAGGGTGGCGTGCTTGCCGATGTCGGTATCCTGAAGCTCGCGGTTGAGCGCCTTGAGCCATTTGGCGGCCAAACGCTCCGGCGCCTGGCCGTCCCACTCGTTAAGCCATCGAATAAACAGGTACTTGAGCAGCACCGTGACGAAGGCCGACGACGCGCCGTGGCCAGATACATCGGCAAAGTAGAAGGCGCTGAAGCGCTCATTGTAGGGCTGGTAGTCGAGAAAATCGCCGGATAAATAAAGCGACGGCGCGAACCAGTAATCGAATCGAGCGCCGTTGATGGTGCGCGCGTTCACAGGCAGCAGCCGGCGCTGGATGTGCCCGCCGCTTTGCTGATCCATGCGCAGAAGCGCCAGATGCGTCTCCAGGCTTTCGTTGAGCTCCTCGAGGCGCGCCCGGTCGCGCTCGCGTTCGCGGGCCAGCGCACTGAGCTCGACCGCCTTGCGAATCATGCGCCGTAAAAGCTCGCTATGGCGCAAGGGGTCGACCACGTGATCCAGAAGCCCGCTCTCCACCGCCTGAAAGAGCTCGGTGTCCTCACGGGAGTCGCTGACCACCAGGGTCGGCACCCGGGCGGCCAACAGCGCCCACTGCTCGCGGGGCACCACGCCGACCCGCGCCACGACCAGCGCGACGTTGTCGGGCAAACGCTCGATGTCGCTGGCAGCCAGCACCGCCATGTCGCGGCAGGTGATGGCGCGAGTAAGCGCATCGCGCTCATCGCCGGGGGCATCGATGACCGCGATCAGATACTTGGAGGAATCCATATCAGGCCTCAGTCGGCGACGTTATCGTCACCAAAATCTGCATCGTCGAATTCGAAGCTGTCCATGGCGAAGGGGTCGTCTCCGAGCTCGCCGTCGTTGATCATGAACTGGCGGCGCTGCAGATAGGCGTCGCGAATGAACTGATAGCGGTCGCCGCTGATCAGCGACTCCTGGTCGAGCAGCCCCGCCCGGGTGTCGATGACGTTGAGCGCGGTCAGGCTGATACGTACCGCGTCATCCTCGACGTAGGTATTGGGATACGCGGCCAGATCCGCCGGCAGGCCCGTGGTGTCGCGCAGCGTGCTCGGGCCGAGCAGCGGCAGCACCAGATAGCGCGAGTCGCTCCAGCCCCAGCGCGCCAGAGTCTGGCCGAAATCTTCCTCGTCCGCGGTGATCTCCATGTGGGTCGCGTAGTCCAGAAGACCACCGATACCGACCGTCGAGTTGATCAAAAACCGCGACGTCGCAAGCCCAGCGTTGGCCGGTTTGCCCTGCAAGAGGCTATTGAGCGCGGTGCGGATCTCGCCGAGGTTGGAGAAAAAGTTGCCCACGCCGGTTTGCACCGGGTCCGGGGTGACGTTGCGATAGCCGGTGGCCACCGGCTTCAACGCGTAGCGGTCGAGCACGTCATTGAAGGCGAACACGCGTCGGTTGAAGCTTTCCCAAGGGTCGTCCGGGTGCGCCTGCTGCGCCGTCGTTTGGGTGCTGGCACAGCCGGACAGCCCCATGGTGGCCAGCAGCACGACCGGCAAAGCGCTCTTGAGCGCGCCGGCGTTGAGTCGATTGGCCCTTGAGGCGGCTAGTAACCATGGCATGATGATTCCCTCGTTTTTGGTGTGTCCCTGCTTTATTTAATGCAAGCGCCTACTGGCAGCGAAGCACGACGCTGCCGGCGCTATAGCCTGCCCCAAAGGAGCAGATCAGGCCGGTGTCGCCAGCCTTGAAATCGTCGCGGTGCAAGTGAAACGCGATGATCGATCCTGCGGAGCTTGTATTAGCGTAGCGATCGAGAATGATCGGCGCCTGACTTTCGTCGGGGTCGAACCCGAGCACCTTGCGCGCGATCAGATCGTTCATGTGCCGATTCGCTTGGTGTAGCCACAACCGCTTGACGTCTGCGCCCTGGAGTTCGAGCGAGGCCAGGTGCGAAGTGATCAGGCTTGCCACCATCGGGCACACCTCCTTGAACACTTGGCGCCCCTGCTGCACGAACAGCTTGTCGACGCCGAGCGGGTCGCTGTCGGTCACGCGGTTCAAAAAGCCGGCGTTGTTGCGAATGGCGTTGGAGAACCGGGTCACCAGGCGCGTGCCCAGCACCTCGAAGCGCTGGCTCGCCACGGCAAGGTCGCTGCGCTCGAGCACCACCGCCGTGCACGCGTCGCCGAAGATGAAGTGGCTATCGCGGTCGGTGAAATTCAAGTGCGCCGAACAAATCTCCGGGCTCACCACCAGCGCGCGCTTGACGCTTCCTGACGCGATGGCGTTGGCCGCGGTTTCGATGGCAAAGGTGGCCGAGCTGCAGGCGACGTTCATGTCGAAGCCGTAGCCCGCGGTGCCGAGCGCCTGCTGGATCTCGACCGCCACCGCCGGATAGGCGCGCTCCAGATTCGAACAGGCAACGATGACAAGCTCGATCCCCTCGGCCTCGACGCCGGCGTTTTCCAGCGCCTGGCCTGCGGCCTTAACGGCCATCTCGCACTGAATCGACGGCTCGTCATCAGAACGCTGAGGCAGGCTTGGGCACATGCGCGCCGGGTCGAGAATACCCTCGGCGTCGAGCACATAACGGCTCTTGATGCCGGAGGCCTTTTCGATGAACTCGCTGCTCGAATAGGCGAGTGCGGCCTGCTCGCCGGCGGCAATCTCGGCGCTAAAGCGCTCGTTGTGACGATCAACATAGGCGTTGAACGTCGCGACCAGTGCCTCGTTGTCGATGGCGTGTTCCGGGGTAAAAAGGCCCGTGCCGGTAATCACCACGTCGTTCATGCGTGTTCTCCCTGACGTATTTCCCAACCACCCAAGCCTTCGGCCCTGGTGCATCGAGCTTAATCGTCGCCCTGCGGTGTCAGGGCGCGTTGGCGCCTCAAGGGCGCGTGATCTCTTCCCACTGTTTTTCGAGGCGCTTGACCGACACCGGCATGAGCGTGCCGAGCTGCTGGGCGAACAGCGACACGCGAAGCTCCTGAATCCACCAGCCGAAGGCGACCAGCACCGGGTCCTCGACCTGGCCGCGGCGCTCGCTTTCACGCCGGGCGTCGAACTTCGCCTCCAGCGCCTGGATCTCCTTCATCATCATCTGGTCGCGCCCCCGCTCGCGCCCCGCCTTTTCAAGGCGAATCAGCGCGGCATCGAAGTACCGAGGGTACTCCGAAAGCCACTCCCCCGCATCACGGATGAAGCCAGGATAGACCAAACGCTGCATTTGCGCCCGCACATCGCTGTAGACGAGCGCCTGAGAGAAGTCGAGATTGCCCTTGAGCCGCTTGGCGAGTTCGAGATGCCCTTTAAGCGCCGCCTCGACCTCTTTTAAAAGCTTTTCTGCGCGCTCGGGCAGCTCATGTTCCACCTCATCGAGGCGCGCCTCCAATTCCCCCGCCGAGCGCGGGAGCGGGTCGATGGCCACCACCTGAGTAAACACCGCCAGCAGCACGTCGTCGATGAACGCGGACTTCGCGCCCACGTTGGTGAACAGCAGCGCGCACTTTTCAAGACGCGCCAGCGCGCGGATGGCCTTGACCCGCTCGCCGCGCTTGGTAATGGCAAGCCGCGCCACGCCTTCACGGTGCGCGGCCAAGGCCTTGGCCGGATGGTCGAACAGCGCCACCTTGAAGGTCTCGCCGTCGACGGTCAACGCCGGGTAAGCCTCAACGCGGATGCCGGCCTGGGTGGTCACCCGCGACTCGGGCAGCGGCGACGAGGGAAGCTCGTTCAGCGCCGGCGCCTGGGTGGCCTCTTTGGCCAGCGCCTGAGCGCCCAGGGTGGCCGCCTGCTCGAAGCGCTTTTCGAGCGCGCGCAGGTCGCGCCCCTGGCCGAGCGTCTCACCTGCGTGGTCGACCACGCGCACGTTCATGATCAGGTGCGCGTCGAGCTGATCCAAACGCCAGTCGTCCGGATGAACGCGGGTGCCGGTACGCTGGCGCAGAAACTCGCCCAGCGCCTCGACAAGCGGTCGCTCGTAAGGCACGAGCGTTTGCAGCGCAGCGTCGACCCAGTCGGGAATCGGCACCACCTGGCGGCGAATGCTCTTGGGCAAGGACTTCAACAGCGCGATGCACTTTTCGCGCAAGAGCCCCGGCACCAGCCACTCAAGCGCTTGGGTTGGCAACTGCGAGAGCATCGCCGCAGGGACGGTGAGCGTCACGCCGTCGTCCTCGGCACCGGGGGCGAAGTGGTAGCTCACAGGGTAGGCAACGCCGCCCAGGGTCAGATAGTCCGGATACTGAGCGCGGGTAACGTCTTCGGCATCGCGCGCCTTGAGCGAGGCGATATCGAAATGCAAAAGCTCGGGTGTTTCGCGCTCGGCCTGCTTGCGCCAGTGCTCGAAACCCTTGCCGTTGACCACATCAGACGGAATGCGCTCATCGTAAAAGGCAAACAGCGTCTCTTCATCGACCAGAATGTCGCGTCGCCGCGCCCGGTCCTCGAGCGCCTCTACCTCATCGATCAATGCGCGGTTGTGGGCGAAAAACGCGCCCTGGGTCTGAAACTCGCCTTCGACCAGCGCCCGGCGGATGAAGATCTCGCGGGACTCTTTAGGATCGATGGCACCAAAATTGACCCGCCGGCGCGAGACGATCGCAAGACCAAACAGCGTCACCTGCTCGAAGGCCACGACCTGAGCGCGCTTCATTTCCCAGTGCGGCTCGCTATAGCTTCGCTTGACCAGGTGCCCGGCCTGGGGCTCGATCCACGCCGGGTCGATCTTCGCCACGGTGCGGGCGTAGAGTTTGGTAGTCTCGACCAGCTCGAACGCCATCACCCACTTGGGCGTCTTTTTGGCAAGCCCGGAGCCCGGGTGGATGAAGAACTTGCGGTTACGCGCGCCCAAGTATTCGCGGTTCTCGAGCAGATTACCCAGATTCGACAATAGCCCCGAGAGCAGCGACTGATGCAGCCTGGCCGACGTCTTGCGCCGCGCCTGGCGCGCTTGCTCCTCGCTTTCGTCTTCGTTGGCGGGCAGCGGCCCCGGCACCTCGATGTCCATGTCGCGCAAGAGCTGCCTGAGCTGGCGGAAGGTGTCGTGCCACTCGCGCATACGCAGATAGTTGATGAAATGATCGCGACACCAGCGGCGCAGCTGGCTGCTGGAGAGCGAGGCGCGGGCGTTTTCGATGCCGTGCCACAAATTCAGCAGCGCCACGAAGTCGGAGTCCGGGTCGTGCCATTTCTGATGGGCCTGGTCGGCGGCCTGGCGCTTGTCCGCCGGGCGCTCGCGCGGGTCCTGAATCGCCAGCGCCGAGACCACCACCAGCACGTCGCGAAGGCTCTGGCGCTCGGCGCCTTCGAGCACCATGCGCGCAAGCCGCGGGTCGATGGGAAGTCTTGCAAGCTTGCGCCCGAGCGCACTGATCTGCTCCTTGTGATCCACCGCGCCGAGCTCGAACAAAAGCCGAAAGCCGTCCTTGACGAAGCGGCTATCTGGCGGATCGACGAAGGGAAACGCCTCGATGTTGCCAAGCTTCAACGACAGCATCGACAAAATCACCGAGGCGAGATTGGTGCGCTGGATCTCCGGATCGGTGAACGCCGGGCGCGAGAGGAAATCTTCCTCGTCATAGAGGCGAATACACGCGCCTTCAGCAACTCGCCCGCAGCGGCCCTTGCGCTGATTGGCGCTGGCCTGGCTAATCGGCTCGATGGGCAGGCGCTGAATCTTCGCCCGGTAGCTGTAGCGGCTGATGCGTACAAGGCCCGGGTCGATGACGTAGCGAATGCCAGGCACGGTGAGCGAGGTTTCCGCCACGTTGGTGGCAAGCACAATGCGCCGGCCGCGGTGCGGAGCGAACACCCGGTTCTGCTCTTCGTTGGAGAGCCTTGCGTAGAGCGGCAGCACCTCGGTGCCCTTGAAGTCCGCCCGGCGCAGGGTGTCGGCGGTTTCACGAATCTCGCGCTCGCCGGGAAGGAAAATCAGCACGTCTCGCGGGCCGTGCAGCCAGCCGCGCTCACGCTCCAAAGTTTCGATCTCGCCGACCGCCTGAAGTATCCCCTCCTGGAGCGTGCGATCCTCTTCGTCATCATCGCTTCGCACCAGCGGACGGTAGAGCACATCGACGTCATAGGCTCGCCCGGAGACTTCGACCACCGGCGCGGGCTTTTTGCCGTCGCTAAAGTGGGCGGCGAAGCGTTCGACATCGATGGTCGCGGAGGTAATGATCACCTTGAGATCCGGGCGCTTTGGCAGCAGCCGCTTGAGATACCCCAGCAAAAAATCGATGTTGAGACTGCGCTCGTGGGCCTCGTCGATGATGATGGTGTCGTAGCGCCAGAGCATCGGGTCGTGCTGGGTTTCGGCCAGCAGGATCCCGTCAGTCATCAGCTTGACCAAGGTATTCGGCGCGCTTTGATCCGTAAAGCGTACCTGGTAGCCCACCTGCTCGCCAAGGTTCACCTCAAGCTCTTCGGAGATACGCGTGGCGACGCTGCGCGCAGCAAGACGCCGCGGCTGGGTGTGGCCAATCAGGCCCCGGCGGCCGCGGCCGAGCTCCAGGCAAATCTTGGGTAGTTGGGTGGTCTTGCCCGAGCCGGTTTCACCGGCCACGACGACGACCTGGTGATCGCGTATCGCCTCCAGAATGTCCTCGCGGCGCTCGACCACGGGAAGGTTGGGCGGGTAGCTGACAGATACGTGGGTCGAGGCGCGGCGCTCGAAATGGCGCTGGGCCTTGTCGATTTCGCGGCTTAGCTCGGCAAGGCCGCGGTCGATGGGTTTGTCCTCACGCAGACGCCGCTTGAGCCCGTCGACCCGCCGCGCCAAGCGGTGGCGGTCGCGAAGGGTCAACTCGTCGAGGGTGCGCTCGAGCTGCGTTACCTGGTCGGCGCTGGTCAAGGAGGGCGTCTCGGTGGTCACGTTAGGCTCAAATTCCATCTGAAGAAACAAAAATTCGGCCCGCCTGAAAAAGCGGGCCGAACAGTATAGCGCTTTCACTCGCGACAGGGCGAACCCAACGGGTGCCCTGCTTTTTTAGGCGTTCGCCTGCTCCTCGCCCTGCTCTTCACTTTTTTGCTCGTCGCGAAGCTCGCGACGCAGCACCTTGCCCACGTTGGTCTTGGGCAGCTCGTCGCGGAACTCGACATACTTGGGCACCTTGTAAGCGGTCAACTCTTTCTTGCACCAGGCACGCAGCGTTTCGGCGTCGAGGCTTGGATTTTTCGAAACCACGAAGAGCTTGATCGCCTCACCCGCGCCTTCGTCCGGCACACCCACCGCTGCCGCTTCGACGACGTCCGGGTGGCCGGCCACCACGTCCTCGATCTCGTTGGGGTAGACGTTGAAACCGGAGATCAGAATCATGTCCTTTTTACGGTCCACGATGCGGATGTAACCATCGTCCTGGAGCACGGCGATATCGCCACTGTGAAACCAGCCGCCTTCGTCGATCGACTTTTTCGTCTCGTCATCCTGGTTCCAGTACCCCTTCATCACCTGGGGGCCCTTGATGCAGAGCTCGCCCGGCTCGCCCAAGGCGACGTCGTTGCCGTCGGCGTCCACGGTCTTGACCGAGGTGCCCGCCACGGGCTTACCGATGGTGCCAAGCTTGATGGCGTCGGTGGGGTTGAAGCTCACCACCGGCGAGGTCTCGGTCAGCCCGTAGCCTTCTGCCACCGGGCAGCCGGTCACCTCTTCCCATCGCTGAGCAACGGGTTTGGTCAGCGCCATGCCGCCGGAAATGGTGAGCTTCAAGTGCGAGAAGTCGAGGGATTTGAAATCGTCGCGCTGGCACAGCGCGTTGAACAGCGTATTGAGGCCGATGAAGCCGGAGAACTTGAGCTTTTTGAGCTCCTTGACGAAGCCGGGCAGATCGCGCGGGTTGGTGATCAGCGCCGAGTGATTACCGGTGTCCATCAAAAACAGGCAGTTCACCGTGAAGGTGTAGATATGATAGACCGGCAGCGGTGCCACGATGGTTTCGCTGCCATCCTTTAGGTGCTTGCCGATCGCCGCGCGCGCCTGGAGCATGTTGGCGATCAGGTTGGTGTTAGTCAGCATTGCGCCCTTGGGCCGGCCGGTGGTGCCGCCGGTGTACTGGAGCGCGGCCACGTCGTCCGGGGTGCGCTTGACCGGGGTGAACGCTTTCGCGCCGCCGGCTTTCATCACCTGGCGAAAGCCGGTAGCGCCGGGCAGCCGGTAGGTCGGCACCATCTTCTTGACGTACTTGACCGCGGCGTTGATCAGCCAGCGTTTCGGCACGCCGTTAAGATCGGCGAGCTCGGTGACCACCACGTGTTTGATATCGGTTTTATCGAGCACTTTATCGAGCTTGTGCGCCATGTTCGCCAGAATCACGATCGCCTTCGCGCCGGCGTCCTTGAACTGGTGGGCCATTTCACGCTCGGTATAGAGCGGGTTGGTATTGACCACCACCAGCCCCGCGCGCAGCGCACCGAACACCGCCACGGGAAACTGCAGCACGTTGGGCAGCTGAATGGCGATGCGATCGCCGGGTTTTAGGTCGGTATGATGTTGTACCCAGCTGGCAAAGCGCCCGGCGTCGCGGTCGAGCTCGTCGAAGCTCAGAGTTTGCCCCATGCAGCTAAACGCGGGCCGGTCGCCGTAACGCTTGACGGCATTGTCGAAAACGTCGACGACGGAATCGAACTTGTCCAGCCCTTCAAGCGTGGGGCCATTTAAAATGGGCGCATCGGCGTGTTCGCTCATGGTGCAATCTCCGCTATCCGTGTCGATAAATGGACCGAACTTATTGTTTTTTAGACTTTTTTGCTGACCGTTTTAGTGACCGCTTTGGCGATCCCGGGTGTTGACGTCGCTCCAAGATATACCAGGGGCGCAGGGCTGTAAAACGCTCGATTGAAACTACCGTTTCACGGCGACCCTACGCTTTGCTCAAAACTGGCGCAGTGAGCTCATTATGGTGCGTAACGCGCTTTTATGCTTCCCTCTCGCCACACCAGAAGCTCACCAGGCAGCATGGTCGTCCACACCTCGTTATGCGTCAGCGGCGCGGTGGCGATCACCGAGACCACGTCATCCGCGGTGGTGTGCTCGCTGAAATTGACCGTCATTTCGGCATCCGAAAGCTCCGCTTCGCCAAAGGGAGCGCGGCGGGTAATGTGGGCGAGTTTGGTCGAGCAGTAGCTATAAAGCGACTCACCGTCGGAGAGCAGCAGGTTGAAGACGCCAAGCCCTCTCAGGCGTTCGCAGAGCGTGTGTAAAAGCGCCGCTACCGGCTCGAAGGACGCTGGCGGCGTAGGGAACGCGCGGCGAAGCTCACTTAAGAGCCAGCAAAAGGCGTGCTCGCTGTCCGTCGAGCCGACGGGAGTGTAGACGTCGAGCGCAAGCTCCTGCCACCCCTCGAGCTGGCCGTTGTGGGCGTAGCACCAGGGGCGGCCCCACATTTCGCGGGTGAATGGATGGGTGTTGGCCAGGCGCACGCCGCCCACGTTGGCCTGGCGGATGTGGCTGATCACTACGTTGGATTTGATCGGGTAGTCGCAGATCAGCCGTGCGATGGGCGAATCCACCGACGGGTGCGGGTCGCGAAATTCGCGGTAGCCGCCCTCTTCGTAGAAAGCAATGCCCCAGCCGTCACGATGGGGGCCGGTACCGCCCCCGCGGTGCAGAAAGCCCGAGAAGCTAAAGCAGATATCCGTCGGCACGTTGGCGCTCATGCCCAAAAGCTCGCACATGGGGCTCTCCTTGCCAGGTTTTTAGCCTAGTTGATCACCGGCTCGCGGCGCTTGGTATCGCCACCCGCGTTTCGCGTCCTGGGCGCAGCACGTTTGGTGCCGGCGCTTCGCGGCGTGCGCGGTTGATCGTCATCGCCATCGTCTCGGCCGGTCGGGCCTCTTTTAGCCGTGCCACGCTTGGTCGAGGCGCGAGCGGCCGGACGGCGAACCCACCAAAGCGCCACGCCTATCAAGGCGCCCAAGGCGATACCGACCAGCAGCCAGACCAGCCCGCCCCACAGAGCCGAGGCGCTGTGTTCGAGAAAGCCAACCGCCGACACCATCGCCGCCGGTGCCCAACCGGTGTAGAACTCGTTCTCCTCGATCAGCGGCAGGCTAAAGCGCGCCGGTATCCACATCGCACCGGCCACCCCCCAGGTGAGCACCAGCCGCGGCAGGCGCGGTAAAAACGAAAACGCAAAGTACACCGCCAATAGCACTACCAGCGAAACCCCGTAATAACTTAGCCAGAGCAGTGACATTGAGCTTGTAAACAGCATAATACCCTCGTGTGGGTGAACGCACCCGCAGTTGATTTCCCGTTATGGTACCTGTCAATTTATGAAAGCACAGCCTGGCATGCGCAAAGACTCGCCCGTGGCGCGCTACTATCGCGCCGACGACCCCCACTGGCACTGGCTGGAGCAGCGCGACGCGAGTGAGGTCGACGCCTTTCTGACTGCGGCCAACGAGGAGCACCAGCGCTGGTTTCGCCCGCTCGAGGGGCTTGCCGACACGCTCTACCAGGAGAATCTTGCCCGGCGCGAGCTCGCCGTCAAAAGCCTTGAGACCGCACTCGACGTATTTACGTTCTGGAGTGAAACCGGCGAAGACGACGACTACCCGCGCTGGTGGCGCGCCCCGCTCGATAATCCCAGCGCCCCGGAGTGCTTTTTCGACGTGGTGGCGCGCGCAGAGGGGCACGCCTTTTTCGAGATCGGCGACATGGCGCTCACCCCGGACGAGCAGTGGCTTGCCTGGACGGAGGACACCCAGGGCGACGAGCGTTACACCCTTTGGCTGAAAGTGCTGCCCAACGGCGAGCCGCACAAGCTTGCAAGCGACATCGGCCCGGCGCTTTGCTGGGCAGAGGATCAAACCCCGCGCAGCGCTACGCTGCTGTTCACCCGCTTCGATGCCACCCAGCGCCCGGACAGCCTGTGGCGCTGCGCGGTAGATTTCGTCAACCCCACCCAGGATGCCCCGGCCACGCTGGTGCTGCGAGAAGACGACGCCGAGTTCTGGCTGGGCGTGGGCAAGACGCGCTCGAAGGCCTGGCTTTTGATCGAAACCAGCGCCAAGGACACTAGCGAGATCCTCGCCGTGCCCGCCGACGCCCCGGCCACGCCGCCCACCCTGCTGCATCGGCGCGTGAAAGGCGTCGAGGTGAGCATCGACCACCGCCCCGGCGCCTTCTACCGGTTGCAAAACCAGGCCGGCCCCCACTTTGCCCTGGACGTACTCGACGAGAACGCGCTGATCGATGAAGGCGCAGAAAGCGCCGAGTGGCAAACCCTGCTTGCCCACCGGATTGATCAAACCCTCGAAGGCGTGGACGCTTTCGCTTGGGGGCTGATCGTAGCCGAGCGCGACCATCATCAGGCGCAGACGCGGCTGCGCCGGCTGGTGCTCGAAGGCAACGGCGTCGTCACCAGCGACGAGCTGATCGAGCTGGTCGAGCTGCCCTGCTCTCAGCTGATGGAAGACGCCCCGCACTTCGACACCACCGTGGTGCATCTGCGCGAAGAGTCCTTCACCCGCCCGGCAAGCTGGTACGCGCTGGACCTGGACAGCGGCGAGCGCACGCTGCTTAAAACTCTGGCGGTACATGGAAGCCTTAACCCCGAACAGCTTGCTAGCCGCCGCCTTTGGGCCACGGCCTCTGACGGCGAGCGCGTACCGGTATCGATCGTGGCGCGGGCGGATCTGATCGACGCCCCGATGCCTACCCTGATTTATGGCTACGGCGCCTACGGCGAGCCGCTGGACCCCTGGTTCTCGATCGCCCGGCTTTCGCTTTTGGAGCGCGGCGTGGCGTTCGCCGTTGCCCACGTGCGTGGGGGCGGCGAACGTGGCGAACCCTGGTATTTGGACGGCAAGATGGCGCACAAGGAGAACAGCTTCACAGACTTTCTCGCGGCGCGTCAGGCGCTGGTCGACCAAGGCGCGAGTATTGAGGGCAGGATCGTTGCCTGTGGCGCCAGCGCCGGTGGGTTGTTAGTCGGCACCTGTATCAATCGCGCGCCCGAGGCGTTCTGCGCCGCCGTGCTGGACGTGCCTTTTCTCGACGTGCTGCGCACCATGCAAAACCCGGAGCTTCCGCTGACCACCGCCGAGTACAGCGAGTGGGGTAACCCGGCAGAGCCCGAGGTGTACGCGCGCATCCAGGGCTACTCGCCGGTCGATAACGTCACGCCCCAGGCTTACCCGGCGCTCTGGATCGAAGGCAGCTGGTTCGATACCCGCGTCAGCTACTGGGAGCCAGCCAAGTTCTATGCCCATGTGAGCAAAGCTCAGCAGGCCGATGCCCCGGTACTGCTCTATACCGACAGAGAGAGCGGCCATGGCGGCGCTTCCGGGCGCTTCAAGGCGTGGAAGGATGGCGCCCGCCAGGACGCGTTTATCCTGTGGGCGCTGGGCCTCACCGAGTAAGCCCGTACAACAACGTTCATTGCAGGATTCAAAAAAGCGCTCGCGGTTCTCCGCGAGCGCTTTTTATCGAGCGCCAATAATTATATGGAAACGTTTTCCAAAAATGCTTTTCAGGCGAACAGGAGTGCGCCATAATAGCCGTTAGTCGCATAGACGAAAGTTTTACAACTTAACGGCGCCTCGGCGCAGGAGAGCAGCATGAAGTATCAGGAACAGTTTCTGACCATTTGGGACACCCCGGCAGCGCAGACCAACCGCCAGGCAAAAGCCGCCAAACCGCGCGTCTCGCTTTTCAAGAGCCTTTCGCTGATGCTGGTGGCGCTCAAGCGCTAGCCGATCGGCAGCACGGCAATGATGTGCTCATCATAATCGCGCTCCGGCACGTCGAGCTCGGAAACCGCGAAGCCGCGCACACTGATGCCCTTGCGATGAACGCGCTCGGCGTCGTTGCTTAAAAGCGGGTGCCAGCCGGCCAGCTTGCGCCCTTCTGCCACCCGGCGGTAGCCGCAGGTCGCCGGTAGCCAGTTGAATTCACGCACCAGCGCCGGCGTTAGCTGGGTACAGTCCGGCACGGTGTCGAAGCGGTTCTCGTAGTCGCTGCACTGGCAGCTGTGCGTGTCGAGCAAACGACACGCCACGTTCAACACGGCGAGTTCGTTAGTGTCGTCGTCGTGAAACTTTAAAAGGCAGCACTGCCCGCAGCCGTCACAAAGCGCCTCCCACTCGTCGTCGGTCAGCTCCTCGAGGGTGTACTTTTCCCAGAAGCGTTCGCGCATGTCATCCTCGTTCATTTAGTGGGGCAAGCCCATTTCGCTTGAAAAGCCCTTGCCAGTCGAGGCGAGCTCTTCGAGACAATCACTCCACAGCGGCTCAAACTCCGCGTTGAGCCAGCGGTAATGATGGGCAAGCCAGGGCGTCAGCTCGGCTAGCCGATTGGGTCCCGAAAGCCGCTGTCCAATCCCCGCAATGGCGCGGCAGGTGAAGTCGAAATCGGCGTAGCGATGCAGCCAATCCTGCTTTATCAGCGCCGGCATCATCGCAGCTAGCCGGTTGGGGGCGCCTTCACGCTCGAGCAGCGTATAGAGGCGCGTCACCAGCGCTTCGAACTCAGTGGTTCCGATCAGCTCACGCGCTAAAAAGTGATCCCAAAGAACATCCAGCGCGATGCCGGCAACGCGGCGATGGCCCGCCGGCGCCACTGCCTTGACCCGCTTGACCCGCGCGTGGCTATCGACAAAGGCGTCGACCCGCCTATGGTGACGAATACCCGCCGCCACCGCCGACGGCCAAGGGGCAAGGTCGCTTCCCTTGACGCCATCGGCGATCACGTTGCCCAGCAAAAAGCCGTCGCTGCCCTGGCGGGCAAGCCAGGCGTGGGCCAGAAAGTTCATGAATGGCGATCGACGTGCGCGCGGTGGACGTCCAGCAGATACTCCTCTTTTGCCGGCGGCATCTGCAGGTAAAAGCCTTGGGTCTTGATCGCCTCTAGCACATCGCCGACATCGACCCGAGCGAGTTTTTTATCCGCGGTCAGAATCATGGTCAGCACCGCGATGGGCTTGCCAAAGGTTTCCATCAGCGCCTCGGGCACTGGTGCAAGTCCCTGACGCTTGTCCACGTAGAGATACATTTCTTCCTTGCGCGAGCTTTTGAATATCTCGCAGACCAGCTTGTCGCTCATGCTCCGCTCTCCTGTAGCGCTTGAGACAGCGCATCGTTCAAACACTCGCCCCGCCAGCCGCCGGGAAGCGTCGGCGTTTCACCGGCCATGTCCTGCATTACCAGCGCCTCGATGTCGCGTCGCCTGAGCAGCACTTCCGGGGCGATTTCCAGCGCCGCCGCCTTCGCGCTGATGACTTTCTTGAGCGCCTTGAAGCGACGCTTGAAAGCCGGCTGCGCCGGGTCCGGCCAGGGCGCGGGCAGCGCCTCTTCCGGGCAGTGGCGGGCCTGCTTGACGAACTCGAGCAGCGTATCGCCCTCTTTCTTGACGAAAGCCGGCTTTACGCCTTCGACGCCCGCTAGTTCGAAGCGGTTTTTGGGCATCGCCTCGGCCACGGCAAACAGAAGCTTGTCGCTGGCGAGCCAGTTGCGCGGCAAGTCACGCCGGCGGGTTTCGCCTTCACGCCAGGCCGTCATTCGCTGGTAGGCCTCGATCGCCCGGGGCGGCAGGCGCCAGAGCTGGCGCTGGCGAGTGTACCAGAGCGCGTCGCTTTCGCTGCTGCGCTCGGCCTGCTCCAGTACCGCTGCGCACTCCTCTGTTAGCCACTCCCGGCGGCCCAGGCTTTCGAGCTTGCCCGCCTGTAGTTCCCAAACCCGCAGCAGATAGATGACGTCGAGGGCGGCGTAGTCGCACTGGCTCGGCGTCAGCGGCCGGAGCAGCCAGTTCGAGCGCGTCTCCTCTTTCGGCAGCGTCTCGCCGACCCAGTGCTCGACCAGTTTTTGATACCCCATGGCGGGCACCTCGCTCAAAAGCGCCTGAGCGATCTGGGTATCCACCAGCGGCGTCGGCAGCACGCCCGCCCAAAGCTGGAAAATCTCCAGATCCTCGCTGCCCGCGTGCAGCAGTTTGAGCGCCTGGTTTTGCAATAGCGCCCTGAACGCTTGAGTGCAGGGTGTGGCGACCGGGTCGATCAGGTAGGCAAGATCGCCGGCGCAAAACTGAATCAGCGCCGGAATCGGAAAAAAGGTGTTTTCGCGGAAAAACTCCGTATCGAGTGCGATCACGCTGGCGGTCTCGACCTCCTGACAGGCGGCGTCGAGCTGCTCGGCGGTCTCGATCCATCGATAGGACGGTTGAGTTAAAACGGACACGGTAGACTTCCCTGTGGTGGCGCCAAAAGCGGCCTGGGTGGTAACGGTAAACGGCGCCTCACAGCAGGCTCGCCGCGGGCGCAAGGCAGACCTTCGAGCGTAATGTGGCTATTCGAGACCGAAAGGCAGGCGGCCATTGAACGCGCGGCTGAGCGTGCCGCCATCGACGTACTCGAGCTCGCCGCCCATGGGTACGCCGTAGGCGAGCCTGGAGAAGGCGACGCCATACTGGGCGAGCTGCGAGGCGATGTAGTGCGCGGTCGCCTCGCCTTCGACGGTGGGGTTGGTCGCCAGCACGATCTCGCGGATATTGCCGGCGCTGACGCGCTCCTCGAGCAGATCGAGCCCGATCGCTTCCGGACCGATACCGTCGAGCGGCGACAAATGGCCGTGAAGCACGAAGTAGCGCCCGCCAAAGCCGCCCGCCTCTTCGATGGCGAGCTGATCCGCCGGAGACTCCACTACGCAAAGCACGCTGTCGTCGCGCCGCGGGCTTTCGCACAGCGCGCACACCTCGGCTTCGGTGAGCGTGCGACAGCGCTGGCAGTAGCCTACCTCGCTAATGGCGCGCTCGATCACCTGGGACAGACGCTGGCCGCCCTCGCGCTCACGCTCGAGCAGATGCATGGCCATGCGTTGGGCGGTCTTCGGCCCAACGCCTGGCAGCACCCGAAACGCTTCGATGAGCTGTTCGATGAGCGGGGAAAAACGCATCGCTTAAAACGGCATCTTGAAGCCGGGCGGCAGATTCAGGCCCTGGGTGGCCTCTTCCATACGCGCCTTGGAGTTGGCTTCGACCTTGCGCACGGCGTCGTTGACCGCCGCGGCCAAGAGGTCTTCGAGCAGCTCCTTATCCTCTTCCAGCACGCTCGGGTCGATGGTGACGTCGCTCACATCGTGGCGACCGTTCATGGTGACTTTCACCATGCCCGCACCGGCCTCGCCGAAGACTTCGGCTTTCGCCGCTTCTTCCTGGACCTGCTGCATCTTTTCCTGCATTTCCTGGGCCTGCTTCATCAGGTTGCCCATTCCGCCTTTAAACATGGTGTCTACTCCCTGGTGGTCAATCGGTGCGGCTTGAAAGCTTAGCGTAAGCTGCAAACGCCGGGCTGTCATGGCGACGTCGAGGTTTTTGGCTTGACGCTCTCTTCGTTGAGCGTTGCGCCAAAGGCCTGACGTAGCTTCTGTATATTGGGGTCGCGCTGCAATAGATCAACGGCGCTGGCGTGGCGCTCGCGCTGAAAGCGCAGCGACTGGTCGCGTGGGGTTTCGAGCCGGGTGTCGAGCTCGCTTACCTCGAAGCTCACCACGCGCGAAAAGCCCTGACCGGCGAGCGCCTTCTCCAGGCGCTGCTGGTGTACGTCGGCCTGCATCGCCGACTGGCTCGGGTCCAGGGTCAGCACCAGCGTGCGCCCATCGTCGCTTGCCAGTTGACAGTGCGCAGCCAGGCTGCGGGTCAGGCCTCCAAGGCCGAGCGCGTCGAACAGCGCAAGCCACCCGGCGTGGTCGAGCCGCCCGCCGGGCGCCGGCGTACTCTCAACCGCCGTGGCTTTAGCCGCCGCTGCGTCGCTCGGCGCCTGCTCGTTGGCTAACTCTTCGGCCGGACGAGCTTGTGTCTGAGCGTTCTCGACGGGCGCATCCGGTTCAGGCGTCTCATGGTCAGACGCGCTTTCTGCAAAGGCGTTCTCGGACGGCACGTCCTGTACAGGCACGTCCTGCTCATCGAAGTCGGGCACGTCGGCGTCAACCGCGATTGGAGTATCCGGCACGAACGCCGGCGCGGCGGGCTCGGGCTCGGGCTCGGGCTCGGGCTCGGGCTCGGGAGCTTCAGTATGCGCGGCGGTGTCGTCCATCGCCCAGGGGGGCGGCGTTTGATCGACTGGGTCGTAAGTTTCCTGCGCCGGGCCGCTTTCGGGCGAGGGCTCGAGCG
The DNA here is from genome assembly GCF_023757625.1 of Halomonas sp. S3-1-1. Lineage (GTDB taxonomy): Bacteria > Pseudomonadota > Gammaproteobacteria > Pseudomonadales > Halomonadaceae > Vreelandella. Next base: position 33,285 of record NZ_JALGBZ010000005.1, read on the forward strand.
CCGCCGGTGCAGGATCAGGCTTTTTTGGCGCGTCGGCCGCCGGCTCGTCATTGGCGGGCGTGGACGTCGTTGCTTGCGCCATGGGTTCCGAGCGCAGCGGCAGCGGCGTTTTCGGCGGCCTGGGCACGCCCTGGGGGCGAAACGCCAGCATGCGCAAGAGCGTCATTTCCAGCGCGCTGCGCAGATCCGGAGCGTACTCCATGTCACCGCGGCCCTGAATACCGATCTGATAGTAGAGCTGGATATCCTCGGCGGTGAAGTGGCCCGCAAGCTCGAGAATGGTCTCGCGGTCGCCGTGGCTGTTATCCACCGCGCCGGGCACCATCTGGGCAACGGCTAGCCGGTGCAAAATACCGGTCAGGTCGTCGAGCACCGCGGCGAAGTCCGGCCCCTGCTCGGAAAGCGTGGCGATCTCGGCAAGAACCGCCTGTACATCGACCTCGGCCAGCGCCTTCGCCAGCGCCAGGATATGACGGTGATCGAGCGTGCCCAGCATCGCGGCGACATCGGCGTGGCGCACCGCGCCCTGGCCAAAGGCGATCGCCTGGTCGGTCAGGCTCATGGCGTCGCGCATCGAGCCTTCGGCGGCTTTACCCAACAGCCACAGCGCGCTTTCGTCGAAGGCCACGCCTTCCTGGCCCAGCACGAAGGTCAGGTGTTCGACCACCCGCTCCGGCGGCATGTGTTTGAGGGTGAACTGCAAACAGCGCGACAGCACCGTCGGCGGAAGCTTTTGCGGGTCGGTGGTGGCGAGCAGGAATTTAACGTGCGGCGGCGGCTCTTCCAGGGTTTTGAGCAGCGCGTTGAAACTGCTCGTCGAGAGCATGTGCACCTCATCGATGAGGTACACCTTGTAGCGGCCCTGGGTAGGCGCGTACTGCACGTTATCCAGAAGCTCGCGCGTGTCCTCGACCTTGGTGCGCGAGGCGGCGTCGACCTCGATCAAATCGACGAAGCGGCCTTCATCGATGGCGCGGCAGCTATCGCACTGCCCGCAGGGTGTCGAGGTAACGCCGTCGTCGCCTTCGCCATTGGCGGTGCAGTTTAAGCACTTGGCCAGAATGCGCGCCAGCGTCGTCTTGCCGACCCCGCGGGTGCCGGTGAACAGGTAGGCGTGATGAAGGCGCCCCTGGTCGAGGGCGTTGACCAGCGCGCGCTGAACATGGGTCTGCCCCACCAGCTCGTGAAACGTACGCGGGCGCCACTTGCGGGCCAGAACCTGATAGCTCATTGAGCACTATTTCCTTTGGCGGGCTGACGCCCCCGGCTGCTTGCGCCGGGGAGGCCACTTCAAACGATCTGTCGAATGGCGAGCGGCCATTCTAGCGGCTGGGAGGGAGCCCGCCAACCGCGGGCCGGTGTGCGGGTTACTCGCTCGGCGCGTCGCTGCCTTCAGATGCGCTGGCGCGCTGGCCGGCCTCCTTGATCAGCTTCTCGAGCTCACCGCTTTGATGCATTTCCATCACGATGTCGCAGCCGCCGACCAGCTCGCCTTCGACCCACAGCTGCGGGAACGTCGGCCAGTTGGCGACTTTGGGCAGTTCGCTGCGGATATCCGGGTTGTCCAGCACGTTAACGAACGCGAAACGCTCGCCGCAGCTCATCAGCGCCTGAACGGTTTGGGCGGAAAAGCCGCACTGGGGCAGTTGGGGCGTCCCCTTCATGTAGATCAGAATCGGGTTTTCGCTGATTTGGCGCTGGATGTTCTCAACCGTTGTGCTCATGGAGTGCTCCTTCGATCGGTGGCGCGTTCATCTAGTGTACGCAACTCATCACGTCTTTAAAGAGTACCGCCATAAAGCGGTACCTGAGTAAACTGCTCGGCTTTATCAAGCGCCCTATTCTACGCATGCAGGTGGCGTTGCGCATCCCCCGCGCCGTCGCTAGGATGGGGTATTTACCCGGAGAGACGTTATCATGGCGACCCGCCATTTTCTGACCCTGCTGGATCTGAGCCCGGACGAGCTCGACTACCTGATCGACCGCGCCATCACCATCAAGACCGAGCTCAAGGCCGAAGGCCCGGTTTACACGCCGTTCAAGAACCGGACGCTGGCGATGATTTTCGAAAAATCCTCGACCCGTACGCGCGTCTCGTTCGAGACCGGCATGACCCAGTTCGGTGGCCACGCGCTGTTCCTCTCGCCTCGCGATAGCCAGCTTGGTCGCGGCGAGCCGATCGAGGACACCGCGCGAGTGCTCTCGGAAATGGTCGACGCGGTGATGATTCGCACCTTCTCGCACAAAGGTATCGAAACCTTCGCCGGCGCAAGCTCGGTGCCCGTGATCAACGCTCTGAGCGACGATTACCACCCCTGCCAGCTGCTCGCCGACGTAATGACCTGGAAAGAGCACCGCGGCAGCGTCGAAGGCCGCACGGCGGTGTGGGTAGGCGATGGCAACAACATGTGCCACTCCTGGATCAACGCCGCGCGCCAGTTCGGCTTCAACCTGCACGTTTGCTGCCCGAAAGGCTACGAGCCGCGCGCCGACATCCTCGAAGCCGCAGGCGATCGCGTGACGCTGTTCCACGACCCGGTCGAGGCGACCCGTGGCGTCGATTTGATCACCACTGATGTATGGGCCTCCATGGGCCAGGAAGAGGAGCAGGCCAAACGCGAAGCCGACTTCGCCGGCTTCCAGGTCACCGAGGCGATGCTGGACGCCGCCGCCAATGACGTACTCTTCTTGCACTGCCTGCCCGCTCACCGCGGCGAAGAGATCAGCGAGACGCTGCTCGACGACCCTCGTGCAGTGGTTTGGCAAGAGGCCGGCAACCGGCTTCACGCGCAAAAAGCGCTGATGGAGTTTTTGCTGCTGGGCCGCATCGGCTAGGTTTTGGTGCGTCCGGTCACCGTGCCGGACGCTGCTTGAAGCCCTGAGCCTTTAACCCTGGGCTTAAGTAGCGCACACGAAAAAGCCCCGCTCGACGAGCGGGGCTTTTAAATCTGGTGGAGCCTAGCGGGATCGAACCGCTGACCTCAACACTGCCAGTGTTGCGCTCTCCCAGCTGAGCTAAGGCCCCAGAACAACCGGCGTTTTGTTGCCGAGTGCGCGGCGAATACTAAGCAAGAAATTGCCTTCAGTCAAGGCTTGCGCGGGTTTTATATTTACTAATTCTCCTTTGGCAAAAGCTATGGCACCCTAGGCTCGAACCCTAGGACCGAGCCCCAGGCCACCGACGGCAGAAAAAACGTCGAATAACACAACGTGTGAGTGCATGTATGCAGGAGCGACCACGTGATTAACGTTCTCATCGCCGACGACCACCATCTGGTAAGAAGCAGTATCGCGCACCTTTTGAACGAGGAGCGCGATATCACGATTGCAGGCGAAGCCGTCGACGGCGAAAACGCGGTCACGCTTTGTCGTCAGGTCAAGCCGGATCTGGTGTTGATGGATATCCGAATGCCCGGCATCGGCGGGTTGGAAGCGACCCGGCGCATCTGTCGCAGCATGAAAAACGTGCGCGTGCTGATTCTAACGGCCTACATGGAAGACAGCATTTTAAGGCGCATGCTGGAAGCCGGCGCCTCAGGCTTTCTGAGCAAGAGCGCCAACACCCAGGAGATGACCAAAGCAATCCGCGAGGTACACAGCGGCGGGCGCTACGTAAGCCAGGAGATCGCCCAGCGGTTGGCGCTTGCCCACTTCACTGAAGAGCGCAGCCCGTTTCGCCAGCTCTCGCCGCGCGAGCTTCAAATCGCGCTGATGATCGTCAACTGTCAGCGGGTCCAGGACATCTCCGAACGACTGCATTTGAGCCCTAAAACGGTGAACACCTACCGCTATCGTCTGTTCGACAAGCTGGCGGTGACCAGCGACGTGGAGCTGACCCATCTGGCGCTTCGCCACGGGCTGGTCGAGGGCTTTGACGCGCGCGAGGGTTAGGCCTAACATCCACTGCTCGCTCACGCAGATCCAGGTTCCATGACTTTCGATGCCAAGCAATTTTTGAGCTCGGTAAGCACCTCCCCCGGCGTTTACCGCATGCTCGACGATCAGCAAAACACGCTCTACGTCGGTAAGGCGAAACGGCTCAAGGCGCGCCTGGCGAGCTATTTTCGTGGCCAGCTCAACGCCAAGACCCAGGCGATGGTGGCGCGGATCGCCGACGTCCAGGTCACCGTCACGCGCACAGAAACCGAGGCGCTGCTGCTCGAGCAAACGCTGATCAAGGAGCTGCGCCCGCCCTATAACATCCTGCTGCGCGACGACAAATCCTACCCGTTCGTGTTCGTCACCGACCGCCACGCTTATCCGGCGCTCGAGTACAAGCGCGCTCGCCAGCGCCGCGGCGACGGCCGCTATCTGGGTCCCTACCCCAGCAGCGGCGCGGTGAAAGAGAGCCTGACGCTGATGCAAAAGATCTTTCGCATCCGCAACTGCGAGGACAGCGTTTTCGCCCACCGCAGCCGGCCCTGCCTGCAGTACCAGATCGACCGCTGCAGCGCGCCTTGCGTGGGCTATATCTCACAAGAGGAGTATCAGCGCGACGTCGAGCACGCGGTTATGTGCCTGGAGGGTAAAAGCGACAGCGTCACCGAGGCGCTCGGCCGGGACATGGAAACGGCGAGCCAGGCGCTCGACTTCGAGGAGGCCGGGCGGCTTCGCGACCAGATTTCGAAGCTCAGGCAGCTTCAGCAGCGCCAGTTCGTCGACAACGAAAGCGGCGACGCGGACATCTTCGCTCTCGCCCACCGCCCCGGCGCTCAGGGCGTTTCCATCATGAGCATCCGCGATGGAAGACTGCTCGGCGCGCGTCACCATACGCCGAAAAACGATCTCGAGCTCTCTGATGAGATGCTGTTGACCGAGGTGGTCAGCCAGTACTACTTCGGCCAGCCCCACAACGTACCCGCCGAGGTGATCACCAGCCACGCTTTAGACGACAGCCAACTGATCGCCGATGCGCTCAGCGAGCAGGCCGGCAAGAAGGTACGCGTGGCCCACCAGGTGCGCGGCCACCGCGCCCAGTGGCAAAAACTCGCCATGACCAACGCCGAGCAGCAGCTCGCCTCGCAATTGGCCAACAAGACCCAGCTCATGGCCCGCTTCGAGTCGCTGCAAAAGGCGATGGGGCTCGAGAATACGCCAGCGCGACTGGAGTGTTTCGACATCAGCCACAGCCAGGGCGAGGCGACCGTGGCGTCGTGTGTGGTGTTCGACCAGCAGGGCCCGCGTAAAAGCGACTACCGCCACTTTCGCATCGAAGGCGTGGCCGCCGGCGACGACTACGCCGCCATGCAGCAGGCGCTGACAAGGCGTTTGAAGCGGGTCAAAAGCGGCGAAGCGATCGCGCCGGACATCCTGATCGTCGATGGCGGGAAGGGCCAGCTCAACATGGCGCGCGGAGTGATCCAGGAGCTCGGCGTTGAAGGCATCACGCTGTTGGGCGTTGCCAAGGGCACCACGCGCAAGGCAGGACTCGAGACGCTATTTCTGGAAAGCAGCGACAACCCGCTGCCGATGGACCCGGCCTCACCAGGGCTGCATCTGATTCAGCACATTCGCGACGAGTCGCACCGCTTTGCCATTGCCGGCCACCGCGCCCAGCGCGACAAGGCGCGGCGCACCTCGACCCTGCAGGACATTCCAGGCGTTGGGCCCAAGCGCCGGCGCGAACTGCTACGCTTTTTCGGCGGACTTCAAGGCGTACAGAAGGCAAGTCAAGACGAGCTTGCTCGCGTGCCGGGCATCAGCGCGACCATGGCCGCGTCGATCTACCAGGCGCTCAACGGATAAAGGTCTTTGCGGCATGGATGCCACGCCCCAAGGCGGATAGAATAGCCCTACATACGTTTGATTTTCTGATTCTCCGGCAAGGATCGCGCCCTGCGATGAACATACCCAACATATTGACTCTGGCAAGAATCGTTTTCATTCCCCTTATGGTCGTGCTCTTCTACCTGCCTTACAGCTGGAGCATGCCGCTAGCGGCGGGTCTGTTTGCGCTCGCCTCGATCACCGATTGGCTGGACGGCTATCTGGCGCGGCGGTGGAATCAGTCGACGCCCTTTGGCGCCTTTCTGGATCCGGTGGCGGATAAGTTGATGGTCGCGGTGGCGCTGGCGCTTTTGATCGAGCGCTTCGACACCGCGCTTTTGACGCTGCCGGCACTGGTCATCATCGGGCGTGAGATCGTGATCTCGGCGCTGCGCGAGTGGATGGCGGAAATGGGCAAGCGCGGCATGGTCGCGGTCTCCTGGATCGGCAAGCTCAAGACCACGCTGCAGATGGTGGCGCTGCTGGTGCTGCTCGCCTTCCCCTCCGGCCACGCGCTGGCAATGGTCGGCATTGCCATTTTGTACGTGGCGGCGGTGCTGACGCTGTGGTCGATGTTTCAGTACCTGCGGGCGGCCTGGCCGCACCTGAGCCGCTCGATGTAAGCGTTTGCTGAACGCGCGATATCTTATTGGTCGCATTGATCATTTCAGCGATTGACAAGCCCGCGTTAGTGCGTATAATTCGCCCTCGAGTCGAGCGGGAATAGCTCAGTGGTAGAGCATCGCCTTGCCAAGGCGAGGGTCGAGAGTTCGAATCTCTTTTCCCGCTCCAACGACTTGTAAGGCTGGATGGCAGAGTGGTTATGCAGCGGACTGCAACTCCGTGTACGCCGGTTCGATTCCGACTCCAGCCTCCATATTTTCGATAGCAGCGACCTGATGCCCTCCATCACCTGCTGCTATACGCCCGGATGGCGAAATCGGTAGACGCAAGAGACTTAAAATCTCTCGGTGGTAATCCCACCGTGCCGGTTCGATCCCGGCTCCGGGCACCAATATCAATGAGTTACATCGATTAGTCCCTTGAGTCCTCTTGCCTTGGTCGCATTTTGGTCGCAAAGCTGCGGCAGCCTACCTGCCACCTGATCCAATCTCGAATCGAACATGTGCGCGTATCGACTCGTTACGATCAAACTACTGTGTCCCAAAAGCGCTTGTACCGTTGTCATAACCTCGCCTGCTTCTGCGAGCAGTGATGCGTAGGTGTGACGTAGATCGTGAAACCGTAAATCCTTTCTCCCGACGGCCTTTCTCGCGCTCTCGAATGCCACGCGCAATTTATGCACCGTCGTATCGAACGGCAGGCTTGCTATCAATTCGTCTGCATCGTTGGGCAGCGGCACCACCCTGGCTTTGCCGCTCTTCGTCTGTCCTGGTCGCAGCACGATGCGACCACCGTGAATATTGTCAGCGGCCAGTGCTAGCAGCTCCGATTTTCTAAGCCCGGTCAGGCAAGCTAGCAGTATGACCTTGCGCTCTACCTCCCGGCCTTCCGGTACCGCCAACACCAGCTGACGTATCTGCTCGGCAGTCAAATAAACATGCCGTTCGTTCTTTGGAGCCGGCTTTCTAAGCTTTGCATCCAGCGGCTGCTCTATCCAGTCCCATTCCCGGTATGCCAACGACAGCACTCGCTTGACTACCTGCGTTCGGTTGTTGATGGTGCTCTGGCTGAGTTTTTTCTGACGCATTTCCTTCTGCATCTTGCGTGCTGCGTCCAGCGTCTCTTGTCCTATCAGCACTCCCGGCGCGTTGACCTCCATCCAGCGCGCCACCCAATTGATACTCAACGCTTGGCTTTCAGCGTCGTATTCCTCGATCCAGCGAAGCAGGCCATCAATAAACCGCTTCCGCTCGACTCGACCCATGACACCGTTGAACTTCTCCTCATTCAATTCAGCGCGCCGCTTTGTGGCGTACTCTTCAGCTTCCGCTTCTGCTCCAAAAGTTCGCTGATGTCTGCCGCGCTCACCCGTTTCCGTGACGACCCATCGCTTGCGGGTCGCTCGGTACCTGACCGTGACTCCCATTTACCCTTCCCCTTATGCAAGGGGCTGCGCTTGCGGCTGTCAATGTATGCCTCAACCGCCGCCCGATCAAACCTAACGTTGCCCTCAATCTCGACGTAGCCGATGACGTGCTTGAGCGAATACGCCTTGCGCTGGCTAATTGATAGCTCCGCCGACAACTCGGCGGCTGTCATGAATCTGCCCATTACTCTCTCCCTACCAAGTCTCGGTTTCGATAAACTCCCCGCACCAATGCTCACGCGGCGTGACAATCTGGCCTGAGTCGATGCGCATCGTGACGTTATCCCAGCCCAGCACTGAGATACGGTCAGCACCTGCTACTGGCGCCGTTCGCGTACACTCGCCCACGCTTGCGCCTATCGGGTCCCAATGATCGCATCCAGCGCAGCAAGGCCCGTTTTCGTCATAGAAAGCCTTGATGCATTGCCGAGCTGCGTCGATCTTCTCTTCCTTGCTGCGCACTACATGCATCGTGAATCGGCGCATACCTACATCGTCGCTATCCATCCTCACCTCCCGCGCAAAACAAAGCCGCCTCGTGGGCGGCTATTAGTGGTTCATTCGAAATCCACCGCATTGCGGCAAAAACTCAAGCATCGAATTCATCTGACTCTTGCGTTCGCTGAAATAGCGATGATTCATGAATCCTTCGGTCTTGACGTACTCAACAAGTAAGCGATGCATTTCTAGCGCCTCGGCCTCGCTAAACCATTCGCCCACATACCCATCGTGCTCATACACAATCACGCTACGGTCAGCGTGTTTGTAGTGGCAATCGATGATCTTAGCTACCGGCGTCTCTACACAGAATGCCGGCCAGAAGCCGTTGGGCATGCCAAGCACGCCGGCGTCGTCATTTACGGGCTGAATCTCGATGGTCATTATTATCTCCATTCACAAAAAAGCCGCCCAATCGGCGGCGGTTATCGGTGCTGTGTTTGCGCAGCACTAACCTCCTGCGTGCGCAACCACTGTCTCGACAATCGCTCGCCGCACGGTTTCATAAGCGTCAGTGACGCCATAGTATGGAAAGTAGCCGGCGCATGTGTTCACGTCGGCTAGTCCAATCTCCACGTTTATCCCTGCCTCTACCATCAACCGAAACGCATCGCTGTCATCATCCAGCGGTTTCCAAGGCACCCATTTTGAGAAGGGCGCGGGCGGCTCCGGCACAACGCGGCGCATGAAACAGCCATGAAACGGTCCTTCACCCGTATAGAGCTGAATTTCATACCCCGCCGCCCGCGCCGCTCTCTCCAGTAGCTCTTGATCAGTCATGCATCCTCCTTTAGCTCAGCCGGTTTTCCGCAGTAAGGGCAAAAGCTCAGCCAATCAGTAACAGGGCAGCCATCGTCAGCGGCATTATAAAATTCGTGACCACATGACGTTTTGTATATCTCTGTTGGACTTGTCTCGGTGTAGCGACAGCGCTTGCCTGTCTGGTGAATTGCGAACGCCCAACGGTAAAGCCAGTAGAAAACAAGCAGCCAGCTGGCCGTGACAAAGCCGGCGATAATTACCATTGCAGTGCTCATACATCCTCCGGCTTCGGTGCGGCGGCGAGCATGGCGCGATAAACCTTCGGCGCCGGGCTGCAATCGCAGTCGCCGTGACACTCGCCCAATCGCTCGCAGTCGCCAATAGCTTGGCATCCAGCGTCAACCTGATCGCCTGTCGGCTCCTTCGGCACGCACTGCCACGGCTCGTCCGGTGACGGGATGCGCGGGCCGATAGCTTCAAATGACCCTTCGCTCAGGTATTTTCCGTAGCCGACAACCATCCAGCGCCCTTCATCATCCAGCATCCCGGCAAGCCAGCCGTCGTGCGCCGGATGCTGCACAAAATAAAAACCCGGTTCTCGCTCACTCATAAAACCTCCAGACGTAAAAAAACCGCTCAGCGGCGGCCATAGCCCTTAAACAGTCGTGTCGAAAGCCGCCACTGCGGCGTATCCGGTATGCGCCTACGCACCACCAGCGCGGCGATGCGCCGAGCGTTTTCCAAATCCGTCAACAGCATTGGATACGAACTCCGTGCAGCGAACGATGACGCGGCCCTGATGCTGGCTCAGCGCGGGCATGTCGGCAAACGATAGGTGGCTGCAATCCGATACTGCGTAGCGGCAATGCATGCAGAGTGAGCCCTTGGGCTGGTGTGTCATGGCTGGGCCTCGGCTTGCTCTCGAATAACCGCCGCGTCGTGTCGGATGTGGGCGACAATTCCGGCAATGCTCATATTGCGATCCATCGCTTTGACCTGTTTAGCCATATCCTCCAGCGCCTCCGCCTGCTTGAGCGCGTCGCGTTGAGATAGACTCACGGCGGGCGTTTCTCGCATGTACATCTCAAGAACATACCATCCACTATCAACAGGCATATGCCCTGCATTCATCGGGCTAGGGTGCCTCTGCATATCGTCACCACAGCAGCAAGTGCCCAACCCTCTGGAAAAGTCTTCTAATGCTGGCTTTAGGCGCTCTGCATGCGCCGCCAGCGCATCCCGCTCCTTGCACGCCTTCCGCAGCATCCCGAGGTTCATTTGCTCGGCGGCTTTCATCAACTCCACTTCATCGCGCAGCTCCGCCGCTTCATTCAGCGCCTTATCGCGCTCATCCAGCAACTCGCTATTGCGCTCAGCTAGCTGGTCATACGTCGCGTCTCGTTCTGCGATCATCGTTTATCTCCAGTGATTATGTAGCGATCCCGGCTCGGCCCGACGAGCGGCTGCTGGCCGTGGTCGAGGTGCCAGTCGAATTTATGCAGGCAGGCGTCGCACTGCTTGATATTCAGCGAGCGGAACAGGCGTAAACGGGTGCAGCCGCATCGTGGGCAGTGTTTGGTGGTGGGTTTCATAGTCCGGCATTGAGGTAGGTGTGCTCTGCCCGGTGCTTTAGGGCGCTTTTCAGGCATCGCCGATGATTGGACTCCATCCGCGCATCGTTTACCCGACGCGCCTCTCTAACCTGAGCGATGACAAAGCGGCAATCCTGATTCCAGAAGGCGCGGTTGAGCCTTCGGCTTGTGCTGATCTCTTCGTAGGTGGTCAATGCCGCTCTCCCAAAAAGAAGCCCCGCACAGGCAGGGCTAGAAGTGTTTCAGTCGCTTGGCTCGGCGCTGTGCGCGTTTGCGCTTGGCCTGACGCTGGTGGGGTTTTGTGAGGCCGGAGCCTTGGATGATGGGCGGCGGGGAGTGGATGGGTTGCCATGGCATTCCGAAGGCGCTGGCGATTGCGGTTAGTAGGCTCACACCGCCACCTTCGCCCGCGCATAGTGCGGCTTAGCCTGCGTTGGCATCGGCTTGCCCTGGCGTTTTAACCGTGCCCGGATCGTCTGTGCTTTCTTCACCGCCGTTTTCGGCCCCGGCGCTTCGATGCAGTAGACCTCGCAGTCGGCATACTCGGGCGATAACACTGGCCCGCCGTAGCTCCATGAGCCGTTGGGGAATTTGACTACCGTCCATAGTTGAGTGGTCATACGGCCTCCGCATCCTCAAACTTGAGTAGCAACCAGCGCTTGACCCCCTCGTCTTCTGGCCGCTTAATCAGATAGCAGCCTACGCAATGCTCCGAGATGCCGTCGATGCGCCCTTGCTTCACTTGAGCGCCGATGGGTAACGGCGGCTTAATGTCGTTCTCTTCGAACCACCGCTTTTGCGCCGCCTCATGCAATCGACGAACATTCGAATCGATGCAATCCAGATCATCGATAAACTCGTCTGTGATCTCGCAACCGTAATCCCACCCCTCGCGCCGGGCTAACGTGATTGCCAGCTCGTTGCCGTTCATCGGGTATCGGTAGTGCTCGACGAGCAAATCCGGGTCGCCAATATCGTGCTTATCAACGAGCCCCTGAATGGCCTCTCGAATCATTTCTTCGGTAACGCTTGGGCGTGTCTTCATATCAACCCCCAGATAGAAAAAGCCCCATACGGGGCGTTAGGCTCTACGCTGCTCGTTGGCTAGCTGACCCGTAGCGATGCCTTGCCATCTGCCAGCGAGCATCCGGGCACGACCTCGCCAGCCTTGAGCGCCTTGAGAATGTCGGCTTTGACGGCTTGGCGGCTGGCTGGAATTAGCTTCGTGTACTGCTCAGGCACCGCGTCTGCATTTTCGATGTTGACGACCTGCCTGGGCTTAGAGCGGGTGATGGTGAATAGCTGACGCTTGATCTTGTCGCGTCCGGTGCTCTCCATCGCCCACAAAACGCGGTCACGGCACGCCTGAGCATTACGCTCAACGCTTTTCTTGCGTGCAGACAATCGCTTGATCTCGTTGTCGATCTGTTCGGCTTCGGCATCGAGCTGTCGGGCTACGATGATCGTCGCCTCGATCTTGTCTTCAATTTGCTCCGTGGTAGCGCCCAGTGTCTCAGCCAGCGCTTCGGCAAATTCAGCATCGTTGTCGGCGTCCATATCGATGAGCTGCTGGAACTCGTTAGTCAGTGCGTATAGTGATTGCATATTGACCTCGCAAAAATAAAGCCGCACTATGGCGGCTTGGTATGCTGCTAAGTTATTGAATCAGAACGGGATTTCATCATCCATCTGGTCGCTGCCTGGAGCACCATAACTAAATCCGTCACCTTGCTGTCGCGGATCGCCGCCATAGCTCTGATTGTTCTGCGCTTGCTGCTTTGGCGGCTTGCCCTTCGGGTTTTCAGCAAAGCGCTGAACCCAATACCCTGCCGACTCTGCCTGTTTCCCAGCCTTGTGCTCCGCGATAGTCAGCCCTGACTTGGCCGACATGAAGCACTTGATCTGAAAGCGGAACCCTTCATCGCCGTTGCTCTTGATGTAGTTCTCACGCTCCAAGGCGATCTGCACCGGCTTTCGCGTCAGCTCGGGGGCGATCAATCCATCCTTGCCTTGCGCCTGGCTGAGCGACTGCGCGCCGGTCACGCCCATCATGCTCTGAATCTGCTGATGCCCGACCTCGTTCTGGCTGCCGTCGCGCTTCTGATAGTAGAGCGTCAGGTAGTTGGCCTTCTGCCCCTTCTCGCTCTCGAACGACAATTCCAGCCCCTTTGCGCCGCTCTGAGCCTCTACCCACTTGGCTTGCTCAATAAAGCCGCGCACCACGCACGACTCGGTGATGTACTCACCGCCGCCTGAGTCGGCGGCGACGGCCTGATCTTCGTTGTAGCTGAAAACTGCACTCATGCTGTTTGCTCCTGCTGTTGGTTGATTCCGTAGTACTCGCACACCGCCTGATCGACGGCGGCTAGGTCGTTCTCGATGATCTCGTCATCGAACATGCCCATCGGGGCTTTAACGGTATCGCTGCCGTTGTTAGCGGTGCGGAATTGGTAGGCGCCGTCCTGCACCTGCGTACGCAGTACCATCGTGAAAAGACCCTCTAGCGTGATCTTCTCGTCCAGCATCTTGCCGATGGTTTTGATCTTGGTTCGTCCGTAGTCGTCGTCCTGTGTATGGCTCAGGATGTAGACGCGAACGTTTTCTGGCAGGCTTGACAACGCGCTTATGACCTCCCATGCGTGCCGGGCGATTTCGGTAAACTTGTCAAAACCCTTTTCGTCACTGCGTCGCATGAACTCGTTGGCCATCACGTACTGAAAGTCGTCGATCACCACGACGGTCTTGCCGTTGCCGACCGCCTTGCGAGCCGCCTTGATCATTTGCTCCCACGAATCCGTGGTGTATTGATTCCAACCAGTGGCGCGAAACGATAACGGTTTCTCCACCGCTTTTATTAGCGCTGTCTGCGCCGGATCGAGATTGCGCAGGCTCGCCGTTTTCCCGGTGCCTGACTGACCCAGAACCAGCGTTGCAATACTCATGCTGCTACCCCGCTGCGCTCATCGGCGCTGTTCATGCGTTCGCCGTGCGCGTATTTCAGCGCCTCCAGCTCGAATTCGTATTCATCCAGCGATAGCTGACCGTTACGCAACATCATTGCCAGTTGTTGCTTGGCATCGAAAAATGTCATAGCCTTTCTCCTGATCTCGTTAGACCCGGCCCGCTACCTGTTCGCCCAGGAGCGGGCTTTCTTATGCCCACTTGCCAGCGCGAACCTCGCGATCCCAGCGCTCAATAATCTCGTCACGCTGAAACGCTGCGTTGCGCTCGCAAAAAAGGTCGATCATGTGGCACTCGTTGTGCTCTTGACGCACCCAGCGCATGAGCGAGTCGGTCATGGCGTAGTCGCCTTCCTCGAATAGCTCTTTCGGCGTGGGTTGACGCTCGGCCAGATGCTGCGGATAGCGCACCGCGTTCTGATCGGGTACTGCGTATAGCGATCCCATAAAACCTCCTATCGCGCCGTAGCGAGCCAGCAATAGCCGAACACGCCGACGCTGAATGATGTTGATAGCAGAATGATGAGGCTGGCCGGCACGTCACACCGTCCAGAGTTGCAGATGCGCGGGCCGCTGCCCGTTAGCGCGCTGACTGTATGCAGCGCGCCGCTTATCATTCATCCGATCGCTGAATGTCGCGGGTTTGTCATCGCACCCACGCCGTGCCGCCGAGCGTTTGAATACCGGCATACAGCCGTACTCGCGCAGCAGGTCAACGACGCGGGTGCTTTCGGGGATCAGGCGCGTTACGGCGCCGTCTTTAACAGGGATCATCGGCTCACCTTCTTGATCAAATTGGGCGGGTAGCCATGCCGCTTGGCGCTGACTCGCGCTGAGCGACGGCCATAAAAAAGGCCCAGCTCAATGTGGGGCGTCTTAATCTCGTCTCGCTTCTCACGGACTATCCAGCGGTGTCGCATGGCTCACCTCGGGCTTTGGCTGCACAGAACCCCATCCAACAGCCATTTAGGTAATGCCGCTGGCCGCCGTAGAAGCCATCTTTTTTACGCATCTTGGCGATCTCTTTAGCCGTTTGATTGCGGCCAGTATCTGCGCTCATCTGGTCGGCATACCACTGCTCAAATTCTTCGCGATACTGCTCGTTAATTGCCATAACGCTCTCCTGTGTAATTCGAATGCCTTTACTTGCCGTGCCTTGAGGAAAATCCAAGCGCGTTTTCTGCGGACTTTCTAGCGCAAGCTGCGTCTAGCAGCGTGTCGAAAGAGCCAAGGCATTGGCGGGCCCCGTCTTTTTGAATAATCGAAACCCACTTATTCCTGTAATCCCTCCAGTGAACACCGCAAACACCGGACTTATTGTTTCGATACATTCTTGCGTTTGAAGCGTTAGTTGAGAGATCACAATCTCTAAGATTTGAAATTCTATTATCAAGCCCATCCCCGTTAATGTGATCTATTACGCCTTTAGGCATAACTCCATAATGAAGCACCCAGGCAATCACATGCGCACGGTAAGTAATGCCTAATACTGGAATTACTAGATAAGATGTTCTTGCCCTTTTGGGGGAGAAAATATTGCCTGCTGGCTTGTTTGCATATTTTCTATTCCATGACTCGAAGCGCCGATCTCCGCTAAACATAGACCGAGGCCTTTCTTTCCATACAAAGCTTCCGGTTTCAGCGTCATAATTCAAAAGAGAATGAGCTACCGACTTTTCTATAACTCTTCTTTTTCTCATACTGAAGACTCCTTATTATTCGTGAAGGGTGGCCGGTCGCTAACCGGCTTAGCTTTGCCCAACGGCTTTCAACCACTGTCGCCGTCGCATTTCTCCCAAGGTCGCTGCCGCACTTCGGGTGGCCGCCTTGTATTCCCTGCGGGTTGGCTTCTTGCTCCAGGCGCTAATTACTGGCTTCACCCTTCCGAATGCCCACTCGTGAGAATGGGCTGTTCACTTAATTACGTGCTTCGATGATCGGTATATTCGCCTCAGTCGGCACGTAGATGATCTTTTCGATGTCGCCACGCTTCAGTGCTTCAGCAAACGCGCCGATGAACTCCTGGTTTCGGTATTCAGGAAATTGCTGTGCAGCCTCACCAACAATGCGGATGGCTTCAGCCCGCTGCTCTGCCGCTTCTACTTCTGCTCGAGCCTGCTCAACTAATATCTGACGCTCTTGGCGAGCTTCGGCCAGCGCAGCGGCGCCGCGCATTTCTTGCTTGTAAACTCGATATTGCGGAACGCCCCACAGAATGATAACCAGCGGCAAAATCACTACTGCGCCAATCGAAGCAATTCCAACTACACGTATATTCATTTTCCTCTCCCAACCTCAGCCGACTCCCCATGAATCAGCTCAGGAAGGCGCCCTGATACATCAAGGCGCTAACCTCTCTCACAGCGCAGCATCGCTCTCTGCCAACGCTCAGCGGGCTCTACCCGCGTCTTGCGCTACGTCAGGGGCTAGCCTCTCGGCATGGCCTGACGCCCCGCTAGGGTGCGCTGTGATCGCTTACGCGGCATTGGCCGGTAGTCGCCCCTGTATAGCCGGGGAGGCGTCGATGTGTTGTTAAAGAGCGATTGCTGTTAACCGGTCAGCATCCGTACATCTGCACCTCAACCTCGCGCTTCGTCAGCCGATGGGGCTGGCTGCGTCGGCGCATGGCGTCGTTGGTGCCTGTGGCCAGCGATAGGGCTAGGAGCCCGCACACCGCCACCTTCCCTGCGTACCGAATCCAGCCCCTTGCCTGTGCGACTGATACGGCGGCTGCCGCTTTGGTGACGCCTAGGCGGTAGTAGGCTCGCTCTAGTGAGCCGCGTACCGTTCTGGGGCTCAGCGCAACGGATTTGGCGATTTCCTTCTGAGTCATGCCGCTGGCTAGTCGGATCAAAGCTTTTGCTTCGGATAGCGTCAGGCCTTTGCCCCGCTCATCGCTTACCTCTGCTGTCCAACCGTCGTGCATGATCTCCATTGCCTTGTCCTTGGTGTGTTGCGCTGTTCGATGGATGTAAAATTAGCAGTGCTTATTTATTATTGCAACAGCATTGCTACTAATTTTAATCGACGTGCTGATAAACCTATGTTTTAAAAGTAGAGGACGGCTTAAAAAAATTTTCTGCTAATGAATAATCTGCGGTTTGCTGGAATTGCAGGCACAAAAAACCCGCCTCGCGGGCGGGTTATGGATTTTATCTATCTATCGGCTGGGTGGCACATTTAAAGGTAGCTGCACTGTATTGTGGCCATAATGATGAGCGACTCGCTCCCTAAGCTCTCTAATGTTGTCGCAACTCTTAGCTAAGCCTACAACCTCCCAGCAGCGGGATACTAAAGCCCGAACTCCTACATTGTCAGTAAGCTGACGATGCCAGTGGATACCTTTTTCAGGTCTATTTTCCCGAAGGTATTGAGCAACATCTGGATCAAGGGTGTCATAAATTAGCTCTATTACAAGCTTACCCCACCATTGTGGCCGGCTATGCAATGGTCCTGTCCAGCCCGTTAGCCGACCGAACTCCTGCCAAAGCTCATCAGGGAAAGTTTTTTCCCAAGCCCGCAATTCCTCAGCAATAAAAGCTTTTAATTTGAGCTGAAGCGCGTTTGCATCGCGCTCGTACTGATACCCTGTGGCCTCATCAACCAGCGCATCCAAGCCGGTGCGCGTGAGACCAGAGCTGATGACGGCGCATTTAATCGCTATAGATCTTTGTCGCTCAGTCAATTCTGCGTTTTGGTAAAGCGCTTGAACATACCCTCGTATGATTAGCTCAAAGTTAGAAGTAGATAATCCATATCCCTTGAATTGCGTTCCGGGTATTGAGAACTCGACAAGTTCGGCCAGGATTAAGTCTTTGTTTATATAAGGCTTTAAACTGCTTACACCTATGAATTTGGCCAGGTCGCCGCTATCAGCATCGGCTATAGACCTTACCACCGACCTTAGGTTTATAACCCTTTCTCCAGTATCCAAGACATAGCAGTCAACGGAGCTATCCCCTAGCTGAAGCTCTCCTCTGAATTTAGCAAAGGGCGAAGGTGGTTGCTGTATCACATTTGTCATTATAAGAAGTTGCTCCGTTATGGTTTTAAAACCTGCCCATGAAAGAATTCATCAGATCACCCCGCCCTAGGCGCCCTCAGCCACATGGTGGCAATGACCACGCCAACAATCTGGCAGTTTCCGTTAATTGGTACCCATGGCTCAGGCCAACCGGGATTGCGAGCCTTAAGCATACGGCTCCCGCCGGGCTCTTCGACATACTGTTTGAACGTGGCCTCATTATCATCAACAAGTAGCGCTACCACGTCATCGCCATCAAACGGAACTACATCTGGATCAACGTAGATAATCAATCCAGGCTCGTAGCGAGGTGCCATAGACTGCCCTTTCACACGCAAGGCGAAGGTCGACTCAGAACATGCAGGCGGACGGGGCACTTGCTCATCGCTAAGATCATCGAAGTTGCATACCTCTGTCCAAGCACCTGCCTGGACCCAAGAAATAACAGGCACATACCCCTCCAGTCGCGGCGCCGGTGCGACATTTGATTCTTGTTTTAACTGGCTGACGTTAGATTTCCTTGTGGGCTCTCCAGCAAGTCTCGGACTCACCTCTGAGGGCTCAAAGTCCAGCGCCTTAGCCAGCTTGTGTAATGCCTCAAGGTTCAGGGCGATCTTGCCATTCATGTACTGACTGACGGCGCTTTGTCCTCCCCATCCGCACAATGCCGCTACATCCTCTTGGGTCAATTTCTGACCACGAGCGCGGGCGGCATCCTTGCGCGCTGCAAAGATGGACTTTAATCGGATCGCCTCGGCGTCTTGCTCCGGCGTTAACGGGGTGCGTATGGGCTTTTTCATAACCGGTAATTTATAAGCATCGCTACTAAGGGCGCAAACAGCACGTCGCTTGCTCACTTGCTGATATAAATTAGCAGTGCTACTATCTCTGTTAATGAATGAGCCACAGGTATTCAACATGCGTGAAGTTCCTATCCGTGAGTACGTGAAGGACCGCACCCAGGACGTGGTTGCACGACAGATCGGCGTCACGCAGAGCGGCTTGTCTCAAATGCTCCGCAGTACGCGAGAGATTTTTGTGAGACTCGATGACGCTGGAAAAATCTTGGGTGCTTACGAAACCCGCTCTATTGGCCGGTGCGCAAACTCTGAGGACAAGTGTACCGCCTGATTGGCGTTTTTTAACGAGGCAAGAACGCCCTGTTCGGATTTACAGGGCAATCGGGCAAACGCCCAGACAGCAAAAAGCCCGGCCAGCTGGGGAGCAGGTTCCGGGCCTTCTGAGGACTTACGAAATGAATAAACAGAATATAGCGCGGGTGACGCCGCATGTCCAGACAGTTTACCGGCACCTCTGCAATTTACCTCGCCGGGATCGACTGGCCGCTTTCGATGACGCGCTCATGGAGCGCCAGGTTATCGAATCGCTTGAATACCCCATCACTGAATCGTTCGACGAGTACCAGAATCGCGTCTGGCAGGAGCTGAAGTTATGAGCATCAAGGTTTCCTCAATGGTCTGGGAGAAATGGCCAAATGGCGGGTCTGAAATGCTCTGCATGTTGGCTCTGGCGGACTGGTGCAACGACGAAGGCGGATCACTCTACCCGTCCATGAAGGCGCTCGCCAAGAAAATGCGCGTTAGCGAATCCCAAGCTCGCCGGGTCATGCACAACCTCATCGCCAAGGGCTTTATCCGCGTTGTCGGTAATGCCAATGGCGGCGCACCGGGCTCGACTCGGCAGTATCATTTGAACGTGAAAATGGTCGCCGAAATGCCCGAATACGAAACCGAGACGGGTAGCACTGGTGCAAGGGGTAGCGCAGATGCGAGGGGTCGCATGGGTGCGCGAGACGGGTCGCATGGATGCGCGGAGACGGGTAGCACCCATGACACCCAAACCGTTATTGATCCGTTAGAAGAACCGTTATTAAAACCACATGTAGCATCTGGCGATGCCACGAGTGGATACACGGCTGAATTTGAGTCGTGTTGGAAGGCGTACCCGAAGCGCCACAAGCCGGACAATAAAAAGTCCGCGTTCAAGAAATGGCAGGCTCGCATCACCGAAGGCGTGAAGGCAGAAACCCTGATCCAGAGTGCGACCCGTTATGCCAGAGATTGCGAGCAAGAGGGAATTGCTGGCACGCGGTACGTGAAGCTCGCCGCCACTTTTTTCGGCCCTGATGAACATTGGCGCGAGTTCGCCGGCACCGCCAAAGTCCACAAGCTAGAAGATCATCGTAACCGCACCGAAGCGTTGGACGTGGATATCAAGTACACGCCCAGCCGTGGCCGTGCCCTGCCTGCTGGATGCGACCAGCCTGATGATGACGGAAATCTGACTCTTCCCGACGGAACCCGGTGCCACATCGACGAATGGGATGCAGGCACCGTGACATGGGGGAATCAAGCATGACGCCCTCAGAACTCAAGGATCGCCTCGCCCAGAGGGCGGAAACGGTCGCTACCTACCTACTACCTAACGGCAAAAAAGAGGGCCACGAATGGCGCGCTGGCGATGTTCACGGCGCGGTAGGAAAAAGCTT
This sequence comes from Halomonas sp. S3-1-1, assembly GCF_023757625.1. Classification (GTDB taxonomy): domain Bacteria; phylum Pseudomonadota; class Gammaproteobacteria; order Pseudomonadales; family Halomonadaceae; genus Vreelandella. The sequence goes on from NZ_JALGBZ010000005.1 coordinate 53,446, forward strand.
GGGCGTCCACCTGACCGGCGATAAGGCTGGCGTGTGGTGCGATTTTAGCGCCGACCAGGGCGGCGACCTGCTGGACTTATGGTGTGCCGTGAAGGGTTGCGACCTCAAGACTGCGATGGACGATGCCAAGGACTGGCTGGGTATTCGTGACGTGAAGCTATCTGAGCCCAAGCGTCAAAAGTCCTACAAGCGTCCAGAGCGCCCGGCTAGCGTCAAGAAGCCCCAGGCATCCAGTCCGGTAATGGAGTACCTGCGTAGCCGTGGTCTGACAGACCAGACTATTCAGGCGTTCCGTGTGGCAGAGGATGGGCGGGACATGGTGTTCCCCTACCTGCGCGATTCTGAGCTGGTTTTCATGAAGTGGATCGGGCTCGACCGCAAGGACGGTAAGAAAAAGATCCGTGCCAGTGCCGAGTCAGAGCCATGTCTTTTTGGCTGGCAGGCTATCCCAGCGACCGCTCGCACCGTCACGATCACCGAAGGCGAAATTGACGCCATGAGCGCGTCACAAGCTGGCTACCCTGCGCTATCGGTGCCATTTGGTGGTGGTGAGGGCGAGAAACAGCGCTGGATCGAGTACGAGTTCGATAACCTCGACCGATTCGACATGATTTACCTCGCGCTGGATAGCGATGATCAGGGGCGCGCTGCCACCAAGGAGATCATCAAGCGCCTGGGTCGCGAACGTTGCTCTATCGTCGAGCTGCCCAGCAAGGACTGGAACGAAGTTCTGACTGGGATGATTCCTGACGACGATATTGAGCGCTGCTACAAGAACGCCAAATCTCTCGACCCTGAAAAACTGGTCAGCGTCGATGCATTCCGCGATGACGTTCAAAACGAGTTTGCCAACCCGGTGGAGGTCGCTGGAATGCCGCTGCCGTGGGACAAGGCGCGCGACCTGCTGCGTTTTCGCCCGACCGAAACCACCGTATGGACAGGCTGGAATGGCCACGGCAAGTCCCAGCTGCTCGGCTTTATCGGTCTGACCGGCATGGTCAAGGAAGGCCAGAAATTTTGCATCGCTTCGATGGAGATGCCGGCCAAGCGCACGCTTTCCCGCATCGTTCGCCAAGCCGCCGGAACAAACTCTCCAGCGAGTGGATACATCGACGGCATCCTGGATGCGCTGACCAGCAAACTCTGGATCTATGACCAGATGGGTAGCGCCAACCTCGATGAAATGCTGGCTGCTTTCAAGTACGCCGCCAAGCGCTACGGGGTCGGCCACTTCATTGTTGATTCGCTCTCCAAGTGCGGGCTGGGCGAAGAGGACTATGACGCCCAGAAGCGCGCTATCGACCGACTAACCTCATTTGCCCATGAGATGGAAGTCCACATTCACCTCGTGGCCCACCCCCGCAAGGGAATGGATGAAGATCGCCCGCCCAATAAGCTCGACGTTCGAGGCGGTGCCGCCCTGACTGACATGGCTGACAACGTGGTGACGGTATGGCGCAACAAGCCAAAGGAACGCGAAGCCGAGAAGCTCCACCACGGCGAGGAAATCGAACCCAAGTATCAAGAGCAAGGCGACGTTCGGATGATCGTGACCAAGCAGCGCGCTACTGGCCAAGAGGGAAGCGTGGCGCTGTGGTTCGACCCCATGAGTAACCAGTACCTCGGAAAGCCAACGCACCGCCCTACTCCGCTTGTTAGCTGGTCGAACCGTCAGGAGGCTGCCGCATGACCCTATCCCTACAACAACGCACCTCACTAAAGCGCCAGGGCATTACCGTCCTTATCGAGCGTGGCGACGGTCTGTGCACCTGCATGACTCGCTCCGGGCGCCGCAAGTACTGCATCGAGGATCTGGTGGAGCTGGCCAAGCCGGGCTTTTGTGACCGGTTTACGGCGTGGATTGGAAGGAGGGTGAGCGCATGAGAGACATCTATCGAGATCCGCGTGTCGGCGACCGTGTTCAGATTATCCCGCGAATCTGTAACCGCCTACCGGAGCCTCTGACGATCACCCAGGTGACCGAGCGAGCTGTTTACTGGCAGCGCCCGCTATCCGGGCAAAAAAGCCATCTCGCCTTGGCGCTATGGAAAAGGCCGACCAGTTTTCGTCTTGAGCTGTTGGAAGCGGCGCAGGAATCGAGCGCTGATCAGGCCGATATGTTCGGAGGTGCAGCATGAAACCTATTGAGCCCGGATGCTTGGTGGTCGTGCTGCGCGGAAACTTGGCTAACAACGTTGCCGTCGCTGTTGAGCGTGTGCCTGCCCAGCAGGGCATAGAGCGGCATCCTGATCGCATGCAACACCTGCCAAGCACATGGCGGTTTAACTGCGACGCATGGGAAATCGAAATGGCGAGTGACCCAGAGTGCGCGTGGGTGGTCGCAGAAAACAACCTGATGCGCATTGATGGCGGCGACGCGAACGCCGACGCGACCAAGCAACAGCGGGAGGTCACCGATGCCTAGATTCAAACACCCGCCATTCCTCTGCCCAGACGGCAGCAATCCATGCGGTAAGTGGGGTTATTGCGCGTATTGCCCGCACGACAAGAGCGCAAAGAAGCAAGAGAAAAAGCGGGAGGTGGAGCATGGGTAAGGCCAAGCGTCAGCCCATCTATCTGCGCGCCGTGAAGCTCATCGACCCGACAAGCGGCGCTGAAGTATCCGCGTTCGTTCCCGCTGGAGCCGCTGACATGGCCACGGCGCAGGAGCGCGGCATCAAGATCGGCAATTTGCTCCGCGCCGACCTGACACGCCCGCGCAACATCCAATTTCACCGCCTCGCTCACGCCCTGGGCGGCCTGATGGCTGAGAACGTCGACCAGTTCGCGGGCATGAGCCATCACGCCGTGCTCAAGAAGCTGCAGTTTGAGTCGGGCATCGAGTGTGACGTTACCCGCACCGAACTTCCCGAGTTCGGCATGGTGCTGGAAAACAAGCAGCCCCGCTCGCTGGCGTTTGACTGCATGGAGCAGGGTCAGTTTTACGAGTTCGTGCGCGGTATCTGCACGCACATCGCCAGCACCTACTGGCCGCAATGCACACCCGAGGAGATTGAATCCATGGCTCAGGCAATGCCGGGGGTGGCTGCATGATCCCTAAAGCAACCCGTATCGAATCAAAGCATATCCGCAACGCCGCCCGTGGTGAGCAATGCACGCTCGGCATCATTGGCGTCTGCAACGGCAATCCCGAGACAACGGTGCTCGCTCACCTGCCGGATGAGTCTCACGGCCTGAGCCGCAAGAGTGACGATATTTCCGCCGTATTTGCGTGCCACTCATGCCATGACTGCATTGATGGGCGCACTAAGTGGCCGCACGGCGATGCTGGCCCGCGTGAGTGGTATTACAGGAGAGCTATGGTCCGGACTTGGCGGAGGCTGGTTGATAAAGGCGTTATCACAATAAAAGGGAAGAAGCTATGAAAAAAGTTGATTACCTACAGCGAGAAGTGAAAAGAATGCACGCAGTAGGCGATAACGAATGCTTTGTCTGGCCTTTTTCAAAAACCCCTACAGGCTATGGAAAGGTGAGGGTAGAGGGGGTTCTTCAGTACGCCCATAGGCATGCGCTTTTTATTATCACGGGTACATATGGGGATGTGGCGGCTCACTCATGTGATAACCCTGCCTGCATTAACCCAGGGCATCTCAGGTGGACCGATACTCAGGGCAATCTTTCAGATATGGCTTTGCGCGAAAGGAGCTGCCTTGGCGCTAAAAACAACATGGCAAAACTAACAGGTGAAGATGTTCGAAAAATTCGCCAAGAATACCGGCCAGGAGTAACGCATAAGTCAATTGCTGAGAGATATGGCGTAAGCGGATCGCAGGTTGCGAGAGTGCTATCAGGAGACAACTGGGGCTGGGTTTCATGATGCGTCGTGGTCAGACGCGCACGCTACGCCGCCTGATTGAGCTGGGCGTTATCAAGATCAAGGGAGTCGATCTATGAGCGGCAGAACGATAAATGCGCAGAATCAATATCAAACCACTGACCAAGCGCTCACTGCCGCTCTAGCTACCGGGCGTTGCAGCGATGGACAGAAGTGCGGCATGCCACCCTCGCTTGGCGACGACCGCTACTGCGCCGAATGCCCAAATCAGTTTCTCGACAACATGCCGACGCACAGCAAATACCACCGCGAGATCAAGCCGGGCGTCTGGGTCGATGTTTACGACATATTGCAAGCATGGGATGTGCGAAATAGCGCGCTACAGCACCTCATCAAGAAAGCCTTGGCGCCCGGCCAGCGTGGGCACAAAGACCTAATGACCGACATGGACGACATAATCGCCAGTGCGAAGCGGGCGAAGGAGCTGGAGCAATGATCACTGTCTATTCAAAACCCAACTGCCAGCCCTGCCGCCTCACTAAAGTTCAGCTCGATTCAATGGGCGTCGAGTACGTTGAGAAAAACGTCGATGACAGCGAGCAGGCGCGTAGTGAGGCTCTGGAATACGGTCATCGTCAAATGCCGATTGTCGTAACCGGGGATGACCACTGGAGCGGGTTCAGGCCAGACAAACTGGCGGAGCTGGGAAAGCCGGAGGGGGATTGATGCGCCTATTCATTCCCTTCTACGGCCCAAGCACCAACGCCATCTATGCAGGCGTGCACTGGTCGGTACGCAAGCGCGCCAAGGATGGTGCGCTAAAGGCAGTCAAGGCTGTGGTCGGCCAGCTGGATATCGAAATACCGATATCGACCCGCGTTGACCTCGTATTCACGCCGCAGCTCGGCAAGGGCATCCGCAAACGCGACACCAGCAACAACAGCATGACGGCCAAGCTGGTCGAGGATGCGCTAGTGAAGGCCAAGGTGTTGCACGACGACACCGACGAGTACGTGCGCAACGTAACGAACACGCCTGCCGTGATCAATCGCAAGGGAGATACCGGCGTGTGGGTTGAGATTATCCCGGTAAGCGAGGTGGCGGCGTGAAGTGGAAACTCAAAGACAAGACGAACGACCGCTGTATCGTCTCCGATTGCGGCGCGTATCGTATCAGCCGCTACACCTGCGGCGGCGTTGATCTATTCCTGATCTACCACGGAAACGACGAGATCGGCAGCGCGGACAGTGGCAACGAGGCGCGGCGAGTGGCGGAACGGCATAAGAGCAAGGGGGTGGTGGCATGATGTATGACGACTGGTTGAACGTATCGAGCCCTTGGGCTGTTTTGGACGCGGCGCAAACGAGCAGCTCTGCCCGCGATGCTGCTGTGAAGAGAATCATCGATACGATGTTAGAGCTTCAGCTTGATATGCGGCACGAAAACATCGGGTTTCAGCCCTTTAGTGTCGCGGCAATGGCGGGCGAAGTAATGGGCGGTGGCGGTCGGTCAGACCAGGCAATGATTGCCGCCATGCGATACCACCCCGAAAGCGCTTGGCACCGTGCTTGCGCAGTATTACTGGACAGGCTGCCAAAGCGGCAAGCTGCTGCAATGCTTTTGCAAGCTGCGCGCATACGCCCTGAGAAGCTGGGTGATAGTGATTTCATGGTAACAGCTCGCCAAATGGTTGAGCGCCAGGATCTGCTTTTGAGGCGGATTGGATTTCGTACTAAGACGGCTATGCCTGAAGGAGAGGAGTTGAAAGAACTTTGCGAAGAAGTGGCTTCGATGAGCAAAGAAGAGATGGAGCACTTTACGCCGCCAACAGCTATCCGCCCATTCCATACCGTAAAAGCTTTGCAGGATTGCGCGTTTAAGGCTCGGAGCCTACTCCGTGCATGGATTGAGCAAAATGAGTTCCAAAAAGCCGCGTAAGGCACTGTACGCCAAAAAAAGAATTGCAAAAGCGAGTGGATAGCTTAGAATAACTCTTAAGCTGTGACAGCTACGCCAATTCAGCTCTACTTCAAAGCCTCGCCACTGTGCGGGGCTTTCACGTTAGGGCGACCGGGAATCATCCAAGCATCCCCTTTTGCTCTCGCCGGTCAGCCCACCCTTCTCCTTGCAGCCTCTCCCGAGGCTTTGCCGCTCTTCTTCGCGGCTTTTTTATTCCACTGAGGTCTGCCATGGCACTCTTATTCATGCGAGAAGTGCCGCAAAAAGGCACGGCCACGTATACCCCGCAGCCGTTCATGCTGCCATGGGGTGCCAAAGTCAGCGCCGAGTTCATCGACAAGGTATTTGAAATTTGCGAGCGCATGGGCTGGGGGCCTGACCTGGCTGATGAGCTAATGGGCTGCATGGCGTTCGAATCCGGGCGCACGTTCCGGCCTGATATTCGCAATGCGGCTGGTAGCGGCGCCACTGGCTTGATCCAGTTCATGCCCGCGACTGCCCGCGACCTAGGCACAACTACAGACGCCCTCGCCCGCATGTCCGCCGTTGATCAGCTCGAGTACGTTTACCGGTATTTCACCAAGTACCAGTGGCATCGCCGCGTGAAGTGTCTTGAGGACATGTACATGGCGATCCTGATGCCCAAATACATCTCGAGCCCGCTGGGCGCCGTGCTGTTCAATGATGGCACCCGGGCGTACACGCAAAACCGAGGGCTCGACGCTAACGAGGACGGCAAGATAACCAAAGCGGAGGTGGCAGCCAAAGTGCGCGCCGTGTACCTCGAGGGATTCCGCCCCGAGAATGCCCGCAAGGTGTTTTATGCCGATGCGGCCTAGCCTATGACCCCCGACTCCATTTTCGCACTCATACAGCTACCGCTCGCCGCTGTGACGGCGATCCTGTACGGGCGCCAGTATCGACTGCATGGGCCTGTCCCGTATGCGCGGCATCGGCGCCGCGAATGGCTACGCTCGCAGGTGTGGCTCGCTATTGCCGCTATCTCATGCGGCATGGTCGCCTGGCGGTTGGGTACCATCTCCGATGTCATCGCCCCCGGCTACCGCGCGGCTGGCGGGATGGCAGTCCAGACGCTCTATCAACTCGTTGTTCTCGTTGCCTACGTAGCGTTGAGGGATCACCCCGGACAAAACCAATAGGGGTAGCCCATGGCCGAACTACTGGCGCAACTATGGGCGCTCGGGACATTCCCGTTCCACGATCCACGCATTGCCGCCGCGACGCCCGCGTTTGTCGTGAGTTGGCTGATCGGTAACCGCAACACTGCGCTGGTCTGCGCTGTCATCGCGTTCTGCACGATCAACCTGATTATCTGGCTCAGCGGGATTCCTGCCGGCGGCGCGTACAAGCTGCCCGTCGAAGCAGCTGCTGGCGTAGGCGCTGGGATGGCCCTCATGGGCGTTCATGGCATGCGCGATCGCGTTCAGGGTCTCAAACTCAAAACACTGGCGTCGAGCGTTGTCGATGCAATTCGAGGCAAGCGATGAGACGGCTACTCAAGAGCTACCGCATTCCGTTGTGGGTTGTTGCGCTAATGCTGGTGGCCACGACGGTCATGGCAACAGGATGGGCGGCGGCTCACCAGCGGCGGCTCGAGCATCGCGATTTTTACCTGATGCGCATTCAGCAGCAACAAGAGGCCATCGCCGAGGCTCAACGTGTAAGTGTCGGGCTCATGGCAGCTAACGCAATCATCATCGGCGCGTGGCAGCACGAAAAGACCCGTGCAGACGACAACGAGCAAAGCATGCACGCGGCCAACGGACGACTCGGCCCGCTACGGCGTCAGGTCAACGCGCTGGAGAGTGACGTAGAGCGACTACGCAACAACTGGACGAGCGAGATAGGGGTAGAGCGATGAAACGAATACAGCTCGTTGACGAAGCGCCGGTCTGGTACAAGCTCTGGTCGAACCAAGCGGCACTACTCGCTGCCGTGACGCTGCTACAAGGCCTGCTGCCATTCTGGGAGGGCGTGGTTCCGAGTGAGTGGTTCCAGCTCGCAGGTGCCGCACTGGCTAGCGCGGCGTTTGTTCTGCGCAACATCAAGCAGCCGGGGATCAAGCGAGGGCACGGCAATGCTCAGTAGCGTATGGGCCAAGATCGCTGGATTTTTTGCCCTGCTGGCTGGATTAATGGGGGCTGCCCTGCTCTACACAGGCGGACAACGTGATCGAGCGCGAGAGGCAGCTACACGAGCGAGAGCCGAGGCGCAGAGCAAAAGCGCCGTGCTAGACGCAGAGCGGGCCATCGACAACGCCCGGGCGCAGGCTCGGCAGCAATCAGCGGAGACGCAGCATGAGTCGGATAGCCGCCCTGCTACTACTCGGCCCGATGGCCATTTTCGCCGTTAGTGGGTGCTCGACGGTCGAGTATGTCCCGGTCACGCCGCAATGCACGGTACCGCCTCACCCGGTCATGCCGCTGGTTGATATGGGCGAGGTGTGGGACTCAGCGGGTGACGGTCTGTTTCGTGATATCGAGACTTATGTGAACAACTTATGGGCGTTAGTGGATGAGCAAAACGCTATAATTGAAGCGATCTGTAGTAAATAGATGATATAATTAAACCGTGCGGCTAGACCGGCCAGTCGAAAAGGGTAACGCCTACCCCTGCCGCACTCCTTCGAGGCGATAACATGAGGCGATGTTATGAATATTAGTCAATCTTTTCTGAAAGAGTGCTTAACTTATAACCCGTTAACAGGCGATTTCACGTGGAACGTCAGGCCCAGGAATCATTTTATTTCAAACAGAGGTTGCAATGCCTCTAATGCACGATGTGCAGGCAAGAAAGCTGGGTGTGTATTAACTAACCATAACGGTAAGTATTCCTACGTTCAAATTGGAATAAGTATTAACGGAAAAACCAAGCTATACAAAGCGCACAGATTGGCTTGGCTATATGTATATGGAGAATTTCCAATTAACGGTATTGACCATATTGATGGCAATAGTCTTAACAACTCAATATCAAATCTAAGAGATGTGCCTCAAGCAGTTAACTGTAAAAACAAAAGATTGAGCAATCGGAATACTAGCGGTTATCCGGGTGTTTCGTGGAACTCAAGGGATAAAGCGTATGCAGCATATTTTAAAGCAGGGAATAAACAGCATTCGCTTGGGTATTTTAGGACAGCCGAAGAGGCGGCAGCTATTGCCGCCAAAGCTCGGCTTGAAAATGGTTATATAGACCGCCCGAGCAACTAAGTGACATTAAATAAATAGCATTGCATGACGAGCAGCGGGCGATGATTGAGGAGCTGTGTGATGGCTGACGAAAACGACGGGCTCCAGCAGCCTGCATCGGGGAGCGCTCTGAATGCTGGGAGAGCCCGGCGTTAGCGCACAGAGTGTTCCACCGATGCGGTAACAAACGATCAAAGGTAACGATATGGCAAAGAAACCCGATTGGGAGGCCATTGAGTCGGCCTACCGGGCTGGCTCTTTGTCTATCCGCAATATCGCCGAAAAGCACGGCGTAAGTGACACAGCGATTCGTAAGCACGCCGCCAAGCATGGATGGCAGCGCGACCTTACAGAACAGGTCAGGAAGGCAGCTCGCGATAAACTGGTTCGCGAGAAGGTTCGCGAATCGGGTTCGCAAGAACCAGCGCGAACTGATGCGGAGATTGTTGAGGAGGCGTCTACCGAAGCGGCGTCGGTTGTGCTGGCTCATCGGAACGACCTTGCTCAATGGCGAGGCATATCTGCAAAGCTGCTACGCGCCCTGGGGGCTATGGAAGTCGATGAGTCGAACCATGGCGACTTCGCCCGCTCTCTCAATGCTGGCGTCGATGCGCAGCTCAAGGTGATCAAGGGTGAGCGTCAGGCGTACAGTATGGACGAAGCTGGTCCGCCCTCTGAGTCACCATCCACTATCCAGACCAACACGCTTTCAGACGAAACGCTGCAGGAGTTAATGAATGCCCGCCGCGCTGAGCCTAAGCAGTGAAGATTGGCTTGCTATAGAGCGAGAATACTGCGCCCGCTCGCTGGCCAACTTTGTTCGCGAGGCGTGGCATGTGCTAGAGCCTGGCCAGCCCTACATCCACGGCTGGCACGTTGACGCTATCTGCGAGCATCTGGAAGCTATCACCAACGGTGACCTTAACCGCCTACTGATCAACATTCCACCCGGCACCATGAAGTCCACGCTGACCAGCGTATTTTGGCCTGCATGGGAATGGGGCCCGAAGGCGATGCCCCACGTCCGCATGATTGGCGCGTCGCATGAGCAAGGCCTGGCCGTTCGCGACACGCGCAAGATGCGCAACCTGATCAACTCGACATGGTTCCAGGAGCGTTGGCCGACGGCGCTGACGAGTGACCAGAACCAGAAGACGTTCTACGAGAACGAGGCGACGGGCTGGCGTCAGGCCTGTGCGGTGGCGAGCATGACCGGTAAGCGTGGCGACCGCGTAGTGTGGGATGACCCGCACAGCGTCGAGGCCGCCCTTTCTGCCGCTCACCGCGAAACGGCTCTGCGGGTATTTCAGGAAACGCTACCCACCCGACTGAACAACCCGGACACGTCGGCCATCGTCATTGTCATGCAGCGACTGCATGAAGCAGACGTATCAGGGTTTATCCTCGAGGACGACTACGGATACGAGCATCTGTGCCTACCGATGGAGTTCGAGCCTGAGCGCCGATGCACGACCACCCTGGGCTTTACCGACCCGCGTACCGAAGACGGCGAGCTGCTGTTTCCTGAGCGCTTTAGCCGTGAAACGGTAGACCGTGACAAGAAAATCATGGGTGCCATGGCGGTGGCTGGACAATTCCAGCAGCGGCCTGCCCCGCGTGGCGGCGGCTTCTTTGAGTGGCAGAAGCTGGGCTTTGTCGATACCGCGCCACGCCTACAAAAGGTCGTTCGCTTCTGGGATAAGGCTGGCACTGATGGCGGTGGCGCGTTTACGGCTGGCGTCAAGATGGGCGTTGGCCAGGATGGCAACTTCTATGTGCTTGACGTTGTGCGCGGGCAATGGGGCGCTGCTGATCGTGAGCGCACTATCAGGGCTACCGCTGAGCTGGATGGCCATGGCGTAGAAATATGGATCGAGCAGGAGCCCGGATCAGGTGGCAAGGAGTCTGCTGAGGCTACAGTGCGCAACTTGGCTGGCTACAACATCCACGCTGAGCGCCCTACTGGTGACAAGACCGTTCGTGCAGAACCATTCTCAGTTCAGGTCGAAGCAAGCAACGTCTATCTGGTTCGCGGAGAGTGGAATCAGGCCTATGTAGACGAGGTGAAAACCTTCCCTGTCGGCAAGTACAAGGACCAGGTGGACGCCAGCGGCGGCGCCTTCAATAAGATCGCATCTGACAATTTCGCGGCTCGATTCGCAGTATTTTCCAGTTAACCCGGAGGCAGCATGCCGACATTCAACGAGGACGGCTATCAGTCTGCTCTCATCGGCGACCGTGCGCGCAATCGGCGCGGGCGTGTCGTGGATCATGCCGAGATTTATGGCCGGGGTGGCCTGCCTGCTCGCGTCATTGACATGCCTGCCGATGTCTCAATGTCGCGTGGCATAGAGGTTGAAAACGATCACGAAGATGTGATCGATGCAGAGCTCAAACGGCTGGATCTCGTGGGCAATATGTCTGATGCCCTGCGCTGGTCGCGGCTGGATGGCGGCTCCGCCCTGCTGCTGATGACCGAAGATGGCCAGTTATTCGAGCCGCTGCCTGATGAGATTAGCCGTATAACCGAGATTCGTGTTATCGAGCTGAACCAGATCAGCGTGGCGCCGGGCGGATACTACAGCGACCCGAACCTGGACAACTACGGTGAGCCGGAGATTTACCAAATCACACCTAATGCGTTTACCGGTGGCCGAGCGAGCTTCTTCAACGTCCATGAATCGCGCCTTTTTCCTGTCTATGGCGACCCGCTGCCTCAGCGCATCCGCACCACGCTGACTGTGCCTTGGGCGGGCCGCTCAGCGGCGGATAAGCCCTTCGCCACCATCGCCAATTATGAGCGCGCCTTGGTGCTGTCGCTTGAGGTGCTGAAACGCAAGCAACAAGCCGTGCACAAGATGAAAGGCCTAGTGCAGATGCTTCAAACGGACGACGGCGAGAAGCAGGTGCGTAAGCGCGTTGACTTGGTCGACGAGGTGCGCTCGCTGATGAATGGCGTGGCCGTCGATAGTGATGACGATTACAACGTCTACGATCAGAGTGTGTCTGGCCTTAAGGAGCTGCTGGGCGAGTTTCAGGTGGCGGTAAGTGCTGACACAGGCATCCCGGTCACGGCGTTGTTTGGGCGCTCGGCATCGGGGCTCAATAGCACCGGCGAGAACGACCTTGAAGGCCTGTACGACCTATGCGAGGGGCTGCAACGCACATCGGCCCAGCCTGCTATTCATCGGCTGATCAAGGCGATTTGCACTCAGCGCGGCACGTCTTGGCCGGGCGACTGGAAGATCAAGTGGCCGTCACTCTGGACGCCGACTGACGCCCAGCAGGCTGAAACGCGGTTCAAGAATGCCCAAGCGGACAAGGCCGAAGCCGACGCCCGGCAGGTGGACTTCGATATTGGCCTGGTGAGCGAGGTCGAGCTGCGCGCCGATGCTGTCAACGATGGCCGCTACGGCCTGGGGGTGAAAGATGGCTAAACCTAAATGGGCGCACCCGCAGGCCATCGAGTCCGAGTACGTTACCACGTTGCGCCATTACGCCCGCCGATGCCAGCGCGCTACCAATGAGCTGCTGATGCCTGAGATTGACGCGCTAGTGGTTCAGGCGGGATTGCGCGGCGACGCCCTGGGTGACCAGCCGACAAATGAGTCATCTTGGGCCGACCGGCTGGCCGACATGCTCAAGCGGATACTAGCGGCGCTTACCGGCATCGGCCAGCTCGGCATATTCGCGAACATGCGTGGGCCGGGCACGGCTGACGACGTGGGCGTGCGCGACTACGGCGCCCGGGTCGAGGCGTTCAACAAGCGGCAGCTCCAGCGTCAGGTTGAGCGCGTCTATGGCGAGCGATACAGCCGCCGCGAGCCGTGGCTGGATGGCCTGATGCGCGCCTGGGAGCTGGAGAACCTCAAGCTGATTCGCTCAATCCCTGAGCAGTACGTCGAGCGGCTTCAAGGCGTGGTTACTCGTGCCATATCGCAGGGTCTGCCCACTAGCGCTGTCAAAGACGAGATCCGGGCGCAGTACAAGCACCCCATGAATCGGGCTGACCTCATAGCTGAGGATCAAATTGGTAAACTCAATGCCCAGATCACCGAGTACAGGCAGAAGGCGGTGGGCATCAAGGAGTACATCTGGCGCGGCATCGATGACGGCCGTGAGCGCCCTGAGCACCGAGCCAGAAATGGCAAGGTGTTCCGGTGGTCTCACCCGCCGCCCGATGGCCACCCTGGTATGCCCATTCATTGCCGGTGCCGTGCCGAAGGTGTCTGGCCCACTAGAGAGGAGGCGCGACTGAATGACAACAGTCAACCGCCATGATCGCGTGCCGCTCAAGGCCCGCTACACCGAAGACGACTATCTCGAAGATGCGCCCGTTCTTACCCGAACGGGCGTTTTCGTTTACCGCCAGCCGAACGGCACGATCCGCCGCGAGCTGCGCCGGGCCGATGACGTGTTTCACGCCGACTCGCTGGCCAGCTACCGGAACAAGCCCATCACCAAGGGGCACCCGGGTAAGGTGAACGCCGCCAACGTTAAGCAGCACCAGATAGGCACAGTGACCACGGTGGGTCGTCAAGACGGCGATAACGTCGTCAGCGACATCGTGATCCATGATCCCCGGGTGATAAAGCAAGACGGCTGGAAAGAGCTATCTGTCGGCTACTCGGTCGACCTCGACGAGACCCCCGGCGAATACAACGGAGAGCGCTACGACGCGATCCAAACGAACATCCGCGTTAACCACCTCGCGGTTGTGCCAGCGGGCCGGGCCGGTAACGCCCGCCTCAACCTGGATGCGGCGGATGCCGTGACTACCATTGGCAACGATGCCGAACCACCCACTGACGAGGATGATCCCGTTATGAACAAAGTACGACTCGACAACGGTCTCGAGTACGACGCCGCACCCGAGGTGGCACAAGCGTACTCGAAGGCGCGTGCTGACGCTCTGGACGCCGAGAAGCAGCGCGATACCGAGAAAGCCCGCGCTGATGATGCCGACGCCAAGCTGGCTGCCAAGGACAAGGAGATCGAGCAGCTCAAGCAGGATGCAGTGAAAGAGGCGCGCGCCCGCGTCGAGCTGGAAGCCGCTGCCAAAGAGCACGGCGTCGAGATCAAGCAGGACGCCACCGACCGCGCTATCAAGGAGCAGGTCATTACCAAATTGCGCGCTGACGCCGACCTGACGGACAAGTCAGACGCCTACGTCGATGCGACCTTTGACATCGTGACCAAGGATGCCGGGCAGCGCCGCAACGACGCCGCCGATCAGCGCCGGACCGTTACCGGCAACCTGAACGCCCGCCAAGACGGCGCGCAAGACCAGAGCGGCGCCATGACAGCCCGCGAACGCATGATCGCCCGCCAACGCGGCGAAAAAGTTGAAGGAGACGCGAAATGATCCCGCAAATGCAAAAGGCGTTCGCTGGCATGAAAGCCGACGCCGGTTTCGACCGCGTTGAGTCGTTCTGTGCGGCTGGTGATATCGGTTTCGGGCTGGTGATCGGCGTTGGTGCTGATGGAAATGTTGCCCCCGGTGGCGGCACCCGTTTGGCGGGCCTTGCGCTGCACGATCACACCAAGCTGGGCGGCTACAGCCAGTACGACATGGTATCCACGCTGACCAAGGGCCTCGCATGGGCGCAGGTAACTGACGAAGGCGCCGTGACCAACGGTGGCGCCGTCCAGTATGCCGCCGATGGCACCGTGGGTGACGCTTCCGGTACCGCCCTGCCCAACGCCGTATTCCGCTCCGAAGCTGAGACCCTCCAGGACGGCACTGTCATCGCCAAGATCGAACTGGCCGCGCCGTTCGCAACCGCATAAGGAACCCGAATCATGAGCTTCAAGACCCACATGAACTACGATGCGGCAGACCTTGCGGTCATCATGTCGGCATCGGACCTCCTTGGCATCCGCGAGGATCAGGGCATCTTCCTTGCCCGCCAGCTCGACTACGTGAAGTCTCGCATCTATGACGTAAATACCGCGCCCCTGCGCGGCCTGCGCCTAGTGCCCATGTCCACCGAGGTGCCGGAGCACGCCGAGTCGTTCACCTACCGCATCTGGGATATGGTCGGCATGGCGGTGTTTATCTCGAACTACGCCGACGATCTGCCCCGCGCTGACGTTTCTGGTAAAGAAGCGACCGCCAAGCTCAAAAGCCTGGGTGACGCCTACGGCTACAGCCTGGACGAAATGCGTACAGCGCAGGCGCTGGGTGTCGCCCTTTCTGAGCGTAAGGGTCGCGCTGCCCGTCGCGCTATCGACGAGCTGATTAACCGCGTTTGCCTCGTCGGCGATGCTGATCACGGCTTCTACGGCATCACCAACCACCCGAACGTGGGCGAAACCGTCATCACCGGTAACTGGACCGACCCGGCCACCACCGGCTTGCAGATCCTCGACGACCTGTTCGCCATGTACGACGCCGTGCGTATCCAGTCCTACGGCTACCACATTCCCAATACGCTGGGCATCGCGCCGACTCGCCAGACCGTGCTGTCACGCAAGAGCGTCAACGGCGAGAACGGAAATTTCGAGTCGGTCTGGACGCGGTTCAGCGCGCAGTATCCGGGCGTTGAAATGATCGACGCCTACGAGCTCGAGCCCAGCGCGTCAGGCGCTGATGACTCTGTGGTGCTGATGTATGAGCGCGACGAGGACAACCTCTCTATCGAGGTGCCGCGCGCGTTCGAGCAGCTGCCGGCCGAAAAGCGCAACCTGGAAATGGTGATCGCCTGTATCGCCAAAATCTCGGGCGTGAACATCTACCGTCCGCTGTCCATCACCAAAGGCGTGGGAGCGTAACCAATGGCCGAGTTCAAGAACGATTCAGTGGGTGTCATCAACTACGGGGGCGAGATGATCGCCCCCGGCAAGACCCTGGCCGCTGACGAAAGTCATCCGGGCATCAAGCGCATGATCAAGCGCGGCGTGCTGAGCAAGGTGGATGGCCGCACCAAAGCGGCCAAGCAGGAAACCAAGCAGGACGCGAAGTCCGGCGAGTAACCCGAGGGGCTTAACGCCCCTCCCAGATTCGAGGATGCCAGCATGTCGCAATTCACTATCGAGAGCGATGGCTCAGGACCGGGAACACGATTGAAGCGTGATGGCATGCAGGTAGAGCATGTGCGAAGCGTCAACTTCCGCATCGCGGATGATGAGTTTGCCCAAATCGAGGTCGAGTATCGCGCAGAGCCATTCGAGATCAATACCGATGCAGCGCACTTTCATTGCATCGGTACCGACCTGGCTGAAAGTGACGAACGAGCAGTGCTGGCCTACCTCAAAGACAAGTATGAGTGAGCGCCATGGCGACCTACATCACGATTGCTGACGTTGACGCCTATCTGGGCGAGACGTGGGCCGAAACAGCCAGCAAGCCGCGCTACGTCGCCATGGCCAACGCATGGTTGACCGCTAAGGGTGTGAGCGATGCCCAGCCCATACCGGCTGAGATTGTTACCGCAGGCTGCGAAGTGGCCGCTGCCGCCGCCGAGGGCCAGCTCTACGTCGAGCATGCCCAGGGCGCGGTGACTGAGAAGCGCGTCAAGGCGGGCGAAGTCGAAAGCCAGAAGAAGTTCGCGGATGCCTCGGCGACGTTCGGTGATAATGCATCGCTACCCCAGCGACTGCAGTTTGCCCTAGCGCTCATCCAACCCTACGTCGCCCCCAAAATGTCGATCATCGTCGGATATGGAGCCCACTGATGCTTATTTTTACGTCCGACCCGATCGCCAGCGGCGTGACGCAGGAGTTTACGGCCTACAGCCAGCCGTTCTTTATCGTGCTGAGCGGCCAGTTTGCGCCGTCGGCGTCGAGTTCGAGCTACGGCACCGCGCAGGTTCAGTGCCTGGCAGAGAGCGGCGAATGGGTCGACGTGGCCGGACATGCTTATCGGATGCCTGCTGTCGATTCGTTCATGATCCCACCCGGCGCTAAAGCGCGCGTTCAGGTTGAGCGCACCGGTGGCGTGACGGTCGAGATCCACGACAGCGACCCGACAGAGGTGCCCGCATGAGCTACCCGATATTGAAACTGTTGCGGCAGATCATTACTCCCGAGGGCCGGTTGCAAGTTGACGTTGGTTCATCCGGTCTCAGCGTCCGCTACCGGGCGTTCTACGAGTACAGCGTGCCTGCTGGCGAGAGCCGCTGGATTCGCCTCAACTTCCCATCCGACGTAACGGTTACGTCGATGATTCTCGACAATGACCTGGGCGTGGCGCGACTTCGCGCATGGCGTGGCGCTACCGGTATCGGTCCTTGGTCGGCAATGGAGTCGCCTCTCAGCGGCCTGTTCGCCAGCAACAATTCGGGCGGCGCTGGTGGACAGCCTAGCGCGACGGTAGAGCTGGGTGGAGACGGTTCAGTAGACACCATTGGCGGCATCGTCAGCCTGGTGACACGCGCACGCTCGAGCAGTAGCAACAAAACAGCGGTTTCCATCGGCAAAACCGTGACCGATGAGCTGGTCGCCGCCGCTGGCGAGTATTTCGTTCAAATCGAATCGCTGGAAAGCATGGCCCTCGAGGGCGTTTTTAGCATCGAGTTTGAAGAACGGACGGTGTAGCCATGGGCCTACGCGACGAGATCCAGGCCGACATCGCCGAGGCGTTCGATGACGAGGACGGGCTGGCTGATGCCGTCGAGCCGTTGCGCGGGCGTCGGACTATCTCGACCGATGACTATGACGTGGACGTAGGGGGTTACGCGGAAGAAACGCTGACCTACCGTGGACGCGGCGTATTCGGCTCTTTCAGCCAGCAGATCGTCGATCAATCGCTGATCCTATCGACGGATGTCAAAGTCACGATTCTGCAAAGCGAGCTGGTTGGCGCTGATGGTCAGCCCATCACCCCCGCCGTGGACGACTACATCGACGGGCTTAAAGTCATCGACGTGCAGCAAGACCCGGCGCGGGTTACGTGGTCGCTGCAATGTCGCGGGACGCGCACGCCGCCGCTCATGGAGCTGGTTCTGGTGGACAGAAATAACGTCGTTTTGACCGATCTGAACGGCAACGTACTAGTGGAGGCCGCCTGATGGCTGATTTTGATACCCGGCAGATTGATATTGACGGCCTGATTGCCACGGCGAACGCCGCTCTACCTGCCGCCAGTGCAGCGCCAGTGGCTACATCGGGCGCCTACAGCGACTTGTCGGGCCTGCCTGTATTCGGCAATGCCGCATTCACCGAAGCGACGGACTACGCCACCCAAGCTCAAGGCGAAATAGCAGAAACCGCTGTCCAGCCGGGTGAACTGGCGACAGTGGCAACGAGCGGCCAATACGATGACTTGGTAGGCACGCCGTCGTTAGGCACAGCCGCTGCCGCCGATACCGGCGACTTCGCAACCGCTGAGCAAGGCCAGAAAGCCGATACGGCGGCTCAGGCAGTGGGCTTCACCACCATTGCAGTGGTGACCGAATACCCAGCCGAGGAAGATCCAAATACCCTCTACGTGCTGGTGTCAGCATGAGGCTCGCCGACGCTCAGGCTCTGCGCATCGGCGGGCAGGACGCGCTCGAGGCCCGGCTGGGTGGGCAGATCGTCTGGAGCGCCCAGCCGCCCGATAATGGTGATGTCGAGCTGTCTGCAATAATCGCTGACTCATTCGGCGCCGGCCAGGTTGGCTCGGTCTACATTCCTCGCCCAACAGTGCTTGGCCAGCAGGCGCTTTGGCAGGACTCGGCAGCAACGATCCCGGTCATTGCGGATGGCGACCCGGTTGGGCGAATAGACGACCTTAGTGGCAACAATCGACACGCTACTCAGGATGTCAGCGCCAATCGCGGGGTTTACCGCACGAGCAATGGCTTGCACTGGATCGATGCGGCAGGCGGTGCTTATTACAGGATTCCCGCGCTAAACCTGAACAACGGGGCCTTTTTTGTAGCGTCGGTGAGCAAATCAACGTCTGGCACATCGATCTTTCTGTCAGGCAATGGGGCGGGATATTTCCACTTCCGTGACCACAACTGGCGAAAGGGTTTCACGTACATCGACACCCCAGCGCGAATCAGTATCAATGCATCGCCTTCTCAGCGTGTGAATGTGAGCGGCGGTCAAGTCAGCATCAGAACCAATGACGTGCTACAGGAGTACACCAACAGCGCCGCAGCCAATACGGCAGGCTTTGATGGTGTGAACTCCATCTTTGCTTACCCGGATGGCGGATCGTCTGTCGACATGGACTTTTACGGGATCATGTTGATGGAGGTGAAGGTTTCTGCGTCTCAAGAGCAGCGTATTCTTGATTACCTAGCGGGGTTACGCCAATGAGTACGGAATACATCTATCGCGCAACGATTGCGGTGCCTGAGTAGCATATAGCGCTGGGCAACGCGCTCGCGCTCGTTCTGGGCGAGTCTCCGGCAGATCGAAACACGTTCGACTCAGTGGATTACCAGGACGCAGATGGAAACCGCTACAGCGTGGCCTCGACAGTCGTTAAGCAGGCATTCACGGACGGCGCCGGCAGTGAGTTAGTAGCGCCCGGCTTCGCGCCTGATGCCGACCTTGATAAAGCCCGTGCCGGCCAGGCCATGCTGTCGATCAATGATCAGCCGGCAGGGCCGGATATCATCGCGGTTGCGCTGGGCGGCCGTCTTGAATCGGCAAACGAGCATTTGCAGCGGCTTGGTCTATCGCTCATTCCCGACGAACCGGAGGTAGACGATGGCTAGAGGATGGAGTCGCCCGCTCAGCGGGTTTGCCGATCAGTCTCGAGCGCAGATGATGGTGACGATGACATCGGCATCAGAAGAAGCCGCGCGCGGCGTTATCTACCGGTCGCCCAAGGACACGAGCCGCTTTCTGGCGAACAACAACTTCTCGGTCAACGAGCCTGACGAAACCTACGACCCCGAGCGGCGAAACCCTAGCCGCAGCGAGATTCTGGCCAATGCCCGGCGAGCTATTGCCGCCCTGCGCCCCGGCGACGTGTTTTATGCCGTGAATACCACTCCCTATGGCGAGGTGCTGGAAAGCGGCAGCTCGACGCAGGCGCCGCAGGGTATATACGGCCTGACTGCTAACGACCTCAACGAGAAATTTGGCTGATGAATCCCTCATTTGAATCCATCCGAATCGCCATTGAGTCCCGCTTGGCGTCGTGGGATGGCGTGCCGGTGCTCTATGACGGATCGCGATCACCTAACACGCAGGACGCGAGAGACACGCGTGACGTTACCAATGCCATCAGGAATAGCACGGCATGGGTGCGCTGTACGATCCAGCATGGCAGCAGCTTCACCGCCGGCGTCGGTAGCGCTCCCTGCGTTCGCCGAACGGGGCTCATCAGTTTTCAGATTTTTACGCCCGAGCATCAGGGTTCTCATCCAGCCGCCCTACTAGCAGATTCGCTCGCCCAGCACTTCGAGTACCACCAGGACGGCAACTTCGAAACGCTTGCAGCATCGGCTCAACGTGTCGGACCGACTGACGGCTGGTACCAATACAACGTGACCTGCCCCTTCCGGGCTGGATAGCGCCCACCCAGCACCACCACCAACCGCCTTCGTGGCGGTTTTTTTGTATCACCACCACGAGGTAACACGATATGGCAGCATCCAATTTGGTGCGCATCGCCTACCGCGCCGCCGGCAGTAGCGGCCCCTGGCAAATCCTGCGCCGGACCAACGACGCACTGACAGCGGGCACTGAGGTTCAGCGCTCAGACGAGATTCGCTCGGATCGCCAGCGCTCGGGGCAAAAAGTCACGACGATCACCGCCGGCGGCACCCTGGACGTAGAGCTGAGCGCTGGCTCATACGACGATTTTCTGGCCGCTGCTCTATGCACGAGCTGGGTCGACAACGTGCTGACCGTCGGCACTACGCCGGTGCGCTTCGACGTACTCAAGAGCTACATGGATAGCGACGAGCACATCATGTTCACCGACATGGAAGTGGGTCAGTTCTCGATTTCTGCCGACTCCGGCCAGAAGATCACCGGTCAGATCACATTCATGGGCCGCGCAGTTGATGCTGACTACGACCCGAGCAGCGATACGTTCCTCGACGAAACCACCACGATCATTTTCGACGCATCGAGCAACCTGAATGGCGTGCTGGTCGATGGTGCGCCGCTGGTCAATACCTGCTTCAAATCGTTGGGCCTGACGATCAACGCCAACCTGCAAACCGATCAGTGCATCGGCTCGCAGTTCCAGAACCACTTCCTAGGTAGCTCGGATATCACAACCACAGGCACCGTCCGCATGGCTTCGTCCTCGCTCGACCTCTGGCGCCGCTCCATCGCCAACGAACCCATCGAAATGTCGTTCATGATGGGCGCGAACGGCTACACCTACGACTTCGCGCTGGGTCACGTTGATCTGTCCACCGAGCCGCCTTCTGGCGCACTCGACGCCATTCTGGACATGAGCATCGAGGGTACGGCGGCTGTTGCCGAGAATGGCGAAATGATCACCGTAACCCGCACCGTGCCCGCCGAAGCCGGCGCGTAACTCTTTGGCCCCGCCGCTGCTTGTCCGTGGCGCGGGGCCTCTTTTCTAACGGACTGATACTTCTAACGGATAGAGGAAATACCCATGGCATTCCGCATTGACAAATACGACGCATCCAAATTTGAAGACGGCGAGTGGTGCGAAATTCTGGGCGGCGAGTTCAAGATTGCCCGGATGCACAACGCTGTCTATCGCGACGTGAAGCGCAAGCTGGACAAGCGCTACGAGAAGGATTTTGGGCGCGAGCTGACCGCCGAGCAGGAGGACCGCAAGGAGGCCCAACTTGTCGCCGAAGGCCTAATTCGCGATTGGCGCGATGTAACAGCGCTGAACGCAGACGGCGAAGAAGAGCCGGTGGCCTACTCCATCGAAGCCGTGGCTGACCTGCTGCAAAACCGCCCGGACGTGGTGCCGTACATCGCACAAAAGGCCGTCGACCTCGAGCGCTTCGACCGCGAAGAAACCGATAACCAAGCAAAAAAGCCTCGAGCTTCCTCCGCTGGCAAAGCCAGTTCCAGCGCGAAGGCCAAAGCCTCCTAGAGGCGCAGGAGGAATACGCAACAGACTGCGAGTTCTTGGGCGTCGAACCGGACGCCCCGGAGTTGGATGAGCGCACGTCATTCTGGATGAATGCGTTCTCCATACTTCACCGCACACGGCAGCCGGGTATGAGCGGTATCACGCCGATCAACCCGGTTACGGTGCTTGACCTAGCCGAGCGGCTGGAGTGGCCGTGTGATCCCGACGAGGCGCTATCTGTGGTAATCGCCATGGATGACGCCTTTCGGGAAATCAATCAGCCGAAAGACGAGAACAAGGCCGCCTGACCGGGCGGCTTTTTCGTATGCGCCATGCCCGGCGCGATCAACCAAGAGTCTCTCAGGATGGAGCTTGGAGGAGTGCCGGTGGCTGCATCGGGCCTCTCTTGGGCTGGCATCTCTTGGGCAACAGGCTCTATCGCTAAGAGGTATTAACGATGCAACACATCATCTCTGAATCAGAATATGCCCACATGGTAGCTGCCGATAATGGCGCTGCTGTCACTACCTCAATGAAAATCGCTGAGTATTTCGGTAAGCGGCATAAAGATGTGCTGAGGCGCATCAAGACGTTGAGATGCTCCAAGGAGTTCGCGGAGCGCAATTTTGCGCTTTGCTTTCATATCAATAAGTTGCAGAACGGAAAGAGAACGCCAGTCTACAAAATAACGCGTGACGGGTTCTTTTTCTTGGCCTTCGGCTTCACTGGAGAGAAGGCTGATGTGATTAAGGAAGCGTATATCAATGCCTTCAACTGGATGGCAGATCGATTGCGCTCCTATGATCACCGCCGCAATGAACTGACGGCGCTCTACAAAGCCGGTCAGCACTCCGCTAGCCTGTGCGGGCGCGGGCTAAGCCGCTGGAAGCAAGACAAGCGAGACCTCGAAGAACAAATTGAAATCGTGGAGCAGGAGGGGCAGCTTCCCATCCCCTTCCTTGATGCGCCTTACTCTATCAGCGAGGTGGCGTAATGGACTGGCTGACCAAAGAACAAGCCATAGAGCGCTTCATGCTTGGCGAGGATGTTATGACCGCCATGATCAACCTTCCCTTTCTGGTTGGACTGATACACGAAGCGCTTGAAAGAGATGGTCACCACATAGAAATTCAGCGCGTCTGGAGTGAAGTTATTACCCCGCCTCTTCAGGAGGCGGGTTGTACTCAGGCGGTAGGTGGCGATGACCGCTTCCAGTTGCCTACAGCGGTATACCTTCATTACGCCGACTGGATGGCCCGCATTGAGGTGCTGATGGGTATCAATATTGAGGCTGATATTATCCCCGACTGGCGGCCCCATAACCCATGCGTAAGTACTGTATCTAGCGCAATGGCGTCAGTGGCTGCCAAGGTGTCTATAGCCGCCTCCAGGGCTTATGAGGAGAAGCATGGCCACTCAATGGCGCAAGTCCTCATTACGTCGATGGAAACCGGCGAGGATTTCGACCAAGTACAGGCACGACTCACCGCCAAGAGCCGAGGGCTTGAAGTGGTTAAGTAGCCCGCCAAACCCCACCTAGGCCTCCCCTGCCCTTAGTCTTTTGCTCAGCAAAACTAGACGCCATCCCGAGGTGTGCATAACATGACAGCTCTACTTTATGAAAAAGAGGCCTCCGCGATGGCGTCGTATCAAGATATGCAGCAAGCGTTTAAGAATCAAAGGGACGCCCAGTATTCCTACTTCTCTGATCTAAAACGCATTCTTGATGTGGTGGTAAGCGGATATGCGGATCACGTGTCCGGCGGCGCGCCTTTGAATGAAAAGCCAGAAGTGGCCTATGGATATAAAGGCTACGACAAGTTTGAGCGATCACCACAGGATAAGCAGGCAAGCCTCGTAGGCGATGTTATGTCAGCCTCTATAGGCGTCAAAATCAAAGAGTCCAAGAGTTCACTTTCTAGCGCTTGGGTGCTGGTAGTGATCAGCTTAAAGCGAGTAGATGGCTCTTATTTGGCCAGCATTTGCCCCGCAGATCGGCAAGATGTTGATTGCGTCGAGGCGAGGCTCAGGGATGCTTCCGAAGTTAATGATGTTTATGAGGCCATGACGGCAGTCATCATGGGCGTGCTTGATCCGTCGATATACGAATAACAAGGGGGAAGCATGAGCCTAGACATGACAGCCTACGACATGGCCAAGGTAAAAGGCGGTGTCTGGCACGATATCCGTGGCGGCATGTTCAAGATTGCCTATCTGAGCGATAGCGCTGCCGAGCGAATCGAGAAGATCGAGCGCGACGGCAAAGCCAGAGGTGAAGCCCAAACGGACATCGTATGGAAGCAGTGCGACGTTTTGGCTAACGAGGTCATGAAGGACTGGCAACAAGTCGATGGCAAGGATCAGCACGGCAACACCGTCGCTATCCCTTTCTCGAAAGAGGCTGCCAGGCAGCTACTCAAGACAGACATGGATCTATCTGCCGACATTCTTCGCCGGTCGCGCTTGTCCTACCACTTCCGCAAAACGGGTGGCAAATGATGAGGGTTGTCGCGCTTTTTTTGAGCACGCTGATGCTGATTGGATGCAGTGATGAAGCATACACGCCCAACCCTCCCCAGCCAGATACATCTATTACCGCTGGGGATGAAGGGGTATTAAGATACGCGAGCTACATATGCGACTCAGTAGAGCTTTATGAGATTGGCATAGGCGAGGCTACTGACGAGGCAATGGCTTCCCTATGGGAAGCCTATGACAAAGGCCATTGCCTGCCCGAAAACACCGAAAACCTCCCCTATAGAGTGGTTGAAACAGGACCGGTATTAGAGGGGGGCTCTGGCTGCCACCTCCGCTATATGACAACAATAGATACAGAAGATTACGGAGTGCTATATGTTTCGAGCGACAAAGTACCTGGTATCACGCAAGAGCAAATTGATTACCGCGTCCAATGCAGAGAAAAGCTAAGAGCGCAGAATAGCTAAAGCGACACAATGACCCACAGCCGCCTCCGGGCGGTTTTTTATTGCCCGCCATTTGAGCGGGCTTTTTCGTTTCTGGAGGCGGCATGTCTTACGAATCGAGGCTGAGCATAGTAATTGACAGCCGCAGCGCCCAAGGCTCACTAAAGCGGCTGGAAAGCGATTTAGGAAGAACGCAGGCTGCGGGCGAAAAAGCTTTCTCGGGGCTTCAGAAAGGAGCAATGGCTTTTGGTGCGGCTTTTGCTGCTATCGGTGCGGGTGCCGCTTTCAAGAGCACGATCAGCACGATCGTAGACTTCCAGACCGAAGTATCGGGATTGCAGGCAGTGGCTCGCGCCTCGGTTGAGGATCTGGCGCGTCTAGAGCAGCAGGCCCGCCTTCTGGGTGCGACAACCGCTTACGGTGCCAACCAAGCCGCGCAAGCGCAAAAGTTTCTCGCTCAGGGCGGTCTGGAAGTTAACGAAATTCTTGGCGCAACGCCTGAAGTAATGCGCCTTGCTCAAGCGGGTATGCTGGGCTTGGGTGAAGCGGCGGATCTTGCGACAGACGTACTAGAGGCAATGTCTTTACGGATTTCTGACATTGGCCGCATAGGTAACGTGCTTGTAGCAACAAGCCAGGCGGCAACAACCGATGTATCTGCGCTGGGCGAAGCTCTTTCGTACTCAGCGGGCCAATCAGCTAACTTCGGACTTTCACTCGAAGAAACGGTTGCGGCACTAGGAAGAATCTCTGGCACAGGCGCAAAAGGAAGTCGTGCGGGCACAAGTCTAGTTGCGGTCTTTGCACGACTCAGCAATATATCCAGCGAATCTGTGGAAATGCTTAAGAGGCAAGGCATCGCTATCTCAGACTTGGATATTGAAGCTCGCGGCTTCATCCCGGTGCTTGAGACGCTTGCAGGAGCGAACCTAAGCGCAACAGAAAGCCAAAAACTCTTTGGTGAAACGGCAGCCGCAGGCGCTAATGCCCTGATTAAGGGGCTGCCAGCTTACCGAGAACAAATAGCAGCTCTTCAAGAGGTTGATGGTCTCGCCCAACAGGCAGCCGAGACCATGACCAACAACCTTGGCGGCGCCTTCAAGGGCTTGGGTTCTGCTATCGCTGAATCAAACCTGCAGCTCGGTGATTCAGGTTTGACCAAAACGCTGGATGCTATGATCAAGACCGGCACCGGGGTCGTTCAAATCTTCAACGGTATGGGTGACGAGTGGGCAGCCGGCACCCAAGATGGCGAAAAATTCCTCGCTACAGCTCAATCGCTGGTATCGACGCTTGAGGTGCTAGCCATTGTAGGGGGCGCACGTCTTACGACCGCCTTACTGTCCGCCGCCGGGGCGCAAATGCAAGGCGTCACCGCTGCACAAGCGCGCCTTACTGCCGAAGCGTCTGCGGCGTCCGCAGTGGCTCGCAGGACAGCCGCAGAAGCGCTGGCTGAAAAACGTTTGCTCGGTCGAGCCATGGCTGAAGCGCGGGCGACACAAGGCACGGCTGCGCATACTGCCGCTTTGAATGCGCTGAACATTCAGCGTCAGCGTTCTATTCAGGCATCCGCAGCCAACACGGTGGCGATCAACGCTGAGGCAGCGGCCATGAACCGCGCATCCGTAGCCGCCCGAGGCCTCGCTGTGGCAGGTCGAGCGGCGACCAGTGCGCTGACCCTTGTAGGCGGCCCCCTCGGCCTTCTCATCGGGGCTGGCGGACTGCTCTACGCCTTCCGCGACGAGCTAAACATCACCAGCCAGCGCGTGGGCCTGACCGAAGAACAGGTTATGGACTTCCGCAGCGAGCTGAGCGGATTAGCCAACGATAGCTTTACCGGCATTCTGAGCGATCTACATGCCGAACTGGACGCAGCGACGCTCAAGGCAGCGCACGCTCGCGAAGAACTGGCGGCTTTGCGCGCCGAGCGTACCCAGGGTGAAGGCGCTCGGGCCATGTTCCAGACACTGGAGCGCGGCGGGTATGAAGCGGAGCTGAACGGCTTACGCGCTGTTGAGCAGGCAGAAGGCCGCATTATCCAGATCAATCAGCGGCTCGCCGCCGCCAAGGGCGAAGTAGCCAGCCGCATTGAGCAAAGCGCTAATGCCATGGTGGTCTACGGCGAGCGCGTCGAAACGACAGCCGACCAAACGCGCCTTGCGAGCGAGGCCACCAACAAACTGTCTGACGCCACCAAAGCCGCCAACGAAGCCGAGCGCGAACGCCAGCGCGTGCTCGACGACTCGATCAGCGCCTACGCTGACCTGAACAAGCAGCTATCCCCTGCCGGCGCTGCGATGGCGGACTACAACGACACCGTTGCACGTTTGACGGTGGCGTATGAGGCCGGCACCAAGAGTGCACTCGAATACTACGCTGCTATCGGCCAGGCTGCACGGAACTACAACGAAGCCGTGCGCGCGGCTGATCCGAATATCAAGCGCGTCGAGGATCTGAGCAACCAGTACGACCGAGCCTTCGCTCGTGGTCAGCAGCTCACCAAAGCCATCGACGACATCAACGCGGCCTACCGCCGGGGCGACGTGACCGGCGAGCAGTACACCCGCATGATCGGCAACGTGCGCGACGAGATGCAGCAGCTCGCGCTCGAGGCCGACCCGGCCGCGCAGGAAATGGCCCGGGCGTGGGAAGAGGCATCCAATCGCATCGACGAGACATTTGCCGATGCCTTTGCAGGCGCTTTCGACTCGTTCGATTCGTTTGCCGATCAGCTTCTTGATGGATTTAAGCGTCTACTCTCTGAGCTGGCCTACCAGGCCACGCTGAAGCCGATTGTGGTCGGATTCACCCAGGATATTCAGGGGCTAATGCAGGGCGGGCGCGGCGGTTTCGGTAACACCATCGGCGCGGCCCATGGTGTGTTCAGTGCCGGATCCTCTCTGATGGGCTCTGGCGCCTCTGCGGGTGGCCTGTACGCCAATGCCGCGACCGGCAGTGCCATTGGCTCGGCGGGAATCATGTCGTCGATCACCGCAGGCGTCAGCGCGGCTATGCCGTGGATTGCGGGCGGGCTGGCTATCGACTCTCTGCTCGGCGGTAAAATAACTGGCGCGATCAGCGGATTGTTCGGTAGCGAAACGAAGCCGCGCCTCAATGTCAGCACCTACGGCAGCGCCGATCAATTCGGCCATGATTCCTACGCCCAAGGCGCGTTCGGCGCCGTCGGATTCAGCCGAGGCACCCGTCGAAGCGACGAACTGTTCGGCGGTATCGAACAGGAGCGCGAATGGCTGGCCAGCGTCGCAGCTATGGACGACATGCTGGCCAGTGTGGCGCGCTCACCTGAGCAGCTGGATGCGATGACGCAGGCAGCAAACCACTTCATCGTCACCGCTGGCAACGCGCAATCTGCCACTGACATGCTGTCCAACCGGACGCTGCACATTGCGGGCGTAATTGATAACCAGTTTGCGGGGTCTCTTCGCGGTTTAGGTCTGAGCGCCGAGGAAGTGACTAGCCGAGTCGTGACAGCGACCGAGGCCATGCGCCTCGTTGAGTCAGCCAGCGGCCGACTCAATCTGCAATACGACGCCAGCGCGCAGAACGCGCTCAGCCTGGCCGATGCACTCGCGCAATACGCAGGCGGTGTCGAGAACCTGGCAAACATTCAGCAGGCCTACTACCAGGCAGTATTCAGCGATAACGAGCGCATGCAGCACAGCCTCGAGGACGTGCGAGGTTCATTGAATGCGTTGACGAGCGAGAACATCACCAGCGTTGAGCATCTTCGTCGGCTAGTAGAGGCGCAGAACCTGAACAGCGAGGCTGGCCAGCGGCTGGCTTATGACCTGATGGCTCTTGCGCCCGCACTCGCTCAGAGCAACGAGGCTGTTAAAGACGCGATTCGTCAGCAGTATCAGTCAGCGCTGGGGCGCGAGGCTGATGCTGTTGGCCTGGCCTATTGGTTCAGCCAAATAACGAACGGCGCACTATCCCTACGTGGCGCGCTGGACAACATTGCTGCGAGTAGCGACAAAGCGACTGATGCCGCTAACGGAACTGGCAGCGCTATCGATAATGCCGCCAATATCCTACGTGAGCGCGAGCAGCTGGAGCGTCAGTTGCTGACAGCGCTAGGCGATACAGAAGAGTTGCGTCGTCGCGAATTAGCTGCGCTGGATCCCAGCAATAGAGCTATTCAGGAGCGACTGTACGCCATTCAAGATGAACGCGATTATCTGGATGGCCTGCATCGTCAGCAAGAAGAGCGCATCCGCACCATCAATCAAGAGCGCGATGCCATGGCCCGCGCTCGCGAGCAGTGGCAGTCGTTAGGTAATAGCATCCAAGGGTGGATTGACGGCCTGAATGCTTCGGATGCGGGCCTAGGAACCCCGCGTGAACAGCTCGATGCTGCCGATTCTGCTTTCTGGGCGCAGTACGAAAAGGCGCTGGGCGGCGACCGCAATGCCCAGCAGTCGATCACGCAGTACGCTGACCGCTATGCCGAAAATCTGCGCGAAATGTACGCTAGCGGCACTGGCGCTGTTAATGGGATTGATGAGATTCGCGATGCGCTATTGCGCTTGCCCGAGCAGCTGACGCCGGAAGATTTTCTGGCCGATGAGTTCCGCAAAGCAATTGATGAGCAAACCGAGCGGTTAACCAACATTCTCGATCTGAATAGCGATGGCGTTGTATCAGCGATTGAACGCTCTACAACAGCGGAGTGGAGCGCTACTGATCGTTTAAACAGCGTCATTCATCAGGAAATGCGCCGTCTTGGTACTACGGTTCTGACTGAAAGCCAAGTGCGTGCTGCTCTGCGGCCGCATGCGACTGACGCTGAAATCAATCGTCTCATTGCCAGGGTTGACCGCAATGGCGATGGCCTCATAAGTCGCCAGGAGCTGACCAATGCACGGCTTGATGCGCTCGGCGGCGGTATCGCCAAATCGCTTCTGCCGCTATTCAGTGAGATTGACCTTGATGCCAGCGGACTCATTGATTACGGCGAATTCAGCCGGGCATTTGATGGGATGGCCACCGATGAAACGCTGAGCCAAATATTCGGCTTGATTGATGCTAACGGCGATGGGCAGCTGAGCTATCTGGAGGCTATCGCGTCGAGCAGCAGCACGCTCGTTCAGCTCTGGGCTAAGCAGCAACCTGCTAGCAGTCAAAGCGCAATTTCTGACATCACCAAGATGTATGAAAGGGCGCTCGGTCGCGCTCCTGATCTTCCTGGGCTGCAATACTGGATCAATCAGTGGTCGTCTGGCGCATCGCTCAGCACGATTGAGCAGTCAATTCAGCAGCACGTAGGCAGGGACCCCGGCGGTAAAAATAGTGGCTCCAGCAGCTCTGGCGGAAAAAAGCCTCGCCCGTTCTGGGATCGCGTGGCCGATGCGTCGATGAGCAAGACCAATCGGGAATGGATGGAGCATTTTAAAGCCGACAACCGCATCGCGGAGGCTGAGCGTCTTATCAGGGATGCAGGAATCAAGATTCCAGCATACGCCACAGGCGCGTGGGACCTGCCTGGAGATCATCTAGCCCAAGTGCACCAAGGCGAGTTCATCGCCCCGAGCGCCGGAGGTATTGCTGACGAGTTCCGTGCATATGCATCGGGCAACTATCACGCCGAGCTGATGGGTGAAATGGGCGCCTTGCGCGCCGATGTAGCCCCGGCGCTTCATGCATTTCCTTTGCTCAATTTCAGCGATGTCACGCAGGTGATGCGCGACATGCAGCGCACGATTGAGCGACAGGGCCAGCAGCTAGCGAGACTGCTGGGCGAAGGTAACCAGAACACCCGGGACACTGCCAACGCTACAGCAAAAGCAGCTCAAGAAGCGCGTCGCCAGCGCGACGCTCAGCTACGCGAAACCGAGAATCAGAGCCGTACCATGCGGCTGCAGAAAAGAGGAGCTTTGGCATGACGACAGCTGAATACGATCTTTGGCTGTCGGACCTCGACGCCCCGCGAGTACTGCTCGCGGAGCTCGACCATTCTGGCGGCACGCAGTACGTGGCCACGGCGCCTTTTATCTCAAAACCCACCGACAGCGACCCTAATCGAATCTATGACGACTGTCTCGACGCGGCGATAGACATATCAACGCGGATAGATGGCCTGATCGGATTTGGTGAGGTTGCCATGGTCGATGATGGCTCACTCACGGACTGGATACCGCTACGCTGGCAGGGTCACCCGATACGTCTGTATCTGGGCGGCCCGGACTGGCCGCGTGATGATTTCCGCCTGCTCGCCCAGGGTGTGAACGGTGGCATCATCACCGCTCGTCAGGGTGAGCTACGGTTTGCGATGAACGACCAATCGGCTCGGCTGGATGAGCCTATAGACACCGGGCAGTTACCCAACGATGGTGGCCCTGTACCGCTCGCGCTCGGCAGCATCTACAACGCCCCGGCGTATCTGCTGCAACCTGATCCGTATGAGTGGAAAGCATCTTTTTTGCCGGTCACGTCGCTGCGCCCAAAATCCAATGGCAACGCCAGCGTGTCGTACACGGCAAACCTGCAAAACGGCTCGTTCGTACTCGGCGCAGGGCTCGATAACGCAACGCTGACAGTCGACATCGAAGAGCAGACGAACACCCCTGCTCGCGTCGCTCAGTGGGTTGCTATGCAGTACGGCATCACGGTCGGGCAGATCGAAATGCCCGGCTACCGCGTGGGACTCTACTACAACAGCGAGGTGTCAGGCCGGCAGATCCTTGATGATCTTTGCGATGGCATGGGTGCCTACTGGTTCCTGGATGCTACCGGCCGGCTGATTGTCCGGCAGCACAAAGCTCCCGGGTCAGCCACGCTCACGATGGTGGGTGACGATATCGTCGATGCCGCTATCCAGCTCTCCAGCACTGAGCAGCCATGGCAATCGCTCACACTGCGCTGGCGGCGCAACTATCAGACGCTGAGCAACGTGGCGGGCGTGGTCAGCGCTGACGAACGCGCTCGGCTGACGCGCGAATGGAGTGAGCATAAGGCATCTCAATCGGTCAGTGGATACCCTTTAGTCGAAAAAGTATCTCGGGACACATGTATACAGCGTCAATCAGATATTGTGACCGAGACAAACCGACTGCTTGGTTTACACAGTGTCCGCCGCGACACGTACAGCATCGAGGCGTTTACACCGCCCGTTGACGTTGGCATGACGCTCGCCATCGACATGCCCCCGCTAAACGCCCGCGC
The DNA here is from genome assembly GCF_023757625.1 of Halomonas sp. S3-1-1. Taxonomy (GTDB): domain Bacteria; phylum Pseudomonadota; class Gammaproteobacteria; order Pseudomonadales; family Halomonadaceae; genus Vreelandella. The sequence goes on from NZ_JALGBZ010000005.1 coordinate 85,474, forward strand.
GTGCCGACTAATCGCTGTCTCCCGCTCCCCCACCCGGCGCGGCGGCTCAACCAATCTGGAGGTCTGGCTATGAGCCAAAACCTGCGCATCATATTCGATAATGTGCATGATCGAGCTGCGCTAACAGCAACGAGCGCCGCGTTGCCGGCGGCATACACCCAGCGGTCGGGGCGTAGCTACGTGTGGCGTTCCGCCAATCTCAACCAGCAGGTCATTACCGCAACGCTGATGCCTGCGACCTACCTCAATTCGCTGGTCATCTATCAACACAACCTGAGCGTTGCGGCCCGAGTCAGGTTTGAGGGGCTTTTGGGCGGCTCAGTCGTGGCTGATACCGGGTTTCGCTTGCCATCCGAGATCAAACCGCTGGGCGAGTGGGTCGTCGGTGTCGACCCTTGGGGCACGAGCAATCTAGCGATGCTACCCGTTCGCCAATTCGTTATCTGGCTGCCGGAAATCACGCTCTGCGACAGCTACCGTATCACGATTCAGGATCCGCAAAATCCGGACGGCTATATGCAGATTGGGCGCATTTTCGCGGGCCAGTATTACTCCCCCGAGAACAATGCGACCTATGGGCTTGGTTTCGAGCTTGAAGAATTCGTCGAGCAAGTGCGAACAGCAGGTAAATCACTTCGCTCGGTCGGCGAAGGCTCGGCCCGCGTCATTTCGTTTGACCTCGACATGCTGAAAAAAACCGGCATGGAGGATCTAGCACTCAACTTAATGACAAACAGCAAGCGAAAAGAGGTGTACGTCAATATGTGCCCCGAACAGGGCGGCGTTACCGAAGCGATTTACGCCTTTGTCGCCAAACGACGCTCTAACTTTTCGCAAACAAACAACTACTTCAACAACTGGGCAAACTCTCACGTATTCGAGGAGGCATGATGGCCACGCTTATTAATCCGGTTCCTGATTTTCGGCAGTACAATTTCCAAGTTGGCGACACTACGGAAGTAGTCACAAAACAGAACGGCCAGAATTCCGCGCTTGAAAAACTAGGCCGCGATATTAACACCACGGTCGATAGCATTAATAAGGACGTTCAAGACATAGATAGTTATCGCCAAGGCATAGACCCGGCGAATATTGTTCATGCGCCAGGGAGCGGGTTGGCGAATGAGGCTGGTGAGGCATATAGCCGAGGCGTTGTTGGTGGTAGTGGCGACCTGATGGCGGGGGGGGCATACGGGCTTGGCGGCAGCGGTATATTGCTAGAAAATTTTAACTCACCGGCTGAAAAGAGCTATTTTTATGCAGGAGCTGGGTTGTCTAGCAGCAATGAGCCAACACCATTGGCCCCATTTTGGCCCGGAGTTGTTGTGCACAGGGCGTCATCAAACAAATCCTCAATACTAGCTCTTTCAAATGACGGAATGACTCTCAGAACAATGGAGGGATTAACTGTATATCCTGATCAGCGGATGTACAGTAATAGAAATATCCTGGGTACAGTTTCTCAGTCATCGGGATTACCTACGGGTGCGATAATTGAGCGAGGTAGTAATAGCGATGGCGATTACACAAAATATGCAGACGGGACGCTAGTTTGCAGACTTTCCTCCTCAGCTGGTAGAACTATAGACGCCACTATTCAGGTGGATGGGAACACCTACAGGTCAAACTCTGCAACAGCATGGAATTACCCGCTACCATTTTTCAGTGAGCCGGTTTGTCATGTTCAAATAAGGCTTGACTTAGATATATTGGGGGTTGCAAAAGCCCCTAACAATAGTAGCTGTATTATTGGTGCAATTAGTTTTAGCGGGAAAAAGACGGGGCAAACGTACAGCGCTATCGCTTTCGGTTACTGGTATTGAGGATATACAAATGAAGATCAAGTTTTTAGCAAAAGGCCTTACTCCGGTTTCCTACAACATCAACGGAAGCTTAATAAATGGCGTTGACACTTCTTTGTTTACAGAGGGTTCCGTATTTGTAGGCAATGAAGATACTTATATCGCGGGCATTTACGGGATGCTCTGGGAAAACGGCGTCTTGCACGTAATACTAGGGCAGATGACTAAGGGATATCAGATACCTGGGTGCTGTTCGGACTGGTGGGAAGGTGATTGGATTGACGCTTCTGATTATGACCCTGAGCAGTGTTATGTTGTTGCAACTGATCCTGAGGTGTCAGCTATGCTGTCTGCTGGCGATGCTGAATATTGGCGAGATCCGGCAGATGGACGATGGACGGTTCGGTTAGTTGATAAAGGAGACAATAGCAATGGCTGACTGGATGGTAAGCCCTGGTGAGGCGGCTGAGTCAAATAAGACAAAGCTCTATCAAGATCTCGAGTCTCGCAGGAAATTCGCCGAATTGGAGGGCGTCGTGATCAATGGCGTACCGTTTTTTGGTGATCCAGCAAATCGGGCAGCGCTGCTTGAGTCGGTACAATTCGCCCGCGAGGAGGGCCGGGAGGCGTTCGAGAAGTGGAAGGACTCAGCCGGGAAATTCCACCGCGACTACCCTTTATCATGCGTTGAAAACGGGCTGCGCGTAATTGGTGACAGGCGCGGCAAGCTGATTGCGCGGGAGGCGGAATACGCCGCGCAGATTGAATCAGGCGAGCTAACGAGCGTCGAGGGATTGGACTGGAGCGTTTAGCCTCGCTGCTCGCTACTCGCTGCTCGCCGCCGACGCCGCCTAGAGCGGTTTTTTTGTGCCCAAAAACCAGGAGCCAAGCCATTTCCCAATCCCCCCCCCCAGATCGACAAACTCAACGATGCTGCCCGGTCCGCCCGGGAGAAAATGGACGCCTGCCGTACAGCAGGCCATCCCGCCAGGGACTCTCGTGGCCGCTAAGCCGGGGCCCGAGTTCGTGGGCCGATACGAGGCGCTCGAGTAACCGCGGTACAGCCACGCCCAGGTGCTGGTGAAAAACACCGAGACCGGCGTCGAGCGCCGGGTGGGGTATCAGCAGGTGCAGCTGACCGACTATAAGGGCGCTGGACGCACGGTCTGACCGCGCTCGCCAGCGGGCCGCTGTGCTAAGCGCCACACGCCGACGCGATTCTGGTCGCGCCGCCGCAGTATGTTGGCCTGGGAGCCGGGATCCGCGACGTTGCCGATCGGATTGTACGCATCGCAGCGCCCGCTATAGAGTCGGTCGCCCCGGATGATGTGGTACTCGATGACGCGGCGCGGCAAGCTGGCATCAGTGAATTTCCGCCAGCCGCGCCGTTCCATGGCTTTGCGCCACTGGATCGCCTCATAGCTCACGTATCACCCGCACCAACAATCCCGCCCCTCGTGCCTGATTGACGCAATCAGCCGTCCCTCTACCGCCCGGAAATGCCACCAGATGCGTTGCATACGCGACCATTTGCGCGTTTCTGAGCGGCCCTGCCCTGCGCCCTAAATCCCAATCTGCCGGGAATCGCTTCATTGGCCAGCCGCGCTCTTGCGCATATCGCTCGCCTAAGGAATCCGCCCCGCTCGCCCCGCCGCTCACGATCTCGACGCACGACTGATTCGCAAATATCGCATCGAGCTTGCGCTTCATGAGCGCGTAGTCGTTGAATGCGCGGCCTCCGGCGATGATGCAGCGGATCATTCTCCATCTAGGCTAACGTCGCAGCCTGAATAGTGCCCTGTAGGGTATTTCTGCCCTAGCTCGTGATGCTCAATAATATGCAGCGATACCGACGTTGGCGTGTCGCCAAACTCTGCGCGTATCTCGTCAAACGCGGCATTCATGTGCTGGTCGATGATGGATTCCATCGCGCCTTTGGTCGAGCGGTATTGATCAATCGTGGTGTCGATGGTCATTGATCCTCCTTATCTACATTTTCTTCTAGCCATTCGATTACTTCGTCTTCACTCCATTCTGGGCTTGGCAATTCAGTCATTAAGAGGCGCGCAACCTTCTCTATCGCACGCCTCTCTCCATCGCGGTGTGCCGATTCAGCAATATCTGACATCCAGTTAAAAATATGCGGCGAAATTTCGGTATCAAATGTTTCGGACTGCTTTTGGTACTTCTCAGCTCTAATTTCATCGCTGTCATTATCTAATATTGCCGGGAAAACTGAATCCATATCCATCACCACTCCTCTGCCGTATCGGCGTTATCAATCCAAACTGCTATGGCTAGCATAGCGCTTTAGACTGGTGGTCGCATTTTGGTCGCACGGTATCTGCGGCAATATCGGTTATTGCCAGCATGGCGTAACTATAAATTATTGATTTATAAAGAAACCGCAGTGCAAGCGCAGCCCAGTTAATTATAGAAACGAACTTAAAATCTCTCGGGGGTAACCCCGTGCCGGTTCAAGTCCGGCTCCGGGCACCATCCATTATCCCCTTCTATTGAACGATCTCGAAGCCTTGCTTTACGTATCACCTCATGATCGTCCGACCTGTTTGCGCAACCCCCCCCCCGATTTTCAAAACCCTGACCTCTTTTCATCCGCGTGGCCGTTAGCCGAGCTAGTGGCCAGGGCGGTGCAGCAGCCGGCGAAGCGCACGATGATCGCTAGCCGACACGCTATCCGGCCAGAGCCAGAGTCGCGCGCCGCCCACGTCCAGCCCCAAAAGCCAGGGCCCGAGATAGTGACAGCGAAGCAAAACGGCTTCACTGGGCTCGCCGCACGCTTTTATCCAGCGCGCATAAAGCATCTCATCGAGCGCTTGAATCGAAAGCGCACCCGCAGGCTGGGCGCCCGCGTACAAGGCGACCACTCCCAGCAGTAAAAGCCAAACGGCAAGCACCAGAGGCGGCGGGGCGAACGTCAGCCCCACGCCCGCAAGCCCCGATGCCAGCAGCGCATGGATCGCTGGCGGGTAGTTAGAGCGTGCGATAGGCACTGTTATCGGTGGTTTCGGCATGCTCGACGATCATCTGTACCAGCCGGCGCAGGTCCGGGTCGGTGGGCCACTCGCGGTGCATCAGCCAAACGAAGAGATCCTGGTCCTCCTCCTCGATCAGACGCTGATAAACCAACCGGTCCTCTTTGGAAAGCGAATCGAAGCGCTTTTCGAGAAAAGGAATCAGCAGCAGATCCAGCTCCCACATGCCGCGACGCGAATGCCAATAAAGCCGTTTACGGAGGATGGCCTCCGGGGAAGTGTCATCGCTCAACGTGGACCTCTATCAAGTCTTGAATGGAAAGCCAGTATACCTGAGCCAAAGGGTCGCGCCAGGGGCCGGCTTCGCCTATGCTGTTATTCGACCTAGAACCTTGTTTTAACTAAAGTACCTTGTTTTGCCCGAATTGTTTTATCACCCGATGCGCAGTATGCTGAAGTAGATGTTATTGCGGCCGTAAGCGCATACGACCTTTAACGTTTGCAGGGAGCCAACCGATGACCAAATCTGAATTAATCGAACAAATCGCGATGCGTCAACCGGAGCTGTCCGCCAGGGAAGTCGAAACGGCGGTGCGTATTATCCTCGACGACATGACCGACGCCCTCTCCAGCGGCGGCCGCGTCGAAATTCGTGGCTTTGGCAGCTTTTCGCTGCACTACCGCGAGCCGCGGGTTGGCCGCAACCCCAAAACCGGCGACCCGGTGGATCTCGAGGGCAAGTACGTCCCCCACTTCAAACCGGGCAAGGAGCTGCGCGAGCAGGTCGACGCTAGCCGTGCGCTGGGGTATTGAAGCCAAACCACTCGAGACGGGCCGAGAGCATTGTCGGGGATGACGCCGCGCCCTGACTCATACACAATAGAGCCCTCTGCACGTAAAAACTTGCACGTTAAAACCAGGAACTTCTCATGCGCTGGATCAAAGGGCTTTTACTAGCCATCGTATTACTCGTGGTGCTGCTGGTCGGCATCCTGTTTGCCGTGAACAACCAGCAGGCGATTGCCCTGAATCTGATCTGGACCGAACTCCCCCCGATTTCGCTATCGGTATGGCTTCTGGCCACGCTGACACTCGGCGTCGTGCTGGGGATGCTGGCAATGCTGGGTGTTTACGTTCGACTGAAAGCCCGTTTGGCGCGCAGTGAGCGACACAGCAAGCACCAGCAAAAAGAGCTTGATCGCCTTCGCACTCAGGAGTTCAAGGAACTGGCTTAAATGCAGGATGTCGCGCTGCTCGGCGTGCTTTTCGCTGCCTTGGCCATTGGCTTCGGGCTTGGCGTACGCCATCGCGCCGGCAAGCGTCTCACCCGACCGGCACCCAAAGCGCCGGCGCTGTCGAAAGAGTATTTTGTCGGGCTCAACTATTTGCTCAATGAGCAGCCCGATGAGGCGATCAACACCTTCATCAACGCGCTGGACGTCAATAGCGACACCGTAGAGACGCACATTGCCCTGGGCAAGCTCTTCCGCGCCCGGGGCGAAGCGGACAAGGCCGTCAGCATTCACCAGAACCTGCTCGCCCGCCCCGCCCTTTCAGTCGCGACCAACGATCATATCCAGCTCGAACTCGCCCAGGATTTCATCGCACTCGGCGTACACGACCGTGCCCAGCGGCTTTTGAAAACGCTGCTCAACCACACCACCGACGACACCTACCGGCTGAACGCCAAGCGCCTGCTGCTCGATTTGCTCGACCGTGAACGCGAATGGCAGGAAGCGCTGGAGACCGTTGGCCCCATCCTCAAGCAGCAGCCCGCCCTGCGCCGCCCGGCCGCCCACTGGCTGTGCGAGCTTGCCATCGAGGGGATTGGCGAATCGAGCCGCGCACTTGCTCGAAAACATCTCAAAAAAGCGCTGCAGATGGACGAGAACTGCGTGCGCGCAACGCTGCTTTATGCCGAGCTCGAAATGGAAAACGGCCACTATCAGCGGGCGATCGACTGGCTCGAGCGCATCCCCCATCAGGATATAGCGCATATACCCACCATGCTGACTGCCTTAAAGCGCGCCTACGAGCGCCTGGAAAACCTGGCAGGCTTCGAGGCGCATCTTTACCGGCTGCTGGGTCAGGCGCCTTACACCAGCGTGATCGTGGCGCTGGGCGAACTCGTCCATCGCCGCGACGGCGTCGACAGCGCCATCGAGCGCACCGGCGAGTGGCTGCGCGAGGCGCCGAGCCTGGGCGGTCTCGACTACCTGATCGATTTGTATCTGGAAAGCGAGCGGCTAAACGGCAAGACCTCGCCGGATACCCGGCTGCTGCTGCTGAAACACCACACCGGCGCGTTGCTCGAGGGCCGGCCGCGCCAGCGCTGTCGCCACTGCGGTTTCACGAGCGATCATCTGGTGTGGCAGTGCCCCAGCTGCCGACGCTGGGGCACGATCAAACCGATTACCGGGATCGAGGGCGAGTAGCGCCAGCGATGTCGGCCTCGATAGCCTTGAGCGCCGCCATGGGCTCCTCGGCCTGGGTGACCGGGCGCCCGATGACCATATGGGTACTGCCCGCGGCCAACGCCGCGCTCGGGGTCATGACGCGCGACTGATCATCGAGGGCGGCAGAGCGCGGGCGAATGCCCGGCGTCACTTTCAAGAACGCCTCGCCGCAGATGCTCTCGACCGCCGAAGCCTCCTGAGCAGAGCAGACCACCCCGGCCAGACCGCTTTCATGGGTCAGCCTTGCCAGCCGCATCACCTGCTCGTCGAGCGCCCCGTTCACGCCGATATCATTAAGCGCCTCGCCGCTCATGCTGGTCAGCACGGTCACAGCGATCAGGTGGGTTTTCAGACCGCTCTGGCGCAGTCGCTCGGCCGCAGTCTCCATCATCGCCCGGCCGCCACTGGCATGCACGTTCACCATCCACACGCCCTGCTCCGCCGCCGCCTGCACGGCGCTGGCCACGGTGTTGGGAATATCGTGGAATTTGAGATCGAGAAAAATCTCGAAGCCGCGCCCGTGAAGCGCCTCGAGCACCGCCGGGCCGCTGCGGGTGAAAAGCTCTTTACCCACTTTAACCCGGCAGCGGGCAGGGTCGAGCTGGTCGGCCATGCACAGGGCCTGGTCCAGCGAGGGGTAATCGAGGGCGATGATGAGGGGAGAATCGGTTGCCACGGGCGCGCTCCTTGTTTGAACCGCGCCATTATACCAGCCTTGCCCCGCGCTTTCGTGTAAGCGATCTCAGGACCGAACCTGGGCATCTGCTTACAGAAGCCGTCGCTTTGAGATGACGGCGGGGTGACAAAAGCCTTGCCAGGTTGATCAGGAGCCGTGCCGGCGGGGACCGGGCGGACGGCAAAGAATCCATCGATATCTCAAGGGGACTTACCATGAAGCGGATGATCAAGGGATTACTGGCAGCGGCGGTATTGGGCATCGGCGTGAGCGGCGCGGCACTGGCGCAATCCATGGCGCCGATCAACGTCAACACCGCCGACGAGGAGCTGCTCGCCGAGCTGCCCGGCGTCGGCCCCAGCCGCGCGGCGGCCATTATCGAGGAGCGCAGCGCCAACGGGGACTTCGAAAACGCCGATGACCTGACGCGCGTCAGCGGCATCGGCCCCGCCACGGTCGAAGGCATGCAGGATCAAATCACCTTCGAAAGCGACTCCTGAACCGTCGCTCGCCGCCCTGACGAGCGTTCTGTCAGGGCGTCATCTCCCACAAATCCATAAAACGATCCACCGGCAACGCCTCGAGACCTGCCTGGTCGTTACAAACCGCCAGCAATCGCTGACAGCGTTTGGCGGGAAAGCGCGTCTTTAGGTGGCGCTCGAACTTCGCCATCAGCAGCGGCATCGCCTCATGGCGGCGCCGCTGATGGCCGAGCGGATACTCCACCGTTACCCGCTCGGTATGCGAACCACCCTTAAAAAACACCTGTACCGCGTTGGCGATCGAGCGCCGCTCGGGGTCCAGATACGCCGCGGAAAACGTCGGGTCCTCCTTGACCACCATGTTGGCGCGCAGCGCGTCAATCATCGGATGCGCGGCGTGAAAATCATCCTCGTAGTGTTCGGCGGCAAGCGCGCCTTGCATCAGCGGTACCGCGACCATGTACTGCAGGCAGTGGTCGCGGTCAGCCGGATTGGCCAGAGGGCCGGTCTTGGAAATGATACGAATCGCCGCCTCGTGAGTCGTCAGCTCGATGCGCTCGATCTCCTCTAGCCGGCCCTTGACCTGTGGGTGTAGCGCCACCGCCGCTTCGCAGGCGGTTTGGGCATGGAACTCTGCAGGGTAGGCCACCTTGAAGAGCACGTGCTCCATGACGTACGAGCCGAGTTCGCGCTGAAAACGAAACCGACGCTCGGCCTCGGGTTTCAGGCTCAAATCGCGATTGGCGTGGCTGAATAAGACATCGTAAAAGCCCCACTGCGGGGCGCTCAGCGCGCTCGGGATACCCATTTCGCCGCGCAGGGCGATATCCGCCAGAAACACCCCGCGCGAAGTCGCATCGCCCGCGGCCCAGCTCTTTCGTGAACCGGCGTTGGGCGCGTGGCGATAGGTGCGCAAACTTTGCCCATCCACGAAGGCGTGGGAGAGCGCCGAAAGAAGCTCGTCGCGGCTCGCGCCCTGAAGGTGTGCTGCCACCGCGGTGGAGGCAACCTTGACCAGCACCACATGATCGAGCCCGACCCGATTGAAGCTGTTCTCGAGCGCCAGCACGCCCTGAATTTCGTGCGCCATGACCATCGCGTGCAGCACGTCGCGCATGTAAAGCGGCGCCTCACCCCGGGCCACGCGCTGCTGTGAAAGGTGGTCCGCCACCGCGAGAATCGCCCCCAGGTTATCCGATGGGTGGCCCCACTCCGCTGCCAGCCAGGTATCGTTGTAGTCGAGCCAGCGAACCAAAGCGCCGATGTCCCAGGCCGCCTTGACCGGGTCCAGCCGTAGCGCGGTACCGGGCACCCGGGCGCCAAACGGTACCACGGTGCCCGGCACCCGCGGCCCCAGCAGCTTGGTGCAGGCGGGAAAGCCGAGCGCGAGTAGGCCGCAGCCGAGCGTATCAAGCAGGCAGCAACGCGCGGTGGACAGCGCCTCCTCGCTCGGCAACGTAAAGGTCAGCACGTAGTCGGCCAGCCGCTGAAGCTCTTCGTCGTAATCAGGGCGTTCGTTGCTCTCAAAACTCATGATGACCTCCTTCTTCAGTCGGCTGTCAGGCTATCGCTGGGGACGAATACTCGGCCCTCCATCAGCACCCGGGCGCTGCGGCTCATCAACGCTCGGTCGATCTGCCAGCGGCCTTCTACCAGGCTCGCCTTGGCGCCAACGTGCAGCGTACCGGACGGGTGACCAAACGTGACCGCCTCGCGCTCGCCGCCGCCGGCGGCAAGGTTCACCAGCGTGCCCTCGATCGCCGCCGCCGAGGCAATCGCCACCGCTGCGGTGCCCATCATGGCGTGGTGGAGCTTACCCATCGATAGCGCCCGTACGACCAGGTCGAGCTCATTCGCCGCCACGGCTCGCCCGCTCGATGCGGTGTAATCCGCCGGAGGCGCCACGAACGCCACCTTCGGCGTGTGCAGGCGCCCCGCCGCCGCTTCGAGGCTCTCGGCCAGCCCCATTTTGAGCGAGGCATGGGTGCGAATCGCCTCGAACCGGGCAAGCGCCTGGGCGTCACCGTTGATCGCCTCCTGAAGCTCCGTGCCGGTGTAGCCGATGTCCCGGGCGTTGACGAACACCGTCGGGATACCGGCATTGATCATCGTCGCCTCGAGCGTGCCGATGCCCGGCACCTCGAGGGCGTCTACCACGTTTCCCGTGGGGAAGATCGCCCCTTCGCCGTCGGCGGGGTCGACGAAGGCCACCGGGATTTCGGCGGCGGGAAAGGTTACGCCGTCGAGTTCGAAATCGCCGGTTTCCTGCACCCGGCCGCCGGTCATCGGCACCCAGCTGATGATCGTCTTTTTGATATTCGCCTGCCAGATGCGCACCTCGACCACGCCGTCATCCGGAATGCGCGCCGGGTCGATGAGCCCGGCGCGAATCGCGAACGGCCCAACGGCGGCGGACAGGTTGCCACAGTTGCCGCTCCAGTCGACGAAGGGCCGGTCGATGGACACCTGGCCGAACAGATAGTCGACGTCGTGATCCCTTGAGGCGCTCTTTGAGAGAATCACCGCCTTGCTGGTGCTCGACGTCGCCCCGCCCATGCCGTCGATCTGCTTTCCATAGGGGTCGGGGCTCCCCATCAAGCGCAGCAGAAAGCGATCACGAGCGGGGCCCGGCGCTCTTGCCGCCTCGGGTAGGGCGTCGAGCGTGCAGAATACGCCCTTGCTGGTGCCGCCACGCATGTAGGTGGCGGGAATCTCGACCTGGGGGCTGGTGGTCATGGCGTGCTCCTGAAACGCCCGGCGCGGGGCCGGGCGTGGGTGAAGAGTGTCAAACGATGCCAGATCAGGCCGGCGTCGCCTCCAGAAAGTCCTGAGCGAAGCGCTGAAGTACGCCGCCGGCGGCGTAGATGGTGACCTCCTCGGCGGTATCGAGCCGGCAGATCACCGGCACGCGCTCGACGCCGCCGGCGCGGTGGATCAAAAGCGTTAGCTTCGCGCCCGGCGCTGTCTCGCCTTCCACATCGAACACCTCGGTGCCGTCCAGCGCCAGGGTCTTGCGCGTGGTGCCGGGTTCGAACTGCAGCGGCATCACGCCCATGCCCACCAGGTTGGTACGGTGGATGCGCTCGAAGCCTTCGGCGACGATCGCCTCCACCCCGGCCAGCGCCACGCCCTTGGCCGCCCAGTCTCGAGAGGAGCCCTGGCCGTAGTCGTTGCCGGCGATGATGATCAACGGCTGCTTGCGGGCCATGTAGGCTTCGATCGCCTCCCACATGCGCACCACTTTGCCCTCTGGCTCCAGACGCGCAAGCGAGCCCTGGCGCACATGGCCGTCGTCGCCCAACGCCATCTCGTTGTAGAGTTTGGGGTTGGCGAAGGTCGCCCGCTGAGCGGTGAGGTGATCGCCCCGGTGGGTAGCGTAGGAGTTGAAGTCCTCCTCCGGTAGGCCCATTTTCAAAAGGTACTCGCCGGCCGCGCTGTCCGGCAAAATGGCGTTGGAGGGCGACAGGTGGTCGGTGGTGATGTTGTCCGGCAAAATCGCCAGCGGCCGCATGCCCTTGAGCGCTCGGGCGGCCGCCATGTTGCCCTCCCAGTAAGGCGGGCGACGAATGTAGGTGCTCTGTGGGCGCCAGTCGTAGAGCGGCTCGACCTGAGTACGCTGGCTCTTGTCGATATCGAACATCGGGATGTAGGTCTGGCGAAACTGCTCGGGCTTGACCGAGGCCTTGACGATGGCGTCGATCTCGCTGTCGTCGGGCCAGATATCCTTGAGCGTGACCGGGTGGCCACGGTCATCCACACCCAGCACGTCCTTCTCGATATCGAAGCGGATGGTGCCGGCGATGGCGTAAGCCACCACCAGCGGCGGCGAGGCGAGAAACGCCTGCTTGGCGTAAGGGTGGATGCGCCCGTCGAAGTTGCGGTTACCCGAGAGCACCGCCGTGGCGTAAAGGTCGCGCTCCTTGATCTCCTGCTGAATGTCAGGGTCCAGGGAGCCGGACATACCGTTGCAGGTGGTGCAGGCGTAGCCCACCACGCCAAAGCCGAGCGCTTCGAGCTCGTTCATCAGCCCGGCGTCTTCCAGGTACATCGTCACGGTTTTCGAACCCGGCGCCAGCGATGACTTCACCCAAGGCTTGCGCAAAAGCCCTAGCCGGTTGGCGTTGCGAGCAATGAGCCCTGCCGCCACCATGTTGCGCGGGTTGGAGGTGTTGGTGCAGCTGGTGATGGCGGCGATGATCACCGCGCCGTCGGGAAGCCGGCCGTCGAGCTCGTCCTGTTGCGCAGCCTCATAGTTGACCGCGATGCCGCGGCTGGCGAGCTCCGAGGTCGGCAAATGGGCGTGCGGGTTCGACGGCCCGGCCAGGGTGCGCGCCACGCTCGAAAGATCGAAGCGCAGCGTGCGTTCGTACTTGGCGGTTTTAAGATCACTGGCCCAAAGGCCGGTCTCTTTAGCGAAGGTTTCTACCAGCGCGACCTGCTCGTCGTCGCGCCCGGTGAGCTTGAGGTAGTCGATGGTCTGATCGTCGATGTAGAACATCGCCGCGCTCGCCCCGTACTCCGGCGTCATGTTGGAGATCGTCGCCCGGTCGCCGACGCTGAGCGCGTCCGCCCCTTCGCCAAAGAACTCGAGATAGGCGCCGACCACGCGCTCCTTGCGCAAAAATTCGGTGATCGCCAGCACCATGTCGGTACCGGTGACGCCGGCGCCGAGTTTGCCTGAAAGCTCCACGCCGACGATATCCGGCAGGCGCATCATCGAAGCGCGCCCGAGCATTACGCTCTCCGCCTCGAGCCCGCCCACGCCCACCGAGATCACCCCGAGCGCGTCCACCATCGGCGTGTGGCTGTCGGTGCCCACGCAGGTATCCGGGAAAGCGACCTGCGCACCGGAATCGATTTGGCGACACTGCACCACCGGCGACATCTTCTCCAGATTGATCTGGTGCATGATGCCATTGCCCGGCGGAATCACGTCGACGTTCTCGAACGCCAGCTTGCTCCAGTTGATGAAGTGAAAACGATCGTCGTTACGCCGCTCTTCGACGGCGCGGTTCTTCTCGAACGCCTGGTCGTCGTCGCCGTTGTGCTCGACCGCCAGGGAGTGGTCGACGATTAGCTGGGTCGGCACTACCGGATTGACCTGGGCCGGGTCGCCGCCGCGCTCGGCGATAGCGTCCCTAAGCCCGGCCAGATCGACCAGTGCGGTCTGGCCCAGGATGTCGTGACACACCACCCGCGCCGGGTACCAGGGAAAGTCGAGATCGCGCCGGCGCTCGATAAGCTGGGAAAGCGCGTCGGTCAAAAGCGCCGGCTCGCAGCGGCGCACCAGCTGCTCGGCGAGTACCCGCGAGGTGTAGGGCAATGCTTCGTAGGCGCCGGGAGCGATGTCTTCGACGGCCTGGCGGGCGTCGAAGAAGTCGACCGGCTCACCGCCCATTAGAGCGCCGGGCAGCGTCTTGCGGTAGTCGCTGTTCATGGTGGCCTCCTATTCGCGCTCTTCGATCGGCACCCACTCGCTCTTCTCGGGGCCGGTGTAGTCGGCGCTCGGGCGAATGATGCGGTTGTTGGCGCGCTGCTCGAACACGTGCGCCGCCCAGCCGGTCAGCCGCGACATGACGAAGATCGGCGTAAACAGCTTGGTCGGAATCTCCATGAAGTGGTAGGCGCTGGCGTGGAAGAAATCCGCGTTGCAGAAGAGCTTCTTCTCGCGCCACATCACCTCCTCGCAGCGCTCGGAGACCGCGTAGAGCGTGGTGTCGCCAACGTCCTCACTCAGTTTTTTGGACCACTGCTTGATGATCTCGTTGCGCGGGTCGACCTCGCGGTAGATCGCGTGGCCAAAGCCCATGATTTTCTCCTTGCGCTCGAGCTTGCCGAGCATTTCGCGCTCCGCCTCGTCCGGGGATGTCCAGTCTTCGATCATCGCCATCGCCGCCTCGTTGGCGCCACCGTGCAGCGGGCCTCTAAGTGAGCCGATCGCGCCGGTCACGCAGGAGTGCATGTCGGAAAGCGTCGAGGCGCAGACGCGGGCGGTAAAGGTCGAGGCGTTGAACTCGTGCTCGGCGTAAAGAATGAGCGAGACGTTCATCACCCGGGCGTGCAGCTCGGAGGCGGGTTCGCCGCGCAGCATGTTAAGAAAATGCCCGCCTACGGAGATATCGTCGGTTTCGGTATCGATGCGCACGCCATCGTGGCTGAAGCGGTACCAGTAGCAGATGATCGAGGGCAGCACGGCGAGCAGCCGGTCGGCGACGTCCTGCTGCTCGTCGAAGCTCTCCTCGGTTTCCAGGTTGCCGAGCATCGAGGTGCCGGTGCGCATCACGTCCATCGGGTGGGCATCGGCGGGGATCTCTTCGAGCACCGCCTTGAGCGGTCCGGGCAGGCCACGCAGGCCCTTGAGCTTGTCGATGTAGTGATCGAGCTCGGTCTGGTTGGGCAGCTTGCCCTTCAAGAGCAGGTACGCAACCTCCTCGAATTTGGCTTTCTCGGCCAGCTCCTTGATATCGAAGCCACGGTAGGTGAGCCCGGAGCCGGTCTTGCCTACGGTGCAAAGGGCGGTGCTGCCCGCGCTCTGTCCACGAAGTCCGGCGCCTGCTAGCGGTTTGTCAGCCATGGTGTGTCTCCTCAGAGTTTTTATAAGTGCTTTTTATAGGTACTTTTTACAGGTACGTTTTTATAAGTGCTTTCAATCAATGCTTATATGGGCGCGCTTTTGTATCGTCGTTTTATGAGTCGTTTTGATCAGCTCTCTCGCTCGGTGAACAGTGCGTCGAGCTTCTGCTCGAAGTCGTGGTAGTTGAGAAAATCGTAGAGCTCGTCGCGAGTCTGCATGGTGTCGACCACCTCACGCTGATGGCCGTTGTCGAGGATGCTCTGGTAGACCTTGAGCGCCGCGGCGTTCATGGCGCGAAACGCCGACAGCGGGTAGAGCACCATGGCGCAGCCGGCCTCGCCAAGCTCCGCTTGGGTGAACAGGGGCGTGGCACCGAACTCGGTGATGTTGGCCAGAATCGGCGCGTCGACGCGGGTGCAGAACGCGCGGTAGTCGTCGAGGGTATGCACGGCTTCGGCAAAGATGGCGTCGGCGCCGGCCTCGATGCAGGCGTTGGCGCGCTCGATGGCGGCATCCAGCCCCTCTTTCTGGAAGGCGTCGGTGCGCGCTATCAGGTAGAAATCCGGGTCACGCCGGGCATCCGCCGCCGCCTTGATGCGATCGACCATCTCACTCTGGGAGACGATCGCCTTGTTCGGCCGGTGCCCGCAGCGCTTTTGCGCCACCTGGTCCTCGAGGTGCACCGCAGCCACGCCGGCGCGCTCCATCTCTCTTACGCTGCGGGCGATGTTGAACGCCCCGCCCCAGCCGGTATCGATGTCCACCAACAGCGGCAGCTCGGTCGCCCCGCAGATGCGGTGGGCATCCTCGACCACGTCGTTCATGGTGGTCATACCCAGATCCGGCAGTCCGAAAGAGGCGTTGGCCACCCCGCCGCCGGAGAGATAAATTGCCTTGTGCCCCACCCGCTCAGCCATCAGCGCGGTATAGGCGTTGATGGTGCCAAGAATGGGTAGCGGGCGCTGATCCTGCAGCGCCTGGCGAAACCGGGCGCCCGGGGTGAGCGAGGAAGATGCGTGCGTGGACATGGTCTCTCCTGTCGGCGTTGTTTTGAAAAAATTGTTCTGAAAAGGATTGTTATAAAATCGTCGTTATGAATCGGTCTGGCCGTCGGCCAGCATCGCGGCGTAGCGGTCGGCGACGTTTTCGCGGGAGGCGCTGACGTGTCGGCGCATCAAAAGCTCCGCAAGCTCGGCGTCGCCGGCTTCGATAGCGTCGACGATGCGGTGGTGCTCGACGAAGGCGCGCTGGGGCCTGGCGCCGCTGGCGCTAAACTGGGTGCGGTAGAGGCGCACGAGATAGTAAAGATCGTCGCAGAGCAGGTTCATCAGCATCTTGTTATGGCTGCCCAGCACGATGCGGTAGTGAAAATCCAAATCGCCTTCGCGCTGGTAGTAGGCCTCGCCGCGCTGCAGATCCGACTGGCTTTCGTGCACCGCCAGCACGTCGCGCAGCCCCTGAATCTCTTGGGCGCCCATGTGCTCGGCGGCCAAGCGGGCGGCCATGCTCTCGAGCGCCTCGCGCACGTCAAACAGCTCGATGAGCTCCTTCATCGAGAGCTTGACGACCCGAGCGCCAACGTGGGGCACACGCTCGATCAGTCGATGCGCTTCGAGCCGGCGCATCGCCTCTCTTAGCGGCCCGCGGGAGATGCCGTAGCTTTTTGAGAGCCCGGGCTCGGTGATCTTGCTGCCCGGCGGCAGCTCGCCGCGCACGATGGCACTTTGCAACTGGTGAAACACCCGCTCGGCCAGGGTGCGCACCTCTGGCGTATCGGAGTCCGGGGCGCTGTCAACGCGCGGCTTTGGCACTTTGCTAATAGCAGTCATGGCTAATTGTCGACAATAAAAAGAGTTACCGGCACTTTAGCCCGCGACCCAGCGAGCGTCAACCGCGCTCCAAGCGCTTATTATGGCACTTTGGTGGGAGAAGCTAAAAACGCAGCATCGAAATGTCTACAATGTGAGCAAGGTAAAAATGAAAGCGAGATGCACAGCGCGTGGAAAAGAAGCCGGTGCGTGGCTGGCTCTCGGCGAGCGCGCTCACTAGAATAAGCGGCCCAACCGCAAGGCAACGAGTCATGAGCGCGTCGATCACCACTACCGCCCTTCCCTACGCCCAGGACCCGCTGGCGCTGTTTGCCCGCCTCAAGCACCGTCCAGGCGCAATACTGCTCGACAGCGGCCGCCCAGTGGCCGAAAGCGGGCGTTTCGACATTCTGGTCAGCGACCCTATCGCCACGCTCGAGATCGATGCACAGGGCGATGTAAAGCTCGAATCCGACACGCTCGCACCGCCTAAAGCGCTACTGGATGAGCCTTTCGCGCTCAAGGCCTGGCTGCTCGAACAGCTTCCCGTGCCGGCCGAAAAGAGCGAGCTTCCCTTTCTGGGTGGGCTGATGGGCTACTGGAGCTACGAGTTCGGCCTTGCCCAGCAGGGCATCGACAGCCGCCATGAAAGTGCCACGACGCTTCCTGCGGCGCGGCTGGGGCTTTACGACTGGTGCATCACGCTCGACCATCACGCCGGCAAAGCCTGGCTGTTCGCCTACCCCGCGCGGCGCGACGATGTGCTCACGTGGCTCGACGCGCCAGCGCCCGAACCACGTGACTTCCGGCTGACCGGAGCGTTCGAGGCAGAGTTCGACCAGCGCGCCTACGTCGAGCGCTTCGAGGCGGTTCAGCGCTACATTCGCGCCGGCGACTGCTACCAGATCAACCTGGCGCAGCGGCTGTCAGCGCCTTTCGAAGGCGACGCCTGGCAGGCCTACCAGCGGCTTCGCCGCGCCACCCCCACGCCGTTTTCCGCCTTCATGGCCTGGCATGATCAGGCCGTCATGTCGCTCTCACCGGAGCGCTTCATCAAGGTGGAATGCGGCGAGGTCGAAACCCGGCCCATTAAGGGCACCCGCGCCCGGGGCAAGACGCCGGCAGAGGATCAGGCGCTGGCCGAGGCGCTTTTGGCAAGCGTCAAGGACCGGGCCGAGAACGTGATGATCGTGGATCTTCTGCGCAACGACCTGGGGCGAGTGTGTCGCCCGGGCAGCATTCACGTGCCCAAACTCTGCGCGCTCGAAAGCTACCCCAACGTGCACCATCTGGTCAGCGTGGTACAGGGCACGCTTGCCGAGAACCAGTCGGCGCTATCGCTTTTGGCGGCGGCGTTTCCCGGCGGCTCGATCACCGGCGCGCCCAAGTTTCGCGCCATGCAGATCATCGACGAGCTCGAGCCCTGCCAGCGCAGCGTCTACTGCGGAAGCCTTGGCTACGTCGATGTTCGTGGCCATATGGATACCTCGATCGCGATTCGCACCATGGTCGCGGACCAGAGCATGCTGCACGTGTGGGGCGGCGGCGGGCTGGTGGCAGACTCCCAAGCGAATGACGAGTACACCGAGACGCTGGATAAAATCTGCCATCTGATCGGTGCGCTGGAATAAGTGCCGGGCGTTTGCACCTGAAAGTAATATAAAAGCCAAACCAAACGGTATTGGGGCGCAGACTATCTCCTTTGATAGCCTAGCGCCTAACGTTTCGTTTAAAGCGCAGGAGGCCATATGTCGTCAGAACTGGAAGCCATGAACCGCGATCACGCCAACGATCCACACGCCTTGATCGAGTGGGCGTTGAAACAGGGCGAGCGCCCCATCTGCACTACCAACTTTCGCCCCTTTGAGGCGGTCATTTTGCACATGGTGACCCAGGCGCGCCCGGACATTCCGATCGTCTGGATGGACAGCGGCTACAATACCGAGGCGACCTACCGCTGCGCCAACGAGATCATCGAGCGGCTGAAGCTCAATATCGTCAGCTTTTTGCCCAAACGCACCCGCGCCCACCGCGAAGCGCTCGAGGGTTTGGTGCCGGGTATCGACGACCCTCGCCACGACGCCTTCACGCAAGAGGTCAAAATCGAGCCCTTCGAGCGCGCGCTCAAGGAGATGCGCCCGGACGTATGGCTGACCGCGCTGCGCGCCGAGGACACGCCGGAGCGCGCCAAAATGCAGCCGCTGAGCCAAAACGCCGACGGGCTATTGAAAGTGGCGCCGCTTCTGCACTGGAGCGCGAAGGATATGTACGAGTACCTGCAGGCGCACGATCTGCCCAACAACTTCGACTACTTCGACCCCACCAAAGTGGAAGAGAAGCGTGAGTGCGGCCTGCACCTACAGCACTAGGTGCTAACTCGCACCGTTTCTAATGAAAAGGCGCCGCTTAGCGGCGCCTTTTTGATTGACGAGTGCTTATCGATCGCCAAAGTACTCAGTACTCGGGCAGCTCGACGCCGTCGAACAGCCCCTGCTCCTGGCGCGGGCCGATGTTGAGCGCTTCATCGACGCGCTCGCGGGTCAGATGCGGGGCAAAACGGGCGAGAAAATCGTACATGTAGCCGCGCATAAAGGTGCCGCGGCGAATGCCGATCTTGGTGGTGGAACTTGCAAACAAGTGGCCCGCCTCCAGCGCCACCAAATCGCTATCCAGCGCGTCATCCACCGCCATGTGAGCCACGATGCCCACCCCCATTCCCAAGCGCACGTAGGTCTTGATGACGTCGGCATCTGCGGCGGTGAGCACCACGTTGGGCGTGAGCCCCCGGGCCTTGAAAGCGTCGTCGAGCTGCGAGCGGCCGGTGAAGCCGAACACGTAGGTCACCAGCGGGTGCTCGGCGAGTGCCTCAAGAGTCAGCGGCCCATCGAGTTCAGCGAGCGGATGGCCCTTGGGCACCAGCACGCAACGGTTCCAGCGGTAGCAGGGCAGCAAAATCAGATCGGTGAAAAGCTCCAGCGACTCCGTGGCAATGGCGAAATCCGCTTGGCCTTCGCTGACCATCTGGGCGATCTGCTTGGGCGTACCCTGCTGCATGTGCAGCGCCACTTCTGGATATTTCTGGGTGAAGGCGCTGATCACCGGCGGCAGCGCGTAGCGGGCCTGGGTGTGGGTGGTGGCGATCGCCAGGCTCCCCCGGCGCTCGTCGCTGTGCTCCTGAGCTACCTGCTTGATGTTCTCGGTGAGCTTCAGCACCTGGCCTGCCAGCTCGATGATCGACTCCCCCGCCGGCGTGACGCGGGTGAGGTGCTTGCCGCTTCGAGCAAAAATCTCAACACCCAACTCGTCTTCCAGAAGGCGAATCTGCTTGGAGATGCCGGGTTGGGACGTAAAAAGGCTTTGAGCCGTGGCCGAGACGTTGAGATTGTGCCGGTTCACTTCCCAGATATAGCGAAGTTGCTGTAGCTTCATGTGGTCTACCTTGCGTCCCGAAGAAGCTGCTCAAAGCGCCCCTTCCTGCCATACGTTCGCGCGCGGCGACCAAACCGGGCCAAACCGCTAAGCGCATAAATTTGAATAAAAAATATCCCGCTAATTCCCTTATAGTATAAGAAATAGGAACGCCTGGCACCCTATAATTTATTCACCAAAGGCTGCAAGCGCCGGGTGAAAGTTGCCAGTTTAGGCGGCGGGCGCTACCATCGTGGCACCTGGCGCGATAATCATGCGCTATTCTATCGCGTAATAGCCGTTGCTCAGTGAAGGCAACGAATCGTAAGAGCAACGTAATCAGGAGATGTAAATGGCTACTAATGTGGATGTCACCAACGCCAATTTCGAGCAGGAAGTTCTCAACGCCGAGCAGCCGGTGCTGCTGAAGTTTTGGGCCCCCTGGTGCGGCCCGTGCAAGGTCATGGCACCGGTGGTCGACGAAGTAGCTTCCGAGCGCGGCGACGGCCTGAAAGTGGTCAGCGTCAACGTCGATGATGCCCCGGAGATCGCCGCTGAGCAGGGCGTGCGCGGCGTGCCGACCGTCATGCTGTTCAAGTCCGGCACCAAGGTCGCCTCACTGGTCGGCGCTCAGTCCAAGTCCCAGCTGACGCAGTTCATCGACCAGAACGCCTAAGGTTTAACGTCAAGCGCTAGGCGCTCACAAGGCGCTAGAACAACACGGGGCTACCGCTTTCGCGGTAGCCCCGTGTTGCGTTTGGGCTCTTTTTTTAAAAACTCTGCTTTCAAGAGCCCTGCTTTCAAGCGCCTCGCTGTTTATCTGATTACTCGCTGGTTTCCGGCTTCTTGATTAGCGGCTCAGGGTCCGGCTTTTTGCGCCGCCAAGGCGGCTTTCGGGGATCGCCTCCGTTATTGACGCTGCGGCGCAGCTGGCGCGTGCCCGGCCCCAGTAGATGGGCGATCCAGCGCGTTTGCGGGTGGCTGTCGAGCGCGATCTTGAGCGTCATGGTCAGTACCACCGACAACAGCATCCCCGCCGCGCCAAAGATCCAGCCCCACACCACCAGCGATAAAAACGCCACGAAGGTGGAAAGCCCCAACGCCTGCCCCATGACCCGCGGTTCGATCAAATTCCCCATGACAAAGTTGATCACCAGATACGCTGAGGCCAGCATCAACGCCTGTATCACCCCCCCATCCTGAGCGACCAGCAGCAGCAACACCGGCGGAACCGCCGCCAACGCCGAGCCGATGTTGGGAATGAAGTTGAGCGCAAAGGCCAGTACGCCCCAAAGTAGCGGAAACTCGACCCCGATCATCAAACACGAAAGCCAGACCAACACGCCGGTGGCCAGGCTGATAACGGTCTTGATCGCCAGATAGCGCTTCAAGGTGGCGCTGAATTCGGCGAAGCGCTTTAGACTCGGGGCCGGGTTCTCCAGCGCCCGGGCCACCTTGGAGCGAAAGTTGAGCGTCTCGAACAGCATGAACATGACCAGCAGCGACACGATACTGCCCTGCATCATGATCGCCCCGACCTCGCTGACCAGCACCGCCACCCAAGAGCCATCGTCCTCCATCGCCAGGGCACTGCTCAACTGATCCGGGTCGATGGCCACGCCGCGAGCGGCGAGCGAATTGAGCATACTCCAGTAGTGCTCGTAGAGACGCGCCTCGATATCCGGCAGTGCCTCGATGAAGGTGCTGAAACTATTGACCACCAGTACGCCGAGCAACAAAAAGAAGGCGGCCAGCACCACCAGCGTGATTAGCGCCGCCATGCGCATACCGACGCCGTGGCGGTGCAGCCAGTGCACCGGCGAGGTACACACCACGGCGATGAAAATGGCCAAAAGCAGCGGCACCAGTAGATCCGAGCCAAGCTTCATCCCCGTGACGATGACCACGAGCGCCGCGATCGCCAGCGTCGCGTTCAAGGGGATGCTGCGATAATCCTTATCCGACAACTTCTGCATGGCTCGTTCCTTGAGATTGATCCTTACATAATGGCTGGTCGCCGTTCAATTAACAAACGGTGCAGATAATAAGCAACTGTTTTACGACTACTCTTGATAAGTGAACTTATCCGCGTCGGGCTCTTCCAAACCATGTTCGCCACAAGCCCTTCACGGATCACTTCGACAAACCTTTCGTCCAGCGCTTTTACAAGGAATCGTTTTATGACTTTAAACCCCTACGCTCGCTCGATGATGAAACTTCGCACCCACGTGGCCGGTACGGCCCTGGCCGCCCTGCTCTGCACCGGCGCCGCCCAGGCCGCTACCTCGATGCCGACCCAACCCCCCGGGCTCAGCGTTCAGGCCCAGTCGTTCGTCGAAGTCGAACCGGACAAGGCGAGTCTCTCCGCCAGGCTTTGGGAAAACACCCCTGCGGTGTCATCACTCGATGACAGCGAACAGGGCGCGCTTCGCGAGGCCCGTGAGCGCCTGGAAGAGCGCTCGCGCCAGCTGATCGAGGCGATGGAAGAGGCGGGGCTTAGTGAGCGCGCCATTAGCGCAGGCTCGCTCAACGTCTATCAGGAGCAGATGAACCAGCCCCAGGGCCAAAACGGCGAACAGGAAATGATGGTGCGCACGCGGGTCGAGCGCCCCTTCGATATAGAGCTTTCGGACATCGACCGGCTCAACGATGTGCTCGACGCGCTGGTCGAAGCCGGCGTCAATTCCCTCGACGGCGTCCAGTTCGATCTTCAGGACCGTGAAGAGGCGGCCGACGAAGCGCTGGTGATGGCGCTCGAGAAAGCGCAGCGCAAGGCCGAGCTTATGGCCCAAACCCTGGGCGCCGAGCTCGGCGACGTGCAGCACATCACCGAAACCCAGGCCCCGGTGTTTCAACCGCGCATGATGGCGATGCGCGCCGAAAGCGCCCAGGGCGTCAGCGATGACGCCAACGCCGAGTACCGCCCCGGCATCATTCGCATCGATGCCGGTGTCAACGTCGAGTGGGCGCTAGCCGGCCAGAACGACAGTGAGCGCGGTGACGATGAGCGTGGCGCTAGAGAGCAAGACGCTCAAGACCGCCCAGATACGGCCGCAGCGGCTCAGGAATAACGATCGAGCCATCCGCCTGCTGGTGATTCTCCATGACCGCCAGTAGGCAGCGCCCCACTGCCAGCCCCGAGCCGTTCAGGGTGTGAAGCAGCTGGGGCTTTTTCGCGTCCGCCTTGCGGTAGCGCGCCTGCATGCGTCGTGCCTGGAAATCCTCGCAGTTCGACACTGACGAGATCTCGCGGAAAGTTTCCTGGCTTGGCAGCCACACTTCCAGGTCATAGGTTTTCGTCGCGCCAAAGCCCATGTCACCGGTGCACAGCGTCACCACGCGATACGGTAGCTCCAGCGCCTGCAGGATCGCCTCGGCATGGCCGCGCATCTCCTCGAGCGTCTCGTAGCTCTTCTCCGGCTCGACGATCTGCACCATCTCGACCTTGTCGAACTGATGCTGGCGAATCATGCCGCGAGTATCGCGCCCGTAGGCACCCGCCTCGCTACGAAAGCACGGCGTGTGCGCGGTCAGCTTCATGGGAAGCTGGGCCTGCTCGACGATCTCGTCACGCACGAAGTTGGTCAGCGGCACTTCCGAGGTGGGAATCAGGTGGTACTCGCGCTCGTCGTCGAGCTTGAACAGATCCTCGCCGAACTTCGGCAGCTGCCCGGTCCCCATCAAGGAGTCACGGTTGACCATGTAGGGCACATAGCACTCTTCATAGCCGTGCTGCTCGGTCTGGGTGTCGAGCATGAACTGCGCCAGCGCACGGTGAAGCCGCGCGATGGGGCCGCGCATCACGGCGAAGCGAGCGCCGGTAAGTTTGGAAGCGAGCTCGAAATCGAGATAGCCGGACTTCTTGCCCAGATCGACGTGGTCGAGCACCTCGAAATCGAAGGTTCGCGGCGTGCCCCAACGGTGCAGCTCGACGTTGTCATCCTCGCTTTTGCCCTCCGGCACGCTCTCGTGAGGCACGTTGGGAATGCCGCTGATCGCGTCGTCCCACTCGAGCTGTACCGCGGCAAGCTCCTCCTTCGCGGCGTCGAGGCGATCGCCCAGATCGTTGACTTCGCTCAAAAGCGGCTGAATATCCTCACCCTGGGCCTTGGCCTTGCCGATCGCCTTGGAGCGCGTGTTGCGCTCGTTTTGCAGCTGCTCGGTCCGGGTCTGCAGCTCGCGGCGGCGCGACTCGAGCGCCTCGAGACCCGACGTGTCCAGTGCATAGCCGCGCTTGGCAAGCTTTGATGCCAGCGCATCCAGGTCTGTACGCAGCAGTTTCGGATCGAGCATGAAGACTCCTTGGCCTAAATCGGTTGAACACGGCGCACGCCGCCGATGATAAAGCGCCCTATTGTAGGCAAAAGCGCGGCAAGGGGCTACGCCAAGCCCGCCTTGCGAAGGCCATCATTGAGATCAAACGCATTTATCGGCAATCTGAGGCATCGATTTCCCTTAAAGGCACCGCGCCCATGTCGACCGCTTTTGATCAGACCCTGCAGGCCATCGATGCGCTTCACGGCGAAGACCCTCGCCACGATGACATTCCCGGCGGTGAAACGATGCACCAGGAACTCGCCTACGCCCAGCGCATGACCCACTGGCTGTTCGCGCTCGAAAGCGCGCCGGATGAATATCTACAGCTGGCGGTGCGCGCCCAGCACCTGCAGCGCTGGAAAGTGCCGCGCAGCGACTACCCCGAGGGGCGCGTGGGCTATTTGACCTGGCGGCGCGACCAGGGCCTGCGCGCCGGTGAGACGGTCGCCGAGCTAATGCAAAAAGCGGGCTACAAGGGCGAAGAGAGCCAGCGGGTCGCGGCCATGATCGCCAAGAAGGGGCTGGGGCGCGACGCCAACGTGCAGACACTGGAGGACTGCGCGTGCCTGGTGTTTCTGGAGAATCACTTCGCGGCGTTCGCGACCAAAATCGAGCACGACCATCTGGTGCGCATCGTGCAAAAGACCTGGCGCAAGATGTCCGAGCAGGCCCACGCGCTTGCGCTGGCGCTGCCCATGACGCCGGCCAGCGCCGCGATCGTCGAGGAAGCACTGACGACGCAGTAACGCGTCGAAGATGCACCCGCAGCCGGGCTCCGGTAAAGTAGGGCGCCTCTTCTATTCGATGCAATGACGGCTCGACCGACCATGATAGCTTCGCTTGATTCGCGCAAGATCCCGTTTTCCGGCCTGAACGAGCGCTACGTGCGCTTTTTGCAGGCGCTCAAGGCACGTGGTTTCGAGGGTGAAATCGCCCCGGACTACGCCAGCCGCACGGTGCTCGCCACCGACAACTCCATCTACCAGCGCCAGCCTCAGGCCGCGGTGTTTCCGCGTCACGCCGAGGATCTGGAGCGCCTTGCAAGGCTTGCCATCGAACTGCCCTACCGCGACATCGTGCTCACCCCGCGCGGCGGCGGCACCGGCACCAACGGGCAGTCGCTGACCGACGGTCTGGTGGTGGACATTTCCCGGCACATGAACCGGATTCTCGACATCGACGTGGAAAACCGCCGCGTGCGCGTTCAAGCCGGCGTGGTGAAGGATCAGCTCAACGCCGCGCTCAAGCCCCACGGGCTCTTCTTCGCCCCGGAGCTTTCGACCTCGAATCGCGCCACCATCGGCGGCATGATCGCCACCGACGCCAGCGGCCAGGGCAGCTGTGTCTATGGCAAGACCCGCGATCACGTGCTCGAACTCGATACCGTGCTGCTCGGCGGCGCTCACCTGCATAGCCGAGCCCTCGATGCCGACGAAGAGGCGAAGGCGCTCGAAGAGCCCGGCGCGCTTGGGCACGTTCACCGCGTTGCCGCCAGCATCATCGACGAGCAGCGCGAGCTGATCGAGGCGACCTTTCCGCCGCTCAACCGCTGCTTGACCGGCTACGATTTGGCGCACCTGCGCGATGATGGGGGCCGACTGAATCTCAACAGCCTGCTGTGCGGCGGCGAAGGCTCGCTTGGCCTGGTGAGCGAGGCGGTGCTCAACGTGCTGCCGATTCCCAAACACTCGACGCTGATCAACGTGCGCTACCCGGGCTTCATGGAGGCGCTGCGCGACGCCAAGGCGCTGATGGCCAGCGCCCAGCCCACCTCGATCGAAACCATCGACGACACGGTACTCAAGCTCGCGATGGAGGATTTCGTCTGGGACGGCGTGGCCGCGTTTTTCCCGGAAAGCGACCCGCCCACCGGCGGCATCAACCTGGTCGAGTTCAGCGGCGACGACGAGGTGGCACTCGCCGAGCGGGTAGCGGCGTTCACCGACCACCTCGGCCGCGACGCGACCGTGACGCGGCTGGGCTATACCGAGGCGCGCGGGCGCGAGCAGATTGGCACGGTCTACGGCATGCGCAAGCGCTCGGTGGGCCTTCTTGGCAACGTGCAGGGCGAGAAGCGCCCATTGCCGTTCGTGGAGGACACCGCGGTGCCGCCGGAGCACCTGGCGGATTACATCAGTGAGTTCCGCGCGCTGCTCGATGCCCGAGGGCTCGACTACGGCATGTTCGGCCACGTGGATGCCGGCGTGCTGCACGTGCGCCCGGCCCTCGACATGAAGGACCCGGCTCAGCAGGCGCTTATTCGCGAGATTTCCGACGAGCTCGCCGCGCTCACGCAAAAGTATGGCGGGCTCTTTTGGGGCGAGCACGGCAAGGGCATCCGCTCGGAGTACTCGCCCAAATTCTTTGGCGAGCTCTACCCGAGCCTGCAGCGCGTCAAGGCGGCCTTCGACCCGCATAACCAGCTGAACCCGGGCAAGATCGCCACGCCTGCAAGCAGTGAGGACGCGCCCCCGACGTTGATCGCGGTCGATCGCGACCCGGATCTGTTGACCATCGACGGCGTCACTCTTCGCGGCGAGCTCGACTGCACCATCTACGAGCGCGCCTGGCAGGCGTATGACGCTGCGGTCTACTGCAACGGCAACGGCGCCTGCTACAACTACGACGTCGACGACCCGATGTGCCCCTCCTGGAAAGCGACGCGCGATCGTATTCACTCGCCCAAAGGCCGGGCGAGCCTGATGCGCGAGTGGCTGCGCCTGCAGTCCAACGCCGGTATCGACGTGGTCGAGGAGTCGCGCAGGAAAAAAGCCGAAACGGGTCTAGGCTTTGTCAAAAGCCTGCCCAAACGGCTCAAAAACACGGTTAGCCGCGAGCAGCACCACGACTTTTCCCATCAGGTGTACGATGCCATGGCCGGGTGCTTGTCGTGCAAGTCCTGCGCCGGCCAGTGCCCGGTGAAGGTGAACGTACCGCAGTTTCGTTCGCAGTTTTTGGAGGTCTATCACGGGCGCTACCTGCGCCCGGTGCGCGACTACGTGATCGGTGCCACCGAATGGACGCTGCCCTGGCTTGCCAAAGTGGCGCCGCTCTACAACGCCGCGATCCAAACGCGCTGGGTGGAGCGCCTGATGCGCCGCGGTATCGGCATGAGCGACTCGCCGACGCTTTCGCGCGCCAGCGTGACAAAGCAGCT
Source organism: Halomonas sp. S3-1-1 (assembly GCF_023757625.1). GTDB lineage: Bacteria > Pseudomonadota > Gammaproteobacteria > Pseudomonadales > Halomonadaceae > Vreelandella. The sequence continues at coordinate 113,150 of NZ_JALGBZ010000005.1, forward strand.
GCGTGCCTGGGGCGTGGCCGAGGCCACCCCGACCTCGCTGGCACTTTTGACCGAGCGCCAGCGGGCGAAAAGCGTGATTCTGGTGCAGGACGCCTTCACTACCCACATGGAGGCGGATCTGGTGCTGGACGTGGTGGAGCTTCTGCACCGACTGGACATGCGGGTGTTCGTGCTGCCGTTTGCAGCCAACGGCAAGCCGCTGCAGGTACAAGGCTTTCTCGGCGCCTTCGAGCGCACCGCCGAAAAGCAGGCCAAACGCCTGCGCGCTCTGGCCGAATTCTCGATTCCCTTCGTCGGCATCGACCCGGCAATGACGCTGACCTACCGTCAGGAGTACGTGAAGGTACTCGGCCGTGAGGCCGTGCCCGACGTGCTGATGCTGCAGGAGTGGCTGGTGACCCAAACCCACGCGCTGGCCTCGCTCAAGGGGCGGCTTATGGACCCGGGCTACCGTCTGCTGTCCCACTGCACCGAAAAAACCAACGCGCCGGGCAGCCCGAAAGCCTGGCAGCAGGTGTTCGCCACTTTTGGCCTCGAGCTCGAGCTGGTGGCCACAGGCTGCTGCGGCATGTCCGGCACCTATGGCCACGAAACCCGCAACGTCGCTACCTCGAAGGTCATCTACGCTCAGTCCTGGCAGCCCCAGGTCGAGGCCGCGGAGAACGCCGATAGGCTGCTGGCCACCGGCTATTCGTGTCGCAGCCAGGTCAAGCGCTACTCTGAACGTGCGCTCGCGCATCCGCTACAGGCGCTACTGCATTGCCTGAAAAGCGCGGCCCCCGCGTAAACCTCACGCAACGAAAAGCCCCGGGCGACGGCGCCCGGGGCTTTGTATTCATACGCTGGCTAATCCAGCCAGGCGCTCGAGGCGCTAGAAGAAAAGCGCCTCGAGCGCCTGGCCCGGGTCGTCCTGGCGCATGAACGCCTCGCCCACCAGAAAACCGTTCACCCGGTGCTCGCGCATGCGGGTCACATCGTCGCGGGTCAAAATACCGGACTCGGTGATCACCGTGACGTCTGGCGGAATGCGCGGCAAAAGCCCAATCGTGGTAGCCAAATCGGTATCGAAGGTGTGCAGATCACGGTTGTTGATGCCGACCAGCTTCAAATCCAGCGCCAGCGCCCGCTCGAGTTCCTGGCCGTCGTGCACCTCGACCAGCACGTCCATACCCAGATCGGTCGCCTTGCGGTGCAGGGCCGCCAGGGTATCGTCATCCAGAGCGGCAGCGATCAGCAGAATGCAATCAGCGCCGATCGCCCGGGCCTCGGTGACCTGGTAGCCGTGGGTGATGAAGTCCTTGCGAATCACCGGAAGCTGGCAGGCGTTTCTCGCGGCGATCAGGTCGTCTTCGTGGCCCTGAAAGAAGTCCGCATCGGTGAGCACCGACAGACACGCCGCCCCGCCGGCCTCGTAGCTTTCGGCGATGGCCGCCGGGTCGAACGCCTCGCGGATCACCCCGCGCGAGGGGGAGGCCTTTTTCACCTCGGCGATGATCGCCGGATCCCCCGCGGCGATGCGACGATTCAGCGCGTCGATGAAGCCGCGCGGCGCGCTCTGCTTTTGGGCAAGCGCGAGCAGATCGTCTTCGGAAACCGCCTGACGGCGGGTGGCGACTTCTTCGTCCTTGCGCGCGAGAATACGCGTCAGGATGGTGGGCGTTGAGGAACTGGACATGAAGTTTACTCTTTGAACACGCTGGTGAAGTGCGAAAGCTCCTTGAGCTTTTCGAGCGGCAGTTTGGAGGCCTGGGCATCCTGGGCGACGGCCACCCCCTCTTTCAGAGAGTCCGCAATACCCGCGCAGTAGAGCGCCGCGCCGGCGTTGAGCGTGACGATATCCGCCTCCGGACCGTCGCCGACCAGCGCGGCCTTGACCAGGCGAAGGCTATCCTCGGCGGTGGCCGCCTTGAGCGTGGCAAGGCTTTGGCGCTCGATGCCAAGCTCTTCCGGCGTGATGGTGTACTCGATGATCTCGCCATCCTTGAGCTCTGCCACCTGAGTGGGCGCGGCCAGCGAAATTTCGTCCAGGCCATCTTCGGAGTGCACGACCATTGCATGGCGGCTGCCAAGCTTTCTGAGCGCCTCGGCCATCAACGGCACCAGGTGCGGGGCGTAAACGCCGAGCACCTGGTTCGGGGCGCTGGCCGGGTTGGTCAGCGGCCCCAGAATGTTGAACAGCGTGCGCACGCCCATTTCGCGGCGCGGGCCGATGGCGTAGCGCATTGCCGGGTGGTGGTTGGGGGCAAACATGAAGCCGACGCCGACCTGCTCGATACAGCGCGCTACCTGCTCCGGCGAAAGGTCCAGATAGATACCGGCGATATCGAAAAGATCCGCGCTGCCCGACGAGGACGACACGCTGCGATTGCCGTGCTTGGCCACGTGGGCCCCGGCGGCGGCTGCGACGAAGCTCGACGCGGTGGAGACGTTGAACAAGTTCGCGCCGTCGCCACCGGTGCCGACGATGTCCACCACGTTGTCGGTGAAAAGCCGCACCGGGCGCATCAGATCGCGCATCACCTGGGCGGCGGCGCTGACCTCGACGGCGCTCTCCCCTTTCATGGAGAGCCCGACCAGTAAACCGCCGATCTGGGCGTCGGAGGCTTCGCCGGTCATGATCTGATGCATCAGCGTGCGCATGACGTCGAAAGATAGATCTTCACGGCGCATCACCGCGTTGATGGCGTCTCGCATTTGCATGGAAAGACTAGGCCTCTTAACGTGAAAAAGTGAGCGGTTGGCGGCGCCACATTAGCCGCGCTTAGTCAGCCGCGCTGTAAAAAGTTGGCCAGCAGCGCGTGGCCGTGGCAGGTCAGAATCGACTCAGGATGAAACTGCACCCCTTCGATATCAAGCGTTCGGTGGCGCATCCCCATGATCAGCCCCGGCGTTTCATCCCCAGCCGTCGTCCAGGCGGTAACCTCGAAGCACTGGGGCAGGCTTTCGCGTTCGACGACCAGCGAATGGTAGCGGGTCACCTCGAGCGGCGTTTCCAAGCCGCGAAACACGCCCAGGCCCGTGTGCTCGATACGCGAGGTCTTGCCGTGCATCACCTTCGGGGCGCGCACGACCCTCGCCCCGAAGGCTTGGCCGATCGCCTGATGGCCCAAACACACGCCTAAAATGGGCAGCGTGCCGGCGAAATGTTCGATGGCCGCCAGCGACACGCCTGCTTCGTTGGGCGTACAGGGCCCGGGGGAGATCACCAAGTGCGTCGGCGCCAGCGCCTGGATCTCTTCAAGCGTTATCGCGTCGTGGCGATAGGTCAACACCTCGGCGCCCAGCTCGCACAGATACTGAACGATGTTGAACGTGAAGCTATCGTAGTTATCGATCATCAATACTCTAGCGTCGCTAAACGACTGATAATCCTTAGCATTGACTTTCGAAACCATCACCGTTACCCAGCCTGTTACCCAGAATCGCTACTGGTTGAATTTTGAGATGTCTGGATTGTATCGCCTAAGGCTAATCGTCGCTATGTTCTGAAAGACTTGGGTCCTCCAGCACATTAAAAAACAGCCGCTCTCTACTGGGCCTATCAGTGATTCCGACTTTTATCCTGCAGAACCGGTCTTTATCTTCATCAAACACCATTCCTTTGAAGTAGGTAGCACCATCCCTATTGAACAGCTCAAAAGCTTTCTCTGGGTCATCGGGCTCGAACCATCCCTCGTAAACTTTCAGCTTACTTCGGAACTTAAAGTTCACTTCTCCCCTTCCTTCTACTTCGTCCATCCACGCTTTGCCCATAACAAGCTCCTAAGCCTTCGAGAGTGTAATGACGATCATACAGGTGCGCATTGAAAGGGGTACACAAACGCCGCGGATTTTGAATCCGCTGTCACAATTTAATGGGCCGCGCTTGCACCGGGTCTCGCTTATAAAATCATACCCTTACCCTCTCCACTGCCTACATTGCTTACACTGGTCGCACTCAGTCTGCGACCAAACTGCGACCACGCGTAAGCATTGCGCTACGCTGAGCAAATGAGTTACGAAGCAATCCAGTGGCGTAAAACGCTCGAAAAGAAGGGCTGGCGAAAATTCGCCGGCGACTTGCCACGCTGTGTGATCGAGTACCACATTATCCGCGGCGGCTGGCTCTACAGCGGGCGCTGTGCAGCGCACCACCCGCTGGGGAATGTTGCCGATACCGGCTCTCAAGCCAACATCCTACAGCGCCGTGACCTGAATAGCGTTGGAGTGTGGCGGCGGGCACGGCGGCCCGCCGGGGAGCGGGGTCAAACGCGGCGGCCGGCGCCGATTTGAGGGCACAAAAAAAACCGCTCAAGGCGGCGGTTAGGGTCATGCGGCGGGGCTACGTCACCAGTCGATCGCATCCAGCGCATCGCGCGTTTCAACACTTCGCGCCTGCTTCGCCAGCCGTTGCCGCTTGCCGGTCATTTGCTGCGCCTGGGTAAACATCGCGGCGTTTTCCATCACTGCCAGGCACAGTTCCCACAGGGTTTCTGAGCCGTCATCGCCGTTGCGGCCGGCCAGAATGTTATCGAGCACCGGCGTGGCGGGGGGCTCGCCTTGCTGTTCATCGAACCATGCCAGATACGCCCGGGCCTCTCCCTCCTGCGCCCACCAGGTGCTTTGCTCGATCTCCGGGTAATCGCGAATCATCGGCGTGACGGCCGCAGTGTAAGCAGCATTGATTTCCTCGATCTTGTCCGCGATCGCGGATTTCAGTTCCTCCGCTTCATCGGGCACGTACGGCTCGGCCGTCTGCGCCGCTAGCTCAAACATCGCGATGTTTTGAAACCGCCCATCGTCGGGGATCGTGTAAGGAATCCAGCCATAGTCAGGGTGGTTGACCTCGCAGTCGATGCCGCCGTTGCTGTTGTACCGCGCGTTTCTCAAAATCATTCTGCAATCCTCAAGAATAAGCCTGTTTCGTAAAAATCAGCGTCTGTCATAGCTACCCATGTGCCTGTAAAGCTGTGAAACCAGTCCCGTCCATCGATCGTATAACCCACAAGATCGGAACCTTTACACATATCCCCCGCCTTGATGTACGAGTTGCTGTAGCTACCGGTCCTGCTTCGCGCCGTCACATACGCCCCTACGTTTCTGAAATCCTCCTGCGGCTTGGCCAGTGCATCTACCTGAGATTTCGTGTAATAGCGGCTGTCGTGATCGCCACTCGTGCGGTGAGCGTTCATTGCATCAGCGTTGAGCGCATGAGATGTGCTGGTACTGAATCGGCTTGAGGTTGATGGAACACGTGCGAAATTAATTGTGCCCCGGTCGATGTTTCCCGCGTCCAGGTTGGTCAGCCCGCTGCCGTCTCCGTAAAACCCTGATTGGCTGTGCAACTTGCCGTAAAAATAGTGATTACCCGCCGAGCTGCTGTAATGCGTATAGCCGGAATTGCGGTTTCCAATTTCTACCGATCCAGCAGCCCGGGAGATTTCGAGCCCGTTTGTAACACCGGTGATACTCACGCCGCTGGGCAATCTCAGCTCAGGAGTGGTCAACGATTTATCAAACTCCACACCGTCGTTAGTGGTGGTGACGTTTGTATAAGTGCTGCCGCCATACCAAGCCTGCAGGTACGCGTTAGCACCTCCGCCACCAGGTATGACGTTATAAGAATGAACGCGAGTGCTATTACCAGTATCACGCGCATCTGAACGCGCATAGGCCCCGTTTGGCCCTTCATAAGCTATTGGCGACCTAAACGTTTGCGTACCACCTGCCCAGCGTTGCGCGCTGTCTGGTCGGGCATAGTCAGTCGGGTTAAAATTCCCGTCATGCCAGATTTTGCGATCTGCGCCCCACTCCCCACTGCGGCCCGAGGTGAGGTAATAATCCTCTTCTACGCCGGTGCCCGATGGCCCGGTGAGCATCCACGAGGTGTATCCGTCATTCCAGCCACTCATGACCAGCGCCGAGCGCCAGCTATTGCCGGGCAACCCAGTAGAAAACAGCGCCGTTAACGCCCGATCAGGCATTTCGTCAGGGGTCGGCAGGTAGCTAGAGTCGCGCCCATCGGGGTTCAGGTCACGTGCATCGTGGACGAGTACGGTGCCGAATTTCTGGCCGTTCCACGTAAGCGCGCCGTCCATCAAGAGGTACTGAGGATGTGGGTTAGCGGCCGTTGCGTGACCTTTATCCAGCTTCTTTGCCAGTTCGCTATTTACCGTAGAGGCGAAATTAGGGTCGTCGCCTAGTGCGGCCGCCAGCTCATTGAGCGTGTTTAAGGCATCGGGCGATGAATCCACCAGCGCCGCGATCGCGGCGTCAATATCGACGTTCGCGTCCGCTGCGGCCTCCAAGGCCTTGGCCAGCGCGGCTTCGGCCCCGCTTCGCGCTGTGTTCGCCTGCTCGGCCGAGTGGCCTGCCGCCTGCGCCTGCTGCCCTGCGGTTTGCGCGGCTTGCTGCGTCGCGGTTTTGGCCGCGTTGACTGCTGACAGATCCCCGTAAAGCCCTTCGGCCTGGTTTCGGGCTGTCTGCGCCGCTTTCGCCGAGCCACTGGCCGCGCTGGCCGACTGCGCGGCGGCCTGCTTATCCTTCGCCACCTCGCCCTTGTCAGCGGCCACCTGCCGGGCGTTAGCATCCACCTCGCCGGCCGTCGTGTCGATCGCCTTCTTTTGCGCGTCGACGTGGCTTTTGGCCGTGTCCACCGCCTTTTTTTGCGCGTCGACGTGCTGCCGATCGGCAGCCACCTGCCCGGCCTTTTTCGTAATATCGATACGCGTCTCGGCGACGTACTGAAACTCCCCGTTGAGCGCCTCGACCATCGCTGTGAGCTGCTGCGAGAAATCGTAACGCCACTGGTTCAGCGCCTTTTGCTTCACGATCATCTCTTCGCGATCGTTATACGCGAAGTCCCACTTGCGTGGATCTTCGACAATCGGTGCTTGTACCGCCATGGATCAAACCTCCACGTAAGTCAGGGGAAGGCGCCGGTTTCGAGCGCGGTCGTGGGTGTGTGCGTAGCCGTCCTGGCGCATCGCGGCAAAGCTGTGAATGGCTTCGATCACGCCGCCCTTGTCGGGGTAAACGCTGATATACACCTCGGTGGTGTCGTCGGTTTTGTTCATTTCCTTGATGAGGGTTTCGAACTCGTCATCCTCCAGGTGCTCAAACTCGAACGACACCTCGCGCCAGCCGCCCTTGCCAATCGCAATCAGCGAACCGCCCTCGGTGCGCTCCTTGCGGGTCTGGGTCTTGTTCTTCATGTTCACGCCAAAACCGATATTCATACGCGCCGGCGGTGACCAGGGCGCCCCGGCGAAGATCCGCCCCACCTCCAGATAGCCGTGTTCATTCGTCGGGTCATCAATCGTGATGCGGTAGGCGTTGGCCACCACTGGCTGGAAACGAGCCTCGAAACTCACTGTCGATAGCCCACTCAAGTCATGCCCGCCCCAGGGGTCGATACCGGCACGAAAGCGCCCCAGCGGTATCAGCTCGGCGACACCCTGATAGCCGGTTTCCTGGACCACCTCGCCGTTCAATAACAGCTCGATATTGACGGTGCCGGCGGGGCTCAGGTTGTGCCCGTAAATCACGACCAGCCCCACGAAGGCGGCGTTATCGAGCTGCCCGGTCAGCACCTCACGCGTGACACCCCGGGTGCGAAACAGATAGCTCCCCCCGCTTATCTGCGTGTATTCAACGGGGCTCTGGCTGCTGCTGGTGGTCAACGTGGCGGCGTCGTGCAGGTTCTCGAACAGGATACTGATAGGATTCACACCCACACTCCCAGCGTGGTACGGCCGCGCGTGGGCGAGCGGCCAACGTTGATCAATCGCCCCAAGCGGCCCTCGAGGCGCCCATGCTCGACGGCCACCGCCTGTCCCACGTAGACCGGCGGCAAGCGAGCTTCGATATTCCATACGTCCCGGCGGGTGCTGCGCAGCGCCAGCAAACGCTGGCACTCGGTCGCGGCGTCATTCGCATCCTGAATAACGCTATTGCGCGTGACGCGCTCCGCCATGGGGTAATCGCTCACATCCTGCTCGCCCCGCGATTCGCGCCACTCGGTGCGTAACCGCGTCGCTTCGTCCGGGTGCTGCTCATCGACGATGGCGGCCACGGTCGACAGCGGCGCATAGTTGCGGCCCCAGCGCAGCGTGAGCGCCCGCCAGGGCTGTTCTGTGCTGCTCAGGGTCAGCTTGTCGTAAAAAATATCGTCCCGAACGATGGTCACATCCGCCGACGCCGGCGCCTGGTGCTGCCGCATGACCAGCGCGTTAACCTCGTTGAGATACCAGTACGCCCCCAGCCCTTCCTTGAGCTCGTCGAGGATCTGCCGACCCGTTACGGCGCTGTTGTAGTACACACCCACCCGGTAATCGGGCAGGTCGATGCCCCCCACGGCGATGCCATAGCGCTGGGCGACCCACTCCACGATTTTGCGCGGGGTGTTGTGGGGCTCCTCGATGTCGCCGGTCATATCGCCAAACTGGCCATCCAGTGTCACCGTGCCAGCAGCTTTGTCGGTCGTGTGCTCGACCGGCGCGCCGTTGGCCTTGGCCCGTATGCTCGTGACCGGCAGGTACGACCCCCGGTAGGTCAGCGTCTGCGTATCCACTCGGTAAAGCGGCGCGTTGTAGACGCTGCCCAGCGCCAGCGGCACCGGCCCGGCGCCATCGGGCAGCTGCCCCGTGTCGATGGGCTCGTCCAGCACGCTGCTTTCTTCGTCGACCTGGAACGTGATTTCGCCGCGCTTTGCTTGCCGTATGCCGCCATTACGCCCCTGGGCGACGAGCCGAAAATCGTCACGCGCCCAGGTGGGGGCGCCCAAAAACAGCCGCACCGGGTGCCCCTGCCAGGCATGGCCCACCAGCTCGGTAACGAGCCGGTCGCCCATTAGCGTCACCTCGCCAAACGTCAGAAGGCCGTCGATCCGGGTAGTTATATCGACGGCCTTTTTTAGCGCGGTGGCATACGGGCGGTTGGGGTCGGCATCATTGGGCCGCGACATGTACGGCCCGGTAGCCACGTACTCGATGCCCCCGGCGTGGTGCAGCTCGGCGAGCAAGAGCCGGTCGGCATTGAGCCGCGCCAGCCAGGCCAGATACTGGCCGTCACTGATACTCATAGCGTGTTACTCCGGGTTTTTTTGGCTCGACTGATCGCCTCCAGCTCGTCGAGCTGGTCATTGCGCTGGGCCTCGGCGCGCTGCCCGTAGTCGTCGATCGCGTCGGCCGTGTCGCGGGTGTTGTTGCCGATCAGCTCGAGTAGCCGCTTGTTTTCCGCGCGGGTTTCTTTCAGCTCGCGGCGCACGTCCTCGAGCACCTGCACCACGTCGCGGTTGTCGAGCGCCGGAAACTGGGGCATGTAGACGTTGGGCATGGGCAGCTCGAGCGGACCTTCGGGGATCGTCATCAAACCACTGGCATCGATCCCCAGCCGGCCACCGGCACCGCGCGACAGCGGCATGATGGCCTCCGGTCCGGCTTCACCCATCAGGGACTCGTTGAAAAACGTCGGGGTGCTGACCACGGAGTTAGTAAAAACGCCACCCTTGGCGTAAGCGGCGCCACCGTTCGCGACACCGGCGCGCTTGAACTCATTCGCGATCTGGTGGCCCAGCCACGCCGTGTTATCGCGTGACAGCATGCGTTCCGCGAACACGCCGCCCATGAAATTCACGCCAGACTCGTCCTGCTTGGATGCCAGCGTGACCCCCAGCCCCCGGTGGCCCGAAAACTTCCGCTCGAACTCATTCGAGATATGGTGCCCCCACCAGCGCACGACGCTCTCGTTTTGCTGAGCGTTCAGCGCGCCGATAATCTCGCGCTGGGTGTCGGTCAGATCGCGGGCCTTGGCGGCGGTAATCAGCTCGTTGGTCTGTGCATCCAGCCGGCTGATCGTTCCCGTCCCGGTGACATCGAGCTTGTCGAAAATACGGCGTAGCTCGCTGTCGGTGGCCATGCCATCAAACGCGTTTCGAAACTCGCTGTAATCGATGAGCCCATCGCTGGTGATGTCCAGGCTGTCGAACTGGCCGGCCACGGCGCTGGCAATTCCGAGCGATAACCCGCTGATACGGGCGTTGGTCAGCTCCTGCTGGTCGATGATGCCGTTACCGTTTACATCCACGCGCCTGATCAGCCGCTCGATTTCCGCGTCAGTGGCATGCGGCGCCAGCGCGGCGCGCACTTGCGTGGCCGTCAGCTGGTCGGTGCCCAAGGCGCGCATTTCGGACGTCAGCACGGCCTTGAGCAAGTCGGCTTGTTCGTAGCCGGCCAGTACCTGTGCTTCGAGCTCCGAAATGACCCCGCTGCCGTTGAGATCCACCGCGCGCATAATTGCGCGCAGCTCGTCGTCAGTGGCGATACCCGCAAGCCCCCGCTGCAGCTCGCCGAACGTCAGCTTGCCGTCGAGGTTCGCATCGAGCATATCGAAATGCCCACGCAGCGATCCCGCAATGCCGCTTGATAACCCCCCGATACGCGCGTTGGTCAGTTCCTGCCGGCTGATAATGCCGTCGCCGTTGGTGTCTACCGTGCGCATCAACCGGGTGATTTCGGCGTCGGTTGCGTGCGGCGCCAACGCGGCGCGCACCTGCGCCTCGGTCAGCACCTGCGTGCCCAGCCGCTCCATTTCGGTATTCAAAACACCGCTGAGCAGCTGCGCGGCGCTCCAATCCGCCGCGATGGCCTGCTCGATCGCGGACACGGTGCCGCTGCCGTTTAGGTCCATGACATCGACCAGCGAGACGGTTTGCTCGCCGATAATGCCTTTGAACTCATCGGCTAAGAACTGCTCAGGGCTGAGCATGTCCGGCAAGCGCTCCATCGCGTCGCGGATTTCCGAGATGCCCGCCTGCCCGGGCGCGCTACTGGCGTAAAACTGCTCCAGGTTGTCGATAGCGCGGTCGGCGTACTGCGTGATAGAGCCCCGGGCATTGCGGTCACCAGCGAGCGCTTTTTCATACTGCGCCCAAAAATCCGCATCCGATGCGTCCAGTCGCTCCCGGGGCGTCGCGCCGCTTTGCTGGGTGGCGTCGAACTGCGCGCCCCAATCGTTGATGTTGTTGCCGAAACTCGCGAGCTGATCGCGGGCGCGGCTCCATGCCTGGCTCTCCTGCTCGATCGCGCGGATGCGCTCTTGTTGCGCGCGCTCTGCCGCCTGTTGAGCCTCCTTTTCGTCTTCAAGCGCATAAAGCCGCTGCTGCATCGCCGCGAGGTTGTCGACTTCGCCGACCTCCAGCGCGCTCAGCCGGTCGATTTCAATCTGACGAAGCACATCGGTTTTACCCTGCGCCTGCAGTAACTGTCGCTCGAGCTGTTCACGCGCGCGCAGCGCGTCCGCCATGCCGTCCACGCCACTCGCCGCACCGTTAGCCGCCGCTGCCGTGGCCTCGGCACTGTTCGCGATATTCCACAGCGCGCCCTCGAGCGTCAGCGAACCACCGGCGACCAGGTTGAACCAGTAGTCCAGCCCATCGCCCGCCGGGGCACGGCCCAGCGCGCTCTGGTACTGCTGCTCGATCGCCTGCCGCACCGCGGCGGTGGTTTCCTTGAGCGCCGGCGCCAGCGCCATCAAGTCCGCGGCGAGGCGCTGTGAAGCGTCGCCGTTAAGGCTCTGCGCTTCGACCAGCGCGCGCAGCTCGGCGACGGTGCGCGGCGTATCGTCAGTGACGCCAATGAGCGCCGCGCGCACGTCGTCGTAGGAGTGCTGCAGGCGCTCATGATCGGTAAACGCCGCCTGATAGTAAGCAGTATGTGCCGCAGTGAGACTGTCGACGCCGCCGACATACTGCGCGAGATTCCCCGCCGCGGTCAGCGCGCCGGCGGCAGTCTGATCAAACTGCAGATTCAAACGACCCGACGCATCGATCAGCACGCCGGCGGCCTGAGCGCTAGCGAGCGCCTGTTGCACGACATCGGCGGCATAGTCGCCCCGGGCCGCGCCCACGGCGGCTTTGATCTGCGCGCTTAGCTCCACGCCCAGCTCACCGCCCAGCCGCTCGAGCTGCAGGGCGCCGAGCATGGCCTGGCCGAGCTTTTCCGGGTTGGCAATGCTCGCCACTGCCTCGGCGGCCCACACCTCGCCGCCGGTGATCATCTGCCGCAAACGAGTCTCGAACAGGTCCTCCGGGCCGCTGTGCGTAAAACCGTCGATCGCCTCGCGCATCGCGTCAAAACGCGCAGGAATCGCGGCGGCGGCCAGCTGGTTGTCGAACTCGCCCAGTGCGGCCAGCATTTCCTTGAGCTCGTCCTGCTGCTCACCGAGTTTGTAGTCGGAAAGCGCGGTCAGGCCGTAGTCGCCAAAGGCACTGGTACCGTCGCCGAAAACGTACGAGTGCTTGCCCTGTTCAAAATTGAAATCGAAGGTTTTTTTGCTCGAGCCAAACAGCGAATCCAGCGCGCCGCCGATCGTGCCGCCCGCGAACGCGCCGAGGGGGCCGCCGAAATACGTGCCAATCGCGGCGCCTGCAGTGGCGGCATAAGCGCTGCCCGCTTCCTTGCCGAAAATCGCGCCGCCCAGCTCGGTACCCACACGGCCGCCGGCGTAGCCCGCACCCATGCTGCCAAGGCCCTGCATGCCGCTGAAATTCTGCATGCTGCCGCCCCACAGCCCACCACTGCCAGCGGTGCCGATAGCCTGGCCAGTGGCGGCGTTGGCGTAGAGTCCGCCGCTATTGGCGGCGGTATTGGTCGCGATGTTGCCGTACACCCCGCCGGCCTGCGCGGCGGTATTCACACCGCCCCACTGAATGCCGCCGAAGCCGTTCTGCACGGCCTGCCAGCCGGTTTTCAGCGACCCCATTTGCCCGAGGTTGAAACCACCGCCCTGGGCCGCTCCGCCGGGCATGCCCGAGGTATCGAGCCCCAACATGCCCGACGCGTAAAACGTGAGCTTCTGGGTCGTCAGCATGTGGGCGATATTAGCGAACGTCTGCTCGAAGCCCCGTTCGACGGTTTCGAGCGCGTCGGTGGAGCCGTCCGCGAAGCCGAGCCAGGTATCGCGCCCGGCGTCGTCGAGGCTGCGTAGCGTGTTGTCGGCGACCGTTTCCCAGCTCATGAAACTGTTGGCGATGCGCTGGCCGGCATCTTCCGAGGCGATCGCCAATGCCTCGGACTCGCGCTGCCCTTCCTGGAACTGCTCATGGAGCCGCCCCATCGCCTGCATGTACTGCACGGTGTTCATGCGGCCGGTGGCCAGCGCGAGGTTGAGCGTGCCCTGGTCCTTGGCGAACTGGCGGGCCACGCTGCGGTTGGGGTTCAGGCGGTCGAGCAGGTCTTCGTACGAGCTAGCGAGCGTGGTGGTTTCGCGGGCGGCTTCCTGCGTTTTTTTTCCGGCCGCTTCCGTCGCACCGCCCAGATCAACTGTTGGCGTTATAACCTGTCGGGTGGTGCGCTCGAGCTGCTCGAGCTTTTCATCGATTTCGGTAACCGAGCCACCAGCTGCTTCAATGGCTTTGCGCGTATCCAGTAGCTCTACGCGCAAGTCGTGAAGCTTCTGCTGGGATTCGCTGCGCTGCCCCATGCCGAAGGCCTGCTGGCCACCAACGCTGTCCCATTGCTCTTGCTCGTCAAAAACGATCTGCTGCTGGCGTTCCACCTCCATCGCTAAGGAAGTCTGCCTGAAGCGCTGAAACATCTGCTCAGCTTCGAGCATCGCCCGGGCGTTCTTCAAAGCAGCTTCGGAGTTCGCATCCAGCGCGCTGGTCATGTCATCGACACGCTCAGTGGCTGTTTGCACTTTAGGTGCTACCAGGCCGAGCTCTTCACGGAAGTAGTAGATTGCACCACCCGCCAGCATGGCGGCGCCCATCGGCCCCCCAATAAGCGCCAGCGCGCCAGCCCCCACTCGCGTGGCACCTGCCATTGCTTGAGCCGCCACCGTCCCACGCCCCATAGCCGCCGCGTTCGCATTAACGGCTGCCGTGCTCGCACTTACCGCCGCGGTGTGCGCTGCCTCGGCGGCGATCGCACGCTGGTTGGCGGCGGCCATCTGCGTGATGGCTTTGGTGCGTAGCGTGGTGTTTCCCGTCGCCGTCGCAATGGCGTGGCCATTCGCCAAGGCGCGGCGGGCAGCGTCCTGTTCAGCCACCGCAACGCGCAGGGTCTCGGCAGCCTTGGCGCGTGCTGCGGTGGTGGCCGCAATATCTGCTTGGGTATTTGCGATCGTCGCTGCGGTATTGGCTTTAACTTCCTGGGCGCTCGCGACAAATGCGGCCGCGTAGCGGCCTGCCATGATGGCGGCGGTGACGGTGGCCACATCCTTCACCTCATTCAGAATGCGCGAGGCGCCGCCGGCTTCTTGAATGAACGATGACAGGTGGTCGACGGTGGTGGCCAGGCCGGGCCCAAGGTCCGCGACGACCTGATTTTTAAGGCCCTCAACCGTGCCGCTAAGCTCCGAGATCGCCCGGTTCGCTTCCAGGGCGTTATTGATGTCGATTTGAGACATCGACACGCCCATGGCCTTGGCTTCGCTGGTGAGCTCGCGCAGCTTCGCGGCGTTGTTGTCGAGCAGCGGGAGCAGCAGCGTGGCGTCGCTACCCAGCCGCTCGAGATAGCTGATTTGCTCGCCGCGAGTTTCGAGCGTGCTGATCGCCTCGGCGATCTTGAGCAGCTGCTGGTCCGGCGCCAGCCGCTTCATTTCGTCAATATTGAGGTTCAGGTTCTCAAACAGCGCCGCCGCTTCGCCGGTGCCTTCGGCGGTGAACTCACCGATGCGCTCGGTAATGTCCTTGAGGATGTCGCCCATCTTGCCACCGGCAAGGCCCGCTTGCTGGGCGGCGTAATCCCACGCTTGGAGTTCGCCGGTGGCGATACCAATACTACGCGCCAGCGAGTCGGTGTCCGCGATCAGGCGGGCCTGCGATACAACGCTGCCCGCACCGAAGGCGGTCGCAATCGCAGCGGCCACGCCAGTGACGCGGCCGTGGAGCACGTCGAGCCCACGGCTCGCCACGCTGGCTCCCTTGTCGATCTCGGCGACCTGGCGGCCGGCGCGCGCGGCATCGCTGCCAAAGCGCTTGGACTGACGGGCACCGCGATCAAAGCCTTGATTCAGCTTGCCCAGCTCGTCTTCCGTGGCCTTGATGGCACGGATACCGCCCGATGCATCGCCGGTGATTATCAGGCCGGCCTTGTAGTTCTGAGCCATCGTAAAACCTCGAGTTGCGGGCACAAAAAAGCCCGCTCAATGGCGGGCATACATGGGGAGGTAGTTCAAATCACTCTATATTGACGATATTCAATCGCTTTCTAATTCGTTGAGCTGCTTTAGCAATTCCTCGGTCTCTCGCCGATCAGCTTCAAGCGACCGCATGACGGCTTCGGCATCATCGTTCAATGGGGCGCCGCTAACATCGAAAGCCGAAAAAAACAGGATGTCGGGTACGATTTCATATCCATCGATGCTTTCGACTTCAACCGGCGCATCCATTTTGAGCATATGAGTTTCGCCCGGCTCCACTCCCCCCGGCACTGCATAGCTTTGCTCCCAGGAATCGACCCAAGGAACGCTCCGGCCTGGCGTAATAAATCGAGTAGCTATATAACCCCGGGCAACTGACCTATCGCCCGAGTTTTCAATTAACACTTCAAAGCTGGAAGCATCAGGCAATAGATTGGCATCCACTATATGAACATCTGCTTGCGCGGCAGTTATAAGAAGGCAGGCAAAGGACGCAGAAAGTCTTCGATTCATTGGCAAACCCCGCCATTGAGTGGCTGGAGCATTGACATAAAATCACTCTCACCAATGATGCGGATGACTTGACCTTTTGCTATCAGCTCCTCCGCTTTACGATGTTTGCTACTTATATCGGAACCAGCTAAACGCTTGAGATCCTGGTCACCAACTACCAGTATCGTAGTTTTTTTGCTAACCCCATTTAGTGGCGTACATCCCAATTTGGCGGCGGCCTCTCTTGCTTGCTCCCTTGTCATGCTGAGCGCCCCGGTGAACACAATGCCCTCACCGTACAGCGCGCCTTCTGCGTCTACTTCATAGGTGGATACGTGCCGTTCGTAGCCTTCCCCCGGGTGTATTGGCGCCGTGACCCGCTTGACCCAATCAGTCACACCCAAGCCGCTGGCCTGCATCGCTAGCAAGAATATCTCACCAGCGGCGACAGCATCTGCCTCTGCATCGTGATGATTAACCAGGTCCACGTTCAGCCGCTTGGCCGTCTTTGCTAAAGCCACGCCATGGGTCGCTGACTCTTCAGGCCATGCCCTTCTGACTACCGGATGCAGGTTGAGCCATGCGTATGTTGAAAGCTCAACACCATAACGGCTCGACGCTTGCGCAACCGCCGCTCTATCAAAATGGCCATAAGAAGCAACTACGCTGTCACCGAATAGCTGGTTAATAGCGGGTACCACCGCGGCAAAGCTCGGCTGTCCCTTCACCTGATCGGGCGTGATACCGTGAATGGCAATATTGAACTCATCGAAGTCATCTTCTGGATCAATGAGCATTGAATGCGTCGCTACTCGTTGGCCGTTCTCATAGACTGCCAAGCCCACTTGGCAGATAGAGCTCATATCGGGGTTCGCGGTTTCTACATCGATTACCACAAATCGCTCTGCCACAACTCCTCTCCTTAAGGTTCAGGGAAAGCAGTGACGAAATTCGGTCACGACCAATTCCCCGTTGAGTAAACTCAACAGGGAACGTATCGCACTTGGCTAAGTCTGGCTAGGCGTTAGGCCGTGACGGGCAGGCTATGTGTTCGCCCCATTAGCCGCTCCACTTCCCTCCGCGTCGAGTCCGCTTCGCCAATGTGGTGCCGCATCGCGAGCACCTCGGCTTCGCAGCAGGCTACATTGAACCCCGCTTGTTTGAGCTGGCCGAGCAGGCGCAGCGTGGGCGATGGGGCGCTTTCGCCGTGCAGGTGCCGGGCCTTGACCCAGTGACGGTTCGGGTACGCCGTGGGCAGGTCGTTGGCCCAGTCCTGTTTAAGCTGCGGGTTGATCTCCGGCCACATCGCCATCGGGTAGTGAATGGCGGGCTGCGCCGGGGGCGGCGGCTCGACGGGCAGCGACTGCCGGGCGAGGTAGTCGCCCTCGATGATCTTCTGGGTTTCGCGCTCGATGCTCTCTTGCACGAACACCATGGCGCGGTCGACCTGCGCCGGGGTGGCGTCCTCGATATGCGCCAGCCCGAGGTAGCCGTTGACCAGTTTCCACATGCCGGCGTAGTCGGCGCTCTCGCCCTGGGCGCTGCGCAGATTGGCCAGGGTGCGTACGGCGCGGTTCAGTGGCTTGCGGTCATCGATAGTGGTGAAGCGCGGGTTCTCGGCGCCGCCGTGCTGCCAGTAGTCGTTGAGTACCTCGAAGCACTCTTCCTGATACTCAATCAAGCGATCGCGCACCTCGGGCTTTACACGGGCGGCATCGACGCCAAACAGCCAACCATTCAGCTTTGTCAGTGGCAGAGTCAAAACCTTCTGAAGGCCACCTTTTGAAGGTGCGGTTATGATAACCGCACCTTTGGAAAGAACCGCATTACGCTTGATTCGCTGACGCTGGCCATGCCACTCAAGCCCGATGCCGTCACAGATTGGTTTCATGGCTACGCGAATGATCCCGCTCACGTTGAATGTCGGGATACGAATGCCATGAAAATCGATTGAAACCGGTGAAGCGGTAAGTGCTGTCATGATGAACTCCTCGTTCTTAATGGAGTTCGCCCTTTCCACTACCACATGATGGGGGCGAACCGTACGCGGGGTGGTAGACCGGTGAACGTAGGCAAACCGGCACACCCGGAGGTGTCCCGCGCACGGCCCGCCATAACGGGCACAAAAAAAGCGCCTATGGGCGCTGTGCGCCATACGTCCGAATCGGGCTACCACACCCGAGCCACTGATTTTGCAGCGGCTCGAGAATGTTGGCCCAACTCGGCGCAGGCGTCAAGCGGTCCCGCTATTATGAGGGCGCGCTGAGCGCTTCCCAAGCCTGTTGATGGGCCTGTTTGGATTTACAGTACCCACCCTATCGCGCCAATCAATGCCGCCATACCCAGCAACGTGGCCGCGATCAGCGCCGCGATCGACAAAAGCAGCCCCGCACGATCCGCGCCTTGTTCAGACATACGACCTTCCACTTTTATAATGTTCTTTAAATTAGACATGTCTACGCACTCATTAGCTCTATTTCTAGCTAATTACTGAACGCAGAAGTTCATTTACGTCGCTTTTTAGATCGTTTTTTCATATAGATATTATAAATTAACAATTCCTCGCCGCCATGCTCTTACCATGAGGAGTTGATCAGAATCCTGTTGAGTTCGCCGTCAGCGGGCTTCGCCGTCATTAGGCATAAAAAAACCCCGCCGGGGCGGGGCTTCGAGGTTCATGCAATGCTTAATTACGTCGACTTGCCATACTGACTACTTCGCCCGGGGTCGCTTCTTCCGTAAGCTCCAACTGGCTCATATTGGACGCTACATCGGCCAGCGATTTCACCACGATGCCGACCGCCTCAGCCTTCGCAAGCATTTTTTTATCATGCGTCCATAGCTCATCACCGCCATAGGCTTGAGTCATCGCAATTATCTGCCTATCGAAGCTGATCTTCTTCTTGGGATCATCAACGCCTTTCAACTGCTTGAGTTCTGAATTGTTGACGAGCTGCGCGCAGTTGATCGCGCTGATCGCATCAAAATTGATCAGGTCGAAGCATGCAACGCTATTGATTACCGATAAGTACTCACGATGCAACGTGTGATCTTCTACCCTGACAAGAATTTCGGACAAAGCCGGCGTAGGTATCAGTATGCGATCAGCTTTGGTGTTCATTAGATCGAGCAAGGCTTCTGCCCGCCCTTCTGGATTATCAATGACCTCGTCTGTGCGTGGGCAAACCAAGTCGTTGCGGCCACCTACCTTGAGAATCTGCATGAGTATGTTGGCATCAACGACTAGCCGCACGTTAGCTCCTGTTATCCAGTATGTCGGTGTGAACTCCCTTATCACCTGGAAGCTTTATACCGCCCAACGCCCTGAGCTTGTTGAAGGCTGACTTGGGATCGAGGCTTTCGATGACCTCATAGCTGTGAATTACTATTTTACGGAGCTGCCAATCGCCACCAATTTCCATCTGCTCCCACTCACCTTCTCCATGCGCGTGGATATGTTTGAACAGATCTTTGCCAAGTGCAGTGGCAAGGGTTTGATTCGTATCCCCATAGACGACTTTGCCTTCCATATCCTCTATTCGGACAGGAATGGTGTCGTCCTTGCCGCCCACTGAGTACAGGCGACCTTTGACAGAGCAAGCCATCTTTTGAGACAGCGCACTGACTTGAGCGCTTCTCTTCCTGGTGGGCAAGCGAACTATCTGAACCTTCCCGGCGTAGAACTCACCCTCGTAGCCATCTTTTTCAATTTGGCCTAGAAGCTGATTGTAGGGGTCCATGTATTTTCTGGCGGCCTTGCCCTCAGACGCCTGCTTAACATGCTGTAAAGCTTCATCGTAATCGGCATCGTCAACGGCAATTTTCAAACACGCACAGCCAGGCTCTACCTCGGTAAGGGTTTTGACTTCCTTACCGCCATAGAGCTTGTCCAGGCAACCGAGATACTTCGACAGGCTTGCCAAGGGCAGCGTGTCGGGATCGGTCCCATGTAGCTTAAGCGTGAGGTGCTTCATTGCGTGTGACTTCTACCGTATGAATCCACTTTAAGTGAACTGCAAAATAGCGCATCCCTGCGCCAGACTCAAAAATATTTGCCGCTTACTCTAGGGAACAAACCGCCCTCTCGAATCCAGCCCCATCCTTGCGCGCATCTCATCCAGTAGACGCTCCTGATTTGCCAGGTGGTGCTCCATGATTTGTTTATGCCGCTGCCAGCGCTCTTCTTCTTCCTGCTCGGCGATGTGGGTCTGGCTGTTGATCACCGCCAGGGCGCCGGCCTCAATGTGCTGGATCTGCGTTAAGCGCTCGTCCTGCTCATCAAACGAGAGCCGGGCGAACTTGGGGTGGCCATAGAGCGCTGTATAGTCGATACCCTGGCGGTGCTCGCCGGTCATGCTGGCGACCACACGCCATTGGGTGCGCATCGCAAGAAACAGCTCGAGCGCTGGCCAGTGCTCCTCCCACACCTCGAAGTGCGTCGGCGCTTCGGGCGGGGCGTCGGCGTCTTTCAGGCCCCAGCGGTCGGCGTCCTGCTTTCGCTGGTCCTTTGGCGCCGGGCCCTGCGCCCACCACTGGCCAGCGCCTCTTAGTTTTTTGCCGCGGCCTGGTTGCGCCCTTCCTGCGCGGCGAACCAACTGAGGATCAGCGGACGCCGAATGTAGGTGGTCTGCATCAGAACCTCGATCAGCGCCTTGTCGAACGGCATTTCCTTGCCGTCTTCGCCCTTGATGCCGGTAACGTTTTTCAGGTCCTCGAGCAGTTCTTCGTCCTCCTTCTTGCCCGCCTGCTGTTCATTGACGATCTTGCGGTAGTCGTCCCAGCTGTGGAGCGTCCAGGTGGCCTGAATCGTCGACGGCTTCTCCGCCTCGGGCACTTGAACGGGAACATCGACGGTGATGGTCGGGATTTTCTTGAGTACGAGGGACATGGTGCTTTCCTTATGATCGAGACAAACAATGGCGCCGCCTCAATGGGCGGCGCGGTGTGTGGGTGGCTGGGTTTAACGGAACACGTAGCGGTAGTCGCCGTCGCCTTCGGGCGCGGAGAGCAGGCGAGTGTCCATCGTGCAGTGGGTGATGCCTTGGTTGTCCGCTTCCTGGTAGTTGGAAAGCTGGACGCGGGCGGCTTCGAACTCAACGATGTTCCCCGGCACGTCGTTGTGAGTGAACACCACTTCGCCTTCGGTCGTGCCGTTGTGCGACTCGATCAGCTCGAAGATGTTGAGGTCTTCAATCCGCGGCTTCTGGATGTTGAGCTGTCCACTGGCTTGGCGATCGGTAATATGAACGCCTTCGTAGTTCACCAGGTTGCGGTGCTCGACCTGAGCCGCCATGTCAAATGACCAGGACTGCATCGGCACCTTCTGGCCGAACAGCTCGAACACGCTATTTTGCTTGTTCACCGGCACTTCCTTGGCCTGCGGCGCGCGGGTACCGCCAGCGGGCGGCGCCGATTTATAGGGGCGTTGATACAGGCCGGTAAGGCTGAATTCAAAGTACGGCATCGCCTTGGCGTCAGTGGTACGTGTGACCGTGCCACGCGCTCCGGGTAGCACCTGCAGCTCGTCGTTGTCGGACCACCAGAACAGCGAGATCGAGTGAAAGTTGCGCGACACGGGGGCGTACGCCACATGGGCATTGTTGTCGCTCGCGTCGATCGTTTCACTGTGGCCAGCAGCGAGCATGAGCAACCAGAAGGACGGCGGTACGCCAGGCGTGCCGGAGCCCGCGTAGGGCACGCGAATGGTGCGCGTGGAATACGGGGCGACATTGACCTGCTCGTTCGCACCGAAGCCTGGCTTCATGCGCTCACGCTCGGCGGTGTCGCCCTGGTAAACGCCGGGAGATTCCTTGGTCATGACGTCGAAAAACACCATGCCACTGAGGTCGTCCGGCGTAACGCCGTATTGGTCCTCGATGACCGCGCCGACGGTCATGATTCGCCAGAGTAGCGGTTCACTCATTGCCTGAGTCCTCTTTCTTGGCCGCCGGCTTGGCGGACTTGCCGGCGGGCTGCGCGGCCTGGGCTTTCTTGTCACCCTCGGCGGTCGCCGGGGCGGGTTTGGTTTCGTGGACAAGCTGCGGCTTGCCGTTTTTGATGCGGTAGCGACCGCCGATGCTGGGCATGGGCTTTCTCCAGGCGTAAAAAAACCCGCACGCGGCGGGGTTTTAGGTGGGTGGTTGGGGTCAGCTGCGAATCAGCCGGTCGTACTGATAAAGCTCGCGCCAGTAAACGTGATTGCCACTGACAGCGACGCGCTGGCCGCCGGCGTACTCAAGCGGCGCGACGCCGTCCGGCGCGCTATCGAGCCCCAGCAGCGCGCTGCTGGTGGCCCTGCGCTGCTCGTCGATCTCGTGCTGGTCGGCGATCAGTACGATGGCGATTTGCTCGCTCACCGTTTGGCGAACCTGCATGGTGCCTAGCGCGTTGGGCGCGGCGGCGGTCTGCACGGGGTGCACGAACGCCGCGGGTAGCGCCGGCGATGACATCGCCAGGCTGGTCGCCTGTAGCTCGAAATGCGCGCGGTATTGGCGCTGGTCGAACTCAAAATCGGTGGCAGCGTCGGTAATCTCCCAGCTCTCGGTGCCGGACTGGGCGGCCACGCGCTCGATCAGCTCGGTGCTCATCTTGCGCAGCGGGTCGAACTCCGGCGCGCGCAGGCTGAGCACATAGGTATCGACCCGGCCCAGCCGGTAGTCGTCGACCTCGATGCTGGTTTGCCCGGCCAGGCTGTACACGCCGTTGATCGCCGGTGCCTCAGGGGGCAGGTTCAGCGGCCAAAGCGCTTGCTCGACGACCGGGTCAACGAGCTGCACCAGCCCGGGCACGGTGTCGGCGCGGCTGGGGTCGGCCTCGCTGCTCGGTACCGCGGTGAGTCCGGCGGCGCTCAGGGCGTCGATGATGCGCTCGATCATTGAATCGTGCCCCGCTTGCGTTGACGGTCGAGGTATTTGGACAGCCCTTCGTAGAAGCGCTGCGGCGTGCCGCTCTGGTTCTGCGCCAGCGCGGGCGCGAGGAACGGGTTGGGCGTCATGTGCTCGGTGCCGTGTTCATGCCACAAGCCTTTTCGCCCTTGCCAGCGGCCATTGATGCGGCGGTTGGCACCGATGAGTATGCCGACTTCATCGGGCTTAAAGCCCAAGCGGCTGCGCTGGCGGCGGTTGATGTTGCGATGCCCGATCGCTTGGGCCATGTCGCCGCTATCCGCCGGCGCCAGTTGTTTGGCTGTTTTCTTGATCGGCGACGCCACGGTCACGAGCCCGGCGCTTATGGCGCGTTCGCGCAGATTGCTTTCGAGCGCCTTTAGCTCCTGCTGCACGTCGTGCAGGAGCTGCCCACTCAACTGAAATTCAAACCCACTCATGACACATCAGCTCCAGTTCCGTGCGCTGGCCGCCAAGATCAATCGGGCGCCCTTCCACGCGGTACACCACCTGGCCGTACCGGACGCGTAGTGTTTTGCCGGTGGCAGCGGCGATGTCGGCGCGCCAGCGCATGCGTATCCGCGCCGTTGTCTCGGCGTTGGCTTCCTGGGCGGCGAACAGCGTGCGGCCGCGCAGCTGCTCGACCTCGGCCCACACCTTGCCTCCCGGCTGCCACCCTTCCGGCGTGGCGCCGGAAGCGGTGCGCTCGCCCTTCTGCCACCACTCCAGCGTGACCTGATCGCGCTTTTTGCCAATTCGCATGGTTACCCCACGGCGTGGATTCGGTACGGCCCCAGCAGCATGTCGACGCTCATGGGTACTTTTTGAAGCGGTGCATCGGCGACGCTCTCGCGGTTTTCGTACCAGTGGCCGATCAGCAGCAGGAGCGCGACCTGCACATCGGCTGGCGTTTCTTCCATCCCGGCCGTGGCCGTAATGGCGATGCACTCTGGTTCATCGGTGGTACGCGGCCACTGGCTACCCCACTGCGGCGCCAGAGTGGGGTAAATGCCGCGCGTGTCCAGGCGCAACGCTTCGGCTTCGAGCGAGTGCTCATTGCCGCCCGGGGTTATGTAATCAAGCGACTCGATGGCCGTGACCGGCGCCCAGGGTAGCTCGATCTTGCCGGCGCCGGCCGGGAAGCCGTCGAGCACCAGGGTTTTGGTTCGCGTGACCAGTCCCGCTTGGGTGTGGTGTTCGGCATACTGATAGGCAGCGTCGATGAGGCCTTGAATGATCACGTCTTCATCGGTGTACGCCTCGGCCTCTTCTTCGGTCGTGGCCAGCCGGAGGTGTAGTTTGGCGCGGGTGAGCGTGAGCATTCAGGGACTCTCGAGCAGACGTAACGGGGCTGCCGCCCAAAGGCGGCAGCGTTGAGGCAGTGAAGGGAGCGGCTTAAACCTTGTCCGCGCCCTCTGTGCCCTTCACCGGCTTGGCGGCGGGCGTCTTGTTGGCTTCGGCCTTGGCCGCCGCCGCGGCTTCTTGTACCGGCACGGCAATCTTGCGCTCTTTCATCTGCGCGACCTTGTCCGCCGGGAAGCCGGCGCGGTCGCCCTTGGCGTAACGGCCGTAGGGTTTGAGAAACAGCACGGTGGTCAGCTGAGGCGCTGACTTGGAAACGATGGCCATGGGAGGCACCTCAAGATTATGGGGTAAGAACGACCGCCCGCATGGCGCGGGCAGCATGGCAAG
Organism: Halomonas sp. S3-1-1; assembly: GCF_023757625.1. GTDB lineage: Bacteria > Pseudomonadota > Gammaproteobacteria > Pseudomonadales > Halomonadaceae > Vreelandella. The sequence continues at coordinate 137,341 of NZ_JALGBZ010000005.1, forward strand.
ACATGGGCAAGCCGGTTACCAAGTGACGCCGGTACCCAGCACCAGACCTTCAGGATGGCGGAAAGCAATGTCATGCTCGCTGACCACGCGCAGCAGCGACTGGTTGCGGGCGAACGCGGATACCAGATTACCCTGGGCATCCTTGTAGGTAGCTTCGCGGCTGAAATCGATGGTCATGGTGTCGCTGTCGCCGATCACCACATCGTTGAAGTCGGCAAAGTAGATCTCCGACTCGTTGTTGTTACCCAGCTCGGAGGTATCCAGATTCACCGGGATCGTTGTGGTGTGGCGAATCGGGTACCCCTTGAGCTGGCCCTGGGCCATTTCCGGATAGACCTTGTTGCCGTTGCCGTCGCGCAGGCCGAAGAGCTTCATGTAGGTTCGCGGTGACAGGCCCCACCCCGGGGTGATCAGCAGGCTGTCGCTTTCCATCAGCTTGAGCATCAGTCCGTCGAGGTAGGCATCGATGGTCTGCAGATCAGCGGTGCCTTCCCACGGCACAACGCGGCCCTCGCGCTGACACACTGCACGGAAACCGGTCGGCGTGTCGTTAGTACCATCGTCACGCAGAAAGCCCTTGTCCTCGCGTACCGCCATGCTGGCAAGCATGTCATTCAGAAAAATCTGCTCGACCTGAAACCCCGCGCGCCCGATCAACTGGTTGCTCATCGGCACCAGCGTAATCATGGTCTTGGCGGTCAGCTTCACGTCGTCAGTGCTGGCCTCGGATGCGAGCACGTCAGCGCCCTCGCCCACGTAGCCGGACGTAGCGCCAGATGCCATGCGCGGGATACTGAGGTTGCCGTTGGGCAGCGGCATGGAGCGCGCGCCCAAGCTGCGCACGATGGTCTTCGGGCGCAGTAGTTCGATTACCTCGTCGTGCAGGTTCTCGGGTACCAGTGAACCGCCGGAATTGGCACTGGTATCGATCGCCATGGCGACATCGGCATCACCGATCTCGCCGCTGGCGAACTTGGAGGCCAACTGCAGGTCACCCTTGCCCGCAGCGACGGCCATCGCCATGCGCGCCACCTTTGCGCCGGTGTACTGCTTGAGTTCGGGCTTGGTGTGCACCGCAGGCGCTTGACCACTGCCAAAGCTCGGTACCGCGGTTGAGGCTGCGGCGTTCATGCGCTCGACGCTTTCGGCGCGGGCCAGCTTGGTGCTGACTTGATCGAATTCGGCGGCAAGCTTATCGAATTCAGCCAGTTGCTCTTCGTTGAGTTCACCGGCTTCGGCTTCGATCTCGGCCAGGGCCTGCACCTGCGCGTTGATCTCGGCACGCTTGCGGCGGAGTTCTTCAATGCCCATGGGGTATTCCTCTTCGTTTAGGTACAAAAAAGGCGGCTCGTGGCCGCCATGGTGAGGCTCCGCCGCGTGGCTAGAGCTGACTGCTGGTATCCAGCGCCCGCGCCTGGGCGCGAATGCTGCGAGTGTTTCGGGGGGTGGAGCCGGTGTTGCTTGTATAACGCTCGGCGGCGGCGTTGATCGCATCCTGTGCCGTGGCCACTTCGTCGATCAGGTTGGCCGCCAGCGCGTCGCGTGGCCGATAAAGCCGCGCTTGTGTGTCGATCACGGCACCCACCTCGAGTCCGCGATAGCTCGCCACCGATTCGGTGAACTCGGCGTAGCTGCCATCGAGCATGGCGTTGATCTCCTGCACGGCCTGATCGGTGATCGGCTCGTGCGGCGACATGTTGTTCTTATGGTCGCCGCGGTAGTAGGTGTTAAACGTGATCCCCATCTCGGACTCCATGCGGCTGACCTCGTAGGTTTCGATGATCACGCCGATGGAGCCGACGCCCGCCGTGGGGCTGGCGATGATGCGAGTGCACGCGGCGGCCAGGTAGTAACCAGCGGAATACGCAGCGAAATTGACCAGCGCGGTGATCGGCTTGATGGCGGTGCTAGCCCGGATGAAATCGGCCAGTTCCTTACAGCCCATGGCCTGGCCGCCGCCGGTGTGGAAATCGAGGAAGATCTCTTCGACCAACTCGTGCTTGAGCGCGGCGTTGATCTGGCTGCGCAGCTTCTCGTAAGAAACCAGCTCTTCGCAGGCGGCGTTGATCTGCCCGCGGCGCGCGACCAATACGCCCTGCACCGGGATAATGGCAATACGTCCGGTGACATTGAGGCGCTGCAGTTCGCGGTCGCCATCGTGACCGGCATCCATACCGAGAGTCTGAGGCATATCGTGGGCCCGGCCGAGCAAGCGGGGTTCGAGCACGCTACGTACGGCCTGCACCAGCGTGGGGGTGGCGAACAACGGTGTGTTGAACACCATCGACGCGATGTGCGGGTAGTTGATCATTGCGTGCATGCAAGTATTCCCTCGATCTCTTTCATTTGTTGGGGTGTGGCATTGAGCGACTGCCCCATCTTCTGCGAGTCGACCATGTTCATGGGCGTCAGGTAGCGGTCGCCGCCAGCGATCGGCGGCATGTTCTCGAGCCGACGGATGTCGTTGACGCTGAGCCAGCCCCATTGGCGAGCAATGGCGTAGGCCTCGAAGCGCGATTTCTGATCGCCGCGCAGCAGCCCGGAGACGTTGAACTCGATGTAGAGGTTCTTGCGCTCTTCGGGAAGCAGCAGGTCGCGCATCATGGCGGCCTCTTTGCGCTTGATCCACGGCATCAGGGTGTAGATGACGAACTGAAGCCCCAGGTGCTCGATGTTGTTGAACGTGGCCTTGTCCAAATGCTGAATCATGTTGGGCGCGACGCGATACAGGCGGCAGACCTCGACCACGCCAAAGTTTCGCGACTCGAGCAGCTGCGCCTTTTCGTTATCCATCGCCAACTGCTTGTACTGCATGCCCTCCTGAAGCAGCGCCACCGAGAAGGCATTGCGCAAACCGCCACCGTGACGCTCGGTAAACTTGTCGAGTAAACGGTCAACGTTTGCCTGGTCTGCGATGGCGGTGGCTTCCCGCGGCCGCTCGATCACGCCGGCCATCGTGGCACCGCGCTGGAACACCGCCGAGGCGTGCTGCTCGGTCGCCATGGCCAAGCCGATGGTGTCGGCGTTGGTGGCGATCGGCGAAATGCCCAAGTAGCCGTCGAGCGAAAACCCTTTGACGTGATGCACTGAGCGCATCGGCAGGATCTGATCGGCATAATCGACGAGCTGGTAATACGGAAGCCCGTCCGGGCCTTTCAGCACACGCATCTTTTTGGGGTGTACCGGGATCAACTCGGTCGGGTAGCCCGCGCCATCGCGTTCGATCAGCGAGAACTCGTTGCCTTCGAGCGTCAGGCTGCCCATGCCCTGCTCGTAGTATTCGAAGCTGGTGTCTTTCTTGTTGGGCTGGTTGTGGATCACGTCATAAAGCGGATGGTCAGTGGCGCGCTCGCGGCCACCGTCGCTGTCGCGGCGGTAGAGCTCGCAGGGCAGCTGCGCTACCGACTCGGCCAGCAACGTAACGCAGGCGCGCAACGCGCTGACGCCCAAAGCGTTCTCGGTGTTCACCATGGTGCCAGCGGCACTCTGACGGCCTGAACGAGAGCTTACCCAGTTGCCAGACCAGTCCTGCACGCTTCGCTTTCGGCTAGAAGATGATGCGGATGATCTGAAGAGGCTTGGCACGAACATCAGCAATCCTCTTCATCGTCGGCCACTGCTGCCGGTAGCGCGTTCCGAGCGGCCGCCCGTGAGGCGAGCCAGGACCAGAGTAGGCAGAAACCGCCGGCGACCATGTAGCCAGCGGCGGGGAGTATCAGCCATGCGCCAAAGGCCACCAGCCCGACACCCAGCAGGCCTACAGTAAGAGTGATGAGGTTAATCAGCATGTCACGTCCGAGGTGTCGTAAATGGATTCTTCCGGCTCGTCGTTTTCGGTGAGCACGGCCCGCCCCAACGCCATCAAGATGGCGATGATGCCGTCGATCTTGTTCTCAGGCTTTTCCTTGCGCGGGTAGATGTTGTCCTTGGCATCGGCCTTGGCCACCACGTTGCTGGCCATCCAAGTAAGCACCGGGCACTTGGCGTGCCGGAAGCGCCCGCCTGTGATCGCCGCCTCAAGCTCCCGCATTGCCGGGCTCATGTTCTGAACCGTGTTGCGGTACTCGACGATGCTAGCGCCATCGGCCATCAACTGGTGGGCGAGCTGTGTGGCACGCCACGGGTCGTAGGCGATTTCGGTGATCTCGAACATACCGGCCAGATCCTTGATCTCTTCGCGGATCAGATCGAAGTCGAGTTCCTCGCCATCGGTGATTACCAGATCGCCGTTGTTCTGCCAGGCCTCATAGGCGGCCTTGTTCGTGCTCGCCCGCTCGACCGCCCCTTCAGGCAGGTAGTTGCGAACGAACACCGTCCAGCGCGTTTTCAACCGGCCCTTCTTGTCAGGCACTTCATCGCGGAACAGTAGTGCGATGCTCGCGATGTCGGTCTTGCTGGCAAGGTCGACACCCATCCAGCACGGCTGGCCGATGAAGTCCTCGAGCTTGAGCGAGGGATCACCCAAGGCGTGCCAACTTGCCATGTTGAGCCAGGCCGTGCGCGCGCTTACCCAGACGTTCAGGTGCTTCGTCAGAAACGAGTTCTGGCGGCTTGGGTACCGAATGGCGTCACGCTGCGCCTTGAGCAAAAACTCTTCGCTGACCGAGACGCCAAAGTTCGGGTTGGCCTTGCGTAGTACCGCCGGATCTTTCCAATCGTCACCATCGTCGATGGTGTAGATGATGGCGAAGAGCTCATCGTTGGGCAGCGCCCCGTCGAGCATCTGTTGAGCCTGACGCCGCTTGTCGTAGCAAGGGCCGGCCAGGTTGAAGCCCGCGGTGGTGATGATGAACATCAGCGGCTGGTCGCGGGCGCCCATGCCGGTCAGCATGGTTTCATAGAGGTTCGGCGTCTGGTGTTCGTGGAACTCGTCGACCAGCGCGCAGGAAGGCGAACTACCGTCGCCCGGGTTACCGATCAGCGGCTCCAAGCGGCTGCCGTCTTCAGGAATCGAGATGTTCTTCGCCATGATCTCGATGCCCGCGGCGCTGACCAACGCCGGCGACTTCATGAGCATCAAGCGGGCCGGGCGAAATACCTCCCACGCTTGTTTTTCGGTCGTCGCGCCGCAGTAAACCTCAGCGCCGTACTCGCCATCCGCGCAGAGCATGATATTGGCGATCGCTGCCGCCAGTACCGACTTGCCGTTTTTCCGCTCGACCTCGATGTAGGCCTCGCTGAAGCGACGTAGCCCGGTTTTCTTCTTCAACCAGCCAAAAATGCTGGCGACGATGAACAGTTGCCATGGCTCTAGCGTGATCAACCGCCGCTCGCGCGCCCACTTCCCTTTCGTGTGCGGTAGCAGTTGGATGAACGCGCAGACGCGCTCGGCTTCTTCTTTATCGAACCGGTAAGGAAAGGACCGGGACTTCGACGCCTTGAGATCGTCCAGATGGCGCTGGCAAGCCTGCCGGACCTCCTTGCACGCGGGAATCCTCTTGGCCACCACGTCCCGAGCGTACTTGTTCGCTGCGTTGACGTGCGGGTACGTGGCCATAGTGCTTCATCGCTTTTTACCTAGAAGGTCTTTGAATGGGTTGCCGGCTTCCTTGGCGCCCGGCACCGCCAACCGCGAACGGCTGGCCGGATCGAGCCCCAGGGCACTGCCGTACAGCGACATTTGCTTGAGCGCGGCATTGGCCTCTGTACATGCCGGGTTCTTGATGTCCGAGTTCATTCCGGCCACCACGATGCCGTTCTTGGCTATATCCTGTTCAGCAAGTCGCCAGCGCGAGTACGCCGCACAGAACGCCTCGAGGTTATGCAGATCAGAGCCAGTCAGAATTTTGCTACCAATCAACCAGGGCGCGACCCGCTCCCACATTTCGATACCGATCGGCGAGAGCCACTCGGGCGGCAGCGGCACTTCAAGCAGCTCTTCGCCCTGGGGCTCATCGTGGTTCACTGCCCGCTTGCCAGCGTTGCCCTGCACCGCTTTCAGGTGGCTCGGCTTGGGTTTGCGACCTCGTGTCATTTGGCAATTCCTCGCGCCGACCTGATTTTTCAATTTCGCGGTTATAAAAATTTAATGGAGGCTGCGGTGTCCGCTTGCGCCAGCCTGTAGGGATTGGATCCCCCCTCCCCATCAGGCGTCGTCGCCACGGCCTCGCCGGGCCTCGCTCTGCGTCTTCGCCTTGTGGCACGGCCCGCATATCGCCTGCAGGTTGTCGTCGCTGTCAGTGCCGCCTGAGGCGATATTGACGATGTGGTCGACCTCAACAGCGGGCGTGAAAAAGCCCCGCTTTAGGCAGGGCTGGCATAGGCATTTATCTCGCCGGAGTATGCGCTGACGCTTGCGGCGCCATGGCCTACCACCGCGATCCTGCTTTCGGTTCGGTGACTTCTTCCAGTCTCTTGCCTGGTCGGCGTGCTTACCGCAGTAGCCGTGTGTATTGGTCGTCTTGCCGCTGCACATGGGGGCACGACATGGACGCGGCGGAGAACTAGGCATTAATCATCACTCGCATCGTTTGCCAATATCTCGACCGTCGCCGCCCGATCAGCATTTACCCGCCGGCGCAGCGCTTCGTATTGAGCGAGCAGCTCGAGCAGCCCCTTGTTACCTTGCAGTATCAACTGGGGTGCCGGCAGCTCGCTGGTCAGGTGGGCGGGCACGATCGGGCACTGATCCATCGTCGCGGGCGTCGCCGGTCTGGAGTTGGCGCACCCAGTCAGCAATACCGCCAGGCACATCGCCATCCATCCAGTCACGTGCTTGCGCATCGGTCTCTCCCAGTTGCTCGAGCGCGGTACGGCTGGCGCTCATGTCCAGAGCTATACGATCCAGCGCACGGTCTCGTGCTGCCATTGCTTCATTCAGCGTTTCGATCTGCTGGCGCTGCCATTGCTGGTGCTCCTGCAGCACATCGGCCCGCGTTCGCTGGCGCTCGGCTTCGGCCTGGTAGGCGTCGCGCTGCCCCGTCACGTGCTGCCAGTACCACCAAGCAGCCAACAGCATGAGCGCAGCGATCGCTAAGGCCAGCGCTTTACTCTGTAGCTTTGCCAGCATGGCGCGGCCTATCGGTGACAGATTGCTTGAGGCTTCGAAGGATGACCGCGGCGCTGGATAGCATGGCGCCCGCCAGCACGAAATAGCGGTCGGCAATGATGCCATCCCAGAAAGGGAGCAGCGCTTGCGCCGTCGTGACCGCGCTCAGTATGGCGGCGTGGTTGGACCACAGCCGGTGCCACACATGGGCATCATCTGCCAGTTGAGGCTTCTTCATTGGTTACTCTCCGGTATGATCGCGGCGCTGCCCGTCCAGCCTGGATCCGACATCATCTGCTGAGTCGCGCGGCACTGTTGCACTTCGCGCTCCAGCGTCGAAATGCGACGGCGCAGGTTGCTCGTGTAGCCCTGCTCGTCACCCAACTGCTGTTCGTTATCGCTGGCCTGCGCCTCAAAGCTGCCCGCCTTGGCCTGCTCTTCACTTAGCGCATAGGTCAGCCCATAGACCGCCGCGCGGTACGCGGTCACAGTGCTGGCGAAGTCCTCGCGGATCGCCGCCTTGTCGAACGTCTGAACCACGGCGAACACCGACGCGAGCACGAACGACCAGAGGAAGCCGCGATAGAGCCGCCGGTATTTCCGCGCGCTCGCCATCGCCGCCTTGTAATCGCTCGCTGTCATCACTTGTCACCCTTCACGCCCAACCACCGGTCGAGCCTGCTTTCGAGTTTCACCATGCCCACGTAACCAATGCCGGCACCGATACCGGCCGCCCACGATGGGTCGGCGCCCAGGGTGATAGAGATAGGCACCATGCCGTAAGAGGCCAGCCCTACCATCGGCACCTCCAGCCACTTGCGCGGCGGACGCGGTGGCAGCGAGCCCAGTATCTTGAGACCCGCCATGATCATTGCGGCGATTGCAGCGCTAACCGGCGGCTCAGCGATGAACGCCCGAAATGCCAGCCAAGCCATAAGCAACATCTCTGGCATGGCTCACCTCAGTTGTTCTGTCGCCGGTCTGACCTCGCCAGAGCGTTGATGAGGGGAATAAACGACAACATGGCCAATGAGACCAGTACGCGCCATGTCACATAGCGCGTCTCGACCTCGAGCGGCATCGTGTAGTCCGTCAAGCGCAGCGCGATCACCGCCGCGGCAATGCCCAGCACACACTCGATCGCGAACCGGGATTGACTATTGCGCGTGGTGCGCAGCGCTGAGATGCAGCGGTAAACGATATAGATACCGATCGGCACGTGAGCTATGGCCAGCAGATCAGATACCCAGTGAATCATCATCCACCTCCTGCGATCTCGAGCTGGCTAACGGCGTCGACTTCTTCAATCCATTGGCCGTGCCACTCTTCAGGGGTATCGGCCCACATGTCGTGCAAGCCATCGCGATAGGTGCGCCAATCAAAGCAGGGGCAGCCGCGCGATTCATGCCCGGGAAATCCGTTGTGCCCCATGATCAGCGCCTCGGGGTAGCGCTCATGTAGATCGGTCAGTACCGCATCCAGCGCCGCCCACTGCTCAGCCGTGAAGTTGTCTTCCGGCGTCTTGCCGTCATCCTTTACGCCGCCGGCCATACACACGCCAATATTGCCGGTGTTGTAGCCGCCAACGTGGGCGCCGGTCTGATTCTCGGGCCGCCCGCACTCGAGCGTGCCATCACGGCGGATCACATAGTGATAGCCCACATCACGCCACCCACGCGCCAGGTGCCACTCACGAATTTCAGACACGCCGATGTCCATGCTGGCCGTGGTGGCCGCACAGTGGATGGTGATGTAGCGCATGGATGCCTCGAATAGAAAGGCCCTGCACGACCAGGGCAAGGCGTACCAGTGGCACGCAATGGGAACAGCGGAAAGCAAAAAGCCCCGCCGGGTGACCGGCAGGGCTCTTTGATGTGTGGCGGCCAGCGTCAGTTAGCGCCAGCCTAGAAACATCATAGACTGGTCGTGGAGTAGATACAACATGCGCGAGCAAGCATGACATCTAAAAACCTTGCAATGGAAACTATGTTTCCATATAATAAATACATCACCCAAGGAGAACAGCCATGAAACTACTTCACACCAGCCCTAGCGAAATCACCGAAATAAACTCTTTCGGACGCTTTGGAGAGTTCCTGTTCTTTGCCGATGAAGCCTATACGATGACAGCTGGCGACCATCTGACATACAGCATCGAGATTAACGAAGATGACATCATCGAAGCTAGCCAGTTGTTCTACCACGCCGATGCGGAAAAGCTCTCTGACTTGGTTGCCGAGCTAGCAGCAAAGCTCAGCATTGATGAAGACGACGCCGAGGCGCTGATCGACGAAAGCAAAAGCATTTTCGATCTGGATCTCGACATCGAGCCCGAAGATATGGCCGATGCCAGCTGGGATGTTCAGATATTCACCGCTCGAGCCGCCCAAATCCTTGGATTCCGCGCGGTCGAAGTTGAAGACGAGCAGGGTGCAGCCTTCATGGTCAGTATGATGGGTCGCGAATCAGAGCTGGTGAAAGCATGATCGACGCCGAAAAGTATCACAGACCCGAGCAAGCGGCAGAGCTGATCAATAAAGCCCTAGAAGTTTGCAAGACAAAGCCTGAGCTGGCGCGGCGCCTTGGCATGACTCGCCAGTACATTAACGCCATCCTGCGCGCCGACAAAACGATGAGCTATGGAATGCAAATCATGCTTGAGCAATTAGCGAGCGAAAGCCCTGCGGCGGACAGGGCTTCCAGTGACACCTAAACCTGCGCCAGTGCCAACAGCTCGGCGCGGGCAAACCGGGCAGCATCCTTCACCGCCATTCCGTTCTTAAAGATCGCTTCCCCCCGATTCTTATTCGGCACCAGATGCCTCACTCCCTGCTTATCGGTCTCCACCACCGTCGGCACAATATCTCCCATCACTGACAGCGACCCCATCTGCAGCATGCGCGAGTACATCGGCAGGTGCTTGGCGATGAAATCGTAGGACTCAGCCCACGGCGCCGCTTGCTGGGTCGGCATTGGGTGCAGCTTCGCCGCGCGGATCAGCACGGCCAGCCGTGCGCGCGGACGCAGGCGGGCCGACTCGAGCCACGCCCGGGCGAACTCATGCGCCGCGCTTACCCGGCTACCCCGCTCATACGCGATCGCCAACGGCTCAGCCGCCGCGGTACCGCCGCCGGGCTGCTGCCCCAGCGTCGCCGCCGGGCTGAACGGCTGGAATCCCTCGTTCTGGTGCATGTGCCACGTCACACGCTCGGCCTCCATGTCGAGCACCCTGTCGACGAACGCGCGGGTCGCCTCCAGGTCGTGGTCGGGGTGTGCCGCGCGCGCCAGCTCCCGCAGTCGCTGAATGCCCATGTTCCGATAATCGCGCATTGCGCCCCCTGTGTTCAGTTGTAGTGCCGCGCTCATTCGCCCTTTCTCCATTCGGTACCGCTATTCAAATGCACGCCCGCTGTGTCTTGGTGCGTAGTCCGCCCCAGCTCGGCGTATTCCCTCAGCACGGCCTTGGCTTCTTCCAGGCCTACTGCCAACACAGCGCAATAACCACGTTCGTCAGCCAGCGCCAGCCACTCCCGCTGGCTCGGCGCCAGCGCGGCGGTGTGCGGGGCGCTGGCTTTGAATTCCAGATAGAGGCCATGCCAACCACCCCGGGCGTCCATCACCACCAGATCGCTCACGCCACTTTTCACACCCTGCCGCTTCATCGCGGCGCCGGTAGCTTTCGAGCGCTGGCCACCGTTGGGCACGTGATATGTGACATCGTAGAGCGCGCCTACCCGGGTGCCGCGCTGGCACTCGCCGAGTAGCCAGCGGATCAGCACCGCCTGCTCCTGCCCCTCCCAGTCGACCGGCCGTTTGCGTGGCGCAGTGCTGGCGCCAGCGGGGCCGAGTATGCGGCGGGGTTTGCGTGTTGTCGTCATGCCTCACCCCGCTGGCGCTTATGCGTCTTCTCCGCCGACCAGTAAACGACGCTGGCAGCGACCAGTATCACCGGCATTACCAGAGCGCCGTGATAAATCAGCCAGAAGACGCCAGCCCAGCGTGCGACCCGAAACAGCATGCTTATGGGCCGTGGCCATAGCCTGCTCACGTCACCGAATCCTTGGGAGTGGCACAAGAACGCACCCATAAGGAGCATGAACGCATACGGCCATGCCACGAACGAAACGATGTTCCCTAGACCACCCTGGGTGACCGGATATAGCCAGATTGCTGCTGTACCCGCCATCGTTACGGAGCGGCTCCAACGCCGCTCGCCTTTAGTCGTCATGCCCCACCCCGCTGGCGCTGACCGCGCTCCCAGTTGCTGTAGTCCGCGACGATTCGATCGAGCATTCCCCGCGCATCGTCGTTATGATCAATCTCCGCACGGCTCGCTACGCCGCACACACCGCGCAACCAGTCGGCACAGTCCTCGGGCGAGTGGGTACCGTCCGGCAGGTGCTCGATGTTCAGATTGCCTTTCTGGCGGCGGCGGTAGTCCAGGTAGAGCCCGAAACGCGGGTTTTCGCACAGCACGGCGGCACGACGGGCCTGCTGGCCGCCCTTTGGCTTGTCAGTCATTGGCATCCTCGATACCGCTCTCCGGGCAGCGGCATAGGTAAAATAGCGCGGCAAACACCGCGGCGAGCGCGATGGCGCAGAACATGGTGAACGCGCCAAACATGAACTCGGTCATGCCCGGGCCCTCCCGCGTTGGATCTTGCGCAGACACGATTTACACGCCGGCAGCGCCAGCCACGTGCCCGGCTCCTTGAACTCGCCCACGCCCCTGGGGTAGTGGCATTCGGGGCACACCCGGCGCCCCTGTACGCTATTCGACATGCTCACCCCCAGCGTTCGCCTCGAGGTGATAGCTCCCCAGCAGCGGTACGGCCAGCGTCTCGCGCACACCACACTGGGTTAACCGGTAGCCCACACCCTCGTGAGCGGCGTACTCCTCGGCGACCAGTGCGTCACACGCCACCCGGATCTGATGCAGCGAGACAGGTAGGCCGTGGTCGTGCGCCAGCTGCCTCAGGTACTCCGGCGCCGCCGGGCCGGTGAGCAACAGCAGGCGCAGCACGATGTTTTGGTGATCGACGGGTTTAAGCATGGGCCGGGGCATCGTAGCGCTCCTCCTGCTCGGTTTCGTGGGTGGTGGCGTCGCCGCCGTCGATGCACATCAAGTCTTTTGCAGGAATCGTCCACGCGAGCTCGGCGTCAGATGCAAAATCAACTTCCCAACCGCCCCCCTTGAATCTGGCTAACTGCTCGCTATCCAGCGCTCCATCGGGGTGAATCGTGAACGACTGACCAGCAGGGATAAACTCAACAGCCACCCCCACCTGGTTGGCGACCTCTCCGCGCAGCACGACTACTAAACACCCAGGCTCAATCGGCTTTTGCATCATCCACCTCCTCGCTATGCGCCAGCACGCGACCCTTATCGGTCAACGCCAGCAGTTGCCGCGGCGGTTTGTCGTTGGTCGTGCCGCTCACGGTCACCAGATCAGCATCGAGCAGCTCGGAGCAGCGGCCGCAAATGCTCGATAGCGGGCGCTGGATGCGGGCGGCGAGCTGGTTGCGCGTCATCGGCCCTGCAGCGAGCTCCTCGAGGATGCGGCGCTGGTAGGCGTTGGCGCGTCCGCTTTTGCGAATCTCGCGAAACGCTTCGGCGGAAACCTCCCGCCCGGTGGGTTGCATTACAGGGTTGGTCATCATCGTTATCGGCTCCCCAGGGCGGCACGCAGTGAGCGCAGCCCCTGTTCTGAATTCATCCGATCGGGCATGCCCGCGGCGGCGCTTTGTGCCTGCGCGGCTTCCCGGCTGGCGCGCTCGGCTCGCTCGGCGCGGGTCATGGTGCTGTCGTGGCCGATCAAGCCCCGGGCGCTCAGCTGCTCGCCGGCCATGACGCGATTGATCAGCGCGGCGTACTCGCGGCGAAACTGGCGCTCGAGGCGTCCGGCGCGTGTCTCGCCGCCGCCGTGGGTCAGCTCCCACCAGCCCACTGCCGCGCCGGCCATGCGCACCGCTTCATGGCTCCACTGGTGCTGGCCGGGCTGGTGGGCGTGGGCGCACACCTCGCGCCAGGCGTCGGCCTCGGTCGGCAGGCCCATGTCCTCCGGGCGGGGCTGGCACAGCGCGGCGAACTCGGCGGGCATCGGTGGCCAGGCGGTGTCGCTGGCGCGGGCGGCGTCCTGTACGCGTTGGCGTACCCGGCGCAGGCCCACGGCCAGCTGTGCCGGCGCCAGCGTATTGAGCTCGGCCCACCACGCGCCGGTCTGGTCATACGCGCCCCAGTCACTAGTGAACCGGGCACCAAACAGCTCGCCCATCACGTTGAACAGCTCGTCGATGTCACCAGCCGCCACCGTGGGCGCGGCATTCCCCGTCGAGGGTTTGCCCTGTGCCGGAGTCGGGCGCTCGGCCTTCGGCGGCTGCACGGGCTTCCTGAGCTGTGAGACGGCGTTTGGGAGTACGGTCGCGGCGGTTTGCATGGGCATTGCCTCCGGTGGTGGCGGGCTGGTTCTGTTGGGCTTGCTGGCGTTTGGTGTTCTCGTGGATCCACTTGGCAAAGCGGCGGGTCCATTCGGCGTGGGTCATAGTGCGGTGGGCCTGGGCGACGAAGTGCTCGCGGAAATCCATCAGCGCGTCGAACACGTTGGCGTCCGGCGCCAGCCCGCGTTGCAGGCACGCCACTTGGTAGGTTTCGGGCTCGGGTTCCCAGTCGAGGGTCATCGCGGTTTTGCGGTCAGTTACCGGGTCGGCGGCGGGCTCGCCGTCGTCGGCCTGCTGGGCGGCACGTTCGAACACGCTCGGCTCAAGCGCGCTCAGAGAGAGAGGGGTTACTCTCTGTTGTAGTCTCTGTAAGAAAACGCCGTTTGGGAGATTCTGTGCACTCCCTTCTGGCGAGTCTTGATTCTCCGGTTGGGCGTTTTCAGATTCTCCGGTTGGGAGAGTCTGGGCAGCGGCGGGGGCTTCCGGCGTTTTTTCCTCCGCTTCCGGGGTCAGCGCCAGCGCCAGTTGCTGGGCCAGTGCCTCGGTATTGACCCGGTACCAGGTCTTGGCCGGTACGCCCTTGCGCACTTCCTCGAGCACGCCGATCTGGCCCAACTGCTTACGGGCGGTGACCTGCTGCTTGGCGCTCATGCCGGTTTCAGATTCCCAGCTATCGTGGTCGCCCTGCTGCTCTTTCCAGAACCAGCCATCACGCGTAGCGGCGGTGGGCGTGTTCGTCAGGAAAAGCGCCTGGCTCAGGAAGATGGCGCCCTGCACAGTGACACCCGGCAGGCGCGTGAACACGGCCTGATAGGCCACCGGCCGGCCCAGTAGCGCGGGGAGCATGGCGGCGGTTATGCTCATACGCACACCTCAAAAATACCTGTATGCAAAATCACGGTTGCGGTACCGATGCTTGGGCCTCGCCCGGGGCAGTATGCTTTGCTACATCAGCCTTGAGCTTGCCGCGGGTACGTCCCTCGATTTCGTACTGCAGGTTGAGAGGAAGATCGTCGCTCCACTGGCTAACCGCGCCCTTGGTTCGATTTAGCGCTTTGGCCGCACGAACGGTGCCGCCATAGAAATTCAGAACATCCTGCTTATTCATGGCAGAGGCCTCCTGTGTATTGCGACAGTTTAGACGCCTGCACCCAAATAGTTCAAGCACCTTTACTCTATAAGGTTTAGATTTCTAAATATGGAAAAACATATCGGTGACCGAATCAGGGAAAGGCGCAAAGAGCTTGGCTATAACCAGCCAGAGCTTGGCAAGCTCGTCGGTAGAACCAAAGGCGCGGTTAGCCAGTGGGAGAGCGGTCAGGTCAAGCCGGATCGGGACTCGCTAATCAAGCTGGAGAGTGCGCTTAAGTGCTCGCAATCATGGCTTATGACGGGAAAGGAGAGCACGAGCTCTTATCCAAAGCGAGAAAGTGACAGCGAATTACTAACCGTCAACGAGCAGTCTATTGGCTTTGCTCCACGCCTACAGGGGTGCTGCCCTGAAATAAGCTGGGTTCAAGCGGGGCAGTGGTCAGAAGTGTGCGACATCAACCACGACCCTGAAACCACAAACTGGTTTCCAAAGCCGCCCGGCGCAAGCGATCAGACGTTCGTGCTCCGCGTAGTTGGTGAAAGCATGCTGCCCGACTATCCGCCAGGGCGATTCATTTTCGTTGACCCTGAAAAAGCTGCTGATAGCGGCGATGACGTGATTGCCGTGATGACTGAAACCAACGAGGCCACGTTCAAGCGATTGATCGAGGAGCCCGGCAGCCCTCGCATGCTCAAAGCCCTCAACCCCGCTTGGCAAAACCCATACCTTCAAATCAATGGGAGCTGCCATATTATCGGCGTCGTCATAGCCGATATGAGAATGCGCAACCGCTGAACCATCATCCGCCAACACAGGGCCCGCACGTAGCGGGTCTTTTTTTATGAGAAAAGTTTAGCCGCCTGAATTTTAGGCTTGACGATAGGTTTAGTTATTTATACTCTGAGTTTAGACAACGTGACTCAGGAGCTAAACCGTGCACACCATCGAACCCCAAGAATTCGAATGCCAGGGCTTCACCTGCCGATTCGGCCCGCGCAACAGCGAATGGCCCAGCCGCGTACAAGCGCAGGTGATCGCCTGCATCGCCGCCGGTCTCACGCATAAAGAGATCGCCAAGCTGCGCGGCTGCTCGCCCCGCACCGTCAGCGCCACCGCGTCCGCGCTGCTCTACTACCTGAACGCGCACCGTGCGGCGGCCGCCGTGGCCGAAGCGATGCGGCGCGGCTGGATCGCCCCGCTGCTGCTGGCGCTGATGATCAGCAGTATCACACCGGACGCGCCGGCCCTGCGCCACCGCCAGCCGACGCGCACCCGTACGCCCTACAGCGCCAGCCGACTGATTGCCAGTCAACGCGGCTCGGAGGGCGTATAGCCATGAGCCTCGACGCCCCCAAAACCGTCACCGAAGTGTTCGCCGCTCACGGCCTCATGTCCGGCCAAGTGTGCGTGCTTCTCGAATGCCAGGAGCTGGCGCTGGCCGTCACGCTGCAGAAGAAATACCGCGTTGCACTTACGACCGGCCCGCTGGGCGTTGAGTGCTCCTCGTGGCCAGAAGGTACTGCGCCCAAAAACAACCCCGCCTTTCGGTGGTTCATGACCGGCACCGACCTCGCCGACATTCGCTTGGTTCGCGATCACCTGCGCGCCTTACTGCTCGATAGCGCCAATACCGGAGGCGCCGCCCAATGACCACTCGCATTCGACACGCCGTGCTCGCCGGTGGCGCCATCGTCGCCGCCCTCGTGCTGGGCCAGCTCAGCCAGGACGACGCCGAACGCCGGCAGGACTGGCTAACCAGCTACTGCACCGACGCCGCCGTGTGGCAGGCCGAAGAGGCGCGCGGCGTGCCGCTCAACCAGCGCACCGGCGCGCCGGACTATCGCGGCATCGCCGCCGAGAGCTGCCCGGGCATGCGCCCGGCCGGCCCCGCGCTCGCTGCCGATCGGCAAGCGCCCGCCCGGTTTACGGTGCCGGAGACCGCCGGCCGCCCTGTTCAAATGGTTCAGTTTTAGGAGGCTGTCATGCCGCTCATTGAAGCCACGGTAGAAGTTAATGTTTCGCTGGAAGATTTTGATACCGACGACTTGCTCGAGGAGCTCAAGGAGCGCGGGGCAAAGCTCGAGACAATAGGGCTACCTGACGGATATGACCCGGTTGAAGGAAGGAGTACCGCCCAGCTCGCCGATGCGCTCTACGAAGCCCGCCGTAACGGTAACGACGCCCGAGCACTCGAGCTGTGCGACCGACTTATCTACGCCGCCATCGGCCGCATCGTTTAGGAGGCACCGTGTTCAACCAGGACGACTTCGACCGCATCTTCAAACAGCCCGCGCCAGTTAAAGACACTGACAAAACCAATCTACCGAATCATCGAGCGAACGGAGAACATCATGCCTAACTGGGTAACAAATCAAGTAAACGCTCCAAAGCACGTTATTGAAGCCATGACCAATAGCGAAGGCCGTATCGATTTCAGACTGGCTGCGCCATTTCCAGGACCCAACAACGAGTGGAACGGAATTATTGGCGATGCAGAACAAGCCGCTGAAATCGTTTGTGCCACTCCGCTGAGCAATCACCCGGGGCTTCGAGCCCTGCAGGAAGGTAACCGCAGCAGGTTCGACATAAGAACGCTATCCGAAGAATCTTTTAAACAGTTTGTAGGCATGGTTGAGAACTATCGCGCCTGTGGTTATCTGCACAGCATGTGCTTTGCAAGAGAGATATGGGGCACCAAATGGAACGCCTGTGAAAGCCAATCGAGCCCGAAAGAAGGCTTAGCGCGATTTGATACGGCTTGGGCTTGCCCGAATGGAGTGCTGATAGAAGTATCCAAGCGCTTTCCGGATGACGTAATAGAAGTGATTTTTGCTGACGAAGACATCGGCAGCAACTGCGGCAAATTTAAGCTGAAAGCGGGTGAGGTTTTCGACTCCGAAACCTCTCCTGGTTGGGGCGAAATGGACGAAGAGCAGCGCGCCAAGTGGTCAGCCTTCGCGCTTGAAGTTAAAGGCTGGGATCCGGAAGAAGAGGACCAATAACATGTGGTTCAAACACCTTCACCTTTACCGCCTGCATGGCACTGAATTGCTCAGCCCCGCTCAAATGAGCGAGTTATTGGAAGAGCACGCCATCAAGCCGCTGGGCAGCGCCGACGCCCGGCGTCTCGGCTGGACCGCCCCCGCTGGCCGACTCGGTAGCAGCCAGCTGCTGCACGCCGTGGCGAACGACGGCCACCGCCTGCTGAGCGCACTACGGCAAGAGCGCCTGCTCCCCACCAGCGTCATCGCCGAAGAGCTCACCGAGCGCGTCGCCGACATCGAGGCCGCCGAGGCGTGCAAGGTCACTCGCAAGGAAAAGACCGCGCTCAAGGAACAGATCACCGAGGAACTCTTGCCCCGCGCGTTCGTGCGTAGCCAGAAGATTGACCTCTGGTGGGACACCGAGCGCCAGCTGATCGGCGTCAACACGTCCAGCCGCACCCGCGCCGAGGAAGTGCTCGACCTGCTGCGCGAGACGCTCGGCTCGCTGAAAGTGACGCCGCTGGCGACGCAAACGCTACCGGTGCGCGCCATGACCGGCTGGCTCGGCAACCCCGCGACCCGCCCCGCCGACATGCAGCTCGGTGACCAGGTCGTGCTCAAGGCCAAGGGCGACGACGGCGTGGTGCGTGCGCGCCAGCTCGACCTCGACAGTGACGAGATCCAGCAGCTACTGGAAAGTGGCCGACAGGCCAGCCAGCTCGCCCTGGGCATCGAGGGTCAGCTCTCGTTCGTACTGCACGACGATCTGGCCATCAAGTCGCTGCGCTTCGGCGACGCGCTGATCGAAGAGGCCGACCACGCCGATGACGGCGACGACGCCCTGGTACGGCTGGAAACCGACTTCGTGCTGATGGCCGGGTGTTTGCGCGCCAGCATCGAGCGAATCCTCGAATGGATGGGGGGCGAGGCCGTGCGGGAGAACAGTAAAGCGGGGGTCAGCCAGTGAAGAGAATCTACATCAGCGGCCCCATGACCGGCCTGCCCGGCCTCAACTTCGAGAGCTTCAACCGCGCCGCCAAAACACTCCGCACGCTGGGTCACCAGGTCTCCAATCCAGCAGAAAACGAAGATGCTGGCGAGCTCTTGAGCTGGGAAGAGTACCTGCGCCTGGATCTAATCGACATGCTGAAGTGCGACACCGTCGCCCTGCTCCCGGGCTGGGAAAGCTCAAAGGGCGCGCAGCTTGAGCTGCACGTCGCGCACCGCGTCGGCATCGAGGTAGTCCAGTTCGACTCCTTACTGGCAACACTCACCCAGGAGGCCGGTTGCCATGCCTAAACCTGCATTCCGCAAACACGCGATCTACGTCATCGACCCCACGAACGGCGAGAAAACCTCGCTGAGTGCACTGGCCAAACGCCATGGCCTCAGCACCAGCCTGGTGAACAAGCGGTATCACGATGGCAAGCAAGGCGCGGCGCTGATCGAGCGCTATGACCGCCGCCTCGAAGCCGAGCAACAGCGCCAGCAGCTCAGCGCGCGTGAAGCGCGCATTGATCGAGCGTTTTGGGTAAATACCAGGGGGCTGGCGTGCCCGTTGAAGCGGCTGGGTGATGTCGTGAGCCGTGGGGAGAGCTTTCAATGAGCAACCTGAACCTTTTCGGACCCGAGCTGGTAGTGGATAACTTCGCCGGGGGCGGTGGCGCCAGCGAAGGCATCGAGCAGGCGCTGGGCCGGCCGGTCGACCTCGCTATCAATCACGACGCCACAGCCATCGCCGTGCACACCGCGAACCACCCGGGCAGCGGGCACGCCGTTGCCGACGTGTGGGACATCGACCCCGAGCAGGCCGTGAACGGTCGCCCGGTCGGGCTGGCGTGGTTCTCGCCGGACTGCCGGCACCACTCGAAAGCGAAAGGCGGTCGCCCGGTGTCGAAAGCCGTGCGTGGGCTGGCCTGGGTCGCCGCGCGCTGGGCCGCGAAGGTCAAGCCGCGCGTGATCATCCTGGAGAACGTCGAGGAGTTTCTGGATTGGGGCCCGTTGATCAAAGGTGCCGATGGGAAAGTGCGTCCGGATCCGGCACGTAAAGGCCAGACCTTCCGAGGCTTTGTCAGCTGCCTGAAACGTCACGGCTACCAGGTCGATTGGCAGACCCTGCGCGCCTGCGACTACGGCACGCCCACCATCCGCCGGCGCCTGTTCCTGATTGCCCGGCGCGACGGCCTGCCGATCGTATGGCCGAAGCCCACGCACGCCGACCCGCGCGTACCGGCCGTCCAGCGCCGCAAGCTCAAGCCCTGGCGCACCGCGGCGGAGTGCATCGACTGGTCGCTGCCCTGCCCCTCAATTTTCGGGCGCAAGAAGCCGCTGGCCGAGGCAACGCTCAACAGGATCCGGAAGGGCGTTCAGCGCTACGTGCTCGAGCACCAGCAGCCGTTCATCGTGACCTGCAACCACGGCGGCGCTGGCTTTCGCGGCCAAGGCATGCAGGAGCCGATGAAGACGATCACCGCGGCGCATGATGCGCACGGCATCGTGACGCCCTATTTGGTCAAGCTCAACCACACTGCGGCGAACTACACACCCTTCCGAGGGCAGTCGCTCGAACAGCCGCTACAGACGATCACCACGGCCCCCGGGTATGCCATCGTCGCCCCTACCCTCGTTCAAACCGGCTACGGCGAGCGCGACGGTCAAGCGCCCCGCTGCCTCGACCTGCAAAAGCCGCTGGGCACGGTCGTGGCTGGTGGCTCCAAGCATGCGCTGGTGGCGGCGTTTCTGGCCAAGCACTACACCGGCGTGGTCGGCGTCGATCTGCGCCAGCCCCTGCCGACGGTCACGACCACCGACCACAACGCCGTGGTGAGCGCCTTTATGATCAACATGAAGGGCAGCCAGCGCAGCGCGATCGATGCGCGCCAGCCGCTCAACACCATCTGCGCCAGCACCACGCACGCCTACCTGACCGCCGCTTTTCTAGCACCGTATGCCGGTGGCCACCAGTTGCCCATGGTCATGATCGACGGGGAGCAGTACATCATCGTCGACATCGGCATGCGCATGCTCCAGCCCCACGAGCTCGCTGCCGCTCAAGGCTTTCCGGACACCTACCGCTTCGCCGAGATCGACGGTCAGCCGCTGGCGAAGAGCAAACAGGTTCGATTGATCGGCAACAGCGTTTGCCCGCCGCTGGCCCGCGCCATCGTCGAAGCGAATTTCACACACGAACGGCGGTTTATGCCGCTTGGGGAGGTGGCCGCATGACCCGCTACGCAGAAAAAACCAGCGTCTCGAGCGAGCGCAGCCGCGCCGAGATAATGACGCTCAAAAACGAAGCCATTGCGCCCGACTTGGGCGCCCTGCTCGACTTTCTCGCCGGCGTTCGCCTCAACAGTGCCACCGAGAAACAGGCGCAGGCCGACCTCGAACAGGCCCTCGCCGAAACCGGCTGGATATTCCAACGCGAGTGGCGGTTAAGCGATCGCGATATTCCGGATTTTGTAGTCCGTGTGAACGAGACCGTCATCGTGATCGAGCTCAAAACGCGCGCCCAACGCAAGCGCATCTATCGACAGCTCGAACGCTACGCCCAGCACAACCAGGTGGACGCCGTCGTATTGCTAACCGGTACCGCCATGCAGCTGCCCAGCGAGATCAGCGGCAAGCCGGCGCGGGTGGCATCAATGGGCGCGGGGTGGCTATGAAAACCTACGGCTCCCTGACCCTACGCAACGGTGCCTGGCACCTAACAGGCATTCCGCCACACGTGGCCATCCGTCTCAAGCAGCTGTTTCCCCGCGTACCGAAAGCGCAGACCGACACGTTCCTGTTTCCGGACGACAAACCACACTGCGCGGATCTCGCCTGGTTCCTGCAGCGCTACCCGATGGCCATGACGCTCGACGACCAGCTTTCGCTCGAGGGTGGGCGCGATCAGTTCGAGCAGAACCAGGCCGATATGGAAGCCATCCTGCGACCAGACTACCGGCCCGGTGAGCGCAGCGGGCTACGCGAGGGCCAAGTGTTGCGGCCCTATCAGGGGCAGGCGGTCGACCTGTGCCTTTCGCGGGGCTCGCTACTGTTGGGCGATGACGTCGGTCTGGGCAAAACCTACACCACCGCCGCGATGTTGCTGGACTCAGCCACGCTACCCGCGGCCGTGGTCATGCAAACCCACCTGCAAGACCAGTGGCGCGAAAAGATCGAGGCGTTCACTACGCTGACGACGCATAAGATCAAGGGCACCAAGCCCTACGACCTGCCGCCAGCGGACGTCTACCTGTTCCGCTACAGCCAACTGCTGGGCTGGATAGACACGTTCGACGATGGCTTTTTCAAAGCGGTCGCGTTCGACGAAATTCAGGAGCTGCGCCGTGGCACAGAAAGTGGCAAGGGCGAAGCCGCCAAGAAGCTCGCCGATGCGGCGCAATTCAAGCTCGGCCTGTCGGCCACGCCGATCTACAACTACGGCGCCGAGATCTGGAACGTGATGCAGTTTCTCGACGATATGGTGCTGGGCAACTGGGGTGACTTCCAGCGCGAGTGGCTCAAGGATCACCGGCAGGTCAACGACCCCGAAGCGCTGGGCTCTTACCTGCGCGACCAGAACATCATGCTTCGCCGTACCAAGCGAGACGTAGGCCAGCAAATGCCGCCGATAAACACCATCGTCGAGCACATCGACAGTGACGACGAGGCACTGGCCTCTATCGATGACCTCGCGCGCCAGCTCGCCCTCAAGACTACCACCGGCACATTCATGGAGCGCGGGCGCGCCGGGCGCGAGCTCGACTTGCTGGTACGGCACGCCACCGGTGTGGCCAAGGCCAAGAACGTGGCGCGCTACGCCCGCATCCTGCTCGAGGCCGACATGCCCGTACTGCTAATGGGCTGGCACCGAGACGTGTACGACATATGGCTGGACGATCTCGCCGAGTACGCCCCAGCAATGTACACCGGCAGCGAGACCGACAAGCAGAAGCGGGAATCCGTGCGAAGGCTGGTCGAAGGCGAGACCAACCTGTTCATCATGTCACTACGCAGCGGCGCCGGCCTCGACGGCCTGCAGCACCGTTGCTCGACCGTCATCTTTGGCGAGCTCGACTGGTCGCCCAAGGTGCACGAGCAAATCATCGGGCGCCTGGATCGTGAAGGCCAGCAAGAGCAGGTAACGGCGATCTACCTGAACACCGACGAGGGCTCAGACCCGCCGATGGTCGAGGTGTTGGGCGTGAAGGCGTCGCAATCCAGCGCGATCGTTGACCCCGGGCGCCAGCTCGCAAACCGGCATTCTGATAAGACCCGCATCCAGGCACTGGCCGAGCGGTTTCTTGCCAGTCGCAATAGCAAACAGGAGGTGGCATGACCCAGCCCACCCACACTCACCGCACGCTCGCCGGCAAATACGCCGAGCTCGCACAGCACCAGGGCGCCGGCGCGCTCGAGGGGCACTGGCTGGTGATCTACGAGGATCTCGATAAAGGGATTCAGTCGGCGACCACTCAGAGCGACTGGCTCGAACAGTGGCGCCTACTCGAGAAAGACGACTGTCCGCTGTGCATGGGCACCGGCACCGACCCGATCAAGGGCAACAAGTACAAGCCCTGCGGCCACTGCTATGGGCTCGGAAAAGTGACGGCCACCGGCGAGCCTGCCAGTGACCTTTGGAGTTTGTCTGACATAGCCGCCGACATCATCCGGCGCCAGCGCGCCGAGCTCGAGCAGCTGAGGGCGATCGCCGACTATCCGGGCGTACGCGAATGGGCAGAGCGTGAGCGCCAGAAGCGCATCGACGACGGTATCGCACAACAGGAACAGGAATGGCGCGGCAAGCCTGGGCATGGCCATGGTGGCCAACGATATACGGGAGATTGATCATGGCACAGCTACTACCGATGAAAGCCGTTTCTCAAAAGGTCGGCTACAGCGAAAGCAAACTGTACTCACTGATTCGCGAGGGAGAATTCCCGGCGGGGCGCAAACTGTCGACCGGCGGCGTGCGATGGCTCGACACCGAGGTCGACGCCTGGATCATGCGAGCATTCGAGCAGGCACCGGCGGCGCGGCTGCACCTTGCATGATCGCGTCGATATAGTCGCTATACCACTGGAGCATTTCGCGCCGCTCTTTCAAATAGTCGGCGTGGTTATACGCAGCTCGCACCTTGTCACCCGGCACGTGCGCCAGCTGCTTCTCGATGAGATCTCCACGCCAGCCGTGCTCGTTCAGTAGCGTCGACGCCGTAGAGCGGAAGCCGTGACCACTGAACCTGCCCTGCCACCCCATCCGCTCGAGCGCCTTGTTGATCGTCGTGCCACTGATCGGCATGCCCGGGTGTCGATACGATGGGAACATCAACGGCAGGTGCCCGGTGTAGCCGTGGAGTTCCTGGAGGTATGCCACCGTTTGAGTCGAGAGCGGCACGACGTGCGGCCGGCGCATCTTCATCCGTGCAGCGGGTATGCGCCACTCCGCGCGCATGAAGTCGACCTCTTCCCACCGCCCCTGCCGGAGCTCGCCGGTCCGTAGCATCGTGCGCATCAGCACCTGCATGGCCAGGCAGTTGATGCGCCAGCCCGCTTTACTGTCGATCGAACTGGCCAGCTCGGCCAGCTCTTCGCTTTTGAGCGATTTACTGTGCTGCACTTGCGGCCGCTGTATCGCCCCCTCAATGGGCGCCGCCGGGTCATGGTCAGCCCTTAGCGTGCTGGCCGCATAGCGGTAAATCTGACCGATCCACTGTCGCACGAGCATCGCCACCGTCGGCGCGCCGCGGGCTTCGATCTTCTGTACCAGCATCAATACGTCCGCCGGCGTCACTTCGCGAATGTTCCTCGACCCAAACGCCGGGGCCATTTCTCGTTCGATCCCCTTCATGACCTGTCGAGCGTAGTATTCGGACCAGCGCGGGCTTTGCTTTTCCCACCACTCCCGCGCGATCACGTCGAACGTGTCCACGGCGCTCCGCTTGGCCTTTTCCCGCTCTGCCCGCTGCAGCGCCTTGGGATCAATGCCCTGGGCGGCGTTGTGCTTCACGTCGTCGCGCTGCTTGCGGGCCTCTTTTAGCGTCACCTGCGGATACTGCCCGGGTGTATACAGGTTCTCCTTGCCGTGCAGAAAATAGCGCACCCGCCAGTATTTTTTCCCGCTCGGCCGCACGTCCAGATAGAGGCCGTCGGCGTCAGGAATTCGATACGGTTTTTCGGCAGGCGAGGCCTTGCGGGCCTTGGTGTCAGAGATCGGCATCTGGGTAACGCTCGAGACAAAACGGGTTTACCCATAGTGTTACCCAGCTCGTTACCCGGGTCTAGGCCTAATTTCGGTGGAGCGATATGGAGAGATATGCAGAACTGGCGGGATGCGGGACAGGTGTCATGCGGACACGTGGAGTTATATACAGTGGTATGGAGGGTAATCGCGATTATCGATCATCGCCACACGCGGTGTCTTGTCCGCTATCGCCACGCTTACCCCATCATACTGATCAATCGGCTAAAAACGATGATACCCTAACCGGGCGGCGCGTTGCAGTGGCCAAGCGATATCGGCGCCGCGCGAATACTGGCAAGACGTTCGTGCAATCATTATGATCTGGCGTTTTTTTAGCGAGGGACATCTGGAATGAAGCACCGCGCCACCCTTGGGAGCCTACTGGTCGCCGGTTTGATGGCCTTGGCCCTCCCCGTTCAGGCCGCGCCCTCGTATAAAGTGATGGCCTCGTTTTCGGTGATCGGTGATCTGGTGCGCCGGATCGCTGGCGACGACATCAGCGTCGAGACCATCGTGCCACGCGGGCAGGACGTGCACCGCTGGGAGCTTACCCCGCCCAACGTGCTGGCGATCGAAGAGGCGGATATCGTCTTCTACAACGGCTACGGGCTCGAGCCCTGGCTTAGGCACGTCGAGGCGATGGCGGACCAGCGCCTGCGCCTGAAGCCTGTCGCCGAGCGGGCGCAGTTCGAAACGCTGCCGGTGACGGTGGGCCGTCTCAGTGGCAGCATCGACCCGCACCTGTGGATGGACCCAGCCGGCGCCAGCGCTTACGTCGATGTCATTGCGCGCACCCTGGGCGAACAGTATCCGGAAAAGCGCGCCGTGTTCGAGGAGCGCGCCGCGCGCACCCGCGAATCGCTGGCGCTTTTGAGCGCGCGTCTCAAGGAGCGCCTGGAAGGCATTCCCCAGACCAACCGCGTGCTGTACACCAGCGAAGCCGGCATGGCCTATTTTGCCCGCGCTTTCGATTTCGATTACGCCGCCATCTGGGGCAGCAATAGCGAGCGCCTGGGCAGCGCCTTCGATATGGCGGTGATGAGCGAACGGCTGTCCGACACCCGCCCGCCGGCGCTTTTTTATGAGAGCACCACGCCCTGGATTCACATGGACGCGCTTTCGCGGGAGAGCAATATTGCGCTGGCGGGCCCGCTCCACGTCGATAGCCTGGGGGACACCGACAGCCCCGCCTATAACTACCCGGGCATGCTCAACTATAACGCCGAGCTTTTGCACAGCGCGCTCGGCGGCGCCCGGCCCTGAGACGGGGCGTTTTCAATCGATCAGCGCGGTGAGACTCGCCACGCAAAGATCCGGCCGGCTCGCCTCGATCGGCTCCCCATGGTTGTAGCCGTAAGGCAGCGCGACGGTGGCGAACCCGGCCGCCCTGCCCGCCTCGATATCGTGTTTGGAGTCCCCCACCATCACGCACGCCTGCGGCGCGGCGTTGAGGGTTTTCGCAACGTGCAGAAGCGGCACCGCGCTCGGCTTTTTCTCGGTCAGGGTGTCACCACCGATACAGAGCGCGAAGCGCTCATAAAGCCCAAAATGCTCGAGAATCGGCGCAATGAAGCGTTCGGGCTTGTTGGTGATCAGCGCAAGCTCGAAGCCGGCGGCGTCGAGGGCGGCCAGCGCCTCTGAAGCGCCGTCGTACACTCGGGTATGGACAAACGGCGCGGCGCCGTAATGGCGCATGAACGCCTCATACGCCTGGGTCGAAAGCGCATTGTTGGGCGTTTCACCGAGCGCCCAGGTCAGGGCGCGCTCGACCAGCGACCGGGCGCCGTTGCCTACCCAGCTACGCACGTTGGCCTCGTCCGGGCCGCTAACACCGGCCTCGTCGAGCGCTTTTTGTACGCCCACGGCCAAATCAGGTACGGAGTCGATCAGGGTGCCGTCCAGGTCGAAAGCGATGAGCCGCTTGTTGTCTAAAATCGCGTGCATGAAAATCCTTTGGTGTTTATAAGGCGCTGTCGAAAAGCGGCAAGCCTAGAGTGCCAAAAAGCACGGCCCACGTCAGGCAAAAACAGGGTAAAGCCGCGCGCCGCCATTCGTCAGAATCAGTAGAAAGCACTATGCTAAAGCCAAATTTGCCAAGGAGAAGCCAGTGACTCATCCAAGGATCGTCATCGTCGGCGGCGGCGCGGGAGGCCTTGCGCTCGCCACGCGTTTGGGGCGCACGCTCGGCAAGAAGCAGCGCGCCGAAATCGTTCTTCTGGACCGCAGCGCCACCCACGTCTGGAAGCCGCTGCTGCATGAGCTGGCCACCGGCGTGTTGAACTCCGCCATGGACGAGGTCGACTTTCGCGGCCACTCCAGCGCCCACGGCTACCGCTACCAGCGCGGCTCGCTGTGCGGGCTCGACCGGGAAAACAAAACGCTGAGTCTGGCCCCCATTCTCGATGAAGACGGCGTCGAGGTACTGCCGGAGCGCACCCTCACCTATGACTACCTGGTGCTCTCGCTTGGCAGCGTCTCGAACGACTTCGGTACTCAAGGCGTGGCCGAGCACTGCCACTTCATCGACTCGCCCCATCAAGCGAAGCTCTTTCAGCGCGACATGATCAACACCTTCCTGCGCTACACCGACCCGACGCTTCGCACCCACACCACGCTGAGCGTGGGGATCGTCGGCGGCGGCGCCACTGGCGTGGAGCTCGCCGCGGAGCTTTTGGACGTTACCCGCCTGCTCAACGCCTACGGGGTTACCAATGTCGACGACAACCAGATCAGCGTTCACCTGATCGAGGCGGCGCCACGCATTCTGCCCGCCCTGTCCGAGCGCGTCAGCCAAACCGTTCACAAGGAGCTCGAAAGCTTGGGCGTGAACATCCATCTGGAAACCGCCATTCAGGAGGCGCGGGAGTACGAGCTGGTCACCGGCGACGGCGAGACGATCGAAACCGACCTGAACGTCTGGGCCGCGGGCATCAAGGCACCGGACTTTCTCGCCGAGCTGGGGCTGACGGTGAACAAGAGAAACCAGGTGTGCGTCGAGCAAACCATGCAAAGCGTCGACGATCCGAGCATTTTTGCCATGGGCGACTGCGCCAGTTGCCCTCAGGGCGACGACTCGACGGTGCCGCCCCGCGCCCAGGCCGTGCGCCAGCAGGCGGGTGTGCTGGCGGAAAACATTGGCCGGGTGCTCGAAGGCAAGGAGCTCAAGCCCTTCAAGTACAAGGATAACGGCTCGCTGGTGTCGCTTGCCCGCTACGACGCGGTCGGCAACCTGATGCGCGGCGGCGCCTCCCGCGGGCTATTCCTGGAAGGCTGGATGGCGCGCAACGCCTACGCCTCGCTCTACCGCATGCATCAGGTCTCAATTCACGGCGTGCCGAAAACCGGGCTGACTTGGGTGGTGGATAAGCTAAACCGCTACTTGAAGCCACGCATGAAGCTGCACTAAGCGCTACTCAATTGCCCGTAAAATGAGCGGCCGGCCAGATTAGCGGCCTGCCAGCGCCTGGCGCAGCGAGCCGATGACGCTGTCGTAGCCGTTGGGGTCGCTTTTGCTGTGCGCATTGAAGATCGCGGAGCCGGCCACGAACGTATCCGCGCCGGCCTCCTTGATGGCCTGAATGTTGTCCACCTTGACGCCGCCGTCGACCTCCAGGCGAATCGGGTGCGGCGCGGCGTCGATGCGCGCGCGAGCCTCCTTGAGCTTGTCCAGCGTCGCCGGAATGAAGGACTGCCCGCCGAAGCCCGGGTTGACGCTCATCAGCAGCACCATGTCGATCTTGTCCATCACGTAATCCAGGTATGACAAAGGCGTGGCCGGGTTGAACACCAGCCCCGCCTTACAGCCGGCGTCGCGAATCAGCTGAAGCGAGCGGTCGATGTGCTCGGAGGCTTCCGGGTGAAACGTGATGTAGCTGGCGCCAGCCTCGATGAAATCACCGATCATGCGATCCACCGGCTTGACCATCAGGTGTACGTCGATGGGTGCGGTCACGCCGTGGTCTCTCAGCGCCTTGCACACCATCGGCCCGATGGTCAGATTCGGCACGTAGTGGTTGTCCATGACGTCGAAGTGAACGATATCGGCGCCGGAGGCGAGCACGTTGTCGACCTCTTCCCCCAGACGGGCGAAGTTGGCAGAGAGAATCGAAGGGGCGATGAGAAAGTCTTTCGCGGCGGTCATAAACGCTCCAAGGGCAAAGCGGGCGCGCCTCATAGGCGCTGACAAAGCGCGCATGATATCAGAGTCCGACGTCTGGACGCCCGCCCGCTTAGCGGCGAGAGAACGATCATTATTCCCCAATCGAATATAAAGCCGGATTGTAATTCCCGAAACACAGGACTAACCTTGTCTTATCGTGAAAACGTCTATGGGCAGATCGACTCAACCGGTCTTCATGGACGCCGTGCTTGCATGATCGCTCGGCAGCTCGCTCACTCAGACTTGTCGCTCACTCCTACTTGTCCGCAAACAAAAGGAAAGATTCGATGCGCTTACCGCTTGCTCTCTCTGCTCCCTTCACCCGCACCGCGCTGGCCCTTGCGCTCGGTACCGCCGCCGCTGGCGCGACCGGTACCGCCATGGCCCAGGAGCGCGAGCTTCTGAACTCCTCCTACGATATCGCCCGCGAGCTGTTCGCCGCGATCAACCCGGATTTCGTCGAGTGGTGGCAAGAGGAGCACGATGAAGAAGTCAGCGTTAGCCAGTCCCACGGTGGCTCCTCCGCCCAGGCGCGCGCCATCATGCAGGGCCTTCGCGCCGACGTCGTGACCTTCAACCAGGTGACCGATGTCGACGTGCTGGCCGACGCCGGGCTGGTCGACGAAGAGTGGCAGGACGCGTTCGACAACAACGCCTCGCCCTACTACTCCACCACGGCCTTTCTGGTGCGTAAGGACAACCCCAAGGGCATCGAGAGCTGGGATGACCTGGTTCAGGAGGACGTCGAGCTGGTGTTCCCCAACCCGAAAACCTCGGGCAACGCACGCTACACCTACCTCGCCGCTTGGGGCTTCGCCGACCGTGAGTTCGACGGCGACGAAGAGCAGATTCAGGAGTTCATGCGCCAGCTTCTTGCCAACGTCGCGGTGTTCGACACCGGCGGTCGCGGCGCGACCACCAGCTTCATCGAGCGCGGCATTGGCGACGTGCTGATCAGCTTCGAGTCTGAAGTGAACAACATTCGCCGCGAGTACGGCAGCGACGACTACGAAGTCATCGTGCCGCCGATGAGCGTGCTGGCAGAGTTCCCGGTCGCGGTGGTCTCGGAAAACGCCGAGCGTAACGGCAACGAGGACCTCGCCCAGGGCTATCTCGACTACCTCTATACCGAAGAGGCCCAGCGCACGCTGGCTGGCTTCAACTACCGCGTTCACAACGACGCCGTGGTAGAAGAGTTCGCCGACGAGTTCCCGGAAACCGAGCTCTTCAACGTAGACGACGTCTTCGGCAGCTGGGACGAGATCATGGAAACCCACTTTGAAAGCGGCGGCATGCTCGACCAGCTTCAGCGTCGCTAACGGCTCGGCATGAAATCCTTGAGCTTTCGCCAATCCGGCAGCGCGCGTGTGCTGCCGGGTTTTGGTTTGTCCATGGGTATCAGCGTGCTGTTCATTTCGCTGGTGCTGCTTTTGCCCATTACCGGGCTGTTTGGCCAGTTGGCGGGGTTGAGCCTCGCTGAGTACTGGTCGATCGTCACGGAAGGCCGGGTGGTGGCAAGCTACGCGGTCACCCTGGGCGCGGCGGCGGTGGCGGCACTGATCAACGCGGCGTTCGGGCTGCTGTTGGCCTGGGTGCTGGTGCGCTACGAGTTTCCCGGCAAGCAGCTGTTGGACGCGCTGATGGATCTGCCCTTTGCGCTGCCCACGGCGGTTGCCGGCATTACGCTGGCCACGCTCTACGCCAGTAACGGCTGGATGGGTCGGCTGCTCGAGCCCCTTGGGTTTCAGGTGGCCTACACCTGGGTGGGCATCGCGCTTGCGATGGCGTTTACCAGCATCCCCTTCGTGGTGCGCACGGTGCAGCCGGTGTTGGAGGATCTGCCCGCGGAGATCGACGAGGCGGCGATGTCGCTTGGCGCTACCGACGGCGTCGCGTTTCGCCGGGTGATCATGCCGCACCTGTGGCCGGCGCTGGTCACCGGCACCGGGCTCGCCTTCGTGCGCTCGCTCGGCGAGTTCGGGGCGATCATTTTCATCGCCGGGAACATGCCTTATGAAACCGAAATCACCGCGCTGATGATCTTCGTGCGCCTGCAGGAGTACGACTACGCCGGCGCCTCGGCGATCGCATCAGTAGTGCTGTTCACCTCGCTTGCGCTTTTGCTCGCGATCAACGTATGGCAGGGGCGCTTCGTTCGCCGCCTGCACGGAGGAAATAGCTGATGCGTCGCGTGGGAGACGCCCCGGCCGTACGAGGTCTGTTGATCCTTGCCGCGGTACTGCTGTCGGCGCTTTTTTTGCTGCTGCCGCTGGTCGCCATTTTCGCCCAGGCGCTTTCCAGCGGCGTGATGGTGTTCTGGGAAAACGTCAGCAACGTCTATACCCTGCACGCCATTGGGCTGACGCTTCTGATCGCGCTGATGACCATTCCGGTGTGCCTGGTATTCGGCGTCGCGCTTGCCTGGCTGGTTACCCGGTTTCGCTTTCCCGGCCGGCGGATTCTGCAAACGCTGATCGACATTCCCTTTGCGGTATCGCCGGTGGTGGCGGGGCTCGTCTATCTGCTGCTCTACGGGCGCAACGGCTGGATCGGAAACTTTCTGGACGGCTACGATATCCAGCTGATGTTCGCCTGGCCGGGGATTTTGATGGTCACCATCTTCGTCACCTGCCCCTTCGTGGCCCGCGAGCTGATTCCGCTGATGCAGGCTCAGGGCACTCGCGAAGAGGAAGCGGCGGTGACCCTCGGCGCCTCGGGCTGGACCGTCTTTCGCCGCGTCACGCTGCCCAACATCAAGTGGGCGCTGTTGTACGGCGTCATTTTGACCAACGCCCGGGCAGTAGGTGAGTTCGGCGCGGTGTCGGTGGTGTCCGGGGCGATTCGCGGCCAGACCAACACACTGCCGCTGCATCTGGAACAGCTTTACCAGGATTACAACGCGGTCGGGGCGTTTTCGAGCGCGGCGCTGCTGGCGCTGATTGCGCTTTTGACGCTGGCGACCAAGGCCGCCCTTCAGCGGCGCGCCACCCGCCGGGAGGCCATTTTATGAGTATCGAGCTACACCATATCGCCAAGCACTTCGGCGCCACTCAGGCGCTCGAGCCGATCGACTTGAACATTCACGACGGCGAGCTGGTGGGTCTTCTGGGGCCGTCAGGCTCCGGCAAGACCACGCTTTTGCGCATCATCGCGGGGCTCGAAAGCGCCGACCGCTCGCCCACTCCGGGTAAAATCCTGTTCGGCGAGCGCGACGTGACCCACGTTCACGTGCGCGACCGGCGCATTGGCTTCGTCTTTCAGCACTACGCGCTGTTTCGCCACATGAGCGTGTTCGACAACGTCGCCTTTGGCCTTACCGTGATGCCGCGCAAGGATCGTCCGTCCAAAGGCGAGATTCGCGCGCGGGTCTTTCGGCTTCTGGAAATGGTCAAGCTCGAGCACTTCGCCAACCGCCTACCCGCCCAGCTCTCCGGCGGCCAGCAGCAGCGGGTGTCGCTGGCACGGGCACTGGCAGTCCAGCCCGATGTACTGCTGTTGGATGAGCCCTTCGGGGCGCTGGATGCCAAGGTGCGTCAGGACCTTCGCCGGTGGCTGCGCCGCCTGCATGAAGAGCTCGGCTTCACCAGCGTATTCGTCACCCACGACCAGGAGGAGGCGCTGGAGCTTTCCGACCGCGTGGTGGTAATGAGTAACGGCCGCATCGAGCAGGTCGATACGCCCGAGGCACTCTATCGGGCGCCGAAAAACCGCTTCGTTTTCGAGTTTCTCGGCGACGTCAACCATCTGGAGGGCCGCGTCAAAAACGGCGTACTCACCTGCGGCGACGCCCAGCTCAAGGTCGATCTACCGGACGGCGACGAGGAGCTGCTGCTGCGCCCCCACGAGGTGCGCCTGGCGGAAACGTTCGAACCCGGCGTTCACCTACCGATGACGATCACCGCGTTTTCGCTGGTCGGCGCCGAGGTGCGCGTGGAGCTCGAAGCCGACTGGCTCGGCGCGCCCTGGCTTGCCACGGTGCGCCACTCGGATTTCGAGCGTCTGAAGATTCATCGCGGACAGCGCCTTTACGCCCATCCAAGGCGCTGGCACCGCTTCAAGGACGAGGTGGTGAAGGCGAGCCAGCCCCACTAAACGAACGCGCCGCTGACGAGCGGCGCGTTCGCGTTTATCCAGCGCGCAGCTGGCGAAAGGTCAGGTTCACCCGCGCATCGGTACACCGTTTGGTTTTGGGCAGGCTGTGCCACCAGTGGGTCTGGGTCGCGCCCTGCATGATCAGAAGGCTGCCGTGCTCAAGCAATATAGAGATACGCTCGCCGCTCGCCTTGTGCTTGAACGAAAAACGCCGCTCGCCACCGAGCGTCAGCGAGGCGATAACGCTTTGCTCGGCAAGCTCGCGCTCGTCGTCGCTGTGCCAGCCCATGCCCTCCTCGCCGCTGTGGTACAGGTTGCACAAGCAGGAATTAAAGCGCGCACTACTTGCCCTCTCTACCCGCTCTTTCAGCCCCTGCAACAGCGCCGGCCAAACCTGTGCCCGTTTGGTCTGGCCCGAATAGGTGTAGGTGGCCGGCGCGTCGGCGTACCAGGCGACCTTGCGCCGGGTGGTGATGTCACGGCCGAACATCACCACCCGCTCGTTGGCCCAGTCGAGCTCCAAAAGACAGCGCGTAAAATACGCGCTCGCCTCGCACTCATCGAGCACCGGGCCAAGGTAGAACGCCTCGCCGTCACGGGGCAGCAGATTGGCCGGCGGCGGCGGGTCGAAAAGCGCCTCTTGCTCCATGAAAAATCTCCAGAAACGTGGCCTTGGGTTTGCATGTACCCGACGCGCGAGCGCAGGCTATACTGGCCTTTTTAACCATTGCGGAGAAACACCATGCTTCGGCGTCATTTTCTAACGCTCACCACGGCGCTTGTCGCAGGCGCCTGGCTTACCGGCTGCGCCAGCCCTCAATACCTTCAGCTAAGTCCGGAGCGCACCGCCGAGGTGCCCAAGGCGGGCTCGGGGCAGCAGGTTAGCGTTGCGGCGGTCGATGCCCGTGAAAGCGAAGTGATCGGCACCCGCGCCGGCGGCAGCATGTCCACCGCCCAGATCACGGTCAACAGCCACGAACTGGTGCCAAGGCTTCAGGCGGAAGCCGAGCGCGCGGTGCGCGAAATGGGCTTCAACCCGACCAGCAGCCCGGTGC
Source organism: Halomonas sp. S3-1-1 (assembly GCF_023757625.1). Lineage (GTDB taxonomy): Bacteria > Pseudomonadota > Gammaproteobacteria > Pseudomonadales > Halomonadaceae > Vreelandella. The sequence continues at coordinate 171,380 of NZ_JALGBZ010000005.1, forward strand.
AAAACGCCCCGAGCCTGACCCTGGAGCTAGCAAGCCTGCACTACGGCCAGGGCGACAGCGGACAGCCCTTGGTCGACGAGGCGCGCATCGAGGCAGTTTTTCGCGCCATCGCGCAAAACCGCGGCACCACCTACACCGGCACCTATACCTCACGGCGCACCCAGGGCTACGCCATCAAGCCCGGTGAAGCGACCAACACGCGCATGATCAACGATTTGCTCAGCGACGGCATGAACCGCGCGTTCAGCGACCCGGAGCTTGCAAGGCTTCTGGCCCGCTAACCGCGCTGCTACCTGAAGGCGCGGGTCACGCTGGCCCGCGCCGCTTGAGCGCCCATACCTGCTCGCTGACGCCGCGCACATCGCCGTCACTCTGCTCCAGCAGCGTGAGCGCAAAGTTGGGCGACAAAAGCCGTCGAACTTCCTCTTCGGCCACGCTGTAGGGCGGGCCCCCTTCACCGTTTTCGTGGGTCACGCTGATCAAGAGCCCCGCCGCTCCGGGCGGCAGAAGCTGCGCCAAATGAAACGCGTAGCGCGCCCTGGTGGCTGGGGGCAGCGCGATCAGCGCGGCGCGGTCGTAAAACGCGTCAAGCTGCGAGGCTTGGCGGCGGGTGAGATGGAAAAAATCGCCGCACCAGAGCTCGACACTGGCCTGGCGGGCGATCTCGAACCCCGCTTGGCGGTAGCGCGACACCCCGAGCGGGCGCTGCGCTAAAAACTGCGTCACCGCTTCCGGGGCGAGTTCGATGCCGAGTACCGCATGGCCGCGCTCGGCAAGCCAGCGCATGTCCAGGCTTTTACCGCACAGAGGTACCAGTACCCTGGCGTTTTGGGCGACGTTCAAATCCGGCCAGTGTCGAACAAGCGCCAGGTGGGTCGTCGATTGATGAAAGCCAATGCGCCCTTCTTGCCAGCGTTTGCGCCACGCGTTCTCCATCGCTACCTCTTGGCTGGGCGCTTAGAACCAGCGGTCGCGTTTTTTACGCCGGCGCGGCAGGTGCGGCACGATCAGCCCAACCAAAAGCCCGGCCCCGGCCACACCGCCGCCGTACATGAAGTAGCGCATCAAAAGATCCTCTTCCTGGGTATCCAGGCGGGCCTCGAGCGCGCGCACCTGCTGACGAGACTGATCGGTGACGCTTTCAAGCTCCTGGTTGCGCGCCTCAAGCTCGGTAATGCGCTGCTCGCGTATCTCGAGCGTTTCGCGCATCGAGGAGACGCGCTCCTCCCACGTATCGTTGATACCGTCGAGTTCCTGGGTAAGTTCATCGACCTGATCTTCGAGTTCGGGCAACTGTTCGCGGGCGCTCTGGGTTTGCTGCAACTCGTCGCTGAGTACCCATACGGCGTCGCCACCGCTGCCGCGTACGCGGGTGTAGTCGCCGCTCTCTTCGAGCACTTCGACCTCTTCGCCGGCGTTGAGCGTGCCCACGATGCGGTAACCGTCGGTGGGGCCGCTGCGCACGAAAGTGCTGAGCTCTTCGCTGACCCAGGCCTGACTATCGCTTTGAGCGAGGGCCTGTGAGCTTGCCGCACCCATCAATAAACCGGCACTCGCCAAACAACCCATGAAAAGAGACTTTTTTACTTGCATGACTAACATCCTGATCAAAAAACACGTACGTCGGGCATCGTTGCTCAAAGGCGCGCCCGTACGCTTACCTTTCTCCGCGAGGTGGCAGCGGGAAGGGACGAGTAAATTCCGCGACGCGGCTATCGCTTTTGACGACTTTCAGCGGGCCTTCACGCTCGACCTCGTCGATCCGCACGATGGCGTTAAGCGGCAGATAGCTTCGCTTAACGCCCTCGAAGGTGCGCTGCAGTTTTTCCGCACCGGGGTCGACCACCACCCGCGAAACATCGTCAAAGACAAACTCCTCGACTTCAATAAAGCCCCAGAGTTCGCTTTGAAAGATCTCTCTGACGTATAAATCCCACACTTCACCCTGCTGGTGAACCACTACCCGATAGATTGGCTTGGGCGCCATTCTGGCGTCGTCCTCTTGGCGTTTGAAGGTCAAAAATTCGATCCTAGACTATCATAACTCTGGGCCTGCCCTTTACTGCCGCGTGCACGTTTTATGCGTTACTGCCCATTTTCAGGGTGGCGGCTCGGGTATTTATTGGGTGACCGAGGGTGTATGGTGGCGTTAATGCAGGCGGTTTTTTCCCCACAGGAGTTACCAGCATGGAAAAGGATTCGAGCAAGGGGTATATCGCCCTACTGGGTTGGAGCCTGAACGCCATCGAAGCGGCGGAGAAGTTCGACCGCCGCTACATCGTGGTCGCCCCGGACTGGGCCGAAGAGTATTGCCAGCAGCACAACATCCCCCACGTGGCGTGGAACTTCGAGCGGCTGAACGACCGCTCGCTCGAAATTGCCGAAACCCTGAAAGAGAAAGGCGTCGACGTCGCCATCCCGCTGTTCGAAGAGACCGTGGAGTGGGCCGGCGCGATCAATTCGCTGCTGCTCGACAACCCGCGCCTTTATGGCCAGTCGCTTCTGCTACGCGATAAAGCCTTGATGAAGCGCCGGGCACAGCTGGGTGGCATTCGCGTGGGCATTTTCGAAGAGGCCCACGACAAGGAAGACGTCATCCGCTTTTTGAAGCGCGTCAACCAAACCCTGTTGAAGCTCGACGGTGACCCCAACGACCCGATTCACCTCAAGGCTTTCGACAAGGCGGGCTGTCTTGGTCACCGTGTGATTCGCACCCCGGATGAAATCGATTCGATTCCGGAAGAGGAGTTCCCGGTATTGATGGAGTCGCACTTGGACGGCTGGGAGTTCGCCGTCGAGGCGTGGATTCATAACGGCAAGATCGCGTTTTTGAACATCTCCGAGTACGTGACCTTGGGCTACTCGGTGTTCGTACCCGCCTCACCTGAGCTTGAGAAATACCGCGAACAGATCACCCAACAGATCGAGAAGCTCATCAAGACCTTCGACATCGAGTTCGGCTTGATCCACCCGGAGTACTTCGTCACCAGCGACGGCGAGATGTACTTTGGCGAAGTCGCCTATCGCCCGCCGGGCTTCAAGGTGTTCGAACTGCTCGAGCGGGTCTACGGCTTCAACGCCTACCAGGCCTCGATGCTGGTATTCGATCCCAAAACCACACCGGAAGAAGTCGCCGAATTCTTTCCCAAGGAAGTGTTCGATGCCGACGGCTTCGCCGGCTGCTTCGGCGTTTACCCCCGCCGGCGCGTAGTTAGCCGCCTGGAGATTCCGGAAGAGACCGAGGACCACCCCTACTTCGAGTCACACGAGCTTACCTCGCCGGTCGAGGAAACGGTCACCAAGCGCACCGCTTTCGGCACCCACTGGGGTCTTATTTACTTTCGCGGCGACGACGCCCACACGCTTCGCGATCTGCTGAAACATCAGGAAGACCTCGACTTCTATGTATAATCCCCGCGACTGCAGGGAAAAGGAGTCGCTGTGACGACCACCGATGATCAAACCCCGTCCCCTCAGCTGAGGGGACTTTTGGAAAAGCTGGACGACGCGCTTAAAAGGCTCGAGGACTCTCCCGACTTCGCCCGCCCCGACAAGCTCCCCCGCGTTCTGGATACCGCCCGGCGTGTACTGCTGCAACCAGGCGGCTGCCAAGCCTGCGAGGCGCGCGCCGCGGCGCTTGAATCCGCCGCCGTGTTCGAAGGCTCCGACTGGGAAACCCCGCAGTATCTCCAGCCCGCCCTGGCCGCCTTTTCGCTCACAAGTGCCAACGCCCACGCCCTGGTCATCGAGGCGCTCAGCGAGCTGCGTCTTCTGGCTGTGGCCAGGGGCGAGCTCGATCATCCGCTGATCACCCAGGAGCAGGCGCACCAGCACCTCACCCAGGTCATGGCGCTCAACCTGACGCTGCTGTTCGGCGCGCCGTCGGAAACCGAGCGTGAAACCCAGGGAAGACTGGCGGCGATTCCGCGCGCGCTTTTTCAGCACCTGGCCGAGCGAATCGGCTACGAGCACGTTATCGACCGGCTGATCGACGAAATCTGGCGCATTCTTCAGCAGCGCCCGGTGCAGGTCGACGGCATCAAGCAGATGATTACCCGCATCGCGCTGTGCCAGGCCGACCCATCGATCGATCTCGGCGCAAGCGGCCAGGGCGCCGACCGGCTGGTCAGTTCCCTGTTCGGCCCCACCCAGGCGTGCCGCGAGGATCCAGGCGTCGAGGTGTTTCAGACGCGGCTGGCCAGCATGGACAGCGCCGCGCTGCAGGCCGAAGCCACCGGCTTTGCTCGCGCCATGCACGACACCGGGCTGGTATCGCCCTACCACGCCGTGCTAATGCGCTTTTGTCTCGATGAAAGCGATTACCTGATCAGCGAAGCGCTGGGGCTCTCTTCCACCGGGCGGGACTGTCTGCTGTGCTACCGCGAGCTGGTCCACGCCCTGATTCGCGAAAGCGTCTATCCGGCGACCGCTCAGGCGGTGTACGGCCTTGCGCTGATGCTCGAGCGCGGCATTCTCTATCAGCCGCCGGTAGCCCCGGCAATGTGGCGCCAGCTCAATCTGGCGCTTTCGGCGCCGGCAAACGCGCGGCTGAGCGCGACCTACGGCGACGAGGCAAGCCCGCACGCGCGGCTCATGGAGGGCGTGCTTTGCCTTTTGGGGCTACCGCTGGGCGTGGGCCAGGGCAACAATCCGACCTGCCAGTCGGCACGGGCGCTTTCGATGTGGGCCTACAACGACCCGGACTACCTGCTGCAGATGGTGGCTTGGGCGACGCGAGACGATGAGATCATCATGCACTTCGAAGGCCAGCCGATCTCGTCCAGAGAGAGCGGCGCGGGCGTGGCCACCTCTATTCCCATGGACCTGGACCCGGTCTCACTGATCGTGGTGCCGCACCTGGATCGCATCTACGCCGAGATGGGGCGGCGCTGTATCGGGCGTGAAGGCGACCCGCACCGCTGGGTGAATCCGGAGTTTCACGGGTGGTGGTCCGGGCGCGGGTTTCGAATCAACGTCGATGTACAAAGCGGCCGGCTTGTCGAGGTCGAACGCTTCATTCGCCACTTCTACGCCAGCTACCATCCGTTCTACAACGGCAACCAGCCGCTGATTCACCCTCAGCCCGCGGGCATTGCCGTCACCGACAGCGCCGGGCGCTTCGTGGGCTGGCACGCCATCACCATTCTGCGCGCCTCGCTCGACCCCACGGACACCATGCGCGTCTACTTCTTCAACCCCAACAATGACAGCGGCCAGGACTGGGGCGACGGCGTGCGCGTGAGCACCGCCGGGTTTGGCGAGCGCTTTGGCGAGGCCTCGCTGCCGTTCGAGCAGTTCGTCTCGCGCCTTTATATCTATCACCACGATCCGCTGGAGCGCGGCGAGCCGGCCACGGTCTCAAAGGACGCACTCGAGCGGGTCACGGGCTACCTGCACCGAAGCTGGGGCGAGGCGCGCCTGCCTGAACTTGAACGCTAAAAGCCACTCATCCAACCGCTAGTGAACCGTTTACTACCCCCGATATGATGCGACTCGACCAGCTGCTGGCGACCCTGGGCCTCGCCAGCTCCCGCACCCGCGCCCAGCGCCTGATCAAAAACGGCCGGGTTCGCCTTGAAGACGGCACCCCGCTGACCCGCGCCTCCCAACCCTGGCCGCCCGAGACGCGCTTTGTCATCGACGACGACCCGGAAGAGCGCTACGTCTCCCGGGCCGGGCTCAAGCTCGAAGGCGTGCTCAAAACGCTTGAGCTGCGCCTGAACGACCTTGGGGTACTCGATATCGGCCAGTCCACCGGCGGCTTCACCGACTGCGCCCTGCGCTTTGGTGCGCGCCACGTGATCGGCGTGGAGGTCGGCCACGGCCAGCTCGACCCGGCGCTTCGCGCGAATGCGCGGGTGCGCTGTCTGGAAGGATTGAACGCCCGAGCGATGAGCACCTCGCAAGCGCTTCTGGAGGCGCTGTCAGAGCGGCCGATCAGCGTCGCGGTCATGGACGTCTCGTTCATCTCGCAAACGCTGATCATCCCGGAGATTGCGGCGCTGCTGCCGCCAAAAGGCCGGCTGTTGTCGCTGGTGAAGCCCCAGTTCGAGCTCGACCCCGGGGCGCTCGACAAGCGCGGCGTGGTGCAGAACGCAAGGCGTTTTGCCGAGGTCGAACGGCGTATTCGCCGGTGCTGCGAAGAAAGCGGCCTTGCGATCAGCCACTGGCAGGAGAGCCCGATCACCGGCGGCGACGGCAATCGGGAGTTTTTGCTGTTGGCGAGCAAGGCTTAATCGAGCAGGACCTGAACGAGCAAGCCCCTGGCGGATAAAACGCGCGCTAGCCCGTCGAAGGCGGCAGCGCATTGGCCGACTGCACCTTGACCGCCTCGTTTTCGTCGCGATGCAGCCACACGTCCATCTGCTCGAAAGCGACCCGAATGCCCGCCTCGCGAAACAGCGCGTCGACCCGGCAGTTCACTTCGTCGGCGGCAAAAAGCCGGTCGAGCAGGTCGTTGACGAAGATGCGCAGCTCGAAATTCAGGCTGTGCGGCCCGTAGCTTACGCAGAATACCTGAGGCTCCGGGTCGGTCAGAATGCGCGCGTTTTCATCGGCGGCCTGGCGTAAAAGCGTGTGAACTAGGGCCAGGTCCGAGCCGTGGGAGACGCCATAGGTCAACACGACCCGCGTGACGTTATCGGAAAGCGACCAGTTGATGAGCTGGTCGGTCACGAAGGTCTTATTGGGAATGATGATCTCCTTGCGATCGAAATCCGTGACCGTCGTGGCGCGAATTCGAATTCGGCTGACGGTGCCGTGCAGGTTCCCAAGCGTGATGGTGTCGCCGATGCGGATCGGGCGCTCGAACAAAATGATCAACCCCGAAATGAAGTTGGCGAAGATCTCCTGTAGCCCGAAGCCGAGCCCGACACTGAGCGCGGCCACCAGCCACTGCAGCTTGTCCCAGGAGACGCCCAGAGTGGCCAGCGCCATGACCACGCCGGTGCCGACGATGGTGTAGGAGAGAAGCGAGGTGATCGCGTAGGCGCTGCCCTGCTTGAGCGAAAGCCTGGAGAGCACCATTACCTCCAAAAGCCCAGGCAGGTTACTCGCCATGATGAAGGTCACCGCCACTACGAAGAGCGCGGTGAACAGATCGGCGATCGACAGCGTATTGCCGACGATATCACCCTCTTCGGCGTCCCACAGCGACACCTGATCCAGATAGCCCAGCACCGACAAAAGATCCGACCACACCAGGTACAAAAGCGTCATGAAGCCGATCAACAAAATCAGCTTGGACAAGCGCAGCGACTGGCTGTTGATCTGGTGCATGTCCAGCGGCGGCTCCTCGACCACCTCGAGCCCCCCCTCAGCGCCCTCCTGCACCTGGGCGCGGCGGCGCGCCAGCGCCCGGCGGTAGGCAAGCCGGCGGGCCGCCACGGCCAAACTTCGCACCACGGTGGCTTCGACGATGATCCAGAGCCCGAGAATGTAGATCGTCATGGCAAAGCGCCCGACCAGGCGAAGCGCGGTGTACTCGAACCCCCAAGCCACCAGGCTGAACAGCACCAGTGGCACCGCGGCGATGGAAAGCCCCAGCAGCAGCCGGAAAAGGCGCACGCCGAAAAACGGCACGTGGGCAAGAATCAGCTGAGCCAGCCACCAGCTCATCGCCGCCAGCGCGACGAACAGCAGCGAAAGCGCGATGGGGCGCTGGATCAGCGGCGTCTGCATCGGCTCGGAGATCGTCGCGATCACCAGCACCAGCGACAGCATCAGCCCAAGCCCGCCCAAGAGCCGGCGAAGCCGAGCGCTGTAGCCCGCCGACCAGGTGAAGTGGCGCTCAGCCACTCCATCTGGCACCAAAAGCCTTCTCCCCCAAGCGATCGCCCCCCAGCTCAGCGCCAGCTGCAAAAACGCCATCGACAGGCTTTGAAGCGCCGTACCCTCGGTGGTTTTGAGTCCCAAACCGACGCCGGCGAGCACCAGCGGGCCGGGAATGGCGAGCAGCGCGTTGAGCAACACCGCCTTGGGCGTATGGCCCTGGGTGTCGCTTTTGAGCCGGCCGATCTGCGAGTGAAGAAGCGCCAGCCGCGCCTTGATGCGCGCTCTCAGCGAGATCAAAAGCAGGCTGATCAGCATCAGCGGCGCGCCGCTGAACACCTGCCACGAAAGCCCCTGCCAGCGGGTGGGCAAAAGGTTTCGCCACTCGCCTTCACGCCACTCGATACGCAGGTTTTGCGGCAGTTGGCGTAGCCAGGCGAGATCCAGCGGGCGGCTGCTCGCAACCCAGAAAAGCTGCTCATCAATGGTCGAGCGCAGCGTGCGCGAGATTTCCAACAGCTGCTGCTGGTTGAGCTGGAGCTCGATGGCCGCGCTCAAAAGCTCACCGTAGGCCTGTTCGAGCTGCTCGACGAGCTCGCGCCGGGACTGGTAGAGCCTTGAAAGAGAATCGATGAGCCCGGCGGTGACGTCGACCCCGGCCTCCTCCAAACGCTGATTGGCCAGCCGCTCCCCCTGTCTGAGCTGGTCGCGCTGGCGCACTAGGTCGAACTGCTTAAGGCGCAGGTCGGCGATTTCGTCCTGTAGATCGCGCCGGGGGGCGATGCTGGGCAGCGACTGGCGCTGCTCGACCAGAATGCGCGAAAGCAGCTGGCTGCCGCGAATGGCGTCGAGCTGCTCGTTGAGGCTTCGCTGGAGCTGGCGCACGTGATCGAGCTGGCGCTGCGCCTCGATGTTTTCACGCACGATGCCGTTGGCGCGGTCGGTGGCTCTTAAAAGCTCGAGACTCAAGGTCTGGTTGATCTGCTGTGCGCGCAGCACCACCGGGTGCCCTTCGGCCACCAGCGGGTCCTCGCGGGCGGCATCGGCGATCGCCTGTTCCGAGGCGAGCCGGCGCTGGCGGTCGATAACGCCCTGGAGCAGATTGAGCTGCTGCTCCTTCTCATCGATCTGCATCGACAACAGATCACGGCGGCGCTGGGCCAGCTCACGCAGGCGGCTGTTGGCGCTGAGTTCGCGCTGGTTGAGGCTGATTTCGCGCTCGGCCAGCGCCCGGCCCAGGCGAAGCTGAATCAGCTCGGCATCGCTTTGCGCCGAGAGCTGGCGGTCGTCGAGCAGCGCCTCGCGCTGGTCGAGGTCGCGGCGCAGGCGTTCGCTTCGCTGCAGCGCATCGGAAATGGCCTGCTGAGCGCGCTCGGGCAGGGTCTGGGCGGCCAGCAGCTGGGAGTTAGCGTCGGCAAGCTGCGCCTGAAGCTGCTGCAGTGCGGCCACGGCGTCGGCCTGGCGGCTTTCCAGCCGCGGTAGCGCCATGTCGCTCAGGTCTTCGGCGCTGAGCGCCTGACGCGCCTGCTCGGCCTCGTCGAGCTCGCGCTCCAGACGCGCAAGCGTCGAGGGCGCATCGTCGGTGCGCCGCTCGAGGGTGGCCAAACGCTCCTCCATCGCCTCGAGGCGCTCATAAGCGTCCAGCGCGGCTTGCAGCGACTGAAGATCGCTTGCCTGCTGAGTGCTTAACTCCCCCTCCGTCGCCTCGAGCTGGTCAATACGTTCGCTGAGTTCTTCCTTCGGCGGAACGCCTTCGACCTCGACCGCCCAGGCGCTGGTACCCAAGGCAAGTAACAGCGCCATCAGCGCCAACCACCCTACCCATCTCCCTACCGCACGTTTCATCTCGTCGCGTCGCTCCGCTGACAGATCGCCCGCCATGGCGGGAAAGGGCGCCATTGTCCTGGGTAATGCGTACTTTCGCAATCATCGCTAGTTGACTTAAACGCCAAGGCTGTATAGAAAGCCCTGTTAACTCACTCCTTCACCTCGCGAGCCTCTTTCATGGTCAATAAACACCGGTTGTTTGCAGCACTTTTCGTGCTCGTTGGCGCCTCACCGCTCGCGCCGAGTGCTTGGGCGCAGCAGTCGCCTGACGAGATCGAGGCGCGCATTCGCGCGCTCAACGTCGAGCTCTATCAACTGCGCCAGCAGCTTCAACAGGTGGAGGCCCCCGAGGAACGCGCCGCCGGCATCGAGCCCGAGCAGCAGCCGGAAGAAGCCGCGCTGGAAGACTTGAGTGAGCGGCGCATGCTCGAGCAGGAGTCGACGCGCAACCCCTTTGCGATCACCACGCACCGGACCAACTATCTTTTCCCGGTCAGCTACAACGCCAACACGAACACACAGGACTTTCGTGAAATCACCGACGAGGGCGGCCCGGACAACGTCGAGGTCAAGTTTCAATTCAGCGCCAAGTTCAACTTGGTGCAAGACCTGTTTGGCGATGTAGGCGATATCTACTTTGGCTACACCCAAAGAAGCTGGTGGCAGGCGTATAACACCGAGGCCTCCTCCCCTTTCCGGGAAACTAACTACGAGCCGGAAATTTTCATCGACTTCGATAACGCCTGGACGGCACTTGGGTGGGTCAACACTCGCAACCGGATCTCGTTCAACCACCAGTCCAACGGCCGCTCGGACCCGCTTTCGCGTAGCTGGAACCGCTTCTACCTGGAGAGCACTTTCCAGCGCGGTGACTGGGCGCTGACGCTTGCTCCCCACTGGCGCGTACCGGAGTCGGAAAGCAGCGACGACAACCCGGATATCGAGCGCTTCATGGGTTACGGCGACATACGTTTGGCCAAGCGTTTGAACCATAATCACGAGATCGCCGGGCAGCTTCGCGGTAATCCATCGGCAGGCAACTACGGCACGCAAATCGACTACAGCTGGCCGGCGTTCACCAACCTACGCGCGCACCTGCAGTACTATTACGGGTACGGCGAGAGCATGATCGACTACGACAACCGGGTCCACCGGCTGAGCATCGGTTTTAGCCTGAACCCCATGTTTAGCGCCACCGGGCTCGACCGTTAGGCGAGGTTGTCTATTCGGTAAGGGCTGCTATGCTGATAGCGGTTATCGTTTCATTCATACGTCAAAGGAAGACATCATGGCCAAGCGTAATTCCGACAGTTCAGCACGTGCCGACCAGCTCAAAAACGACCTTCGCTACCTGAGCGAAACCGTCGAAGAGCTGGTTAGCGCCACCTCCAAGGATGCCAGCGGTGAAATGCGCGGCCTTCGCGAGCGCGCCGAGCGTCGTTTGAAAGAGACCCGCTCACGTCTGGAAAGTGCTGGCGAGCATCTTTACGAAGATACCCGCGAGTCGCTGTCCAACCAGGTTGATTGCTGCGACCGCTACGTTCGCGAAAACCCCTGGACCAGCATGGGTATTGGTGCCGCCGCGGGTCTGGTAGCCGGACTGCTGCTCGGTCGTCGCTAATGGCCTTGGGTCCTACCCAACGCGTATTCTCTGCCGTCAAACGCCTGCTGGGCTCACTGGTTGCTAACAGTGAAACCCGCCTACGTTTGGCGGTTTTAGAGCTTGAAGAGGAACGCGCACGTTTACTGGTACTTTTTCTGCTGGCAGGCGCGAGCCTGCTTTTGCTTTTGCTGGGCGTGGCCACGTTAACGGCGCTGGTCATTATCCTGTTCTGGGATACTTACCGCATCACGGCGATCGTTTTCAGCGCCGGCGTTCTGATTTTCTTGAGCCTGCTTTTCGCCCTGATCGCCTACCGTCAGGCCAAAAGCCATACGCTTTTGAAAGAGACGCTCAAGCAACTGGCAGCCGACCGGGCGCTTTTGGAGGCCAACCAGTATGACAACCCCGACCAACACCGCTAAACCCAGCCGTGCCGAGCGTAAGGCGGCGCTGTTGCTGGAACTCGAGCAGCAGCGCGTCGATATCCTGGTTGATAGCGACTATCTCTTAAACGCCGCTCAACCGCTCGAAAATAGCCTCAAAAGCTTCAAGCTGCCGCTCTTTGCCATTGGCGGCATTGCCGCGTGGCGTTTGGTTCGCCATCCGGGGGGCGCCATGGCCGCCGGACGCAAGGCGCTGGCAGGCTACATGCTGTTTCGCAAGTTCAAACTGCTGGCCAAGATCGCGACCTAAAGGTTTCGGTTAGAGCTTTCCAAAACGCGCGCCTCGGCGCGCGTTTTCGTATCCAGCCTATACCGAAAGCGATTAAAGCGCCTGGGCGCAGGCCACCCCGCTCGCCCAGGCCCACTGAAAGTTGTAGCCGCCAAGGCGCCCGGTAACGTCCAGCACTTCGCCAATGAAGCGAAGCTGGTGCAGCCCCTTCACCTCGAAGGTTTTCGAGGAGATTGCGTCTGTATCGACCCCGCCCATGGTCACCTCCGCGGTACGCCACCCTTCAGTACCAGAGGGTTTCAACGTCCAGCCATTGAGTCGCTCGACCCAGGTATCAACGACCTCATTGGAAACCTGCGCCAGCGGTATTTGCGTCTGCCCTTCGGGGTACCACTCGATCAGCGCCTGGGCCAAACGTTTGGGGAAGTGCTCGCCAAGCCAGGTCGACAGCAGCCGTTTGGGCGTTTCCTGGCGCGCCGTCAGGAGTAACTCCCGGGCCTCGCTGTGAGGCAGCAAATCAATGGTGAGCGCTTCGCCTGGTTCCCACACGCTCGAGATTTGCAGCATCGATGGTCCGGAAAGCCCCCGATGGGTGAAAAGCAGCGGCTCTTCGAAACGGTAGCCGCCGTGTTGCACGGCCACCGGCACGCTCACACCGGAAAGGGCGCTGGCACGCGCCTTCCAGGTATCGCTGAGGGTGAGCGGCACGAGCCCTGGCCGGGTGGGCAGCACCTCAAGCCCGAACTGGCGGGCAAGCTCATAGCCAAAGCCGCTGGCCCCCAGTGTGGGAATCGAAAGCCCGCCGGTCGCCACTACCAGCACGCCCGCGTCGATTTGCCCGCGGGAGGTTTGAAGGCGCATGGCCTCGCCACAGCGCTCGACGCGCTCGATGCGGGTGTTGAGCGATACCTCGGCGCCGGCCCACTCGCACTCGGTCAACAGTAGGCGAACCATCTCTTTCGCGGAGTCGGCGCAAAAGAGCTGGCCCGGGGCCTTCTCGACGTACTCCAACCCGTGGCGCTCGACCAGCTCGACGAAGTGCTCAGGGCGGTAGCGTTTGAGCGCCGAGATGCAAAAGTGCGGGTTCTGCGAGTAAAAGTGGTGAGGCGCGGTGTCCATATTGGTAAAGTTACAGCGACCGCCACCGGACATCAGGATCTTCTTACCCGCCTTGTTGGCATGGTCCAGCACCAGCACGCGCTTGCCGGCGTAGCCGGCCTGGGCGGCACACATGAGACCCGCCGCACCCGCGCCGATGATCACGACATCAAATACCATACCCGATATCCTCGAACCTGCAGAAAGTCGGCCATTCTATCAGGTATGAAGCGCTTTATTGTGCCAGCTCCTGTTTCGGTCAGCGCGGCGAAAGCGTTGCATTAAACGCCGCGCTGATCGACCCTGCGCTGCACCGCACCCGAGTTGACACGGCCCCTGACCGAGACCCGTATGCCTGCCCACAGCCGCCTTATGAAACTGCTCTCAAGCGTCATTCTCATGCTAGCCCTCGCACCGCTGGCCTTCGCCCAGTCGCTGCCGACCGTCATTGGCCGCTACGCCGAGGCGGGCCGCTGGTCGGACCCGCTCGAAGCGCTGGGAACGCTCAGCGCTGATGAAAGCGTGACGCTTGCCGCCACGGTGACCGAGCGCATCGCCGAGATCAACTTCGACGACGGTGAACAGGTCGAGCGGGGAAGGCTTCTGATTCGCCTCGACGACGCCCAGGAGCAGGCGCTGTTGCGCGCCGCCCAGGCGCTCGGCGCCGAGCGCGAAAACGCCTTGAATCGCGCCACGCAGCTGCAAAACCGAAACCTCGCCGCCCGTGCCGACGTCGAGGATAGCCAAGCGCGGCAGGATCAGGCCCAGGCCCAGGTGCAGGCGATCGAGGCGCAGCTCAAGGACTACCGGCTGCACGCCCCTTTCAGCGGCCGGGTCGGGCTGAGAGACTTGAGCGTAGGTGCGCTGGTCACGCCAGGCATGGCGCTGGCCACCCTCGACAAGCTCGACGTCATGAAGCTCGACTTCAGTGTGCCGGAGGTCTTTTTGGGCCGACTTTCACCGGGGCTCGAGCTTAGCGCTACCACCGCCGCCTACCCGGAGGAGGTGTTTGGCGGCGACATCGCCAGCATCGGCACGCGCATCGACCCGGTCACCCGCAGCGTCGACGTGCGCGCCCTGCTCGACAACCCCGGGCTGCGCCTTCGCCCGGGGATGCTGATGGAAGTCACCGTGCGCCAGCGCCCCCGCGAGGCGATCATCGTACCCGAAGCGGCGCTGGAACCCAGCGGCGACCGCCACTACGTCATGTTGATCCACGAAGATGGCGACACCCACCGCCTGGAGCGGCGTCAGATCACGATCGGCGAGCGCCGTGTTGGCGAGGTGGAAGTGCTGGAAGGCCTCGACGCAACCGATCTGGTCGTGGTCCACGGGCTACAGCTCGCCCGCGATGAGCTTGAAGTGCGCCTGCTCGGCGTCGTCGACGACGACACCGGCGTGCGCGAGCTTCTAGAGGCGGATCGCGGATGAAGCTTTCGGACATCTCGGTTCAGCGCCCGGTACTGGCGCTGGTCATCGCCGCGCTGATCATCGCCTTCGGCGTGCTGGCGCTGGATCGGCTGCCGCTGCAGGAGTACCCCACCGTCGATCCGCCGATCGTGAGTATCGATACCCGCTACCCCGGCGCCTCGGCAAGCGTCGTCGAAACGCGCATCACCCAGGTGCTCGAGGACCGTATCGCCGGCGTCGAAGGCATCGAGCTGATTACTTCGCAAAGCGAGGATGGCCGCTCGCGCATCGAGATCGAGTTCGCGATCACCATGAACATCGACGCCGCGGCCAACGATATTCGCGACCGCATCTCCGGGGCGCTAAGAAACCTTCCCGACGACGCCGACGCCCCGGAAGTCACCAAGGCGGACAGCAGCGAAGAGATCGTGGTGTGGCTGAGCCTTTCCGGCGCCGAGTACTCGATCACCGAGCTCACCGACTACGCCAACCGCCAGCTGGTCGATAGCCTCTCGGTGCAGCCAGGCGTCGCCCGTATCCGCGTGGGCGGCGGGCGCGACTATGCCATGCGCGTCTGGCTCGACCGCAACGCCCTGGCGGCCCGAGGGCTAACGGTGGGCGACATAGAGGACGCCCTGCGCGCTGAGAACGTCGAGCTACCCGCCGGCTCGCTCGAATCCGCCGACCGCCAGTTCATCGTGCGCCTGCCGCGAGCCTTTGCCACCGCCGAGGACTTTCAGCGCCTGGCGCTGGACCAGGGCGAGAGCGGCTATCTGGTGCGCCTGAGCGACGTTGCCCGCGTCGAGGTGGGCTCGGTGGAGGATCGCTCGGTGTTTCGCGCCAACGGCGTACCGATGGTAGGTCTGGGCGTGATCATGCAGTCCACCGCCAACGTGCTGGCGCTATCCGAAGCGGTGCAGGACGAGCTTGAACGGCTGCAGCACACCCTGCCGGACGGCATGACGCTCGAGCTCAACTACGACGCCTCGCTGTTCGTCGCCGGCGCCATCGACCAGGTGGTCTCGACGCTATTCATCGCCATGGCGCTGGTGGTCGTGGTCATCTTTCTGTTTTTGGGCAACCTTCGCACCACGCTCGTGCCCGCCGTTACCGTGCCCATCGCGGTGATCGGTGCTTTCACGGCGCTGTCGGTCATGGGCTTTTCGATCAATCTGCTCACGCTCCTGGCGCTGGTGCTCGCCATCGGCCTGATCGTCGACGACGCCATCGTGGTGCTCGAAAACATCAACCGGCGCATGTTCGAGTACGGCGAGACGCCGCTGGTCGCCGCCTACCGCGGCACCCGCCAGATCGGCTTTGCGGTGATCGCCACGACCCTGGTGCTGGTCGCGGTGTTCGTGCCCTTGAGCATGCTCCAGGGCGATATCGGCCGGCTGTTCTCCGAGTTCGCCCTGACCATGGCCGCCGCGGTGGTGTTCTCGACGCTTTTAGCGCTCACGCTTACCCCGATGATGGCCTCGAAAATCCTCAAGCCCGGCATGCACGACAGCCGTATCGGCCGCGGCGTGCAGCGGCTTCTAAGCGCCACCCAGCGCCTTTACCGGCGCGTACTGCTGCTAACGCTCAAACTGCGCTGGCTGGTGGTGGCGCTGTTTCTACTGTTGATCGCCGCCACCGCCTGGCTTGCCTCCATTCTTCCGAGCGAATACACCCCCCAGGAGGATCGCGGCAACTTTATCGTGCTGGTCAACGGCCCGGAAGGCGCCACCTTCGAGTACATGATGGACTATATGGACGAGATCGAGGCGCGACTTGACCCGTTTCTGCAAAGCGGCGAGTTCGAGCGCATCGTGGTTCGCGCACCGCGCGGCTTTGGCAACATCGAAAACTTCAACAGCGGCTTTTTGATCATTGATATGGCGGACTGGGGCACGCGGCGAGACGCTTGGGAGATCATGAGTGAGGTGCGCGCTACCCTTTCCACGCTTCCCGGCGTGCAGGCGTTTCCGGTAATGCGCCAGGGGTTTGGCCAGCGAACCCAGAAGCCGCTGCAGTTCGTGCTCGGCGGCGGCTCTTTCGAGCAGATCGCCGGCTGGCGCGACACGCTGCTGGAGCACGTGCGCCGCGACAACCCTCATCTGACGGCGCTTGAAAGCGACTATGACGAAACCCAGCCCCAGCTTCGCGTGGAAATCGACTACGCCCGCGCCGCAAGCCTCGGCGTGACGGTCAGTGAGATCGGCCGCACGCTCGAGGTGCTGCTTGGCGGGCGCAACGTGACCCGCTACGTAGACGACGGCGAAGAGTACGACGTGATCGTCGAAGGCGACAGGGCGCGGCAAAACAGCCCCCGCGCGCTGGACAACATCCAGGTGCGTTCGCGCCGAAGCAATCAGCTGATTCCGCTCTCGAGCCTGGTGACGCTCTCCGACTTCGCCGGGGCCAGCACGCTCAACCGCTTCGACCGAGTACGCTCGATCACTATCGAAGCGAATCTGGCCGATGGTTACACCTTGGGCGAGGCGATTACCTATCTGCAACAGGCCGCCGATGAGCTGCTGCCCGAGGCGGCCCAAACCGACCTGGCCGGGCCCTCGCGAGACTACCAGGCGGCCAGCGGCGCCACGACCTTTCTACTGGTGCTCGGCGCGGTGGTGGTGTTTCTGGTGCTGGCGGCGCAGTTCGAGAGCCTGATTCATCCGCTGGTGATCATGCTAACCGTACCGCTGGCCATGAGCGGCGCGCTGCTCGCCCTGCTGCTCACGGGGCAGTCGCTGAACATCTACAGCCAAGTGGGGCTTGTGCTTTTGATCGGGCTGGCGGCGAAAAACGGTATTCTGATCGTCGAATTTGCCAACCAGCTGCGCGACGAAGGCGCCGCGTTTCGCGAGGCGCTCGTGGAGGCCTCGGTCACCCGCCTTCGCCCCATTCTGATGACTGCGATCACCACCATGGCCGGCGCGGTGCCGCTAATTCTCTCGACGGGGCCGGGGGCGGAGTCGCGTCTGGTCATCGGCACGGTGATTATGGCCGGCGTCGGGGCGGCCACGCTGTTTACGCTGCTGGTCGTGCCGGTCGCTTATGATCTGCTCGCCCGCCACACCGGCTCGCCCAATGCGGTCAAGCGCCGACTGGAGGCGGAAATCGCCGCCGCCGATCGGCGAAACTAGTCCTTACCAGCTAGTGGCTCACGGGTAGTGGCCTACCAGATAGCGGCCACAAAAAAGGCGCCAAGCGGCGCCTTTTTTCGATCACGCTTCAACGCTTAGCCACAGTCACCGACGCGCTCGCCTTCGATGGTGGTGTCCATGGTGAGTGCGCCCATCGGGGATTCAGTCAGAATCGTGACGGTGCCGTCGATCTGCTCGCCCATGAAGCTCATTTCACCATCGATGGTCGCCTGGCCGCCGTCGGCGCTGCAGGCCATGCTGTAGGAGAGGCCGTCGGCGTTCATCTCCTGGCTTAAAAGCTCGCAACCCTGCTCTTCTTCGATCAGACCGAATTCGGCGCTGTCGAGCTCTTCCTGGGTAATGCACTGACGCTCGGTTTCGGTTTGATCCGGAATATCCATATCGCCGCTAACGCTCGTCACGCTCACGAACTCCCACTCGCCCGGCGTTACGTTCGGCGCCTCTGCCAGAGCCGTCATCGGGAGGGCCAGCGCGGCCGCCACTGCCATGTAACGTTTCATCATCGTTGTCTCACCTGTTGATCGAAAAACCGCCGGCCTATCCTACCTGATTCTGGACACCGACGCCCACCCGGGCTCTGCTACACTGAATCCACCCTTGTTTTGCACGCCTCACCTTTTGGGAGAGACCCTCATGGACGACGAAGCGCTCATCGAACACGATTTCGACTGCCCCTACTGCGCCACGGCGCTGACCTTCATCATCGACACGTCTCAGGGTAGCCACACCACTTGGGAGGATTGCCACCGCTGCTGCGCACCGATCCAGGTGCAGGTCGTCATGTCACCGATGACCGGCGAGATCGAGGCGATCACCACCGGGCGCGACGACGACGTGCTCTGATCGCCCCCCTACTCGCCGCCCAGGGTCTGGCGATTCAGCATTAGGCGGCGCTTTTCGCTTCGGCGCATGATGAACCAGGCCAGCAGCGTAGCGATCGCCACGATCAAAATGATCAGCGTGGCCAGCGCGTTGATCTTCGGCGACACGCCAAGGCGCACCGATGAAAACACCACCATCGGCAGCGTATTCGCCCCTGGCCCGGAAACGAAGCTTGCGATCACCAGGTCATCCAGCGACAGCGTAAAGGCCAGAAGCCACCCGGCGACCAGCGCCGGCGAGATGACCGGCAGCGTGATACTAAAAAAGGTCTTCAGCGGCGGTGAGCCCAAATCCATCGCCGCCTCCTCGATCGAGCGGTCCATTTCGCGAAGGCGCGCGGCCACCACTACCGCGACGTAGGCGCTACAAAACGTGGTGTGGGCGATCCAGATCGTCGCCATGCCGCGATCCGCCGGCCAGCCGGTGAGCTGGGCCATCTGCACAAACAGCAGTAAAAGCGAAAGCCCGGTGATCACCTCCGGCATGACCAGCGGCGCGGTCACCATGCTCGAAAGCGCGGTCTTGCCGCGAAAACGCCCAAACCGGGTCATCACGAAGGCCGCGACGGTACCCAGACACACCGCCATGCTAGCGGCGAAAAAGGCGATTTTAAGGCTCGTCCATACCGCTTCGAGAATCTGGCGATCCTCGAACAGCGCACCGTACCACTGGGTGGAGAACCCGGCCCACACCGTGACCAGCCGGGAGGAGTTGAACGAATAGACCACCAGCACGGCCATCGGCAAATAGAGAAACAATAGCCCGACGATCAACATGAGCGTCGTAAACGAAGGAACGCGCGGCTTGAACCTCATTTTTCGAGCTCCCGGGACTGATAGCGATGAAACCAGACGATGGGCACGAGCAGCAGTAGCAGCATCACCATCGCCAGCGCCGAGGCGATCGGCCAGTCGCGGTTAAGGAAGAACTCCTCCCACAACACCTTGCCGATCATCAGCGTATCCGGTCCGCCGAGAAGCTCGGGGATCACGAACTCCCCCACGGCCGGGATGAACACCAGCATCGACCCGGCGATGATTCCGCCCATGGAGAGCGGCAGCGTCACCTTGATGAAGGTATTGAACCTGCGCGAGCCCAGATCCGCCGCCGCTTCCAGCAGCGCGTTATCGAGACGCGTGAGATGGGCGTAAAGCGGCAACACCATAAAGGGCAGGTAGGCGTAGACGATACCCAACACCACGGCAAAGCGGGTGTTCATCATTCGAAGCGGCGACTCGATCACGCCAAGCCCGAGCAGCAGGTTATTGATCAGCCCGCTGTTGCTCAAAATGCCCATCCAGGCGTAAACGCGGATGAGAAACGATGTCCAGGAGGGCAGCATCACCAATAGCACCAGCACCAGCTGCCAGCGAAGCGGCGCCCGCGCCATGGCGTAGGCCATCGGGTAGCCTAGCAAAAGGCACGCAACGGTCGAAATGAACGCCGTCTTGATCGACCCCCAGTACGCCGCGGCGTAGAGCGAATCGGACATCAAAAACAGGTAGTTGCCCAGGTTGAGAAACACGTGCAGAACCTGATCGCTGTACTCGATCAGCGGGCCAAACGGCGGAATCGCCACCACCGACTCCGCCAGGCTGATTTTCAGCACCAGTGCAAAGGGCAATAAAAAGAACAGCGTCAGCCATAAAAGCGGCAGCGCGATGACCGCGCGGCGGCCAAGCTTCAGGCGCTTCAAACGCGCCGCGAACTCAAACGACTTCATCAAGGGCGCTCCTAAAGCCACGCATTAGCGGTTGAGCACGATGGCGCTGTGATCTTCCCAGTAGACGTACACGCTGTCTTCCCAAGTAGGCCGATCACCGCGACGCTCGACGTTGGCCATGCTCGCCTTGATGATCTGGCCAGATGCAGTGCGCACGTAATAGAGCGAGTAGCCGCCAAGATAAGCGATATCATCGACCTTGCCCGCCTCCCAGTTGTACGCCCCCTCTGGCTTTTCACGCGACAGCCAGATTTTTTCCGGACGCAGCGCCGCCCATACGCGTCGGTCGACGGCCTGGGTGGTAATACCGTGATCGATGTAGATCGGCCGCGACAGCGCCGGTGTTTCGATGGTGCAGTGATCGGCGGCGTCCGCCACGATCTCGCCTTCGAACAGATTCACCGTGCCTACGAACTCCGCCACCATGCGGCTGGCCGGGCTTTCGTAGATATCTACCGGCGAGCCCACCTGCTCGATCCAGCCGTCGGCCATGATCGCCACGCGATCCGCCATGGTCATCGCCTCCTCCTGGTCGTGGGTGACCATGATGCAGGTCACGCCGACCTGCTCGATGATCTCGACCACCTCGAGCTGCATCTCGGTGCGAAGCTTCTTGTCCAACGCTCCCATGGGTTCATCGAGCAGCAGAAGCCTTGGCCGCTTGGCCAGCGAGCGCGCCAGCGCCACCCGCTGACGCTGGCCGCCGGAAAGCTGGTGCGGTTTGCGCTTGGCAAAGCGCTCCATGTGCACGAGCTTGAGCATTTGCGTGACCCGCTCGTCGATATCCGCCTTCGAGAGCTTGTCCTGCTTAAGGCCGAAAGCGATGTTCTGCGCCACGTTCATGTGGGGAAAAAGCGCGTAGGATTGAAACATCATGTTGATCGAGCGCTTGTGCGGCGGCGTTTGCGTAATGTCCTCGCCGCCGAGCAGGATGCGGCCCTCCGACGGCGTCTCGAACCCCGCCAGCATGCGTAAAAGCGTCGACTTGCCGGAGCCGGAACCGCCCAACAGCGCAAAAATCTCGCCGCGCTTGACCTCGAGATTGACGGTATCCACCGCCAGCGCGTCATCAAAGCGCTTACTTAGACGTTTGACCTGCAGCACGACGTCCTCGGCAAAGCGCGGGGGCTTGCCGACGGTACGCATAGCGCCTGGGTCCGGTGTGGTGTCCTTCGACGAGGTCGTCGTGTCCATGCCCACTCCTAAAAAAGGGCCTGATAGCAGGCCCTATGATAAAGCGCGGGCAGCTTGCCTGCCCGCCGTTTGACCAGCGCCTTAACGGCCGGATTTAACGCGATTCCAGATACGCGTGCGCTGACGCTGGAAATTTTGCGGCATGTCGCGCGCGACATACAGGTTCTGCATCACCTCGGTTTCCGGGTAGATCGCCGGGTCGTTCAGGATCTCCTCGTCGACGTAGGCATCGGCGGCGGCGTTGGGGTTGGCGTAGCTTACGTAGTCGGTGATCTCGGCGGCGATTTCCGGGTCGAGAATGAAGTTGATGAAGGCGTGGGCGTTTTCCGGATTCGGCGCGTCGGCCGGCACGGCCATGACGTCGAACCAGAGCGCGGCGCCCTCTTTGGGAATGGTGTAGCCGATCTCGAAATCACGTCCGGCTTCCTCGGCACGCTCGGCGGCCTGGAAAACGTCGCCGGAGTAGCCGGCCGCCACACAAATATCGCCGTTGGCGAGATCGGAAATATAGCGCGAGGAGTGGAAATAGGTGATGTCGTCGCGAACGCTTTCGATCAGCTCGCCGGCGGCTTCGAGATTATCGGTGCTGTCGCCGACCGGGTCGAGACCGAGATAGGCCATCGCCGCGGGCAGCATTTCCTCACCGGTATCGAGCATGGAAATGCCGCAGCCGGCTTCGCTGAGCGCGCCGGTGACTTCCGGGTCGAACAGCAGCGCCCAGCTATCGACCGGCGCATCGTCGCCAAGAATCTCGGTGACGCGCTCGACGTTATAGCCGATGCCGTTGGTGCCCCACATGTAGGGGACCATGTACTCGCTTTGCGAGTCGATGGCTTCCAGGTTCTCCATCAGCTCCGGGTTGAGGTTCTCCAGATTCGGCAGCGCGCTCTTATCCAGCGGCTGATACACGCCGGCCTGACGCTGGCGCGAGAAGAAGTGGGAAGAAGGAACGACCACATCATAACCGGAGCGGCCCGCCAGCAGCGCAGCGTCAAGGGTTTCATTGCTGTCGTAAACGTCGTAGGTGACGTCGATGCCGGTGCGCTCGGTGAACTTCTCCAGGGTTTCCGGCGCAATGTAGTCGGACCAGTTGTAGACGCGCACTTCGTCAGCATGAGCGCTCGCCGCGGCGACGCAGGAAAGGGCCGCAACGGCCGCGGAAAGTTTGTGGATGTTCCCCATCAGGTGGCTCCTTGTAAAAATAATGAAAGACCAGGGCGGCTGACCCGCCCTGAGCCGGCGGCGGGGTATCGCCTGATGGCCGATGGATGTGCCAACACTCAAATTAGCACCTGCTCGCCGCCTGGCAATTTTTGCGCCGCGAATTCTGCGCGGCTGGCCTTCCCACCGCAAGGGCTGGCCAAAAAATTGTTGCATTACCGCCGTCTCGACCCAACCTACATCTGTTAACGGCGTAGTTGGGCGGCTTTAAGAGGCGCTCGAAGCACATTCGACGAGCACACTATCGATAAAGACGCTTTTGATAGCATTAAGCTATGGATCACATGTTCATTCTCAATTTTAGCTATCATCCATTCGCCGTTAGTATGATACCCGTATTTACAAGCCACTACCCAATCACTTGGAGACGATCTTAATGTCCTTGATCAACACCGAAGTCAAACCGTTTAAAGCGACTGCTTACCTCAATGGTGAGTTCATCGACGTTACAGAGGCCGACCTGAAAGGTCAGTGGTCCATTTTCTTCTTCTACCCGGCCGACTTCACCTTCGTCTGCCCGACCGAGCTTGGCGATCTGGCCGACCACTACGAAGAGTTCAAAAAGCTGGGCGTTGAAATCTATAGCGTATCCACCGATACCCACTTCACCCACAAAGCGTGGCACGACAGCTCCGAGACCATCGGCAAGCTTCAGTACCCGATGATTGCCGATCCGACGCTGAAAATTTCGCGCAACTTCGAAGTGCTGATCGAAGAAGACGGCTTGGCCGAGCGCGGCACTTTTGTGGTCGATCCGGACGGCAAGGTACAGATCGTCGAGATCAACGCCGGCAACATCGGCCGTAACGCCGAAGAGCTGCTGCGTAAAGTGAAGGCCGCTCAGTACGTTCGCGAAAACCCGAACGAAGTATGCCCGGCCAAGTGGAAAGAAGGCGAAGAGACGCTGGCGCCGTCGCTGGATCTCGTTGGCAAAATCTAACGCCAACCCGCCGATTCACCTCAACGCTTTTACCGCTTCGTGTTGAATCGGCCCTGCACCCGGGCCCTGCCCGGGTGCATCGTTTTAAGCCTTCGAACACAGCGCTTCGATGGCTTAAAACGCTCCTTGTATTCGAAACATCGTTCGATCTTTTTTAACCGCTTGTGTTGCTCCCGTGAAGGCCGTTTTGGGCCTGTCATCGGTCGAGCTCAATCAAAGCCGATTGCGAGGACCCCGCTGTCATGTTGGACGCCAATTTAAAAAGTCAGTTGAAAGCTTATCTGGAAAAGGTGACTCAACCGTTCGAGATCGTTGCGTCCCTCGATGACGGTGACAAGTCAAAAGAGCTGCTCGGCCTGTTGGAAGACATCAAGAGTCTGACCGACAAGATTACTCTGCATACCGACGGTCAGGACGCACGCACGCCGTCGTTTGCCATCAACCGCCCCGGTGAAGAGACCGGTGTGGTATTCGCCGGCATTCCCATGGGCCACGAGTTCACCTCGCTGGTGCTGGCACTGCTGCAGGTTGGCGGCCACCCGCCCAAGACCGCTCAGGAAACGCTGGATCAGATCAAGGCGCTCGACGGCGAGATGCGCTTTGAGACCTACTACTCGCTTTCATGCCAGAACTGCCCGGACGTGGTTCAGGCGCTGAACCTGATGGCGATCTTCAATCCGAATGTCCACCACGTGGCCATCGACGGTGCGCTGTTTCAGGACGAGGTCGAAGCGCGCGAGATCATGTCGGTGCCGAGCGTCTACCTCAACGGCAAGCCTTTCGATCAGGGTCGCATGACCATCGAGCAGATTCTTGCCAAAGTAGATACGGGTGCAGCCGAGCGCGACGCCAAAAAGCTTAGCGAAAAAGCCGCTTTCGACTCGCTGGTCATCGGCGGCGGCCCGGCCGGTGCCTCGGCGGCGATCTACTCGGCGCGCAAGGGTATCAACACCGGCATCGCCGCCGAGCGCTTCGGCGGTCAGGTCGTCGACACCCTCGGCATCGAGAATTTCATTTCGGTCTCCTACACCGAAGGGCCGAAGCTGGTCGCGGCACTCGAGCAGCACGTCAACGACTATGAAGTCGACGTGATGAACCTGCAGCGTGCAAGCGCCTTCAAGGCCGCCGAGGTCGAGGGCGGGCTTCACGAAGTAACGTTCGAGTCCGGTGCCACGCTCAAGAGCAAGACGCTGGTGCTGGCCACCGGTGCGCGCTGGCGCGAAATGAACGTACCCGGCGAACGCGAGTACCGTAACAAGGGCGTGGCCTACTGCCCCCACTGCGACGGTCCGCTGTTCAAGGGTAAGCACGTGGCGGTCATCGGCGGCGGCAACTCCGGTGTCGAGGCAGCAATCGATCTTGCCGGTATCGTTGGCCACGTCACGCTGGTCGAGTTCATGGGCGAAATGCGCGCCGACGCGGTGCTGCAGAAAAAGCTCAAGAGCCTGCCCAACGTCGACATCATCCTGAATGCCCAGTCCACCGAGGTGACCGGCGACGGCAGCCGCGTTAACGGCCTGACCTACAAGGATCGCAACACCGACGAAACCAAACACGTCGAGCTCGAAGGCATCTTCGTGCAGATCGGTCTGGTGCCGAACACCGAGTGGCTCAAGGGCTCACCGATCGAAATGTCGCCCCACGGCGAGATCATCGTCGACGCCCACGGCATGACCTCCGTACCCGGCGTGTTCGCCGCGGGTGATGCCACCACCGTGCCTTACAAGCAGATCGTCATCGCCATGGGCGAAGGCGCGAAGGCTTCACTAGGCGCCTTTGACTATCTGATTCGTAACTGATCGATTCAGGATCGCGAAGCGCGAAGGGGCATGGCGCCCCTTCTCGTGTTCGATGTAAAAACCGTATCATCACGCCCGCCTTGGGTGGGCTTTTTTGCGTTTCAATCTCAAGGCCGATCATTTTGCTGATCGTAAGGCTTGCTTAAATCCGACGCTGGTTTTCGAGGGCACCCTGCTTCAAATAATGCAGCAAATACGCCACGAATCCGGAGAGGTAGTGCTCGACGTCGTCAATGCGTACGCGAAAGCTGTGGTGGCGGATGAAAAAGCTGCCTTCGATGCGTTCCGGGCGCTGGAAGAACATCGCGAATTCGGGCCAGAAATGGCCGTTGAGCAGGTAGTGGGCGCGCGTCTCAAGCGCTCGATAGAAGCGCTCGACGTCGATGAGCTCTAAAAGGTGGCGATGTTCGGGCGTGGCCTGCAGGCGTGCGATCATCTTGTGCGCTGCCATCATCAGCTCCAAAAGCGTGGGGAAGGTGGTGATCCGACCCTCCACGAACCCTAGATACCCCGCCACGTTTTGAAGCCCGAAGCGGTAGTAGCGCTCCTCGGGCCGGTAAAGCGTTAGTTCGTTGACGCAGTAGCTCAGCCAGTGATCGTGCGCTTTCCAGTGCTCCTGAATGGTGAAGTACTCAAAAGCGCGCTCGACCACCTCGAGCCAGCGGGCATCCTGGGTCAAGCCGTACAGGCGCATCAGCCCAAACGCCGCTTCGCCGTCGTAGTAGATGATGCGAAACGCCTCCTTGACGCTTAGATCAGACGCGTTCAGCACATGGTTGAAACCGCCATTTTCGAGCTGGCACTGACGGATGCCGAGCGCCACCGCCTCCATGAGAGGCAGGTATTGCTCATCGCCGGTGAGCTCGGTGTATTTCGACAGCGCCAAAAGAGTGACGCCGCTGCCGCCGAGCTTGATCTCGCCGTTATCCTCCAAAAGGTACGCCACCTGCTCGCCGCGGTTCGTAAAGCGCTTCAAAAGCCGCGTGGTGAGGTGCGAAAGCGCGGCGTCGATCGCGCGCTTGAGCGACGCGCTTTGGGTCACCTCCCAGGCTTCGAGCATGCTGTAGATACTGCTGGCGTGGCGCAGGGTGTTGTAGCCGTTCACCTGCCGGTCAAAACACGGGTGCAGGCCATAGATAAAGCGCCCGTTCGGCTCGACCTGATCGGCGAGAAACCCGCTGGCGCGCTCGATCAGCGTGCGTGTGATCTCGGGCGTGAGTGTTTCGATGATGCGCCGCCCGGTGTTACGCCCTTCCTTGCCTCCGGAGTAGCCGTGCAAACGCTGCGTTACTTGGTCGGCGGTGACGAGAACCGCATCGGTGGTAAAGGTGAATACGCGCTGGTGGGGGTCGAAATTGATCGCCGTTTGAGTTCCAAAACGCTCGCGGGCGTAGCGCAGGAAGTTTTTCTGATTGAGCTCGGCGTGGGGCACCTTGACGCCCTGATAAAGCATGGCGTTGGCGTTAAGTTCCTGCTCGAGAAACGCGCGCTCGCACCCGGCATCCAGCGCGATGCCGCGGCGAAAGTAGTTACGCTTGTGCTTTTTGAGCTCAGCGGTTAGGCCCTCCCAGGTGTACTCGGCAAGCTCGCGAGTCCAATCAATGCGCAGCCATCGTACCGGCGCCTGCCCGCTCAATTTTGTTGCGAGCGCCTCACTCAACGCTTGCCAATGTTCGCTATCCGCCACGCCGTATGCATTGACCACGACGGCACGGTGGGTGGCATCGGTGGCGCAGACGAACAGATGAAGCGGCGCCTCCAGTGGGCCTTCCAACGCCTCGTCAAGCGCCAAGCGCGCGCGCTCAAGAGCTTCGCTTAGCGGTACTGTCGCGGCGTCGCTATGGCCTGAGGTCTTTTTCAACACCGGCACCTTAAACGCCGGCGCCACCTGCTTTTTTTTCCTGGCGCGCTGAGCGCGCCTGGCCTGACCGAGGCTTTTCGAGCCGGTCGATTTCGCCATGATTCACCCTTTTATCGTTGTGTACGCTGCGTTGCCGAACTACCGCGGCCCGCACACCGGGCAGGCCGGGTCGCGGGGGACCTGAAAGTGGCGCCAGCCGCCGCGCAGCCCGTCGAAGGTGGAGAGCCCGCGATGTAATTGGCCGGCGCCGCTTAAAAGCTTGACCGCCTCCAGCGCCTGGAACGCGCCGATCACGCCGACCAACGGCGCGATCACGCCGCTTTCGGCGCAGCTCAGCGCTTCGTCACCGGCTTCATCCGGCGGGTAGAGGCAGGCGTAGCAGGGGCTTTGGGCATCACGCGGGTCGAATACGGCGAGCTGGCCGGAGAAGCGGATCGCCGCGCCCGACACCAGCGGCACGCCGGCGCTCATGCAGGCGGCATTGATCGCGTAGCGGCTGGAAAAGCGGTCGGTGCAGTCGAGCACGACATCGTGCGAGGCGGCGTGTGTGGCAAGCTCGGCGTCGTTCAGATGGCGCTCGATCGCGGTGATCTCGCACTCCGGATTGAGCGCGGCCATGCTATCGCTGGCCGAGGCCGCCTTGTTGCGGCCGATGTCGGCGTTCTGGTGAGCGATCTGGCGCTGCAGGTTGGAAAGCTCGACGGTATCGGCATCGGCGACCGTGATTCGACCAACGCCGGCGGCGGCCAGGTAGAGCGCGACCGGTGAGCCGAGCCC
Source organism: Halomonas sp. S3-1-1 (assembly GCF_023757625.1). Classification (GTDB taxonomy): domain Bacteria; phylum Pseudomonadota; class Gammaproteobacteria; order Pseudomonadales; family Halomonadaceae; genus Vreelandella. The sequence continues at coordinate 199,309 of NZ_JALGBZ010000005.1, forward strand.
GCCGGTGCCGACGATCAGCGCGCGGGCGTCGAGCAGGCGCTGCTGGCCTCCGATATCGACCTCGTCGAGCATGATCTGGCGGCTGTAGCGCAAAAGCGCTTGGTCATCCATCATGGGCTCTTATCCTCGAACTCGCTGACCTCCGGCACGTGCAGGCTGAAGCTCTCTTTCACCTCCTCCATCACCACGTAGCTTTTGGACTCCTTGACGCCTGGCAGCGTCAGTACGACATCGCCCAAAAGCTGCCGGTAAGCCGACATTTCCGGAATCCGGCACTTCAGAATGTAGTCGAACTGGCCGGATACCAGGTGGCACTCTTGGATCTGGGGCAGCGTTTCCACCGCGCGACGAAACTCGTCGAACACCGCCGGCGACTGGGTTTCCAGGCTGATCTCGACGAACACCAAAAGATTCGCCTTGAGCGCCTGGGGGTCGAGCATCGCCTTGTAGCCGCGAATGACGCCGGCGCGCTCCAGGCGCTTGACGCGCTCGAGGCACGGCGTGGTCGAAAGCCCGACCTCGGCGGCGAGATCCACGTAGGAGATACGCGCGTTGTCCTGCAGCACGCGCAGAATACGCAGATCGATGCGATCCAGCGCCTTGTTTTTTGTTTTCATGGGCGTTTCGTCTTCATGAGCGGTTCGTTTTCATCAGTTACTCGCATCATCGAGCGCCCGCGGCATACGCCCAAGCGTGACCCGCGCGTTCCCGCCCAGATCGACCAGGCTCTCCACCTCCAGGTAGCCCGCTTTTGAGAGCGCCTGGCGTACCGCGTCGGCTTGGCGGTAGCCGTGCTCCAGCAGCAGCCACCCTCCCTGCTTGAGATAGTCACGGGCGCTGCGCACCAAATGAAGCAGATCGGCAAGGCCTTCGCCCGCCGCCACTAGCGCTGAACGCGGCTCGAAGCGCACGTCGCCCAGGGCCAGGTGCGGGTCGGCCTCAGCGATATAGGGCGGGTTGCTGGCGATGATATCAAAGCGCGGCGCGGCGTCTTGCCGCGCCAGAGCATCGAACCAGTCACTCTGGACGAAGGTGGCGTTTTCGAGCGCCAGCCGCGCGGCATTTTGCTTGGCAAGGGCCACGGCCTCAATGCGCAGATCGAGCCCGCTCACCTGCCAGCCCGGGCGCTCGCTGGCAAAAGCGAGCGCAATGGCGCCGGTCCCCGTGCCCAGATCCAGAAACCGGCCGTCAAGGGCGCCGGCGCGCGCAAGCGCCGCCTCGACCAGGGTTTCGGTGTCCGCCCGCGGGATCAGCGTGTGGCGCGAGGTCAAAAGGGGCAGCCCCCAGAACTCGCGCTCGCCGGTCAGGTACGCCACCGGCTCGCCTTGAGCGCGGGCAGCGACGAGCGCCTCGAAGCGCGCCCGCGGCCAAGGCTCGCAGTGTCGATCGCTCCAGGTGTAAAGCCAGGTCAGCTCACAGTCGGCGGCGTGCATCATCAAAAGCTCGGCGTCGCGCCGGGGCGAGGGTGATCCTGCGTCCGCAAGGCGTTTGGCCGCCGCACTCAACAGCGCATCGAAAGTCATCAGGCGTCCTGAAGGGCGGAAAGCTGCTCGGCCTGATACTCGTGAATCAACGGCTCGACCACGTCGTCGAGCTGTTCGCCGCTCACCACGTCCAGCAGTTTATAAAGCGTCAGGTTGATGCGGTGATCGGTGATGCGCCCTTGAGGGAAGTTGTAGGTGCGGATACGCTCGCTGCGATCCCCTGAGCCGACCAGCGAGCGGCGCGCGTCGGCCTGCTCCTGGCGCTGGGAGTCCACGGCGTTGCGCTTGAGTTTGGCGGCGAGCAGCGACATCGCCTTGGCGCGGTTCTTGTGCTGGCTGCGCTCCTCCTGGCACTCCACCACGACGCCGGTGGGCAGGTGGGTGATGCGAATGGCGGAGTCGGTGGTGTTGACGTGCTGGCCGCCAGCACCGCTGGAGCGGTAGGTATCCACGCGCAAGTCAGAGGGATTGATGTCGATATCGCCGACGTCGTCGACCTCGGGCATCACCGCCACCGTGCAGGCGGAGGTATGGATGCGCCCTTGGGATTCAGTGGCGGGCACGCGCTGCACGCGGTGCGCTCCGGACTCGAACTTGAGCCGCGCATAGACGCCATCGCCCTTCACTCGGGAGATCACCTCTTTATAGCCGCCCTGCTCGCCGTGGCTGGCGCTGACGATTTCCACTCGCCAGCCGCGTTTTTCGGCGTAGCGTGAATACATGCGAAACAGGTCACCGGCAAAAATCGCCGCCTCGTCGCCGCCGGTGCCGGCGCGCACTTCCAGATACACGCCACGGTTATCGTCCGGGTCCTTGGGCACCAGCAGGCGCTTGAGTTCGACCTCGAGCGCATCGCGCTGCTCGCGGCCATCCAACATTTCCATCTCCGCCAGCTCGCGCATCTCCGGGTCGCTGTCGCCGCTCAGGGCCTCGGCGGTGGCGATGTTCTCTTCGACCTCGCGATAGCGCTGCCAGGCCGCGACCAGCTCTTCAAGCTCTGCGTACTCGCGAGAGTAGTCGCGAAAGCGCTGCTGGTCGCTGATGACTTCGGGCTCGGAGAGCAGCATCGCAAGCTCTTCGAAGCGGTCGGCAAAACTGTCCAAACGTTGGCGCAACGTCTCTTTCATGCGGGCGTATCATCCTTCTGGCGTTTAGCCGAGGGCGCGGGCTTCTCAAACGCGGGTTTCGGGGAGAGTAAAACGCGCGGCGCCGCGCTCAGCACTGCGTGATCTTCTTCGGAGGCCGCTTTGCGAAGGGCCAACGTCGGCTGGTGCATGAAGCGGTTGGCGAGCTGATGGGCGAGGCGCTCGACCACTTTCGCCGGGTCTTCGCCGCGGGCCAGGCGTTCAAGCGCCTGGTCGCGGCTTTCGTCGCGAAGCGCTTCGCCGTGGCGGCGGTAGTCGCGGATCAGCTCGCCGCCGCCGCGCACCCGGCGCTCCTGCTCCCAACTGCCCACGCCGTGTTCGATCAGCGATTCGGCCTGGTCGGCGGCCACTTGGCGGTGGCGGCGGTTCTCTTCGATCACCTCTTCGAGGTCATCGACGGTATACAAAAAGACGTCGGCAAGCTCGCCCACCTCCGGCTCGATATCCCGGGGCACGGCGATATCGACCATGAACACCGGCCGGTGGCGACGCTTTTTCAGCGCACGTTCGACCATTCCCTTGCCCAGAATCGGCAGCGGCGAGGCGGTCGAGGAGATGACGATGTCGGCATGTTCGAGCGCCGCTGGAATCTCCGGCAGTGTGATCGCCTCGCCGCCCAGGCTGGAGGCCACGTTCATGGCGCGCTCGCGGGTGCGGTTGGCCACGGTGAGCTTGCGCACGCCGGCCTCGCTCAGATGGCGCGCCACGAGCTCGATGGTTTCGCCGGCGCCAATCAATAGCGCGCTGGCCCGGCCGAAGTCGTCGAAAATGCGGCTCGCCATGCTGACGGCGGCGTAGGCGACCGACACCGGGTTCTTGCCGATGCCGGTTTCGGTGCGCACCTGCTTGGCCACGGCGAAGGTGTGCTGAAAAAGGCGCTCGAGCTCGCCGCCAAGGCCCTGGGCCTGGCGCGCCTGCTGATACGCATCCTTTAGCTGGCCGAGAATCTGGGGTTCGCCAAGCACCATCGAATCGAGCCCTACGGCCACGCGCATCAGATGGCGGGCGGCGGCGGCGTCGAGATAGTGGTAGGCACAGCGAGTGAGATCTTCGACTTTCAGGCCGTGGAAGCGGCCCAGCCAGTCGAGCACCGCGCGCTCGCCGGCAGCGTCGGTGACGCAGTAGAGCTCGGTGCGATTGCAGGTCGAGAGCACCGCCGCCTCGTGAATTTGCGGCAGACAGCGAAGCTCGCCCAACGCGCTTTCGAGCTGCGCGGGGGTAAAGGCTACCTGCTCACGCACGGCAACGCTTGCGGTGCGGTGATTGATTCCCAGGGCAAGAAGCGTCATGCGTTATGCGTCTTCGCTAGTGGATCGGTCGTGGATAAACGGCGGCTCGACTCTTGAGCGGGCGAGTCCTTGGAGCGTCGAACGCTCGACGGCGGCAGAACCAACAAAACCTGGCCGCGGTGGTCGAAATTGCGCTGACACGAATCGTTTTCAAGGTGTAGCATTCTACCACAAACCACCCGGTTCTGGCGCCACCACTTTGCCGCAGCCGCGCAAGCCGCTATGCTGACAATTCGGCCACCTGATTGAGATACGCATGCACTTTCGCGCGACATTAACGGGGTTACCCCGCTGGCCTCTGGCGCTCACGCTGCTGTTAAGCGGCTGTCAGGCGACGCCTTCGAGCTCAATGAATGGGCTGCCCGCTTTCATCGATGATCCCATGGCCTCGGCGCCGCCGATCACGCGCGGGCTCGACGCCGAGGGGCTGCGCACGCTTTTGACCGCGGAGATGGCCGGCCAGCGCGGCGATTTCAGCCGCGCAAGCCAAGGGTACCTGGCCGCGTCACGCCGCTACCCGGTGGCAGCGCTTGCCGAGCGCGCCACCTTCGCCGCCCGTTTTGGCAACGACACCGCGCTCATGGAAACCTCGGCGCTGCGCTGGCGCGAGCTTGCGCCTACCGCCCAGGGGCCCAACCAGTTTTTGGCCACGCTGTCACTCTCGCGCGGCGACTGGCTCGATAGCCTCGAGCAGCGCCTGGCGATCGTCGCCGCCGGCGGCAACGGCGAAATCGCCGCCTTCGCCGAGCTGGCGGTGGCGGAAAACGCCCCGCTCGGCCTGTTGATCCGTCCGCTGCGCGACTTTCTCGACGAAAGCGCCAGAATCGCGCCGCTGGGTGACGAGCAGGAGAGCCAAATTGACGTGCTGCTGGGCACTGCACTGATCGAAGCCGCACTCGGCAACACCGCCCAGGCCCAGGCGCGCCTCGACGAGGTCGCAAGCCAGGCCCCGGATATTGAAGCGTTATGGCTCGCCCGCGCCCGGCTGGCGCTGGAAACCGGCGATCATCAGGGCGCGCGCCGCGCCGCGCGCCGCGGCCTCGAACTGGCGCCGGACGATGTGCGTTTCGTGCTCATGCTCGCCCAGGCCAATATTCGTCTCAACAACCTCACCCAGGCCCAGCAGCAGACCGACGCGCTGCTCGAGCGCCACGGCGGCGGGCCGGATCTGCGCGTGGCGCTGGCCCAGCTCTATCTGGAAGAGGGCCACCCGGACCCCGCCTACCGCCTGCTGCAGCCGATAATCGGTGAAGATAACGTTCCGGATCTGGCCTACTTTCTTTTGGGCGCCATCGCCCAGTCCGAAGGCGATATCGATAACGCCTTGATCTACTACCGTCAGGTGCGCGAGGGCAACGAATTCCTGCCCGCCCGGGCCGCCGCCGCGCAGATGTTGATCGAAGAGGATCGGCTGTTGGATGCGCGCGCCTTTTTACGCATCGAGCGGATGCGCTATGACGCCTACTTCAGCGATCTGGTACTGCTAGAAGTGCAGCTGCTCGACGGCGAAAATCTCGCCGGCGAAGCCGACGCCCTGCTCGACCGCGAGCTCGCCCGCACCCCCGCCGACACCGGCCTTCGCTACCTGCGCGCCATGCGCGCCTTCGAGCGCGGTGATCTTGCGGCCATGGAGCGCGATCTGCGTCAGATCATACGAAGCGAGCCGGACAACGCCAACGCGCTCAACGCGCTGGGTTACACGCTGGCCGACACCTACTCCGACGAGCGGCTTGACGAGGCGCGAACGCTCATCGAGCGCGCCTATGAACTCGAGCCGGACAACCCGGCAGTGCTGGACAGCATGGGCTGGGTGCTGTTCAAACAGGGCGAGGCCGAAGAGGCGCTCTCCTGGCTTGAAACCGCGTTTGCCCAACTGCCGGATCAGGAGGTCGCCGCGCATCTTGCCGAGGTACTCGACGCACTTGGCCGAAGCGACGAGGCGCGCGCCATCGTTCGCCGCTTTCAAACCGGCCTCGGCGACACCCCGGCGCTCGACGAGCTGCTGCGCCGGCGCCCGGCCCTGAGCACGCCTTGAAACACGCTCTTTAAACCCCTTTTATTCTGAATGAATCAGAATGCATCACCGACACGGAGTTTCACCATGCTGACCGCTTACTCGAACGCCCCGTCTTTCAGCGCCTGGGCCCGCCCGGCAAAAGCCTTTCTTACCGGCGCGGCGCTGTTGGCGCTGGCCGGGTGCGCCACCCAGGCGCCGATGGACGAAAGCGGCCGGCAAGAGGGCCAGTGGGAGCGCCAGCAGGCCGAGGTAGAAGCGTTCGATAGCTGGACATTGATCGGTAAAGCCGGGCTCAAAACCCCGGACGAGAACACCAGCGCTAACCTGGACTGGAACCAGACGCCGTTTTACTTTCGCATGCTGATCAGTGGCCCCTTTGGCGGCGGGCGCAGCGTGCTGGAAGGCCGCGAGGGCCGATTCTCGCTGACCACCGGCGAAGGCCGTTTCGAGGCCGAAACGCCGGAAGCGCTGATGCAGGAGCAGCTTGGCTGGTCGCTGCCGGTGCGCGCCATGCCCGACTGGGTACGAGGCCTTCCGGGCGATGACTCCGACTACCAGCTCGAAACCGACGAGCTCGGCTTTCCGCGCCATCTGGAGCAGGACGGCTGGGAGATCGACTACCGCGACTGGGAAGAGGTCGAAGAGATGTGGCTGCCGCGGCGTTTGGTCATGAACTATGACGACGTGCGCATCACCCTGGTGGTGAACCAGTGGCGCCCGCGCGACGATCAGGAGTAAGCGGTGACAGGCACGACTTCTGCCATGAAGCTTCCGGCACCGGCGAAGCTCAACCGCATGCTGCACATTACTGGCCGTCGTGAAGACGGCTATCACACGCTGCAGACGCTTTTTCAGTTCATCGATCTGCAGGACACGCTCACGCTCTCGTCACGAGCCGACGGCGAGATCGCGCTCGAAAACGATGTCGACGGCGTGAGCTTTGACGACAACCTGATGGTGCGCGCCGCGCGCACCCTGCTGCCCTACCGCCGTGACGCGAACCAGGGCGTAAGCCTGGCCATCGACAAGCGCCTACCCATGGGCGGGGGCCTGGGCGGCGGCAGCTCCAACGCCGCCACGGTACTGGTCGGGCTCAACCGGCTGTGGGAGCTCGGGCTTTCGCTTGAAGCACTGGCGGACCTCGGGCTTTCGCTGGGCGCCGATGTACCGGTGTTCGTTCATGGTCATAGCGCCTGGGCCGAGGGCGTGGGCGAGGTACTCACCCCGGTCACCCTCGATACGCCCTGGTTCGTGGTGATCCACCCGGGTGTGAGCGTGTCGACCCCGGCCATCTTCCAGGACCCGGAATTGACACGCGCAAGCCGCCCCATTACTATGGCGCGCGCACTGCAGGGGGGAGCGGCCACGTGGCGTAACGACTGTGAAGCAACGGTCAAAAAACGCTATCCGCCGATCGCTTGTGCGCTCGAGTGGCTCGAGCAGTTCGCACCTGGCCGCGTAACCGGCACCGGCGCGTGTCTGTTTGCTGCGTTTGAAACCCAACGCGCTGCAAACGCCGTCGCCAGCCAAGCGGGCCAACGCTATCAGGCCTGGGTGGCGCGCGGGCTCAACACCTCTCCTCTACACGATGCGCTGGGACGCTGAAAGCGCCCGGTCATCACATTGGGTTATTGCTGGGGTATCGCCAAGTGGTAAGGCACCGGTTTTTGGTATCGGCATTCCCAGGTTCGAATCCTGGTACCCCAGCCAACCTGCCCATGATCCAACGTTTTCTCCCCTGATCCCCAACGCTGCAAAGGTGGCTGCACGTGTCAAAATTGATGGTTTTCACCGGGAACGCCAATCCCGAACTCGCTCGTAAAGTGGCTGAGAGCCTGGACAGCCGGATGGGCAATGCAACGGTGGGCCAGTTCAGCGACGGCGAGATCGCAGTCGAGATCAATGAGAACGTGCGTGGCAAGGATGTCTTCATTCTTCAGTCCACCTGTGCCCCGACCAATGACAACCTGATGGAGCTGATCCTGATGGTTGACGCCCTGCGTCGCGCCTCGGCCACCCGCATCACTGCGGTGCTGCCCTACTTTGGCTACGCGCGTCAGGATCGTCGCGTGCGCTCCGCCCGCGTACCCATCTCGGCCAAGGTCGTGGCCGACATGATGGTCAAGGCCGGCGTCGACCGCGTGATGACCATGGATTTGCACGCCGATCAGATTCAGGGCTTTTTCGACGTGCCGGTGGACAACGTCTACGGCTCGCCGATTCTGCTCGACGACATCGAGCGCCAGAACTACGACGATCTGGTCGTGGTCTCGCCGGACGTCGGCGGCGTGGTGCGCGCGCGCGCCATCGCCAAACAGCTCAACGCCGATCTCGCCATTATCGACAAGCGTCGCCCCCAGGCCAACCAGGCCCAGGTGATGCACATCATCGGCGAGATCGAAGGCCGCACGTGCGTGGTGGTCGACGATATGATCGATACCGCCGGTACGCTGTGCAAGGCCGGCGAAGCGCTCAAGGACCACGGCGCCGCGCGCGTGGTGGCCTACGCAACACACCCGATCTTGTCTGGCCCCGCCATCGACAACATCACAAGCTCCGTACTGGATGAAGTGGTCGTGGCCGACACTATTCCGCTGGCCGACCATGCGCGTCGCAGCGGTAAAATTCGCCAGTTGAGCGTTGCCGGCCTGATTGCGGAAGCGATCCGCCGGGTCAGCAACGAAGAATCCGTCAGCGCAATGTTCCACTAGCCGCTCACGCGAGCGTGGACACCGCCTGACGTTATAGCCCCCTCGGGGCCCTGAAAGCGTCGTCGACTGGTCGCGGTCGGCGGGGTTTTCTTACTTAAACCAAGAGGCACCAACATGTCCGATTTTACTTTGAAAGCCGACGTTCGTAACGACCTGGGGAAAGGTGCGAGCCGCCGCCTGCGTCGTGCGAACCAGCAGGTTCCTGCCGTGATTTACGGTGGTGAAACAGCGCCCGTCTCCATCGCCGTCGAAAAGACCGCCTTCTACAAGGCGATCGAAGACGAGTCCTTCTTCTCCTCGGTCATCACGCTGGACGTCGAAGGCAAGCAGGAGCAGGTCGTCGTTCGTGATCTGCAGCGTCACCCCTACAAGCCGCTGCTGACGCACGCCGACTTCATGCGCGTTGACGCCACCCACGAAATCACCATGAACGTGCCGCTGCACGTCGTGGGCGAAGAGAAGTGTGTTGGCATCAAGGACCAGGGCGGCGAGCTGCACGTGCTGAACAACGAAGTAGCGATCAGCTGCTTGCCGAAAGACCTGCCGGACTACCTGGAAGTCGACATCTCAAGCGTCGAGCTGGGTACGACCCTGCACCTGTCCGACCTGAAACTGCCGGCCGGCGTTTCTTCCGTGGATCTCGCCCACGGCGAAGAGCACGACAACGCCATCCTCAACATCACCGCGATCAAGGATCGTGTTGAAGAGGACGAAGGCGAAGCGGGTGAAGGCGAAGAAGGCAGCGCCGAGTAAGCGCAGCCCTCTTTACCCCCTTGCAGATTGGGCCATGCCCGCATGGCCCATGAATGCTAAAATCAAGCGCTTCGGCGCTTGATTTTTTTTGTCGGGCCAGCGGCCGAGATATTTTTGAACGTTGGAGGTGGGAACATGAGCCAGGTAACGGCGATCATTGGGCTTGGTAATCCCGGCCCCGAGTACGACGCGACGCGCCACAACGCCGGGTTCTGGCTGGTGGACGCGCTGGCGCGACGCGCCCATACCGAGCTTCGCCCGGAAAAGAAGTTCCTCGGGCGCTACGCCAAGGCGCATATCGATGGCCATGAGTTGCACCTTTTGAACCCCACCACCTTCATGAACCGAAGCGGTGGCGCCGTCGCCGCGCTTTGCCAGTTTTTCAAGCTCGCCCCGGACAACCTGCTGGTAGTGCACGACGAGCTCGACCTGCCCCCGGGCCAGGCGCGCTTCAAGACCGGCGGTGGCCACGGCGGCCACAACGGCCTTCGCGACATCATCAGCGCCCTCGGCAACCAAAACGCCTTTCACCGACTGCGCATCGGTATCGGCCACCCAGGCGAGGCGCGCCAGGTGGTTCACTACGTGTTGAACCGCCCGGGCAAAAGCGAGCAGGAAGCGATCGACCACGCCATCGAGGCGTGCGAGACGACGCTCCCTTTGGCGCTCAACGGCGACTGGGCGAAAGCCATGAACCAGCTCCATAGCGTAAAATAGCCAGACGTTTCCATTTCAAGGCGGCTTTGTAAAGCGCGCCCCGGTCAGGACATTCCCATGGGTTTTAACTGCGGTATCGTTGGCCTACCCAACGTAGGCAAATCCACGCTCTTCAACGCGCTCACCAAATCCGGCATCGACGCGGAGAACTTTCCGTTTTGTACCATCGAGCCCAACGTCGGCATCGTGCCAATGCCGGACCCGCGCCTCGACAAGCTCGCCGAGATCGTCAAGCCCCAAAAGGTGCTACCCACAACCATGGAGTTCGTGGACATCGCGGGCCTGGTGGCCGGCGCCTCCAAGGGCGAGGGCCTGGGCAACAAGTTTTTGGCCAACATTCGCGAAACCCAAGCGATTGCCCACGTGGTGCGCTGCTTCGATAACGACAACGTGATCCACGTGGCCAACCAGGTCGACCCGCGCGCGGATATCGAAACCATCAACCTGGAACTGGCGCTCGCCGATCTCGACACCGTCGAGAAAGCGAGCCAGCGGCTGGTACGCTCGATCAAGGGTGGCGACAAGGATGCCACGGCCACCAAGGCGATTCTGGACAGGATCCAGCCGCACCTGGCCGAGGGCATGCCGCTTCGAAGCTTCGGGCTAAGCGATGACGAAAAGCATCAGGTGAAAAGCTTCGGCTTTTTGACCCTGAAGCCGACGATGTACATCGCCAACGTCAACGAGGATGGCTTCGAGAACAACCCGTATCTCGATATCGTCCGTCAAATTGCCGAAGAGGAAGGCGCGGTGGTGGTGCCTGTGTGCAACCAGCTCGAAGCCGAAATCGCCGAGCTCGACGACGAAGAGCGCAGCGTCTTTCTCGAAGAGATGGGCATGGAAGAGCCGGGCCTCGATCGCGTGATTCGCGCGGGCTACGCCCTTTTGGGCCTGCAGACCTACTTCACCGCCGGGGTGAAGGAAGTGCGCGCCTGGACCGTCAAGCAGGGCGCTACCGCCCCGGAGGGCGCCGGCGTCATCCACACCGATTTCCAAAAAGGCTTCATCCGCGCCGAAGTCATCGCCTATGACGACTTCGTGTCGCTTGGCGGCGAACAGGGCGCGAAGGATGCGGGCAAGTGGCGTCTGGAAGGCAAGGAGTACATCGTCAAGGATGGCGACGTGATCCACTTCCGTTTCAACGTTTAACGCCCGGCGTACTCGGCGGCGGACAAGGAAATACTTGACGGGCGGCGGCGGGCTTTGTAATATTCGCCCCCGTTGAACGGCTACATAGCTCAGCTGGTTAGAGCACATCACTCATAATGATGGGGTCCCCTGTTCAAATCAGGGTGTAGCCACCAGCTTCAAAAAAACCCGCTAACTTCGGTTAGCGGGTTTTTTGTGCGCCTGTGAAACGTGCGGGCCTCAATAAAGCGTCGGACGGTTCAGAAACGCCACCAGCGCCCGGGTCAGGTGCTCGACATCACGGGTGCCGGCGGTTTCGCGAATCGAGTGCATCGCCCACTGCGGCACGCCCACGTCGATGGTCGGCACGCCGATTTCAGTGGCCGTGATCGGGCCGATGGTGCTGCCGCAGCCCATATCGGCGCGGGTGACAAAAGACTGCACCGGCACGTCCGCCTCGCGGCACACGTCGCGAAACAGCGCCCCGGTCACGCTGTTGGTCGCGTAGCGCTGGCTGGCGTTGACCTTGATCACCGGGCCGCCGTTGATGGCCGGGCCATGGCGCTCGTCGTGTTTGTCGCGAAAATTGGGGTGCAGCGCGTGGGCGTTGTCGCAGGAGATCATCACGGAGGACTGAATCAGCTGAATCAGCGCTTCCTCTCCGCCCTTCCCGACCTGGGCGTTGATGCGTTTGAGTACGTCGCCCAAAAACGGCCCCTGAGCGCCACAGGCGCTGGCACTGCCCACTTCCTCGTGGTCGTTGGCAACCAGCAGCGCGCCCTGCTCACCGTCGCATTCCAAAAGCGCCTCCAGCCCGATGAAGCAGGAGAGCAGGTTATCGAGCCGGGCGCTTGCCACGAGCTCGCGCCCTACCCCGACCAGCGACGGCGGCTGCAGATCGTAAAAGCCGAGCTCGAAATCGACGATCTCGACCTCTTCCAGGCCGTGCTCCTTGGCAAGCCAGCCCTCCAATAGCGAGTCGAGCGTGGCGTCGCCGCTTTGCATCAGGATGGGCGCCATCTGGGTCTGCGGGTTGATCGCCCGGCCGGCGTTGACGTCACGATCCAAGTGGATCGCCAGGCTCGGGATCATGGCCACCGGGTCCGCCACGTTGAGCAGCACGCTTTCGAGCCGGCCATCGGCGTGGCGAAGATGCACCCGCCCGGCCAGGCCAAGGTCACGGTCGAACCAGGGCGCGAGCAGCACGCCGCCGTAGACCTGCACGCCAAGCTGTAGCCAGCCCGCCGAGCGCTGGGTCGCCTCTGGCTTCAACCTCAGCCCGGGACTGTCGGTGTGCGCGCCGATCATGCGAAGGTTCTCGAGGCCGACTTTATCGCCGGGGGGAAGCGTAAAGGCGATGATCGAGGAGTCGTTACGGGTCACGACGTAACGCTTGCCTGCCTCGAGCGCCCAGTCGGCTCGCTCGTCCAGGCGGATGAAGCCGTTTTCCTCCAGCCGGCGAGCCATCGAGCGGGTCGCGTGCCAGGGCGTGGGCGAGCCCGCCAGAAAATCGCACAGCCGCGCCAAACGCGGCGAGTCAAAAGAAGTGTCGAGCGCGGTCAAATCAATGCCCTCTATCAGAAAATCAGTGAGTATCACAGAGTAAATGACCTGCTACAATGCTCTTGGCCTGCGCAACTCATGGGCTTGCTGAATGTCCAGAGGACACGAGTGACTATAAATTCCGGGAGAGCCTGACTGATGAGCTTGTTTGTAACGCTTACGCGCTCGGCCGCCGTTGCCGTGATGCTGGCCGCGGCCAGCCCGGCGCTTGCGCAACTCGCGCCGACCGACGAGCAGCGCCAAGCGGCAGTGGAGATTGGGGACGCGCTGCGCTACGGCCACTACGCCAATATCGACTTCGACGCGCAGTGGTCTCAGGAGGCCTTCCAGCGCTATCTGGATATTCTGGACAACCAGCGAAGCTACCTTCTCAGACGCGATATCGAGCCCTACCGCCACTTGGAAGAGGACATGGATCAGGTGCTGTTCGAAGGCGATCTCGACGAGGCCTTCGAGCTTTATAATCGCCTCAACGAGCGCCACACCGACCGCCTCGAATGGCTTATCTCGCGTCTCGACGAAGGCCTCTCATTCGAGTTTCAAAGTGATGAGCGCCTGGAAGTCGACCGTGAGGAAGCGCCCTGGGTGAGCCGGGAAAGCGAGCTCGACGAGCTTTGGCGTAAGCGCCTGGAAAACGACGCGCTGACTCTATCACTGGCCGACCAGGACGAGGAACAGATCGAAGAGACTCTGCGCCAGCGCTATGAAGGCCAACTCACTCGCCTCGAGCAGACCGAATCCGAGGATGTGTTCGGCATCCTGATGGCGGCGATTTCCAGCACCATCGACCCGCACACCGGCTATCTCTCGCCGCGTCAGAGCGAATCCTTCGACATTCAGATGAGCCTCTCGCTCGAAGGCATCGGCGCGCTGCTGCAGGCCGACGGCGAGTACGTCAAGGTCGCAAGCCTGGTGCCCGGCGGCCCCGCCGAGCGCGCCGGCGTGCTGGAGCCCGCCGACCGTATCGTCGCCGTGGGTCAGGACGAAGGTGAAATGGTCAATGTGGTCGGCATGCGCCTGGACAACGTGGTCGATCTGATCCGCGGGCCGAAAGGCTCAACGGTGCGCCTGGACGTAGTGCCGGCCCAGGCGGTCGACATGACCCGCTCGCACATCGTCGAAATCACCCGCGACACGGTCAGCCTTGAAGATCAGGCGGCGCAAAGCGAAGTGATCGAGGTCGAGCGCGACGGCGAGCCGCACAAGATCGGCGTGATCGACGTGCCCACCTTCTACGTCGACTTCGACGCCTGGCAGGCCGGCGAGGAGGAGTATCGCAGCACCACGCGCGACGTCGCCAGTGAAATAGAAGCGCTGAAAGCGGAAAACGTCGAAGGAATCGTGCTGGATCTGCGCAACAACGGCGGCGGCGCGCTGCAGGAAGCCAACTCGCTGATCGGGCTCTTCATCGACCGCGGCCCGACCGTGCAGGTGCGCGACGCTCAGGGGCGCATTCAGCTCTACGGCGACACTGACGCCGGCACGCTCTATGACGGCCCGCTCACCGTGCTGACCAACCGCCTCTCGGCCTCCGCCTCGGAAATCTTCGCCGGCGCGATCCAGGACTACGGCCGCGGCCTGGTGGTCGGTGCCGATACCTTCGGCAAGGGCACCGTGCAGACGCTCAACGAGCTGAGCCACGGCCAGATCAAGCTCACCCGCGCCAAGTTCTACCGCATTTCCGGCGAGAGCACGCAAAATCGCGGCGTCGAGCCGGACATCACCTTCCCCAGCCTGATCGACCCGGAGCGCATCGGCGAAAGCAGTCTCGATAACGCCCTGGCCTGGGACACGGTGCAAAACGTGCAGTACCGCCGCTACGGCAACCCGGAAGACTTCATTCCCGCGCTGACCACGCGCCATCAGCAGCGTGCTGCCGAGAATCCGAACTTCCGCTACCTGGAGCGCCAATCGACGCTGGCCCGCCAACTGCGCGAACAGCACACCACCGTGAGCCTGAACCGCGAGCAGCGCCAGCGCGAGCTGGAAGCCCAGGAAGCCGAGCAGCTCTCGCTCGAGAACCAGCGCCGTCGGGCGCTGGGCATGCCGGAGCTCGACGAGTGGCTCGACGCCCGCATGGACAACGTCAGCGGTGAGCCAATCGACGAATCCGAGGAAGAGGATGAAGAGATGCCGGTGGACCGCGCCCACGTGCTCGAAGCCGCCGAGATCATGCTCGACTACACCCACATGAAAAACGCCCAGCGCATGGCCCAGCGCTAAGCGCTGGGACTATTCGAGCCAGCCGCGCCCTTTCGAGGCGCGGCTTTTTTATACGCGCACGAAAGCGTGAAGTGTGAAGTGTGAAGTGTGAAGTGTGAAGTGTGAAGTGTGAAGTGTGAAGTGTGAAGTGTGAAGTGTGAAGTGTGAAGTGTGAAGTGTGAAGTGTGAAGTGTGAAGTGTGAAGTGTGAAAGAGAGTATGGCGTTTGGAGCGCACACAAATATCAGGCGCAAAGAAGGCCTGTTATGACGGTCAAAAAAGGGAAAAGAGTTAGCTGAATCGAGTGGAAATGAACTGCAGAACCGACGTGCGGTTAAAAACAACGAGATTGGCTCCCCGAACAGGACTCGAACCTGTGACCCAATGATTAACAGTCATTTGCTCTACCAACTGAGCTATCGGGGAACATCTTTAAATCGGTGCTTAGCGGCGGTTGGCTCCTCGAACAGGACTCGAACCTGTGACCCAATGATTAACAGTCATTTGCTCTACCAACTGAGCTATCGAGGAACTGTCTATGCTACCGCTTTTGCTAAGGCGTTTGAGGCGAGCCAGATGTTGGCTCCTCGAACAGGACTCGAACCTGTGACCCAATGATTAACAGTCATTTGCTCTACCAACTGAGCTATCGAGGAACTGCTCAAACACGGTGCGTAGTATACTCATGGAATCGCTTGGGTCAAGTATCGATTGTACAGCGCTAGCCGCTGGTTTGTTGTATCCGTATAATGACCGCCACTCTGAACGCACCGGCACGCGCCTGTGCCCGACCGATATTTCATTCATTTTCGTCCCAGACGATTCATAGACGACAGGTACCGATGGCGAAGAAGCTCTTCATCAAAACGCACGGCTGCCAGATGAACGAATACGACTCCTCTCGTATGGCGGACCTACTCGGCGAGTCCCATCAAATGGAACTCACCGACAACGAGAAAGAAGCCGACGTAATCCTGCTCAACACCTGCTCCATTCGCGAGAAGGCCCAGGAGAAGGTGTTTCATCAGCTGGGGCGTTGGAAAAAGCTCAAGGACGCCAACCCGGATCTGGTGATCGGGGTCGGCGGCTGCGTGGCAAGCCAGGAAGGCGAGGCGCTGAGAAAGCGCGCGCCCCACGTGGATATGGTGTTCGGCCCGCAAACGCTGCACCGCATTCCGGCGATGATGGACGCGCGCAACAGCGCGGCGGCCTCTGGCGCCAACATGATCGCCGCAGTGGACGTTACCTTCCCGGAGATCGAGAAGTTCGACCACCTGCCCAAGCCCACATCCGACGGCGCCACGGCGTTTGTTTCGATCATGGAAGGCTGCTCGAAGTACTGCACCTTCTGCGTGGTGCCCTACACCCGTGGTGAAGAGGTTTCGCGCCCGTTTGAAGCGGTGATGGACGAGGTCATCCACTTGGCCGACCAGGGCGTGCGCGAGATCAATCTGCTGGGCCAAAACGTCAACGCCTACCGCGGCGACAACCAGCTCGGCGAGGAGATCGACTTGGCCGAGCTGATCGCCTGCGTGGCGGCGGTGGAAGGGATCGATCGCGTGCGCTTTACCACCTCGCACCCGGTGGAGTTCACCGAGAGCCTGGTCGAGGCCTACGCCGAGATTCCGGAGCTCGTGAGCCACCTGCACCTGCCGGTACAGTCTGGCTCCGACGCGATCCTCTCGGCGATGAAGCGCGGCCACACCCGCGAAGAGTACATCGCCAAGATGGAGCGTATCCGCGCCAACCGTCCGGACATCAGTTTCTCGTCGGACTTCATCATCGGTTTTCCCGGCGAAACCGAGCAGGATTTCGAGGACACGATGGATTTGATCCACCGTATCGGCTTCGACCACTCCTTCAGCTTCGTCTACTCGGCGCGCCCGGGCACCCCGGCGTCGGGCCTCGAGGATGACACGCCGGAAAGCGTCAAGAAGCAGCGCCTGAAGATTTTGCAGGACCGCATTCTGCAGCAGGCCGGGCAGATCAGCCGGCGCATGGTGGGCTCGACCCAGCGCATTCTGGTCACCGGCTTCTCGCCGAAAGACCCGGGCCAGCTCTCTGGTCGCACCGAGAACAACCGCGTGGTGAACTTTCGCGCCGCCAACCCGGCAGAGCTGATCGGCTACTTCGTCGATGTCGAGATCACCGAGGCGCTGCCCAACTCGCTGCGCGGCGAGCTCGCCTCCCCCGAACGATATTGACACCGATTTAGCCCAGGTAATTGCCCAGGTCCCGCCTGGGCATTAAGCTCTGAGTTACACACATCAACGAACGGGTCGACAACTTTTGAGCCAGCCATCCTCTCAGGCCAACCGTATCATCACTCTAAGCCTTGAACCCAATGATCCGCAGCGCCTTGCAAGCCTGTGCGGTCAGCGCGACGAGCACCTGAAACTGATCGAAGACCGGCTGGACGTCACGCTGAGAAACCGCGGCAACATCTTTCAGCTGGCGGGCCCGGCCAACCGTATCAAGGCCGCCTCGAACGTACTGGAGCACCTGTACCGCGAAACCGCGGCCAGCGAACTCTCGCCGGACACCGTGCACCTGTTCCTTCAAGAATCAGGGCTCGAGGCACTGGAAGACGAGGAAGAGAGCGAGGACGGCAGCGGTGAGGTGATCATGCGCACCCCGCGCACCATGATCAAACCGCGCGGCTTGAACCAGCAGCGCTACGTCACCAGCATCCGCGAGCACGACATTAACTTCGGTATCGGCCCGGCGGGTACCGGCAAGACCTATCTGGCGGTGGCCGCGGCGGTCGAAGCGCTTAACCAGCAGGAAGTGCGCCGCATTCTGCTGGTGCGCCCGGCGGTCGAAGCCGGCGAGAAGCTCGGCTTTCTGCCCGGCGACTTGGCTCAGAAGATCGACCCGTACCTGCGTCCTCTTTACGACGCGCTCTACGAGATGATCGGCTTCGAGCAGGTCGCCAAGCTGATCGAGCGCCAGGTGATCGAGATTGCCCCCTTGGCCTACATGCGCGGGCGCACGCTCAACAACGCCTACATCATTCTCGACGAGAGCCAGAACACCACGCCGGAGCAGATGAAGATGTTCCTGACCCGGATCGGCTTTGGCTCGACGGCAGTGATCACGGGCGACGTGACCCAGGTCGACCTGCCCAAGGGCCAGCGCTCGGGGCTCATTCAGGTGCTCGACGTATTGAAGGATACGCCGGGAATCGGCGTCACCCACTTCGCCGCGAAGGACGTGGTGCGCCACCCGCTGGTTCAGCGCATCATCGAAGCTTATGATGCCTTCGAGTCGCAGCAGGAAGCCGAAGAGCGCGCCCAGCGTGAAGCGCGCCAGCAAGAGCGCGAAGCCCGCATGGCCGCGCGTGACAGCGCCCCGCGCTGGGACGGCGGGCGATGACCGATATCGTGGTCGACCGCCAGGTGGCGGTCAGCGCCGATGATCTCCCCACGCTTTCACAGCTCACCCACTGGGTGGGCTGTGTGTTTTCCCAGCACCCGGAGGATCTACGCCGCGAGCTGACCATTCGCTTCGTCGAACCCGACGAAAGCCAGGCGCTGAACCGCGACTACCGCGGTAAGGACAAGCCAACCAACGTGCTGTCGTTTCCCTTCGAGAGCCCGCCGGGTGTGGAACTTCCGCTGCTGGGCGATCTGGTGATCTGCCATGATGTCGTAGTGCGCGAGGCCGGTGAGCAGCAGAAGCCGCCTGGTGATCACTACGCGCACATGGTGGTTCACGGCACGCTGCACCTTCTGGGGTACGATCATATCGACGACGACGAGGCCGAGGTCATGGAGGCGCTGGAGCGAAAGCTTCTGGCCCGCCTTGATATCGCCGACCCCTACTGCGTATAACGTTCACTTTCGACGTTTGATGCCACATTTGTCCGACACACTCGTTCGTAACCAAGAGACCTGACGCAATGAGCGAAGATCCATCGAGCACGTCCAATCAAAAATCCTGGCTCGAGAAACTCTTTAGCGCCCTCACTGGCGACGCCGATGAGCCCAGCTCCCGCGACGAGCTCCTCACCTTTCTGCGCCACACTGCCAGTAAGCTGAAGCTCGACCAGGACGCCATCATGATCATCGAAGGCGCGCTCGAAATCAGCGATCAACAGGTGCGTGAAATCCTCATTCCCCGCTCTCAAGTTTCGGCGATCGCCATCGATCAAGCCAGCGACGGCTACCTGCCCCTGATTCAGGAAACCGGCCACTCGCGCTACCCGGTGATCGGCGAGAACCTCGACGACGTCAAGGGCATCCTGTTGGTCAAGGATTTGCTGCCGCTGCTCTCCCAGTCTCAGGAGCGCCGCGACGCCTTCGTGCTAGAGGACATATTGCGACCGGCGATGTTCATCCCCGAGTCCAAGCGGCTCAATAGCCTGTTGAAAGAGTTTCGCGATACTCATAATCACATGGCGATCGTGGTCGACGAGTATGGCGGCACCGCAGGCATCATCACCATCGAGGATATCCTCGAGCAGATCGTCGGCGACATCGAGGACGAGCACGACACCGACGAAGAGGACGCCATCCGCCGACTCGACAACGGCCACTTCGCCATTCGCGCGCTGACCCCGATCGAGGACTTCAACGAGCGCTTCGATACCGACTTTTCCGACGACGAGTTCGATACCGTCGGCGGGCTCGTCATGCAGCAGTTCGGCCACTTGCCCGGGCGCGGCGAGTACACCTGCTTAGGTGGTTGGCGCTTTACCGTGCTCAACGCCGACAATCGCCGGATTCGCCTGCTCGAAGCGCATCCTGACACCAGTGGCGCGTCCGGCTCGACCGATACCGACGACGCCGATTGACGCTACCGCTAACAGGATGACACCACCGTGTTGACGTCCCCTTTTGCGCTTCAACTGCTGGCCGCGCTCGTGGCCGGCGGCTTTACTACGCTGACAGCCTCCCCTTTCGAACTTTGGTGGCTCGGCCCGGTCGCCGTGGCGCTGCTGTTCTTCGGCCTCGAGCGCCTTACCCCGGTGCAGGCCGCGCTCAAGGGCTGGGCCTTCGGAATAGCGCTATTTGCCACCGGCACATCCTGGGTCTACGTCTCGATTCACGACTACGGCTACACCGGCGTGCCGCTGGCGGTGTTTCTAACCGCGCTGTTCGTGATGGTGCTGGCGCTTTTCTACGCGCTGACGTTGTGGGTATTTCGGCGCTTTTTCGCTACCCGCCTGACGTTTTTGAGCTTCGCTGGTATCTGGGTGCTGGGCGAGGTGCTGCGCACCTATCTCTTCACCGGCTTTCCCTGGCTGCTGCTGGGCTCGGGCTACGTCGACTCGCCCTTGGCTGCCTGGGCGCCGCTAGGTGGCGTGTATCTTTTATCGCTGCTGGTCGCGCTGAGCGCCACGCTGCTTGTCGGCGTGCTGCGCCGGCGCTTTTGGATGGCGCTGCCGCTGGCGGCAATCTGGCTGATACCGCTGGCACTTCCACATCAGTGGACCACGCCGGCAGCTACCCCCACGCGCGTGGCGCTGTTGCAGGGAAATCTATCACAGCTGATCAAGTGGACGCCGGAAGGCCAGCGCGCCGCCGCCAACATCTACAGCGAGCTGACCCGCTCGGTCGCTGACGACGCCGAGCTGATCCTGTGGCCAGAAACCGCGGTGCCGATGTTCGAGTACCAGGCGCGGCCGGTGCTCGAGCGTATCCAGGCCACGCTGTCGACGGACACGTCGCTTCTGACCGGCATCGTGCAGCTGGACGAAGAGAACCGCTACTTCAACAGCGTGATCGGCGTGGGCAACGTCACCGGTAGCTACCAAAAATCGCATCTGGTGCCCTTTGGCGAGTACCTGCCGCTGGAGAGCCTTTTGCGCGGGGCGATCGACTTTTTCGACCTGCCCATGTCGAGCTTCACCAAAGGCGATGCGGTGCAGGTACCGATGCAGGCCGGTGACCTGCGCATCGGCAACGCGATCTGCTACGAAATAATTTATCCACAGCTGGTTGCCAGCCGCGCGCTGGAAAGCGACGTGCTCGTGACGGTCTCCAACGACACCTGGTTTGGTGCCTCGATCGGTCCTCACCAGCACCTGCAGATGGCGCGCCTGCGGGCGCTTGAAAACGGCCGGTTCGTTCTGCGCGCCACCAGCAACGGCATTACCGCGATCATCGATGCCAATGGCCAGGTGGTAAGCCGCGCGCCGCAATTCGAAGCCACGGCGCTGACTGGCGAGTTCTACGCCATGGCGGGGCAAACGCCCTTCACTCGTCTCGGCAGCTGGCCGGCCTGGCTTCTGGCGGCGCTGATGGGCGCGGCAGGCGTGGTGACCCGGCGCACGCGCACTACGTTGCTCTAGGTCAGGGTGCGGCATTTTGGAGCAGCCGGGGCGCTTGACCGGCCCTGGGGCACTGGCATAATGACGCCATGACTATTTCTCGCCCTTTTTTACTGCTGATCGTCGCCCCGCTCGCCTTTACGGCGATCATCGGGGCGGTGATTTTTGGCAATCAGGCGCTCTCCGCCAACAAGGTGGACGACGAGATTCGCCAGGCGATCGCCGCAGAGCTTGCGACCTCCTCAAGCGTCGAGCTTACCCAGCTCCAGGAAGTGCAGTACGGCTACGGTGTGTGCGGGCTTTACCAGACCGCCGAGTCCGATAAGGGCCTCGCCTCGTTTTTTTACGACACTACCAACCATCGCCTGACCCTGGACGTGAACTCCCGCGCCTACACCGCCAACTGCGGGCTCTCTTCGGTCTGCTGACGCGAATCGGCCGGAGTTTTTCGGTCAATGCCGGGTTCAAAAAAAGCGCCTTTTCGAGGCGCTTTTTGTATGGAACCGATAGGCGTTTAGCCTTCGTCGATCACGCGGCGAAGGTCGGCCAATACGTCCTGATTCGAGTGCGGGTCGCGTACCAGAAAGCGCGGCTGTCCTTCGTCGTTGAAGGCGAACACGGCGCTGGAGTGGTTGACGATGTAGTCGCCACGCTCGTTGGGCTCCTCGAAGCTGTAGGCGATGCGGTAGCGGTTGGTCAGCGCGTCGATCTCCTCCTTGTCGCCGGTCAGGCCGGTAAACTCCGGCCCGAAGGCGTCGGTGTAGCGCTTGAGCACCTCCGGCGTATCCCGGTTCGGGTCCACAGAGATCAACAGCATCTGCACGTCGTCGCGCTCTTCGTCGTCGAGTTCGTCAAAAATCGAGGCGAAGCGTGCCAGCGTCAGCGGGCAGACGTCCGGGCACTGGGTGTAGCCGAAATACACCAGCGTCGTTTTGCCCAAATACTCCTCGGCGCGGGCGGGCTCGCCGTCATCGTTGGTCAGCGAGAACGCAAGCGGCGGCATGATCTCTTCGATATCCGTAGTGCGAAACTCTTCGTCGCTGCACCCGGCCAGCAAGGCGACCGCCATCAGCGGCCACACGACTTTTTGCATACTCGGTACTCTCCTGGCGATCGTCACTTTCTCGACAATCAGTTAAGCGGCGCGTATCAAAGCGAGGTAGGTGAAACGACCTCGAAGGTCACCGGCAGCGTTTCGCCGTCGAACTCGAGGGTTACCTCGACGCTGTCACCCACGGCGAGCGGTGCTACACGCTCCATGAACATCAGGTGATGCCCGCGCGGGGCAAAACTGAAGGTGTCTCCCGCCTCGATCTCGACGTTCTCGACGCTGTGCATGTGCGCCATGCCTTCGTGCTCGCTGCTTTCGTGCATTTCGACCGCCTCGAACGCCTCGGTGTCGGCGCCGGTGAGCATGACCGCCTCGTCGCCGGCGTTTTCGAGCTCGAAGTAGCCGGCCCCCGGGGTATCACCGGGAAGCAGGCTCAGGCGCGCGTTGGATACGTTGATATCGCTTGCCTGAGCGCTCGCCGCGCCCAGTAAAACGGCAGCGCCGAACAGCGCTGACACGAGCGTACGCGTGGTTTTGGATAAAACGTTCGCCATGACGTGGCTCCTGAGTGTTGAATCGAAACGACAGCGCCCAGGGCGCTTTATTGATGGCTACCACCTTAGCGCTCTTTGGCGCCGCTGCCACCGCAATGCGACAATTTGTCCGTTAACCGCGCGTAAAAAAGCCCGGCGGCGCCGGGCTTTGAGGACGCTGTCGGCTACTCGCCTGTCGACGGCTCGCTGCTAGCCTAATTCGATGCGTTTTTAGAGGCTGATTCAGGCTCTTCTTCAGGTGCTTCTTTGGATACTTCTCCCAGTACCTCGGGAATGGTCTGACGCACGTAGCGTCCGGGCGCGGCTTCGATCACGCTGAGCGCGCCGCTGCCGGGTACGCGGGCGGCCACGGTTTTCTGCGTATCGGCGTAGCCGTTTTGGGTCATCCACGCCTGCCAGTGCGGCCACCATGAACCTTCGTGCGCCTGGGCACCTTCGAGCCACTGCTCAGGCTCCGCGGGAAGCAAATCGTTGGTCCAGTAGCCGTACTTGTTCTTTTGCGGCGGATTGACGATACCAGCAATGTGGCCCGAGCCACCCAGCACGAAGGTCACCGGCCCCTTGGGCAAAAGCGCCCCAAAGTAGGTGCTGTTCCACTTGGCGATGTGGTCCTCCTTCGTGGAGACGAAGTAGCTCGGCGTGGAGACCTTCGAAAGGTCGATCTTCACGCCGTCGAGCTCGATGCCGCCGGGCTCGATCAGCCGGTTCTCCAGATACATGTGGCGCAGGTACCAGCCGTGGGTCGACGCGGGCAGGTTGGTGCCGTCGGTGTTCCAGTAGAGCAGATCGAAGGCGGCGGGCACGTCGCCCTTCAAGTAGTTGTTGATGAAAAACGACCAGAACAGATCATTCTCACGCAGCAGGTTGAAGGTGTAGGCCATCGAGCGCCCATCGAGATAACCCTTGAGGTTCATCGAGTGCTCGATCCCCTGAACCACGCCCTCGTTCAGGAATACGCCGATATCGCCTGGGTCGCGGAAATCCTGCAGCGTGGCCATGTAGGTCACCGATTTCACCTTGCGCCCGCGCCGGGTGCTGTTGAGATACGCCACCGTCGAGGCAGCCAGCGTCCCGCCGACGCAGTAGCTCATCAGGTTCACCGACTTCTCGCCGCAGGCCTTCTCGATCGCCTCCATGGCGCTGACTGGCCCCAGCTGCATGTAATCCGCCCAAGTGACGTCGTGCTGCTCGGGCCCCGGGTTGCGCCAGGAGATCAAAAAGACCGTGTGGCCCTGGTCGACGAGCCACTTCACCAGCGAGTTGTCTTCCCGCAGATCGAGAATGTAGTACTTGTTGATCCAGGGCGGCACGATCAAAAGCGGCGTCTTGAACACCTTCTCCGTGCTCGGCGTGTACTGAATGAGCTGCATCAGCTCGTTTTCATACACCACGGAGCCCGGGGTGACGGCGATGTTGTCGCCGATGCCGAAGGCTTGGCGGTCGGTCATGCGAACGTTGATGCCCTCGGCTGAGTTGGCCAGGTCCTCGCGAAGCCGCGCGAGCCCCTCGACCAGATTCTGCCCTTTGGTTTCCAGCGTACGCCGCACCACTTCCGGGTTGGTGGAGATGAAGTTCGACGGCGACATGGCGCTGACGAGCTGGCGGGCGTAAAAGGTGAGATTGCGCTTGCTCGCCCCTTCAAGACCGTCGAGGCTGCCGATCAGATCGTCGACGGACTGCGAAAACAGCAGGTACTGCTGCATCAGCGCCAGATAGAACGGCTCCTGGGTCCAGGCGTCGTCCTTGAAGCGGCGATCGCCCTTGGCGGGTTGGATCAGCGGCGCTACCGACTCCCCGGAGAGCGTGCGCAGCCCCTGCTGCCACAAAAGCCACTGATCCTGCATCAGCCGCGCCTGGGTTTCCCACAAAAGCGTCGGGTTACCCATCAGCGACCGGGCGGCGGCCTCGAAGCTTTGCCGCATGTCGCTGTACACGGAATCGGCGGCGTCGCTCGGCGCCATTTTGGCCAGAAGCTCTTCCATCAAGGCCTGATACTGTTCGCCGACCTTCTCCATCGCGCCTCTCCAGACCACCAGTTCATCCTGGCTGAGCCCTTCCGGCGCCACGTTCCACGGCGGCACGTTCCACGCTGACTGCATAAGCCCCTCCCCTCGTGCTCTCTCTTTCGCACCCAGCCCGCACCCGGTGCGCTTTATCCCTTGACCCAAAAAAGATGGCGCCCGAAGGCGCCGTATTGAAAGCGTTTACTTTTTACGCGTGGACTGGCTACTGGGGTCACTTTTGGCACCGCCCGCCTGCTCGCGCATTTGCTCGCCGGCGGCGTTGGTCTGGTCACGCATTTGCTGGCCGGCAGCGGTTGCCTGCTCGCTCATTTGGCGGCCGGCGTCGCTGAAGAGCTTCTCCATTTCGGATTTAAACTGCAGGCTCATTTCGCTCATCGCGCGGGCGTCTTCCTGCATCTGCTCGGAGAGCTCTTTCATCATCTCGGCTTGTTTGGCGCCGAAGTTCTTCAGGCTTTCTGCGTCGCTGATATCGGTGGCCTTGCGCAGCCGATCGGTGCCCATCTGTCTGTAGCGCTGCATCGCGTCCAACTGGTAGTGGGTCAGCTTTTCCATGTTGTCGAGCATCAGCGAGTTCATCTTGCGCATCGGCTCGAACATCTGACGGGTCTGGCTACTGAAGGCGTCGAACATTTTATCCTGCATGGTCCTGTCTCCTTTCAAGGCAATGAGGCGGCATTCACGTCGGCAGATGGGTGTTGTAGTGCTTTTTTTATGCGCGGCACTGACAAGCGAAACCGCGCACGCAGATCCACGAAAGCAAAGCAGAAGGCGCGCCTGCCTGCGGCCAAAGCGCTTTACCCACGCGTTGTCTTGCCCGTTCAGCGCCGTTCAAAACCCGCTTTACGCAGCGTTTACTAAATCAAAAGGGCGCACCCTCTTTTTAACCCGAAACGCTTGCCCGGCGCTATCGAAACAGCGTAGCGACTGCCTTGGCGTTTGGCAACGCAGCCCCGAGTTATTCTTTGGATCGCGAGCGCGACGAAGCGCTGGCCCGCGTTTTAGACGCCGGTTTCTCCGGCTCGGCCTCGGACCCCTCATTTGCCGTGTTGGTGTTGGCGCTAGCGCTACCCGCCTGCTTCAGCATGTCCAGCATCATTTGCTGGTAGGTACCGAAGTGGGCAAGGCCTTGGGACAGCCCTTGAGAAAGCCCCTGCTGCATCATCGGCTGCTGCAAAAACGGGCGCATCAGGCTCATTGGGTCGTAGCCTTCGACGCCGGACTCCATCTGGCGCTGAATGCTGGTCAACAGATGCTGCTGAAAGGCTTCGACGTCGGGCAGGCCCAGCGACTGGCGAAACTCTTCCGGCGTGAGATCGAACTCGACGTTGATTTTCATGGCCGGCTTCCCTTTGTTGATGTGGCTCGGTGGAGCGTGAACCGTTGAGCATTTTGACGACGCGCCGCCAAAGCGGCGGCGGCCAGCCCTTGTGTGAAGTGTAGCAGCGGCCTGCGCTCGGGTTTAGCGCTGACCTTTCAAACTAATCCTGGCACTGGTTCAAGCGCGGTGTTTCGACACGAACGTCGCCGTTTTGGCCGCGATGACGCAGTAAATGATCGAGCAGCGTGATCGCCATCATCGCCTCGGCGATGGGCGTAGCGCGAATGCCCACACAGGGGTCGTGGCGCCCCTTGGTGATCACCTCGACCGGCTCGCCGTGCACGTCGATCGAGCGCCCGGGCGTGGTGATGCTGGAGGTCGGCTTCAGCGCCAGCCGCGCGACGATCGGCTGGCCGCTGGAGATGCCGCCGAGAATGCCGCCGGCCTGGTTGGAGAGAAAGCCCTCCGGTGTCAGCTCGTCGCGGTGCTCGGTGCCGCGCTGGGTCACGCTGTCAAAGCCGGCGCCGATTTCGATGCCTTTCACCGCGTTGATGCTCATCAGGCCGTGGGCCAGATCCGCGTCGAGGCGGTCGAACACCGGCTCGCCAAGGCCTACCGGCACGCCGTCGGCGATTACGGTGATCTCGGCGCCGATCGAGTCCTGGTCGCGGCGCAGCTGATCCATGTACGCCTCGAGCTCCGCCACGCGGTCCGGGTCCGGGCAGAAAAAGGCGTTCTGCTCGACGCTCTCCCAGCCCTTGAAGTCGATCTCGATGGGGCCGAGCTGGCTCATATAGCCGCGCACCTGAATGCCCTGGGCGGTGAGCACCTTCTTGGCGATGGCGCCGGCGGCAACGCGCATGGCGGTTTCGCGCGCGCTGGAGCGCCCGCCGCCGCGGTAGTCGCGGTGGCCGTACTTGTGGTGGTAGGTGTAGTCGGCGTGGGCCGGGCGGAACTGGTCCTTGATTTTGGAGTAGTCTTTCGAGCGCTGGTCGGTGTTTTCGATCAGAAGGCCAATCGAGGTGCCGGTGGTCTTGCCTTCGAACACGCCGGAGAGGATACGGACCTCGTCGGCTTCCTTGCGCTGGGTGGTGTGGCGCGAGCTTCCCGGGCGGCGGCGGTCGAGCTCGACCTGAAGCTCTTGCTCACTAATCTCGATTCCCGGCGGGCAGCCGTCGACGATGGCGCCAAGGGCCACGCCGTGGCTCTCGCCGAAGGTGGTCACGCTGAAAAGCTTGCCGAACGTATTGCCAGACATGTCGCTAGTTCCTTACGCAAAAGACGCCGCGTGGGCGTCGAGTTCCGCGGCGCTGATGGCAAAGACGCCCTGGCCGCCGTGCTCGAATTCAAGCCACATGAAGCCGACCTCGGGGAAGGCCGCCTCGACGTGACGATCGGAGTTGCCGACCTCGACGATCAGCCAGCCGTCGTCGGTCAAGTGATCACGCCCCTCACGTAAAATGCGCCGTACGATATCCAGCCCATCAGAGCCGGCGCCAAGGGCAAGCGCCGGCTCGTGGCGAAACTCGGCAGGCATCGTGGCCAGGTCGCGCGCATCGACGTAGGGCGGGTTGGAGACGATCAGATCGAAGCGCTGACCGGCAAGCCCGTCGAAGACGTCGGATTCGACCGCGCGCACCCGGTCGCCAACGTCGTGGCGGGTGATGTTCTGCTTCGCCACTGCCAGCGCGTCCGGGCTCAAGTCCGCCAGCGTCACGTGGCTGGTGGGCAGCACCAGAGCCGTGGCTATACCGATACAGCCCGACCCCGTGCACAGATCGAGCACGTGTTCCGGCGGCTCTTCATCGAACCAGGCGCCGAAGCCGTCGAGAATCAGCTCGGCGATCGGCGAGCGCGGAATCAGCACGCGCTCGTCCACATCGAACGGGAAACCGGCAAAGAACGCCTCGCCCAACAGGTACGGCAGCGGCGCGCGAGTTTCGACGCGCCGGCGCACCAGCTCGATGATGCGCTGGCGCTCGACGGGCAGAAGCCGTGCGTCCTGAACGCCGGGGTCGACGTTCCAGGGCAGGTGTAGCGCGCCCAGGCAGAGCGCCACCGCTTCGTCCCAGGGCGAGTCGGTGCCGTGGCCGTAGTGCAAACCGGCGACGTAGAACTCGCTGGTTGCCCAGCGCAGATAGTCGCGCAGCGTGATCAGGTCACTGGCCAGCGCCGACTCCGGCAGGGAAAGCGTTGAGGGGGAAGTCTCGGCATTGAGGTGCGTGGTCACAAGGGCTCCTGGCCAGGCGGGGCCGCAAGCGCTTGGCTTGCGGCCTCATCAAGGGTGAAACGTGAAAAACGTCGTAGGCTTAACATCGGGAAATGATTGTACCTTCGTCGCCGCCCGGTTCACAGCGCCGCCAGGGCCGCTATACTGTGGCGTTCACGCCATCCTCCACACCGCCGTTTTTCATTTTTTGTGAGCCTTTCATGTCGCGACGCCGCCACTCGCCCAACGATGAAGAGATCAGCGCCTTTCGCCAGGCGCTCCAGGAGGCCGGGGTGCGCCAGATCAAAAGCGACCTGGCCGACCCCGGCAGGCCCAAACGCGAGCGCGACGCCCAAGCCGCGCGCCGCCAGGCGGCGGTCAAAAGCGAAAGCCAGGTGACGACCGGGCGCACTTCTGACGGCCGGGTCGAGGCAGTGCGTCCGTCGGAGTATCTCGAGTTCAGCGTGAACGATCTGCCCTACCGCACCTTTAGCCAGCTCAAACGTGGCCAAACGCCTTGGCAGGCGGGGCTGGACCTTCACGGCTACACCCTGGAAGAGGCGCGTACCGAGCTCGAAAGCTTTCTGACGGACGCCGCCGCCCAGCATCTTCACTGCGTGCTGGTGGTGCACGGCAAGGCTTGGGGCGCGACGGCGGATTTTCCGGTGCTAAAAAGCCACACTAACGCCTGGCTCAGGGAGTGGCCGGGGGTGCTGGCGTTTTGCTCGGCGGTGGACGCCGACGGCGGTACCGGCGCGGTCTACGTGCTGCTTCGAAAGCGGGGCCGTTAGCAGCGGCCCGCTTTCATCTACTCTTTTATCTACTCCGTTGCATCCGATGCCACGCTCGGCATGCGCCGCTCCAGCGCTTCGTCGGCCAGGTGACGGCCGAGGCGAATCAAGTCTTTAGCGCGGTGGAACTCGTAGGTGCTGCACACCGTTTTCGGCACTTCGATCAGCACGTCCGGCGGGTAGCCCGCCACCTTGTACTTGGCCAGTGCGGCCTGGGTGATATCAAAAGACTCCAGAATCATGTCGAGCTTGCCCCACTCGCGCTGGCCGCGCGCCTCGACGCTCTCCTCTTCGACCCACTGGTCGTCTTGCGCGCCAAAGCCGTCCCATAGCCGCTTGGTCGCCGCGCGCACACCGTCCATCCAGCCGCCCAGGTTGGCGTCGTGATCGCGCTCCAGGCGCGTGCGCTCATCCTGCTCGTCAACGGGCAGAAGCTCCTCGAGGCTGATGGGCTGAGGGCTCTGAGCGGTGACGTTCACCGCCACCACCAGATCCGCCTCGTGGGCGGAGAGAATCGGCATCATCGGCAGCGGGTTCAAAAGCCCGCCGTCGACCAGCACCTGATCGCCCAGATGCACCGGCGTGATTACTCCGGGCACGGCGATCGAGGCGCGAATGGCGCGCAACAGCGGGCCGCGCTGAAACCACACTTCGCGCTGACGGACGAGATCCGTTGCCACCGTGGTCACTGGAATGCGCAGATCCTCGATCAGCGTATCGCCGATCAGCGCCTCGAGCTTATTCATCACCTTGTTGGCGCGCATCGCGCCCATCGGGCTCCAGGTCACGTCAACCAGTTTCAATACGTCCAGGTAGTCCAGGTTGCAGACCCACTCGCGGTACTCCGGCAGTTTGCCTGAGGCGTAAATGCCGGCGATCAGCGCGCCCATGGAGCAGCCGGCGATCGAGATGATCTCGAAACCGCGCGCCTCGAGCGCTTCGATCACGCCGATATGGGCATAGCCGCGGGCGCCGCCGCTGCCCAACACCAGGGCGACCTTTTTGCCGTGACCGTCACTGTAAGGAGAAATATGGCTTAACGCTTGCTCTGTTGACTTGCTCATTCGACGTTCCGATCTGTTCCGTTTTACACGTTCATCTGGCGTTGGCAGTAATCCACGATGGTGGCCGCGACCGCCTCGACGGCATCCATCTCCAGATGCAGATGATGGCCACCCAAAAGCACCTGCCGCGTCAAATGAGGCACCTGCTGGCGCGCCTCTTGTGCCCAGCGGCGCTCGCCAAGAATGCCGCTATCGCCTTCGACGAGCAGTACCGGCGCCTGAATACTCGCCAGCATCATTAGCACCTGCTCCGGCGTAAAGCGCACCAGCGACGGCTTGAGCAGGCGCGCGTCGGTGCGCATCTCAATTTTTCCATCCGGGCTTGCCCGGATATTGCGCTCGACCACCGGGGTTATGGTCGAAGCACTCACCGGCGTCACCCCGCCGGCCACCCGTGCGGCCACCGCGCGCTCGAGATCCGCGTAGCGCGGCGTGCGCGACGCCTGGCGTCGGTGCGCCAAAAGCCCCTTTCTAAGCTGCTCGGTGCTCTGCTCGGCCTCGGTATTGAGCGCACCCAGCCCGTCGACCAGCAGCAGTTTCTCCACTCGTTCGGGCAGCGCGGCGGCCAGCAGGCAGCTTACCGCCGCCCCCATCGAGTGGGCCAGGAGCGTGGCGCGCTCTATCTCCAGCTCGTCCAGCGCGTCGAGCACATCAAACGCGTAGTCCCACAGCGCGTAGTCGGTTTGGGCGGGTCCGTGGGCGGAGTGGCCGTGGCCGCGAAAATCGAGCGCGACGATGCGCACGCCGAGCGCGCGCGCCAAACGCGGCGCCAGGCGCGTGAAGCTTGCGGCGTTATCCAGCCAGCCGTGCAGCGCAAGCCAAGTCGGCGCATCCGTGCGTCCCCACGCAAGGCCCGCCAGTCGGCCTCCGGCCAGCGACAGCGGCCTGGGCGCGGTGCTTGCCACTTCCACCATAAGCGATCTCTCCGTGTGCGCGTCGTTCGTTTGATGACGCCTTATGGCGTAAACGTTACCATGCCGGGCCCGGTGCCTGGAGCGCCTCGTTTTCAAAATTCTGCGCGCTACGCTCGACACGCGCTGGCGCGCCAACCGTCATCCACCCCTTCGCAGATGAGTACCGTTATGAAACCTCGCCGTGATACCCGTGCCCGCAATGCCGTATTTTTCATCGCCGTGATCAGCGCCATCGTCGTGGGGCTCTGGCTTGCACGTTGAAAACCGGACGTTGAAAATCGGGCACGGCGTCAACCTTGCATTTTGAGCCTCGAAAAATAATACTGTATATACATACACTATTTTATTTTTCGAGGACGTCACGATGCCGTCTCAACCTGCCCACGTTGCGACAGCCTGGCCGTTAACTTTTCAACCGCTGGCGTTTCCTGCCCTGTACGCCCGCGCCGGCTTCAGCGGCTTTCCGTCGCCGGCCCAGGATTACGAGCAGCGCACGCTGGATCTCAACACGCGGCTGATCAAGAATCCGACGCAGACGTTCTACCTGACGGCGATCGGCGACAGCATGGAAGGCTGGGGCATTTTCCACGACGACCTCTTGGTAGTGGATCGCAGCATCCAGCCGCGCCTTGGCCACATTCTGGTGGCGCTGTTCGATGGCGAAGTGCTAATCAAGCGCTACGCGCTCTACCAGGGCACGCCGCACCTGTGTTCGGCCCACCCGCTCTACCCGCCGCTGCCGCTATCGGGCACAGAGTGCCAGCTATGGGGCGTGGTGCGCGCGGTGATTCACGAGTACGTGTCGTGATCGGCCTGGTCGACGCCAACAACTTCTACGTCAGTTGCGAACGCGTTTTCCAGCCCGAGCTCGAAGGCCAGCCGGTGGGCGTGATGAGCAATAACGACGGCTGCATCATCGCCCGCTCGGAAGAACTCAAAGCCATGGAGATTCCCATGGGCGTTCCGGCGTTCAAGCTCGAGGGGCTACGCCGCGCCCAGCGCATTCACCTGAAGTCATCGAACTACGAGCTCTACGGCGACATGTCAGGGCGGCTCTGCCAGCTTCTGCGCGACGCCTGTCCGGCGGTGGCGCCCTACTCCATCGACGAAATGTTCGTGTATCTGGACGGCCTCACTCCCGCGCAGTGCCAGGCGGTGGGTGAAGCGCTTCGCCGCCGCATCCGCCGCCACTTGGGGCTTCCTGTCTGCGTCGGGCTGGCGCCAACCCATACGCTGGCCAAGCTTGCCAACCACGCCGCCAAAAAGCGCGCGCGCTACGAAGGGGTATGCCTGCTGGACGCCGCCTCGAAAGAGACCGCAGCGCTGTTGAAAGAGCTTCCGGTGGGCGAGGTGTGGGGCATCGGGCGGCGGCTGGCCGAGCGGCTGGCGGTGCAGCGCATCCACACCGCCTGGGATCTGCGCGAGTGCGATCACCACGACCTTCGCCGGCGCTTCTCCGTGGTGCTGGCGCGCACGGCGCTGGAGCTTCGCGGCACGCCGTGCCTGTCCATGAACGCGGTGGACGAGCCGCGCCAGCGCATCATGACATCGCGCTCTTTCGGCAGGCCCACCGGCGACAAGGCCGACGTGTACAGCGCGCTGAGCCGCCACGCCCAGCGCAGCGCCGAGAAGCTTCGCGAGCAGCGAAGCCTGACCCGGGCGGTAATGGTCTTTCTCGCCACCAACCGCCACCGCCAGGACCAGCCCCAGTATTTCCCCCACGCCATGATTCCGCTCGCCGCCCCCAGCGACGACACGCGCGTGGTGCTGGCCGCGGTGCGCGAAGGGCTCGAGCAGGTCTACCGTCCCGATCACCGCTTTATGAAGGCCGGGGTGATGCTGCTGGACCTGGTCGACGCCGAGCAGTATCAGCTCTCGCTTTTGCATCAGCCGCCTCGCCACCGTCATCATCCAGCGCTGATGGCCACCCTCGACGACATCAACCGGCGCATGGGCCAAAACAAGGTGCGCTTTGGCGTCGAGCCGGAAGAGGCGTCCTGGCACTTGCGCTGCGGCCACCGATCGGACCGCTTTACCACTCGCTGGGGCGAGTTGATGAAAGCCGGTACGCATCCCGGCGCAATCCAGGCGTGTGCCGAGCGTAAGAAGCCGCTACCCTAAAGGCCCCATTCGAAGTTGCGTTAGTCGTCATGCCGCTTACACGCCCCGACAAGGAATTCGCCCCCGCCCCGGATCGCATTCAGCGTTTCGCACGCCGCTACATCGGCCGCCGCCTGACTCGCCATAAAGCGCTAGGCGCCCCGGATATGGTCGCTTTGAAAAAAAGCCGCCGCTGGGTGATCGTTTGGGCGGCGCTGGCAGGGATCGTTTCGGGCACGCTGATCGGCGGAGCCGAGTGGTGGATGCGCGAGATACTCGTCGACCACTGGGAGGCGCTGTCGCTTCGCGAACAGCTGCCCTACTGGACCGGCTACATGGCCTTCGCTGGCGTGGTGACGCTGCTGGAGATCGGCTTTATTTACTGGAACTCGCTGCGCGGCGTGGCGCGCATGATGCACTTTTGCGGGCTCGACTACCGCCACAGCTCGCCCCAGCCCCCCACGGTGGAGTTGACCCTGCAGGGCGCAGCCCGGGTGGCGCTGGAGTACCCAAGCCCGGGTAGTCTAGTGTACGGCGTCAACCCGCACGCGTATCTTCGCGGCTGGCAGCTGACGCTACGCGCCCTCATCTACCGGCTCAAGGTCAGCCTGAGCAGTTTCCTGCTTCGCATGATCATGCGCCGCCTGCTCGGACGGCTGACCCTGCGCGGCTTCGTTCCCTTTCTTGTCGCACCGCTCTACGCGCTATGGAATGCCTGGATCGCGGCCCGCGTGACCGAGGACGCCTGCCTGCTCGCCCAGGGCCCTCAGCGCATCGAACGGCTGATGCCGCGCATTGATCGCGCCCCGGAACACATCCGCCGCCTGCTCGCCCAAGGCGTGGGTGAAATGATCATGCGCAACCAGCACCCCCACCCGAACCTGGTGCTGCTGCTCTCATACGTGCTGGCCACACTTCCCGACGCGCCCAGCACCTTGGCCGTGGAGTGGCCAAGCGCTCTGGATGAGTTTGCGCGGCTCGACGAGGGCGAGCGCGCACCGCTTTTGGAAAGCCTGACCCAAGCGGTGCTGTTGAGCGGCGGCTACCGCGGCGCGCGCAAGCGATTTTTGCGCCAGGTGTTCGCCCGCTGCCAGACACCGCTGACCGCTGCGTTCATCGACGAGCAGCGCCGCGAGATGGCGTCGAACGAGCCGTCTTCGACGAGTGCATCGAACGATCAGCGCGGCGCGAGCGCCTGACGCAGCCGCGGGCTTAAAAACTCGCCCACTAGCATCAGCAGCAGCAGCACGCCGAGCAGATACGGCCAGTGCTGAGCGAACACGACGCTATAAAGCCCCAGCACGTCGGCAAAGATCACCAGAATGCCCAAGGGGCTTACGTAGCGCGCCATCACCAGCCACAGCGCATAGAAGCGCGGGCCAAGCGCAAGCTCGTCGCGCATGACGTCCTTTTTGAGCATAAATCCGGCGACGAAAATGGTACCCAGCCCGCCCAGCGGCATCAGCCAGCGCGAAGTCAGATAGTCGAGCCAGTCAAAGAAGGTCTTGCCCGCCAGCGTCCAGTCCGCGCCCACGTTGAACGAAAGCATTGCCGCGGTACTGATCAGCCAAAGCACGATGCCGGTACTCCAGGCCGCCGAGCGGCGCGTAAAGCCCTTGTTGTCGCAAAGCCAGGAGACCGTTGCCTCGACCATGGAGATCGACGAAGTGAGCGCGGCCATCGAGAGCATGATGAAAAACAGCGTGCCGAACAGCGACCCCAGCGGCATCGCCTGAAACGCGACGGGCAGGCTCATGAAGATGATCCCCGGCCCACCAGCCGGGTCCATGCCGTTGGCAAAAATGACCGGGAAGATCGCAAGACCGGCCATGAGCGCGACGAGCGTATCCGCCAGCGCGACGCCGAGCGTGGTGCGCCCGATGGAGGCGGTTTTCGGCAGGTAGCTGCCGTAGGTCAAAATCGCCCCGGCGGCCAGCGACAGCGTGAAAAACGCATGGCCCAGCGCGGCCAGCATCCCCGCACTCGAAAGGCTTCCCGCGTTGAACGAAAACAAAAACGCAAAGGCCTCACCGAAGCCTCCAGAAAGCGCGCCGAAGCCGATCAGCACCACCAGCATCAGCACCAGGCCCGGCATCATCCAGCGCACGTTCTTCTCGATGCCCTCCTGAACGCCCTTGCCCACGATCACCATGGTGATCAGCGTGACCAGCGTGCTCCAAAAACCCAGATTCCAGGGATTGGCGTTATTGGCCTCGAACAACGCCTCAAGCTCCCCGACACTGCCACCGCTGAGCCCGCCGCTAAGCGTCTTCCAGAGATAAGAGAACGACCAGCCCGCCACGACCACATAAAACGAGAGGATCATGAAGCCGGCGAGCATCGACATCCAGCCCAGAAGCGACCATAGCGGTGAGCGGCCAGACTCCGTCGCCATGCGGCGAAAGGCGTCGATAGGGCTGCCGCGCCCGCGTCGACCAAAGGCGATCTCGGCCATCATCACCGGCACGCCCACGGCCAGAATGCAGATCAGATACACCAGCACGAAGGCGCCGCCGCCGTACTCGCCGGTCATGTAGGGAAACTTCCAGACGTTGCCAAGCCCCACCGCCGAGCCGGTCGCTGCCAGCAGAAATCCCCAGCGCCCAAGCCACTGCGCACGCGGTTGTTCAGAAGACGCCATGCCTTTTCCCCTGCCTCGAAAAAAGGCGACATCCTGGCGGATTTGGGCCTAAAAGCCCAGGAGTTTTGCGCTAGAGCGCGCGCGCCTCGGTGTCCAGACGCTGGGCGGTGCGGTCCACGCGCTTGAGCACCAGCAGAATCACGGCGCCCAGCGCCACCAACGCGCCGGCAAGCCATAGCCCCAGCCGGTAGTCGCCGACGGCTTCGGCAAGCATTCCGGTCACCGCCGGCGCGATGATCTGCGCCGCGCCGTAGGCCAGCGTCAGCTGCCCCATCAGCCGCGCCGGGTTATCCGGATAAAGCCGCCCGGCCATGGTGAGCACTAAACAGACGCAGCCAAGAAAGGTACCGCCATAAAGCACCGCGCTTAACAGCAGCGCGGCTAGGCTCGTGCTCCAGAGCGGAAGCCAAATCCCCACCACCTGAATGGCCATGGCAAGGCAAAGCGCCCCCAGATAGCCAAGGTGGCGGGCGACGAAGTCCCACATCACTACCGTTAGCGCTGCGGACAGCCCCACCAGCGCAAACGCCCAGTTGCCGGTACCGGCAAGCAGCGGTTCGCGTTCGACGATGGTGACGAGAAAGGTCGCGTTGACCACGTAGCCGTAGCCGGCGCAGAAATAGGCTGGCACCATCAGGCGCAGAAAGGTCGCGCTGGCGGACCTCTTGGCAGCCGGTTGGCGCGTGGCGCTGGCGGCAGGTTTCGTAGGGGGTGGCAGCCACCGCCAGGCGGGAATCACAAGCCCAGCGCCCAGCGCGGTCAGCCAGAGCCACTGGCCGCGCCAATCGATGGAAAGCGCCAGCAACCCCTCCACCGCCAGCGCCGCCAGCACGATGCCAAGCCCCAAGCCCGCGAAGTGAATGCCCAGCTCGCTTCGGCGCTTATGTTCGATCAGCCAGTGCAGAATCAGCCCCGAGGCCAACAGCATCGAGGCGCTGCTGGAGAGCCCCGCCAAAAAGCGAAACACGGCCCAGAGCCAGACGTTTTCGGTCAGCGCCATGCCCAGGGTCGTCACCACCGCCAGCAAAAGCCCCGCGCGATAGAGCGTATCCTTGAGCGCGAGACTTCCCGTCGAGGCGGCAAGCACCGCCCCCAGCATGTAGCCCGCGTAGTTGAAAGCGGCCAGCCACCCGCCTTCGGCGTCGTTCAAAAGCCCGTCGCCCTGCATCACCGGTAGAAGCGGCGTATAGGCAAAGCGCGCCACGCCGACACACAGAAGCTGGCTGAAAATACCGGCGAGCAGCACCTTATAGCGCTGCAGGGAGATAGAGGCGGTCAAGGGCGGCTCCGTTACCTTATATGCATTATTATTGAACCATCAACGCATGATAAGGCGTCAGCCGCCGGGCGTCATGACCACCTAAGTCGAGTCAGCGCGTAATATCCACGCCGAGCAGTAGAAAGGAGAGCGTCTTGCCGTGGCCGTCCAGGTTGAGCGCACCGTTGACCCCGCCCTGGAGCACGTCGTCAATGACGAAATTCATGCCCCCCAGCTGAGGCAGCAGGTAGCGGCGAACGCGGCTAGCGCCGCGGTGCTGAAAAAGCGCCAGTACCAGGGCCTCGTCGAGCTCACTCACGAGCAGGTCGTAATCCTCCGGCCGGTAAGCGAACAACGCGATATTGAGCCGGTCGCCCTTGTCCCCGGCCCTGGCGTGAGCCAGCTGGTGAAGCGGCGTCGTCTTCACGGCGCGCGCCTGAGGCGACGTTTCAGCCTGCAGCATGGGAGGCTCCTCTTTGGTCATGGGCATTTTGCGGCTGGGCGTTTTTCGATCGGGCGTCGAACAAGCGGGCGTAGTCGTGAACGTCGTCGCGCCGCACCAGATATGAGGCGGTAAACACCCGCCGCTGGAACTGACGCCGCACGCCACCGCCGCCCGCCGGCCCCGCGCAGTAAAGCGCCAGTAGCTCTTGGGTCGCGCGCGCGACCCAGCGCCGCTCCGGATGCTCGGCAGCCAGACGCAGGCGGTAGTCGCCGTCGGGATTGGCCGGGGCCGCCAGACGCTGAAGCTCGCCGTCATCACTGTCGAACACGCTCGCAAGGCCGATAATGTCGAAACGCGTGCGTAGCTCCGCCGGGGCACGAAACGCTAGCCGCTCGCGCAGCACCCGGGCGGCGAGCCGCGCGCGCTCGAGCGCGTTGGGCCCGGCGTAGGAGATCTCCGCCTCGCTTTGCCAGCCGCCGTCGTAGCACACGGTGGTTTTCAAACGCGCAGGCGCCGGCTTGCCGCGAATGCCGCTCACCTCCACGCAATCCGGGCCTAGCTGACGCACGGTCGCGTTGGACAAATCGACCACCACGTCCGGCGTCAGGTAGTTGGCCGGGTCGTGCACCTCGTACAGAAGCTGTTCCTTGACGGTCTGCTCGGTCACGAGCCCCCCACTACCCTCCGGCTTGGTCACCAGAAGGCGCCCGTTTTCTTCCACCTCGATGATCGGATAGCCGACGGTGGCGAGACTCGGCACGTCCTTGAGCCCCGGATCGGCGAAGTATCCGCCGCTGACTTGGGCACCGCACTCGGCCAGGTGCCCGGCCATCATGCCGCAGGCGAGCCGATCCCAGTCATCCCAGCGCCACTGAAAATGGTGCATCAAGGGCGCCAGAAAGAGCGCGGGGTCGGCGACGCGCCCGGTGACCACGATGTCGGCCTCAAGCGAAAGCGCCTCTACCAGCGCCTTGGCGCCGAGATAAACGTTCGCCGAAATGAGCGCGCTGTCGTCAGGCAGCGCCTGGCGCTCCGCCTCCCAAGGCGTCAGGTCGAGCGAGCGCAGCCGGTCACGGATGTCGTCGCCATGCACCTGGGCGATGGCGATATCCGGGCGGCCTGCGGCCTCGGCCAGCTTTTTGACCAGCGCGCAGGCACCTTCGGGGTTGGCGGCGCCAAAATTGCCCAGGATGGTGATGCCGTGATCGACGCAGTCGCGCAGCACCGGCGGCAAAAACTCTTCGATCAGCGGCTCGAACCCCTGCGCCGGGTCTTCGCGCATGGCGCGGTGCGCCGCGGCCAGCGTGCGCTCGCCCAGCGTTTCGAAGGCCAAAGCGGCGGGCTTTCCTCGCCGGATGAGTTCCGCCACCACCGCCTCGGCCGCATCGGTGCGATCACCGGAGAACCCGGCCCCGCTACCCAGTAAAAAGCTCATGTGGTGTGCTCCTTGAGAGGTTGAGGCGCAGGCGTGGTCGGCGCCACGCCGTCATCGAGCAGCTGGCGACGGCGCCAGAAAAGCCCCGCGATGATAATCAACGCGCTGAGCGTGGTCAGCCATCCGGGAATGAGCGCCAGGCCGATCACCAGCACCAAGGCCAGCGCGTCCACCACGCGGTGGCCGGTCATCATGACCCGCGACATGAGCGCGGCGAAAGCCACGACGAACACGATGCCCTGCGAGCTTGCCAGCACGATATCCCAGGCCGAGCCGAAGCCCGCCAGCGCCGGGTAGATCAACAGCAGAAACGGAATGACGTAGATCGCGGCGGCCAGGCGCACCGCCTCTACCGCCGACGGCAGCCAGTTGGTGCCGGCGATACCCGAGGCGACGAACACAGCGATGCAGACCGGCGGCGTAATGACCGACAGCGTCGCAAAATAAAATACGAACAGGTGCGCGATGAGCGGCTCGACGCCGATAGTGGTCAGCGCCGGCGCCAGCACCGAGGCGACCAGCACATAGGCTGCGGTGGTGGGAATGCCCATGCCAAGAATCAGACAAACCCCGCCGACGATCAGCGCCACGAGAAACAGCGACTCTCCGCCTACGTTGACGATCAGACTCGCCAGCGTCACGCCGATCCCGGTCATGCCGATCATGGCCACCAGAATCTGTGCACCGGCCAACAGCACGCCGATGATGACCATGCCCTTGCCCGCATCGACCAGCCCGCCCACGAGCTTGCCGATGACCTCCTTGAGCGGCATGCGCGCGATCAGTGCGAAGGGTACGAAGGTCAGCACCGTCATCAGGATGCCGTAGAACGCCGACATCTGAATCGAGCGCCCGCTCAGCACCCCGTAGAAGAGCCCGCCGAGCGCGGCCAGAATCGGAATGATCCGCTCGGGCCGGCGAATTTCCGCCCAAGGCGGCAGCTCGTCTTCGGGCACCACCTTGAGCTCGCGGCGCTTGGCCACCAGATGGATCGTCAAGAACACGCCCAGATAGAAAAGTATCGCCGGCAACAGCGCCGCCAAAGCGATACGCAGGTAACTCTCGCCGATGATCTCAGCCATGATGAACGCTGCAGCCCCTAAAATCGGCGGCGCGATCTGCCCACCGGTGGAGGCCACCGCTTCCACGCCCGCTGCAAAGGGCCGCGGGTAGTTCAGCCGTTTCATCATCGGAATGGTGAAATTGCCGGTCGTGGCCACGTTGGCCACGGCGCTGCCGCTAACCATGCCGAAAAGCCCTGAGGCGACGGTCGCTACCTTGGCCGCCCCGCCCGGCGAGCGCCCGCTAATGCGCAGCGCCAAGTCCATGAAGGTATTACCGCCGCCGGTGTGCAGCAGCAGACAGCCAAAGAGCACGAACGCCGCGATGGTGGTGGCGGCCACGCCCACCAGCATGCCCCAAACACCTAGATCGCCCAGATAGATCGTTTCGGTCATGTAGTAAAGATCGAACCCGCGGTGACCTAGCGGCCCAGGAATCATCGAGCCAAACCAGGCGTAGGCGAGCCCCGCCACCACCAGCATTGGAAAGATCCAGCCAATCGCCCGACGGGAAAGCTCCAGAATGGCGATCAGCAGCACCCCGGTCAGCACCATGTCCCGCGGCGTGGCCCAGGGGAGCTCGACCAGAATCTGCTCGTAATTGAGCGCCACGTAGCCGCAGGCGAGCACCACGCCCACCGCCAGCACCAGATCGATGGCGATACCGATCGGGCGCCAGCGCTTGCCGTCGCCCAGCGGGTAGACGGCAAGCCCTAAAAGAATGACCAGCGCAAGAAAGAGACTGCGCTGAACCAGGCTTTCAAAAGGCCCAGTCGCAGACGTAAAAAGGATCAGGCCGCCAAGCGTCAGCGCCAGCCCCTTGACGAGTAGGTCTCGCATGAATTTCGTCCTCTCTCGGCGACTTACTGGGCCGGCTGCAGCGCCTCGGGAATCTCATAACCCTGCTCTTCGAAATAACGCGCGGCCCCGGCGTGCAGCGGTACCGTGCCTACCTCGAGGGTCATTTGGGCGATGTCCGCACCTTCCATTGCCGAGAAGGCGTTGATCTGCGGCTCCGGATTTTCCATGACCGCCTTGACGATTTCGTAGGCGGTCTCCTCGCTCATATCCGGATGCGCGTGAACGGCAACGCCGAATGCCCAAGTGGTGTAGGCAGGGATACCCTCGCCTGCTCCTTCGGGTACGTCGACGATTGCCAGATCAGGCATCTCATCGCGCAGGGTTTGGGCCTGCTCGTCATCGAGCGAGAGCACGCTGATGGGTGTGAACGTGGAAATGTCCATGGTGGAGCCGTCGAGACGGTTACCCACGCCGGACTTCACCGAGCCCATGACGCGACCATCCTTCATCGAATCGACAATGTCGGTAGTCGAGCCGCGCACATAGTCGGGCTCGATGCCCAGCGTCGTCATGACCGCTTCGGTGGTCTTTTCGGTAGCCGAGCCGGTGATCCCCGGGTTGAAGCGCACGCCGTCCAGCTCCGCGAAGGTGGTGACGCCGGCGTCTTCACGCATCACGGCGTTTTGCGGTGCCACGGTGTAGACCCACAGCAGGCGGCTATCGACCGGGCGCCCGTCGAACTCCTGCTCACCGGCGTAGGCGTGGTAGCCGATATTGGTGGTGACCAACCCCATATCGATCTGATGGCGGCCAAGACGGCGAAGGTTGTCCACCGCTGCGCCCGTTTCAGCCACCGACGAGCTGATGTTTTCGACCTGATTGTTGATGATCTGGTTGACGGCGACGAAGTAGCTGTAATGGCTCGACGAGCTGGAGGTCGAGCCGATCAGCAGGCGTTCGTTGGCGTGGCTGGCGGCGGAGGCGACCAGCGCGGTACTGGCGACGACGGCGGTAAGTAGCGTTTTCATGGTGACTCCTGGGCCCCAAGGGCCTTTTTTATTGTGGGGTAAAAGGTAAGTTGCGGTACAGGAACGCTTTTTTAAGCGATAGCTCAAGATGATGGCTGGCTATAATTTTGTATATTAAATTGTTTTTAAACTTTGTTTTATTTATTAAAATAAAAGAATGCGTCTTTTTAGTGCCTGAAATATGGGTGTTTGCTGCGGCACAGCAACAGCAGAAGTTACTTTAGCTAATGACTATATAAACTAAAGTCTCAGAAAAAAGCGTTTTCTGTAAGGGTTTTGCGTCAGGCACTGCCCGCTATAAGAAGTCATTCTCGTTGCCCTTAAGCGGTCTATAAATGACGGCCTTTCACGCACACTTTCTCGTGAGCACGCTCTCTCAGGCCAAAGTTGGATATTCAGATGACGACCAGCATCAAACAGCTTCAAGTATTCGTGGCGGTGGCCCAATCGCGAAGCTTTAGCGAAGCCAGCGAGCGCGTGCACCTTTCCCAACCCGCCATTTCAATCGCGCTAAAAAAGCTCGAGGAGAGTGTGGGCGGAGCGCTGTTTGCCCGCACCAGCCGCCAGCTCGCGTTGACGCCGGAAGGCGAGGCGTTTTTGCCCGTCGCGCAGCGTCTTCTTAGCGACTGGCACGAGGCTTTCGAGGATCTCGGTGAGCAGTTCTCCAAGCAGCGCGGCAAGGTGACGGTTGCCGCACTGCCGACACTGGCGGCGGGGGTATTTCCAAGCGTGCTCAAGCGCTTTCACGAGACCTATCCCCGCATCAATCTGAGCCTTCACGACGTGCTGGCCGAGCAAATCAATCAAATGGTGCGCGAGGGTCGCGCCGACTTCGGGCTTTCCGTCGAGCCTCAGAACGCAGACAATCTGAGCTTCGAGCCCATTTGGGTCGACCGCTACGTGGCGGTTTTCCCTGAAGGCCACGCGCTTGATCAGCAAACGCACGTAGAGTGGGCGCAGTTGGGGGACTACCCTTTCATCGGCATCAATCGGCTATCGAGCTCGCGTCAGGATATCGACCGCACAGTGGCAAGCGTAGGCGTCAAGCTCGATATTCTTTGCGATGCCAGCCAGATCGCCACGGTTGGCCGTATGGTCGCGGCGGGGCTTGGCATTAGCGTACTTCCTGCGCTGAGCTTTCGTCAGATCGCGGCAGCAGGTATCGACCACCGGCCGCTGGTAGCGCCGAACACGCCCCGCGAGCTTGGTATTGTCTTAAGCCGGCGCCATCCTCTGTCCAGTGCAGCGCGGGCGCTGTTCGAGCTGATTCACGCCGTCGATGATGGCTCAAGGCCGATGAACGGCACACGTTTCCACTAGATTTGTGCCAAACTGGATAGCCTACTCACGAGCCAACATGGAGAGTTTTACATGAGCGAAAGCGCCAAACCCTGGACGCAGCCGATGCCCGAGGCGCAGTTCGATTTGATGCGCAATATCATCGCCGCGCCAAGCCCGGTTGGGCTCGAAGGGGCCATGACCTACGGCGTGCTGAAGCCGTACTTTGAAAGCTTCGCCCCGGAGAGCTGGAAGCTTCATCAGTATCGTGGCAACGCCGGCGTGGTGCTGGATACCCACCCGGGTCAGGACG
This sequence comes from Halomonas sp. S3-1-1, assembly GCF_023757625.1. Classification (GTDB taxonomy): domain Bacteria; phylum Pseudomonadota; class Gammaproteobacteria; order Pseudomonadales; family Halomonadaceae; genus Vreelandella. Next base: position 242,876 of record NZ_JALGBZ010000005.1, read on the forward strand.
ACATGTTCAAAATCATGCTGGTGGGTCATGCCGACAAGATCCGCATGCAGGTGCGCTCGATCGGCGAGGACGGCAAGATCTGGATCAACACCGACTCGTTTTTGCCGACGGTGCTGATCGGCCACGAAGTCATCCTGTTCAGCGAAGACCCGGAAGCGCCGGGCAGCTATCGCCGGCTGGAAGGCGGCACCGTCGAGGCGCTGGGCGCGATCCACTTCTCGGACCCAAGTGTCAGAAGCGGCGAGAAAGGCATCAAGAAAGAGCAGATCTATCTGGATCTACAGATTCACGGCGAGAACAAGAAACAGCAGGTGCTCAACCTGGGCGTGCGCCCGGGTGATTCGATCATCTTCAACCGCCCGATCAAAAAAGGCTTCAGCCCCAACACCTTCTACGGTGCGTATCTCGATAACGGCCTGGGCTGCTTCGTCACCGCGGAAGTGGCACGCCTGGTAGCCGAAGCCGGCGGCACCAATAACGTACGCGTAATGTTCGCCATCGCAAGCTACGAGGAGATCGGCCGCTTCGGCAGCCGCGTGCTAGCCGGTGATCTCAAACCCGACGCGCTGATCGGTATCGACGTGAACCACGACTACGTGGCCGCGCCCGGCATCGGCGATAAGCGCATGCAGGCGCTGGAGATGGGCAAGGGCTTTACGCTGTCCGTCGGCTCGATCGCCAGCGAGCAGCTCAACCGCATCATCGCCGAAACCGCGCGCCAGCAGGACATTCCCATGCAGCGCGATATCGTCGGCGTGGATACCGGCACCGACGGGATGGCAAGCGTTCTTGCCTCCATCGATAGCGCCGCGACCTCGCTGGGCTTTCCGACGCGCAATATGCATACCATCTCGGAAAGCGGCAACACCCAGGACGTGCTGGCCGCGATTCACGTACTGGCCGAGACGATCAAGCTGCTGGATCAGGTCGACGACGTCAACGGGCTATTCTTCGATCACCACCCGCGCTTGGATCAGGCAAGCGAGCTCGATCATCAGGGCAGCGACAAGCCCAAGGATGAGAAAGAAGACGACGAGTAACCTCTACGCCCCCGTCCACGCCGGGGGCTTTTTTTTGCCCGCCTAATACTCCCAGCGCTGCTCCCGCCTGCTATACACGACCAAAGTCTTACCCCCTGGACAAACGTTTCATAGACGTAAGTGGTAGCATCCAGCCGCCAACGTTATCGCCAAGCGATCTGTTTATTTCTGTCTGGGAGCCAAGCATGAGTTCATTAACCGATCAGTGGCGCCGGTGGGTGCCGCTGCTGGCGGGGCCGTTACTGTTCGTAGTACTCCAGTTGGCGATGCCCGCCACGCTGATCGACCCAATGCCACGCATCGTGCTGGGGCTCACGGTGTGGATGGCAGTGTGGTGGGTCACCGAGCCGGTGCCTATTCCGGTTACCTCGTTTCTGCCGATGATTCTACTGCCGCTGACCGGCGTCATGAGCATGGACGAAGCCGTCGTGGGCTACGCCAACCCGGTCATCTACATGTACATGGGCGGTTTCATACTAGCGATCGCCATCGAGCGCTGGAACCTGCATCGACGCATCGCGCTCTCCATCGTCAACCGCATTGGTAACAGCCTGCGTAGCATCGTGCTAGGCGTGCTGATCGCCTCGGCGTTTTTGTCGATGTGGATCTCCAACGCGGCCACGGCGCTGATGATGCTACCCATCGCCGTGGCGCTTTTAAATGAGCTCGACGAGCGCGACCAGTTCGAGAAGAACCAGCGCGACGCTTTCGCGCGCACGCTGCTATTGACCGTGGCCTACTCCGCTTCGATCGGCGGGCTCGCCACGATCATCGGCTCGGTGCCCAACGCCATCGTAGTGGCGATGATTCCGCAGTTCTTCGATGTCGAAATCAGCTTTCTACAGTGGATGATCTTCGCGCTGCCGCTGACGATTCTGCTGCTGGTCTTTCTCTACGCCTACCTGACCCTCGTCTACTCAAAAGTGCCCAACACGCGCCTTGAAGTAAACTTCGTGGCTCAGGAGCTCGAAGCGCTCGGCCCAATCACCCGCAATGAAAAGCGCGTGCTTGGGGTGTTCGTACTCACCGCACTGGCTTGGGCACTGCGCGGCTGGCTGGCGCCGTTTTTCGATCTACCGATCAACGATACCCTGATTGCGGTGATCGCCGCGGTGTCGCTATTCATCATTCCGGCCCATGGTGAAAAGCGTAGCCTGCTGATTTGGGATGACATGAAGCATCTGCCCTGGGGGCTTTTCATCCTGTGGGGTGGGGGCATGTCGCTGGCCGCGGCGTTCAGCGCCAGCGACCTGACCGGCTGGATCAGTGAACAACTCCAGTTGCTCGACGGGGTGAGCTACTTCTGGCTCTTGCTGTTCATGGTGCTCTTGATGCTCTTTCTCACCGAAATCATCTCCAACACCGCCACGGCCAATATGGCAATTCCCATTACCGCCGGGCTCGCCGCAGCGATCACTACCGGCAATCCGCTGGGGCTGATGATCGCAGTGGCGCTGGCCACTACTTGCGCCTTCATGATGCCGATCTCGACGCCACCCAACGCGGCCGTGTTCTCGAGCGGGCGTATTACCATTAAACAGATGGCCAAGGCGGGCTTTGCCATGAACATCGTCAGCGCCGTAGTCATCACGGTGTTCGTCTACTTCATCGTGCCGCTGCTGTTGCCCTCGCCTTTATAAGGCGCAAAAAAAGACCCGGCCATCCGGCCGGGTGCAGTACGAGCATGTCCTCCCTGAAGACTTTCGCAACCTCCTGTCGCGCCTCCCTGGTTTAGCCAGCCTCCTGCTTGCTCCCTCCTACGCCCTCCCGGCGTCTTGACCACCATGCGCTCGCGATGTGTCAGCCGCGTGACAAAATTAAAACGCTATTGTTAACCCAGAGCAGTGGCAGAACGCGGTAAGCCGCTTATGCTTGAAAGGTAGCAAGAGCAAAGGGAATTGAGCTCTTTTACGCGAGACCCCACAACTCAATAACAGCAGGAGGTTAGCGTGCGGGATATCATGATCAGTCATACCGTGGGCGGTTTGGATATTATTTGCCGCCATTGCGGCAACGCCGAAACCCTCAAAACGTTCTATTTCAAGCACTTTCGTCTGGAAGGTACCGGCAAGCAAAGCGCGACTCTGCGCTGCTTGGCGTGCCAAACCGGCATGGACGTACCGCTTGACCAGCTGGGCCCACAGTATTTGGATACGGCCTGCTGAGCGCCAAACCTTTGGCGCATTAAAAAAGCCCCAGCCGCTACCGGCTGGGGCTTCATCGAATCTTCCTTAACCCTGCTCCATAAACATCCCGCTCATGCATCCTTGTGAGTGCAAACCTCCTGTTCGCCTCTCCTTCTCGCTTGTCCTTAAGCAGTGCGCACACAGTGGACCCTATAGAGGGCAAACGATTTATCCTGAGTTAACCAATGCCAAAATTCATCGGTTTTTTAGCTTGCAAAGCGATAACGCCGCAAAATATGGGCAAAATTTGGACAGACACTCTATTTTCTACACCAGCATCATTTACGTACTAGGCAAGTACAATAAAAATACAATTTTATCTTGTACACACCTTGGCGTTGTTCTATAGTCTGTAGTGTTCGCGGCAAGGAAACCGCTTCGCGAAGGATCGCCCGTTCAGGAAGAACGAAGTCTTCAAGGAGTGAATGTACTCAGGATGAGTACTTAGCGTTCAAGGATGAAAAAAGCTCAGGATTGAGCGTTTACGTCTCACGGAAATGAGAAGCTCAGGACGAGCAAGCAAAACACACGGATGGCCAGCAGAGGCAACGAAAAAGCACCCTTTTTAAGGGTGCTTTTTCGTATCTGTTCGGAAAACCCGCCATACAGCCCCACCCGCTCACAATAGCTTGAAGGCAGCGCTTTGATCGCCTGCTTTGAAATTTTCAAAAAATAGCAATTACATAACATCACCTCAGGACACTACGCTTAAAAGAGTTAACAAAGGAGGTCGCTATGTCTGAACAACAGTGTGCATGCCCCAAATGCGAATGCGCCGTTAACGCGGAATCCATCGAAAAAGATGGACAACGTTTTTGCTGTCAGTCCTGCGCCATTGGCCACACAGACGGCAGCGCCGACTGCGGTCATAACTGCCAATGTGGTTAACGCCCCGTAAAGCGTATCGAAAGCCTAGCGCCCGATTGCCATCGATGATCGGGCGCTTTTTTATAAAGGAGCAAAGCGAGGGAATGCGCCGTGCGTAACCAGACACCTTGCACTAAGCTTTAAGGGTTTAACCAACGGATCAGGGAAAGAAAATGCCATCAACCACCGCCATCGTTGTTATCATCGTCATCATTGCCGTACTGGGCATCGGCTTTAGCGGCGCACTGCCTTTTTAAGACCGCTAGATCGAATGCGATGATGAGAGGAAGGGGCGCGTGAAGCGCCCCGCTCTCGTTATATCCCTGCTTGAAGCAGGTGCCGCTTTAAACCGCCCCATCGATGACACCAAGGATCTCCCATGCCACTACTCGATAGCTTTACCGTCGATCACACGATCATGAACGCCCCGGCAGTTCGCGTTGCTAAAACCATGACCTCCCCCTCCGGCGACACCATTACCGTGTTCGATTTGCGCTTCAACAAGCCTAACGAAGACATGATGGGCGAAAAAGGCATTCACACGTTGGAGCACCTGTTTGCCGGCTTCATGCGTAATCACCTGAACGGCGACAGCGTCGAGATCATCGATATCTCGCCCATGGGCTGTCGCACCGGTTTTTACATGAGCCTGTTGGGTAGCCCTTCAGAAGAGCAGGTCAGCGAGGCCTGGCTTGCCTCCATGCACGATGTGCTTGCGCTCAACCGCATGGACGAAATTCCCGAACTCAACGAGTACCAGTGCGGCACCTACGTGATGCACTCGCTGGACGACGCCAAGCAGATCGCCCAGAACATCATCGATAACGGCATCGGCGTAAACAAGAACGCGGACATCGCGCTAAGCGAAGAGCGTTTGTCGGCACTGGGCAACGACGTCAAATAACGTGTAGGTCCAGACACGAGAAAGCCCCGCCATGGCGGGGCTTCTTCATGTCAGGCAGCACCTGAGCTGCCCGTCTTTACATCGCTTAGAGGCGCTCGTCGAGCCACTTCTTGACCGCAAACTGGTCTTGGGAACCTGCGGGCAGCTCGTCACGAATCAGCTCCTCACCCTTGTGTAGCGCGGTGATCGGCGCCGAGGCGGAGAGCACGATGTTCAGCATATAGAGCACTTCATTGCCCTGCTTGGGGTCGAAGGTCGTACTCTCTTCTGGCTCGCCGCTTACGCGCGGGTCATTGCTCGGTATATCGTCCCAGCTGTAGTGGTCCAGGCTCAGATTGATACGCTGAAAATCCGCCATGTCATACCTCGATCATCCAATGAGTGTCGTTGCTCCATTACCGCCGCCGACCATGGCCGACAGCCCTTTCAGGGTAGCAAAGATGCGTGATTTAGCGCGGTTACCGCGCCGGATCGAGGCAAATGGAGGCGGTTGTTTAACTCATGTAATGAAGTCGGTACTCAAAACAGTCATTCCCGCACCCGCGGCGGCTTCTCGGGCCACTCCGTCAGCGCGATTTCCCCTTCGATGGCATCTACCACCTCCTCGAACTGATCCGGGCAGTGCTTGACGCCACACTCCCAAACGACGATGACTCGCCAGCCCAGCGCCTCGAGTTCGGCGCGCTTTCGCGCATCGCGCTCGACGGTATCGCCAAGCTTTTGCTGCCAAAAGGTGGTTTGACTTGCGGGGGTGGTGGCGTAGAAGCAGCCAGGGTGGCGGTGCCAAAAACAGCCGTTGACGAACAGCGCCATCTGATAAAGCGGCAAGATTACATCCGGCTTGCCGGGAAGCTCGACCGAATGCGCTTCAAACGACAGATGACGTCGCTCGAGTTCGGCCTGGACGAAGCGCTCCGGCGCGGTGTTCTTGCCCTTAATAGAAGCCATCATTTTCGAACGTGTGGAAGGATCGACGATGTCGGTCATGCAAGTATCCGCCAGACAGGTCTTCAAAGCGTAGCACGCCCGGCCTAGCTTCACCGCCGCGTCAAGCGTCTGCCGGCGTCTAATGCGCCAGGGTTATTAAGAGCTTGAGTAACCCTCTGTTTGGCGGTCCGAATCGATTTTAACCGCGGCGAGAATACGCGGTTTCATCAATTGGGCGACGGCTTCGAACACCGGCACGACCACCGAGTTACCGAACTGACGATACGCTTGGGTATCTGAAACCGGAATGACGAAACGGCTTTCGCCGGGGGCGTCGAACCCCATCAGCCGCGCGCACTCCTGGGGCGTTAGCCGGCGCGGGCGATGGCGCTGGTTCGCCTCGCCGTAAAAGTTCTGGGTGTCGTCGAAGCCGCGGTCGACCAGTATCTCCGAGCCATCCTTGTGGTAGCGCGCCGAGAGCGTACGGGCAACGTCGCCCTCGCGCGTCAACCCAAATCCGAAGCCGTTGCCTTTTTCGCGATGCTTCTGCGCGTACTTGTAGAGGTACTCCCACAGTTTGGGGGTCAAAACGTACTTGTGGCTGACCTCGGTATCGAGCAGCTCGCCAAAGCTCGGCCTGTGCGTCGGGTAAAGACTTGCGATCTCTTTCAGGCTGAAATCTTTGTGAACGTTCAAGTCGCTGCGAAAGCCGACCAGCACGATCCGCTCGCGGTGCTGTGGAACAAAGTGCCTGGCATCGATCACCTTCGGATCGCGGCCTTTTGGCGCATCGACATCGGCCACCTCGTACCCCAGCTCGTCCAGCGCTTCGCAGATCACCTGAAAGGTCTTGCCTTGGTCATGGCTTTTGAGGTTTTTGACGTTCTCCAGCACGAATGCCGCGGGCCGCTTGGCCGCGAGAATCCGCGCCACGTCGAAAAAGAGCGTGCCCTGGGCGTCGCACTCGAAACCGTGCTTGCGCCCCAGCGAGTTCTTCTTCGACACCCCCGCCAGCGAAAACGGCTGGCAGGGAAAACCCGCCAGCAGCACGTCATGATCCGGTACGTGGCGGCCGATATGGCGGTAAGCGGCGTCTTCGTCGACGGAGAGATCCGCGCTCAGGGTCAACTCGCGAATGTCCTCGTTGAAGCGGTGTTTGATCGGGTCGCAATAGTGGTTCGCCTTGTAGGTGCGCACGGCGTACTTGTTCCACTCGGAGGTCAGCACGCACTCGCCGCCAATCGTCTCGAACCCTTTTCGAATCCCGCCGATACCGGCGAACAGATCGACGAAGCGAAACGCCGGCTTCATATCGTTTGGTTTGGGCGCCGGTAGCATGTCGATCATGCGCTGGTGAGCGGCACGGGAAACCTTGGGCTCGGCCTTGCCCTTCGCCCAGCGGTTGATGGTTTCCCGGCACCAGCTGCCCTTGTCGGCCTCTGACAGTGCTTGGGCGATGGCGCCCTGATCATAGATCTCTAACAGTTTACCGAGCAGCGCGTTTTCATCGAGCGCTTCGTAGGGAGAGGCCAAAGCGCACCTTCGGTACTGAGCAATCGGTAGTTCAGAATCTTGATCGAAATCGGATAGGCGCGACATGGCTTTCTCTGGGTCAAATGTGTGACGAGATACTACGATTATATATTGCTCCCGTTTTAACTGCGAACAGGTCCATGCGCCAATATAGAGCATGATGGTATTGATCTTTTTTCCAAAGAGATCGTTTTATCCATATCCCAAGCATCACCTTTTTCAAGTCTACTGCTCCTTCTGATTAATCAGGCGTTTATTATCCGACGAGGTTACTGATTTAATCGACCCACACTCTGTAACCCATTCATTTCGACTAATTGATACACCTTTTATAAATGAGTCAAACGGCGAATAATTTTCAAACATGAAAAATGCGAATAAAAATCATTAAATAATTAATTCAAGTAAATAGAAAATAAAACAAAACCAAAAAAAACATAAAAAATTAAAAAAATTACACAAAAACACAAAATTTACAAAAAAAACCATGCTTTTATCTAGCAAGAAAGTACCCTTATTAAAAAGTGAGGTAGTCCTAAATAATGAAGGGAAATATACATTAGGCTTACATGATCATATCCTCCAGTGAAAGTGACTTGTCTAGCATCCGTCAGCTCAACGAGATAGGTATCGCCCTGTCTTCGGAGCGCAATCTCGACACATTGCTTGAAAGTCTTTTGTACAGTGCGCGTGAGCTAACCTCGGCTGATGCAGGGACTCTTTACATCGTCGATAGCGCACAGAAGCAGCTGTCTTTTGCCATCGTGCAGAACGATACACTGGGATTGTACTTGGGGGGCAATGGAGAACCAGTAGGTGCACATTTTCCAACTATCGATCTATTTCAACCCGATGGCTCTCCCAACCATCATTTAGTCGTTGCCTACACGGCTTTGAACGATAAAACGGTCAATATTGAAGATGCTTACTGCGCCCAAGGTTTCGATTTTTCGGGAACCTGCAAATTCGATCAATCGACAGGTTACCGTTCGAGAGCATTTCTGACCGTTCCCATGCATAGCCATGAGGGTGAGGTCGTCGCGGTATTACAACTTCTCAATAAACGCGTGGAGCACGGGCTAACAGGCACTTTTAGTCGAGCCGACCAGCATATAGCAGAGTCTCTTGCCTCTCAGGCCTCGGTCGCTATCACGAACCAACGATTGATCGATGAAATGCGTACGCTTTTTGATAGCTTCGTGCGTGTAATCGCAACGGCTATCGATGCGAAATCCGCTCATACGGGCGCGCACTGCCGACGTGTTCCCGATGCAACGTTGTTGTTGGCAGAGGCCGCCCACCGTTCGATACACCCTGATATCGCAAGCTTTACTCTGACAGATGCTGATCGCTACGAAATTAAAACAGCGGCATGGCTACATGACTGCGGAAAAATCGTTATTCCGCATCACATTATGGAAAAATCCACGAAGCTAGAAGGGCTTTTCGATCGTTTACATTTAATTGAGGCGCGCTTCGCTGCTAAAAAGCGCGAAATCGAAAATGAACAGCTACGCAGAGAATTAAGTGCCTGCCGTAACAACAAGGTAGTGACTCAAATCGAGCGTGATACTTTTCAAGCTGAACTCGACTCGTTAGCAAATCATCTTGCACTAGTGCAGCGGGTCAATGCCGACGGCGCCATCGTGCAAGATGAGGATATAAAAAAACTCGAACTTATCGCTCAACAAGATTGGGAAGATGCCAGCGGTTGTCGAATGCCACTCTTGACGGCAGACGAACTCGAAAACCTTTGCATCCGACGAGGCACGCTCAACCACAATGAACGCAAAATCATAGAAGGTCATGTCCAAGCCACGCTCGACATGCTTAGCGAGCTCCCCTTCCCGAAACAGCTACAGCGCGTTCCTGAATATGCAGGAGGACATCACGAGAGAATGGACGGTAGCGGTTACCCTAAAGGTTTGACACGTGATGAGCTGTCTCTACCCGCCCGTATGTTAGGGATAGCTGACGTATTCGAAGCCCTGACGGCTCCAGATCGCCCTTACAAAATGCCCATGACATTATCCGAGGCGCTTACAGTCATGGGTCACATGGTTGAAAACCAGCATCTGGATGGAGCGCTTTTTGCGGTATTTATAGAAGAGAAAGTATACCTGGAGTATGCCCATAAGCACCTGCAGAGTTTTCAAATAGACTCGGTCGACGTAGATACTCTTCCGGGACTGAAGACAGCTTCATCTACATAACTATTAACCTAATATTATATAAGACGACCCAATGCAGATTAAAACACTTGGTGCAAGCGGCGGACTAGAATCCATTCAAGGTACCAGTGCTTTTCATTTACCTCCACACACGCTTATCGATGCGGGTACGGGTGTTCAACGACTTAGCTCGCATGAGATAATGTCGTTGACAAATGTATTATTAACGCATGCCCACTTGGATCATATCGCAAGTCTCCCCTTGTTGATTGATAGGCAGTTCAAGATGCTTGCCGAGCAAGATCGTACGCTCGATATTTTTGCGCTGCCAGAAGTACTAAACATGCTCAAACTTCATATATTCAATGAGCATATCTGGCCAGACTTTACAAAACTGCCATCGCATGAATTTCCTGTCATTAATCTTATACCCGTTACCGTTTGGGAGTCTTTTACATTATCGTCTTATACGGATAACTCCTTGCGAGTAATGCCCTTCCCACTTTTTCATGTCGTCCCCACGTGTGGTTATTGCATCATCAAGGGTACTCAAAAAATAGCAATCTGTGGAGACACTGGGCTTTGTGAAGAAACGATCGTTTCGCTTAACCGTCTGGGAGCGTTAAAGCGTTTGGTTATTGAATGCGCTTACTGCGATGACTTGGATACACTGGCAGATGCTGGTCATCATTTGACTCCTCGCCGATTGAGCAGGCTCTTGGCGTCTTTAAATGTTCTTCCGGACGAGCTCGTCGTTACGCATTTAAAACCCAACCTTCGAGATAAGATTACTGCCGAGCTAAAGCGCCAGCTTCCCCGCCAGTTAAACTGGACGCTCCCCACATGAGGCAATTTGGTTTATCGAGCATATTGAAGTGTTTTATAGCGACTATAGGAAGTACAGGTCTAGCTACTTCTTTACAGGCCTATCAGACAGAGTTGTCTCAAGCCAAAATTATGTTGTCTCAAAAAGCTCCTCAATTGGCTTATTCAGAGCTACGAGCAATAGAAGTAGAGAATAGTGGTACTCCAGAATTCGACTACTGGCTTGGTGTGGCCGCTCTTCGTGCGGGTGAAGCAAGCCATGCGTTAATGGCTTTGGATAGAGCGATTTTACGTCAACCCGATCATGCTGGTGCCCGTTTGGAGCGAGTAGCTGCCTTGATGCGCCTGGACCAATTTGAAACGGCCGAACGTGAGATGAATCATTTACGGGACCTTTCTCCTCCGCCAGACGCACTTGAGGTTATTGAGCGTTTTCAAGCACTGATTGATGAGTATCGTCATCAAAAAAATGGCTCAAAACATAATGGATTTTTAGGCTTGGAGGTAGGTTACGACAGCAACCCTCAGCGCCTGCCAAGTGAAATTGCGATTGACCCCTTGCGACCTGAACTTAGACGGCAAGTCGAAAGATTGATCGCCAATGGTTGGCAGCCGCAGGGCGGCGTTTCGGGTCTTGACGAGCAAATCTTCTACCGTAACGGCAGTTCCTATCAACGGATCCAAGGAAGCTATCAAGGAAATATTCCAATTAACGACCACTCCCGTTGGCAGGTGGGCGCAATTAGTCAATCTCAACGCTATACCGAAGAAATGGCTCGAGCCTACGATTTGACGCTGGCTCAAGCCCAACTCGGCTACGAACGTGATATGGCATCGCAAAGTGTACTGGCCTTGAAAGGAAGTGCCTTAATCGGATGGAGTGGAGAGGATCAAAACCACTTGCTGACTCGCTGGCGAAGCGATCTGGATTTCACTCACGCAGTGGGTCTGGATAGCAAACTTGTCTGGCGGTTAGGACTTGAACGTAACGATTTTGATCTCGCCTCAAATGATTATCACGCAGGCAGCCTGGGAATACAGCTGGATACTCTCTACTCGGACTTTCGAATTCGTTGGAGCGCGCAGCTTGAGCATGAATGGGCCAATGATAGCCGAGATGGCGGAGATCTTCTGGGTTTATCGCTTGGCTCTATCATCGACTATCCATTCAGCGAACGCCACCTGATTCGCTCAAGTTTTACCCATCGAATCCGTTCTTATCAGGAAGACGGTTTTGCTTTTTATAACGAATTTTCAGATTCAAATCGCCGTGACCACGTATCCCAAGCGCGAGTTTCCTGGCTTTTTCAGTTCGATCGAAACTGGCTACTGGAGACGAGTGCCGAGGCTGAGCGTCGACACTCTACCATCGAGTTTTTTGATACTAGCCGTTACCAGGCAAATGTAGCGCTTCGCTACCTTTTTTGATGGAGATCATTATGGCCTGTTTTCAAAAGCGCCCCTTGGCTCGTTTAACAAGCATCGGTTTGGGAAGCCTTGCGCTGATCCCATTTCCTACCTTTGCCGACACACCGGCAGGAAGGATCATGTTCGTTCACGGTGACGCCTCTATTGAGCGTGACGGTGAGCGGTTAGTCGCTGAGCGCGGCGATGATTTTTTCACCGGAGATATATTCCATACTGCTGCCGCCAGTACGCTTCAACTACGCTATAGCGACGGTGGTACCAAAGCGATTCGACCCGAGAGCTCCTACGTTCTTGAACGTTACGTACTAGATGAAGACGTTCCCGAGAACTCCTTTCAAAGCGGTGAGCTAATCCGTGGTGGCCTACGATCGATTACCGGTACTATCGGTAAACTAGCGCCTCAAAACGTCACTCATAGAACGCCCGTCGCTACCATTGGAATACGTGGTACCAGCTTTCAAATCCTGCACGTACCTGATGGTGGAACAGCCTCGCTGCCAGGTATCGGTTCAGGTAGCTATTTTTATGTAGAGAGCGGCATGCTGGCGATGTCGACCAACGCAGGCGATACCCTTATACGCCCCGGCGAAGTTTTCTTTACATCGTCGCTTGATTCAGCCCCCCAGTTGGTGCCTAACGGTATTGGTATCTTTGAGCAGCTCGACAGTAACATGCCACAAGGCGAAGAGACTTCCACAACAGAGGCATCGCCACGTTTAGCCCCAACACCAGTGAGTAATAGCGCTACCGCTCAGACTACATCTACTACTTCTATTAACAATGATCCCTCCCCGACCAGTAGCTCGGTAACTAGTTCACAGCCAGCAAATACTTTTTTGGAAAATATGGCGCTAAGTGGCGTAGTCAATAATGACTCAATAGAGAATAGACTCATTGCATCTCAGCAGCGCGAATTGGAGGCAAGTGCTTTTATAGACTCAAGCGAGCGCATCGACCAAGTCCAAAACGCTAATATCGATAGCATCATTGATGCCCGCGATAATTCTCTCGATGCCCCTACCATCACGGAGGAAAGTAATAGCGATGATGATCTGCGTGATGTTGAAGGTCGCCAACCTGAGAACAGTTCTCAAAATTCGAAGCCATCTCTGACCAACGATGATTCTACCGGAAACAACGGTAGCGAGAATACTGGTAACAGCGAGAACACCGGAAATAACAGCAACACCGTGAATAACGCCAACAGTGGCAATAGCGGCAATAGCGGCAATAGCGGTAATAGCGGTAATAGCGGTAATAGCGGTAATAGCGGTAATAGCGGTAATAGCGGCAATAGCGGCAATAGCGGCAATAGCGGCAATAGCGGCAATAGCGGCAATAGCGGCAATAGCGGCAATAGCGGCAATAGCGGCAATAGCGGCAATAGCGGCAATAGCGGCAATAGCGGCAATAGCGGCAATA
>NZ_JALGBZ010000006.1 GCF_023757625.1 Halomonas sp. S3-1-1
TTGCATGTGTTAAGCCTGCCGCCAGCGTTCAATCTGAGCCATGATCAAACTCTTCAGTTTAAAATCAGTGTGATTCTTGCCTGCCCCACATACGAAGACGTGACGCAGAGGCGAATCAATCTTGGCTCAAGGTTCAAACGAATTTACCGTGATACCTTGAAAGGTATCGCTGTGTTCGTCTGCCTTGATATAAGGTGACTTGTCACCCTCATCGGCAAACGCCCACATGAATTGCCTGATCAAATTGTTAAAGAGCTTACCGAAGGGCGCTGCCCGTTCGATGTGGTGCGTATTCTACCCACTTATGGTTATACGTCAACCCTATAGCGCAACTTTTATCACTTTCCCATTGAATCGAGGCGCTGGAGCAGCTCTTTACGGCGCGGCTCGGCAATGAAGGCTTCTTCCAATGCGTTACGGTTGAGCACTGTAAACACGTTTTCATCCCACCCAAAGGCATCGCGACAGGCGATGTGATTGGCCAGCAAACCGCCGCCGAAATAGGCCGGGTCATCCGAGCTGATGGTGACTTTCAGCCCCTTTTCGATGAGCGCGGGAAGCGGATGCTCCCCAAGCTCATCGATCACTTTCAGGCAAACGTTCGAAAGTGGGCAAACGGTCAGCACGGTTTGATCGTTTCGCAGACGCTCGACCAGCTCGCTATCTTCCAGGCAGCGCACACCATGATCCACTCGCGTTATCTTAAGCTCGTCGAGCGCCTGGCGGATGTAGTCTGCTGGCCCCTCTTCGCCGGCGTGGGCGACCAGCGCCAACCCTTCTTTAGCGGCACGCTCGAACAGCGCCTTGAACTTGACCGGCGGATTGTTCCGCTCGGCGCTATCGAGGCCAATGGCGTCGAGCCGCGACCAGTAGGGAGCGGCCTGCTCGAACACATCGATCGCCTCCTCCTCGGTGCGGTCGCGCAGAAACGCCATGATCATGCCGACTGAAAGATCCAGCGACGTCTCGGCTTCCTCTTTCGCCCGAAAGAGCCCCTCCATTACCTCGGAAAGCGCCACGCCGCGAACCAGGTGCGCCTGGGGGTCGAAGTGCATATCGATATGCACCACGCCTTCATCGCTTGCGCGCTTGAAATAGTCGATCGCGAGATCGTAAAAATCCTCGCGAGTGCGCAGCACGTTCATGCCCTGGTAGTAGAGATCCAGAAACCCCTGCAGGTTATCGAACCGGTACGCCGCCTTGACGTCCTCGACGCTCGCGTAATCGAGCACGATACCGTTGCGTTGGGCGAGACGAAACATCAGCTCCGGCTCGAGCGACCCCTCGATATGCAGGTGAAGCTCGGTTTTGGGCAGTTGGCGCAGGTAGTCGTGCATGGTTTCTCCCTTTAACAGATACGGCATCAAACGCTGGACAAATCCAGCTGGCCGTGGCGCAGAGAGTGACTATACGTGAGCCCGGGAAGCAGCGATACATCGTCGATCTGGTGGACGAAGTAGATCGCCGTTCGACCCTCGAGCCACTGATCGAGCGACGCCGCCAAGTGGCGCGCGGTGTCACTATCCACGCCGGCAAAAGGCTCATCCAGCAGGACAACGCTTGGGTTGCGCAGAAAAAGGCGTGCCAACGCAACGCGCCGGGCCTGCCCACCGGAGAGCTTACGCCCCTTCTCCCCTACCGGCGTTTGAAGCCCCTGGGGCTCGCGGCGCACCCAGTCGGCCAGCGCCACGCGCTCGAGCGCCTGCCAAAGCGCTTCGTCGTCGGCGGACTCATTGGCCAGACGAAGATTATCGGCAAGAGTGGCATCAAAAAGATCGACCTGCTGGGAAAGAAAAGCGAAGCCGTTGGCGCGCTCATCGTTTGAAAGCGCGTAAGGCGCTTGCACCCCCACCATCACACTCCCGCTACTCGGCGCCAGTCGCCCGAGAATCAGATGAGCGAGCGTCGATTTGCCCGCCCCGGATACGCCGGTAATCGCCACGCGCGCGCCGGCAGGTACTTCCAGTGAAATTCCTGATAGCGCCGGCGCCAGCATGGCCGGATAGGTATAGCCGGCGTCATTCAGCGTCACGCTGACACCAGGAGCGCCTTCTGGAAATACCGCGCAAAGCTGCTCGTCAGAAACGGCCTTCGGCGTTAACTGATTGAGGCGCTGAACGCTTGCATAGCTCGCCCCGAGTTTAATGAACGCGGACGGCAGCGCCGTGAAAAGCTCACCGGCGCCGAGCACGACCAGTAGCAGCATGATTGCCACCGGCGATGTAATGTCACCGACGAGTGCGGCCTGACTTACAAGCCAGAGCGCCCCGATTAAAAGCACGCCGGTAACGAGCAGGATCAGCGCGTTACCCAGCGCCGACTTCGCCGCCAGCCGACGCTGGTTGGCGCCAGCACGGGCCTCCAGCGCCTCGATATGCGTCTGGTGCCAACGCCTGGTTTGGTAGCTTTCAAGCTCGGCGCTGGCCTGGATCTGGTCGAGCACCCGGTTACGCAGCGCGCTCTGATCGCGCACCTGTTGATAGCTCTGGCGAAATCCAAGCCAAGCGAAGCCAAGCGTTAACACCGCCCACAGCGCGCCAAGACTAATCCCCACAATCACCGCAAGCCCCGGCAGCCAAAGCGCGATGAAAAGCGAAAGCAAACCGATCGCCAATAGTGCCACTAGCGGCGGCATGAGCAAGCGCAGGTAGAAGTTATCGAGGATGTCGATATCGGCGGTCAGCCGAGTCAGCCAGTCGCCTGCCCGGCGCCGGCTCAAGGTGGCCGGGTCGAGGTGGGTGAGATAGCCGAACACCTTAAAGCGCAGATCCGCCAGCAGCGTCAGCACCGCGTTGTGGTTATAAAGACGCTCGACGTAGCGCGCAACGGTGCGAAGCAGTGCAAAAAAACGGATGCCGCCACCGGGCACGTAGATATCCAGCGTCGAAGGCAGCCCCGCCGCCAACGCAATACCGGCGAAGGCGCAGGCGGTGATGAACCAGCCCGAGAGCCCCAACAGCGCAAGCCCTGCTACTATCGTGGTTAGTGCCAGCGCCGCGCCGATCAAAAACACGCGCCGACGCCTTGTCAGCAGAAAAATCCAGGGGCGGAAAGCACAAACGAGCTCTTTCATGGCGTGACCTCCAAAACGCGGCCGCCTTCACAGTGAAGATGGCGGGTAGCGATCGTCAGCACCTGAGGGTGGTGGGTCGCGATCACCAGCGTGCGCCCATCCCTGGCCCAAGCGTTGAGCGCCTCGATCACCAGCGCCTCGGTGGCGGCGTCGAGATTCGAGGTCGGCTCATCGAGCAGCACCAGCGGCGCATCGCTTAGATACACCCGTGCCAGCGCCAGCCGCTGCGCCTGCCCGCCGGAAAGCCCCACGCCGCGCTCGCCAAGCGGCGTTTCCAGCCCGTAAGGCAGCGAGGCCAGGAGCTCACCAAGGCCTGCCCGAGCGAGCGCTTGATGGAGCATCCCCTCACTCGCCTCGGGGTTGGCGAGCCTTAAATTCTCCGCAAGGCTTCCCTGAATCAGGCAAGGGCTTTGGTCGAGCCAGGCAATCTGTCCCGAGCGGCGCGAGCGCACGCCCTTTTGCGGCGCCATGAAGCCCGCCAGTAGCGCTAAAAGCGATGACTTGCCACTGCCGGAGGCGCCGGTAAGCGCCAGTATATCGCCTCGCGCAATCGTTAGATCGACGTGGGATAAAATAGCTCCGCGCTGGGGGTAGCCAATCGACACGCCCTTTAACTCGCAAAGCGCCTGGTAGTGCTCAGGCGAGGAATGCTCATGGACGATCCAATCGGGCTCGTTGAGAATGAACACCAGGCTTTCCGCCGCGCCCAGCGCCGTTGCTCGGTCGTGATAGTGCTGAGAAAGCGTGCGCAGCGGCTGGAAAAACTCTGGCGCCAGCAGCAGTACGGCAAGCCCGGAAAAGAGCGAAAGCGACGACGCTGGGCCGAAATCGAGATAGCCAAGCAGCCCAAAGCCCACGTACATCGCCACCACCGCGATGGCAACAGAAGCAAAGAACTCGAGCACCGCCGAGGAGAGAAATGCCAGGCGCAGGGTCTTCATCGAAAGCCGCCGATATTCGTCGGTGGCGTACCAGACATCCCGGCGCGCTTTCGCCGTGCGCCCGAACAGCTGCAGCGTACTCATGCCGCGTACCCGGTCGACGAAGTGGGCAGAGAGCCGGGAGACGGCGCTGAACTGCTCGCGATTCATCCGTTCGGCGCCCATGCCTACCAGCGCCATAAACAGCGGAATCAGCGGGGCCGACAAGAGCAAAAAGATGACGACGACGTAATCGAGCGTACCGACGACCGCCGCGATCAATAATGGCAGTATCAGTACGATGCGAAGTTGGGGGTGAAAGCGCGCGAAATAGCCTTCAAGCGCGTCGACATGCTCGACGAGCTGAGTAGCCAGCGCCCCGCTTTGATGATGTGTCAACCACTGCGGGCCGAGCGTGGCGAGCTTGTCTAGAAGCGATACTCTCACTCGCTGGCGAATGCGAAGGCTCGCCTCGAACGCCAGTGCTTCCTGACCCCACTGGAGTGCGGCGCGCAGGCCCACTAACGCTAAGAGTATTAAAAACACGCCCGAAAGCTCTGAGAGCGGCCGGGCGTGTACGAGGATCTGATCGACGAGCCAAGCCAGCCCCACCAGCAGGCCGGTGGTGCTGGCCCCGGCCAGCACCCCGCACACCGCCGCGCCCAAAAGCCTTTTTTTCTCTACCTGTGCCAGTTGCTTGAGCCACTGGCGCGGCGTCAGGGTCGCAGGGGGATGGGGTGCCGGTCTCATGGGTTTAGTGATACCCCTCGCCAACGCGAACCTTGCCGCGGAACACCCAGTAGGTCCAGGCAGTGTAGGTCAGCACGACAGGAATGACGAAGAGCACGCCGATCAGCAAGAAAAGCTGCGACTCCGGCGCCGAGGCGGCGTCCCACAGCGTGTAGTTCGGCGGCACGATCACCGGCCACTTGCTGAAAATCAGGCCAAGATAGGTAAACACATAGATTCCTACGGTGGCCACGAACGGAACGCCTTCGCGCTTGTGCTGAACACTTCGAAAAACGATGAACGCGCACAGCAGCGCCAGCGCCGGGAAGATCCAGATAAAGCGCAGCTGGCCGAACCAGCGCTCCCACACGAGTTCGTCGATGAACGGTGTCCAGAGGCTGATGATCGCGAATACGATCAGAACCGCCGCCAGCAGCATCGGCGTGATCTTGTAGGCCCACTCTTGAATATAACCTTCGGATTTCATGATCAGCCAGGTCGCGCCCAACAGTGCATAGCCTGCCATCAGCCCAAGCCCGGTGAGAACGGAGAACGGCGTCAGCCAGTCGAGTGCACCACCGGTGTAGACGAAATTCTCGACTGAGAAGCCCTGAATATAGGCGCCGACCACCGCGCCCTGGGCGAACGCCGCCACCGCCGAGCCCCAGCAGAACGCACGGTTCCACCAGCGGCGGTTGCGCCTCGACTTGAAACGAAACTCAAAGGCGATACCGCGGAAGATCAGCCCCGCCAGTAGCAGGAACACGCCGATATAGAGCGCGGGCAAAAAGACGGAGTAGACCAGCGGAAAGGCGCCTAAAAGCCCCGCCCCGCCCAGCACCAGCCAGGTTTCGTTGCCGTCCCAAACCGGGGCAACGGAGTTCATCATGACGTCCCGGGCATCCTCGTCCGGGGCGAAGGGAAAGAGAATGCCTATCCCCAGATCGAAGCCGTCCATCAGCACGTACATGATGACGCCAAACCCGATGATCACAGCCCATATGATAGATAAATCGAACATTTCCATGGTTAGCTCCTGACCGGCTCAACGTCGTCGTCAAAGGGGGTATGCGCGGCAGAAAGCGGGCGCTTGGGACGGTCGGCGTCCGGGTCGACCTCTGCACGGGCCTCATGGGGCAGCATGCCGTTGCGCACCACGCGGGTGAGATAATAAATGCCGGCGTAGAACACCATGGCGTAGACCAGCACGTACCCGGTGAGCGAGAACAGCGCCATGCCGCCGGTCAGCGAGGGCGTCAGACCTTCGGCGTGGGTCATCATGCCGTACACGAGCCAAGGGGCACGGCCAGATTCAGTGACGATCCAGCCAGCCAGCACCGCGAGAAACGGCGTGGCGATCATGCCGACCAGCACTTTCAAATAAAGCGTGTTCTCATAGACCCGGGCCCGACGGCGCAGAAGCAGCCCGGCGAAGGCAACGGCGATCATGACAAGACCAATGCCCACCATCACGCGAAACGACCAGAACACCAGCGCCACCGGCGGCTGCTCCTCGGGCGACACTTCGCTGATGCCGGGGATCTCGCCGTCGAGAGTGTGGGTCAAAATCATGCTGGCAAGATTGGGAATACCCACTTCGAAGTGGTTTTCCTGGGCCTGCTGATCCGGGATCGCGAACAGCAACAGCGGTACGTTGCCACTAGTTTCCCAGTGCCCCTCCATCGCCGCCACTTTGGTCGGCTGGTGCTCGAGGGTGTTGAGGCCGTGGTAATCACCGATTACCGCCTGAGCCGGCGTTAGCACCATCAAAAGCCACAAACACATGGAAAGCGCCCGGCGGTTCGCCGTCACGTCACGGCCGCGCAGCAGGAACCAGGCGCTCACGCCGGCCACCACGAACCCACCGGTAATGAACGAGGCCACCGCCATATGGGCGAAGCGGTACGGGAAGGAGGGGTTGAAGATCGCTGCGCTCCAGGAGGTGACGTGGAAGCGGTTATCGATCAACTCCACGCCGGCCGGCGTATGCATCCAGCTATTGGCGGCGAGAATCCAGAACGCGGAAATGAAGGTGCCCACCGCGACCATCGTGGCCGCAAACAGGTGAACTCCCTCCGGCACCTTGCCTCGCCCAAAGAGCAAAATGCCGAGAAAAGCCGCTTCGAGAAAGAAGGCGGTCACGACTTCGTAGCTCAGCACCGGGCCGATGAAGTTGGACGCCGCCAGCGAGAAGTTGCTCCAGTTGGTGCCAAACTGAAAGGACATCACGATGCCCGACACCACACCCATGGCGAACACCACGGCGAAGACTCTTGTCCAGAACAGCGCCAGCCGATCCCAGGCCGGATTCTGTGTCTTGAAAAAGAGTCCGTGGAGCAGCGCAATGTAGGACGCAAGCCCTATGGTGAAGACGGGGAAGATCGTGTGAAAACAGACGACGAAGGCGAACTGTATTCGCGACAACATCAAGGGGTCGAGTTCCATGACACTCTCCTGAAACCGGGGAAAAGTAAGGCGCGCCCATGGGTAACAAAAGCCTGGTCGTGTCAGGAAGGTGTTGACCGTTGCCTTGGCCAGGCTAATTTTTACTCACGCTGTCATCTTACTGCGTCAACGCCCGGGTTACACGGGCTGCTCGGTGCCAATGATGTGTCGCAATGACGCACATCAATTTATCGTGATATTGCTCAGCTCATGACCACTACGCTGACCATGTACGCGGTGTAGCCAACAAAGGCCGCGAACAGCACGCCGCCTTCCAACCGGTTGATTCGCCGCGGGCGTCCGCGCCAGGAAAACGCGAACAGCACCATCAAAAGCGTCATGCAGGTCATTACACTCCAGTCGCGCACCAGCACCTCGCGCCCGGCCTCGATCGGGGTGATCACGCCGGCAAGCCCCACCACCGCCAGGCTATTGAAAAGGTTCGAGCCCACGACGTTGCCCAGCACCATGTCGTGTTCGCGCCGGCGCAGCGCGCTGATCGACGAGGCGAGTTCGGGAAGTGAAGTACCCACCGCCACCACGGTCAGGCCGATGATCAAATCGCTGACACCGAAAGCCTGGGCGATTTCGACCGCACCCCACACCAGCATCCGCGAGCTTGCGATCAAAAGCACCAGCCCGATCAGCGTCCAGGCCACCGACTTGCCTTTGGACATGGGCTGGGCATCGAGGTTTTGGGTCACCTCCTCTACCAGCGGGTCCTGCTGCTGAGTGCGTGAATGCCAGATGCTGTAGCCGATGAACAGTACCAGCGCCACGAGCAACACCACCGCCTCGAGCCGCGATACCCAGCCGTCGAACAGCATGTAGCCGGTCAGCGCCATGACGATGACCAGCAGCGGCATCTCCTTGCGAATCACGCTCGAATGCACGGCCAACGGCGCCAGCAGCGCAATGAACCCCAGCACCAGGCCGATGTTGGCAATATTGGATCCGTAGGCGTTACCGACGGCAAGGCCCGGGTTGCCCTGAAGCGCCGCCAGCACCGACACCATCATTTCCGGGGCTGAGGTGCCGAACCCGATGACCAGCATCCCGATCAACAACGGCGAAAGCCCGAGCCAGCGCGAGGTCGCCGCGGCCCCCTCGATGAATTTTTCCGCGCTCCAAATGAGCAGCACCAAACCAATCACGACCGCCAAAGCAGCGAGCAGCATACGAAGTCCTTCGTCAGGAGTATAAAAGAGGCAAAAGCGCCCGCATCGTTATTCAGCCAGTGCCGCGGGTCAAGTGCACATCGACCGTTTGAGCTATTTTGTTTGGGAAGCGGTCAGCGGCGTTTGACAGCCCTGAGCGCTCAACGTATTAATCGAACCCAAAGCATTGTCGAGACGATCGAATTGCGCTACTACCAGTTCAAGAAACGGCCTACCGTGGCGCTTTTACCGCCGCTAGTCGATACGCTGCCGCCGGAGACGCGGCTGACGCGCCGGCGCCTGCGCGCCTGCCACGAATGCGACTGGGTCAGCGCCCTACCGCCGCTGGGCTCCGGTGAAAAAGCCTCCTGCCCGCGCTGCTTGCACACTTTAGTCAAACGCCACCGCTACCCTGCCCAGCGCAGTATGGCGCTGGCGATCGCGGCGTTCGTGGCGCTACTAGTGGCGGTGTCGTTTCCCTTCGTTAGCTTCAACGTCAGCGGCGTGAGTAACCGCATCGAGCTGACCCAGACCGCCACCACGCTGATCAACTTTCACCAGCCATTAGTGGCCATCGCGGTGATCATGACCATCGCCGTACTGCCGGCGCTCTACCTGTTTGGCGTCATGTGGCTGCAGTACGGGCTTCTGCGCGGCCGCCACATGCCTTATAGCCGCGATATCGCCCGCTCGCTCGCCCACTTTCTTCCCTGGATGATGGCCGATGTCTTCATCATCGGCGCGCTGGTGAGCCTGATCAAGGTCGCCGGGCTCGCCCAGATTCATTTGGGCATCTCCTTCTGGGCCTTTTGCATCTTCGCCATCCTTTTGCTTAAAACCAGCCAGTCGCTGGATGCCGACTGGATGTGGTTTTCACTGGAAGGCGAGCCGCTGGCCCCGGAAGGCACGCTGACCGGCACGACCGCCGCCGTCCAGGGCGTGACGGGCTGCCCGACCTGCGGGCTGATCAATCGCCTGCCCGCAACAGGCAAGGTGCGCTGCCAGCGCTGTCACGAGACGCTTCACCGGCGCGTGCCGCACAGTTTGCAGCGCACCTGGGCGCTGCTGTTCGCCGCCACGGTCATGTATATTCCTGCCAACCTTTACCCTATCATGACTACTACCAGCCTCGGCTCGAGCTCGCCATCGACCATTATCGGCGGCGTAGTGCAGCTCATTCAGATGGGCTCCTGGCCGGTGGCGGCGGTGATTTTCATTGCCAGTGTCATCGTTCCGGTGGGCAAGCTGTTCGCGCTGGCCTGGCTTTGCCTGATTGCCAAGCGAAGTGACGAGCTCAAGGCGCAAAGCCGCACCCGGCTCTACCGGCTGACCGAGTTCATCGGCCGCTGGTCGATGGTCGATGTCTTCGTCGTCGCCATTTTGGTGGCGCTAATTCGCGCGGGCTCGCTGATGTCGATCACCCCAGGCCCCGCCGCGCTTGCCTTTGGCTCGGTGGTCGTGCTAACCATGCTCGCCGCGATGGCCTTCGACCCGCGCCTTCTGTGGGACACCCCACCCCCGCGCCCTATCAGGCACAGGCTCAACACCAGGTTTAAACTAGCGACCAAGGAATCAGTGGATGGCTGAGGATTCACCGCAACTCGATACACCCCCACCCGAAGAGAACGAGCAGCATCGGGCCAAATCATCTCGTCAGACACGCCTGTCGCCCATTTGGATCGTGCCGATCGTCGCGCTGGTGATCGGGCTTTGGCTGGTTTACGACAACTACACCAGCCGCGGGACGCTAATTACCCTGACCACCAACAATGCCGAAGGCATCGAGGCCGGCAGCACTCTGATTCGAAGCCGCAACGTGGAGATCGGGATCGTGCAGAGCGTGCGGCTTTCCGACGACCTATCCCACGCGGTGATGAGCGCGCGCATCCAGCCCGAAGCCGAGGCGATGCTGCGCGAGGACAGCCGCTTTTGGGTGGTCAAGCCGCGTATCGGCCGCGAAGGCATCAGCGGGCTCGGCACGGTGCTTTCCGGCGCCTACATCCAGCTTCAGCCCGGCCGCTCCGAAGAGCCGCGCCGCGAATTCGAGCTAAGCGACGTGCCGCCAGTGGCGGTGGCCGGCCAGGCGGGGCTACAAATTAGCCTGGTCAGCCAGCTTGGCAACTCCCTACGTGTAGGCGACCCGGTATCCTACCAGGGGTATACCGTAGGCCGCGTCGAGGACAACCGCTTCGATGCGGAGTCGCGCACCATGCAGCACCAGATCTTTATCGAGGAGCCCTACGCGCAGCTCGTCACCGACAGCACGCGCTTTTGGAGCGCCAGCGGCATCGATTTTCGCCTCGACGCCGACGGCGTGCGGGTGAACGTAGAATCCCTCGAAGCGCTTTTAGGCGGCGGCGTCACCTTCGGCGTGCCGGAGGAGCTGCCGATGGGAAGGCCGGTGGCCAACAACGCCCGCTTTACGCTCTACGCCGACGAGGACGACGCCCGGGAAGGTACATTCAACCGCTATCTGGAGTACGTGCTGCTGGTGGACGACACCGTGCGCGGGCTTTCCCGCGGCGCGCCGGTGGAGTTTCGCGGCGTACGCATGGGCACCGTGGCCGCGGTGCCCTGGAACTTCACCGCACCGCAACCCAACTCCCGGGCACAGTTCGCTATTCCGGTGCTGATCCGCATCGAACCCCAACGTTTGGGCATCGAAAGCGAGGATATCGACCTCGACGAATGGGAGGCGCGCTTTAATCGCATGTTCGATCTGGGGCTTCGCGCCTCGCTCAAAAACGGCAGCCTGTTGACCGGGGCGCTGTTCGTCGACCTCAATTTCCAGCGCGACTTGGCCGGTGAATACGTCAACGAGACCTTCTCCGAGCGCACCATTTTCCCCACCGTCGCCGGCGGCTTCGCCCAGATTCAGGCCCAGGTAACGAGCCTTCTGGACAAGCTCAACGCGCTCGAAGTGGAGCCGCTACTGGCCGGGCTCGATCGCAACCTGCAGGCCTCCGAAAGCGTGCTCGACGAGGTGCGCGAAGTGAGCTCGTCGCTCAACGCAATTCTAAGCGACCCGGACACCCGGTCACTTGGCGGCAACGTCAACGCCACGCTCGAAGAGCTGCGCACGACGATCGAAGGGCTTTCACCCTCGTCGCCGGCCTATCAGGATCTGACGTCGGCCATCGAGCGCCTCGACCGGTTGATGCGCGATCTGCAGCCGCTGACGCGCACCCTCAACGAGAATCCGCGAGCGCTGCTTTTCGATAATCTGGATGCGGAAGACCCGATTCCGCGCGCCCCGCGATAAAAGGATGACGCCATGCGCAACCCAACGCTGACATTCGCCGCCATCATGGGGCTTGGCATTTTTCTCGGCGGCTGCGCCTCGAGCGTGACGCCGCCGGCGCGCTATATGCTGCCCGCCACGCCGATCTCCACGCCAGCCACCGCAACGACGCATACGCTGCAGGTGGGCGCACCCAGGATTTCGCACTACCTGGACGTCGACGGCATCGTCATGCAGCTCGACGACATTACGCTTAACGCGGCGCGCGAGCACCAGTGGGCGGAAGAGCTTGGCCGCCAACTCGAGCGCGGCCTGCGCGCGCGGCTCTCTCAAGAGCTTCCGCTTGTGCAGGTGGTGGGTGCCCAGGGCCGCCAAAACGAGGCGCTGACGCTCTCGCTCGAAGTGGATCAGTTCCAAGGGCGCTACGATGGCAACGCCGTTGCCAGCGGCCAGTGGCAGCTTCGAGGCGCGGGCAACGAACTTTTGGCTTTCGAGAGCTTCCACGCCGAAACCGAGCTTCGAGAGGACGGCTACCCGGCGCTGGTGCGCGCCCTAGGCCAGAGCCTGGATCAAGTCGCAAGCGATATCGCTTTGGAAATTCGTACCGGTAACTACTTCTAATCCCCTTCTCACAACGCCCCTCTCGCGCTCGGTGTTTTGCGCCGCGCGCGGGGTCTTTGCGGGGCGCTAAAAAAGCGTCGATCTCAAATGCCCCTCGCAGCCAGGCGCGCTATCTGGCAAACTTCGCTGCCGCGCGGGGCTACCCGCGCGTTTTTATTCATTACGAACCTGGCCCAGCAAGCGCGCACGAGCGCCTTCGCTGTGCGATGGCGGAGAACGCATGAGCTTTACCGAACTTGGTCTGCAGGACGACTTACTACGCGCCATTAGCACCCAGGGCTATACCCAGCCAACGCCCATCCAGCAAAAAGCCATTCCGCTGGTATTGGCCGGGCGCGATTTGCTGGCCAGCGCCCAGACCGGCACGGGCAAGACCGCCGGGTTTACGCTTCCGCTTTTACAGCTTTTAAACAACGGCAAACGCCCGGGTAAGCGCCAGGTGCGCGCGCTGGTGCTGACGCCCACTCGCGAGCTGGCCGCTCAGGTCGGTGAAAGCGTGACCGATTACGGCAAGTATCTGTCGCTCAAGTCGCACATTATTTTCGGCGGCGTAGGCCAGAACCCGCAGGTCCAAGCGCTTAAGAACGGCCTCGACGTTCTGATCGCCACCCCGGGGCGGCTGATGGATCTGCAGCAGCAGGGCCACGTCGACCTCTCCCAGGTCGAAATCCTGGTGCTCGACGAAGCCGACCGCATGCTCGATATGGGCTTCATTCACGACATCAAGCGTATTTTGAAGCTTTTGCCGAACAAGCGGCAAAACCTGCTCTTCTCCGCTACCTTCTCCAACGAGATCCAGACGCTGGCCACCCAACTGCTGGATAATCCGGCGCTGGTTGAAGTCGCTCCGCGTAACACCACCGCCGAAAAGATCGAGCAGAGCGTGTATCGCGTCGATCGTGAGAAAAAGCGTGAGCTTTTGGCGCACCTGATCAGCCAGCACGGCTGGTTCCAGGTACTAGTTTTCACCCGTACCAAACACGGCGCCAACCGCCTGGCCGAGCAGCTATCCAAGCAGGAAATTCCGGCCATGGCGATCCACGGCAACAAGAGCCAAGGCGCGCGTACGCGGGCGCTGGGCGCGTTCAAAAGCGGCGATTTGCAGGTGCTGGTGGCCACCGATATCGCAGCCCGCGGGCTCGATATCGACGAGCTGCCCTTCGTGGTCAACTTCGACTTGCCCAACGTCGCCGAGGATTACGTCCACCGCATCGGGCGTACCGGCCGCGCCGGCAGCAACGGCGAGGCGGTATCGCTGGTGTGCGTCGATGAGCACGCGCTGCTGGCCGGCATCGAGAAGTTGATCAAACAAACTCTGCCGAAAAAGATCGAGCCCGGCTTCGAGCCCGACCCCAACGCCAAGCCCCAGCCGATCGAAAACGGCCGTCGCGGCCAGCGTCAACCCGGCGGTGGGCGCGGCCAGGGCCAACGCTCGAGCCAGAACCAGCGCCAGGGCGAGAAATCGGACAAGGCGCCGCGTCGGCGCGCCCGCCGCTAGCGCGTCGTCGGTGAATATGCGAAAGTCGTGCGTTTTCGGGCGCGCGCCTTTCGCGCCCAGCAGAACCTGTTCAGGGAGTGATTATGGCGTCTCAACGTATCAATGATTATCGGCAGTGGCTGGTCTTTCAACGCCAGGAGCAGCTAAGCCGTGAACATCAGGGCATTGCTCAGCGTCTCGAGGATGCGAAGGTAACGCCCAATCAGGTTATTCAGGCCTACCGCAGCATGGCGGACAAGGCGGCCACCGAAGGCGCCTGCTACCGCACGCTGTTTATGCGTGAAAGCGATGAAACCTCGGCGCTGGTGTGTGAAGGGTGGCTGTTCATTCGCCGCGTACTCAGTGAAGGCAACACCACCCGCGTGCGCGCCACGCTGCTGGAAATCTTCACCCTCGACGATGGAATTCTTTCGCCCGGCGACAAGCCTGCGCGCAAGGTCACGCTCGAGATTTTCGAGAAGCTCGACATCAACAAGGGTATGCGTACCGACGTTCGCGTCGACTGCCTGGAAACGCCGGAAGATTATCACTTCATCACCCTGATGGACGTCGCTCGGGGCGACCTGAGACCGCATCTCAAATAGCCATGGCTTCGAAGCGAACGCTATCGTTTATCGTCTTGATGTTCGTGGTGGGACTGAATCTGCGTCCTGCGCTTTCATCGGTGGCGCCGCTTCTAAACCGCCTTCAGGAAAACGCCGGGCTCAGCCCGGCGGCGGCGGGCCTGCTGACCACCCTGCCGGTACTCTCACTAGGCCTTGCCGCGCCCTTGGCCCCTCTGCTCTCGCGCCGGCTGGGCGCCGAGCGGGCGCTGAGCGCGGCCTTAGCGCTTTTGACCGCGGCGCTGCTGCTTCGCCCCTTGCCGCTCGATGGGGTGCTGTTCGTCGCCACCGCCCTAGCGGGTGCCTCCATCGGCATCGCCGGCACATTGCTTCCGGGGCTCGTTAAACGCGAGCTGCCTCAAAGTGCGGACCTTTTGACCGGGCTTTACACCATGGCGCTCTGCCTTGGCGGCGCGCTGGGGGCTGGGCTCTCCGTTCCCCTGGCCAACGCGCTGGGCGGCTGGCCCTTGAGCCTGGCAAGCTGGGGACTGCTTGCGTTTATCTCGCTGATGCTATGGGTCTCCTTTGCGCCCAAACCAACCGCGAGCGTTCAGACAGCCACCGCCAGCGCGTCGCTGTCCGCGCTTTTGCGCCAGCCGTTGACCTGGCAGATCATGCTCTACATGGGGCTTCAGTCCTCCATGGCCTATATCGTTTTTGGCTGGCTGCCGTCGCTTTTGATTTACCGGGGCTACGGGGAGAGCGAGGCAGGCTTCATCATGGCGGTTTCGATCGTGTGTCAGCTTGGTTCGGCGCTCTGCGCGCCCTGGCTTGCACGTCTCGGTCGTGACCAGCGCCCGGCGCTTTTCATCATGCTCGCCGCGACCGCCCTGGGGCTTTTCCTTTTGATGATCGCCCCGCTCGGTTGGCGCTGGCTAGGGGCGCTTTCTCTCGGCGTGGGCCAGGGCGGCTGTTTCAGCCTGGCGCTCGGGCTTTTGGTGCTGCGAACCGCTAATGCGGGGCTTGCCGGAAAGCTCTCCGGGCTGGTTCAGGGCGGCGGCTATACCATCGCCGCCGCCGGGCCTTTTGGCGTGGGCCTGCTGCTTCAGGTGGGCGCGCGTATCGAGCACATTGCCTGGCTCTTGTTGGCGCTAATCGGGGTCTGCTTCGTTTTCGCCCACCTGGCCGGGCGCAACCGCCAGCTCGACGACGCTGCCGGAAGGCTTCACGTTACTCGACAGGACATGGCATGAATAGGGCTCCCAGGCTTCGTGACGACGCCCAAAGCGGCGAGCGCGTACTCGTGATCTACACCGGCGGCACGATCGGCATGCACGCCAGTGCCGCTGGCTTGGCGCCCGGCAGTGGGTTCGAAACACGTCTGGCGCGGGCGCTTGAAACGCTCTCGATCGATCAGCAAAGCCAGCTTCCGGCCTTCGAGGTCGAAAGCCTCGAGCCGCTGATCGATTCCAGCGCGGCCACCCCGCTCACTTGGCAGCGCATCGGCGCGCTAATCGCCGAGCGGTTTGCCGATTACCGGGGCTTCGTGGTACTTCACGGCACCGATACGCTGAGCCTCACCGCCTCGAGCCTTGCCTACCAGCTACAGGGGCTCGACCGGCCCGTGGTCGTGACCGGCGCCATGCAGCCGCTGGAAGCACCCAACAGCGACGCACTCGCCAACGCCTATGGCGCGCTTCGCTACGCCGCAAGCGCGACCCTCAAGGAGGTGGCGGTCTACTTCGCGGGAACGCTTCTGCGCGGCGTGCGAAGCGTCAAACAGCACAGCGAAGCCCCCAAAGCGTTCGAAAGCCCCAACTACCCGCTTCTAGGCGAGCGCGTCGACGAGGATTTCATCGAGTACCCAAGCCGCGGGCTCGGTAGAAGCCAGCGCGGCGCGCCCCGTTTCGAGCTTGCAAGCTACGCGACGCTCGCCCAGGGCGAGGTGGCGCGCATCGCGCTGTGGCCTGGCATCAGCGCTTGGCAGTTGGAAGCGCTGCTGGGAGATGCGCGAGTGAAAGGCGCGCTGCTTCAGCTTTGGGGAGCGGGCAACCTGCCTAATGACCCGGCGCTTTTAGCCGTGCTGGCCAAGGCCTGCGGCGAGGGCAAGCTGCTAGCTGCGGTGAGCACCTGCCCCCAGGGAAGCGTTCGTTTCAGCACCTACGCCGCGGGCGCGGGGCTTTTCGATGCCGGCGTGCTTTCGGGGGCGAACATGACGCCGGAGGCGGCGCTCACCAAACTCGTGCACCTGTTGGCTCAGCCGATCGCTGAAGCGGACCGCCGCCGGCGCTTTTTGACGCCGCTGGTTGGTGAGCGCCAGGGTTAGGCTGGCGCCGTGCGATATTCGGACTATTTTTTTAAGGCAAGGCTTCGCCTTGTCGATGACAACCCAAGGAAAGGATGAAAATGATGGATCAACCCGTACACGAATTCAGCGATCTTTTCGAACAGCTGGGGCTTGCCTCGGACAAGGCCTCCATCGAGGCGTTCATCGAAGAGCACGGGGAGCTTCCCGCATCCACGCCGATTGCCGAGGCGAGCTGCTGGAACGACGCTCAGGCCGCGTTCTTGCGCGAAGCGATTGCCGATGATGCGGATTGGGCCGAAGTCGTAGGCCATCTCGACGCCGCCATGCACCAGCCGCACTGACACCCCCGCTTTTCAATGCCCCTCGCGCGCCGCGTCTACGCGGCGCCGATACCAGGCCCCGGCCAGCAGCAGAAGCGTTAACGCCAGAAGCGGCAGCAATACGTCGAACTGCAGCGCGCTCTCCTGCTCGATCGCTTCGAGCGTCTTATAAATCGCGCTACTGTAAACGCCCCACTTGATCGAAAGGCCCAGCGCCGCCGCGGCGAGGTAAGGCCCAAGCGCAAGCCCGCCAAGACCGGCGGCGTAGTTGATCACCGAATGAGGAAACCCCGGCAAAATCCTGAGCGCGCACTGGGTCAGCAGATCGCTTCGCCGCTCGAGCGTTTGCATCACGCGCGCGGTAAGTCCGCCGGGATTAATTCGTGTGCGAAACCGCGCGGCCAGCAGGTAGGCCGCCCAGGCACCGGCGACGCTACTCAAAGTGAGCATCAGGGTCGCGGCGAGCGGCGGATAGAACGGCGCGATCAGCCAAAGGCCGATACTGCCGGGAAGCCCGACGGCAAGCGTGGCCGCCATGATCAGCATGACGCTTGCGATGATGGCCGGGTGATGGGACGTCTCGGCAGCCCAGCGCTTGAGGGCCGATAAGTTCGGCGAGTACCAGAGCCAGACGTAGCCAAGCATTGCCAGCAGGGCAAACAGGGCCACCCAGCGCCAGCAGGCGTGCCCGTGCCTAGCCATTGAGCCGGGCTTCGACCCGCTCGAGGATCTGCCGACTCACCTTGCCGACCATGGGTTTGGCGGCCTTGTTGACAGCTTTTTCCATCAAGCGGTTGCGAATGTCGTAGGTCAGGGTGAGCGAAACGCGAGTGCCCTGCTCGACTGGCTCGAGCCGGTAGCGCCCCTGGTTTTTTACCCCGTCAAGCGACTCCCAGGCAAGCGTATGCGGGGGCTCTATCTCGGTGACCTCTACATCGAAGGCCCAGTCCATGCCGACGGCGCGGACGTGCCAGCGGTAGCGGTTATCCCCGAGCGTGTCGATCGAGTGGATCATATCGGAGTAGTCGGCGAAATCCTCGACGCGCCGGAGCAGTTCAAATACCTGCTCCGGCGGAGCGTGGACGATTTCGCTGTGTTCTATGGTCGCCATGAGTGCGTCTCGAAAAGCTGAATGAACGTGCCGGGCGCCGCGCCGCCTGACGCAAGCGAACCCAAGCGCTGGCGCAGGGTAGCCCGGACGTGGGCGCTAGCCAAGCGCGCCCTGAGTGCGTAAACTGCGCTGCGTTCCGGACCGGACCCCGGACTCTTGCCGTCAAGGCTCAATAAATTCTCCGGCCAGCGAGTATTAGCATGTCATCCCCTTCCTGTACACACTCCCCCGCCACTGTGGTGATCTACTCCGGCGGCATGGACTCCTTTACCGTTCTACACCGCGCGTTAAAAGAAGAGCTTAGCGTACACGCGCTCTCCTTCGACTACGGCCAGCGCCACCGCCGCGAGCTCGACACCGCTCGCAAGGTTTGTGAAACGCTCGCAATTCCTCACCAGGTGGTGGACATTCGCGCCATCCACGGGCTGATCGATAACTCCGCGCTGACTGACGCCGCCGCGACCATGCCCGATGCCGACTACGCCGAAGAGAATCTTCAGGCGACGGTGGTGCCCAATCGCAACATGATCCTTTTGTCGCTGGCCATCGCCAAGGCGGTGAACATCGGCGCCGGGCGCGTCGACTACGGCGCTCACGGCGGCGACCACGTGCTCTACCCGGATTGCCGTCCGGCGTTCGTCGACGCGATGCGCCACGCCGCCGCTATCGCCAACTTCGAACCCGTCGAGGTGCACGCGCCCTACCTTGGCGCCACCAAGGCCGAGATTCTGCGCGAAGGCCTGGCCATGGGGCTCGACTACCGCGATACCTGGACCTGCTACGAAGGCCGCGAACTCGCCTGCGGGCGCTGCGGCAGCTGCCGTGAGCGCCTGGCCGCCTTTGCCGAAAACGGTGTGACCGACCCAATCGAGTACGCTGCCGCCAATGAGCCGGAGGCGAGCGATGTATCACGTTAAGGAAGCGTTCTACACCCTGCAGGGCGAAGGTGCTCAGGCGGGCCGAGCCAGCGTTTTTTGCCGCTTTACCGGCTGCAATCTGTGGTCCGGCCGCGAAGTAGACCGCGCCACTGCCGCATGCACCTTCTGCGATACCGACTTTATCGGTGTGGACGGTGAAGGCGGCGGGCGCTTTACCGATACCGCAGCACTTGCCGAGCATCTCAAGGCGCTGTGGCCTGACGCGGCCAGCACTGCTGTGCCCTACGTGGTGTTTACCGGCGGCGAGCCGCTTTTACAGCTCGATACCGCGCTGATCGAGGCCATCAAGGCGCAAGGCTTCGAGATCGGAGTGGAAACTAACGGTACCGTCAGCGTGCCCGCGGGCATCGACTGGCTCTGCGTCAGCCCCAAGGGGGCCACTACGCTCAAGGCGCTGGCAGGCGATGAGTTAAAGCTCGTCTACCCGCAGCGTGAGGCCGCCCCGGAGCGCTTCGAGGCGCTCGACTTCACCCACTTCTTTCTTCAGCCGATGGACCAGGGCACGCCCGCGGACAACCAGGCCCGCATCCGTGCCACCACCGCGTATTGTATGGCCCACCCACGCTGGCGGCTGTCGCTTCAGACGCACAAGATCGCAGGATTCGCTTAATGGCCCTTTTCGTTAAAGAACTCAGTCATATCGATGTCTCGGTCTGGTGCCCGCAAAACGGCCTGACCGGCGTGAGCTGGCGGGTAGACGCCACGCTTGAAGGCGAGCTGGGCGAGGACGGCATGCTGTTCGATTTCGGCCGCGTCAAACCCTTCATCAAGAAGACACTCGACGCCGGAGTCGACCACACCCTGCTGGTACCGATGCAGGCGCCGGGCGTGAGCGTCGAGCCCTGCGATGAGGGCCTTTGCGTGCGCGCCACCACACCCTACGCGTTTGAAGTGCGCGGCCCAAAACAAGCCTTTACGCTGATCGATGCGGCCACCGTCGAGCGCGCCGCACTCGCCGACTCGATCAGCCAAACGCTGACCCGGACCTGCCCGGAGAACGTCGAGCGGGTGACGCTTGCGTTTTTTGACGAGGCGATCGACGGCGCGGCCTACGGCTACAGCCACGGACTCAAGCGCCACGACGGTAACTGCCAGCGTATCGCCCACGGCCACCGTTCACGCCTCGAGATTTACCAGCACGGCGAGCGCCAACCGGCAATCGAGCGTCGCTGGGCAAGCTGGCTCGACCAGCGCTACCTGCTCGAGCGCGCCGATATCGAGACGCAAGGCGAGGCGCAGCTGACGTGTCGCTATGTGGCCGGCGAAGGAGCGTTCGCGCTTACCCTGCCGTTGGAGCGCTGCGCGGTGCTGCCCTACCCAACCACGGTCGAGAACATCGCCCGCTGGCTTGCCAAAGAGATCGCAAGCGAAACGGGTACGCCGACGCGGGTGCACGCCTTCGAGGGCTTCAACAAGGGCGCGACCGGCGAAAGCGAGGGAGTGTGAACATGGCAGCGCTGATTGCCAAGCAAGAGAGTACCGAGCCTGGCTGCCGGGCCGGCTGCGGGGCGTGCTGTATTGCGCCGTCAATCAGCTCCGCCATTCCGGGGATGCCCGGCGGCAAGCCCGCCGGCGTTCGCTGCGTGCAACTCGATGACGACAACCTGTGCCGGCTTTTCGGTGATCCGACCCGGCCCGCGGTCTGCGCGCGGTTCGAGTTCGATCACGACGTATGTGGCGAGCGCCGCGACCAGGCGCTCGCCACCCTGGCCTGGCTCGAGGCGAGCACCTGACTCGCCTCTCCCCCTCCTTCTAGCTTTCAACCCCGGCAGGCTGCGGCAGGCGCCGCTCCAACAGGTTGATCCAGCGCACCAGCACCGGCGCATCGCTATGGCTAACGCTTGCCAGCTTTTCGCGGAAGAGCTCGCGCGTCTTTCTATCTTCCGGGGCAATATGGGTCAGCCAGAACTCGAGCGCAGCGAGCTCGTGGTGGCGATTGCCCTGCTCGCGAGCGTGGTCGATGGCAAGTTCGGCCAGTGCGGTCACCTCGTTTTTCGAATAGCCCAGCAGGTGGCGCACTTTGGCAAGCTGGGTGGCGATCTCCGGTAAAAACAGGCTGCTGCGCTCACGGGCGATGGTCAGGCACTGATCCAGATACTCCTCGGCGGAAGAGAGCTCCCCAAGCTCGATACAGGCGTCGGCGTACCAAAGTACCGGGCGCTGGAAGCGGTCGCGGCCATTAAGCTCCGCCATTTGATCCAGGCTCTCCATGAGCCTTGAAAGCCCCGCAGGGTCACCGCTGAGAGCCAACTGCCAGCCAAGCACGCCTTGGGCGGAGATCTGCCATAGCTGCAGATCCGGCGTGGCGGTCATCGCCGCGGCGCGTTCGGCGTGGCGCGCGGCCAAATGAACGTGACCGAGCTGACGGTAGAGCGCGGTGGCGAACATCAGGGCGATGGCCAGCGTCCCCGGGTGGCCAATTTTTTCGGCCAGACGAATCGCCGCGGCGATATGGCGCTCGGCGCGCTGGTAATCGCCGCGAAGGCACAGCGTCCAGCCCTGAAAGCAGGCCGCGCTCACCTGGGGGTGCTCCGAGAACGGCAGCCACTCGATCATCATCGGCGCGTTGAGCGGGTCGATCTCGTTGAAGTGGTCGAACGCCTGGGCGATACGCCCGGCCCAGTACTCGCACTGGGCGCCGGCGTAGTCGGCGAGCCGGCCATAGCGCGGGTCGTCCAGTCGCTTGGCGATGTTGGAAAGCGTGGCGGCCAGCGCAAAGGCGTCGGCGTGGGCATAGCGCTGGCTGCGGCTGAGCCAGAGCCCCCACTTGACCAGAAAGATCTGCTCGAGGTCCTCCGGATCCTCGAGCGGGTCGCCCCCGGCCTTGCGCAAAAGCTCCCGGGCGCTGACGAAACACTCCTGGGCGGTCGGCGAGCCGTGGCCTTCGAGGGCGAAGGCGGCCTGCCCCTTGACGGTGAGAAGACTCACTTCGCGTTCGAGGTGCTCCGCCGCCTCCCCCAGGCAGCCCAGGCCGAAATCCGCCATCTTGAGTGCAGTGCGGTTGGCGCTGACCTTGAGCGCCTCGCGGGCGGCGAGCTCGAAATAGCGTGCGGCGCGGGTTTGGTGGCCGCTGCGGCGCAGGTGATTGGCAAAGTCGCCGGGGTGGCGGCTGATCCACATCGGAAAGCGCTCTTCGATCAGCGTGACGACCTGCTGGTGAAGCGCAGTGCGCACGTCCTTCGGGCAAGAGAGGTACGCCGCTTCGTGCAGAAGCTGATGGCTGAACTGATACTCGCTCTCAATGCCGGGCTGCTCGAAGGCATCGATGATTTCGAGCTGGCGCATGTGTTCTAGCGCCTTCAAGAGACGGCCCTTGTCGGTCTGAGTGGCGGCAAGCAGCATATCCAGGCGAAAACGCCGGCCGAGCACCGCCGCCACGTGAGCGATGTCGCGGTCGCGCTCGAGCTGGTCGACCCGGCTGGTCAAAAGGCCCAAAAGCCCCTTGGGCAGCTCGTTGAACTGAACGCTGCGCCCCTCGCGGCGATCCAAATCGAGGCGCCGGCAAATCTCTTGCAGGTAGAGCGGCACGCCGTCGCAACGCTCGACGATCTGATTTTTGAGTCTGGGGCTCAGGTGGATCTGGTAGCGTTTGGCGAGCTGGGTCAAAAGCCGCCCTGACTGGCCAGCGTCGAGTTTGCCAAGCGTTATCTGCTGGTCCCAGTGCAGCTTGACCGGAAGCGACTCGCGGCCGTGGTGACTGGCCACCAGCATGAAAGCGGTGTTGATGGGGAGCCTGGCCTGTAGCCCGGTCAGCACCTTGAAAGAGGGTTCATCGAGCCACTGAAGATCATCGATCATCAGAAGCAGCGTGCGGCTTTGCGCCTCGCGCTCGATCAGCCGGTGTAGAAGCCGCGCGACCAGCTCTACGGCGTCGCCGTTTTGGGTGAGCTGGGCGCTATCCTCGACCTCCCGCGCGCCCAGCGCCTGCTCCAAAAGCTCCTGGCGCCCGTCATCAAGAGACATGATCTCGAGGGTTTGCTGCAGCGCGTGAAGCGCCTCCAGATCAATCGTTTTTTGGCAGTGCCAGGCAAGCAGCTGGCGGGCGACGCCGTAGGGCTCCAGCACCGAAAGGCGCGTGGTGGGCAGCCAGCACACCGCCGCGTCGCGGCTGAGCTCGAGCTGGCGAAAGCCGACCATCAGCGCGGACTTACCCATGCCCGTGCCGCCGCGCACCAGAATGCTCTGGCGTAGCCCGATGCTCGCCCGGGCCTGGCCGTCGCGCAGCGTTCTAAGCGCGGTTTCACGGCCGATGAGACTTGGCGGGGTGGCATCGCGCCCGCCCTCGTTCTGCCCCAGCACCAGCGCGCGCAGGCGCACGCGGCCATCGCTTGCCACCAGCCGCGACGAAAGCCTGGGCTGCAGATCGAGCGCCGGCGGCATGTGCTGGCTCGCCTCTTGCGAGATCACCAGCTCGCTGCCTTCGGCGGCGCTCATCAGCGATAGCGACAGCTGAGCCACTTGGCCCAGCGGATCGGCGAGCTGGCGCTCCGGCAGATAGACGACTCGGCCGCTGTTGAGTCCGGCGGCGAGCTCGAAACTCGGCGCCTGCTGATCGATACTCCAGCGCCGCGTTATCTCCTGAGGCAGCGCCTGGCGGCAGTGTTCGAACAGCGCCACCAGCTCGGCGAGCTGATGGGCCGGTCCGTGGGTGCCGAAGCAGGCAAGCCCCACCCCGCCGGTCGCGCCAGGCAGCCAAAAGCCGCCCAGGTGATGGCACTGCTGCTCGAGCCAGCGCAAGAGCTCGAGCTGGAGCGTCAGGCAGTGGCGCATGGCGCCGCGCTCCTGCCAGTCGCCCTGGAGCGTCAGGCGAATGGCCATGACCGAGAGCTGGCGCAGCTCGATTTCATCCTCGCGTAGCGGTTTGCTGTCGGCGGCCAGCGCCCGGGAGTAGGCGCCCTGGGGGCTGACGATCTGCGGGTCGACCTGGCCGTCGGACCAGTAGCTTGCCAGCTGTAGAAAGCCTGGCTCGGGCTGCTGACCCGAGAGCGCCAGCAACTGGAGGTAGCTTTGGTACTGCTCGTGGGCCGCGGCCATGTGGTTGTTTTCAGCCAACTGGCGCACCAGCCGCTCGTGAAACGGGCCGTAACCAGAGAAGCTGCTGACCAGCTCCTCGATCACCGCGTCCGGCACGTCACTTTGCGTCTCGAGCACCTGCTCGGCAAAGCGGATCACCCGCTGGCGCCACTCGTTGCGCGCCTGCACCAGCCAGCGCTGGAACTCGCTGCAGTTGGCAAGCTGTAGTTCCTCGACCAGATCGCCCTGATAGCAGGCCATCACCGCCTCGAGCGTGTCGAGATCCGCCGGGCCTTCGAGCAGCGTTTGCAGCTCGTGTAGATCAACCTGCCAGTGGGCCGGCAGGTTGAAGGCGATGGTCTGACGCGAGACGTTGAGCACCGTGTCGGCGTTGTCGCCAAGCGACTGGCGCAGACAGTGAAGCGCGTGGCGCAGGTTGGTGCGCCCGGAAGAGAGTCCCTGATCCGGCCAAAGCAGCTCGGCGAGCGCGGCGCGATTGACGGGCTGGCGATGCAGACACAAATAAATCAGCAGCGCCTTGACTTTGTCGTAGCTGAAATGGGTCAGTACGTCCTCTCCAAGCGTTAGAGAGAAGTGTCCAAAAAGGGTCAGCTTGTCGATCTGCTTGGCATC
The DNA here is from genome assembly GCF_023757625.1 of Halomonas sp. S3-1-1. GTDB lineage: Bacteria > Pseudomonadota > Gammaproteobacteria > Pseudomonadales > Halomonadaceae > Vreelandella. The sequence continues at coordinate 24,550 of NZ_JALGBZ010000006.1, forward strand.
GCGCATGAGACTCATCCTGGCTGGACGGGGCTCGACTTAGGCCGGCACACCGCTATGAAAACGAAATGCTGTATCGGGCGAAGTAATCAGCTTGGCTTCACGCGCTACAAAAAAGGCGATGCGATCATCGATCGGCTCCGCCGTTTGCTGCCGCGCCAGCAGCAAGTAATCCTCGAAGTGGCGCCCTTCCGACTTGACCAGCGTGCGATAGAACCGGGCAAGCTCTTCATCGAGGTAGGGGATCAGCCGCGCGAAGCGCTCGCAGCTGCGCGCCTCGATCAACGCGCCAATAATCAAGATATCGATCAGCCGCTCGGGTTCGTTGGGCCGCAGGTGCTGTCTGAGTCCTTCGGCGTAGCGCGAGGCGCTTAAGTGGGTATAGGTGACGCCGCGACGCTCCATCAACCCGACCACCTGCTCGAAATGGAGAAGCTCCTCGCGGGCGAGCTGCGACATTTTGGCAAGCAGCAGCGGCTGATCGACGTGGCGATACAGAAGATGCATCGCCGTTGAGGCGGCCTTTTTCTCGCACTGAGCGTGATCGATCAGCAGCGTTTCGGGGTTGGCCAGCGCCCAGCCCAGCCACGCATCCGGCGTTGGGCATGCCAAAAAGGCGCTAAGGCTTTCCGGCAGCAGGTCCTCGGCGCCAAGCGCGTGATCCTGTGACTTCAATTCGGCTAACTCTATCGACATATACGGTTACCAAGCGCCCTTACTAATGAAATACGGTACAACGCCCTGGCGCGGCGTCCGTGTCCTGGGGGGCATCGCCCTTTTGCAACCTTTAACGGCAATACCCTCTATAACGTCAACACCATAACACGTGTTTAACTCAACTTTGGCTCAGCTTCGCGCAAGGTTTAAAGCCGCCCTGAGATCTCAAGCGTTGACAGCGGCCCGCGCCTTTAACGCTCACATTATTAAATGGTCTATAGCGGTGTGATTGCAAACGGCTTTTAACGTGATACGCGAGTGCGCGTCAGCGTTGAGGTCTCCACGTATCGAGAAAAGCCAGTTTAAACGAGCGTTTGGCACACTGGATAGCCCGCTAAATGGTCAGTGACGGTTGCTCGCTTAACATTGTCGACAGTTTCACGTAGAATCGCCGCCATCCATTAGACGCTGCCTATCAAGCGACTATCACGTGCCCAGGCATGCCCGAAACCGTGCGGGCTGGCCGGGTACCATCAAGAAAACGAGAGGGCCCCAACGTGCTTGAAGCTTATCGCCAACATGTCGAGGAACGCGCCGCCGAGGGCGTACCACCCAAGCCCCTGAACGCCGAACAGACCGCGGCCTTGATCGAGCTTTTGAAAAATCCGCCGGCCGGAGAAGAGGAGTTCGTTCTAGAGCTGCTCACCAACCGCATCCCGCCGGGCGTCGACGAAGCCGCCTACGTCAAGGCCGGCTTTCTGACCGCCGTTGCCAAGGGCGAAACCGAGTCACCGCTGGTCGACAAAACGCATGCGGTCAAGCTTCTGGGCACCATGCAGGGCGGCTACAACATCGTTTCACTGGTAGAGCTTCTCGACAGCGACGAGCTTGCTAAAGAAGCCGGTGAGCAGCTCAAGCACACCATCCTGATGTTCGATGCCTTCCACGACGTGGAAGAGCGTGCCAAAAACGGCAACGCCGTGGCAAAAGACGTCATCACCTCCTGGGCCGAGGCGGAGTGGTTCCTCTCCAAGCCCGCGCTCGAGGAAAAAATCACCCTGACCGTGTTCAAGGTGCCCGGCGAAACCAACACCGATGACCTCTCCCCGGCCCCTGACGCCTGGTCGCGCCCGGACATCCCGCTGCACGCCAACGCCATGCTCAAAAACGAGCGCGAAGGCATCAAGCCCGAAGTGCCCGGCACCCGCGGCCCGCTCGACCAGATCAACGAGATCAAGGAAAAAGGCTTCCCGGTCGCCTACGTGGGCGACGTCGTGGGTACCGGCTCCTCGCGCAAATCTGCCACCAACTCGGTGCTGTGGTTCTTCGGTGACGACATTCCCTTTGTTCCCAACAAGCGCGCCGGCGGCTTCTGCTTTGGCGGCAAGATTGCGCCGATCTTCTTCAACACCATGGAAGACTCAGGCGCCCTGCCCGTCGAAATGGATGTCGAGAAGCTCGAAATGGGCGATGTAATCGATATCTACCCGTATGAAGGCAAGGTGTGTAAGCACGGTACCGACGACGTCCTTACCACTTTTGAGCTAAAGACCCAGCTGATTCTGGACGAAGTACGCGCCGGTGGCCGTATTCCGCTGATCATCGGCCGCGGTTTGACCGGCAAGGCGCGTGAGTCCTTGGGACTTGAAGCCTCCGACGTGTTCCGTCTCTCCGAGCAGCCCAAAGATACCGGCAAGGGCTTTACCCTGGCCCAGAAGATGGTCGGCAAGGCCTGCGATCTTCCTGGCGTGCGCCCGGGCATGTACTGCGAGCCGAAGATGACCACCGTTGGCTCGCAAGACACCACCGGCCCGATGACGCGCGACGAGCTCAAGGACCTGGCGTGCCTGGGCTTCCAGGCGGATCTGGTGATGCAGTCGTTCTGCCACACCGCGGCCTACCCCAAGCCGGTGGACGTGGACACCCACCACACCCTGCCCGACTTCATCATGAACCGCGGCGGCGTCTCGCTGCGCCCGGGTGACGGCATCATCCACAGCTGGCTCAACCGCATGCTGCTGCCGGATACCGTCGGCACCGGCGGTGACTCGCACACCCGCTTCCCGATGGGCATCTCCTTCCCGGCGGGCTCTGGTCTGGTCGCGTTTGCCGCCGCCACCGGCGTCATGCCGCTGGACATGCCGGAATCGGTGCTAGTGCGCTTCAAGGGCAAGCGCCAGCCCGGCGTCACGCTGCGCGATCTGGTCCACGCGATTCCGCTTTACGGCATCAAGCAGGGCCTTCTGACTGTTGCCAAATCCGGCAAGAAGAACGCTTTCTCCGGCCGTATTCTCGAAATCGAAGGTCTCGAGGATTTGACCGTCGAGCAGGCCTTCGAGCTTTCCGATGCCTCTGCCGAGCGTAGTGCGGCGGGCTGCACCATCACGCTGTCCGACGAGAGCGTGAGTGAATACCTGAAGTCGAACATTACGCTTTTGAAGTGGATGATCGCCAACGGATACGGTGATGAGCGCACCATTAGCCGCCGCATCGAAGGGATGGAAGCCTGGCTTGCCAACCCGAGTTTGATGCGCGCGGACAAGGACGCCGAGTACGCCGAGATCATTGAAATCGATCTCGAAGAAATCAAGGAGCCGGTGCTGTGTGCGCCGAACGACCCGGACGATGCGCGGCTTCTGTCCGACGTTGCCGGTGAGAAGATCGATGAAGTCTTCATCGGCTCGTGCATGACCAACATCGGGCACTTCCGTGCGGCGGGTAAACTGCTCGAGAAACAGCCGGCGGGCAGCCTGAAAACGCGGTTATGGCTGGCCCCGCCGACCAAGATGGATCAGCATCAGCTGACTGAAGAAGGGTACTACGGCATCTACGGTCGCGCCGGTGCGCGGATGGAGATGCCGGGATGTTCACTGTGTATGGGTAACCAGGCCCGCGTCGAAGCGAAAAGCACCGTGGTGTCTACGTCTACACGTAACTTCCCGAACCGCTTGGGTGATGGTGCCAACGTGTACCTCGCCTCGGCGGAGCTGGCGGCGGTTGCCGCCGTCGAAGGCCGCCTGCCAAGCGTTGAAGAGTATCAGCGCTACATGGGCGAATTTGACGCCATGGCCGGCGAGATCTATCGTTACATGAACTTCCACGAAATCGAGGAGTATCAGAAGATCGCCTCGAACGTGATTCCGGTTGCTCAGGAAGCCTAACAGCTTTTTGGTAACCGACCCATCGCCGATGCTCGCACCATCGCAGAGGGGTTATCCGTTTTCCTCTCTGAGTCGATGACCGAACGCCCCGCTCCTCTTTTGAGGGCGGGGCGTTTTTTATCGCCCGCTTTCACCCGTTTCGTTTTTTGCCAAGGAGTGCTGCCCCATGACGACCCTGCCCGCCTCTCCCTCAGGCCTTGTAACCCCGGATTTATGCGATGCGCACCCGGAGGTAGCCGTGCTCGACCCGCTGTTCGTGAATCTGGGCGGCGTCGACGCCTTTTTCGGCCCCGTGCGCACGATCAAGTGCTTCGAGGACAACTCGCGGGTCAAGGAAGCGGTGGCTGAACCCGGCAACGGCGCGGTGCTGGTGGTCGATGCCGGCGGCTCCTACCGCTGCGCGATGCTTGGCGACATGCTGGCGCTCAAGGCGGCGGAAAACGGCTGGGCGGGGGTGGTCATGTTTGGCTGCGTGCGTGACGTAGATATTCTGGCCACGCTGCCGCTCGGGGTGATGGCGCTGGGCAGCCATCCGCGTAGGAGCGAGAAAAACGGCGAAGGCCAGCGCGACCTTCCCGTCTCTTTTGGTGGCGTGACCCTTAAACCCGGCCAGTGGCTCTACGCCGATAACAACGGCATCCTCGTTTCCGACACCGAGCTTGCTCTGGACTAGTCGATGTCCGCTCATCGACGAACGGGCGCGGCGCCCTCGCCGCGCGCCCCATCACTTTGAACGTATTTGCCATGCAGCCGCTGAAACCGCTGGGCCGTGCCCTTTACCGAACGCTCAAGGACCACTTGAGACCGCTGATCGCTTTTCATCTGCTCTATACGCTACTGGCCTCGGCGCTTTTGCTGCCGGCCATCGGTTGGCTGTCGCAGAGGCTTTTGGCAACGCTCAACCGCACCGTCATCACCACCGAGGCGCTGACCGCACTGCTCTTTAGCCCGCTTGGACTTTTGACGCTGTCGGTGGGGCTCTGGTTCGCCTTTCTGCTGATCTACTGGCAGCAGGCCGGCATGCTGGTCGTGGCGACCCGGGCGCGCAACAACCACTACCAACTGGCCTTCGAGGCGCTGTGGCAAAGCACCCGGCGTCTGCCTTCACTGGCCGGGCTGGTCGTCATTCAGGTGGGCACGCACCTGTTGCTGCTGGCGCCGTTCATGGTCGCGCTCGCCTGGCTTTTTGACGCGCTGCTCGGCGGCATCGACCTTTACTACCTTCAGCGCATTCGCCCGCCGGTGCTCTGGTACTTTCTGGCCTGCGCGCTGCCGCTGGTGCTTGCCTGGATGAGCTTGGCCGCTTGGCTTTATCTGCGCTGGATGCTGGCACTCCCTTTGGTCGCCCTCACCCGCTGCTCGCCTTTATCGGCGCTCAAACAGAGCGTGCCGCTCACGCGAGGCTGGCGCCGCTCGATCGGCGTGGTGGTGCTTACGCTGCTGGCGCTGATAGTGGCGCTGCCGGTGCTGGTCACCTGGCTTTTTGACTTGGTCGTCACTCCGCTTCTTTGGTGGCTGCCGGAGCGAAGCGTGGTGCTGATTCCGGCGATGCTCGCCTACCTCACCGGCTTTGTGCTGATCACGCTGACCATCACCTTTCTCGGCATTGCGCTGAATGCGCTGCTCTCGGCCTGCCTTTACCAGCAGCTTGGTCGGGGCGAACCGGCGCCTGCGCCCAGCGCGAGTTCTGGCCGCTTCACTTGGGCGCTGGAGCTTGCGGTGCTGTCACTTGCCGGACTGCAGGCCTGGTGGATTCTCAACAGCTTCGAGCTGGGCGACAACGTCAAGGTGATCGCCCACCGCGGAAGCTCCATGGTGGCGCCGGAGAATACGCTCTCCGCGGTGCGCCAAGCGCTGGAGGATCGCGCCGACTACGTGGAGCTCGACGTGCGCCTCACCGCCGACGATGCGGTGCTGTTGTACCACGACCGAAGCCTTACGCGCCTGACCGGCGACCCGCGCGACTTCGATGAGCTGACCCGCGAGGAGCTCTCCGGCTTCGATGTGGGCAGCTGGTTCGGCGACGCCTTCGCTGGCGAGACCATTGCCGGGCTCGACGAGACGCTGGAAACGGTGCGCGGGCGGGCGGGGCTGATGATCGATATGAAAGCCGCCCCGGAAAACCAGCAGCGCTTGGCCGAGGCGGTGCTGGCGGCGCTGCATCGGGAGTCGGATATTCGCTATCGCTGCTGGGCGCGTCAGCCAAGGGCGCTGAACGCCATGAGTGAATGCGGCTTTCCCAACGCGCTTTTGGAGATGCGCGTGGCAACCATGACCCCCGCGATTGCGCGCTTCATCAAGGAGCAGGCGCCGTCACTCAGAGTGACGCTGCTTGCTCAGCTCATCCTGCCGGGCACCCTTGACCGGCGCCAGTTCGACGCTCTGGGGCTTCGACACAACCGCATCACCCACCAGGAGATCGAGCTCGCCGCGCGCTACGGCTACGAAATTCATGCATGGACGGTGAACGACCGCGCTCGGATGTCGACGCTGATCGACTTGGGGGTCGATGCGATCATCACCGACTACCCGGAGCGGCTCAACGCGCTCAAAAAAGACCGCCAACGCTTGAGCGATGGCGGTCTGATGCTGGTGAAGCTGCGCAACTGGCTACGCGAGTAGCCAGCTGTAAAAGGCTATTCGCCCATCACGACACCTTCACGACGGGGATCGGCGCCGCCGAAGAGCGTACCGTCTTCCAGCCGGCGAATCGCCTGAAGGCCGCTGGTCAGCTCGCGCTCGCTAACGTTGTGCCCGCGCTCCATGAGCGAGCCGATGGTGGCCTCGGGAAAGCGCCCTTCTTCGAGCCAGACGTCGCCGCCCAGCGTCACCGCGTGGGGCAGGTTCAGCGCCTCCTGAGCGCTCAGCCCCCAATCGCGCATGGCCAAAAGCGTACGCGCGGTGTAAGAGATGATCGCGGCGCCGCCGGGGGAGCCCAGGCTCGCCACGAAATCACCGCTCTCCTGGTCGAACACCAGCGTCGGGCTCATGCTCGAGCGCGGGCGCTTGCCGGGCTCGACCCGGTTGGCCACCGGCTCACCGTCGACCTCGGGCGTGAACGAAAAATCGGTCAATTCATTGTTGAGCATATAACCGCCGGCAAGCTCGGTGCCGCCGTCGGCCATGATGCGCGAGCCAAACGCCTGCTCGATGGTGGTGGTCATGGCCAGGGCGTTGCCCTCTTCATCGACGATGCTGATGTGGCTGGTGCCGTACTCGGGCTGGGTCGGCTGGCTTGCGTAGCTCACCTCGAACTCGCCGGGGTTCCCGGGCTCGGCGTTCTCACCCATGCTCGACTCTTCGATCAACTGGCTGCGGCTTTCCAGATAGGCGGGTGCCAGCATCGTGGTCCAGTCGCCGCCCGGCGCCTCGACGAAGTCCGGGTCGCCGATATAGCGATTACGGTCGGCAAAGGCGAGCCGTGACGCTTCGAGAAACTGGTGGAGCCAGCCGCTGCTGGCCGCCCCGTTGTCCAGCGGCGCTTCGACCATCGGCTGGCTTTCGAGCATGCCGAGAATCTGCATCACCGTTAAATGCCCCGAGGACGGCGGCGGGAAGCCGCACACACGCCACTGCTGCCAGGGCGTACAGATCGCCTCCCGGTTGACGCTTTCGTAGCCGCTTAGATCCTCGAGCGTGATCGCGCCGGGGCGCTTTGGGTGGTTTTGCACGCGCGTTACCAGATCCTCGGCGACATCGCCTTCGTAAAACGCGCGGCTGCCTTCATCGGCAATACGGCGCAGCACCGCGGCGAGCGCCGGGTTGGTCAGCGTCTCGCCGACCGCGAGCGCCTCGCCCGCCTCGTCATAGTAAAAGCGCGCCGCCAGCGGATCATCGCGCAGCGCCGGGTCATCGGCCAGGCTCGTGTGCAGGCGCTGGCTGACTTCGAATCCCTCTTCGGCCAGTGTGATCGCAGGCACGAACAGCGAGGCCCAGTCGAGCTGGCCATGAGCGGCGTGGGCGGTTTCCAGCATCCGTAGAGTGCCGGGTACGCCCACCGAGCGTCCGCTTGCCACCGCGTCCATGAAGGCCATCGGCTCGCCATCATCCATGAAGAGGTTTTCATCCACCGCCTGCGGTGCGGTTTCGCGGCCATCGAAGGCGCTAACGTTTTCGCCGTCGTAATACATCAAAAACGCGCCGCCGCCGATGCCGCTGGACTGCGGCTCGACCAGGGTTAGCACCATCTGCACCGCGATGGCGGCGTCCAAGGCGTTACCGCCGGCCTTGAGGATTTGATAGCCCGCGTCGGTCGCCAGCGGGTTGGCGGCAGCCACGGCGAATTTCTCATTTGCCCAGCCGGGCTTTTCTTCATAGCCCGACCCTACTTCCGGCGTCACCGATGGCGTTTCGTAGGTGAAGCCAAAGCTGTAAAGCGGTACCAGCAGCAGGCCGGTCAGGGGCAGCGTTGCCCGTAGTAACTGCATGATCACTCCTTTGACGTCTCAACGCGTAAACGCCGGCACATCTGAACGGAAAAAACGGGGTTCGACACTCACTCAACAAGATAGCCTATAAAACGCATCCGCCCGGCACAATGGCCGGGCGGATAGAGGCTCTAAAAAACGTATTGATTTAGGCGATGGTTTCACCGGCCAGCATGAACCAGGTTTCCAGCACCGCGTCCGGGTTGAGCGAAACCGAGTCGATGCCCTGCTCCATCAGCCACTTGGCAAGCTCCGGGTGATCCGAGGGCCCCTGGCCGCAGATGCCGACGTACTTGCCTTTCGCCTTGCACGCCTGGATCGCCATGGAGAGCAGCTTTTTGACTGCCTCGTTACGCTCGTCGAAGAGGTGCGCGACGATACCGGAGTCGCGATCGAGCCCCAGGGTGAGCTGGGTCAAATCGTTAGAGCCGATCGAGAAGCCGTCGAAGTACTCCAGAAACTCGTCGGCCAGCAGCGCGTTGGCGGGCAGCTCGCACATCATGATCACTTTCAGGCCGTCCGCGCCGGCGCTGCGCTCGAGGCCGTTGGCGGCGAGCAGCTCGACGACCTGTTTCGCCTCGCCGGGTGTGCGCACGAAGGGCACCATGATTTCGACGTTGGAAAACCCCATTTCGTCGCGCACCCGCTTGAGCGCTTTGCACTCGAGCTCGAAGCAGGGCCGAAACGACTCGGATACGTAGCGCGAGGCGCCGCGGAAGCCAAGCATCGGGTTCTCTTCGCCAGGCTCATAGAGCTTTCCGCCGATCAGGTTCTCGTACTCGTTGGACTTGAAGTCCGACAGGCGCACGATCACCCGCTGCGGGTAGAACGCCGCCGCCAGCGTCGAAATGCCTTCAACGAGCTTATCGACGTAGAAGCTGACCGGGTCATCGTAGCCGGCGGTGCGCGCATCGATCACCTGCTTGAGATCCGGCGTCTGACGGTCGTACTCCAAGAGTGCCTTGGGGTGAACACCGATCATGCGGTTGATGATGAACTCGAGACGCGCAAGGCCCACACCGGCGCTCGGTAGCCCGGCAAAGCCAAAAGCGCGGTCCGGGTTACCGACGTTCATCATGATCTTGAACGGAATTTCCGGCATGGCATCGACGCTCGACACCTTGCACTCGTAATCCAGCAGCCCTTCGTAGACGTTGCCGGTATCGCCTTCAGAGCACGATACCGTGACATCCACGCCCTCGCGCAGCGCCGTGGTGGCATCGCCACAGCCGACGACCGCTGGAATACCGAGTTCGCGGGCGATGATCGCCGCGTGACAGGTGCGCCCGCCGCGATTGGTGACAATCGCCGAGGCGCGCTTCATGATCGGCTCCCAGTCCGGGTCGGTCATGTCGGTCACCAGGATGTCGCCGTCCTGGATCTTGTCCATTTCGTCCGGCGTCATCACGATCTTGACCGTACCGCTGCCGATCCGCTGACCGATGGCGCGCCCGGTAATCAGCTTGCGGCCCTTCTCCTTGAGGTGGAAGCGCTCGAGCTTGCCGCCTTCCTGCTGGGAGACCACGGTTTCCGGACGCGCCTGCACGATGTAGAGCTTGCCGTCGTCGCCGTCCAGCGCCCACTCGATGTCCATCGGCCGCTGGTAGTGCTTCTCGATGATCATCGCCTGGCGGGCAAGATCCATGACCTGCTCGTCGTTGATACAAAAGCGCCCGCGATCGGCAAGCGGCACGTCAACGGTGGCCACGGATTTGCCGGCACTGGCGCTTTCGCCGTACACCATTTTGATCAGCTTGGAGCCGAGCGTGCGGCGCAGTACCGCCGGGCGACCGGCCGCGAGCGTCGGCTTGTGAACGTAGAACTCGTCCGGGTTGACCGCGCCCTGCACCACGGTTTCACCCAGCCCCCAGGAGGCGGTGACGAACACCGCGTCGCGGTAGCCGGACTCGGTATCGAGGGTGAACATGACGCCGGAAGCGCCGGTTTCCGAGCGCACCATTTTCTGCACGCCGGCGGAGAGCGCGACGTTTTCGTGGGCGTAGCCGCGGTGTACGCGATAGGAGATCGCGCGGTCATTGAACAATGAGGCGAACACTTCGTGCACAGCGCGCTTGACGTTCTCAAACCCTTCGATGTTGAGAAAGGTCTCCTGCTGGCCCGCGAAAGAGGCGTCCGGCAGGTCTTCCGCGGTGGCCGAGCTTCGCACCGCGGCCTTGAGATTCGGATGGCGCTCCTGAAGTGCCGAGTAGGCATCGCGCAGCGCGGCTTCGAAGCTCGGCGGCAGCGGCGTATCGATGATCCACTGGCGGATGGTGCTACCCGCCTCGGCAAGCGCCTTGACGTCGTCGACGTCCAGACGCGCCAGCAGCGCGTTGATACGGTCGTTCAAGCCTTCATGGGCGAGAAATTCGCGATAGGCGTGAGCGGTGGTGGCAAAGCCGCCGGGGACGGTGACACCGGCTTCCGCCAGGTTGGAGATCATCTCGCCGAGCGAGGCGTTCTTGCCGCCTACGCGCTCGACGTCGTTCATGCCCAACTGCTCGAACCACACAATGTACTCTTGCACGCAACACCCCTTTTTTCGTCAACGGCGAATGTCCACCGCGCCTTGAACCAGGTGACGGGGCAACCCCGCCATGTCGGTCACTGTCATCGAGCGTGTCACCCTATCACCCGCCCCTCGTATTCGCCATTAGTCTAAGTAACAAGTCACTGAAGGTTTTTTACAACATACCGGCGTTAAAGGGCTTTCCTGTAGTCGATCGCCTGCGAGCGGCCTTTGGCTTCGCGTTTGCGACACGTTGTGCTGGCGCGGTGAAGCGGTAAGAATAGCGTTTAACTTCACAGGCAGGAGAACGACATGAAACGCACGGCGTTTTTCATTTCCGACGGGACGGGCATCACCGCCGAGAGTCTGGGGCGAAGCCTTCTGGCGCAGTTCAGCGGCGTCGAAATCACGATGCTGACCAAGCCCTATATCGATACCATCGAGAAGGCCCAGGCGCTGGCGGACATCATCGATGCCACCGCCAACCGTGACGGCCAGCGCCCGATCATCATCGACACCATCGTCGACCAGGACATTCGTGATGTGATCCGCCGCGCTGAGGGCTTCAAGGTCGACGTCTTTTCGACCTTTCTCGAGCCGCTGGAGCAGGAGCTTGCGACCCACTCCTCCTACAGCGTGGGCCGCACCCACGCCATCGGCAGCGACGACGTCTACATGGATCGCATCCATTCGGTGCACTTTGCCCTCGATAACGACGACGGCGCGCGCACCCACCAGTATGATCAGGCGGACGTCATTCTTGTGGGCGTGTCGCGCTGCGGCAAGACCCCCACGTCGCTCTATTTGGCGCTGCAGTTCGGCATCCGTGCGGCTAACTACCCGCTGACCGAAGACGACCTGGACGAGGACGGAAGCCTCAAGCTACCCAAGGTACTCGCCCCGCACCGCCACAAGCTGTTCGGGCTGACCATCGACCCGCGACGGCTCTCGGCGATTCGCAACGAGCGCCGCCCCAACAGCCGCTATAGCTCGATCGATCAGTGTGTGCAGGAAGTCGAACAGGCGGCCTCGCTCTACCGGGCGATGAGCATTCCGTTCATCGACACCACGCGCTTCTCGATCGAGGAGATCTCGACGCGCATGATCGCCGAAACGGGGCTGGCGCGGCGCTTCTCACCGCGTTAAACAGCGCGATCGAAAACGCCCTACAGCCCCTTGGGCGCAAAGATGCCCGGGGCATTGCGCCAGTAGCCCTTGTAGTCCATGCCGAAGCCGAACACGTAGCGATCCGCCACTTCGAGGCCGCAGTAGTCGGCCTTGAGGCCGGGCGCGGCCTTGCGGTCGTGCTGCTTGTCGACCAGCACCGCAGTCGTGACGCTGGCCGCCTGGGCCTCTTCGCAATACTTCAATATCGCGGCGAGCGTGGCGCCTTCGTCGAGAATGTCGTCGATGATCACTACGTGGCGCCCGGCCATGGGCACCTCCGGCGAGACGCGCCAGAAAAGCTCACCGCCGCGCAGCTCGTTGCGATAGCGCGTGGCGTGCAGGTAATCCACTTCCAGCGGAAAGCCCAGCCGCGTCAGCAGATGCCCGGTGGTGATCAGTCCGCCGTTCATCACGCAGTAAAACACCGGCAGCTTGTCGCCCAGATCCGCAGTGATGGCCTCTGCCATGCGGTCCAGCGCTTCTTCGACCTGCGCCTGGGTGATCAGGCAGTCGGCGTTATCCATCAGTTCGCGCATCGAATCCAGCGATTCGAGGGCTTCTTTATCGAGTTTGGCCATCGTGGGGCTCCGGCGATTGGTAGCAAAAAAACGAAGCGCGATCAGCCATCCGCGCTTCAAGAGTTAAATGGAAAAGTTGAATCTGGAGCGAAGTGCGTTAATCGACGAGCTCGCCAAGCCTTGCATTGGTGCGGCGCCAGCGCTTGAGCGCAGAGAGCGCCTGAAGATCCGGTCGTGCACGCGCGTAGCGCAGCTTACCAATGCGCTTGTTTTCGAGCGCCTGGCAATTGCCCACCACCTCGAGCGCAGCGTCGCGATCATTACATACCAGCAGCATGTCGCAGCCCGCCGCCAGCGCCGCTTGGGCGCGATCAACGGGGCCGCCCGCTACGTGGGCCCCGGCCATGGTGAGATCATCAGAAAAAATCGCGCCCTTGAAACCGAGCGATTCTCTGAGCATCCCAAGCCAGGCGGGAGAGAACCCGGCCGGGCGCGAATCGAACGCCGAATAGACCACGTGGGCAGGCATGACGCCATCGAGCTGGGACGCCAGGCGGGTAAACGGCACCAGATCGCGGGCCTTGAGGTCGGCGAGCGGGCGGGCATCTTCGGCAAGCGTGAGGTGGGTGTCGGCTTCGATACCGCCGTGGCCTGGAAAGTGCTTGCCGATGGCAGCCATACCCGCCTCGTGTAGCCCCTGGATGAAGCGGGCGCCGAGCGCGGCGACGTGTTCGGGATCAATGCTGAAGCTGCGATCGCCAATCACGCTCGACACCCCGCTTTCGACATCGAGCACCGGCGCGAAGCTCACGTCGAGCCCGCAGGCCGCCATCTCCATGCCCAACAGCCAGCCGGTGTCGCTTGCCAGCTGCCCGCCCTGCTCCGGGTCTTCGGCGTAAAGCTCGCCGATGCGCGCCATGGCGGGCAGGCGCGTCACGCCGGTTTTGATGCGCTGAACGCGCCCGCCCTCCTGGTCGATACCCAGCAGCAGGTCGGGTCGAATGCGGCGGATGTCCTGGCACAACGCGCGGACCTGCTCGGCGCTTTCGACGTTGCGTGCAAACAGGATCACCCCGCCAACGGCGGTATCGGCCAGAAGCGCTTTTTCGGCGCGCGTGATAAAGGGCCCTTCGAGGTCGAGCATGACCGGGCCAAGCGGTTGCGTCATCGGCATCTATCCAGCAAAACGGGCGCTCATTCTAGTCGATCGCCGCGCTCAAACAAAACTGGCGGCTCGCGTCTCAGCTATGGAGCCAAACCGGTGTACCCGGCACGGCAACGTCAAACACCCAAAGCAGGTCCCGATTTCTCAGGCGAACGCAGCCGTGGGACGCCGCAACGCCCATTGGCTCATCCGGCGGCGTGCCGTGTAGATAGATATAGCGGCGCTGAGAGTCGACTGATCCGCCACGGTTGACTCCGCGCTCGAGCCCACAGAGCCAAAGAATACGCGTCAAAATCCAGTCGCGCTCCGGGTGTTGTTCGCCCAAAGCGGGCGTGAAGACTTCACCGGTAAAGCGGCGCCCGCGAAACACCGCGTTCTCGGCAAGCCCCGCTCCAATCGAGGCGCGCACGTAGTGCCAGCCGCCGGGCGTTTGGCCGCTGCCCTCGTTTTGCCCCACGCCGTTTTCGCCAGTCGACACCGCGCACTCGTGCACCACGCACGTGCCCTGCCAGGCGCGAAGGCACTGCTCGGTGAGGTCGATTTCAAGCCATGGCGCCTCTGCGGGCGGCAGCTCAGCCAGAATGGGCGTGATCATGATGGGCCTCCTCGAGCGCCGGGGGCAACGGCGCGTTCATGGCGGAAACGACCACCGGGCGCAGCCGGCGCACCAGATCGCGCACCGACACCTGCTCGTTGTACTCCTTGGCGGCGATGTCGCGCAGCGCATCGAGCCCGGAGAGCGTAAAGATCACCGTGCCGAGCATGAAGTGCAGCCGCCAAAAGCGCTCAGCATCGGGCAAACCTGGCGTTGCGCGGCGAACGAGCTCGACAAAGCGAGTGAAAACGTCGCCGTACTGCTCATGGATATAGCGGCGAAGATGGCCCTGGGCCTGGCTGTAAGCGAGCCCCAACAAGCGCATGAACACTTTCAAGCTATTACGCTCGGCCGGCACGGTCAACACAGTTGTAGCCATGGTTTCGAGCAGCACTTCGAGGGGAATCTCGTCATCGCCGTAGCGGGCGTGTAGCTCGTCCAGCGCTTCGTGAAAGCGTTGGCTGAAGGGGTCGAGATAGCGCGCGAATACCGCCTGGATCAGCGCTTTTTTCGAGCCGAAGTGGTAGTTCACCGCGGCGAGGTTCACCCGCGCTTTGCTGGTGATATTACGTAGAGAGGTTTCCGCAAAGCCGCGCTCAGCGAACAGCACCTCCGCCGTATCCAGAATACGCGTGACGGTATCAGACTGCGCCATGGCGCCCTCCAGAAAAACGAGTGTTTAAAACATCGCGAAATAGTAGGCCATTAAAACCCCGGGCTCAATCGCCCAAACCCCTGATATGCCCTCTTTTAAAGGCGAACGGCTTTATAATCCTTGGCTTGAGTCATATACTGGACAGAGGAACATACTGTATACTTAAACACATATATTTTAGTCATTTTTCATAGTTACCTTTTACCCCGGAGTCAGCCATGCCTCGTCCTCTTACCGTACGTCAGCAGCACGTATTCGATTTTATCGTGAAGACCATGAACGAGTACGGCTACCCACCCACCCGCGCTGAAATCGCCAAGGCGCTGGGTTTTCGCTCGCCCAACGCCGCCGAAGAGCACCTGCGCGCGCTGGAGCGCAAGGGCGCCATCCGCATTATTCGCCACACCTCGCGCGGCATCCGCCTGCCCAATCAGGAAGGCGTCGAGGCGCCGGAATCCACCGCTTATGCCAGCGAAAGCATCGAATCCTCGACCATGGGCCTTCCGATCATCGGTGAAGTCGCCGCGGGCAGCCCGATTCTGGCCGCCGAGCATATCGACCGCTACTGCCCGCTGCCGGCGGAGTACTTCACGCCCAAGGCGGATTACCTGCTGCGGGTTCGCGGGCTATCGATGAAGGATATCGGCATTCTGGAAGGAGATCTGCTAGCGGTACACCGCACCGAGCGGGTGCGCGACGGCCAGATCGTCGTAGCGCGTTTGGAAGACGAAGTCACCGTCAAGCGCTTTCGCCGCGACGGCCACCAAGTCACGCTGCACGCCGAGAACAGCGATTTCGCGCCGATCGAAATCGACCTTCGCACTCAGCAGCTCGATATCGAAGGCGTCGGCGTCGGCGTGATTCGTGGCGGAAGCGGCCAAGCGCTTGGCTGATACGTTCTTAAGGCTGTTGTGCTGTGTCGGGCAACCCTACGCGAGGGCGCTGTAAACCCATCCTTGGGCGCTACTTTCGCCTTCCCTGGCGAAAGACCCTCGCTACGGGCTGCCCGACACGCCGGTAGCGGTGGCGTGCCGCACGTTCGCCAAAAAAACGGGGCACCTTTTAGTGCCCCGTTTTTTTAGTTGAAGACGACCGTCTTGTTGCCATCGATCAGAACGCGATCCTCCAGATGCCACCTGAGCCCTCGGGCGAGCACGGACTTCTCCACGTCGCGGCCAAAGCGCACCAGATCCGTCGGCGTGTGGCAGTGACTCACGCGATGGATATCCTGCTCGATGATCGGGCCGGCGTCTAGCTCTTCGGTCACGTAGTGGCAGGTCGCGCCGATCAGCTTTACGCCGCGCTCGAAGGCCTGATGGTAAGGCTTGGCACCCGCGAACGACGGCAGAAAGCTGTGGTGGATGTTGATGATCTGCCCAGCGTAGTGGCTACATAGCGCCGGCGGCAGAATCTGCATGTAGCGCGCCAGTACGATGCAGTCCGCTTCCAGCGTCTCGACCTGACACTGCACCGCATCGAACGCCGGCTGCTTGTCGCTTGGGTCGACCGCAATGTGATGGTAATCGATGCCGTACCATTCGCTCAGCGCGCGCATGTCCGGATGGTTGGAGATGATTCCCACGATGTCGCAGTCGAGCTCGCCGGCCTGCCAGCGGTAAAGCAGATCGACCAGGCAGTGGGACTCTTTCGATACCATGATCACGACCCGGCGCCGCTTTTGGGTATCGACCAGCGCCCACTGCATCGAAAACGCGTTGGCGATGGGCGTAAACGCCTGTTCGAGCTCAACCGCGCTCATGCCGATGGAGTCGGCGAGAATTTCGTAGCGCATGAAAAACCGGCCCGTTTGCAGATCCGAGTGCTGGCTCGCCTCGGTGATGGAGCCGCCGTGCTGAGCGATGAAGCTCGATACGCGCGCCACGATGCCCACCTGATCGGGGCAGGAAACTACTAAACGGTAATAATGCGACATGAATACACTCTTGATACGCGTTTTGAAGACGCGACCCGACGGGGTCGTCAAGGGCCGTTTAGGCCTTGGGGGCGTTAGTGTAGCGCAAGCGACGATCGGGAACACTGTCAGGATTGTTAGCCGCCCCCGCCTTACCGTATAGTTAAAGTCTTACTTTTCAGGCTGTTCAAAATCAATGGATCCATCTCGCGTTCAACTTCGACCCCGCCGCCGCCCGCCCCTGCGCATCTTGCCGCTTGGCGGCTGCGGTGAAATAGGAATGAACCTGACGCTTTATGGTTTCGATGGTCACTGGATCGCCATTGATTGCGGCATGATGATTCGCCAGGACCTTCCCAGCGCCCCGCTGCAGGTACCCAGCACCGCTACGTTGGCCGAACTCGAGATTACGCCTAAAGCGCTCTACATTACGCACGGCCACGAGGATCATATCGGTGCGGTCGCCTGGCTTTGGCCCAAATGGCAGTGCCCGATCTACGCCACCCCCTTGGCCGCCGGGTTACTCCGCCACAAGTTTGCCGAACACAATCTTTCCAGCGCCGCGATTCGCGTGATCGAGCCCAACGATGCCCTGGAAGAAGGCCCGTTCACGCTACGCTATCTGCTGATGACCCACTCGATTCCCGAGAGCTGCGCGATCATGATGCTCGCCGGCGGCTACCGGGTATTGCACACCGGCGACTGGAAGCTCGACCCGACGCCGCTGATCGGCCCGAGCGTCAACCCGGCGCACTTTCAGGCGCTGGCGCCGCTGGATCTGGTGGTGGGTGATTCGACCAACGCGCCGCTTCCGGGAAGTGCCGGCAGCGAAGGCGCGGTCGCCAACGCGCTGACGCAAACGCTAAAGGCGTGCCGCGGGCGTGTGGTGGTCTCCTGCTTTGCCAGCAACCTGGCCAGGGTGTGGGCGATCGGCCAAGCGGCGGCCCAAAGCGGGCGCCGGGTGAGCCTGATGGGACGCTCGATGGAGCGCATGGTGGGCGTGGCCCGCGGCCTTGGCTATCTCGACGACTTCCCGCCGCTGGTGCCGCCTCAGGATCTGGGCTATCTGCCGCCAGACGAAGTCGTGGTGATCGCCACCGGTAGCCAGGGCGAGCCGCGCGCCGCGCTGCAGCGCTTGGCCCAGGGGCGCCACCCGTTCATGGACCTGGAAGCTGGAGATAACGTGATTTTCTCCGCCAAGGCGATTCCCGGCAACGAGCGCCCGATCGCGGCGCTCAAAAAGCGCTTCACCCAGCTCGGCGTACAGCTTTTCGACGAGAACAACCACCCGGAGCTTCACGCCACCGGCCACCCCGCCCAGGAGGAGCTCAAAACGCTTTATCGTTGGGTCCGGCCCGCCGCACTCTTGCCAGTTCACGGCGAAACGGTGCACCAGCAGGCGCACCAGGCGCTTGCGGAAGAGCTCGGTATCAAGGCGCCGCTGGCGCCGGTCAACGGCGATATGCTGTGCCTGGACAACGAAGGGTTACGCGTCGAGGCGCGCCATCCGCAGCTGCCCCAGGTGGTGGATCAAAACAGCGTCACGCCCCACCCAGGCCTTGCGGATGGCCACTCGAGCGGCGCGCGGCGCGGCACGCTGTTTCTGGCGCTACCGGTGTGCGCTTCTGAGACCGGCTGGCAGCGTATCGGCCGTTTGATGCTCGACGCCAGCGGCGCCAGCCCCATCGACGAAGAGAGCTTTAGCGACTGGCTCGACGAGCGGCTCGACGAGATCGAAGTCGACACCCTCGCCGAGCTCAGAGAAGCGCTGACGCCGGGGCTGGTTCACTGGCTGGGCAACCACTGCCAGCACCTGCCGGAGGTGCACCTTCAGATCATGGCGACCGAGCCGCCCGGCGCCTGAGCCGGGTAGCCCATCTTCCACCTTCTACCAGCGCGCGGCGTCGTCAACGTCGCTTGTGCGCTCCTTCACCCAGTAATCGCCCTGGCGCGAATGCTCCTTTTTCCAGAAAGGCGCGCGAGTCTTGAGAATATCCATAATGAAGTCGCAGGCGTTGAAGGCGTCGCGCCGATGGGCGCTTGCAACCACCACCCGTACGATCGGATCCCCCGGGAGCAGCTGCCCAACCCGGTGCACGATTACCACGCCTTGGAGCACCCAGCGCGAAGCGGCCTCCACCGCGATATCGGTGAGCGCTTGTTCGGTCATGCCCGGATAGTGCTCCAGGGTTAGCCCCGTGACCTCCGGCGTTTCGTTGAAGTCGCGCACGAGCCCGGTGAAGCTCACCAGCGCCCCCACATCCTGTCGATGCTCGATGAGCGCTTCGTAGCCCTCATTGAGGGCGAAGGCCTCGTGCTGCACGCGAATGTGAATAGGCGGTGTCTCCGGGCCTGGCGCTAGCGCTTGATCCCGTGATGGCGTCTGCATTCAGCCTCCGGTGACCGGCGGGAAAAAGGCGATCTCATCCTTATCGGTGATCGGCGCGCTATCGTTGGCCATCACCTGATTGACGGCGCAGAGCGTGCGCTTGTCCGCCAGTGCGGAAAACCGCGCATCGCGAGCCTTCAAGTACGCCTTGAGCCCGTCCACGTCGCGGCTATCAAGCTCGGTCAGCGACAGCGATAGATCGCTTTCGCCGACCTGCTCGCGCAGCTCGGCCAGAAACTTGACCCGCACGCAGGGCGATACGGCGCAGCGCTCGCCTACGCTCACCTCGCCCGGGTTGCCCTCGCCGGTGACGATCGGCCCCTGCTGGCGCCGGTAGTCGCCGCGCACCCCACCCTGCTTGCTTTCGAGCTGGATTGCTTCGATGCGCATTTCCTTGTCGACCGCCTTGCACATGTCGTAAAGCGTCAGGCACGCCACCGACACGGCGGTCAGCGCCTCCATTTCGACACCGGTACGCCCGCTGAGCCGGCAAAGTGCCTCGACGTTGACCGCACCGTTTTCGAAATCGAGCGAAAAGTCGACGCTCACCTTGCTAAGCGAAAGCGAGTGACACAGCGGAATCAGCTCAGCGGTGCGCTTGGCCGCCTGAATACCGGCAATGCGCGCCGTGGCCAGCACGTCTCCCTTGGGAAGCTCGCCGTCGCTCAAGAGTTTGAGCGTAGCCGGCGCCATGACGATGCGCCCCGACGCCACCGCTTCCCGGCGGGACTCCTCTTTATCGGCGATATCCACCATATTGGCTTCGCCCTGGGCGTTCAGATGCGTCAGCTGCATGTCGTTACCCTTGGTCATTGCGGTGCCCTCGTCACGGTGCGCGCGGGTCCATTCGAGCACCCAGCGCGCGATCTCGTCGATGTTATCAAGGTTTAGCCGCGGGATAGAAGCGTCAAGGCCCCCGTCGGCCTCGCCCTTGAGCGCCACCGCCGCCACGTTATCGCTTTGCAAAATCGACGACTCGCCAATGCCATCGCGGTAGAGCACGAGCTTTGAAAGCGGCCAGGCCTTGAAGCCTTCGACGATCACCAGGTCCGGGGCGTGCGCCGCCATCAGTGACAGCAGGTGGGCAAGATCCGGCCCCTCCTGGTCGTCTAGTGCCTGCGCCGGCGTCTCCTGCATCAGCGCGAAGCGCTGGTTTGATGCCACCAGCATCGGCGCGGCGCCGGCTTCGCGAAGCCGGTAGCTATCCTTGCCGGGCTTGTCGATATCGAAGGCGTGATGGGCGTGCTTGATCACGCCCACGCTCAAACCGGCCTGTTTGAGCCGCGGCAAGAGCTCGGTCAGAAGCGTCGTCTTGCCCGTTCCGCTCCAGGCCGCCACGCCCAACACCGGAAACGGCGCATCGTTGGGTTGCAAGAGCCTCTCCATGCCCGCCTAGGCGAGCTCTTTTTCCGGGGGAAGAATGGCGTTGAGCACGATGCCGACCAGCGCGGCCAGGCTAACGCCCTGAAGGGTGAACTGCCCGCCACCAAACTGCATACCGCCGATGCCGAAGACCAGGATCAACGACACAACGACCAGATTGCGCGGCTCAGTCAGCGACTGCCCGGCGCGCACCAGGGTGTTCATGCCCACCACCGCGATCGAGCCGAACAGCAGCGTCATTATACCGCCCATGACCGGGCCGGGAATGGTCAGCAACAGCGCGCCGAGCTTGCTGATGAAAGCCAGCACAATCGCCAACACCGCGGCGACGATCATGTAGATCGGGTTGAACGCGCGGGTGAGCGTCACGGCGCCGGTGACTTCCGAGTAGGTCGTGTTGGGCGGGCCACCAAACAGCGCTGCTACCATGGTGGCCAGGCCGTCACCCAATAGCGTGCGGTGCAGGCCGGGCTTTTCCAGATAGTTTTGCCGCGTGACCGAGCCGATCGCCACCATGTCGCCGATATGCTCGACCGCCGGGGCGATCGCGACAGGAATCATGAACAGAATCGCTGCCCAATGAAAGCTCGGCGCGGTGAAGGCCGGCACCGACAGCCAAGCCGCCTCGCGGATGGGCGTGAAATCGACCAGACCCATGATCAGCGCCAGCGTATAGCCGGTGACGACCCCGCCCATGATCGGCACCAGGCGCAGAAGCCCGCGGCCGAATACCGCCAGCATCAGGGTGACGAAAAGGCTCGCCATGGAGAGAAAGATCGCCTGACCGTAGCCAATGTTATCGCTGGTATCCCCCACTGCCATACTGACCGCCGTTGGCGCCAGAGCAAGGCCGATCACCATGATTACCGGCCCCACCACGACCGGCGGCAGCAATCGATTCAGCCACCCCACCCCTTTTAATCGAACGATTTGCGAGATAACGGTATAAACCAGGCCCGCAGCAATCAGCCCCCCCAGCGTCGCCGGTACGCCAAAGTGGGCAATCGAGCCCTGAATCGGCGCAATGAAGGCAAAGGATGACGCCAGAAATACCGGCACGCTTTGACGGGTCACGCCGTGAAAAACCAGCGTGCCGACGCCAGCGGTAAACAGCGCCACGCTCGGATCCAGGCCTGTCAAAAGCGGCACCAGCACCAGCGCGCCAAAGGCAACGAAGAGCATCTGCGCGCCGGTCAGAAGCGTTCTGGGCCAGGACTCACGGGATGAAGCGGTACTCATATCACGTTCCTTAAGGTACTCGTGGCACCCGACGGGCACCGGCGTTTTCGTGTGCAGCGTAGGGCGGCGTGCGGTCGCCATCCAAAAAAAAGCCCCCGGCGCAAAGCGCAAGGGGCATGGTATGAAACGCGATCAGCGCGTTCCGAAGATCTTGTCGCCGGCGTCGCCCAGCCCAGGCACGATATAGCCGTTCTCGTCCAGGCGCTCATCGACGGAGGCGGTGTAGATATCGATATCCGGGTGCGCCTCGCGCACGCGCTCGATCCCTTCCGGTGCAGCGACCAGCACGATCACTTTCATGCTTTCACAGCCGCGCTCGCGCAGCATGTCGAGCGTGGCGATCATCGAGCCGCCGGTGGCGAGCATCGGGTCGATGACGATCGCCATGCGCTCTTCGATGTCGTTGGCGAACTTGGAAAAATAGGGCACCGGCTGGAGCGTCTCTTCATCGCGATAAAGCCCGACCACGCTGACACGAGCGCTGGGGATCAGGTCGGTGACGCCTTCGAGCATGCCAAGGCCTGCGCGAAGAATCGGCACGACGGTGACCTTCTTTCCTTTCAAGCGCTGGGTCTTGATGCGCTCGCCGTTCCAGCCCTCGATCTCGTGGTCCTCGATCTCGAGATCCTTGGTCGCTTCGTAGGTCAGCAGTTTGGCTACTTCCCCTGCCAGTTCGCGAAAGCTCTTGGTGCTCAGACCCCCTTCCCGCATGAGGCCCAACTTGTGCTGGACGAGCGGATGATTAATGGCGTAAACACTCATGGAACTACCTCACTGCAGGGTTTAAAAGCGCCCGGCCGGCGCAAAATTGCGCGCTATTCTACCCGCAACCGGGAACAAGGTTAAGGGGTCGCGGGCAATTGCCAGGTGATCGGCGCGCGCCCCTGCTCTTCCAGAAAACGGTTGGCTTGGGAAAAGTGCCGATTACCCAGAAAGCCACGATGGGCCGACAGCGGCGACGGGTGCGGCGATTCCAGAATCAAATGCCGCGACTGATCTATCAGCGCTTTCTTCTGCCGCGCGTGGCTACCCCACAGCAGGAAAACGCAAGGCTCGGCGTGTTCACTCACCGTTTTGATCGCCGCGTCAGTAAAGCCTTCCCACCCCTTGCCGCGGTGCGAGGCGGCGTTTCCGCGCTCGACGGTCAGCGCAGTGTTCAAAAGCAGCACGCCCTGTTTGGCCCAGGCCTCGAGAAACCCGTGATTGACCGGGGTGAAGCCGACATCGCTTTCAAGCTCTTTATAGATATTGACCAGCGATGGCGGCGCCGGCACCCCGGGCATGACCGAAAAGCAGAGCCCGTGGGCCTGGTTGGGCCCGTGATACGGGTCCTGACCCAAAATGACGACCTTTACCTGAGAAAGCGGCGTAAGCTCGAAGGCGCGAAACCAGTTCGACGAGTGCGGGTAGATCACCTTTTTCGCCGCTTTCTCTTCGGCCAAAAACGCCTTGAGCGAGGCCATGTAATCGGCCTGGAACTCCTGGCCCAGCCACTGACTCCACTCTTTCGGTAAAGGGTCGGTCATCTCATCTCACTTTTTGATTTGGTCGGCGAGCGGCTCGACATAGGCAACGCCCATGTCCCAAGGAAACTGGATCCAGCAGTTTTGGCCGACTTCGGTCAGGTATTGATCGACCAGCGGGCGTCCGTCAGGCTTGGCGTAAATGGTGACGAAGTGCGCCTTGGGGAGCATTTCGCGCACCGCGCGAGCGGTCTTGCCGGTATCGACCAGGTCGTCGACCAGAAGCCAGCCGTCGCCGTCATGATCGACGCCTTTCAATACGCCAAGTCCGCCCTGATCCATGTGGTCATAGCTTTTGATGCAGACCGTATCGATCAGTCGGATGTTGAGCTCGCGGGCGATCAGCGCGGCCGGAATCAGCCCGCCCCGAGTAATCGCAACGATGCCCTTGAAGTCGCGCTCGATGAGCTGGTGGCACAGGGCGCGCACGTCGCGGTGAAGCTGATCCCAGGACACCGTAAAATGCTGATGGTAGCGTTCGCTGCTCATGGGGGCGTCACTCGTCTTCGTTGAAGGAACATACTGCGAACACGCTAAAGCCCGCGTCGCGAATCTTTTGCGAGCCGCCAAGCTCCGGCAGATCGATGATGGTCGAGGTTTCAACGACCTGACCGCCGCTTCTTTGGATCAAATTGGCGGCGGCAAGCATGGTGCCACCGGTGGCGATCAGATCGTCCATCAGCAAAATGCGATCCTGCTGTTCGAAGGCATCGGCGTGAAGCTCTACTTCGGAGTGACCGTACTCCAGCGTGTAGGTTTCACTAATGGTCTTGAACGGCAGTTTGCCCTTCTTGCGCACCGGTACGAAGCTGCAGCCAAGCTCGTAGGCCAGCGGCGCGCCGATGATGAAGCCGCGCGCATCGATCGCCGCGATGGCATCCAGATCCATGTCCTGATAGCGGTGTACGAAGCTATCGATCAGTTTACGAAAGGCCGAGCTGTTTTGCAGCAAAGGGGTAATGTCGCGAAAATTGACGCCCTGTTCAGGCCAGTCGGGAACCGTGCGAATAACGGACTTGATGTAGTCGCCGTAGATGCTCATCGCGTCTCTCATGGGTTGGTAAAAGGCCAGGCGCGAGCCTAGCCGAAAAAGAAGAATTTAACTGCGAACAGAAGCCCCAGCACGACCACCGCCGGATTGAGATCCGCAAAGCGCCCGGAGAGCGTTTTGATGCCAACGAAGCTGATGAACCCAAGGGCGATCCCGTCGGCGATGGAGAACGTCAGCGGCATGGCGAGCGCGGCGATCAGCACCGGGGCGGCGTCGGTGGCGTCTTCCCAGTTGGCGTGGGCCAGGCTTCCCGCCATCAGCACCGCTACGTACAAAAGCGCGCCAGCGGTAGCATAGGCCGGAATGGAGCCAGCAAGCGGGGCGAAGAACAGGCTGATCAAAAACAGCACGCCGACCACCACGGCGGTGAGGCCCGTGCGCCCGCCGGAGGCGATGCCCGCGGTGGATTCGATGTAGCTCGTGGTGGTCGAGGTGCCGAGCACAGCGCCGGACATGGAGGCGGTGCTGTCCGCCATCATCGCGCGTCCAATGCGCGGAAGCTTGCCGTCCTTGTCCAACAGCTTGCCGCGGTGGGCAACGCCGACCAAGGTGCCGGAGGTGTCGAACAAATCGACGAACAGAAAGGCGAAGATAACGCTGAGCATCGCCACGTCCAGCGCGCCCGCAAGATCCATCGCCATAAAGGTTGGCGCGATGGACGGCGGCATCGACATCAGCCCACCGTACTGGTTATGGCCCAGCAGCATCGACACCACGGTCACGCCGAGAATACCGATCATCACCGCGCCGGTGACGTTTCGGTACGCAAGTGCGGTGATGACGAAAAAGCCCACCATCGCGTAAATGGCCGGCGGCTGAGTCAAATCGCCCAGCGACACCAGCGTTGCCGGGTTCTCCACGACGATACCAGCGTTTTTCAGCGCGATCATGGCCAAAAACAGCCCGATCCCCGCCGCGATGCCCAGGCGCAACGACATGGGAATGGAGTTGATGATCCACTCGCGAATTTTGAAGATACTCAGCAAAAAGAAGGTCAAGCCCGACAGGAACACCGCGCCGAGCGCCGCCTCCCAGGTGTAGCCCATTCCCAGCACCACGCCGTAGGTAAAGAAGGCGTTAAGGCCCATGCCCGGCGCTTGCGCAATGGGGTAATTGGCCCAGAGCCCCATCACGAAACAGCCGATGGCAGCGGCAATACAGGTCGCCACGAACACCGCGCCGTAGTCCATCCCCGCTTCCGACAGAATGCTCGGGTTGACGAAGATAATGTAGGCCATGGTCAAAAACGTGGTGATGCCCGCAATCACCTCGGTTTTGACACTGGTGTTTTGCTCAGTGAGCTTGAAATAGTTATCCAGACCCTTCATATCGTTATGTTCCCTGCGCCCTTTGCCAAGAAAAGCCGCACAGTCTACCGAAAGCCCCAAACCGATGCGAGCCGGTAGTGCGCCGCTCATGAGTGCGGGCAAGCCCGCCATTATGTTGTCACTCACTGTCTAGCAAGCTTCAGGCCATCCATTAACCGTTCGGTCAAACCCGGCCTTCGATACGACCACTCTATTGCGCGCCCTGAGCCACTACGGCCTTACGTCCGCGCTGCCAGCACCCGCTCGACGGTTTCGACGATCACCTGGGTTTGCGGGTCGATTTCGATGTTCACCCAAGACCCCGGCAGGCGCTCACCCAATACCGTGCGCTCAAGGGTTTCGGGAATCAGGTTGACGCTGAACTCGACGCGGTCGCCGGCCGGACGCACGTCGCCCACGGTGAGACTGATACCGTCGACGCCGATATAGCCCTTCTCGAAGACGAAACGGCCAAGCGCTACGGGCAGCGAAAACCAGAGTCGGCGGTTATTGGGCGCTTCATCGATGGCGACCACATCCGCCATGCTAATGATGTGGCCGGACATCGAATGACCGCCAATCTCATCACCAAAGCGCGCGGCGCGCTCTATATTAACGCAGTCGCCCACCTCGAGCGCACCAAGATTGGTCAGCCTGAGCGTCTCGCGCATCAGATCGAAGCTGACCCGCTCGCCGTCGATCGCGGTCACGGTCAAACACACGCCGTTGTGCGATACCGATGCCCCGAGTTCGAGCCCCTCATTGAGCGGCGCTTCGAGCGTTACCACGTGGGTTCGAAACTCCTCGAGCTCGCGCACTTCGACCACGCGAGCGACTCCCTGCACGATACCTGTAAACATCACTCCCCCTGATTGGCGCCCGACCATCAAGGGTCGGGATCAAAGCGTCATTATCGCTTTTTAAGCCGGCAAGGCCAAAGTGCGATTGCATCGATTGTTGGCGATAGCGTCCTTTCTCCAGAATGCGCGATAAAGGCACTCAAAACGCTTGTCGGTGCGTCGATCGCAACCGATTTTGTCGGTCATCGCCCGGTACCCGGTCTACATTGACAACCTGTCGGGGCCTATTTAGACTTTCGCCGCAACGACGATAGACGCCGATTTATACCCGGATTGCGGGCGTCCACCAGCCAACGGCGGTGAAGTGCAGCTAAAAGGGAGTGTCCAGCGTTGATGGCCACCCGTCCGGGGTGGCTTTTTTGTTTTAGCCCCGCCCCTTCCCGTCTTCGGCCTCACGTAAAGGCAGACGCCATGATCGAACTTAGTAACGTCAGTAAAACCTTTGGCAGCGGACCCC
The DNA here is from genome assembly GCF_023757625.1 of Halomonas sp. S3-1-1. Lineage (GTDB taxonomy): Bacteria > Pseudomonadota > Gammaproteobacteria > Pseudomonadales > Halomonadaceae > Vreelandella. The sequence continues at coordinate 51,522 of NZ_JALGBZ010000006.1, forward strand.
GCGCGGTCCACGCCCTCAAAAACGTCAATCTCACCGTTCCCAAGGGCGCCATTCACGGCGTGATCGGGCTTTCCGGCGCCGGCAAATCGACGCTGATTCGCTGCGTCAACCTGCTCGAGCGCCCCAGCGAAGGCCGCGTTTCGCTCGATGGCCGCGAGATTACCACGCTCAATCGGCGCGAGCTCAACCGGACCCGCCACCGCATCGGCATGATTTTTCAGCACTTCAACCTGCTGACCACGCGCACGGTCTTCGACAACGTCGCCTTGCCGCTGGAGCTGATGGGCCAAAAGCGCGCCGATATCAAAGCCCGCGTGACGCCGCTTTTGGACATGGTGGGTCTGGCCGATAAGGCTCGCATGTACCCCGCCCAACTCTCCGGCGGCCAGAAGCAGCGCGTGGCGATCGCCCGAGCGCTTGCGAGCAACCCCCAGGTACTTTTGTGCGACGAGGCGACATCGGCGCTCGACCCGCAAACCACCAGCTCGATTCTCGAGCTTCTGCGCGACATCAACCAAACGCTCGGCATCACGATTTTGCTGATCACCCACGAGATGGAGGTGGTGAAGTCGATCTGCCACCGGGTCAGCCTGATTTCCGGCGGCGAGCTGGTCGAGGACGCCGACGTCGGCGACTTCTTCACCGCCCCAACTACCCAGCTCGGGCGCGAGTTTCTCAACGACTTCTTGCAGCTCAGCCCACCCAAGGAGCTGATCGCCAGGCTCTCCGACACCCAGGGGCCGCAGAGCCATCCGGTCGTGCGACTGACATTCTCGGGTGATGCGGTTTCCACGCCGCTCATTTCACGCCTCGCCCGCGAGTGCAGCGTCGACGTCAGTATTCTGCAGGCCAAGGTCGAATCCATTCAGGAGCGCACGCTAGGGCTGATGATCGCCGAGCTTTTAGGAAGCCCCGAGCAGACCCAGCAAGCCATGGCGTATCTTCAGGCGCATCAACTACAGGTAGAGGTACTAGGCTATGTCCAGCGCGATGTTTGATCTTGTTCTGCAGGCCACCCTCGATACGCTCTATATGGTCGCGGTCTCCGGGGTCATCGCCACGCTTTTAGGCCTGCCGCTGGGCGTGCTGCTCTACGTGACCCGCCCGCGCCAGATACTGGCAATGCCGGTACTCAACCAGGTGTTGAGCCTTGTCACCAACATCGGCCGCTCGATTCCATTCATCATTTTGATGGTCGCCATCATTCCTTTCACGCGGATGCTGGTGGGCACTTCGATCGGCATCAACGCCGCCTCGGTGCCGCTGACCATCGCGGCGATCCCGTTCGTGGCACGCCTGATCGAAGGCGCACTCAACGAAATCTCACCTGGGCTGGTCGAATCTGCCCAGGCGATGGGCGCCACGCCCTGGCAGATCATCTGCAAGGTGCTGATCCCCGAGGCGCGCGGCGGCATCATCACTGGTCTCACCATTACCGTGGTGACGCTGGTGAGCTACTCCGCCATGGCCGGCGCGGTCGGCGGCGGCGGGCTGGGGGATTTGGGCATTCGCTACGGCTACAATCGCTTCAACCCCACCATCATGCTGATCACGGTGGTGGTGCTGGTGGTCATGGTGCAGGGCTTTCAGAGTCTGGGCGACTATCTGGTGCGCAAGAGCGACCGTAAATAACGGGCTGTAAATAGCACTTTGAAACAGCACTTTTAAACAGCACCTTGAAATCCGCCGGCGCGGCACATATATAACTCGAAAGCATTATGGGCCGGCTTTTTATTGCTATAATACCGGTCACGTCGACACCGATACGACCATTCACAGGAGAGACATCATGCAAAAGCAGCTACTCGGCGGTTTGACCGCGCTGGCCCTGGCAATCAACGTTGCCCATGCAGAAGAAGCCAAAAGCATCAAGATGGGTACCGTGGCCGGCCCGGAAACCGAAGTGATGCAGGTCGCCGCGCGCATCGCCAAGGAAGAGTACAACCTGGACGTCGAAATCGTCGAGTTCACCGATTTCGTCACCCCGAACGTGGCGCTGGCCGATGGCAGCCTCGACGCCAACGCCTACCAACACGAGCCCTACCTGGAAACGATGAACAGCGACCGCGGCTACGATCTGGTCGCCGCCGGCTACACCTTCGTCTACCCGATCGGCGCCTACTCGGAGAAGTACGATAGCCTAGACGAGCTGCCGGACGGTGCCCAGATCGCGCTGCCCAACGATCCGACCAACGAAGGTCGCGCGCTGATCCTGATGCATAACGAAGGCCTGATCACGCTCAACGATCCGGAAAACCTGGAAGCGACGCCGATCGACATCGCCGAAAACCCGCGCGACTTCCGCTTCCGCGAGATCGAAGCCGCCCAGCTGCCGCGCATCCTGCCGGACGTCGACATGGCGTTCATCAACAACACGTTCGCCCAGCCGGCAGGCCTTAACCTGGACGACGCGCTAGTGCGTGAAGGCGCAGAGTCGCCCTACGTCAACCTGATCGCGGTACGCAGCGGCGACGAAGAGCGCGAGGAGATCCAGCAGATCGTCGATGCCTACCAGCGCGACGAAGTGATCGAAAAAGCCGAGGAGCTCTTCCAGGGCGGTGCGGTACCCGGCTGGACCGAGTAACGCTTATCTCAAGGCGCCCGGCGACATCGCCGGGTCTGACAGGCCGGCCCTATGGCCGGCTTTTCTGTTTCTGGTTCTTACGAGGTGACCATGTCTAACGCTGAAGCAACGCCAAACGCTGGAACCATGCCAAACGTCGACTACGCCCTTTTGAATCGCCAGCTCGAGGCGCTGCTCGATACGCGCGACTGGCTGACCAACAGCGCCCAAACCAGCGCGTTTCTCATGCAGTCGCTCGCCTCTCTCAACTGGGTGGGCTTTTACCAGCAGCGCTCGCCACAGGTACTGCATCTGGGCGCTTTCCAGGGCAAACCCGCCTGTCATCCGATTCCTTTCGACAAGGGCGTATGCGGGGCGGCGGCGCGCACTCAAACGACTCAACGGGTCGACGACGTGCACGCCGTGGCCGATCATATCGCCTGCGACGCGGCTTCGAACGCGGAGCTGGTCGTCCCTATCGTGGTCGATGGCAAAGTGTGGGGCGTACTCGATATCGACAGCCCTGAGCCCGCGCGCTTTAGCCAGGAGGATCAGGCTGGCATCGAGGCGCTGGTCGCTACGTTCATTGCCCGCACCGACCTACACCTTCCCAGCGGCGTGGCTTGACGGATTTATTTCTCGCAACGCAAAACGCCCCGACCTAAAGGCCGGGGCGTTTTTGAATTCTGGTAGGACCAGGCGGATTTGAACCGCCGACCTCCACGATGTCAACGTGGCGCTCTAACCAACTGAGCTATGGTCCTTCAATAGCCACTGATCCACTGCTTAAGAGCAAATGGTAGGACCAGGCGGATTTGAACCGCCGACCTCCACGATGTCAACGTGGCGCTCTAACCAACTGAGCTATGGTCCTTCAGTGCGGTGCGTATTCTATCTTTTCATGACGTAATTGCAACCGTTTTTTTGTCGAACGCTTTTTTATAGAGTGTTGAAAAGAAAGTTCTCTTTTACATCGACACGTCTTTCGCGAGGCAGCTAAGCTTAGTCGTGTATTGTTTATCCCATGTTAAGGAGACTGATTTGCCTGAGCTCTTGTTGGGCGGCATTTCGCTGCTCTTACTGCTGGTCACGGCGGTTCCGCACATTCGTCTTCGCTGGTGGCTCGTTCGCAGCTTCGAATTTCCCCGTGTTCAAATCGCCGTTGTCGCCCTACTGAACGCCCTGGCCGTTTATTTCCTGCTCGACCCCGGCCACTGGCGCTCCGTCGCCGGCATCTTCTCGCTAATCACCCTGTTCGTGCAGGTAGGCTACATACTGCCCTGGACGAAGCTCTGGCCCATCGAGGTTCAAAACGCTCAAAACCCGCCCGAAGATCAAACCCTCAAGCTTTTGGTCTCCAACGTGCTCACGCCCAATCGCAATGCCAAGGGCTTGATCGAGATGATCGAGGCAAATCAGCCGGACATCGTGCTGACGCTGGAGTCGGATCAGTGGTGGGGCGATCAGCTCGACGCCGCGCTCAACGATAGGTGGCCGCACAGCGTTCGCATACCGCTGGACAATCTTTACGGCATGCACCTTTATTCGCGCCTGGAATTGACCGACACCGAAGTCAAATGGCTCATACAGGACGATATCCCGTCGGTACACACCTATGTGACGCTCGACAGCGGCGCGCGAGTACGTCTCTACGCGGTTCACCCGCGCCCGCCGGCCCCCAGCGAAAGTGACAAGTCGCTATGGCGCGATGCCGAGCTTTTATGGGTTGGCAAACACATCCACGAAGACCCGAAACCCTCTCTGGTTGCGGGGGATCTCAACGACGTGGCCTGGTCGCGTACCACGCGGCGCTTCTGCCGCGTGGGCGGCATGCTCGACCCACGCCGCGGGCGCGGCATGTTCAGCACCTTCCACGCCAACTATCCGTTTATGCGCTGGCCGCTGGATCATATTTTCGTCACCGAGCACTTCACCCTGGTCGACATGCATCGCCTAGAAGGGTTTGGCTCGGATCACTTCCCGATTCTCGCCACCTTCTGCTACCGCCCCTCGCGTCAGGACGAGCAGCCGACACCGGATGCAAGCGAAGAGGAGCGTGAAGAGGCGAACGAGACGATCCAGGAGGGCAAGACGGAGAAACAGGAGAAGTAACCCGCCCTGCCCGTTCGCTTACTCCGGAACGCCGCCCTTGGTCAGCACGGCAGGATCCAAAAGGCGCTCGAGCGTTTCGCGATCCAGATCGGTTTCTTCTTCAGCCACATCGATGATCGGCCGCCCCGCCTGGTACGCCTTCTTGGCGACCGCGGCGGCGGCGTTGTAGCCGATGGTGCTGTTGAGCGCGGTTACGAGGATAGGATTTCGCGCCAGCGGCTCCTGGAGATGATCCTCGCGCACTTTGAAGGTGGCGATAGCGCGGGTGGCCAGAAGGCTGGCGGTATTGCTCATCAGCGTGATGGCGCTTAGAAGATTCGAAGCCACCAGCGGCAACATGACGTTGAGCTGGAAGTTACCGCTTTGCCCGGCCACGGTAATGGCGCTATCGAGGCCGATCACCTGAGCGGCGGCCTGGGCGGCGGATTCGGGAATCACCGGATTCACCTTACCCGGCATGATAGAGCTGCCCGGCTGCAGCGCCTCGAGCTCGATCTCACCCAGCCCGGCCAGCGGCCCGGAGTTCATCCAGCGAAGGTCATTGGCGATCTTCATCACCACGCAGGCAAACCCCTTGAGCTGGCCGGAGAGTTCGACGGCGGCGTCCTGGCTCGAAAGGCTGGCGAAAAAGCTGTCGTTGGGCGTGAATGAAAGCCCGGTCTGGCGGCTGAGCTCTTCGGCCATCTTCTCGGCAAACCCTTCAGGGGCGTTGATTCCGGTGCCTACCGCGGTACCGCCCTGAGCCAGACGCTGCAGGCGGGTCATGGCGCTGTCGAAACGCTCGATGGCCTGACCGACCTGGCTCGACCACGCGCCAAGCTCTTGATCCATACGCAGCGGCATCGCGTCCATCAGATGGGTGCGCCCGGTCTTGACGACATCCTTGAGCTCCTCGGCGCGCTGGTCGATCGCATCGCGCAGGGTCAAAAGCGCCGGGCGAAGCGACTCCTTGACGGCGATTGCGGCGGCGACGTGGATGGCGCTGGGGATGACGTCGTTGCTCGACTGGCCCATGTTGACGTGATCGTTGGGAGTGACCTCGACGCCTTCCCGCGAGGCAAGCGTTGCGAGCACTTCGTTGACGTTCATGTTGGTCGAGGTGCCGGAGCCGGTCTGGTAGACATCGATCGGGAACTGGTCGTCGTGCTCGCCGTCGATCACCGCCTGGGCGGCTTTTTCGATGGCGCGGGCGCGCGGCTCGTCGAGGTGCCCTAGAGCCAGGTTACTGCGCGCCGCAGCAAGCTTGATGCGGGCCACTGCATGTACGAAAGCGGTGGGCATCGGCGTATTCGATACCGGAAAGTTATTGATCGCCCGCTGGGTCTGAGCGCCATACAGCGCGCTTGCCGGTACCTCAAGCTCCCCCATGCTGTCGCGCTCGATACGTGTTTCCATACGTTTTCTCCTTTAAAGCGAGCCGCTCGTTCGGCCGCCGTTGACGCGTTTAGCAAACTACCCACTTTACCCTAGCCACTGGATCGGCTATCGACAACGTCGAGCCGCCCCTTAGCGCCAATCGAGCATTCAAATGAACCGTACACATGCTGCCCACTACGCCACTATATTGCAGCGCACAAAAACGATTGCTATGCTGCATAGCAGCAAAAAGGCAGGCAGCGGGATAAAACCTGATGCGATACGAGCGAGGACACGGCCTCAAGGACGGGGCTTGCTCTCGTCACTCGACTTCAAGGAGAAACACCATGGCAACATTCAAACACTCGCCGACCAACGAGCAGTTCCATTCGCTTTTTCTCGGCCCCCTGCAGGCATTCTTGTCGCTCGGCGTGGAGACGTCTGAAAAACTGGTCAATGCCCAGCTCGACGCGCATAAGGCCTACGTCGACCTGGGACTGGAGCAGGCGCGCCATTTAATGCAGGTAAAGGACACCGCCGAGCTTCGCGATTACATGGAAGGCCAGCAGCGCGTGGCTAAAACGCTGGCCGAGCGCCTCAAGGGCAATGCCGATCAGATGACATCGATTCAGCGCGACTTCTTTCGACAAAGCCAAAAACTGACCGAAGAGAATGTGCAAAAGGCGCAGCAGCTGGCCAGCAAAATGCGCCAAACCGCCTAACGGGAAACCGCCCGGCCGCCCGCGGGCGGCTACCAGCCAAGCGCCGATTTAACGAAAGGAATGGTCAGTTTGCGCTTGGCCGATAGCGATGCCTGATCGAGGGTTTCGATCGCCATGCAAAGTTCACCAAGCTCCCGCGGGCCGCGGTGCAGAATATAGCGGGCCACGTCGTCGGGAAGCTCCATTCCCCTTGCCCCGGCGCGCAGCTTCAACGCCTGCAAACGGTCCGCGTCGTCCAGCGAATGCAGGTGATAAGTCACCCCGAAGCTTAGCCGCGAGGCTAAATCCGACAGCGCCACGTTGAGCTGGCGCGGCGGTGCGCTGGCGGCGATGATCAGCCCTTTATTGGCGTCACGCAGCCGGTTGAAGGCGTGAAAAAGCGCCTCTTCCCAGCGTTTGCGTCCGATCACGCACTCAAGATCATCGATCGCCACCAGGTCGAGGCGTTCGATATCCTCGAGCATCAGCGGCGGGAAGTGGCCCAAATCCTCTAGCGGCAGATAGAGCGCGCGCTTGTCACGATCCGAAGCGGCATGGCAAGCGGCCTGCAACAGGTGGCTTCGCCCGCTGCCCGGCGAGCCCCATAGATAAACGAAGGGCTCCGCGTCCGGCTCGAGCTGGCGGCCAAGCGAGGTCAAAAGCGAGGCGTTGGCACTGGAGGCGAAGTAGTTATCGAAGGTGGCGTCGTCGCGAAGCCCGACGCCCAGCGGCAGCTGAGCCGGCACTCTGCTCATGGAATCTCCCTGTCCCTGTCGTGATCGAGCCGGTTAGGCGGCTCGGCGCCGGTAAGCTTCGCCTCGCCGTACAGCTCGCTATTTTTATACCGCTCGATCACCTCGCGCAAAAGCACCATGATGACCGCGGCGGCGGGTAGCGCCAATAGTACGCCAGTCAACCCAAAAAGACTGCCCCCGGCCAGCACGGCGAAAATCACCGCCACCGGGTGCAGGCCAATCTTGTCGCCCAGAAGCTTTGGCTGAAGCACCACGCTCTCCATCACCTGCCCCACGCTGAACACGCCCAGCACCCCAACCAGCCCCCACCAGCTTTCGAACTGGAAAAACGCGACCACCAGCGCCACCCCCAGCCCGACGATGAAGCCCAAAAAAGGCACGATGCTGACAAGCCCCGACACCACGCCGATCAAAAGCCCAAAATTGAGCCCGATCAGCGTCAGCCCCAGGGCGTAAATCACGCCAAGACTTAGCATGACCAGTAGCTGGCCTCTCAAGAACGCAGCCAGCACCGCATCGCAGCGCTTGGCGAGTCTGGCCGTATCACGGGCGTAGTGGCGCGGCACCAGATCCGCCAGGTTGGCCAGCAGGCGGTCCCAGTCGAGCAGCAGATAGAAGGTGACCACGGGAATCAGAGCGACGTAGGTGATCCAGGTGACGAACGCCGCGCTGGAACGGCCGATGCTCGTAAGTGCCTGAGCCAGATAGCCGCCGGCGTCGCGCCAGTTCTCCAACAGCGTGGTTTTCATGTTGCCAAGTTCGGCGCGCACGTCGTAGCCGGTCCACTCAAGCACCTGGGGCGCCAGGCGATTTTCGACCCAAGTGAAGATGTCGGGCAGCACCTCGCCAAGCTGCTTGATTTGCGAGACGATCAGCGGAATCAGGATCAACAGCGCCGCAGCCAGCAGTAAAAAGAGCACAACGAAGACGCTGGCCACCGCCAGCGGGCGCTTCATGCCCCACTGCTGTAGCTTGTTGGCGATGGGGTCGACCAGATAAGCGAGGATCATCCCTGCCACGAACGGCATGAGCACCGAATCCAGCAGGTAGACAAGCCCCACCAGTAGCAGGATAAACACCGCGGCCCAGGTAGAGTGGCGCATACTCGAATCGCTCCTTGGAGGGTCGCCAGTCGCGACATAACGTCATGTTATCGTTGTAAGATAACGTGTCTTGCACGATAACTCGACAGGACAATGCGGCAATCGATGCCAAATGGTACAATCCGCCGAATTATCGGCCGCCTGCGGCCTAGACCCTTCCTATCCCGTACTGCCATAGGCTCCAAAGGACCTGTCATGACCCAGACAACCCCTCCTCAGGCTTCCCCGTCACTTAGCTACAAGGATGCCGGAGTCGATATCGATGCCGGCAACGCCCTGGTAGAGCGCATCAAGCACGTGGCCAAGCGCACGACGCGCCCCGAGGTCATGGGCGGTCTGGGGGGCTTCGGCGCGCTTTGCGAGCTCCCCGAGGGCTACCGTCAACCGGTGCTGGTCACCGGCACCGACGGCGTGGGCACCAAGCTGCGCCTGGCGATGGATCTTGGCAAGCACGACACCATTGGCATCGATCTTGTCGCCATGTGCGTCAACGACCTGGTCGTCGCCGGCGCCGAGCCGTTTCTGTTTCTCGACTACTACGCCACTGGCAAGCTCGATGTCGACATTGCCGCCGACGTGGTGACCGGCATCGGCGCCGGCTGCGAGCAGGCGGGCTGCGCACTGGTCGGCGGTGAAACCGCGGAAATGCCGGGCATGTACGAAGGCAACGACTACGACCTGGCTGGCTTCTGTGTCGGCGTGGTCGAAAAATCCGAGATTCTCGATGGAAGCAAGGTCGGTGAAGGCGACGTGCTGCTGGGTCTGGCCTCATCCGGGCCCCACTCCAACGGCTACTCGCTGATCCGCAAGATTCTGGACGTCAGCAGCGCTTCACTCGACGAGCCCCTGGACGGTCAGCCGCTGGGCGATGCGCTGATGGCGCCGACGCGCATCTACGTCAAGCCGCTTCTTTCCATGCTGCGCGACAGCGAGCTTTCGATTCACGCGCTGTCGCACATCACCGGCGGCGGCCTGCTGGAAAACATTCCCCGCGTGCTGCCGGAGCACTTGGCCGCGCGCGTCGACGTCAGCAGCTGGCAGCGTCCGGAAGTCTTCAACTGGCTGCAGGCCAAGGGCAATGTCAGCGAAGTGGAGATGCACCGAGTGCTCAACTGCGGCATTGGCATGGTGGTCGTCGTGCCCCAAGCGCAAGCCGATGAGGCCATGAGCTATCTAAAGGATCAGGGCGAAACCGTCTATCGCATCGGCGAGATCGTCACGCGTGAAGAGCAAGCGGTGGTACTCGAGAACCTCGCCGTGGGAGAGGCTCAGCAGTGAGCGATAACGAGTACGGCAGCGACACGCTCAACGACATGACGCCGGAACCGGTCGATCAGCGCCGCATCGTGGTACTGATTTCCGGCAGCGGCAGCAACCTGGCCGCGCTGATCGAAGCTCAGAGCCACGACCGGTTGGGCGGCGACATCGTCGCGGTGATCTCCAACGAGCCCGCCGCGTTCGGGCTCAAGCGGGCTCACGAAGCCGGCATCGAAGCCGTTGCCCTGCCCCATCGCGAGTACGAAAGCCGTGAGGCTTACGACGGCGCTCTGATCAAGGTGATCGAGCGCCATGAGCCGGACCTGATCGTGCTGGCAGGCTTCATGCGCATCCTGACGTCGCGCTTCGTCCAGCGCTTTCTGGGCAAGATGCTCAATATCCACCCGTCGCTTCTGCCGGACTATCAGGGGCTCAACACCCACGCCCGGGCGCTCGCCGATGGTCGCAATCTGCACGGCTGTAGCGTGCACTTCGTCACCGAAGAGCTCGACGGCGGTCCGGTCGTGATCCAGGCCGAGTGTCGCATCGACGAAGGCGACGACGAGCAGAGCCTGAAGGAGAAGGTGCACGCCCGCGAGCACCTGATCCTGCCCATCGCCGTGCAGTGGTTTTTGCAGGGCCGGCTCAACTACTCGAGCGACAAGGTCACCATCGACGGCCAGCCGTTACCGCCCCAGGGGATGCGGCTGTCTCACGACGACGCCGCCGAAGAGCTCGACGAAGACGTTTGACCGCTCCCTCGACGGCAAAAAGCGCGCCTTTGCAGGCGCGCTTTTTTATACGGCTTTCGATGCAATGACCAAAGGGGTCAGGTACGTGGCAGCGTCACGCCGCGCTGGCCCATGTACTTACCACCCCGATCCTTGTAGGAGGTTTCACACTCCTCGTCGGCGGCGAGAAAGAGCATCTGCGCCACGCCTTCGTGGGCGTAAATCTTCGCCGGAAGATTCGTGGTGTTGGAGAATTCCAGCGTCACGTGGCCCTCCCACTCCGGCTCCAGCGGCGTGACGTTGACGATGATACCGCAGCGCGCGTAGGTCGATTTGCCCAGGCAAATGGTGAGCACGTTACGCGGAATACGAAAGTACTCCACGGTGCGCGCCAGCGCAAAGGAGTTGGGCGGAATGATGCAGACATCGCCCTTCACGTCGACGAAGCTCTTGTCATCAAAAGCCTTGGGGTCGACGATCGCCGAGTGGATGTTAGTAAACACCTTAAACTCGTCGGAGCAGCGCACGTCGTAGCCGTAGCTCGAGGTGCCGTAGGAGATGACCCGCTGGTCGTTGACGTGGCGCACCTGACCGGGCTCGAAGGGCTCGATCATGGCGTCACTTTGCGCCATCCGGCGAATCCACTTGTCAGACTGAATACTCATTGCTGCTCATCACTCGCTAAAGGAAATCGTGGGGCCGCTTTGTTGCGTTCCCATCACCGAATCCGCCACCTGGCGGGCGATTTCGGCAAAGGTTTGGCTCTCGTCGCTTTCGGGGCTCGAGACTACCGTGGGCTTGCCGGAGTCCGCCAGCTCGCGAATGGACATCGCCAGCGGCAGGCGCCCCAACACTTTCGTGGCGTACTCTTGGGCGATGCGCTCGCCGCCGCCGGTGCCGAAAATGGCCGCCTCGTGGCCACAGCTTTCGCACTTGTAAAGACTCATGTTCTCGACCACGCCAACCACCGGCACGTTGACCTTGCGAAACATCTCGATGCCCTTGCGCGCATCCAGCAGCGCGATGTCCTGGGGAGTCGTGACGATCACCGCGCCAGATACCGGCACTTTCTGGGCAAGTGTCAACTGGATGTCGCCGGTGCCTGGCGGCATATCGATCAGCAGAAAGTCGAGCTCGCCCCACTGGGTCTGATTGAGCATCTGCTGAAAAGCGCCGACGACCATCGGCCCGCGCCACACCATCGCATCGCGCGAGTTGACCAGAAACGCCATCGACATCGCCTTGAGCCCGTGGGCCTGAAGCGGCATAAATGCGTTTTCGCCGGCGGGCTGGGGGCGCGTCCCCTCTTCAACACCGAGCATTTGAGCCTGGCTTGGGCCATAGATATCGGCGTCGAGCACCCCGACGCGATACCCTTGGGCGGCCAGCGCCAGCGCCAAATTCACGGTGACGGTGGATTTACCCACGCCCCCTTTACCGGACGCCACCGCAATGATGTGCTTGATCCCATCCATTGTACGCTCCTTAGCACAGCGTTTAAGTGGCTAAATCATACGCGCTGGCGCCCGGTTCATAAACTCGAAACGATAAAAAGCGGGTACGGCGTTTGCCGTACCCGCGTAACGAATCCTCAGCGATGCCCTTTCAAGAGAAAACGCTTTACTGAGCGCTACTCTGCTCCTCAACCTCCTCCTCGTCTTCATCTTGCGAGGATGCCCCGTTGGATTGGCCGGACGGGCTTGAACTCTGACTCTGATTGTTCTGACCTTGACCGGACTGCCCTTGAGACGATTGGCTCTGTTCGCCCTGGCCGGCCTGGTTCGACTGCTGGCCGTTAGGAGCCAGGTTGGGCACCTCGTCTTCACTAGCGTCATCGACTTCCAAGCGAGCGTCGAGCGCGGATAGCTCTTCGCGCCAGTCGCTGAGCTGGCTTTCCAGCCGCTCGAGCTGCTGCTCACGCGTTTCAATATCGCTTTCGACGTTTGAGAGTTCTTCGCGGCCCATATCGAGGGCCACCATGAGATCGTCCATTTCCGAGCGGACCTGGGTCAGGCTCTGCGCCTGCTCGTCGCGCTGCTCAGTGAGCGAATCGATTTCCGACTGAAGATCATCTCGCTCGCTGCTGGCGCTTTCACGCTCGCTTTCAAGCTGGTCGACCTCCTTCTGGGCGCTATCGATCTCTTCTTGTAGCGATGCAAGGCGCTCTTCTGCGTCGCTGACCTGGCTTTCGAGCTCCTCGAGCTGCTGCTGGGCTTCGTTTTGCGCGTCGAGCACCTCCTGGCGCTGCTCTTCGGCCTGCTGGCGAGCGGTTTCCGCTTCCTGGCGGGCCTCTTCGGCGCTTTCACGCGCCTGCTCGATCTGATCCAGATTCGACTGCGCTTCGTCCCGCGTCGATGTGATCTCGTCACGCTCGTCGCGCAGCGACTGCATGTTGTCCTGGGCGTTTTGAAGCTCCTGCTCGAGGCCCTCGACTTCCTGCTGCAGCGAATCGCGCTGGTTTTGAAGCTCTTCCAGACGTGACTGAATCGTCTGGGCCTCTTCCTCGGCCTGCTGCACGTTTTGCTTAGCATCTGCCTGGCGCTGATCGAGCGAAGCGATCTCTTCACGCATCGCGCCAAGATCGGTTTCCGCCTGTTCGATTTCGCTAACGCGCTGGCTCAGACGCTGATTTTGCTGCTCGGACGTCGCCAAATCGTTTTCCAGCACGTCGATACGATCGCGATGGGTATTGGCGTTAGACTGCGCCATGATGGCCCACACGACGGCCACGGCGGCGATGCCGGCAATGGCCCGAACGCGGTTGTGTTTGAACAGCTCGCTGGTGCTGAGCTTACGGCCGTGAGGCTGACCGGTGGGTTGTTGGTCCAGCTTGTTGTCATCTGCCATGGTGCGTCCCTGAAGAATCTGTTGATAGTCAAAGTTGGTATTTAAAAACAGTAGTTAACTTGCCCGACACCCGCCAGTTATTCTCCCGGAACATCGTTTCAACGCAGTCAACGTTATCCAGCCTTTGAACAACCATGTGACTAAAAACAGCCATGGTTATGAAGATAAAATATAAAGACCCACGATCGCTGTCAGCAAAGGCTTACAGAAACCCGGTCGTTAACACGCTACCCTGTCGGATCGTTTTTCATTTTTTCAACGTTTACCATGTGGTACACCGCATGCACGTAATCAATTCATCCTTGACGGCGCCCACCACCGAGGCGCTTCTTCCCAATCTTCCGGGCGTCATATTTCAGCTCGACCGCTCGCCAAATGGCACCCTAAGGTTTACCTATCTGGAAGGCGATCGCGACATCCTCGATCACCTTGACCGCGCGGCGCTGGCCGACAGCGCCAATAAGGGCATCGCACAGCTCACCGGCGAACACTGGCCGATGGTGAGCGCCGCCATCGAGCGCTCTGCACGCTGGCTCGTCCCGCTGGCCACCCGTTTTCGGCTTTGCCACCCCTCGCACAAGGCTTACTGGATCGGCGTCAGCGCGTCACCAGTGCGCTGTGGCGACGGCGTTCGCTTCAACGGCATGATGATGAACATCACAGGCCAGGTGGTGAATGAACAGCGTCTCGAGAAACGCTGCCATACCGACGTGCTGACGGGGCTTCCCAACCGTCGCAAGCTGATGCTGGAGCTCAACCGCTTAAGCATGGTGAGCCAGCACGACTTGACCCCCTTTTCGATCATGATGATCGATGTCGACCACTTCAAACGCTTCAACGACCGTTTTGGCCACGCCTACGGCGATGAGATTCTGCGCGCGCTAGCCGAGCGCATCAGAGCACTTCTTCGCGACAGCGACATGCTGGCAAGGCTCGGTGGTGAAGAGTTCGTGGCGGTAGCGCCACGCACCACGCTTGGCCACTGTTACAGCGTCGCCGAGCGCGTGCGCGACAGTGTCGCGAAGCTCGACCTGGGCGCCGGCACCGGGGAGGTCACCATCAGCATCGGAATCGCCGAGCACCGACCGCAGGAGATACTCGCCACGCTTTTAAAGCGCGCGGACAAGGCGCTTTATCGCGCCAAGGATACCGGGCGCGACTGCGTTTACGCCATCCAGTGAAGCCAAGACCCTCAAGACGGCGACTCTTTTAGCGATTACCCGGCCAGCGGTGTGGCAGTTCCCTGAACGCGATGGCATCATAAAGCGCTGCATATTATTCATCGCTTAACGAGGTAGTCATTTCAATGTTCGAGCATATTGAGCGGGTCCCGGGTGATGCCATTCTTGGACTGATCGACGCTTTCAAAAAAGACACCAACCCACAGAAAGTGGATTTGGGCGTCGGCGTTTATCGCGATGCCAACGGCAATACGCCGATCATGCGCGCCGTCAAGGAAGCAGAGGCTCGTCTGCTCAATAACGAAACGACCAAAACCTATATTGGCTCTCACGGCGCGCCCGCCTACGGCGAGGCCGTGCTGCCCATCGTACTGGGTGAAAACTCGAGCGTACTGAGCCAGAAACGTGCCAGCGCTACCCAGTCTCCCGGCGGTACCGGCGCGCTGCGCCTGGCGGCGGACTTCATCGCCGGTCAGATGCCGGGCAAGGGCATCTGGGTCAGCGACCCGACCTGGCCGAACCACCACGGTATCTTCACCTCGGCAGGCATCGAACTTCATAAATACCCCTACGTCGATCCGGACAACCGTCTGGACTTCGAGGGCATGGTCAGCGCGCTCAAAAAGATTCCCGAAGGTGATGTGGTCGTGCTACACGCCTGCTGCCACAACCCGACCGGCTTCGATCTCTCCCAAGCGCAGTGGCAGGAAGTGCTCGAGATTTTGAAAGAGCGCAAGCTTCTGCCGCTGGTCGATTTCGCCTACCAGGGCTTCGGTGAAGGGCTGGAAGAAGACGCTTACGGCGTACGCCTTCTCGCAGAGAACCTGGACGAAGTCATCATCACCAGCTCCTGCTCCAAGAACTTCGGCATCTACTGTGAGCGCACCGGCGCCCTGATTCTGGTGGCGAAGGACGAAGAGCAGATGGAGAACGTGCGCTCCCAGGTTGCCATTGTCGCGCGGGAAAACTACTCCAATCCGCCGGCCCACGGCGGCGCCATCGTCAGCGAAATTCTCCACGACCCGGAGCTCAAGGCGATGTGGCGTGAAGAGCTGACCGAAATGCGCGATCGCATCAATACGCTGCGCCGCGACTTCGTCGAAGCGCTCAAGCCTTATGGCCTTGCTGACAAGTACGCCTGCGTTGCCGAGCAGCGCGGCATGTTCTCCTACACCGGCCTGACGCCGGAGCAGGTCGACCGTCTGCGCGACGAGTTCGGCATCTACATGGTGCGCTCGGGCCGGGCCAACGTGGCCGGTTTCTCCCAGGAAAACCTGCCATATCTGGCCAAGGCGATCGCCGCCGTCAACGAGTAACATGACCCTCTAAAAGCGCCCAGACAATCGTCTGGGCGCTTTTGTTTTCGCCCACCAAAACTGATCGATCAGTCACATTTTGAGGCTTTCATGGCGGCCCAAGGCTTTCACTACCCCTGGTACAAAAAAGAAGACACCGACGCGTTTTTCGCGCTGTTTCAAAACAACATCGCCAACTTCGTGATCATCGCGATCACCATGCTGGGTATGGACTTTCCCGCGGAGATCGTCTTCGGGCAGGTGCTGCCTGGGGCTGCGGTAGCGGTCATGGCGGGCAATTTCTACTACGCCTGGAGTGCGACGCGCCTGGCCCATCGGGAGCAACGAAGCGACGTGACCGCGCTCTCCTACGGCATCTCGACGCCGGTCATGTTCGTCTTTCTGTTCGGCGTGCTGCTGCCGGCCAAACAGCTGACCGGCGACGCAACGCTTGCCTGGAAGGTGGCGGTGGCGGCCTGCTTCATCAGCGGCGCCATAGAGGCGCTGGTGAGCCTGGTCGGGCGCTTCGTGCAGCACCACTTGCCACGGGCGGCCATGCTCGGCGCGGTGGCGGGCGTGGCGCTCACGTTCATCGCCGGCGAAATGCTGTTCAAGACGTTGGAGATGCCAGTCATCGGGCTTCTTGTGCTGGGCATTACCATCGTTGGGCTGATCGCCCGGGTGAGTATGCCGTTCAAGCTTCCCACGTCACTATTTGCCATCGTGCTGGGGACGGTGATGGCGTACCTGATCGGTGATGCCGGCGGCGAGCGCTTTAGCGACGCCTTCACGCATCTCGGCTTTTATCCGCTGCTGCCGAACCTGGCCTGGTGGGAAGGGCTTGGCTTATTGTTCGGCGGTATGCTGGCGGTGCTAACCGTGGTGCTGCCGATCACGCTCTACAACGCCATCGAGACGATGAACAACGTCGAGGCGATGGAGGCCGCCGGCGATAAATACGATGTGCGCGAGTGTCAGGCGGTGGACGGTGTGGGCACCATGATCGGCGCGCTGTTCGGCGGCGTGTTTCCCACCACGGTGTACATCGCCACGGTCGGCGCCAAGTGGATGGGCGCCGGGCGCGGCTATAGCATTGCCAACGGCGCGGTGTATGGCTTGGCGACCATGCTCGGGCTGATTGCCGCGCTCGCGGCGATCATTCCCGTTTCCGTGGTCGCCCCCATACTGGTCTTTGTGGGCATTTCGATGATTGCCACCGCGTTCCAAGCCAACGATACCCGCTATTACCCGGCGGTGGCGCTGGCCATGCTGCCTTATTTCGCCAACTACGTGTCGACCCGCTTCAACCGCGGCGCCGAAGAGGTGGTCAGCGGGATCTCCTCGGCCATCGTGGTGATGGGTCAGGGCGCCATGTTCATGGCCATTTTGCTCGGCGCGATGACGGTGTGCGCCATCGACCACCGTTTTCGCAAGGCGGCGGTCTTCGCGCTGGTCGCGGCGGGCTTCTCGTTCGTGGGCTTGATGCACGCACCGAAACTTGCGCTCAACGCCGCCCCGGACTTCGTCATGGGCTATCTCGCCATGGCGCTACTGTTCAGCTACTTCGCGTTTCAGAAAGCGCGTCGTCCCTAGCATCATCAGGGGCCGCCTGGCGGTGCGGGCGCGACAGTATGCGCCGCAGCACGACCCAGGCGGTAAGCCCGGCCATCACGTTGCCGATCGCAGCGCCGGCGGCCAGACCCACCCAGCCAAAGAGCAATGCCCCGAGCCATAAAGACGGCAGGTAGAACACGAACAGCCGAGCGCTGGACAAGAGCATCGCGCGAAGCGGCCAGCCCAGCGCGTTGCCTGCCGACACGACCAGCATGCATACACCGAGCAGCGCATAGCTTGGCAGCATGAAGCGGATCAACAGCGTCAGCGCCTCGCGCACCTCCGGGTTACCCGCCAGCGCCGCTGCCACCCAAGGCGCAACGAGCGCCAGCACGATGCCGAGAGCGAGTTGCCACACCAGCGCCACCTTAAGCGCCAGGCGCATCAGCCGATGGATCTGCCCCCAGTCGCCCGCGCCATAGCAGCGGCCAAGCCAGGGCGGCAGCGACATGGTCATGGCGAGAATCACCATCAGCGACATGGTTTCCAGCCGATTCGCCAACCCCCAGGCCGCCACCTGAACGTCGCCAAGCCCGGCGACCGCGGTGATCGCGAGCATCGCGGCCAGCGGCGGCATCAGCTGACTGATCATCGCCGGCCCGGCGATACCGATAAAACGTCGCCAGGAGGCTCGCGCTTCAGAATAAATGCCGTCGAACGCCAGCCACCGATGGCGTGCCAGTTTGCGGCTAATTACCGCAAGCCCAACGCCAAAGGCGACGACGCTCGCCCAGGCCGCACCGGGAAGCCCGAGCCCGGGCCAGTCGCCCGCGCCAAAGATCAGCAGGGGGTCGAGCGCCAAATTCACCGCGCTGCTCAGCACCATCATCTTGCCGGGCAGATAAGTATCGCCGTGGGCGCGAAAAAGGCTATAGACGAAGTATAAAAGCGCGGCCAACCAGGCGGAGAAAAGCTGCGGGCCCCAGTAGGTTCGAATATAGCCAAGGGCAGTATCATCGGCGCCCAGAAGCGTAAAAATAGGTGCCTGCAGGAGCCAAAGCAGAATGCACAGCGCGCCGATGACGCCGCCACCGGCGAGCAGTACGAGACTTCCCAAGCGCCGTGCACGCTCTTCTTCGCCCGCCCCCAGCGCCCGCGAGACCAGCGCGGCGATGGCAATTCCCATGCCGACCTGCACGCCGATGATCAAAAACGAGAGCGGAAAGGTGAACGACTGCGCCGCCAGCGGCGCCGTGCCCAAGCGCGCAATGAAGGCGCTATCGACCAGTTGAAAGCCCAGCAGCGCGAGAACGCCGATGGCCATCGGCCAGGTTTGTCGCCACAGGGTGACGCCCAGAGTATGCTGACGCGAAGTGGCCAAGTCGAAACTCCTATCGAAAATTTTTTGCTACTCAAAACGCAAAAGCGCCACCGCCCCGGCCGGGGCGATGGCGCTTTTTAACACGCCGGACTTACTGGCGGATACCTTCGAACACCACGTAGAGCTCAAGCTCGTGCATGGCTTCCGGGAAGTCGCTCATGTCGATACCGTAATCGCTCAGCGTGATCATGGTGCTACCTTCGAAACCGGCGCGGTAGTTGCCCCAAGGGTCGTCGCCTTCACCGATCAGGGTTACCGGCATTTCAAGCTGCTGGGTTTCGCCGTGCAGCGTCAGCTCGCCGGTTAGCGTGCCTTCATTGTCGCCATCGGATTCGAAACCGGTCGAAGTGAACGTGGCCGTCGGGAATTCGCTGGCGTTGAGGAAGTCTTCGCTCAGGATATGACGGTCGCGCTCGGCGTGGTTGGAGTTCAGGCTATCGACCTGCACTTCCATCTCGATGGAAGACGCGTCCAGATCGTCTTCGTCATAGGTGAATTCGCCGGAGAACTCCTCGAAGCTGCCCAGAATGTAGGACATGCCCAGGTGGCTGATCTTGAACTGTACGAAGGCGTGCTGGCCTTCGGTATCCACCACGTAGTCGGCGGCCTGGGCCTGGCTTAGCGGCACCAGCGCAGCGGCGGCAACCGCAGTTGCAACAAGGCTCTTTTTCAACATCGAAACGTCTCCTTTCTTTCCTTGGTAGAGTCGGGGCGCTGGGGCGACCCGGGTGAAATCGTTAAGCGCGTCGGCGGCTATAAGCCGGGCTGAGCATCCGCGAAAGCGTCGCGTGACGGCTGACGAAGTGATGTTTGAGCGCGGCCAGCTCGTGGCCTGCGGCAATGACGATGAGCGTCACCGCGCTGTACCAGTGAATGTCGCCAGCTATGGACGCCTGATTGGGAAGATTCGAAAGCACCGCCGGCATCTCGAACCAGTCGAAGACGCTTACGCCTCGCCCGTTCGCCGTCGAAATCAGATAGCCGCTCAACATGACCAGAAGCAGCAGCACGTACAGACCGATATGCCCTACATGGGCGGCAAGACGCTCGAATCGGCTGCCCTCACCCTTTGGAGTAGGTTGCACAAGCCTCCAGACAATACGCGCGGTGGTGACCATTAACAGCAGGATACCGATCGAGCGGTGTACCCAGGGCCCCTGGTTGTACCAGGGGTCGTAGTAGCCAAGGCCGGTCATCCACCAGCCTAGTATAAAAAGACCGATCACGGCCAAGGCGCTGAGCCAATGAAACGAAATGCTGACAAGCCCCCAACCGCTTCTCGTATTGCGCCACATGCCCTAATCCCCGATGAAGAGCTACCGTCTTTTATCGCCTAAGCGGTAGATAAGGTTTTGATTTGGAAAGTGTGCAGAGCATAACGGTTTACCGGTTGGAGCACCGCTGAAAAAAGCGAGACAGTTCGTTCGTAAAAACCGTTTATTACCACGCTAACATTTAAATAGGCGCCAATATTTTCGAACAACAACGTTTAATCACGTCGCTCAAGCATAAAAAACCCCGCCGGAGCGGGGTTTGAAGAAGCCAGAAAGTGCTTTGGCATTAGCCTGCCAGCGCATCGAGCCCACGTGCAAGGTCAGTACGGATATCCTGCTGGTCCTCCAGCCCCACCGCGATGCGGATGAGCCCCGGTGCAATCCCCGCCGCCTCGCGCTGGGCATCAGACAGCCGGCCGTGGGTGGTCGTACCCGGGTGGGTAATGGTGGTTTTGACATCGCCCAGGTTGCCGGTAATCGACAACAGTCGAGTGGCGTCGATCACCTGCCAGGCGCCCTGCTGACCGTTGATGACCTCGACCCCCAGCACGGCGCCAAAACCGCGCTGCTGCTTTTTAGCAAGCGCGTGCTGGGCGTGGTGCTCAAGGCCGCTGTAGTGCACGCGCTCGACCGCCCGGTGCTCAGCGAGCCACCTGGCCAGCGCTAAGGCATTTTCACTGTGAGCCTTCATGCGCAGCGACAGCGTTTCGAGCCCCTTGGTGAAAATCCAGGCATTGAAGGGGCTCAGGCAAGGCCCGCAGGTGCGCACCACGCCGAACACTTCTTCGAGCAGATCAAAGCGCCCGACCACGGCGCCGCCAATCGCGCGCCCCTGCCCGTCAAGGTACTTGGTCGCCGAGTGGATCACGAGATCCGCCCCCAAAGCGATGGGCTGCTGAAGCGCCGGGGTCAAAAAGCAGTTATCGATGGCGAGCAGAGCACCGTGCTCTTTAGCGAGCTTCGAAAGTGCCGCGATATCCGCCACCTCGGACAGCGGGTTCGAGGGCGTTTCGGCAAACAGCAGCTTGGTGGCCGGGGTAATCGCACGTTCCCAGGCGTCGAGATCGGACAGCTCGACGTAACGCGTGGTAATACCGAACTTGCCTAGATACTTGTCGAACAGGCTGACCGTGGAGCCAAACAGCGAGCGCGAGGCGACGATTTCATCACCCTGGGAGAGCAGCGCCAGCGCCGTCGAGAGAATTGCCGCCATGCCGGAGCTGGTCGCTACACAGCGCTCGGCGCCTTCGAGTGCGGCCAGGCGACGCTCGAAAGTATGCACCGTCGGATTGGTAAAGCGGGAATAGACGTTGCCGGATTCCTTGCCGCCGAACTTGCGCGCCGCCTCGGCGGCGCTTTCGTAGACGAAGCTCGAGGTCGGAAAGATCGGCTCGGAGTGCTCCTGCTCGAAGGTGCGGTGGTGGCCGGCGCGAATGGCCAGCGTGTCCAGCGCGTACTCTGGCACATCGTTTGAATGATCGAAATCGTCCTGCATAAGGCTACCTTTGCACTCCGTGGGCGTGTTAGTCGTCCAGATCGTCGTCCTGGTTGTGCATGTCGACCAGCGCGTGATCGCCGGCGCTTTGATCCTTGGCGGCGTCGTTGCGGTTGGTTTCCAGTACGGCCAGGTACGCCTCGTCGATATCGCCGGTCACGTACTGTCCGTCGAAGACCGAGCAGTCGAACTCTTTCATATCGGGGTTCACTTCGCGGCACGCCTCTTTCAGGTCGTCAAGATCCTGGTAGAAGATGCGATCGGCGCCGATCAGTTCGCCCACTTCCGCTTCCGTTCGCCCGTGAGCGATCAGCTCCGAGGCGACCGGCATGTCGATGCCGTAGACGTTCGGGTAGCGAACCGGCGGCGCGGCGGAGGCGAAATAAACGTTGCGCGCGCCGGCGTCACGAGCCATCTGGATGATCTGCTTACAGGTCGTACCACGCACGATGGAGTCGTCCACCAGCAGCACGTTCTTGCCGCGAAACTCGACGTCGATCGCGTTGAGCTTTTGCCGCACGGACTTTTTGCGCTGGGTCTGGCCCGGCATGATGAAGGTCCGCCCGATGTAGCGGTTCTTCATAAACCCTTCGCGATAGGTCACGCCCAAGTGCTGCGCCATCTCCAGCGCCGAGGTGCGCGAGGTATCCGGAATCGGGATGACCACGTCGATATCGTGATCCGGCCACTCGTTGAGAATGCGATCACCCAGCTTGCGGCCCATCTGCATGCGTGTGCCGTAAACGTAGGCGCCGTCGAGCAGCGAGTCCGGGCGTGCAAGGTAAACGTGCTCGAAAATGCAGGAGTAAAGCTCGGGGCGGTCCGCGCATACCTGGGTGTGGTAGTTGCCCTGCATGTCGACGAAGATCGCCTCGCCAGGCCCCAGGTCACGCTCGAGCTCGAAGCCGCCGACGTCCAGCGCTACGGATTCAGAAGCGATCATGACCTCTTGAGTGCCGCCCTCCTTACGGGTGCCGAACACCACCGGGCGAATGCCGTGCGGGTCGCGAAACGCGACCATACCGAAGCCGTTGATGATCGCCACCGCCGCGTAGCCGCCCTTGCAGCGACGATGCACCCGGCGCACCGCATCGAAAATGTCCTCGGCGGTCAAATGCAGGCCCTGCTTGCCAAGCTCATGGGCAAACACGTTGAGCAGCACTTCCGAGTCGGAACTCGTATTGATGTGGCGAAGGTCGGTCGAAAAAAGCTCCTGCTTCAACTGCTCGGAGTTGGTCAGGTTACCGTTGTGCGCCAGCGCAATGCCGTAGGGCGAGTTGACGTAAAACGGCTGGGATTCGGCTTCGCTCGAGGAGCCCGCCGTGGGGTAGCGCACGTGACCGATACCCAGATGGCCTTTCAAGCGC
The DNA here is from genome assembly GCF_023757625.1 of Halomonas sp. S3-1-1. Lineage (GTDB taxonomy): Bacteria > Pseudomonadota > Gammaproteobacteria > Pseudomonadales > Halomonadaceae > Vreelandella. The sequence goes on from NZ_JALGBZ010000006.1 coordinate 74,494, forward strand.
GCCATGTGGCGGGTGTGGAAGACATCGCGCACCAGGCCGTTGCTCTTGCGCAGTAGAAAGCGTCCCTCGCTCCACGTCATCATGCCCGCGGCGTCCTGCCCTCGGTGCTGAAGTACGGTCAGCGCATCGTAAATGCCCTGATTCACCGCTTGCCCGGCCAGAAGGCCCACAATACCGCACATTCCCGTTACCTCTCTTTGTGCTGAGGCTTACCCGAAGGCAAGCTCGAGCGTGTTCAAACCTGAATGTTACTTGTCCGCCATCCCTTTTCCCCCGCCGCGTCAACGCGCGTTCGAGGAGGGCAAAGGCGCACTCGAGGAGTCGTCCGACGGCCGGATCGAGCGAAGCTCGGGCAGGCTGATATCGCGAAGCGATTCGGGCGCTCGGGGGAGCTCGCGCTCCCATTGATTAAGCTGGCTGACGGCCCAGTCTCTTAGTTCGATGAAGGTGGGACGAAGGCTCGCCTGCTGCCAGGCATTGAGATCCGAAAGCGGCGTAAGCGTGATCACCACCGTAGCGATAAGAAGCACCACCACGCCGCGAGCCAAGCCGAAGGCGGCGCCGGCGAAGCGGTTCAAAAGCCCCATACCGACCCAGACGACCGCGGCGTGTACCAGCCGAATCACGATGCCGCAAAGAAGAATCACCGCAAAGATCACTAGCGCAAAGGCCACCACCAAGCGCGCATCGTAGCTGTCGATCATGCCGCTCAAGAGCTCGGCGACCGGGTCGGCGAGCACCCGAGCCACCATGAGCGCCACGATCCAGGCGCTCAGCCCCAGCGCTTCACGGACGAAGCCACGCAAAAACCCCATCATCATGGACAGCGCCATCACGGCCAAGAACAGCGCGTCGAGCCACGTTAGCGCCATCGTCAATCTCTAACCCGCACCAGCAGCCCCTGAACGTTGGCACGCTGTTTGATCAGCGTCATCGCCGACTCGCCCTCTTCCGAGGTGGCGTAAGGGCCGACATAGACCGAGGTGAGGTTGTTGTCCCGCGCGCGACGAAATGCGCTGAAGCCCTGATTCGAAAGCTGCTCGGAAAGGCGCTCGGCGTTGGAGATATCGCCGAAACTGCCCACCTGAACCGCCCACTCGCCTTGCGCGGCGGTCGTGGGGGCCGAAGATGTTTGGTTCGCGCTCGATGACGTGTTCGACGTTGCCGTGTTGGCCGCCACGATCTCGGCGATCGGGTCCGCCTGGCCCGGCGCCTCTCTTGGCGCTTCTGAGGCGTTGGAGCCGCTCTGAGCGGCGGCGACGCGATCGGTAAGCGGCGCACGAGGCTCGGCCGGCACGGCGTCGACGCCCTCCTGGCCGCCGGCGCCCTGGGCCGACTCACCGTTGGCCAGCGCCTCGACGCTTGCCGGTGCCTGAGGCTCGGGAACGTCACGACGCGCCACGCTCTCGGGCTGTTCGATGACGAACGTCGGCTGAGGGCGCTCCTCACGAGGAGCCGGGTCGCCCATCAGCCACGGCACGAAAATCGCCAGCAGCGCCAGGAGTATCACGATTCCGCTAATGCGTTCCGCTTTACCGTATTTCATATCCCTCTCCTTACAGCGTGAGGCCGGCTCGAGCGCCAGGTGTATCGCGTTGGCTGTGTCAGGCCTGCGGCAGCGGGTACTCCAAAAGCGCGGCAACGGTTTTGAACGACCCCATGGCGAGGACGCGATCACGGCTGTCGAACTCGGCACCAATGATATCAACGCCCTGCTCGGGAGAATCGGCCAGGGCGCGAACCACCCCGCCCTTCGCTTTAATGCGCTCTGCAAGATCCGCGGCGGGCCGCCCGCGCTCGCCGTCAAGGCTTACGCATACCCAGTCACTGATACACGGCATCAAGGCCTCCAGCACGCCATCGGCATCCTTGTCCTTGAGCATGCCTATTAGCCCCCACTGGCGAGCGCCCTCTTCAAGCGTTGGCAAACGGCTCGCGACGTAGCGCGCGGCGTGGGGGTTGTGGCCCACGTCCAGGCACCACTGCCCGATCCACTGCATCCGCCCCGCTACGATCAGCGAGCGAAACGCCTGATTGACCAGCGCGGTATCGAAGCTCACGCCGACCAGTGCCAACGCCTGCAGCGCCGTGGCGGCGTTGTCGATGGGAAGGCCCGGGTCGATGAGCGCGTCAAGGGAAACGGTATCGCCTTCATCGGTCAAACCGTGCCAGCACCAGCGGGTGATCAGGTCGTTGCTCGCCTTCGCGTCGGCGCTATGCTTGAAGGCCACACCCAGCGCGTGAAGCGTCGAGGCCATTTCGATGGCGGTCTCCGCAACGCTTACCGGCAGCGACCGGCTGCCTAATACGGCGGGCTTCAGCGGCCGGAAAATACCCGCTTTTTCGCGGCCGATCTGTTCGATGTCGGTGCCTAGGTAGTCGGCGTGATCGAGAGCGACGGTCGTGACGACGCTCACGTCCGGCTCGAAAATATTGACCGCATCCAAGCGCCCGCCCAATCCCACTTCCAAAAACGCCAAGTCCAGCGCCTGCTGGGAAAGACACCACAGTGCACAGAGCGTTCCCGCCTCGAAATAGGTCAGGCTGATCGCCGGCTCCTGGGTGCGCGCCTTTTCGACTCGCTCGAAGCCTTCGATCAGCTCGGCGTCACCTGCAAGCTGACCGTTGACCGTCACGCGCTCGTTATAGCGCACCAGATGTGGCGAGGTATAGGTGCCGGTGCGGTAGCCATGAGCACGGGCTACCGCTTCCATCATGGCAAGCGTCGAGCCCTTGCCGTTGGTGCCTGCCACCATGACTACACGAGTGGCGACCGGGCGCTCCAACAGACCCATTCGCTCGGCCACGTTCGAGACGCGCTCAAGCCCCAGGTCGATACCCAACGGGTGCAGGGTTTCAAGGTGTTCGAGCCAGCCGGCTAACGTGTCAGGCATTGCGGTTGGCTTCATCGCTTGAGGAGTCGGTCGAGGTCGTTTTGGCTTCGGCCTCGTTTGCCAGCGCCTCTTCGTCAACCACCGGCTCTTTGACCTCAGCCATCTCGACGCTTTCCTGTACTACAGGGCGCGCGCTCTGGTGGGTGAGCTTGCGTAGTACGCCGCCGACCCGGTCGCGCATTTCGTGGCGATGAACGATCATGTCGACGGTGCCATGCTCGAGCAAGAACTCGCTGCGCTGGAACCCTTCCGGCAGCGTTTCGCGCACCGTCTGCTCGATGACCCGCGGGCCGGCAAAGCCGATCAGCGCGTTGGGCTCGGCGATATTGAGATCCCCAAGCATCGCAAGCGACGCCGACACGCCGCCGAAGACCGGGTCGGTCAGCACGGAGACATAGGGCACGCCGGCCTGCTTGAGCTTTTCAAGCGCCGCGGAGGTTTTCGCCATCTGCATGAGCGAGAACAGCGCCTCCTGCATGCGCGCCCCGCCGGAGGCACCAAAGCAGACCAGCGGAATCCCCTCGTCGAGGGCGACGGTCGCCGCGCGGACGAATTTCTCACCCACGATCGCACCCATCGAGCCACCCATGAAGGTGAACTCAAACGAAACGGCGACGATCGGCAGACCGTCAAGCTCACCGCGCATGGCGATCAGCGCATCCTTCTCGCCGGTCTCCTTTTGAGCGGCGCTTAAGCGATCCTTGTACTTTTTGGAGTCCTTGAACTTGAGCCGGTCGACGGGTTCGAGATCGGCGGCGATCTCCTCGCGCCCTTGCTTGTCCAAAAACCAGTCAAGGCGTTTGCGCGCGGTCAGCCTCAAGTGGTGGTCGCACTTGGGGCAAACGTTTTGGTGTTTTTCCAGTTCCGGCAGGTAGAGAACCGCTTCACACTTGGGGCATTTACGCCAAAGACCGTCGGGCACGCTGGCACGACGGTCCTTACGCTGGATACGGCCCATGGAGGGTACGATTTTGTCTAACCAGCTCATATCAAAAAGGCTTCCGTAGTCGTCAACGCCCGGCCTCGCCAGGCTGTGAGTGTCGTCGATCAAAGTGCATCATTAAAACAGTTTAGACGATGAAGGGATTCAGGCGTCCATCGCGGCGCGCATTTCTCCAAGCACGCTTCTAAGCTCGCCAGCGATCACTTCCGGCGACTCGACGTTCTCGGCAATGCGGTTCACAAGCGCGCTGCCGACGATGACGCCATCGGCGACCTTCGAGACCTCGGCGGCGGTAACGCCGTCGCGAATGCCAAAGCCCACACAGAGCGGAAGCGTTGTCATTTCACGCAGCGGCGCAAGATGCTCGGCCACGTCCTGGGCATTGAGCGTGGCGGCGCCGGTGACGCCCTTGAGCGACACGTAATAAAGGTACCCTTCACCGTGGGCGCATATTGTAGCGGCTCGGGTACGGGAAGTGGTAGGTGCAACCAGGAAAATTGCCGCCAAATCACGCGCTTTCAACAGCGGCCCAAACTCCTCGGCCTCTTCCGGCGGCATGTCGACGACGAGTACGCCGTCAACGCCCACGCTTGACGCCCGGTCGGCGAAATTTGCGTAGCCAATGCGCTCGATCGGGTTCAGGTAGCCCATCAGCACCACCGGCGTTTCGCTGTCGGTTTGGCGAAACTCGGCGACCATGTCCAAAAGGTCCACCAACCGGGTGCCTTTGGAGAGCGCGCGCTCGCAGGCCTTTTGAATCACCGGGCCATCGGCCATGGGGTCCGAAAACGGCACGCCCAGTTCGATCACATCGGCGCCGGCCTCCACGAGGGCGTGCATGAAGCCCACGGTGTGCTCGGGGCCCGGGTCGCCGGCGGTGATGTAGGGGATCAAGGCCTTGCGGCCCTGGCGTTTAAGTTCGTCGAAGCGTTGATCGATACGGTTCATGCTTACCCTTAAAACTTGAGACCATCAATGTCGGCAACGGTCATGATGTCCTTGTCGCCACGACCCGAAAGGTTCACCACGATGTGCTGGTCAGCACGCATGGTCGGCGCCAACACCTTGGCGTGCGCCAGCGCGTGGGCGGACTCCAGCGCTGGCATGATGCCTTCCATGCGGGTCAGCTCGCGAAACGCCTCGAGCACCTCTTTATCGTTGGCGGCAACGTAGTTAACGCGCCCCGCGTCCTTCCAGAGCGAGTGCTCCGGGCCCACGCCCGGGTAGTCGAGTCCGGCGGAGATCGAGTGGGTGTCCGACACCTGTCCCGCTTCGTCCGACATCAAATAGGTGCGGTTGCCGTGCAGCACGCCTCGTGGGGCATTGGAGGCCAGGGGGGCTGCGTGGCGGCCGGTTTCGACGCCGTCGCCGCCGGCTTCGACGCCGTACATGGCGACGTCGTCATCTTCCAAAAACGGGTAAAACAGCCCGATGGCGTTGGAGCCACCGCCGACGCAGGCGACGAGCGCATCCGGTAGTCGGCCGATCTGCTCGAGCGACTGTCTGCGTGCCTCGCGTCCGGTGACGGCGTTGAAATCGCGCACCAGCTGTGGGTACGGGTGCGGCCCGGCCACGGTGCCGATGATGTAGAAGGTGTTATCGACGTTGGTGACCCAGTCACGCAGCGCTTCGTTCATGGCGTCCTTCAGGGTGCGGGTGCCGGATTCGACCGGAATGACCCGCGCGCCGAGCAGGTGCATGCGGTAAACGTTGAGCTTTTGGCGCTCGACGTCCTGAGCGCCCATGTATACGTCGCACTCGAGCCCTAGCCGCGCCGCGACCGTGGCGGTGGCCACGCCGTGCTGGCCGGCGCCGGTTTCGGCGATCACCCGGGGTTTGCCGGTCTTTTTCGCCAGCAGCGCCTGGCCGATGGTGTTGTTCACCTTGTGCGCGCCGGTGTGGTTCAAATCTTCGCGCTTGAGCCAGATTTGCGCCCCGCCGAGCGACTCTGACCAGCGCTTGGCATGATAAAGCGGCGATGGCCGGCCAACGTAGTGGGCCAGGTCATGATCGAATTCGGCCTGAAAGTCCGGGTCGTCGCGCAGGCTGGTGTAGATCTTCTCCAGGTCTTCCAGAGCGAAGCTCAGGGTTTCAGACACGAAGCGACCGCCGTAAGGGCCGTAGTGGCCGCGCGCGTCCGGCATTTTGGTCAAATCGCTGAACCGGGTCTTCACAGTTTCGGTATCACCAGTCGCTGAAACAGTCACAGAGGTACCTCACAAGATCGCCCGAGCAGGCAAACGGTAAATGAACGTGGTTATTGAGTGAATAAAACCTGACGGCCTCGACTCAGTGGAAACTCTTCGCGTCGCCGAGTGCCACTTGGCGCACGAAATCACTCATTGCGGCCGAGTCCTTGACGCCCGGCGTCGCCTCGATTCCGCCGGAAACATCCAACGCAAAGGGCGCTACGCGCGCCACCGCATCGCAGGCGTTAGCCGGGGTCAGTCCACCGGCGAGGATAACAGGTTTTTCGAGATCTGCGGGAATTCTGGACCAGTCGAAAGTCTCCCCGGTTCCGCCGGGAACGCCGGGGCGGTAGGCGTCCAGCAGCAGCGCCCGGGCACCTGAATACTCTCGTGCGGCGCGGTGAAGGTCCACGTCGTCACGCATGCGCAGCGCCTTGATCCAGGACCGCCCGAACTGCTCGCAAAACGCCGCCGGTTCGCTGCCGTGAAACTGCAAAAGATCGAGATACGGCAGACACCGCTCGATGACCTCGGCCGGCTGGTCGACGAAGAGCCCGATCCGGGTCACGAAGGCCGGCACTCGGGCGCTCAACGCTTCGAGATTCTCCGTAGAAACGGCGCGCTTGCTGCCCGGCCACATGACAAACCCCAGCGCGTCAACGCCAAGGCCCACAGCAGCGTCGATATCCGCTTCTCGGGTCATTCCACAAAACTTGATGCGCGTGCGCATGGCGCGTCTCCGGGTAGTGAGGCTTGACGGCCTTGCAAAGCCGTTGGCCGGCAAGGCTCAGCCTGCAGGGTTCTAGCCGACTGGATTCTTAACGACAGGCGAAGGTGTTTTTTTGGCAAAAGAGAGCTTGCGGCGAGCGGCGATGCGCGGATTTTCCGGAAGCGTTCGATCACCGGTCCACTCGCCGGTGAACGCCAGAAGATGGGGGCCTAGCGGCTCCCGGGGAAGCGCGAAGCGCTCGTCAAAGACCGAGTCGACGAAGTGAAGCCCGCAGGCCGGCGCGGTAACGTCTCCGTCCCGGCGGCTTTTCTTTGCCAGCAGCGCCGCGATGTAGCTTTCGTCCTGCGCGCCGCGCCCCACGCTTGCCAGAGCGCCGGCGATGTTACGGATCATGTGGTGCAAAAAGGCGTTGCCCTGAATGTCGATCACCACCAGCTGCCCGTGGCGGCTCACTTCGCAAAAGTGCATCTGCCGCCAGGGCGTTTTGGACTGGCACCCCGCCGCACGAAAGCTCGAGAAGTCGTGCTCGCCCACCAACGCTTGGGCGGCGCGGTGCATGGCGGGCGCATCCAGCGGGTCGCGACACCAGGTGACCTGATGGCGCTCGAGCACCGGGCGGCTGGGCTGGTTCAAAAAAACATAGCGGTAGCGCCGTGCCAGCGCGCCCAAGCGAGAATGGAAATCGTCGCCGACCGGTTTGACCCAGCGAATGGCGACATCCTTGGGCAAATTGGTATTGGTGCCAAAGATCCAGGCCTTTTCACTGCGCGCCGCTGGCGGGTCGAAGTGAACGATCTGGCGGGTCGCATGGACGCCGGAGTCAGTGCGACCACTTGCGTGAATCTGCACCGGCGCGCCGGCCACTTTAGCCAGCGCCTCCTCCACCGCCGCCTGAACGGAGGCGGCGTGCTTCAAGCGTTGAAAGCCGCAAAAGCGCGTGCCGTCGTATTCGATACCGAGCGCCAGCCGCCCGTCGAGCGGCGTGGTTTCATCGAAATGGTAAAAAAGCGTCATCAGCCACGCCGTATTGAAAATCAGAGAAAAGGGTCAGCCATTATCCCGACGTCGCGGTTTAAATGCTACCTCCTCGATTTCCCACTCCGGGCTCGACGCCGGCATATCAATCACGGGCGGCGAGTAGTCACTCGAGATGGACGGTGCCGCATCGTTACCCGCTAGACTTTCAGGCCGGTAGTCGATGGTGTAATTGGACGGCCGGACCGGCTTCTGGGACGCCAGCGACAGCGCTTGTTCTTCCTCTGCCGGGGCGGGGGCAGGCTCCTCAACGCTCGACGCCATCAAGGGCTCGCGCTCTTCCCACTCGTCAGCCGCTGGGCGAACGCGAGTCTGGCCGCTCAGGGCGCGGCGCTCGAGCGTCAGGGTCTGCGGCGCGGGCGCCTCGGTTACGGCGTGAAACGTCGGGGTTTCTTCTGCCTGTGGGGCGCGCTCTTGCTCCTCGAGCGGTGTTTTTGTCGGCGCAGGTTCCTCGACCGGGGCGGTCGGCACCGCGGCGGGCGGTTCGGGCGTGTGAGCGGTCTCGCTTTCGGGTGCAGGTGCTTTGGGCGTCTCTACGGGTTTAGCACTGGCCGGTGCGACAGGCGTGGCGCTAGGTTCGGCTTTGGTGCGGGCTCGAGCGGGCGGCGTGGGCGTGCTGGAGCTTGCGGGCGGCGGCGGCGTGGCGGCCGGGGCGGGCTCCCACTGGCGCTCGCGGCGTTTACGGCTGATCACCATTGCGGCCAGCAACAGCGCCAACCCAAGCCCCACCGGCCATACCCAGTGCTCGCGCAACAGCGCCAGCGGCCCGGGAGAGGCGTCTTGTGCGCTACTTCCCGGCCCAGCTGTGCTGGGCGCCGTCGCCTCGGGCGCCGCCGTAACGGGAAGCGTTTGGGTCGTTGGCGCTTGGGCGGGGGTCGCGGCCAGCGCGCGTACCTCGTCGAGTGCCTGACGTAACTCGGCCACTTCAAGCGTGAGCGACTCGATCTCGGCGGCCTGGCGCGCCTGCTCGTCGAGCATCGCACGATACTCGCTCTCCGTCGGGGCGGCCTCGACCGTAGCGAAGGGCGAAAGCGACGCCAGTACCTGACCCAGCACGTCGGTGGAAAGCGGGCTGTTGGCCCAGGCCCGGCCGTCGGGAATCGGCTCGCCGCTGATCGCAAGCGCCGCTTCGATACTTTGTGGCGTGATCTCGACGCTTTGTTCAGGCGCCTCAATGGCCAGATCGTTCATCAGCGCTAGCGCCTCGACCACCCCGCCATCGCTCAATTCATCTGCGACATCGCCGCCCTCTCCGGCGCTTTCTGCCAGCAGCGGTGCGTCGGCTGCAGGTGAGGGCTCGGCGGGGTTCGCGGGTTCATCAGACGAGGCGTTTTGCGCCAGCTGCGGGCGGGATGCCGTCGGGTCGGCCTCGATATTGGTGGCTGGCGTTGCCGCGCTTCGCGCAGTGACGGCAAGCGCCGCCTGCTGCGGGCTCAGGCGTAGCGCCTGCTCACGCCCGGGCACCTTGAGGCGCTGGCCCACGCTGAGACGGTCGATGCCGCCATCTTCGAATGCCGCCGGGTTGGCGTCGGCCAGTGCGATGATCATCTGCTGCACGTCGACGCCGGGCGGACGGGTGCGAAGCGCGATGTCCCACAGCGTATCGCCGCGGGCGACCGTGGCATAGGAGCCGGCTGTTGAAAGCGTGTTTGGCTGAGACGCCGTAGGCGCTGGCCGCGGCGCGCTGGATGATAAGGCAGATGCCAGCGCCGGTTGCGAAGGTGAGGAAACCGGCGCGGGCGTGGCGGCAAGCCGAGTGTCCGTCGTGCCGGGCAGATAATCCACCGGGTCGAACAGCAGCGTGACCATCTGCGTCTGGCGACCGCTCGGGGTGGTCAGCGTAATCAGCACATCGAGCCAGGGCGTATCGACGGCGCGGGCGCCGCTCAGGCGCAAGAACGTGCGTCCGTTCTGTCGCACTGGCACGATGTCAACGCCGGAGAGCAGCGGCGACCAGGCAAGGCCCAGGGCGCTAAACGCGTCGGGCTCGGCCACGGCCGCGCTGATATCCTCGACGCGAACGTTATCCGCAGCCAGAAGGCTGACCCTAGCATCCAGCGGTGCCTGTAGTGGCGAAAGCGTAGTGGCCGGCCCGAACTCTACGGCAAGCGCGGCTGGGCTGAGCGTTGCAAGAGCGCACCAGACGCCCCCGGCGAGCGTTTTTTTCATCCAGGCCCCTCGAGGTTGATTAGTCAGCGCCCACTGCGCGGGCGCCACTTCATGCTTTATGACCATACCTCAGTTGGTACGACCTTCCTACGCGAGTGTAGCGGTTTTTGAGCGGGGCAAATAAAAAGGGAGGCCGCCTGGGCCTCCCTTTTTCGAACGATGAATGCGCGAGCGATCAGTGCTCGCGCAGAATCTTCAGCATGCGCTTGAGCGGCTCCGCCGCGCCCCACAGAAGCTGGTCGCCCACGCTAAAGGCGGAGAGGTATTCGCCGCCCATGTTGAGCTTGCGTAGACGCCCAACCGGTACGTCCAGCGTCCCGGTTACCGCAGTCGGGGTCAGCCCGGCGATGGTCGCTTCCTTATCGTTGGGAATCAGCTTGACCCAGTCGTTGTGCTTGGCGATACGGTCCTCGATCTCATCTAGCGGCACGTCCTGCTTGAGCTTGATGGTGAAGGCCTGGCTATGCGAGCGCATGGCGCCAATGCGCACGCAAAGTCCGTCGATGGGAATCGGGTTGTCGCCAAGGCCCAGAATCTTGTTGGTCTCGACGAAGCCCTTCCACTCTTCCCGGCTCTGGCCGCTGTCGAGCTTGCTGTCGATCCAGGGAATAAGGCTGCCGGCGAGCGGCGCGGTAAAGTTCTCGGTGGGGAAGTCGCTACCGCGCATTTTGGCGGTCACCTGGCGGTCGATCTCAAGAATGGCGCTGGCCGGATCGGAAAGATCCGACGCCACGCTTTCACGCAGATCGCCCATCTGGTTCAGAAGCTCGCGCATGTGCTTGGCGCCGGAGCCGGAGGCGGCCTGATAGGTCATCGAGGTCATCCACTCGATCATGTTGGCCTCGAAAAGCCCGCCGAGGCCCATCAACATCAGGCTGACGGTACAGTTGCCGCCGACGAAGGTTTTGGCGCCCTTGGCCAGCTGCTCGTCGATGACGCGGCGGTTGACCGGGTCGAGTACGATGGTCGCTTCGTCTTCCATGCGCAGGGTGCTTGCGGCGTCGATCCAGTAGCCGTTCCAGCCACTTTTGCGCAGGTCGCCGTACACCTTTTTGGTGTAGTCGCCGCCCTGGCAGGTAATGATCACGTCCAGCGCCTTGAGCGCCTCCTTATCGAAAGCGTCCTTAAGCGCGGGCACGTCGACGCCGATGTCGGGGCCTGACTGGCCGACTTGAGACGTGGTGAAGAACACCGGCTCGATGCCGTTGAAGTCACCGTCTTCCTGCATGCGGTTCATGAGTACCGAGCCCACCATGCCCCGCCAACCGACAAAACCGACCTTCAACATGCTTTGATCTCCCGTAGAGTAGAATCTTGTAACACCCACTATAACAAAAGACGTCGGCCGCTGCGTACAGCGGCCGACGGCGAGGGAAAACGCAGCGACACTCAGGCCAACGCGTTGAACGCCTCGATCACCGCGTCACCCATCTCGACGGTGGAAACGCTGACCTCGCCTTCCTGCACGATATCCGCGGTGCGAAGGCCCTGGTCGAGCACGTTGCCCACCGCGGTCTCGATGCGCTCGGCAAGACCGGCTTCGTTGAGCGAATAGCGCAGCATCATGGCCACCGACAGCATCATCGCCAGCGGGTTGGCAATGTTCTGTCCGGCGATGTCAGGGGCGCTGCCGTGACAGGGCTCATACATACCCTGGCCGGTTTCGTTGAGCGAGGCCGAGGGCAGCATGCCGATGGAGCCGGTGAGCATGGCCGCGGCGTCGGACAAAATATCGCCGAACATGTTGCCGGTAACCACCACGTCGAACTGCTTGGGCGCGCGCACCAGCTGCATGGCGGCGTTATCCACGTACATGTGCGAAAGCTCGACGTCCGGATACTCCGGCGCCAGGCGCTCCATGACTTCACGCCACAGGATGGTGACTTCCAGCACGTTGGCCTTGTCCACCGAGCAGAGTTTCTTGCCACGCTTTTGGGCCATCTCGAAAGCCACGCGACCGATGCGCTCGATCTCGCTTTCCGAATAGACGTAGGTGTTGAAGCCCACGCGCTCGCCGTTCCGCTCTTCGATACCGCGAGGCTGGCCGAAGTAGATACCGCCGGTGAGCTCGCGCACGATCATGATGTCGAGCCCGGCCACCAGCTCGGCCTTCAAACTCGAGGCGCTGGCCAGCTGCGGGTACAAAAGCGCCGGGCGCAGGTTGCCGAAAAGCCCGAGGTTCTTGCGAAGCCCTAAAAGGCCCTTTTCCGGGCGCTTGGAGAGATCCTCGATCTTGTCCCACTTCGGCCCGCCAACGGCGCCAAGCAGAATGGCGCTGGCCGCTTTGGCATTCTCGAGAGTCTCGGCGGGCAGCGGCTCGCCGTGAACATCGAACGCCGAGCCACCTACCAGCGCCTCTTCGACCTCGATATCGAGCCCTGCGTCCTGACAGGCTTTTAACAAGCGCGCCGCCTGGGCAGCAATTTCCGGGCCGATACCGTCGCCGGGTAACAGAAGCACTTTCTGAGTCATTTTAAATCCTTTGCATATTCTTTGGCGTTAAGCCTGCCAGCGCGTTGCAACCCCATTGCAACGCGCTAGTGAGTATCTTGCGACGCTTGGCGGCGAGGTGAACGCTTTCAGGCGGACTGACGGAAAAGCCAGGGGCGAGCAGCCTTGTGCTTTTGCTCGAAGGCGCGAATGGCGTCTTCGTCCTGGAGCGTGATGCCGATATCGTCCAGGCCGTTTAACAGGCAGTGCTTGCGAAAAGCATCGACGTCGAAGGTGAACGTATCGCCGCCGGGGGTGAGCACGCGCTGGTTTTCCAGGTCCACGTCGAGGCGATAGCCTTCCTGCGCCTCCACTTCCTGAAACAGCTGCTCGACCTGCTCCTCCGGCAGAGTGATCAGCAAAATGCCGTTCTTGAACGCGTTGTTGTAGAAGATATCGGCGAAGCTCGGTGCGATAACCACGCGAAAGCCGAAGTCCTCCAGCGCCCAGGGAGCGTGCTCGCGGGAGCTGCCGCAGCCGAAGTTGCGCCGGGCGAGCAGCACCTGGGCGCCCTGGTAGCGCGGCTGGTTGAGCACGAAGCCGTCGTTGAGCGGGCGCTGAGAGCAGTCCTGGCCGGGCTGGCCCTCGTCGAGGTAGCGCAGCTCGTCGAACAGATTCACGCCAAAGCCGGTGCGCTTGATGGATTTGAGAAACTGCTTGGGAATGATCAAGTCGGTGTCGACGTTGGCGCGGTCCAGCGGTGCCACCAGGCCCTCGATGCGTTCGAACTTTTTCATGGCTTAGGCCTCCTGAGCGTGGTTGGCATCATTGGCGGGGAGCGTGCGTACGTCAACGAAGTGGCCGGCGATCGCGGCGGCGGCGGCCATCGCCGGGCTCACCAGGTGCGTGCGCCCGCCGTACCCCTGGCGGCCCTCGAAGTTACGGTTGGACGTCGAAGCGCAGTGCTCGCCGGCGCCGAGCTTATCGGCGTTCATAGCCAGACACATCGAGCAGCCGGGCTCACGCCACTCGAAGCCCGCGTCGATAAAGATCCTGTCGAGGCCTTCGGCTTCCGCCTGGCGCTTTACGAGCCCGGAGCCCGGCACCACCATGGCGAGCTTGATCGAGTCCGCCACTTTCTTGCCCTTGGCGACCTTCGCGGCTTCGCGGAGATCCTCGATGCGCGAGTTAGTGCAGGAGCCAATGAACACCTTGTCGAGCTTGATATCGGTGATCTTCTGGTTCGCCTGCAGGCCCATGTACTCAAGCGCCCGGGTGTGGCTGCGTTTGAGCGTCTCATCGCCGGCGGCCAGCGGGTCCGGCACCTGGCCTGTGATGCCAGTAACCATTTCAGGGCTCGTGCCCCAGCTTACCTGAGGTTCGATCTCCTCGGCTTTGAGGGTCACGACCTTGTCGAACTCGGCATCGGCATCGGAAACCAGCGCGCGCCAGTCGGCGACCGCGGCTTCCCACTGCGCTTCTGTCGGGGCGAAGGGGCGCTTGGCCAGATAATCGATGGTGGTGTCGTCGACGCCGATCAGACCCACTCGGGCGCCGGCTTCGATCGCCATGTTGCAAACGGTCATGCGCCCTTCCATCGACAGCGAACCGATGGCGCTGCCGGCGAACTCGATGGCGTAGCCGGTGCCGCCGGCGGTGCCGATCTCACCGATGATCGCCAGCACCACGTCCTTGGCGGTCACGCCAAGGCCAAGCTCGCCTTCCACGCGCACCTGCATGTTTTTCATTTTTTGCGCCAGCAGACACTGGGTCGCCAACACGTGCTCGACTTCCGAGGTGCCGATGCCGTGGGCGAGCGCGGCGAAAGCGCCGTGGGTCGCGGTATGGGAGTCGCCGCATACCACGGTCATGCCGGGAAGCGTGGCGCCCTGCTCCGGACCCACCACGTGGACGATGCCCTGGCGCGGGTCGTTGATCTTGAACTCTTCGATGCCGTACTCGCCGCAGTTGTCATCGAGTGTCTGTACCTGGATCAGCGACACCGGGTCCTCGATGCCGCTGTTGCCGGCGGCGCGCTCCTTGAGCGTGGTCGGCACGTTGTGATCCGGCGTCGCCAAATTGGCGTCCAATCGCCAAGGACGGCGCTTGGCCAGGCGCAGGCCTTCGAAGGCCTGGGGCGAGGTCACTTCATGGAGTAGCTGGCGGTCGATGTAAATGAGCGCGGTACCGTCATCGCGCTGCTTGACCAGATGCTGGTTCCAGAGTTTGTCGTAAAGGGTTTGACCTGACGTGGCGTGTTGATCTGACATGCTGCTCTCCCGGGCGGTGCCCTGCTGGTTCGGTCCGGTGCTCTTTCAAGCCGCCTCTTCGGGCGTTATGGCTTAAGCCGTTATGGCTTTGATCGTTATGAATAGCACCAGTGTTACGCGCCTCGCACATAAAAGCAATTCATGTTATTTATGCAATGAATTCCATATAGGAATAATAGCTCAGCGAGTGAGAACGCCATGGATACTCAAAGTCTGCAGGCCTTTATCGCAGTGGCCGATACACAGAGCTTTTCGCGGGCCGCCGAGCAGCTGCATCTGACCCAGCCGGCCATCAGCAAGCGCATCGCCACGCTCGAGACTCAAGTGGGCGCGCGGCTTTTCGATCGCATCGGCCGGCGCATCTCGCTGACCGAGGCGGGCCGTCTGCTGCGCCCTCGCGCGCTGCATATCATGCAATCGGTCGAGGATAGTCGCCGGGCGCTGGCCAATCTTTCCGGGCAGGTCGGCGGGACGCTGACGCTCGGCACGAGCCACCACATCGGGCTTCATCGTCTGCCACCGATTTTGAAGCACTACACCGAGTGCCACCCGGACGTGGCGCTGGACCTTCGCTTTCAGGACTCGGAGCTCGCCTACCAGGGCGTCATCGATGGCACGCTCGAAATCGCCGTGGTCACTCTGGCACCGACACCGATTGAACGTCTCGAAACAGTCGAACTCTGGCGTGACAGACTTTGCTTCGTCTGCGCGCCGGATCATCCGCTTGCGCGCCAGAAAACGCCGCTCACCCTCGACACGCTCAGCACCTTTACCTGCGTCATGCCCGGGCTCAAAACCTTCACCCATACGCTGATCGAAACGCGCTTTATCGGCGCGGGTCTTACGCTGTCCGTTGGAATGGCGACTAACTATCTAGAGACGCTCAAAATGATGTGCAGTGTCGGTCTTGGATGGAGCGTACTGCCAGAAAAAATGCTCGACGACAGTCTCGTAGAACTAAACGTCCAAACGCCGCTTATCGAGCGTCCTCTGGGCTATTTGGTTCATACCGACCGAACGCTCTCCAATGCGGCGAGACAAATGATCGAAGCCCTGATAACAAACTATCGAAAAAAGAAATGAAAACCTTCGTACTCTATAAACACAATGCATTCTTGCAAAAGAATTAGATTAAATTTCGACAAGTACGACACCACCCATCACGCCGTTCATCTTTTTTTCTTATTTCACTGTTTGTAAACTCCTATACACTAAAAGTTACATTTACTTACACAAATGTGATCACTTTAGCCTGTGCAGGATACCCCCATGCAAAGCCCTCTTCGCCGCTTTTGGCCCATTGGCCTGCTCGCAAGCCTGATGGCGGGAGCGGCTCATGCCCAAAGCACCACGGATCTCACCCGTGAAGCACTGGTTCTTGACGCACGGGAGGGCAATCTGACCTCCTCGATCAGCGGCCTCGAAACGCTCTATCGACAGACCGGCGATGAGTGGGTGCGCGCCGATTTGATCGCGCTTCTACTACGCGCCGAACGCTTCGACGAGGCGCTGGCCGTTTGCGCCGGCTGCTCTTTGGAGCAGTACCGACCCAATGAACTCGAAAACCTGGGCGGCGCGGCGCGGCGCGTGCAGGCCTATGAGCAGGCGCTGGCATTCTATCAGACGCTGGCGCGGCGCGACCCGCAAAACGGGCAAGGGTATCTGGGCCAAGCGCTGGTCAATACCGACCTGGAGCGCTACCCCCAAGCCCAAATCAACCTCGAGAACTACGAGCAGGTCGCGGGTACGACGGCACAAGGGTTGGAGGCGCGCGGCTATCTTGCCTCGCGCACGCAAAACGCCACCCAGGAGCTCGCCGCGCGCCAGTCGCTGATCGAGCGCGACCCGAACAATACAAGCGAGCTGCAGGCGATTTACCGATTGGCGGTAGGTTTGGGAGCGAGTAGCGCGGCCCGCGATCTGATGAGTCAGAATCCGGACGTCTTCAGTGCCAGCGACCGGCTTTGGCTGGCCTACTACGAAGCGGTCACCGACATTCGCTTGGGGATTCATACCGACACGCCGTCACGTACCGCAAGCGGACTCACGCAGCTCGAAACCGTGCTTGCTAACGCCGAGCTTCCCGATCAGCTCAAGACGCTGGCCGAGTACGACAAGGTAGTAGCGCTTGCCGAGCTTCGACATTTTAGTGAAGCCGAAGCGCTATCCAAACGCCTTGAGCTCCAAAACGGCACCCTGCCCGACTACGTGCTGCGCGCCCGCGCCCAGGCACTGGGCGGTCTTGGCCAACCCGATGAGGCCACCACGCTATATCGTGGGCTCATCGCGCGCTCGCCGGCAATGGCGATCAACCCGGACGACCCGCTCAACGAAGGGCTTTTCTTTAGCTACACCGATGCGCAGCGCTTCAAGGAAGCCGACCGGCTGTTACAGAGCTGGCTAACTCAGGAGCCGGAGTATCGCTGGGACTTTACCCGCACCACGCAACTTCCCAACGCCAACTACCAAAAGGTGCTGCTGCTCGAGGTGCTGCTGACGGCCTGGCGCGGTCGGATGGGGGAAGCAAGCGAGCGGCTGGCGGCCTATCAGGACCAGGCGCCTGGCGACCCCTACCTGACGATCACCCAAGGCGATCTCGAGCGTATTCGAGGCTTGCCGCGCCAAGCCGAGGCCACTTACCAAAGCGCCGAGCCCATGCTTGCGCCGGATCAGCGCTATCAGGCCGAGCACGGCGTGCTGTTGGCACGGCTTCAGCGCGGCCAGTGGGCCGGAACGACAGAGGCAATCGCCCGTGAGGTGGCCCAGGCCCGCCCCAGCCCGTCCCGCGATGAGCTGGCTCGCGAGTGGCGCGAAGCCCGTGCCCCGCAGCTAAGCGCCACGTTTACTCGTAGTAGCGGCGAAGGCGTGAGCACCCAGGCCTCCAAAGAGTGGCGCTCTGAAGTGCGCCTGGACGGCCCGCGCAATGCTCAAGGGTCGCGCCCGTTCATCACTCAAACCAATCAGTACGGCGAGTTCGACGACCAGGATCTGCGTGCAGCCACCACCGTTGCAGGCTACGAGCTCAATTTGCACCCGGTAACGGTCGTGCTGTCGGCAGGCCACGGCGCTCAGCTGGGCAATGACTTCCTGGCCCAGGCCGAGCTCAGATACGCCGTTAGCGATCACGTGACGGCCACCGTCGCGGCGGAGCACAACACCATCGATACCCCGCTTCGCGCCCTCAACGACGGCGTTAGCGCCGACCGCTACCGCGGCGAAATCGCCCTTTACCGTGACGAGCGTGGCGCTGGAGCGCTTGGCGTCTCGGCGGTGGATTTCGATGACGGCAACCTGCGCCGCTCGGCCTACGGCTACTGGCGCGAGACGCTTTATCATCTGGACCGCTGGCAGGTGAACGGCGAGGCCCAAATCGCGGCGTCGGCCAACGACGAGGTCGAGGCGAGCTACTTCAACCCCGAGCGTGACGCGAACCTGGCCGGCGTCCTGTCGGTTAACTATGAAATCCCGCTGGACTACCGCCAAAGCTTCATTCAAACGCTGTCGCTCGGCGCCGGACGCTACTGGCAAAAAGCGTTCGATGACGAGAACACCTGGTCGATCGGCTACGGCCATCGCTTCGAGCTCGCACCGAGCTTCAGTCTCGAATACGGCATCACCCGCGAGCGCGCGGTGTATGACGGCATTCCGGAATACGACAACACCTTCACCGCTGGCTTTATCTGGAGATTCTTGTAATGCACTGGCGCACGCTCATTACCGGACTGGTGTTGCTCTTGTTGAGCGTTCAGGCTCACGCCGAACGCACCCCTGACGATTTCGTTGTCATCAGCTATCACGACGTGGTCGACCGTCAGGTCACGCCGAATCTGCCGATCTACCCCCAGACCATCACCCGCGCCCGGCTGGTCGAGCACTTCAACTTGATCGATGCCGAAGGCTATCAGCCGGTCAGCTTCCAGCAGATCCTCGATGCTCGTAACGGCGGCGAACCGCTGCCAGACAAGGCGGTGCTGCTTACTTTCGATGACGGTTACTCAAGCTTTTACGACATCGTCTTTCCGCTGTTGAAACTCTACGGCTTCCCCGCCGTGCAGGCCGTGGTGGGCAGCTGGCTCGACGTGCCCGCCGGCGGCCAGGTGCCCTACGGCAGTATCACCCTGCCCCGCAGCCGCTTTTTGAGTTGGGACCAAGTGCGCGAGCTCGACGAGTCGCCGCTGGTCGAGATCGCCTCGCACACCTTCGATCTTCACCAGGGCGTGATTGGCAACCCCCAAGGAAACGAACAAGGTGCGGCGGTCACCACAATCTGGAACCGTCAGACCGGATACGAAAGCGAAGCCGCCTATACCGCGCGCATTCGCGAAGACATGGCCCGCACCCATGAGCAGTTCGAAGAGCACTTGGAGCGCGAGCCGCGCATGATGGTTTGGCCCTACGGCGCCTACAGCCAGGCGTCTCTTGATCTGGCCGCCGAGGTGGGCATGCGCTACACCTTCAGCCTTTTGAGCTCGCCCAACCGCTCCGGCGAGTCGCTTGCAAGCATTCACCGCTACCTGATCGATCAGGAGACCAGCCTGGAAACCCTGGGCGAGATTCTCGCCAACAACGTGTGGGAGAAAGAGTCCCTGCGCATCGTACATGTGGATCTGGACTACGTTTTTGATCCGGACCCGGCTCAGCAGGAGCAAAACCTGGATCGCTTGATTCAGCGTATCTACAGCTACGGTATCACCACGGTTTACCTCCAGGCTTTCGCCGACCCGGACGGTGACGGCGTCGCCAACGAGCTTTACTTTCCCAACCGCCATCTGCCGGTACGTGCCGATCTGTTCAACCGCGTGTCCTGGCAGCTCAAAAAGCGCGCCGGTGTGAAAGTGTACGCCTGGATGCCGGTACTCTCCTTTGACCTCGGTGACGACCATCGCTACGTTCTCAACGACCGTACCGGGGGCGAGGCGCCGGAGCACTACCGCAGGCTTACCCCTTTCGATGCCGACAACCGTCGCATCATCAACGAGATTTACGAAGATCTGGGGCGCATGACCAAGTTCGACGGCGTGCTCTTCCACGACGACGCTTTCCTGACCGACCACGAAGACGCAAGTCCGGCAGCGCTTAGCGCCTATCAAAACGCCGGCCTGCCCGGTGACATCGACGCGCTCCAGCAGGACGCTTTGATAACCCGCTGGACCGACTTCAAGGAGCAGTACCTGGCGGACTTCACCCAGGATCTTTTTAACTCGGCCAACTACTACCGCCAGTCGGACAACAAGGCGTTCACCAGCTCGCGCAACATTTACGCGACCACGATCATGAACCCGGAAAGCCAGCAGTGGTTTTCGCAAAGCCCCGAGGGCTTCGCTCGCGCCTACGACTACGTGGCGGTCATGGCGATGCCCTACATGGAAGAGGCGGACGACGACCCTGACGGCTGGCTAAGAGAGCTTGCACGGCGATCGCTTGCAAGCGTTAGCGCCCAGCAGTTGGTGTTCGAGCTTCAAACCCAGGATTGGCGTACCCAGACACCGATCCCGAGTGAAGAGATCGCCGAGTGGATCCGCATTCTACGAGAGGAAGGTATCCAACACATTGGCTACTACCCGGACGATTTCCATGAGAACCATCCCAACATCGACGTGATTAGACCGTACTTTTCCCAGGGCCAACGCTTTAGAAAACTGCCATGAACCTACTCGACCTTTTAGCGACGTTTACGCTTGGCTATCCAAGCGTCATGGCCACCATCTGGATATGCGGCGGCGTTTATTTCTACCTGCACTGGGAGCGCAAGCAGCCAAAGACAACCCCGTTTCAGTTCGACCCAACAGCGCCGGCGGTGACGGTACTGCTGCCCTGCTACAACGAGGGCTTGAACGTCGACGAGACGGTGCAGCACCTGTTCAAGCAGAACTACCCGAACATGGACGTCGTGGCGATCAACGACGGTAGCCGCGACGATACGCTGGCTCGCCTGCAGGCGCTCGCCGCGCGCTACCCCAAACTGACGGTGCTGGATCAGCTCAACCAGGGCAAGGCCAGCGCCATGAACAACGGACTGGCTCACGCCAGCGGCGACATCATCGTGGGTATCGATGGCGACGCGATTCTCGATTACGACGCCGTTGGCTTCATGGTCAGCCACTTCGTCGCAAGCCCTCGGGTGAGCGGCGTCACCGGCAACCCCCGGGTGAGAACCCGCTCGACGGCAATCGGCAAGATTCAAACCGGCGAGTTCTCGGCGATCATCGGCTTGATCAAACGCGCCCAGCGCATCTACGGCATGGTGTTCACCATCTCTGGCGTTATCTGCGCGTTTCGCCGCCAAGCGATCGAGAAGATCGGCGGCTGGAGCACCGACATGATTACCGAGGACATCGACGTCAGCTGGCGTCTTCAGCTCGACGGCGGCCAGGTACGCTACGAGCCCCGCGCCATGTGCTGGGTGCTGATGCCGGAAACCCTGCGTGGGCTTTTCAAGCAACGCCTGCGCTGGGCCCAGGGCGGTGGCGAAGTGTTTCTGCGCTACTTCACCCAGACCATGCGCTGGAAGAACCGCCGCTTCTGGATTTTGATGCTCGAATACATCGTCAGTGTCGTGTGGTGCTACTCGGTGCTTGCACTGATCGTTGCATGGTTGGTCGGCAAGGCGCTGACGCCGGGTGAATGGCCGGTGACCGGCAGCGTGCTCTCCTACTTCAGCAGCATCCTGATCTTCATCAGCTTCATTCAGTTTTCGGTGAGTTTTTACATCGATAGCCGCTACGACCGCGACATTCTCAAATGCGTTTACTGGAGCATCTGGTACCCCTTCGCGTACTGGATCCTCAACCTGGTCACCGTGATCATCGCCTTCCCCAAAGCGATGACGCGCCAAAAAGGACGGCTAGCCACCTGGCAAAGCCCCGACAGAGGAGAGCCCTTCAATGAGCAACAAGCTGATGCCCGTGATCATCGATAACCCTTGCCAAAAATGCTGGCAGTATCGCACGCGCGATACCGTGATGGCGCTGGCAACGCTCGGCTTGTGGCTGGTGGTGCTTTCAAGGCTGCATACGTTCTACACCGTTGAGGACGCCATCATCGAACAGCTCTACAGCTCGACGATGCTTAAGCTGCTGGCGGTGGGCTTCATCGTCACGTTTTTGACCTTTCACTTTTGGGCGATGTACAACCGCTACCTCTACAAAAATCTTCTACGTCGCGCCGAGCGCGCCGCGGCTACCCCGTTAATCGAGAATGAGTATGCCGCGCCCTTCTCGACCGATCTGGGCACGATCTTTAAGCCGGAGAAGGAAGCGGTTCGCTAATCGTTTTCAAAAAAGTACTACGTAAAACGTCCGGGTCGACTTGCATCGTCCGGGCGTTTTTCTTTAGGGCCATTGCCAACGCTCCGTTGATCGGGAGAACGTACCGCTTTCAAGCGTTTTACCCAGGCGCCCCCTCCAGACAGTGAGTTAACGAAACAGGTTACGTCCGCGCTTTTTGCGCCGATAAAAACCGGACACCAAAAACGCAAGCCCCAGCCCCGTCAACATGCTAATCCCTTTGGCCGCGGCTCCCCCCATTGGGCTATCGTGCCAAAGGGCGTGGCCCATAAAGTCAAGCATCGCGGCCGTGATCAGCACCCCGGCAAGTATCAGCGCCTGCCAAGGCACCCACACCTCGCAAGGCCTCTGGCGCTTTCCTCGCGCCAGCCCCCAGCCGGCGGCCAGCGCGATCGTGCCGAGCCCGGTCAACAGGGCGAAGAATATGGCAAGGTTCAGCGCCCCGTCCGAAAGCGGCTTGCCCAGCTCACCGATAAGCGCATAGCCCATCAGCAGACCCAGTAAAAGCGTGATCAGCCCCACCAGCGCAATGATCGCGCCGGCTATTCGTTGAGCTGAGCTCAAACGTTGCGGGCGAAACGTGTTCACAAGAACGCCCTCATTGATGGAGCTTCCCGGCCCCGAGAAAACCATCCTGAAAAGCGACCAACCCTTGCATCTTCTCGCTTGCCTCAGGCGTGAGTGGCAAAAAGCTCTTCGCCGGTCAGGTCGTGGGTTCGTTCACAAAACGAGTAGAACGCCGGCTTCTGGTCGATGAAGACCTGGCTTTTGAGCCGCCATGCGGCGCCGTCCTGTAAAAGCCCAACCGGAACCAGATACTCGCCGGACTCATTGAGGCGAAAGAACAGGTGCGTACCGCAGCCGTTGCAGAAGCCGCGCTGCGCCCACTCGGAAGAAGCGAACGTCGAGATCCGCTCTTCCCCTTTGAAATCGACGTGGGTACCGCAGCTGGCCACCATCAGCGGCCCCCCGCTCCACTGACGGCACGTAGCGCAGTGGCACACGTCGACGTTCAGGCTTTCCGGACAGGCGGTGATGCTAACGGCGCCGCAAACGCAGCGGCCCTGATGCTCTGACAATGTTTCCATGAAACTCTCCCTTCGTTGTTATTGAAAAATTGCTGTTAAAACAGCCAGCCGTTACCGACACTCGATGGTACGCAAGTTTCTTAACGATAATCAAAGGATAGCCGTTAAACGCGGGCGCCACCTTTTTGCCAAGCGGCAGACCGCGCTGGTCTTTACAGGCCGATTTGATTAGCCTGCGAGTCACGTTTTAAAGGAGTCTTCATGGACAGAACCACCGCGCGGCGGCGCTTGGCAGGAACGCTGGCGCTTTCGGGTTTGGCGGCGCAAATCGCCGGCTTCACGCCCTGGATCGATACCCATCCGCTGGTGAGCTACCTGCTGTGGGCGGCGGTGGTGCTGCTATGGAACGATATTCCACGCCGCTCGCGGATTCAGGCGGGCGTGCTGATCGCGGCGGGCGCTTCGATGCTTTTGGTCGCCCACCTGGTGTATGACGCACCCATTGATTGGCCGCACGTGCTCGAAGGCAACGTATTCGTGGTCGCGATGCTGATCGGCGTGAGCTTTATTTCGCTGGTGGGGCGCCAGGGCAACCGGCCCGCGGCGGGCAAGCGGCTCACCGGCAGCGGGGGCGTACTGCGCACTTGGCTTGGGGTGCATTTTCTCGGTACGATTTTGAATCTCTCAACGATTTTCATGGTGGGCGACCGGATCGCGCGGCGTGCGCCGCTCACCGCGCCTCAGTTTCTGGCACTGAACCGCGGTCTATCGAGCGCTGCACTTTGGTCGCCATTTTTCGCCTCGATGGGCGTGGTGATCGCCTTGGCACCGGCGGTCGAGTATAGCCAGATCGCGCTGGTGGGCTTTCCGATTGCGATGCTCTCCGGGGTAATCACTACCATCGAGCTTAATCGGCGCTTCGATTTGCGCGAGGTCGATGGGTTCTCGCTGTCGCCTAAAAGCCTGTTCATGCCGCTGGGCATGGCCCTGGGCGTCATGCTGTTTCACTTCGTGCTAACGCCGGCACTTTCGATCGTCAGCATTATTACCTTTCTGATTCCCGCGGTGGCGGTGGTGGCGAATCTACGCGAAGGGTCGGTATTCACGGCCAGGCGGATTCGCCAGCACGCTTTCAATCGCTTACCCGCGATGCGCGGCGAGCTTTCACTATTTCTGGCGGCGGGGCTTTTGACCATTGGGCTTTCGACGCTGGTCAGCGCAGCGGCGGGTGAGGACTGGACGCTTTTCCAGCACTTCGGGATCGTTCAGGCGATGGTCAGTTTCGCTGCCATTACGATAAGCGCACTGATCGGGCTTCACCCGATCATCGGCGTGTCGATACTGGCCTCGGTATTGAATCTCGACGCCAACGAGCAGACGCTGTTCGCCTTCGTGGCGCTCAGCGGCTGGGCGGTAGGCACCAGTGTCGGGCCGCTTTCCGGCATCAATCTGTCGCTTCAGGGGCGTTACGGGATCAGCGGCTATCAGATGATGCGCGATAACCTGACGTACGCGGCGGTCATGAGCCTGCTTTCGCTTGCGGCGATCGCAGGCATTGGAGCATCAGGACACTGAGCCAGGCTTTCGAGCCGAGTATCAGGTTTCGACGATTTTCGTGGGGAAACGGTAGAAGTAGCGGTGGCCGCACTGGTGGCAAGGTTCGATACGCGAGACGCGCTCGAGCATCACTTGGGTGTCACAGTGCACGCAGGCCATGAGCCCGGGCGCGGCCATTTCGCCTTCGCAGTAGTCCGCCCGGGCGGCTTCCAGGTCATCCTCGAAGCGCTCGCGCTCGACCACGCTGCGATCGGCGATGGATAGAAGCGATTCCACCACTCGCCGCGATAGGGTATCGACGTCGATCCCCAGCCACTGGGCCACCTGCTTGCCGGAGTCCGCCATGTAGTTGCGCATGTCTTTCAAGTCGCGCTCGACCCAGGCGCGCAACAGCGCCAGCTCGTCCTTGGTGTACTCCTCGAACTCGGCTTCGAAAGCGACGGCGTCGTCCAGATCCTTTTGCAGGTTCGTCCAGGTTAATTCGCCCGCGCCATTTTTCATGCGCTCTAAAAGACGCTCGTAGCCTTCGCGTAAACGGTGGTCGTTATCTCGTTCCATGGATGTTCTCCTTTCTTGGTACCGCTTTAAATACCGCGCTCGACTGCCTGGCCGCTATCGCCGGCTAACCGTTCAAGGTTACACCAGCATAGGATACAATCGGCACTACTGATCTGACAGCCGTCATTCTCATTCATACCGCGCCCGAGTCGGGCGAACTACGCCAAGGCATTGAAAAAACCGATGGATGCACATTATAGCCCTCGCGAGATCGAACGTGACGCCCAGCAGTACTGGGACAAGAACCAGTGCTTCAAGGCGGTAGAAGACGCCAATCGCGAAAAGTTCTACTGTCTTTCCATGTTCCCCTACCCTAGCGGTAAGCTCCACATGGGCCATGTGCGCAACTACACCATTGGCGATGTGGTCTCGCGCTTTCATCGGATGCAGGGCAAAAACGTCATGCAGCCCATGGGCTGGGACGCCTTCGGCATGCCGGCGGAAAACGCCGCCATTCAAAACCAGGTACCGCCGGGTGAATGGACCTACCAGAATATCGATTATATGCGCACCCAGCTCAAGGCGCTTGGGTTTGCCTACGACTGGAGCCGCGAATTCGCCACCTGCGACTCGAGCTACTACCGCTGGGAGCAGTGGTTCTTTGGCAAGCTGATCGAAAAGGGCCTGGTCTACAAGAAGATGTCCACGGTCAACTGGGACCCGGTCGATCAAACGGTGCTGGCCAACGAGCAGGTGATCGAAGGCCGCGGCTGGCGCTCCGGGGCGCTCGTCGAGCGTAAGGAAATTCCGCTGTGGTTTTTGAAGATCACCGACTACGCCGACGAACTGCTGGCGGATTTGGACAAGGTCGAATGGCCCGAGCAGGTCAAGACCATGCAGCGCAACTGGATCGGCAAGTCCAGGGGCGTCGAGCTTAGCTTCGATATCGAAGCCCAGGGCGGCGAGGCGTGTGAGCCGCTGTCGGTTTACACCACCCGCCCGGACACGCTGATGGGCGTGACCTACGTGGCAGTTGCCGCCGGCCACCCGCTTGCCAAAGCGGCCGCCGCAAACAACGCGGAGCTTGCGACGTTTTGCGAGGAGTGCGCCAAAGGCGGCACCTCGGAAGCCGAGATGGCAACCAAGGAGAAGCTCGGCATGGCCACCGGCCACCAGGCCGTGCACCCGATCACCGGCGAGCGCGTACCAGTTTTCGTTGCCAACTTCGTGCTCATGGAGTTCGGTACCGGCGCGGTCATGGCCGTACCGGCCCACGACCAGCGCGACTGGGAGTTTGCCACTAAATACGGTGTCGAGATCAAGCCGGTGATTGCCGATGAAAACGGCAACACCCCGGATCTAAGCCAGCAAGCCTTTGTCGAGCACGGCACGCTGATCAACTCCGGCGAGTTCGACGGGCTCGAATTCGAGGCCGCTTTTGACGCGATTGCCGGCAAACTTGCCGAGCTTGGCCGCGGCGAGACCAAAACCAACTTCCGTATTCGCGACTGGGGCGTGGCCCGCCAGCGCTACTGGGGCGCGCCGATTCCGGTCAAGTACGGCCCTGAAGGCCAGACCGTGGCGCTTACCGACGATGAGCTACCCGTCGAGCTTCCCATGGAGGTCACCGTCGACGCTTCGGGCTCGCCGCTCAAGAAAATGCCGGAATTTTATGACCTGGGCGATGGCTGGACGCGGGAAACCGACACCTTCGACACCTTCATGGAGTCCTCCTGGTACTTCGCCCGCTTCGCCTGTGCCGATAACCATGAGGCGATGCTCGACGAGCGCGCCAACTACTGGCTGCCGGTGGATCTCTACATTGGCGGCATCGAACACGCGATTTTGCACCTGCTTTACGCGCGCTTCTTCCACAAACTGATGCGCGATTTCGGTTTGGTCGAGAGTGATGAGCCGTTCCAGCAGCTTCTGACCCAAGGCATGGTGATCGCCGAGACCTACTACCGCACGCTCGATAACGGCGGCAAGCAGTGGTTCAACCCGGCGGACGTCGAGGTGACGCGCGACGACAAGGGCCGCCCGATCAGCGCGGTGCTGATGAGCGACGGCGAGCCGGTCGAGATGGGCGGCATCGAGAAGATGTCCAAGTCGAAAAACAACGGCGTCGACCCGCAGTCGATGATCGACCGCTTCGGCGCCGACACGGTGCGTCTGTTCATGATGTTCGCCGCCCCGCCAGAGCAGTCACTCGAGTGGTCCGACTCCGGCGTCGAAGGCGCGCACCGCTTTTTGAAGCGCATCTGGCGCCAGGTCAGCGAGCACTTGGAGTCCGGCGAGCCCCAGCCGCTCGATAAGGGCTCGCTCAATGACGACGAGAAAGCCCTGCGGCGTAAGATCCACGAGACAATCAAAAAGGCGAGCGACGATATCGGCCGGCGCACCACCTTCAACACCGCCATCGCCGCGGTGATGGAGCTTTCCAACGCCGTCGGCAAGTTCGATGCAACCGCAGGCCAAGGCTTGGCCGTGGCGCGCGAAGCGCTCGAGGCCTGCGTGCTGATTCTCTCGCCGATCACCCCGCACCTGTGCCATACGCTCTGGCAGGCGCTGGGCCACCAGGAGCCGGCGATCGAGGCGACCTGGCCCGCGGTGGACGAAGCGGCGCTGACCCGCGACAGTCTCGAGCTCGTGGTGCAGGTCAACGGCAAATTGCGCGCCCGTCTCGAGGTACCGGCGGATGCGGATAAAGCCTCCATCGAGCGTCTGGCGATGGAGAATGACAACGTACAGCGCCACCTCGAGGGCCAAACGGTGCGCAAAGTCATCGTGGTCCCGGGTAAGCTGGTCAACATCGTGGTGGGCGGATGAGCACACTTTATACGCGCCGACGTTTACTCGCTTTGGGGGGCGTCGCCGCGTCGGCGGCGCTACTGGCAGGCTGCGGCTTTCGGCTGCGCCGTGAAGGCACATTGACCAGCCTGCCGCCACTGAGTCTTGAAGGCGATACGTCCACATCGCTTGCCCGCGAGCTCGAAACCCTGCTCATCCGTCAGGGCACCGACGTGGCCCGCGACGCCCCCTGGCGGGTCACCCTGGGCACACCGGTGGTCGAGAACCGGGCGCTGGGAAGCGAAGGCCGCGCCAACCGCGACCACGAGCTGACCATGCGCGTGACGCTTTCGGTGCAGCGGCGTGAAAA
The DNA here is from genome assembly GCF_023757625.1 of Halomonas sp. S3-1-1. Lineage (GTDB taxonomy): Bacteria > Pseudomonadota > Gammaproteobacteria > Pseudomonadales > Halomonadaceae > Vreelandella. Next base: position 102,683 of record NZ_JALGBZ010000006.1, read on the forward strand.
CGGCGCCTACGCGCTCAATAACCATAGCGTCTCGACGGCCACGCGCCTTCGCATCAACGAGGACGATCTTTTGAACCGCGAATTGCTGCTGGACGAGGCGAAACAAACGCTATCGCGTCAGCTTGCCCAGCGCATTGTCGAGCGCCTGGCGACGCTCGAGGCGACGCCTTGAAGGTCTTTGCCGACCAGCTTGGCGGCCAGCTCGCCAAAAAATTGCCTCGGGCGGTGATCGTCGCCGGCGACGAGCCGCTTCAGCACCGTGACGCTTGCGACGCGGTGCGTTTGGCTGCGCGCGCCGCAGGTATCGAAGAGCGCGAAGTGCTTGATGTCGAGCCCAACTTTGCCTGGGGGCGGCTTCTAGAAACCGCCAGCAACCTGTCGCTGTTCGCCACCAGCAAGCTTTTGGAGCTGCGCCTTGGCCATCAGAAGCTCGGCCAGGAGGGCGCGAAGGCGCTCGCCCAGTACGCCGAGCTGATGGAGCAAAGCGACGATATCCTGCTGATCAGCATGGGCAAGCTCGACGCCAAACAGCAGAAAAGCGCCTGGTTCAAGGCGCTCGACAAGCACGGCCTGTTCGTACCGGTGTGGCCGGTGGACGCCTCCCGGCTTGGCTATTGGCTGCGTGACCGCGCCGGGCTTCACGGCGTGCAGATCGATTTGGACGCCGCGCGCCTTCTTGGCGAGCGCACCGAGGGTAACTTGCTCGCCGCCGACCAGGAGCTTCAAAAGCTCGCGCTGATCCACCCGCCGAATACGCGGCTCAATGTAGATAGCATCGCCGTAGGCGTCGAGGATAGCGCCCGCTTCGATGTCTTCAACTTGGCCGATGCGTGTCTAAAAGGCGAGCCTCAGCGCGTCTCCCGTATCGTTACCGGGCTCAAAAGCGAAGGCGTAGAAGCGCCTATCGTGCTTTGGGCACTGACCCGTGAGCTTCGAACGCTTTTATCACTGCACCAGCACTTGGATCAGGGACAAAGTTTCGAGCACGCCTGCAAAACGCAAAAGCCGATGATTTTCGACAAGCGCCGCCCAGCCTATCAAAAGGCGATTAGCCGCCTGCCGATGAAACGTCTGCACAAGCTTCTGCTGATGGCCCAACGGCTGGATCTTGCAGTCAAGGGTGCCAGTGGCGTGCCTCTGTGGCCGGGCCTTCACGATTTGGCGATGACGATGGGCGGCGCGAAAGGTATACTCGCCGAAACCCCGTGGACCTACCGCATTGGGGTTTAGTCCGCCGCCTGCGCGTGACGCTTTCACACCGAACATCATTAAAAAAAGCGCTCAACGCTACTGTTAAAGGATCGAAGAACATGAAAACCCTGCGTGCTACGCTGTCTGCCCTGCTGATTCTGGCGCTGGTTGTCACCAGCCTTCCGGTCATGGCCTCCGTCGACGCCTCTGACCGCGCCCTGATCTCCACGCAGTCGGTGCTCGCCAGCGACGAAGCCGGCGCCGAGCGTCAGCGTATCAGCGACGTGCTCGCCCGCGCCGATGTCCAGCAGGCTCTTGTAAGCCAGGGCGTCGATCCGGTCGAGGTTCAGGCCCGCGTGGCCGCGCTTAGCGACAGCGAAGCTAAAGAGATGGCTCAGCGTTTGGACGAGCTTCCTGCCGGCGCCAGCGGCGTGGTCGGCGCGCTGTTTGCCGTGTTCATCATCCTGTTGATCACCGATATTCTCGGCCTCACCGACGTCTATCCGTTCACGCGCTAAGCCTCTAATGCAACGTCTTGCTTACTACGCCCGCACTGCGGGCGTTTTTGTACTCGCTCTTTGGCTCGCTGGCTGCGCGAGAAGCCCGGTGCTGCTCGAAAGTACGTATCAAAACATCACGCCCCGCATCGAGCTTGTCGATGTGCCCTTCTTTGCCCAGAGCGACTACCAGTGCGGCCCGGCGAGTCTGGCCATGGTGCTCAACCACCAGGGCGTTGACATACGCATGGAGACACTGATTCGCGAGGTGTATTTGCCTGGCCGCGAAGGCAGCCTTCAGCCGGAAATGCTCGCCAGCGTCCGCCGTCACGACTTGATCCCCTATGTGATCCGCCCGACCCTGGATGCGCTACTGCGCCACCTGGACGCGAATGAGCCGGTAGTGGTGATGCAGAACCTGGCGCTTCCTGTTTACCCGCTGTGGCACTACGCGGTCGCGATCGGCTATGACCTGTCCAACGAGCGGATGCTTCTGCGAAGCGGTGAACTCGAGCGTCATTCGCTCGCTTTCAGCCGTTTCGACGCGACCTGGGCGCGCAGCGAGCGCTGGGGATTCGTGGTCAAGGCGCCGGGAGAGCTGCCCGTCGATGTCTCGGCGCGCGGCGCGCTGAACGCCATTAGCGCGTTCGAGGCACTCAATGGCGCGGGTGCGGCGCTTCCCAGCTGGCAGGCGCTGGTCGAGCGCTATCCTGAAAGTGGCCTAGCCTGGTTCGCGCTGGGTAACGCCTTTTACGCCGAAGGCGAATCGGGCAGCGCCCGGCACGCGTTTGATGCCGCCACCCGCGCCGACCCGGAGCTGGGCGCGGCGTGGCTAAATCTCGGGCTGCTGTTGGCGCTCGATAACGAAAGCCAGGCCTCACAAGCGGCGCTGCGCCGCGCCGCGCGGTTGGAGGGCCCTTGGCAGGCGCGGGCCAGCGAGCTGTTGAACGACTGACGCCGCCACCCACCAAAACGAAAAAGGGCCCAGCGGGCCCTTTTCGATAACAGGCGTTTAATCAAAACACCCGATTCAATCCGTTTTGCGCCGCCACCCGATAGGCTTCAGCCATGGTCGGGTAGTTAAAGGTCGTGCTCACGAAGTAGCGCAGCGTATTCGCCTCGCCGTCCTGTTGCATGATCGCCTGACCGATGTGAAGAATTTCCGAGGCCTGGTCACCGAAGCAGTGAATGCCAAGAATCTCCAGCGTATCCTGATGGAACAAAATCTTGAGCATGCCGACGGTATCGCCGGTAATCTGCGCCCGGGCGGTGTCCTTGAAAAACGCCTTGCCCACTTCGTAGGGCACCTTCGCCTCGGTCAGCTCGCGCTCGTTGGGTCCAAAGGAGCTGATTTCAGGGATGGTGTAAATGCCGGTCGGAATATCGGTGACGAAGCGATACTCCTTGTCGAGCAGCTCGTTACTCGAGTTCAGGCCCTGATCGTAGGCGGCACTGGCCAGGCTCGGCCAGCCGATTACATCCCCGGCGGCGTGAATATGCGGAAGCTCGGTGCGGTAGTGGTCGTCCACACTGAGCTGGCCGCGGCCGTTGGGTTGTAGCCCGATATTCTCGAGGCCCAGCGAGTCGGTATTACCGGTGCGCCCGTTGGCCCACAAGAACGCGTCGGCGCGAATCTTCTTGCCAGATTTCAGGTACACTACGACGCCGGACTCGTCGGGCTCGACCCGGTCGTACTCCTCGTTATGACGAATCAGCACGCCGTGCTTTCGCAGATGGTACGACAGCGCATCGCTGATCTCGTCGTCCAAAAACGACAGCAAACTATCGCGACTGTTGATCAGGTCGACCTTGATACCGAGCCCGGAGAAGATCGACGCGTACTCGCAGCCAATGACGCCGGCGCCGAAAATCACCATGGTGCGCGGCGTGTGCGCCATGGCAAGAATAGTGTCGGAGCAGTAGATGCGCGGATGGCTAAAGTCGATGTCACCCGGGCGATACGGGCGCGAGCCGGTCGCGATCACGAACTTCTTCGCCACCAGTTCCTCGACGCCTTCCTGTCGGTCGCGCACGATGAGCGTGTGCTCATCCTTGAAGCGCGCGGTGCCGTGAATCAGGTCGATGCGGTTACGCGCGTAAAAGGTGGTACGCATTTCGACCTGTTTATCGATGGTATCGCGGGAGCGCTCCATGACGCGTGGGTAGGAGAACATGCGCGGCTCGCCGATGTCGCGAAACATGCGGTTAGTATTGAACGCCATGATCTGCTTGACCTGATGACGCAGCGCCTTGGAGGGGATGGTCCCCCAGTGGGTGCAGTTTCCGCCAACTTGGGGCTGCTTTTCGATGATGGCCACGCGCTGATCGTTCTTTGCCGCGTTGATGGCCGCGCTCTCACCTGCGGGGCCCGTCCCGATCACCACGACATCGTAATTGTGAACCGCCATACCGTCTGCGTCTCCTCGATCCCATTGTCGCGCACGCTAACACGTGTGCGATCATATCTCTTGCGTATCGCTTAGCGCCGCGTAGCGTCGTAGCCAAGATCCGCGCCGCGGCTCTCGTCGCTTGCACGACGTAAGCTACCGCGCTTGCGGTTCTCTTCCTCGCAAACCTTGTCCTTTCCGCCGCAAATATCGCAGCCGTCCTTCATGCCGATCTGATTCAAGCCACCGCAGGAGCCTGCAATGGGCTTGCGCCCAACCAGCACGCCAACCGCCATCGCGGTCATGATCAGCGCCATGAAACCAAATACCAGTAGCCAAATAGCCATTGAAACCTCCTGGGACGTTACCTGCTCTCGAGACAGTTGCGATAAGCAAAAGTGCCTCGAGGGCTTTAGTTCGTCGTTACTCAAGGTGTACGGCCTCATTATACCGTAAATGCGGGGTATGATCAGGCGGTAGGCCTTTTACTGACACTTGGTTGAACCTAGCTGATAGAAGCGGGCGTGTAGACGGTACAAAATGAGCGGGGCCGGCCCATGGCCAGCCCCGCTCTGCGTACATCGACTTATTAACCGCCGAAGTCGTCCAGCATGATGTTCTCAGGCTCGACGCCCATATCGAGCAGAAGCTTGATAACCGAGGCGTTCATCATGGGCGGACCGCACATGTAGTACTCGCAGTCCTCCGGCGCCGGGTGATCCTTCAGGTACTCTTCGTAGAGCACGTTATGAATGAAGCCCGTTGCCCCTTCCCAGTTATCTTCCGGTAGCGGATCGGAAAGCGCCAGGTGCCATTCGAAGTTCGGGAACTCCTCGGCCAGCTGATCGTACTCCTCGTTGTAGAACGTTTCGCGCCAGGAGCGCGCGCCGTACCAAAACGAAATTTTACGATCGGTCTTCAAACGCTTCAGCTGATCGAAGATATGGCTGCGCATCGGCGCCATGCCGGCACCGCCGCCGATGAAAATCATTTCGGCGTCGGTGTCCTTGGCAAAGAACTCACCAAACGGCCCCATGACTTCCACCTTATCGCCCTCTTTTAAGCTGAAGACGTAGGTCGACATCAAGCCCGGCGGGTGGTCCGATTTGGGCGGCGGCGTCGCGATACGGATGTTGAACTTGAGAAGGCCTTTCTCTTCCGGGTAGTTCGCCATCGAGTAGGCGCGGATGACCTCTTCGTTGTTCTTGTGCCGAACGTCGAACAGATTGAACTGCTCCCAGTCGCCGCGATACTCCTCTTCGATATCGAAATCCGAGAACTTGATATCGTAAGGCGGAGCCACCAACTGCACGTAGCCACCGGCGCGGAAGGCTACTTCTTCGCCTTCGGGAAGCTTCAGGTTCAGCTCCTTGATGAAGGTCGCAACGTTGGGGTTCGCGGTGACTTCGCACTCCCACTTCTTGACGCCGAACACTTCCTCGGGTACTTCGATCTTCATGTCCTGCTTGACCGGCACCTGGCAGGACAAACGCCAGCCTTCCTTCTTCTCGCGCATGGTGAAGTGCGACTCTTCGGTCGGCAGAATCGAGCCACCGCCCTCTTCCACGCGACATTTGCACTGCGCGCAGGAGCCGCCGCCGCCACAGGCGGAAGAGAGGAAAATGCCGTTGGCCGCCAGAGTGTTCAAAAGCTTGCCGCCGGCCTGGGTCTTCAGGGTGTTCTCGGGGTCGTCGTTGACTTCAATCGTCACGTCCCCGCTACTCACGAGCTTGCTGCGCGCTGCCAGAATGATCGCCGTCAAGCTGATGACGATGACCGTGAACATGACAACACCGAGCAAGATGATGGATGTATCAACCATGTCGGTTTCCTATTGCTGAGGGTGACCTCGACGACGAGGCGCCGCCGAGGTCACCGGCCGATTAAAGCTGAATGCCTGAGAAGGACATGAAGCCCAGGGACATCAAGCCAACGGTGATGAACGTAATACCCAGACCCTGCAGGCCGCCGGGAACGTCGCTGTACTTCAGCTTTTCGCGGATACCCGCAAGCGCGGCGATCGCCAACGCCCAGCCGGTACCGGCGCCGAAGCCATACACCACGGCCTCACCGAAGTTGTAGTTACGCTCGACCATGAACAGGACGCCACCGAGGATGGCGCAGTTTACGGTAATCAGCGGCAGGAAAACGCCCAGCGCGTTGTAGAGCGACGGTACGTACTTGTCCAGAAACATCTCCATGATCTGAACCAGTGCGGCGATGACGCCAATATAAGAGAGCAGACCCAAAAACGACAGGTCGATGTTCTCGGCACCGCTAATACCGGTCCAGGTCAGCGCGCCTTCCTGAAGCAGGTAGGTGTAGACCAGATTGTTGACCGGCACGGTGACGGTCAGTACGACGATGACCGCAATACCCAGACCAATGGCCGAGGAGACCTTCTTCGAAACCGCCAAAAACGTACACATGCCCAAAAAGAAAGCGAGTGCCATGTTTTCGACGAACACCGAAGCGACGAAAAGGCTTAGATAGTGTTCCATGTTACACGGCCTCCTTCGGCTTGGTGTTTTCCTTCATCTTGAACTCGTTCTCCTCGACCTGCTCCGGGTTGATCGAGCGCAGTACCCAGATCAAAAGACCGATGATGAAGAACGCGGACGGCGGCAGCAGCAGCAAGCCGTTACCGATATACCAGCCCCCATCTTGTACGGTCGGCAACACGGTGAAACCGAACACGCTGCCAGCACCCAGAAGCTCGCGGAAGAAACCCACGACCATCAGCACGAAGCCGTAACCCAAGCCATTACCAATACCGTCGAGAAACGACATGCCCGGCGTGTTGGACATGGCGAAGCCTTCGGCGCGGCCCATCACGATGCAGTTGGTGATGATCAGACCAACGAACACCGAGAGCTGCTTGGACATCTCGTAGGCGTAGGCTTTGAGGATCTGATCGACCACGATGACCAGCGACGCGATGATCGTCATCTGCACGATGATCCGGATCGCGGAGGGGATGTGATTACGAATCAGCGAGACGAACAGATTCGAAAGCGAGGTAACGAAGATAACCGCCAACGCCATGACCAGCGATACGCTCATGCTGGTAGTGACCGCCAGCGCCGAGCAGATCCCCAGAATTTGCAGTGCGATGGGGTTGTTCTGGAATATGGGCGCGGTCAACACGCCCTTTGCATTTACATCCGCCATGATCAAGCCCCCTCAACGTCGTTGAAGTTGGTGTCGGTATCTTCGGCGTCATCTGGCTCGGCGTTTTCACGAAAACGCGCCAGATACGGGCCAAAGCCCTCTTCGCTGAGCCAGAATTGCAGCATGTTGGTCACGCCGTTACTGGTTAGCGTGGCGCCGGACAGCGCATCCACTTCGTACTCGCTGCTGGCGCCGCCCTTGGTCAGGTGGATCTCCGGCGACAGGTCACCCTCGTCGTCATAGATCTTTTTACCTTCCCACTGGGCCTGCCAGCGCGGGTTGTTCACTTCCGCGCCGAGCCCGGGCGTTTCGCTGTGCTCGTAGTAGGTGATACTCACGATGGTGTTGCCGTCGCCTTCCACGGACAAAAAGCCGCGCATACGGCCCCACAGGCCCTGGCCGCGAATCGGCAGCACGATCTGCTCAGGGCTGTCGGGATCACCTACAAGATAGACGGTCGAATAGTTTTCGACCCGCGAAAGACCGGCGATGTCACGATCACCAGAGAGCGTGCGGCCAGTGGCCGGGTCACGCGAGGCTTCGAAACCGTCGTACTCGTCGGCGTCATACTTATCGGTGTACTCACCGGTTTCGAGCTCGACGACGCGCCCGGTGATCTGCTCGTTGAATGCCTCTTCGACATCCATCCCCGGCTCGTAAAGCTTGGCCACGTTGAGGATGTTGGTTTTACGGTCGAGCTCCTGGTTGAGCTGCTGGGTGGGGCGAAGCGCCACCGCGGCCGTCGACACGATCACCGAACAGACGATACATAGCGAAAACGCCACGATCAGAATTTTCTTGATGGAGTTATTACCTTGTGCCATTAGGCAGTCTCCTCGGCCGGTGCACCGACGCGCTTCTTGCGCCGTTTGACATTGGCCTGGACGAAGAAGTAATCGATCAAGGGTGCGAACAGGTTAGAGAACAGGATCGCCAGCATGATGCCTTCCGGAAAGGCCGGGTTCACCACGCGGATCAATACCGTCATTACACCGATCAGTGCACCAAAGACCAAGCGGCCCTGGTTGGTCATCGAAGCCGATACCGGATCGGTCGCCATGAACACCATGCCGAAAGCGAAGCCGCCGATGACCAGATGCCAGTACCAGGGCATGGCGAACATCGGGTTGGAGTCAGAGCCGATCAGGTTGAACAGCGTGCTGGTGATCACCATGCCGAGGAACACCCCGAGCATGATTCGCCAGTTCGCGATCTTGGTCCAGAGCAGCACCGCTGCGCCGATAAATATCGCAAGCGTCGATACCTCGCCCACCGACCCCGGGATGAAGCCAAGGAAGGCGTCCGTCCAGCTGAAGGTGTTGGCAAGCGTATCCATACCGTCCTGATACGCCATGGAGAGCGCGGTCGCACCGGTATAGCCGTCGGCGGCGACCCAAACGCTGTCACCGGAGATCTGCGCCGGGTAGGCGAAGTACAAAAACGCACGGCCGGTCAGCGCCGGGTTGAGGAAGTTCTTGCCCGTACCGCCGAAGATCTCCTTACCGATGACGACGCCGAAGGTGATACCCAGCGCCACCTGCCAAAGCGGGATGGTGGCCGGCAAAATCAAGGCGTAGAGCACTGAGGTCACGAAGAAGCCTTCGTTCACCTCGTGGCCGCGCTTGATCGCGAACAGCACTTCCCAGAAACCGCCCACGGCGAACGTTACGAGATAAATCGGCAAAAAGTAGGTCGCGCCGAGCACGAAGTTCGCCCAGAAACTGCCCGGGTCGTGACCGCCGGCCACCGCCATCATGATCGCTTCGCGCCAGCCGCCCATGGAAGCGTAGCCTGCATCGATGGCCACGTTGGCCTGCCAGCCGGCGTTCCACATGCCAAAGAACATGGCCGGGAACGTACACATCCAAACGGTGATCATGATCCGCTTGAGATCGATACCGTCGCGGATATGAGCGGTGGTCTTGGCCACGCTCGGCGGCGAATAGAAAATGGTGTCGACCGCTTCATAAAGCGGGTAGAACTTCTCGTATTTGCCGCCCTTGTGGAAGTGCGGCTCGAGCGTGTCGAGTGTCTGTCGAATACCCATATCAGGCCTCTTTCTCGATCATGGTGAGGTTGTCACGCAGGATAGGGCCATACTCGTACTTGCCGGGACACGCGTAGGTGCAAAGCGCGAGGTCTTCCTCGTCGAGCTCCAGGCACCCAAGGTCCATGGCAGATTCGATGTCACCCACGATCAGCGACCGCAGAAGCTGGGTCGGCATCATGTCCAACGGCATAACCCGCTCGTAGTTGCCCACCGGCACCATCGCCCGCTCGGAGCCATTGGTGGAGGTGGTCGGCGCGAAGTTGTTAAGCCCCTTGAACTTGGACAGATAAATGCCCATGACCGAGTGGCGGTTCGTGCCGGGCGAAAGCCATCCCATGAAGGTACGCTTGTTACCCTCTTCGAGTAGACTCACCTGATTGTGAAAGCGGCCGAGATAGGTCAGCTTGCCTTCGGCGGCAAACCCTGAGAACACGGAGCCGGAAATGATCCGCGTGCCGTGCGGCTCGATCACCTCGCCTTCGAAAAGCTCGTCAAGGTTCGCGCCAATGCGCGTACGAACCAGACGCGGCTTTTCAGAGCGCGGGCCGCCCACGGCTACGATCCGGCTAACATCGAGCTTGCCTTCAGAGAACAACTTGCCGAAAGCGATCACGTCCTGATAGCCGATGTGCCACACGCTCTTATGCAGCGCGACCGGTGACAGGTAATGAATGTGCGTGCCGACCAGCCCCGCCGGGTGCGGACCCTTGAAACTTTCGGTCTTAACACCGTCGATATCGCCACCGGGAATGGAGGCGTTTTCACCCGTGCACAGAAAAACGTTGCCCTCGGTCAGGCGGGTTAGCACCTTGAGGCCGTCTTCGAATGCCTGGGTATTTTCGTTAATGATGACACCGGGGTCAGCGCTAAGCGGATGGGTATCCACAGCGGTGACGAAGATGTCGGAAGGGATCGCATCGAGCGCCGGCGTGCGCGAGAAGGGTCGCGTACGCAGCGCCGTCCAAAGCCCCGTTTCGACCAGTTGGTCGACGACCAACTGGCGGTCGAGAGTGGCCAGTGAATCGCGATCGTGAGAAGCGAAGGTCATCGCTTCTTCGGTTTCGTCGACCTTGATGACCACAGAGAGTAAACGTCTTTTTTCGCCACGGTTAATGGCTACCACTTCACCGCCGGCCGGAGCGGTAAAGCGCACCCCTTCCGTTTTCTTGTCGGTGAACAGTAGCTGGCCCAGTTTGACCTTATCCCCTTCCTGAACTTCCATGGTTGGCTTCATGCCAACGTAGTCAGTACCCAGGATGGCCACATGGCGCACTGGCTGCGCATCGTCGATACGCTGCTCAGGCGCTCCCGTGATGGGAAGATCCAGGCCTTTTTTGACTTCGATCATAGTCTCGCCCAGTTGATGGATCGGATATACGAAGGTAAGGGGTTCGAATGCTTCTTTTCTGCATAGAGATTTTTTGTTGGCTGTGCAGATTGTTACCAGTCAGGCCCAAGCAAGCTTGAACCACCCCGAAAAATCTACCGTATTATAAAGATAAGCGCGGCCAATGACCACATCCACCACTGTCGCCTAAAGTGCTATATACATATACATTCAGGTTTATTTACCCATAAAAAAACGCCACCTTACGGCGGCGTTTGAGGCGTTGAGCGCTGCGAGTGCGCTAGTGGCGCGGCAGTTTCAAAAACTCGACGTTGGACATGTGCTGCAGAATGCGGATCACCTGGCAGCTGTAGCCGAACTCGTTGTCGTACCACATGTAGACCACCGCGTGGTTGCCGTTGGCGATGGTCGCCTTGGCATCGACGATACCAGCGTGGCGATTACCCACGAAATCCGACGACACCACCTCTGCCGAGTCGACGAAGTCGATCTGCTTTTGGAAGTTGGAATCGATCGACATGCGGCGCAGGTAGTCGTTGAGCGAGGCGGCGTCGGTCTCCTTCTCGAGCGTCAGGTTCAAAATCGCCATGGAGACGTTAGGCGTGGGCACGCGAATGGCGTTGCCGGTGAGCTTACCTTCGAGCTCCGGCAGCGCCTTGGCAACCGCCTTGGCCGCACCGGTTTCGGTCAGCACCATGTTGAGCGCGGCGCTGCGCCCGCGGCGGTCGCCTTTGTGGTAGTTGTCGATCAGGTTCTGATCGTTGGTGTAGGCGTGCACGGTTTCGACGTGGCCGGTCTTGACCCCGTACTCGTCGTTGAGCACCTTGAGCACCGGCACGATGGCGTTGGTGGTGCAGGAGGCCGCCGAAACGATACGATCATCGGCACCGATGGACGTGTGGTTGATGCCGTAGACAATGTTCTTGATGTCGCCCTTGCCCGGCGCGGTGAGAAGCGCTTTCGCTGCGCCCTTGCACTCCAGGTGCTGGCCAAGGCCCGCTTCGTCGCGCCAGATGCCGGTGTTATCGACCACCACCGCGTTATTGATTCCGTAAGCGGTGTAGTCGACCTCTGCCGGCGAGTCGGCGTAGATCACCTGCACCACGTTGCCATTGACGGTCAAGGTGCGCGCCTCGACGTCCACCGAGATCGAGCCCTCGAAGGGGCCGTGGACCGAGTCGCGGCGCAGAAGGCTCGCGCGCTTTTCGAGATCCTTGCCGATATCACCGCGACCGCGCACCACGATCGCACGCAGGCGCAGAAGATTCCCCCCGCCGGCCTTCTCCACCAGCACGCGGGCCAAGAGCCGGCCGATACGGCCAAAACCGTAGAGCACGACGTCCTTGGGCTCGCCAATGCTCGCGCCAGGCTGGTAGCCATCGACGATCTCTTCGAGCTCGCGGGTCAAAAAGGCGTTCAGATCGCCGCCGCCCTGGTGCTTGAAGCTGACCGCGAGCTTACCGATATCGACGTGGGCTGGCCCCAGATTCATCGCCGCCATCGCTTCGACGATCGGGAAGGTATCCTGAACCGACAGCTCAGTGCCTTCGATTTTACGTACGAAGCGGTGATCCTTGAGAATCCGGATGACCGATTTCTTGATCAGCGAGCGCCCGAACATGGTCGCGACAACGTTGTTCTGACGATACAGCTTCCCGACTAGCGGAATCATCTGCTCGGCAAGCGCTTCGTCGCTTTGCCACTGTTGAAAAACGTTCTCGAGCGTTGACTGACTCACGGGCGGCCTCTTTACGTGTTTAATCGGGGAAGGTAATCGACGTGTATTATCCGTGGCTTACGGTGAGGCCGCAATCAAAGGATGGTCGCACGCCGTGTAGGGGTATTACACAAACGCCCATTTGACTACAAACTCAAAACGCGCTTGCCGCAGCGCGATACCGACTGCGAGCGCCTCGTTCCGGGCAGCTCAACCTGTCATGGCCTATGGTGTATGATGCTCAAATTGCCCGGACACGACGTTTAGTCGATCAGCCGTCACGCGATAGCCATCCATCGATACGCCTTCAAGCGATCGACGCTCGAACGACAGACGTTCATACGACCGTTATTCACACGCTAGACATTCATACGACCGTTATTCACACGACAGATACTCAGACTATGCCCTCTTTTTCCCTGCTCGACCCACCCAGCCCCCAGGGGGTACGGGATACGCTCTATCTAACGGCGCCGCCGGGCAGTGCAACGGCGCTGGCACTGGCGCGAATCGCAGGCAACGGCCCGCTTTTGGTCATCACGCCAAGCACCGCCAGCGCCCAGCGACTGGAACAGGATCTGGCTTTTTACAGTCAGGTGCCGGTATTGCCGTTTCCGGACTGGGAGACGCTGCCTTACGACAGTTTTTCCCCACATCAGGATATCGTCTCGGCGCGACTTAGAACGCTCAAGCTGCTTCAGGAAGGCGTCAAGGGGATCGTACTGGTCCCCATCAACACGCTGATGCAGCGCCTGGCGCCGGTCGACTACATCGCTGGGCGCGTCATGACGCTCAAAACCGGCGCGAAGCTTTCGCGCGAAAGCTTTCGCGAGTCGCTCACGCGGGCCGGATATCGGGCGGTGGAAACCGTGTATGAGCCCGGCGAGTACGCCATGCGCGGCGCGCTGATCGATTTGTTCCCCATGGGGGTCGATGAGCCGATTCGCATCGATCTGTTCGACGACGAGATCGATACGCTGCGCCATTTCGATCCGGGCAACCAGCGCTCCACGGAAAAGGTCGAGGCGATCGAGCTTCTGCCCGCCCACGAGTATTCGCTGAGTCGCAGCGCCATCGCCTGCTTTCGTGAGCAGTTCGAAACCCTGTTCGACGTCGACCCGCGCCAGTGCCCACTCTATAACGACGCGCTCAAGGCGATCCCCTCCCCCGGGCTCGAGCACTACCTGCCGCTGTTTTTCGACGAAACCGCCTCGCTTTTCGAGCACGTCACGCCGGACACGCGGGTCGCGCTGTTGCCGGACGTGTTCGAGGCCGCCGAGCAGCACTGGCGCGCAATCGAGTCGCGCTATGAGAACCTGGGGGTCGACCCGACCCGCCCGCTGGTGCCGCCAAAGCGCGCGTTCATACCGGTCAACGACCTGTTTGCCCACATCAAGGAGCGCCCCCGGCTGGAGCTCCTTCACGACGACACCACCCAGCGCCACGCCCACGCGCCAGAGGCCCAGTTACTGCCCGCCCTCGCTCTCAACGCGCGAGCGCAGGAGCCGCTCGAAGCGCTTTCCAGCTTTTTGACCCATAACCCGGAGACCCGCGTGCTGTTCGTCGCCGAATCGCGGGGGCGGCGCGAGGCGCTCGAGGAGCTGTTAGCGCCGCTGCGCCTGGGGCTCGACGAGGTGGACGGGTTCGACGCGTTCATGGCCGGTCAAAAGCGCGCCGCCATCACCGAAAGCCAGGTATCGAGTGGGCTATGGCTGACCGACCCGAACGTGGCGGTCGTCACCGAAACCGAGCTTTTCGGCGACGTGGTGCGCCAGACCCGGCGTCAGGAGAAGGCCACCGACGACAACGAGCTGGCGGTACGCCACCTTTCCGAGCTCAAGGAAGGCGCACCGGTGGTTCACCAGGCCCACGGGGTCGGGCGTTACCTGGGGCTCGAGGCGCTGGAGGCCGGCGGCCAGGCCAACGAATTTCTGGCGCTGGAGTACGAGGGCGGTGCCAAACTTTACGTGCCGGTAGACAGCCTTCACTTGATCTCGCGCTACAATGGCGCGGATGACGAAAACGCCCCGCTCAACAGGCTCGGCTCGGACCAGTGGGAGAAAGCCCGGCGCAAGGCCGCCGAAAAGATTCGCGATACCGCCGCGGAGCTTCTGGATATTTACGCCCGGCGCGAGGCCCAGCAGGGCACGGTGTACGACACGCCGGACGCCGAATACAACCGCTTTGCCGCCAGCTTCCCGTTCGAGGAGACACCGGATCAGAAGGCCGCGATCGAGGCGGTGATCGGTGACATGATTTCGCCCCAGCCAATGGATCGCGTGGTGTGTGGCGACGTCGGCTTTGGCAAGACCGAAGTAGCGATGCGCGCCGCGTTTCTGGCGGTGCAGTCCGGCCGTCAGGTGGTCGTGCTGGTGCCGACCACCCTGCTCGCCCGCCAGCACTTCGAGAACTTTCGCGACCGCTTCGCCGACACTGCCGTCAATATCAGCCTGATTTCGCGCTTCACCGGCAGCAAGGAGATGACCAAAACCCTCGAGAACATCAAGGAGGGCCAGGCGGACATCGTCATCGGCACCCATAAGCTGCTCTCCAAAAGCGTCGAGCTGCCCAAAATGGGGCTGTTGATCATCGACGAGGAGCACCGCTTCGGGGTCGCTCAGAAAGAGAAGCTCAAGACCCTGCGCGCCGAGATCGACATTCTCACGCTCACCGCTACGCCGATCCCGCGCACGCTGAACATGGCGATGAGCGGCATTCGCGATCTTTCGATCATCGCCACGCCCCCAGCCCGGCGCCTGTCGGTCAAAACCTTCGTTCAGCAGCGGAACGAAAGCCTGATCAAGGAGGCGCTGCTGCGCGAAATCCTGCGCGGCGGTCAGGTCTACTTCCTGCACAACGAAGTCAAGACCATCGAGAACACCGCCGAGCAGCTTCGCGAGCTCGTACCCGAGGCGCGCGTCGGCGTGGCCCACGGTCAGTTGCCAGAGCGAAGCCTGGAGCGGGTGATGTCGGATTTTTATCACCGCCGTTTCAACGTGCTGGTCTGCTCGACGATCATCGAAACCGGCATCGACGTACCGAGTGCCAATACCATCCTGATCGAGCGGGCAGACAAATTTGGTTTGGCTCAGCTTCACCAGCTTCGCGGGCGCGTCGGGCGTAGCCACCATCAGGCCTACGCTTATCTTCTGACCCCGCCGCCCAAGTCGATGACCCGTGACGCGGTCAAGCGCCTTGAGGCCATCAGCGCCTCGATCGATCTGGGGGCGGGCTTTCAACTCGCCAGCCACGACATGGAGATTCGAGGCGCCGGCGAGCTTCTGGGCGACGAGCAGAGCGGCCAGATGGAGACCATCGGCTACTCGCTCTACATGGAAATGCTCGATCGCGCGGTCAAGGCGATTCGCGCCGGCAAAACGCCCAATATCGAGGCACCGTTCAACACCGGCGTCGAAATCGGGCTCAACCTACCGGCGCTGATTCCCAGCGACTATATTCATGATGTGCAGCAGCGGCTGGTGATGTATAAGCGCATCGCCAATACGCAAAGCGATGCCGAGCTCAAGGAGCTTCAGGTCGAGTTGATCGACCGTTTCGGCTTGCTGCCGCAGCCGCTCAAGAACCTGATGCGTCAGACCCGGCTACGCCATCGCTCCGAACCGCTGGGCATTGCGCGCATCGAGGCTGGGGAAAGCCGTGGGCGGGTTCTGTTCAGCGCCGACACCCAAGTCGACCCGCTCACCCTTGTGAAGCTCATTCAAACCTCACCGGCGCACTACCGGCTGGACGGCTCGGACACCTTGAAGTTCGAATTCGCCATGGAAAAACCCGAGCAGCGCTTCGAGGCCGTCGAAAATCTGTTGGGTCTTCTCAACCAAAAAGTAGCGACGACGTGAACCTTGATGCAAACTTGACCTTAAGCCGACAACATAAGCGGATAGGCTCGAATCAGGCCGCCCCGCGGCGGTGAATCAACTCATTAGGAACGACCATGAAAACACGACGCATCCTTAACCTTTGGGGGCCAATCAGCCTGGCCGTACTGCTGGCCGCAACCCTGGGCGCCCCGGTCTACGCGCAAGAGGTGGCCGAACAGCCGCCCCAAGTGGCCACTCCGGGTCTGGACGCCGATGCGCTTGCCAGCGCCGAGCAGGTCAGCGCGCAGCGCGAGCTGCCCCGCGGCCACTTTCGCCTGCCAGAAGAAGGCGACATCGTCGGCCAGTACTACACCGTCACGGTAGAAGATCCGGAAGAGACCCTGCTCGATATCGCCAGGCGCCATAACATCGGCTACGAAGAGATTCGCATGGCGAATCCGGACGTAAGCCTTTGGGTACCCGGTGAAGGCACCGAAGTGATCATTCCCGCTCAGTACATTCTGCCGCCGGCCGAGCGCAAGGGCATCGTGGTGAACCTCTCCGAGCTTCGCCTCTACTACTACCCAGAAAATAGCCCGGGCATCGTCGAAACCTATCCGGTGAGCGTGGGCCGTGAAGAGTTCGCGACCCCGGTCGGCATGACCCAGACCACGGTCAAGGTAAAGGACCCGGCCTGGGCCCCGCCCTCCTCCATGCGCCGTGAAGCGGCCGAGCGCGGCGAGCCGGCACCAGAGATCGTGCCCGCCGGCCCGAACAATCCGCTGGGCCGCCACGCGATCCTATTGGGCATGCCAAGCTACTTGATCCACGGCACCAACCGCCCGGACGGAGTCGGCATGCGCGTCAGCCGCGGCTGTATCCGCATGTACCCGGAAGACATAGAGTCGCTTTACGAGCGCGTCCCCAGCGGTACCCAAGTCAACCTGATGGACGCGCCGTTCAAGGCCGGCTGGGGCGCCGACGGCACGCTCTACGTGCAGTCCTACCCGCAGCTCGAGGAGAACGTAGGCGACTTCGAACCGCTTTTGAACGCCATCGAGCGCGTCGAGTCGCTGACCGACGAGGATCTCGAGATCGACTACGAACAGGTCAGGCATGCGGTCGAGTCCCCGAACGGCCGTTTCGTCGCTCTTTACGGCCCCCAGGCACCGGCACCAGAGCCCGAGTCTCCCGCTGAAAAGGCGCCATCCGAGCGTCAGGGTCTATTCCAGGACATCGAGCTGAGTGCCACCGTCGAGTCTGACAGCGACGCATAACGCCGCAGGCACTTAACAAGGGTGATCCCGATAGGGATCGCCCTTTTTTATGGCCGCTCAATCATGAAATGCGCACTTTGCGCCAACATGCATTGTGACAACACGCGTTGCGCCAACGCCAGGCATTAAAAAACCCCGCACGAGGCGGGGTTTTTCACAGCTAACGCAGACCGCTGAGCCGTTTGTTGCTCAGTGGTCCATGCAGAATTACTTCTGCATGGAGCGCTGGAACTGACGGCTCATTTCTTCACGGCCTTGCTCAGACATCTGCAGAGCGGCTTGCGCGTCGCGCTGAGCCTGGTTTGCAGTGTTCAGAGCCTGAGAAGCCATGCTGCGAGCTTCTGCAGCGTCAGCCTGTGCAGATTCAGCAGTCATGCGAACTTCTTCCAGCGCGCTGGTAGAGGCACAACCAGCCAGAACGGCCAGAGAAGCAGCGGCAGCAGTCATTTTCAGAGCAGTCTTCAGAGTCATAATGTTCTCCTTGAGTCTTCCTTGGGTACTACGTTGAAGGTCTGACAAAACGTAAGGCTAGAAGCTAGCTTAAGATTTGTCTACCTGCGGTAAAGGTTCTTTCCAGTGACCGACTCGATGATCCAGACACGAATGCCTTGGGTCACGTTGTCGAAGTCAAACGCTGTTTTATATTAGTCCACAACGCTTGTCTATAGCCGCTGGCCAAAACCTCGAACTTCCTTATGGATCACCATCATACTAGCGGATCACGACGCGAGTGCCAACATCGACAAGCGATGCGATGCGATCGATCTGCTGATTGTTGACAGCGATGCAGCCCTGGGTCCAGTGATAGCGCCCATGAATCTGTGGATCGGAGGTGCCGATACCGTGAATACCGATCGCCCCGCCCAGCGCGGTGTTTTGCGGCGGATAGCCGTGGCGACGGTATTCGTCGAAGTAGGCCTCGTAGTCGGCCTGGGTATAGATGCCCGTCTCCAGCGCCATACGCGCATGGGCTGGCGTGGGGTAGTCGATACCGATAAAAATGCGCCACTTGCTCTGATTATTGAAACGGTAGATGCGAAATTCGCCAAGGGGGGTGGTGCTATCACCGCGCACCCGATGGGTACGCGCCCCGCCGGTTCCGCGGGAAATCGGCAAGAAGTGCTCGATTCTGTCGCTACCTCGAAATATGCTCAGCGAGGAGGTTTGATCGTCGATCAGCACCCAAACCTCGCTGCTGTGACGCGGCGCCGCCGCGCGGCTGATGAGCGTGCCAACGAGATCACTCGTCGCCTGTGTTACAGGTGCAATGACGTTGGCGCTGGCCACGGCCGGGAAGCCCATGGCGAGTGCTAGAAAGCGGCGGCGGTTTACGGGCATCGATCAACTCTCGGTACGGGCCGGGGCGACCGGCCAGCGGGTAGGGATTGGCTGACACGTTTATACCCCATTGCCCTAGTGCATGTCAGCGCCCAGGCGAACATCAAATATCCTCGAACTCGCGCATGCTGGTCACGATTTTGCGAAGCTCGGCTTCGTGCCCTTCGGCCAGGGCGTTGAAAAACGCCGCTTCCTCTTCGATTTTCGCGCACTCGGCGCGGTGGGCGTAAAGCGCGCGCAGGTTCTCCTGAGCTTCGGAGGCGGTCTCAATCACACCATCGATCGAGTCGGCCACGCTGCGCTGGGTAATCGCCTCAAGCCTGGGCGGCTGGGGGAAATCGCCGGTTTCGTCGAACCACAGCTCCATCACTTCGCTGTGATCGGCGCCGTCGTGAAACAGCGCCTCCAGCCCACTTCGCATCTTCACTTCGCGAGTGGCCAGATAGGTCAGCGCCATCGACAGCCGCTCGTTGTCGGTGCGATCGGCACCGTCGCTGTAGCGCTTGGCCATGCGGGCATGGTAGTCCGCGGCCCACGTAATCAAATCCTTGACCTGGTTGTAGCGTGTATCCATGAGCTCTCCTTGTGAACAGCGCGGGCAGTGATCACTGCCCGCTCGACACTTTTTTTCAAGCGCTTACTCTAGAGCATTTGGCGCCGGCCGGGTTCCCGAGCAAACGGATGAATCACCACTCGTGGCTGGTTTCGCGCAGCGCCGCCATCTCTTTTTTGGCCGCCTGAACGCTTTGATAAAGCGAGGAGGTAAACGAAGCTTCGCTGGCAAGCGCGATCATCGACGGGTTGTTGATTGGCCGCTTGGCCACGCCTTCATCGCCGTGAAGCTTCAAAAGCGCGCCGACCAGCCAGCCAAGCCAGCTCTCGGGCTGGCCGGCCAGATCACGCAGGCGAATCAGCTCGGCAAGCTCGGGGCCGTCGGCCGCCAACAGCGTCTGCCAGCGGCGCGTATCCAGGCGCGCGTGCTCGGTCACCTCGGCAAGAAAGCTCTCTAGCGCCAGCTCAAAAAGCGCGAGCGCACCCTCCTCGATCGCCATCTGGCGCGTCAGGGCGTGCTCATCGTCTTGAACCGGCGTTTCGATCAAAAGCTCCGCCTGATAAAGCAACTGGTTGGTGCGGGACCGGGCACTCACTTACGCTTGTCCTCAACGTGCCACTTGCCACCTTCGAACGTGGCCTTCCAACCCGTCGCCTTGCCCTCTTCATCGGTCATCACGTACTGCTCTTTGTTCTTGCGCGAGTAGCGGATCTGCGCTGGACGGCCATCCGGGTCTTCGCTAGGCGCCTTGAGGATGAAGTGGTACTTCTCCGGCAGTTCATCCTTATGCGCCTTGAGCTCCTTGACCAGCGGCGGGCGCGTTTCGCGATTCTTGGGAAACTTGCTGGCGGCCAGAAACAGCCCGCTCGCTCCATCGCGCAGCACGTAGTGATCCTCGACCTTTTGACAGGCGAGCTCCGGCATCGGGATCGGGTCCATCTTCGGCGGCGCTACTTCGCCGCTTCTCAACAGTTTGCGCGTGTTTTTACATTCGCTGTTGGTACAGCCGAAGTACTTACCGAAACGGCCGGACTTGAGCTGCATTTCGGAGCCGCACTTGTCGCACTCGATGACCGGACCTTCGTAGCCCTTGATCTTGAATTTGCCGTGCTCGACTTCGAAGCCGGTGCAGTCCGGGCTCTGGCCACAAATGTGCAGCTTGCGCGTTTCGTCGATCAGGTAGCTGTCCATGGCCGTGCCGCACTTGCCGCAGCGGCGCTTGGCGCGAAGCGCGTCGGTTTCCGCTTCTTCATTGGCGTCATCGGCGACCGCTTCGTCACCCGGGATCAAATCGATGGTGGTCTTGCAGCGCTCCTTGGGCGGCAGATTGTAGCCGCTGCAGCCCAGAAACACGCCGGTCGAGGCGGTGCGAATCTGCATGTCGCGTCCGCAGGCCGGGCACTCAATGTCCGTGGGCACCGGCTGGTTAGGGCGCATGCCCTCCTCGCTTTCTGCCCGGCCAAGCTCCTCACGAAATTCGCCGTAGAAGCTATCGAGTAGCGCCTGCCAGTTGCGCTCGCCTTCGGCCACTTCGTCGAGACTATCCTCCATACGCGCGGTGAAGGAGTAGTCCATCAAATCCGGGAACGACTCTTTCAAGCGCTCGGTGACGATATCCCCGAGCTTTTCGGCGTAAAAGCGTCGGCTTTCGAGTTTGACGTAGCCGCGGTCCTGAATGGTCGAGATGATCGCCGCGTAGGTCGAGGGCCGGCCGATGCCCTGTTTCTCGAGCTCCTTGACCAAACTCGCCTCGGTATAGCGCGCCGGCGGCTTGGTGAAGTGCTGCTGCGGATCGAGCGCCTCCAGCGTCATCGGCGTATCGACGGGCAGATCCGGCAGGCTTTGATCCTCGTTCTTACCCGCAGGCTTGATGACCCGGGTATAGCCATCGAACTTCAGCACCCGGCCCTTGGCGCGCAGGTCATAACCGTCGACCTCTACGCTCAGCGTGCTCGACAGATACTCCGCCGGCACCATTTGGCAGGCGACGAACTGACGCCAGATAAGCTCGTAAAGGCGCTCGGCGTCGCGCTCCATGCCGGAAAGATCGCTGGCCTTGCGCTCCACGCTCGACGGACGAATCGCCTCGTGGGCCTCCTGGGCGCTCTCCTTGCTCGAGTAGCGGTTGGGGTTTTCCGGCAGGTAACGCTTGCCGAATTCGCTTTGGATATAGTCGCGGGCGCTCTCTACCGCCTCCTTTGAAAGGTTGGTGGAGTCGGTACGCATGTAAGTGATGTAGCCCGCCTCATACAAGCGTTGGGCCATGGTCATGGTCTTTTTGACCGAGAAACCGAGCCGGCCGCTGGCCGCCTGCTGCAGCGTCGAGGTGATGAATGGCGCGCCGGGTTTGGAGCTGGTCGGCTTGTCTTCGCGATTGGTGATCGAAAGCGAGGCGCTTTTTAACGCTTCGATACGCGAGTACGTCTCGTCCTGTGAGGTCGGGCGAAACGCTTGGCCGTCCTGACGGGCGAGCGCGAAGCGTACCGGCACGCCATCCGGCGACACCAGGTCGGCGTGCACGTCCCAAAACTCTTCGGGAATGAAGGCGCGGATATCGCGCTCGCGCTCGACGATCAAACGCACCGCCACCGACTGCACACGCCCGGCGGAAAGTCCACGGGCGATCTTAGCCCACAAAAGCGGCGAGAGCATGAAGCCGACCACGCGGTCGAGAAAACGCCGCGCCTGCTGGGCCTCGACGCGCGGAATGTTGAGCACCCCTGGCGACTTGAACGCGTCCTGAATGGCGTTTTTGGTGATTTCGTTGAATACCACGCGCTTGTAGCGCGCGTCGTCGCCGCCGATGGTTTCGCGCAGGTGCCAGGCAATCGCCTCCCCTTCGCGATCCAAATCCGTTGCGAGATAGACGGCGTCGGCCTTTTCCGCGAGCTTTTTGAGCTCGGCGACGACCTTCTCTTTACCGGGCAGAATTTCGTAGTGGGCTTCCCAACCGTTGGCCGGGTCGATACCCATGCGCCGAATCAGCTGATCCTGCGCTTTCTGCTTTTTATACGCCGCCTTTTCATCCGGCGAGAGCTTGCGGGTCGCCGCGGCCTGGCGCGCGCGCTCCTTGGGGTCGACGGCGGTCTTGCCCGAGCCGCTGGTCGGTAGGTCACGAATATGACCCACGCTCGACTTAACGATAAAATCGTTGCCGAGATACTTATTGATCGTCTTCGCCTTGGCGGGCGACTCGACGATGACCAGTGACTTACCCATAGTGCTCCACTTCCTGTTGCCTAAGCTTTTAAGAGCGCTCTTGGCGCTACGCCCAAGACCCGCTCTAAATACGTGCCGCGCTGAAAACGTTTAGAAACGTCAGGCGGCCTGAAAAATGCGCCTACCCTACCCCAGCCCTTTCCCAAGCGCCAGTGGCGCCATACTTCAGGCGCCCTTTACTAAATAGGGGTCTAAACCCGCGTTTGCAAATTTTCGTTTAAAAAAGCCGAGCGCCTTTAAATCCTGAACGCCCTGGCCGCGCTCCCCCGGAGGGAATAAAAAAGCCCCCGGCCAGGCCGGGGGCGTTGGAGCGAACGTCACTCTAAAAACGCTACACCGTTAGCGCCGGGTACGCGGCTTGGCGCGCGAGGTGCTTGTGCGCTTGGCGCCGCCGGGTTTGGCTTTGCTCGTCTTGGCCGGCGCTCCGCCAGCGTCACTCGAGGGTTTGGCGGAAGCGTCCGGCGCCTCAGCTGTTTGAGCGGCGGTTTCTGCTGGTGAAGACTGCTCGTCGGCACTTTTGGCGGATTCGTCGGCGGCCGACGTTTTCGCCGCACTCTCAGCGCTTGCGCTCGAGGCATCATCGTCGGCATCGGCTGCCACTTTTTGGGCCGGCGTTGCGGAGGCCGGCGTCGACGCCTCCACGGCTTTTTCCGGGCTTCGCGCGCGATCGAAAAGCGTCCTGATCTGCTCGAAACGCTCGGCGCCGCGCTCGCTAAGCTCACCGCTGGCGCCGAACACCTGACTCAGGTGCTGCACGTGCTCGTCGAGCGCGGCGTTGTCCTCGCCTTCGAGCAGCATCGGCAGCGACTCGAGCGCTTTTTCGCGGTCGAGCTTCAAAATGAAGAACTGCTCGCGCACCAGCCGCTTGAACTCCTCGAGCGTCGTTTGGGTTTCAAGCTCGGCACGCGAGGCGCGAAGGCGCTTGAAATTGCGCTCGTCGGTGGCGGGCGCCCCGCCCAGCACGTAGATGATCGAACGAATGATCGCCTCGAGCGGCCCGCCCTGGCTGATTTTTTCGCGCAGCGCCTCCTTGCGCTGCTCGATGAAGCGCAGGTGCTCCGGCTCCGCACCCGGACGGCGGCGATGTACGTGGGCATCGCCATACAGGCCCACCGCCGCCTGAAGCTGTGGCTGACCGTAAATCGACAGGAACATCTTCTCGGTGGCGCTGTCGCGAACGTCGCGGAAGGTATTGAGGCTATCGACGATCTGATCCGACACGAAGGATTCGAACGTTTTGAACAGATTGTCGTCGCTTACCTCGACACGGTTTTCACGCACGGCCTGGGCCATGGTGGGTAAAAACACGGTCAACGGGTTGCGATCCGACATCAGCCGATAACCCAAGCGGATCGGATGCATCCGACGCATGAAACGCGCCGACTCCGGCGTGACCATTGCCTGAATCAGCGGCTGCAGGTAGAGGCGATAAAAGCCCAAATTGATTTCCGAGACGCGCGCGACGGTGGCGAAGCGCCGATCGTCTTCAGCAACGTGGTGAACCTCTTCGTCGAGCTCTTCGAAATCTCGCGGGGTAAATTCGAGCAGGTAATCGCGCTCGATCAGGTCGGCGTCCTTGCGCTCGCTGGCATGCGTTATCGTGGTTTCATAAAGCCCCGGCGGCATGACATCGATGTAATCCATGTTCGCCGTGAATTCCGAGTGCTCCTTGCGCGAGACGCTGCCGGAAACGAAGATGCCCAAGTGGCCGGTGGTATCGTGCATGCAGTAGATGATGGTCTGTTGGTTAGCGACGATATCGTCTTCGCCTTCGTAGAGATCGCGAATCCAGCCCAGCGCCTGGGGCGGCGGGGTAATGTCGTCGCCGCGAGAGCAGAACACCACGACCGGCGAGCGCAGGTTGCGAAGATCGATACGCCGCCCGTCACGGCTCACCAGCTGCGCGGTGGAGAGGCGGTTACCCACGAACAGATTATCGACGATATACTGGATTTCATCGCCGCCGAGAATGACGTGCCCGCCCCACCAGCGCTCGAACTCGAGATAGCGGCTGGATTCGGTATCGACGTTGGCGTACAGATGATACTGCTTCTTCCAGTAGGTGTTGGCCGGGTTCAAACGCTCGAAGTTTTGCACCAGCCAGGCACCATCGAACTGGCCGTTGCCCAGATCGCTTGTCAGCGCCGTAACCCAACTGCCGCCAGCCATACCGCCGGTGTAGCGCATCGGCGCCTTGCCGCGCTCGCCGGCCCAGTAGGAAAGCGGCGCGCCGGCGATCAAAATAGGGCCGAACACGTCCGGCTCCAGCGCCGCCGCCATCATCAGTTGCCACCCCGCCTGGCAGTTACCCACCACCATCGGCTTTTCGGTGATCTCCGGGTGAAGCGAGATAACGTGGCGCAGGAATTCGACTTCCGCCTCGACCACGTCCTCGACGGTCTGGCCAGGCTCCGGATAGGGTAAAAAGCCGATGAAGTAGCACGGATGGCCCGCTTTGAGCGCCACACCCAGTTCGCTGTCGGGTTTGAAGCCGCCAATGCCCGGGCCGTGGCCGGCGCGCGGGTCGACCACCACGAAGGGCCGCTTTTTAGGGTCGACCTGGGTGCCTTCCGGTGGAAGCACACGCAGAAGCTCGTAGTTGGTGGGATGCGCTAGGGTACGGCCGTCCATCACCACTTCGGTCTTGAATCCCAGCACGTTGGGTTTGGTCTGCTCCATGTGCTCGAGATACTGGTTGCCGCGCACGCGCATGACGTCCCAGTAAAGAATGCTGCGCTCGACGCTGTCGCGCCAGTAGCTCGCGGCGGCGCGACCAAAACCGAACGGGTCCATCATACTGGCCAGTGCCTGCTGGCCGGGTAAGGCCTCGCCGCTTTTTTGATCCGGAAGCCCGGGGAGCCAGCGGCCCGACAGTAAGGGATTAGCGAGAAAATTCATGGTTTCTCCTGATGGATTGGTGCCAGAGGCGCATCCATGCAACACGCCCTCATGCTGCAATGCAATATAGTCTAGCCCAAAGCATTCAAAGCGTCGATAAGGCCGGGACGCGGGTGCCTTTTCGGTGATAGCATTTCTCCGCACCTGGCCCGCCGTTTGCCGACCCGCTTGCCGCGGCCTGTTAATGATCGAGGATTGCATGACCCCGTCCGGCCTGCTCAATCGTCTGACCTTTCGCCAACTCCAGGTGTTTCAGGCGGTCTATCAAAAGCGCTCCTACTCCCGCGCCGCCGAACAGCTCGGCCTGACGCAGCCGGCGGTGAGCGCCCAAATTCGCCAGCTCGAACACGCCCTAAAAGCGCCGCTTTTCAACTATGCGGGCAAAACACTCTACGCGCTGCCCGCCGCGGACACGCTGGCGATTTCTACCCGGGAAATCATCGGCCAGTTGGCCAGGCTTTCGATGAACCTGTCGGATCTCGATGGACGCATCAAGGGCGAGCTCAACCTCGCTGCCGTTTCGTCGGCCCAGTACGTGGTGCCCTACCTGCTGGCGCGCTTTCGCGCCCAGTACCCGGATATCAACGTGCGCTTGAAGGTGTGCAATCGAAGCCAGGCGCTCGAACGTCTGGCCGAGCAGCGCGACGATCTGGTGATCATGGCGATGGTGCCGCAAAACGACGCGCTCTCGGTGACCCCGCTGTTGGAAAACGAGCTGATTCCAGTGGTATGGCCGGATCACCCGCTATTGACCATGGCCTCGCCTACCCTTGCCGACTTTGCGCGCCACTACATCCTGATGCGAGAGCCCGGCTCCGGCGTGCGCAACGCCTTCGAGCAGCTTGCAGCCGACCAGGAAGTCGGCCTTGCCCACCGAATCGAGCTTGGCTCCAACGAGGCCATCAAACAGGGCGTCATGGCGCACCTGGGCGTGGCGGTGCTTCCGCGACTGGCGGTCAAGCTCGAGCTTGAGCACCACCTGCTGGCGAGCCCGCAGCTTCCCGCTTTTCCAATTCGTCGGGCCTGGTGCGCGGTCCACCGGCGCGATCAGTTTCTGACCCCGGTTGCGGAGCTTTTTTTGCGCTTCACTAAAGAGCACCTCGGCGAATACCGCTGCTATTTTCAGGCCCGCGTCACCCCGCTGCCGGGCCACGCGGTGTCGTGCCTGCCCGTTGAAAGCCCCCAGTGATCGGCGCCATCGCTGTTTTGACCCTCGCCAAATATGTTACATTAGCGCTACTACCTACGTCGTATCGCGCCAATTCGGCCGACGGCGTAGAGACCGCACTTTAAGGAGTGTCTTTCAAAAAGCGCCGGGTGGCTCAGAGCCGGTTGATCGACCGGTCGTTCGCGCTTTTCAAACCCGCTCCTTGATTTAGCCCGTTGCACAGTAGAGAGGCGCTTTTTATGAGCAACACCCCCACACAGCGTGTGTCCAGCGGCCAAAAGTATCGTAACGAGCACGGCACCTCCGCCATCAAGGATGGCATGAAGGTTCGCCGCGAAGAGCCTCAGTCGCCATCGCTCGAACGCAAGCCCAAGTGGCTGCGTGCCCAGATTCCCGGCGGCGAGCGTTTCGAGGCGGTGAAAAAGAACGTCTCCACCCACCGTTTGAGCACGGTTTGCGCCGAATCTCACTGCCCCAACATGGGCGAATGCTGGAGCAACGGAACCGCCACTATCATGCTGATGGGTTCGGTGTGCACTCGCGCGTGCCGCTTCTGCGCTGTAGATACCGGCAACCCACACGGATGGCTCGATCATGAAGAGCCCGATAACACTGCCAAGTCCGTCGAGCTGATGGCGCTACGCTACATCGTGCTGACGTCTGTCGACCGGGACGATCTGGACGACGGCGGCGCCGCTCACTACTCAAGCTGCATTCAGGCCATCAAGGCACGCACCCCGGAAGTAGTGGTAGAGGCGCTGACGCCGGACTTCGACGGCCGGCTCGATGCCATCGAGCGCGTGGTCGATTCAGGGCTCGAGGTCTTTGCCCAGAACGTTGAAACCGTGGAGCGGTTGACCTCTCGCGTGCGCGACCCGCGCGCCGGCTACCGCAAAACGCTAGACGTGTTGGCGCATGCCAAAAAGCACCGCCCGGACGTGATCACAAAAACGAGCCTGATGCTGGGCCTTGGCGAAACCGACGAAGAGATCCTGCAGACCTTCGATGACCTGCGCGAGATCGGTGTCGATATCGTCACGCTCGGTCAGTACCTGCGCCCGACGAAGAACCACCTGCCGGTGGAGCGCTGGGTAACCCCGGAAGAGTTCGACCGCTACCGTGTGCTGGGTCTGGAAAAAGGCTTCATGGAAGTTCCCTCCGGGCCGCTGGTACGCTCGAGCTACCGCGCCGATAAGGTGTTTGAAAAGAATAACCTGGGCCTGGCCGCCCCTGCCGCCGTACCGGGCCAGCAGGAAGATGAAAACCGCATTCCGGCGTTCAACGTCGGCTGATACGGCTTTCAAGCGCCTAGTAAAAAGCGCCTGCCCTTTGCGGGGCAGGCGCTTTTTTTATGCGACATCAATTTATATGACATCGTTTTATTTAACGTCGATACGTTGTCGCTGACGTTGACCGTTTTCGCTAAAGCGTTTTGGTCTGGAGCGGCCCGAGCGAGCGTTTGAGCATTGCGGCAAGCGCCTGGGCGAGCTTCTCGCCCACTGCGTCAGGACTTGGGCAATCGTCTGAAGGCTCCAGCAAATCCTGTAGGCGTGTGACCGCCATGCCGGCGTAGCCGCACGGGTTGATGCGCGCAAAGGGCGCAAGGTCGGCACTGACGTTGAGCGCCAGGCCGTGGTAACTGGCGCCGCGTCGAATACGAAGTCCGAGCGAGGCGATCTTGGCCTCACCCAACGGCGTTGCCACGTAGACGCCGGGGGCGTCCGGCCTTGCTCGGGCGCTGATGCCAAAGCCTTCGAGCACCTCGATGACCGCATTCTCCAGCGCGCTCACCAGATCGCGCACGCCGATTTTAGCGCGGCGGACGTCCAGAAGCGGGTAGAGCACCACTTGGCCCGGGCCGTGATAAGTCACCTGCCCGCCCCGGTCGGTTTGCACGACGGGAATATCCCCGGGCATCAACAAATGCTCCGGCTTGCCGGCCTGGCCCTGGGTGAACACCGGGTCGTGCTCGACGAGCCAGAACTGATCCGGCGTCGTATCACCCCGGTCGTCGGTCAGCGCGCGCATCGCCTGCCAAACAGGCTCATAGGGCTGACGGCCAAGCCGGTAGAGCTCGATGGGCGCGGCATCCGCCATAAAAGGCTCATTCGCTGCGCGAGCATTCATTACACGACCATGTGCACGCGGCCGGTCGCCTTGAGCTCTTCGAACAGCGCAGAGAGCTGCTGCTCGCCGGTGGCGCGAATGGATACCCGCACCGACTGAAAGCGCCCGTTGCGGCTATCGATCACCTGCATGGCGCTGGCATCGAACTCGGGGTCGTACTTCACCAGTATCTGGCAGACGCTGGCGGCGAAGTCTTCCGCGGCGTCGCCCACGACCTTGAGCGGATAGTCACAGGGAAACGTGATTTTGGGGGGCTCGCTGGGCTCCTGCGTACGCAGGTCGCGAAACCCGTTGTTTGCACCCTTTTTCATGGCTTGCCTTTGGTTGCAAAATTAGCTTCAAAATGGCGCGCGCCTTGTGGGCGCGCGGTGATACCAAAACGCTTAGTCGGTGAAGCGGCTGATCAGGCCGCTGAAAAAGCGCTGTACCTGGTCGAACATGCGCTTGAAAAACCCGCCCTCTTCCACGCTTTCTAGCGCGCTCAGTTGGCGCTCACCCACCATCTCTTCACCCAGGTAGACTTCCAGCGTACCGACGTTGTCACCTACGGCGACCGGGGCCTGGAGGTCTTCGTCCAGGTTCAGGCGTGCGCGCAGCTCTTCGTTGCGATTGCGTGGCAGCGTCATGAAGACCTCGCCATCCACACCGACGCGCAGCTCGTTAATATCGCCGCCCCACACACGCGGGGTGGCCAGGACCGCGCCGCGCTCGTAGAGCTTCATGGTTTCATAAAAACGAAATCCGTAGCTTAGAAGCTTCTGGGTTTCCTGAGCGCGAGCCTCTTCGGAGTTGGTGCCCATGACCACCGAAATCAAGCGCATGTCGTCACGCTTGGCCGAGGAGACCAAACAATATCCGGCATCGTTGGTCCAGCCAGTTTTCAGACCATCGACGGTCGGGTCGCGCCACAGCAACCGGTTACGGTTGGGCTGGTCGATACCGCCGTAGGAGAAGCTTCTCTGCGAGTAAATCTGGTAGTGCTCGGGGTAGTCATTGATGATGTGCTGAGTCAAAAGCGCCAGGTCATGGGCCGACGAGTAGTGGTTGTCGTGGGGCAGGCCCGTGGCATTTTCGAAATGGGTATTGCGCATGCCGAGCCGGTCGGCGTGCTGGTTCATCAAATCGGC
The DNA here is from genome assembly GCF_023757625.1 of Halomonas sp. S3-1-1. GTDB lineage: Bacteria > Pseudomonadota > Gammaproteobacteria > Pseudomonadales > Halomonadaceae > Vreelandella. The sequence continues at coordinate 132,569 of NZ_JALGBZ010000006.1, forward strand.
AAACGGCGCTTCGCCGCCGGCCAGGTGCTCGGCCATGGCCACGCTTGCATCGTTACCCGAGACGATGACGATACCGTGAAGCAGGTCCTCTACCGATACCTGGTCGCCTACTTCGATGAACATCTTGGAACCGCCGGTACGCCAAGCGTTTTCACTGATGTTGACCATATCGCTCATGTTAATGGTGCCGCGGTCGAGCTCGCGCTCCACCATGTAGGCGGTCATCAGCTTGGTGATACTCGCCGGCGGCAGGCGCTCGTCGGCGTTGTGCTCGACCAGTATGCGACCGCTATCGGCATCCATCAAAATCCAGGAGCTGGCGGCAAGCTGCGGCGCCGCGGGGATGATGGTCTGGGGCTGGGGAATTACCTGGGCCGTGGCGGGCAGAACCACTGCGGTCACCGTTGCAATCAGGCAAAGACGAGCGGTACGGCGAAACGCATTGAAAATAGTCATTACTCACTTCTCACTTGCATCAATAAAGCGTCAAAAAAACGAAAGGTATCGGTAACCACCGATTATCTCACAACGAAAACCTGAGAGAAGCCCGCCTGCCCCAGCGCCGCCCGGGCCTGCTGCTCCTGATTCGGCGACATGGGGCCGACCTGTACGCGATGCACGTTGGCATCGCTTTGCACTCGCACCGAGTGCAAAAGCTCGCCGCCCAAGCGCTGCTGGAGCTCGTGGGCGCTCTCTTCGTTACCCAGCGCGGCGATTTGCAGGTAGATTTCATCACCGCCGGCCGCAGGTTCAGCGCGAGCCGGCGCGGCGGCCGGTGCCGGTACAGACGCTACGGCGGGCGCCCGCGACGGCGCGGGGGCAGGTGCCCGCGAAGACGTGGCGGCGGGCGCAGGCTTATCCCCGCCGCCGCGATTGGCCAGCCACTGCTGCGGGTCGATCGCCTCAACGCGTACCCGTCCGGTTCCGTTGTCCAGAATACCCAAGCGCGCCGCCGCGGCGTAGGAAAGATCGATTTCTCGGTCGCTGTGGAACGGGCCGCGGTCGTTGACCCGCACAATGACCGAATTGCCGCTATCGAGGCTGGTGATTCGGGCAAAGGTCGGCAGCGGCAAAGAGCGATGCGCCGCCGACATCTTGTACATGTCGTAGATTTCACCGTTGGAGGTGGCGTAGCCGTGGAATTTCTCGCCGTACCAGGACGCGGTGCCCTGATTGGTATAGCCCGAAGCGCTCGGCAGCACGTGGTAGGTTTCGCCCCACACCTGGTAGGTCGAGCGGTTGCCCGCCCGGGAGGGCTCCTCGATGCGAGGCTGAGCATCCGGCACCTGGCTGACATCCGGCGGCTCGATCGGGTAGGCATCACCGCTCATGGCGTAGCGCTCGCCGCTACCACTTGGGGCACTCGCCGCGGCCGGCGCCGCCTCACGAGGCGGGTGGTTGGCGTTGACCGTGGTTGGCGCGTTTTGGCTCGCGCACCCGGTCACGAGCGTCAAAAGCGCCGCACCCGCGCCGAGCACGCGCGCCTGTTTGAACAGTTGTATCATTGCTGGCCCTCAAGCGTGTCGGCAATGGCCCCGGCGAGCTCGACCACCGCCATCGCGTAAAGGTGGCTGTGGTTGTAGCGGGTGATCACGTAAAAGTTGTATTCGCCGATGCCGTAACGGGTCTCACCATCGGCGAGCTTCAGCGCCAGCGGCACGATCTCGAGTGACGGATCAAGCTCGTCGTCGCTTACAAGACCTGCCTCGGCGGCTTCGCGAACCGTTACGCTCGGCGTACTGGTTTGATTGAACGAAAGCGCTTGCTCGGCGGCCTCGCTGCCCGTTGCCTCGTGGTAGATCGGCGCATTTGGCTGCCAGCGGTGCTCGGCAAAATAGTTGGCGACACTGCCAATCGCATCGACCGGATTTTCCCACAAATCGCGGCGCCCATCACCATCGAAGTCGACCGCGTAGGCCTGGTAGCTGGTGGGAATGAACTGCGGGTAGCCCATCGCCCCGGCGTAAGAGCCCAGCACGCTTTCCGGCGCGACCTCCTGCTCGTGGGTGATGGCCAAAAAAGCCGCCAGTTCGCCACGGAAAAAGCGCCCGCGCGACGGGTGGTAGAAGGCGAGCGTGGCGAGCGAGTCGAGCACGCGGTGATCGCCTTTGTAGCGCCCGTAATAGGTTTCCACCCCGATGATCGCAGCGATCACCTCGGCCGGCACCCCATAAAGCTCCTCGGCGCGATCGAAAGCGTCCTGATGGGTGCTGATGAACTCAGCGCCCTGCTCGACCCGCTCGTCACTCATGAAGATATCGCGGTACTCGTGCCACTCGAGCCGGCGCTCGGCAGCGCCCTCCATGGCGTCGAGCACCTCCTGGCTGAAGGTGGCCTCATCAAGTGCCTGGTCGAGCCATGCCCGAGGGATGCCTTGGCCTGAAAGCTCGTCGATCAGCTCCGCAGTCGCTTGATGCTGATCGGGGTCGAAAGCGTTCTCCGGCTCGCCCCACGCCGGTAAGGCGCCAGACATCGCCACCGCCAATACAATGCCGCCAACGCTTTTTCGGGTCCTGCCCATTCCCCACACTCCTTTGTCAAAAAACCGCGCCACCGCCGGTCAAGCACTAACGCGACAGCAGCCGCCGATGGGCGTGAATCGACATGAGAATACCGAAGCCAGCCAGCAAGGTCACGCTCGATGTACCGCCGTAGCTCACCAGCGGCAGCGGCACGCCCACCACGGGCAGAATACCGCTAACCATGCCGACATTGACGAAGACATAGATGAAAAACGTCAAAATGATGCTGCCGGCAAACAGTCGCCCGAAGGTCGCCTGGGAGCCGGCGGCGAGCCACAGTCCGCGGCTAATGATCAGCGTATAGAGCACGAGCAGCACCGTCATGCCGACCAGACCGAACTCCTCGCCCAGCACTGCGATAATGAAATCGGTGTGACGCTCGGGTAGAAACTCGAGCTGCGACTGGGTGCCTTCGAGCCAGCCCTTGCCCCAGATGCCGCCGCTACCGATCGCCGTGGTGGACTGAATGATGTTCCAGCCCGACCCAAGCGGGTCACTGTCCGGGTCGAGGAACGTCAGCACGCGCTGACGCTGATAGTTGTGCATGTTCATCCACAAAAGGGGCAGCGCCGCACCCGCCAGCGCCGCGAAAAACGCGATCAGCCGCCAGGAAAGCCCTGCCAGCAGCACGACCAGCACCGCAGCGCTTGCGATCAAAAGCGACGTGCCCAAATCCGGCTGAATCGCGGTCAGCACCACCGGCACACCGATGATGATGGCGCACACCACCAGATCGCGAAGCCTGGGCGGCAGCTGACAGCGGTTCAAATAGGCAGACACCATCAGGGGCACCGCCAGCTTCATCATTTCAGAGGGTTGAAAGCGGATCACGCCGGGAATCTCGAGCCAGCGCTTGGCACCCATGCCGATATCGCCAACGATTTCGACCGCCACCAGCATGGCAAGCCCTACGCCATAGGCCAGCGGCGCCCAGCGTAGAAAGGTGGTCGGGCTGAGCTGGGCCAGCGTGAACATCACCACCAGCGCCAGCCCAAAACGCGTCGCCTGGGCGATAACGACCTCGATACGCTGACCCGAGGCGCTGTAGAGCACTATCAGCCCGCTGGCCATCAGCACCAGCAGCATGGCCAGAAGCCAAGGGTCCAGGTGCAGTCGCTCCCAGATACTCTTGCGCCGGGCGATGCCGCTGTCCGGTGGACGAACCGGGTGGCGGCGAAAGCTTCGCGGTAGCGGCCAGGTGATCATCAGTTACCCTCCACGCCGGTGCTTTCGTCGTTCATTTCATCGAGTATTTCCTCGGCCTCCGGGGCCTGGTCGCGTAAAAGCCAGGCATCGGTCATGGCCCGAGCCAGGTGCGCGGCATGAGTACTGCCGCCACCGGCGTTCTCGACGATCACCGATACCGCAATCTGGGGGTCCTCGATCGGTGCGAAGGCCATGAACAGGGCGTGATCGCGCAGACGCTCTTCGAGCTGGTCGGCGTTATAGCGTTGATCCTGCCCCAGAGAAAAGACCTGAGCGGTGCCGGACTTGCCCCCCATGCGATACTCGAGTCCCGCCCCGGTGCGCCGCGCGGTCCCTTCGCTACCGGAAAGCACTTTCTCCATGCCGCTGAAGACCCGATCCCACCAGCCGTCGTTGCTCAGCTGAATGTCGTCCAGCGTATCCGGCAAGACCTCGGGCAAGGGTTCACCGCCAATGCGCCGCGCCAGATGAGGTTTGACCCAATGGCCGCGGTTGGCAAGCGTGGCGGTGGCGCTGGCAAGCTGCAGCGGCGTGATCTGTAGATACCCCTGCCCAATGCCCACCGACAGCGTCTCACCGGGGTACCAGGCCTGATTGAAGCGCTCCCGTTTCCACTCCCGCGACGGTAAAAGCCCGGTGCTTTCGCCCTGAACATCAAAGGCCACGCGCTGGCCAAAGCCAAAATTACTGAGCTGTTCGTGGATGTTATCGATGCCCAAATCGTGGGCCAGGGAGTAGAAGTAGGTATTGTTGGAGACCGCCAGCGCGCGCTCGAGATTGACCCGGCCGTGCCCCCAACGCAACCAGTTGCGGTAGCGGCGCGAGTCGTTAGGCAGTTGGTAGTAGCCCGGATCGTTGATCGTAGTGTCTGGCGTGATCGCGCCCTCGATCAGCCCTGCCAGCGCCATGAACGGCTTGATCGTTGAGCCCGCCGGATAGTGACCGCGAATGGCGCGATTGAAAAGCGGAAGGTCGATGTCCTCCTGTAGCCCCCGATAAGAGGCCACGTCGATGCCGGTGACGAACTGATTGGTATCGAAGCCCGGCGTCGAGACCATGGCGAGAATTTCGCCAGTGGCGGGCATGATTGCAACGATCGAGCCGCGGCGGCCATCCATGAGCTCGTAGGCGAGCGCCTGCATCGACTTGTCGAGAGTGAGCGTTAGGTTCTGCCCCGGCACCGGGTCGGTGCGCCCCAGCTCTCGAAGCACCCGCCCTCGGGCGTTGGTCTCCACCTTGCGAAAGCCGGCCTCGCCGTGCAGCTCTTCTTCGTAGAAACGCTCGACCCCAGTTTTGCCGATAAAGTGCGTGCCGGCGTAGCGACCGGTGTCCAGCTCCTTGAGCTCGTCGGCGTTAATGCGCCCAACATACCCCAGCGCGTGGGACATGATCTCGGAATCCGGGTAGTAGCGCAAAAGCTGAGCCTCGACCTCGACACCGGGCAGGCGGTGGCGGTTGACCGCGAGCCGGGCGATCTGATCCTCGCTCAAATCAGACATCAACAGCGCCGGCTGGAAGGGGCGCTGGCGCTGGCGCGAGCGCACGTTAAAGGCCTCTATTTCTTCCTCGGGTAGCTCGAGAAGCTCGACTAAAAGCGCCAGCGTCTCGTCGAGATCATCGACGCGCTCGCGCACTAACGTCAGGTTGTAGGTCGGGCGGTTTTCCGCCAGCAGAACGCCGTTGCGGTCGAAAATCAGCCCTCGCGTGGGCGGCAAAGGCTCGACGCGCACGCGGTTTTTTTCCGAGCGGGTGGTGTAAAGGTCGTGCTGCACGATTTGCAGATAGGCGAGACGGCCGGTCAACACCCCGGTCAGTATCAGCACGAATACGATCGCCAAAAGCGACCTGACCCGGAAAATGCGAAGTTCCTGTTCGGCGTTTTTTAGCGTGTCTCGGCGCTTGCGCATAGCAGCAGGCAACTCTTGAAACTGGCACGAGCCGACGCGGGCGTGGGATGCCCGGCCGTGCGCCTAGCGGTGGTAAGGATGACCGATGAGCAGCGTCCACGCGCGGTAGAGCTGCTCGGCAAGCATGACCCGCACCAGCGGATGTGGAAGCGTCAGCCCCGAAAGCGACCAGCGCTGATGAGCAAGCGCAGACACCGAGGGCTCCAGGCCATCCGGCCCGCCGACCAGCAGCGCAATGTCACGCCCTTCCATGCGCCACTGCCCCACTTCCTTCGCAAGCTGCTCGGTGCTGATACGCTTGCCGTCGACTTCGAGCGCCACGACCAGCTCATCCCCGCGAAGTTTTTCGCGGATGCGCTGACCTTCTTGCGCCCGGGCGCGAGCGACGTCGGCGTTCTTACCCCTGGGGCCCAGCGCGATCTCCTCGATTTCGAGACTAAACTCCCGCGGCAGGCGCTTACGGTAGGTGTCGACACCCTCTTCGACCCAGCCGGGCATCTTGGTGCCCACGGCGAGAAGACGCACTTTCATGAATCGATGCTCACTTCAATTAGCCACTTACGACATCGTGATGCGCTGGTCCGGCTTTTGCAGCGTTTCGTTAATCATCTCGTCACCGCCGCCGTCGCTCGGCAGATCCGCCCAGAGGCGCTCGAGATCGTAAAGCGCGCGAGCTTCGGGCAGCATGACGTGAACCAACACGTCGCCTAGATCGACCAGTACCCAGTCGGCGTTATCGCCGCCTTCAACGCCCTGAGGCTTGAGCCCAGCGGCTTTAGCCTTTTCGACTACGTTTTGCGCCAGTGCGGAAACGTGGCGGGTCGATGTGCCGCTGGCGATCAACATCAGGTCGGTAACCTGAGTCAACTGCGACACGTCGAGCTGGGTGATATCGCGCGCCTTAAGCTCTTCCAACGCGTCGATCGCCAGGGTTTTCAGTGTATCGATTTGCATGACTCCTCGAATGTCCTCGTGTGGTGGTCAACAAATAGCGGGCCATTGTAACGGCTTCTATACCGACTACCAGCGCTATTAGCGACTTTGATAGAGCCCGCGGGCAAAAATCTGCGTCTCGACGGCCTCGGGCAGCAGATAACGCACGCTTTTGCCTTTTGCCAAACGCGCACGAACCTCGGTGGCGGAAATCGCCATACGCGAGGCAAGCTCGAGAAACAAAAAGCGCCCAAACGGGCGCTCCATCAGATCAGCCACCGTATCGACTGCGCGATGGCCCACCAGTTCCGCAAGCGCCGGCGGCAACGCGTCGCTATAGCCTGGCCGCGCGATCACCACCAAGTGGGCCAGCTCGAAAATCGCCTCGGGCTGGTGCCACTGGGTCAGGCGTAAGAAGGTGTCGAAGCCAATCACCATACTAAGCCGCGCCTGGTCGCCATACTCGAGTCGAAGCTCTTTGAGCGTTTCGACGCTGTAGGACGGGCCGTCGCGCTTGAGTTCGCGATCATCGGCGATCAGCCCCGGGGTGTCACCGATACCGGCGCGCAGCAGCTCGAAGCGCTCATTAGGTGCGACCTGAGGCGTATCGCGAAGCGGTGGCCGAGGAGCCGCCACCATGTGAAGACGCTCGACACCGAGCGCCTCGCGCACCTCGACCGCGCTCCTTAGATGGCCCAAATGAACCGGGTCGAAGGTGCCGCCGAGCATGGCGACGTTGGCAGGCGCCTGGCTCATTGACGCACCTGGCCCTCGCCCAGCACGACGTATTTTTGCGTGGTCAGGCCTTCGAGGCCGACCGGGCCGCGGGCGTGGAGCTTATCGGTGGAGATACCGATCTCCGCGCCCAACCCGTACTCGAAGCCGTCGGCAAAGCGGGTCGAGGCGTTGACCACCACCGAGCTCGAATCAACCTCGGCCATGAAACGCCGGGCAAGCGAATAGTCTTCGGTGACGATCGCATCGGTGTGCTGCGAGCTGTAGCGTTCGATATGCGCCATGGCCTCGTCGATGCCGTCCACTACGCGCACGGCGAGAATCGGCGCCAGATATTCGGCGGCCCAGTCCTCCTCGGTGGCCTCGAGCGCTTGGGGCAGAAGCGCGCGGGTGCGCTCGCAGCCGCGAAGCTCCACTTCGAACTCAGCGAAGGCTCGGGCGAGCTCCGGCAGCACGATATCGGCGACGGCGGCGTCGACCAGCAGCGTCTCCATGGTGTTGCAGGTACCGTAGCGATGGGTCTTGGCGTTGATCGCGATGGCGAGCGCCTTGGCCGGGTCCGCGGTGGCATCGATATAAACGTGACAAACGCCGTCGAGATGCTTAATGACCGGCACCCGCGCCTCGGCGGAAATACGCGCGATCAGCGATTTGCCGCCGCGGGGGATGATCACATCGACGAACTCGGGCATGGTGATCAGCGCGCCCACCGCGGCTCGGTCGGTGGTGGCGACGATCTGCACGGCACTGGCGGGAAGCCCGGCGCTTGCAAGCCCTGCCTGGAGGCAGGCGTTGAGCGCGGCGTTGGAGGCTTGCGCTTCGGAACCGCCGCGCAGAATGCAGGCGTTGCCGGATTTAAGACACAGACTCGCCGCCTCGATGGTGACGTTGGGGCGCGACTCGAAGATGATGCCGATCACACCGAGCGGCACGCGCATCTTGCCGACCTGGATACCGCTTGGGCGGTAGTTCATCGCACTGATTTCACCCACCGGGTCCGGCAGCGCACAGACCTGCTCGAGGCCTGCGATCATGGCATCGATGCGCGCCTCGGTCAGCGCCAGCCGATCCAAAAGCGCCGCATCCAGACCGTTTTGGCGGCCGCGTTCGAGATCCGCCTGGTTGGCCGCTAAAAGCGCCGGGCGGGCGGCGTCGAGCTCGAAAGCGATGGCGCCGAGCGCCCGGTTTTTGCTGCCGGTATCCGCAGCGCGCAGCGTTTTCGCCGCGGCCCGGGCGCGCAGGCCAAGCTCTTTCATGTAGGCCGGTACGTCACTTTCGGCCAGCGCGGTCAGGGCGTTATCGTGATCAGCGCTTGCAACGCTCATGCTCTCTCCCAGTGTGGTCATCGTGGTGTCCTGCGTAGACTCGCCCTGACGTTGGCAGGTGTTAGCGAGTCGTCCCGTACGCTCGGCCGCTGCCGGCAACGGCGGCGGAAACATCTAATAACATTATCACCCACAAAATAAATAGACTAAACGTTATACTGAGTTTTCGGATTCGAACCACCCGTATGCCTTAGTCGCTGCGTCGTTTTTTCGCATCAGGTCCTCTTCTCAAACCGGATCAGTAGTCAGTTACCATGCAAAACGAGTACAAAGTATGCTTTTTGAGAATCAACCTGCTGCTGGCCGCCGCCGCCCTCGCTTTCTGGTCCTACGGGGCCCCGGTTCCCGCCGCAGTTGCACTTTGGGTCGGCGCGTTCTGGCTTTTGCTCACGGCGACGCTTCTTGACTTCACCCTACGCCGCTCGCGGGATTTAAGCTGGCAGCTTTTAACCATACTCCTGCTGCTGTATCTGATCGTGGCCGACCCAGAGCGCCACGGCATTCTAGTCTGGGTCTGGGCCGCTTTTTTCATGCTCCCGCAAAGCCGCATGATGCTCACCTTCAACGTGTTGGGTACCGCCATTAGCTGGGTACTGGTGGCGCTTGTCACGCCCATGGATCAAGCGCTGCTGCTGCTACTGGCGCTGGGCATTTTATCGCTGTTGGCCTACGCCCAAAGCCGTAAGCTGGTCGACGTGCACGGCTCCAGCGTACGCCAGCGGCTGCGCTTGATACCGGGGCTCAATCTTTGGGCCGGCGAGCAGCTTTTGCGCGACTTGAACCGCGAGCAGATACGCGCCAAACGCGAAAATATTCACGCCGAGGTAATGATCGTTCACGTCAAGCGCCACCAGCTTTGGTCCTGCGCCCAGCGCCTTTGCAATTTAACGTACGACTTTGAGAGCGTTTATCGCCTCGACGGCTCGACGCTTGCGGTACTGCTGCTTTGCGCCGACCGTCAGGACATGGCCGAGCGTCGTTCAAGGCTTTGCAGCGCGCTACCCGGCGACATTCGCTGCCAGTACGTTGTGCTTAGCGAGCTTTCAAGTGACATCACGCTCGAATCGCTCACCCGTCAATCCTTGGCGATTGAAGAGCCTACAGAGTGCTGTCCATGACCCGATACTTTCATCCGCGGGCGCTGATGTCGCTGACCTACGTTGCCTGCCTGCTAATTACCGCCTGCTACACGCTTTGGCTCTACGCCATGGGCTACTACCGCGAACTGATGGTACCGCTGTTTATCACGCTGCTTTTGATAACGGCGGTACTTTTGCACTGTGGCCGCGCTTTTTCGCCCTACGGGCCTCGAGCGATTTTGCTTGCCAGCGCCTATATCGGCGTCTCTTCGGCCTTCCACTTCGGCCTGACACACTCGCTACTTTGGCTGGGCCTTCCGGTGGCGGCAGCGTTCGTGCTGCTCCCGCACTGGAGCGCGCTTTGTTTGAATTTGCTCTATACGCCGCTTTGGTGGCTGATACCGCCGATCGAAAGCGACCTTTTTCCGCTCTCCTTCGGCTACCTGGCGATTATTTTAATGTTCGCGTTGCCTCCCTGGGAACTGTCCCGGCGCCACGCGCTGCTGCGCGCCTCCGATCCTCACGACAACGAATGCGATGCTTACGATATCGATACGCTTAAGGAGCGGCTGGGCAACGAGTTTCAGCGCGCTCGGCTGCTCGACAAGCGGCTGGCGGTCTTGGTGCTCCACCTGCCACAGCTCGACATGGCCGAAGAACAGTTCGGCATTCGCACGAAAAAAGCGCTGCTGGAGGCGCTTTGTAGCGAGGTCAACCGCCGATGCCGCGATCACGATCTGCTGGGCCGCTCGGGCGGCGCGAATTTTTGGCTGGTGCTACCAGACACCAGCGAAAGCGGCGCACTATTGGTGCGCGAGCGCCTCAATCGGGCGCTTTCAAGGCAAGTGCTGATTGAAACCGGCCCGCTCGAGGCGCGAATCGGTGTATGCTTGCCGCGCCCTGACGAGCGCTTCGCGCCTTTCATCCAGCGTCTCGAACGGCTATCGGAAACGCTCTATCGTCATTGATCAACACAGCACCCCGACCATGAATGGAGTCTTTCGTGTCGCTAGCCGAACAGCTGCTGGATCTCTCGCTTTCCCCTTTTACACTGCTGCTTCTGATCTTTTTGATTTCGGCGCTCGAGTCGCTGGCCGTGGTGGGTCTTTTGGTGCCAGGCGTAGTGCTGGTAACTGCAGCCGCCTCCATGGCGGGCCATCAGGGCGTGGATATGCTCGGTCTGCTGCTGGCCGCGTTTTTCGGCGCGGTGGCCGGCGATGGGATCAGCTTCAAGCTCGGCTATGACTACCGCGAACAGATAACGCGGAGGTGGCCGCTGTCCCAGCATCCGGAGTGGCTGGAGCGCGGAGCGCGTTTTTTTGAGCGCTACGGTATCTATTCGGTGTTCATCGGCCGCTTCGTCGGACCGGTACGGCCGATCATTCCGCTGGTTGCCGGCATGATGCGCATGCGCCCGCGCACCTTCGTATGGGCCAACCTAAGCTCGGCGCTGGTATGGGCACCCGCCTACGTACTGCCGGGCTATCTTTTGGGCCACACCTGGCAGCGCTATCTGAAACTGCCGCCTAATATCGAAGCCGCGCTGATGGTCATTGGCGCGATCGTGGTGGTCCTGGCGGTCGTATTTTCTTGGGGGCGCGCCCAATTGGGCCGCCACGGCCGGCTCTACCTTGTGACCGCGCGTTTGGCGCGACGCCTGCCTTTCGCGCGCCGCCCCTGGCTTGCCATGAGCCAGTCCGGCGAAGTTCCACTGGCATCACTTCTGCTGTTGATCATCGCCCTGACCGGCTTCTGCGCCTGGACGCTGTACGTGCTGAAATCCCCGGAGTCGCTAACGCTCGATTTGCAGGCACAGCGACTGTTCGACTGGCTTCGAACCGATTCGCTGCTGTTGGTAAGCTTAGGGCTAGCCAAACTCGGCGACAAGCTCGGCATAGCGGTATTGATAACGCCTTGGGCGCTATGGCTTTTGTTCAAGCGGCGTTTCGACGTACTCGTATGCTGGGCGGGGGCACTTGGCGGCGTGGCGCTGCTCAATACCGTCGGCAAGGCGGTGTTCGGTCGCGCTCGGCCGGACACGCCGGACTACCTGACCGGATCGCTCTCCTACCCAAGCGCCCACACCTCAGGCTTCGTAGTAGTGGTTGGCTTGGCCGCCGCGTTCATCGCTGCCGAGTGTTCGCGCCGCTATCGCCTGTGGGTCTATTGGGGGGCAATCATCATCGTACTGCCCATGGCGCTTTCGCGACTTCTGCTCGGGGTGCACTGGCTGAGCGATCTGATCGGCGGCGCGCTTCTGGGGCTTTGCGTGTGCGCGTTGACCCGGCTGGTATGGCAACACCGCGCGCGCACTCCGCTGTCGCCCTGCCCGTTTACGTCGCTAATGGGACTAACGGCGGTCCTGATCGGTCTGCGTATCGCCTTTTTACCTCCGGTATAGCGAAGGCAAGCCACCTAACCCAGCGCCAGCCATAACCCTACGCCGATCATCAGCGTGCCGGCAATACGGTTCATCAGGCGCACGTTACCGCTTTTACCCAGCGTTTTACGCAGAGTCTTGCCGCCGGTGGCGTACACCAGAAGGCTTGCAAACTCGATGACGAGAATCACCGCGATCAGCGCGGCGAGCTGATGAAAAAGCGCCCGACTGCTGTCGAGAAACGGCGGTAAAAGCGCGACGAAAAACGCCCATCCCTTAGGGTTGGCGATCGCCGTGACGAAGCCCTGGCTTGCAAGCTGAAGACGCCCGGCGGGTAGGCCGGTCTCGATCTCGGAAGGAATGGCCATACGCCCCCGCGAGCGCCACATCATCACGCCAAGGTAGACCAGGTACGCCCCGCCAACCCACTTGAACACGATAAAGAGCGCCGGCTGCTTGAGCATCAGCGCGGCCACGCCGGCGCCCGCCGCCGCGGCCACCAGCCCCACGCCCAAAAGCTCGCCGGCCATCATCCAGAGCGTGCGTTTGACGCCCTGGGTCATGCCCAGCACCATCGAGAGCGTCATGCACATGCCAGGCGTCAGCGATACGAACAAAAAGGTGGGGATGAAGACGGAAAGCGTGGCCCAAGAGAGCATGTGCGTGAATCCTTGAGAAAGTCGAAATGAACAACCGAACCTCAGCGGGGCTTACCTATTCGGGTTCGCCCCAGCGCGCCATCAGGGTATGGGCGATACCGAGCTGGTTGAGAATGCGCGCGACGATAAAATCGATCATCTCTTCGATCGCGCGCGGGCGGTGGTAAAACCCGGGTGCGGCGGGCAGAATCACCGCGCCGAGTCGGCTCAGCGTCAGCATGTGCTCGAGATGAATCGCTGAGAACGGTGTTTCCCGCGGCACCAGCACGAGCGTGCGGCGCTCCTTGAGCGCGACGTCTGCGGCGCGCTCGATCAGGTTGTTGCTCGCCCCGGTGGCGACCGCTGACAGCGTGCCGGTCGAGCAGGGGCAGATCACCATCGCGGACGGCGCCCCGGAGCCCGAGGCGACCGGCGCCATCCAGTCCTCGCGGCCGAAACAGCGAATCTGGCCCTCGGCGGCCCCGCTCAGCGCCGTCAAAGCCTCCTGCAGGCGCTCGGGCTTGGCGGGCAGATCCACGTCGGTTTCGGTCGCGATCACCATATGAGCGGCTTTGGAGATCATTACCCACACCTCGTGGCCGGCCTCGATTAGCACCTCGATCAATCTGAGCCCGTACTGTGCGCCGGAGGCACCGGTGAGCGCCACGCTCACCGGTGCCTTGAAGGCTGTCGCGGTATCTGGCTGCATCGACATTTAGCTCTCCCTGGCGCGAAGCGCGCTTAAAAGCCGTTCGTGAACCCCGGCAAAGCCGCCGTTGGACATCACCACGATGCGATCCTGAGGCAGCGCCTTGGCCACCACGGCGCTTACCAGCGCGTCGATATCATGATAAAGCGCGCCGTGGCCCTGCTCGTCGACCAGCGAGGCCATTGACCAGTCAAGCCCGGCAGGTTCGAACCAGAACACCGCGTCGGCATCGCTGACGCAAGCCTTCAGGCGATCGCGCAGCGCCCCCAACCGCATGGTGTTCGAGCGCGGCTCGATGACCGCCAGAAGCCGCCCCTTGGGCGTGGCGGCTCGCAGGCCCTTCAGAGTCGCAGCAATCGCCGTGGGATGATGGGCGAAGTCATCGATCACCTGGACGCCGCCGATGTCGCCGCGCACCTCCTGGCGGCGGCGCGGCGTTTGAAAACGCGAAAGCGCGGCGCACGCCCGCGGCAAATCCACGCCCAGCTGGCGCGCGCAGGCGAGCGCGGCAAGCGCATTGCAGGCGTTGTGCTCGCCGGTCAGCCCCCACTCCACTACGCCATCATCAGAAGTGTCGCCCTGCTCGAATATGACCTTGAACCGGCTGGCATCCGGCTGCTCCAGCTGGTAGCGCCACGGGCTTTTCGCATCACTCCCAAAAAACACCACCGGCGACCAGGCGCCCATTTCGAGCACGCGCGAAAGCGCCGGCTGGTGATCAGCCACTAGCAGCAAACCCTTGCTCGGCACAATGCGCACCAGGTGATGAAACTGGCGCTCGATCGCGGCCAGGTCCGGAAAAATATCGGCATGGTCGAATTCGAGATTGTTGAGCACCGCGATGTGCGGGCGGTAGTGGACGAACTTGGAGCGCTTGTCGAAAAAGGCGGTATCGTACTCGTCCGCTTCGACCACGAAGGGGCCATCCGGCGCCCCGAGGCGCGCCGAGACGCCGAAATTGCGCGGCACCCCGCCAATCAGAAAGCCTGGCGCCTTGCCCGCGCTGTCCAAAAGCCAGGCAAGCAGACTCGCCGTGGTGGTTTTGCCGTGGGTGCCGGCAACGGCGATGACCTGGCGGCCTGGGAGCACGTAGTCGGCGAGCCACTGCGCGCCGGAAGTGTAGCGCAGCGTCGAATTCAGCAGCGCCTCGACCTCGGGATTACCGCGGGAAAGCGCATTGCCCACCACCACCAGGTCGATATCCGCGTCGAGATTCTCGGCGCGATAACCCTCCATAAGAGCGATACCCGCTTCCTCTAGCTGGGTGCTCATGGGCGGGTAAACGTTGGCATCCGAGCCGCTGACCCGGTGGCCGAGCTCCCGCGCCAACAGCGCCAGGCTACCCATGAAAGTGCCACAGATACCGATAACATGCAGATGCATGGGTCGCTCCCTTACTTGCCGACACCGCGTTTGAAACGGCGCGCATGAAAAACGTAAAAAAATCAGCCGATGAGCCTAGCACGCCTTGGCCGAGCGCTCACCACTGCCGCTGATTAAATCCGCCCGCGATGTGACAACGAAGGCGCTTTGTAGCAGGATTGCCGCTTTATCGACCCACCCTTTCGAGCAGGGCGCCCTGTCGCCCTTGGGAGTACACGATGCGTAGTGTGATTCGCACCTTCTTTCGCGGCGTTCGCTTGGTGATGACGCCGTTTATGCTGGCCCAGGAAAAGCTCTCCACGCCTAAGGGCATGGAGCGCACCCCGGAGGAGCAGGGCCAAGTGGATGAAGCCTGCCGCGAGCTTGCGCTTTACCAGTTTCGTAGCTGCCCGTTTTGTATCAAGGTGCGCAAGGAGATCGCCCGGCTGAACCTTCCCATCGAAACCCGCGACGCCCAGCACGATGCCAATCATCGACAGGCGCTCGAGCAAGGCGGTGGCAAGGTCAAGGTACCGTGCCTTCGCATCGAGCATGGCGACGGCCAGACCGAGTGGCTGTATGAGTCAAGCGACATCAACCGCTGGCTCGAATCGCGCTTTGGCTAGCCCTTAAAACAGTTCTTGAAAGCAGTCCTTGAAAATCGCCCTTGAAACAGGCGTTAAAACGGTCTTCAAAATTCCACTCGCCGTGCGCGCAGCTCAAAGCGCCCGGAAAGCGCGGCGGGCTCGCTTTCACTTTGGCCAGCGGGGGCGCGCTCGAGCTCGAATTCGCCGTCGATGCGGCCGGCAAGCGTGAGCCAGGCGCCATCGCGCTCGGCACGCGCAAGCGTCACCTCGAGCGCGCCGGGGGCCGCGCGGTATACAGGCCCCGTGGTGTCGCTGCTGATGAAGTAAACCGCCTCGGCCTGCTCGAGCGTTAACGTCTCGCCCGTCTCGCTCAGCGATAGCCGCAGCGCCAGCGAGTCGCGGGGGCTCGGGTCGTCGGCGTCGGTAAAGCCCGTGATATCGACCATCAACGCCTGGCGCTGCTCGACGAAACTGGCGCTGACATCGTCGTTTTCACCGTGGAGATACCAGACCATCGGCTCACCGTCGAAGGTGGCGCTGATTGCCGGTATCGGATCGTCGTCTGCCAGCGCGGTCGCCGATAACAGTGCTGCTAACGCGGCGTGCATGGGCGCTCGCCCAAGCGCACCCAAAAGGCGTCGTAAGGATACAAGCGTGCGCGCGATCATGGCCTTCTCCTGTTCTGGCGGGTGATAAATCATACGTTAGTTTTATTTCATGTATAAGGCGCGGTGCGGCCTGGCGCCGGTTCATTCGGCAGATGAATGGGTCGTGTCATTTTTTCGATTGTGTCCAGTCACAGCCTCTCTCTATGTTATTAGCACTGCGTCGTCAAAGGCGCTGCAGACCAAAATCTCTTTTGAGATCGCCGCTTGGCGTTTGATGCTTGCACTAACCGTGTCTTCGGAACCGGCGCCGGTGGTTCACAGGCGCTGATCAAGTTGAATCAACAATAACGTGGGATGGGAACAAACATGATGTCTAAAAAAGCCGTTTTTAAAAAAACCATGCTGGCCTCGATCATCGGCGCGGCCTTTGCAGGCTCCGCGCTGGTGTCAACGGCGGCGAGCGCTGAAACGCTGCGTATCGGCTACGCCGCCGACCCGGAAACGCTGGATATTCACGAACAGCTCTCCGGCGGCATGCTGCGCTTCTCGCATCTATCCTTTGACCCGCTGGTACGCTGGACCAAGGATTTCCAGTTCGAGCCGCGCTTGGCCACTGAGTGGGAGCAGGTCGACGAGACCCACTTGCGCATGACGCTGCGTGAAGGCGTGACCTTCCACTCCGGCAACGAGTTCACGGCCAAGGACGTGGTCTGGACCATCGAGCGCCTCAAGGAGAGCCCGGACTACCGCGCGATCTTCGAGCCGGTAGAAAGCGCCGAGGCCATTGACGACTACACAGTCGAAATCACCACCGCCGAGCCCTACCCGCTGCTGCTCAACCTGGCCACCTACATCTTCCCGATGGACAGCGCCTTCTACACCGGCGAAACCGAAGACGGCAGCGACAAGTCCGAAATCGTTAAGGCAGGCGACTCATTTGCCTCACGCAATATCTCCGGTACTGGGCCTTTCGAAGTCACCAGCCGCCGTCAGGGCGTGCAGGTGGACTTCGAGCGCTTCGACGACTACTGGGACACCGAAAGCGAAGGCAACGTGTCCGAGATCATTTTGACGCCGATCTCCGAGAACGCCTCTCGCGTGGCCGCCCTGCTCTCCGGCGGCGTGGATTTCATCGACGCCGTGCCGCCCAACGATCTTGATCGCGTGCGCGAGGCGCAGAACATCAATCTGATCGAGGTGCCCGGTACGCGCATCATCGGCTTCCAGCTCAACGAAGAGCGGGTCGAAGCGTTCCAGGACGCGCGCGTGCGCCAGGCCGTTGACCTGGCCATCAACCAGGAAGGCATCGCCGATCGGTTGATGCGCGGCTTCGCCACCCCCGCCGGTCAGCTCTCTGCCGAGGGCTACGTCGGCCACAACCCGGAGCTGGTGCCGCGCTACGATATCGAACGCGCTCAGGAACTGATGGCAGAAGCCGGCTATGAAGATGGCTTCACCATCGACATGATCGCGCCGAACAACCGCTACGTGAACGATGCCCAGATCGCCCAGGCTGTCGCCAACATGCTTTCGCGTATCAACATCACCGTAAACCTTCGCACGATGCCGCTGGCCCAGTATTGGCCGGAGTACGACGAGCGCGGCTCGGACATGGCGATGGTCGGCTGGCACTCGGATACCGAAGATACCGCCAACCTGTTCCAGTACCTGACCTTCTGCCCGAATGAAGAGACCGGCGCCGGCCAGTACAACTACGGCGGCTACTGCAACGAAGAGATCGACGCGCTGGTGACCGAAGCCGACAGCGAAACCGACTTGGAAAAACGCGCCGAGATGCTGCAAGAAGCCGAAGCCATGCTTTATGAAGACGTGGGCTACATCACGCTTCACTGGCAGAACCTGGCCTACGCCGCCGCCGACGGTGTCGACATCGAGCCGGTCGTCAACGCGATCGACTTCCCCTACCTTGGCGATCTGGTCATCACCCGGTAACTCACGGGATCGTAAGGCCCTTCAAGCTCGACGTTTTAGCATGGATGCTTCGCTCCCCACTTGGTGGGGAGCGAAGCGTTGCGTTGGGCTTTATCCGGCATTGACCAACGATCTTGTTGCCAGCGGCCTTTTTGCCAACGATCTTCCTGCCAACGTATACACAGGTGGCGTACGCCATGATTGCATTTCTCATCAAGCGGCTGATGCACGCGGTACTGGTGATGTTCGTCATCAGCGTGCTGGCCTTCGCCATTCAGGACAACCTGGGCGACCCGGTACAACAGCTGGTGGGCCAGTCGGTCCCCGAAAGCGAGCGCGAGGCGCTGCGCGAGCGTTTGGGGCTCAACGACCCCTTCCTCGTGCAGTACGCGCGTTTTGCCACCAACGCGCTTCAGGGTGACTTCGGCCAATCCTATTTCTACCGCGAGCCGGCGCTGGAGGTCATCGCACGCCACTTGCCGGCAACGCTGGAGCTGGTGTTCGCCGCCACGCTGATCATCGTCGTGCTGTCGGTGCCGATCGGGGTGTACAGCGCGATAAAGCCCCGCTCGCTCGTGTCCCGTTTTTTCATGGGCGTGTCGATCATCGGCATTTCGGTCCCGGTCTTTTTGACCGCGATCGTGTTGATCCAGATCTTTTCGATCGGCATCACCATCACGCTCTTTCCAGAGCAAACGGCCTGGGGGGCCTGGCTCAACGGAGTGCTCTCGACCTCGGGCAACATGCCCTCCTTCGGGCGCGGGTATGATCTCGTCCACGTGGTCGGCCACTGGGACACCAACCTGGCAAGCCTGAGCGGCTTACAGCACTTGGTGCTGCCCGCCATCTCGCTCGCCTCGATCATGCTGCCGCTGTTCATTCGCCTGATTCGCGCCGAGATGATGGAAGTGCTGCAGTCCGAGTACGTGAAGTACGCCCGCGCCAAGGGCATTTCGATGCGCCGCATCTATTTCGTTCACGCGCTCAAGAACACCATGCTGCCGGTCATCACGGTCGGCGGCGTGCAGATCGGCACGATGGTCGCCTACACCATCCTGACCGAAACCGTTTTCCAATGGCCCGGCATGGGACTGATGTTCCTGGAAGCGATCAACCGGGCCGACATTCCGCTGATCGTCAGCTACCTGATGATCGTCGGCGTCATTTTCGTGGTAACGAACACCATCGTGGATTTGATCTACGGCTTCGTTAACCCCACCGTCAAACTGACAGGTAAGCCCGCATGAGTGCCACGACCGCCCCAAGCCGCTGGGAGCGCCTGCGCGACTCCTATCTGTGGTACAGCTTCAAGCGCGACCGCACCGCCCAGCTGTGCCTTTTCGTTTTCATCTGCCTGGTGATCGCCGCCTTCGCCGCGCCGCTGATTGCCCCGACCGATCCTTATGATCTTCGCCAGATCAACATTCTCGACTCGGAACTGCCGCCGTTCTGGATCGACGGCTTCGACGATCGCTACACCCTGGGCACCGACGCCCAGGGGCGCGATCTCTGGTCGATCATTCTTTACGGCACCCGCGTGTCGCTGTTGATCGGCTTCGGCGCGGTGATCCTGCAGGCGTTGATCGGCGTTACGTTCGGCTTAATGGCCGGCTACCTCGGTGGGCGCGTCGACGCGCTATTGATGCGCCTGGCCGATATCCAGCTATCGTTTTCGACGCTTATGGTGGCCATCGTGGTCGGCGCGGTGGTCAAGGCGACCATGGGCAGCGCCTTTTACAGCCAGTACGCGGTGATCATGCTGATTTTGATCATCGGCTTGGCCGAGTGGCCGCAGTACGCGCGCACCGTGCGCGCCTCGGTACTGGCCGAGCGGAGCAAGGAGTACGTCGACGCCGCACGGGTTATGGGCCTGAAGAGCCGGCGCATCATGTTTCGCCACGTGCTGCCCAATACGCTGTCGCCGATTTTCGTCATCTCCACCGTACAGATCGCCAACGCCATCATCTCCGAGGCGGCGCTGTCGTTTCTGGGCCTTGGCATGCCGGAGACCCATCCGTCGCTTGGCTCGCTGATCAAGGCCGGGTTCGACTATATCCAGTCCGGCTCCTGGTGGATCACGCTGATTCCAGGGGCGGTGCTGGTCGTGCTGGTGCTCTCGATCAATCTGCTCGGTGACTGGCTGCGCGATGTCATGAACCCACGACTCTACAAGGGGTGAGACCACCATGGCACTACTCGAAGTTTCAGGACTCGACGTGCGCTTTGCGCTGCGCCAAGGCGAAGTACGCGCGCTGCGCGACGTCAGCTTCACCCTGGACCGGGGCGAGCGCCTCGGCATCGTCGGCGAATCCGGCGCAGGTAAATCCGTAGCGGCCTTCTCGCTTTTGAACCTGATCGCCAAACCCGGCTTCATTGCCGGCGGTAGCGTGACGTTCGAAGGCCAGACGCTCAACACCATGTCCGAGCGCGCGCTGAGGCGCGTGCGCGGCCACCGCATCTCGATGATCTTCCAGGATCCGATGATGACGCTCAACCCGGTGCTCTCGATCGGCGAGCAGATGGTGGAGTGTCTGAAAGCGCACCGGCGGATCTCCAGCAAGGCGGCCCGCGCCATTGCGCTGGACAAGCTCCAGCAGGTGCAGATCCCATCGCCGGAAAAACGCCTGGATCAATATCCGCACGAGCTCTCCGGCGGTATGCGCCAGCGCATCATCATCGCCATTGCCCTGCTGCTCGACCCGGACATCATCATCGCCGACGAGCCCACCACGGCACTCGATGTCACCATTCAGGCCGAAATCATGGCGCTGCTGCTCGATCTGTGCGAGCAGCACAACGTCGGTTTGATCCTGATCACCCATGATCTGGGCGTGGTCAGCCAGGTCACTCAGCGCATGCTGGTGATGTACGCCGGGCGAGTGATCGAGCAGGGCCCGACCCGCGAAATCATCAACGACCCGCAGCACCCCTACACGCAAGGTCTGATCAACGCTTTGCCGCAAATGGCCACGCCCGGCGAGAAGCTCAACCAGATCCGCGGCAGCATGCCCTCGCTTTCCAATTTGCCCAGCGGCTGCGCCTTTCATCCGCGCTGCGACTTTCGCATTCGACCAAACGGTGAGCCGCGTGCGGCGTGTGTTGAGCAGGTGCCCGGCTTCGTCGATACCGGCAACTGCCGGGTGGCCTGCCACATGGTGGCGGAAATGCTCGAAGACCGCCGGCTGAAGGAGGAAACCCCATGAGCATCGAGGCGACCCACGTAGCACCGACCGAGAACGTCATCGCAAGCGATGCGCCAGCGACTGAGCGCGGCGATGCGCTGCTTGAAATTCGCGATCTCAAAAAGCGCTTCTCGCTTTCCGGCGATTTTCTCGATCAGCTGCGCTTCAAGAAAGGCAGGCTCGTTCGCCATCAGGAGCACGTGCACGCGATCAACGGGGTCAATCTCGACATTCAACGCGGCGAGGCGCTTTGCGTGGTGGGCGAGTCCGGCTGCGGCAAGTCGACGGTGGCACGAACCGTTATGGGGTTATTAAGCCCCTCGGAAGGCGAAATACGCTATGACGGTCAGCGTATCGACGATTTGAGCGCGCGAAAGCTTCTGCCCTATCGCAAGCGCATGCAAATGATCTTTCAAAACCCTTACGCCTCGCTCAACCCGCGCATGACCATCCAGCAAACCCTGGAAGAGCCGCTGCGCTTTCACCACCCGGAGTGGGACCGAGCCAAGGTGGCCGACAAGGTCGAAACCGTTATGCGCTCGGTGGGCATCGACCCGGACTGGGGCAAGCGCTTTGGCCACGAGTTCTCCGGCGGTCAGCGCCAGCGCATCGCCATCGCCCGCGCCTTGGCGGTCGACCCGGAGTTCATCGTGGCCGACGAGCCGATCTCCGCCCTCGATGTCTCCATCCAGGCTCAGGTGTTGAACCTTCTGATGGACGCTCAGCGCGAACGCAACCTGACCTATCTGTTCATCACCCACGACCTGGCGGTCGTCGAGCATTTCGGCACCCGAGTGGCGGTGATGTACCTGGGCACGGTGTGCGAAATCGCGACCACTGCTACGCTATTCGACAAGCCGCGCCACCCCTACACCCAAGCGCTGTTATCGGCCATACCGCGGCTCAAGGATGATCGCCCGCAGCATATTCGCCTTTCCGGCGAGGTACCGACGCCGGTGAATTTGCCCAGCGGCTGCGTGTTCCACGGGCGCTGCCCCCACGCCAACGCACGCTGCAAGGCGGAGATCCCGCTGCTGCAAACCCAGCCTGACGGCACGCGGGTGGCCTGTCACGGCGTCGAAGAGGGCCGACTGTGACGCCGCGCCACCCGTCCGGCGCCGCTTTTTCATTACGATGGGGTAAGGCATGGAAATCCGCTGGCTAGAAGACTTTATCGCCCTGGCCAGAACCCGGCACTTCTCGCGGGCGGCGGACGAGCAGCATGTCACCCAGCCGACCTTTTCCCGACGCATCAAGCTGCTGGAAGAGGAGATGGGCGCGACGCTGATCAACCGCCAGACGCTGCCGCTGTCGCTTACCCCCGCCGGTGAGGAGTTTCTGACGCTTTGCGAGCAGATCACCGATCGCGTGCGCCTGACCCGCGATCGGGTACAGGAGATCAGTGCCGGCGAGCAGCGCCGCATCATGCTGGCCGCCCCGCAAAGTCTTTTGTCTCGCTTCGTGCCGCAGTGGCTCGAGGAGCTTGGCTGGCAGCATCAGGTCCAGCCTTACCTGCGGGCGACGGGCTGGGCGGCCAGCGACTACTTCCAGGCACTGGGCCGCGCCGAGTGCGATCTGGCGATCTGCTACTGGCCGACCGGGCGCTTTGATCCGGACATCGACACCAGCGCCTGCGTTTACCGGGTTATCGGCGCCGAGCGGCTGATTCCCGTCGTCGCGGCAAGCCTTGCAAGCGACCCCGGCGCCCGGCTGCCTGGAAGCCCCACCAAACCGGTGCGCTGGCTTGCCTATCCCAAGCGCAGCCTGCTGGGCGGGGCGATCAAGGCGCACCTGGCAAGGCTTTCGCACAGCAGCTATCTAAGCGCCCAAAGCGACAATCTTTTTGCCGCGAACATCAAGGAGCTCGTGCTTCTGGGCTATGGTATGGGGTGGCTGCCCGAGCGAAACGTCAGCGCCGAGCTTCAAAGCGGCGCGCTGGTGCGCGCCGGTGACCCCCATTTCGATGTGCCGATGGAGCTACGCCTGTACCGCCATCAGAAAAAACATCACGCCGAGCTGGAGAGGCTCTGGAGCGAGCTGCCCGTGCTTCACGTTTAAAAGGGATGACCATGTCAGAGACACTTTTTGCCTTACAGCTAGCGCATTTGAAACGCCTGGATCGCGCCTACGCCGCGATTCTCGAACGCGAGGGCCTCGAGAGCGTGGCCATCTATAGCGGCCACAGCGCCCCCTTCTTCGCCGATGACCATGCGCCCGCTTTTCAGGCTTATGGACATTTCATGCACTGGGTCGGCTTAGCCGGGGCCGAACGCAGCTGGGTCGTTATCACGCCAGGGCAAAAGCCCCAGCTGCTGCTCTACGCCCCAAGCGATTTCTGGCATCTAACGACGACCCTGCCGGAGGAGCCCTGGATCGAAGCCTTCGATATCACGCTCTGCAAGGAGCCCACCGCCCCCACGCTTTCGTCCAACGCGGCGGTGATCGGCGACGTCGAGCGACTGGACGCGCACCAGCAAAAGGCGCTGTCCGCGGCGCAGTTTATGCCCGAGACGCTGATCACCGCGCTCGACGAGCTGCGCGTGATCAAAAGCGACTACGAACTCGCCTGCCTGCGTGAAGCGAATCGCCTGGCCAAGGCGGGCCATCAGGCGGCCAAGGCGGCGTTCATTGGCGTTGGCGCCGAACTCGATATTCAGCTTGCCTATCTGGGCGCGAGCCGTCAGCGCGAGTCCATGGTGCCCTATCAAAATATCGTCGGTTTGAACGGCCACGCCGGCGTGCTGCACTATCAACACTACGACCTGACCCCACCCAGGAACAGGCACAGCCTACTTGTAGATGCGGGCCATCGCTTTCGCGGCTACTGCGCCGATATCACCCGCACCCACGTTGGCCCGGATGCCCCGGAAACCTTCGCCGCACTGGTCGTGGCGCTGCACGGGCTCAAAAACGAGCTGGTGCAAAGCGTTGGACCCAATGTCGAGTTTTTGACGCTGCATGAACAGATGCACCGGCGCCTGGCGAACATTCTGGTGAGCTTCGATCTTTACAAGGACAGCGCCGAAAGCGCGGTCGAACTCGGCGTCACCCGCGCCTTCTGCCCTCACGGGCTTGGCCACCTGCTGGGCCTGCAGGTGCACGACGTGGCGGGTCTTAAAACCGAAGACGGTGCCCCTTTACCCGCCCCAAAAGAGCACCCGGCGCTGCGCCTGACCCGCACGCTCAAACCCGGCATGGTCGTCACTATCGAACCCGGGCTCTACTTCATTCCCATGCTGCTGGCTCCGCTCAAGGAGCGGGAACTAGCCATCAACTGGCCGCTGGTGGACTCGCTGATCAACTGCGGCGGCATTCGGGTCGAAGACAACGTTGTGGTCACCGAATCGGGCTTCGAGAATCTAACGCCTTGAAGCAGGCGCCCTGAAGCAGAGAGCGAGGCAATCCGCCGGCTAAATTCCAAACAGCCGGCGGCTGTTGTCGCGGATGGTCTCAAGGATCTCTTGCGGCGACTCCTCGCGAATCTCGCAAAGGCTTTGCCATACGTGGCGAATACGCTCGGGTCGATTGGGTTCGCCCTGGAACCCTTGAACCGGCATGTCCGGCGAATCCGTTTCCAGCAGTAATGTCGAGAGCGGCAGCCGCGCAAGCGTACGCCGCGTTTTGGTCGCGCGCTCATAGGTCATGGTGCCACCTACGCCAATATAGTAGCCCGCCTCGATGAATGCGCGGGCCTGCTGCAGGCTTCCGGCAAAGCCGTGCACCACGCCGGTTTTCGGTAGGTTCAATCGCCGCAAGTGCATGGCGAGCTTATCGTGGGTGCGCCGCGAATGCAGGATCACCGGAAGCTCGAACCGGCGGGCCAGTTTGAGCTGAGCGTCGAGCAGCGCTTCCTGTTTTTCGAACTGTGGATCGTCGATAAAGAGATCCAGCCCGATCTCGCCGATCGCCACCAGCTTTCCCGGGCGTTTTTCGAGCCACGCCTCGAGCTGAATCAGGTGCTCCTCTTTGAACTCACTGATGGCCATGGGGTGAATCCCAAGCGCGGCATGAATAGACTCAAACCGCTCGGCCAGCGCCATGACGCCGTCAAAGCGCCCTGCCGTGACGCCAACCGCAATGATTTTTTCGACACCGGCATCGAATGCCCGCGCCAGACTTTGCTCCTCGTCGCCAAAAAATGGAGGAAAATCGAAGTGGCAGTGGGTATCAACAAAGCCTGTAGTCATGCCGGCGCTCCTCCAGGATGTTTATTGGCCATAGTAGATCGGTGGATACGCTTATACAAAAACGCCCGGCTTTCGCCGGGCGTTCACGCTCATCGATCGAAAATCGATCACGACACTTTAGAAGCGCAGGGTAACACCGCCGCCAATGGTGACCGGCTCCATTTCTACATTACCGATGGTGTCGCCGTTGACGCGATAGTCGGAGTCGACGTCAGCGTAGTTGGCAAAACCGTTGAGCATGACGTTATCGGTAACCGCCAGATCGATACCGACCTGAGCCGCCGCGCCGTAGCTGTCCTTGATTTCGACATCGCTCGGTACGCCGGAGAAACGGGTGTAGTTCAAGCCCGCGCCCACGTAGGGCTGTACTTTGGACGCGTAGCCGCCCAGCGGGTAGTAGTTGACCATCAAGTTGACCGGCAGGCGATCGGTAGTGCCTACATCGCCCAGGGCACCGGTGTTCAACTGATGCTCAAACTTCTCGGAACCGTTGAGCTCGATACCCACATTGTTGGTGAACAGGTAGCCCAAACCGTAGGTGAAACCGCTCTCGTTTTGAACATTCAGCGAGTCGCCCGCAAGGCTACCGTTGCTGGAACCGGTATCGGTTTTAGCGTAACCGCCGCGAACGAAGACGTCACCCGCCTGGTTGGCAATCGCTGCCTGGCTTGCCAACAGAACGCTTGCAGAAATTACGGCAGCTGAAATTACTTTAACTTTGCTCATCACGGTCATCCTTTAAGTTTGCCAGTGGCTCAATTTGCCAATAACCATACCGTTGCCTCCGGCTTACTTATACAATATATACTAATCGAACAGTGTTTCCAAATGATCAGTGCAAGTCTTTTATAATATTTTTATCTAATCACCGCTGTTTTGTAGGCACAAAAAAAGGTCCCCCGAAGGGGACCCAGGTGGAGCACGCCAGCTCACTCGGTGTGTTGCTCGTTTGAGCAACGTAGCAATGAAGGGAGAATCGGTAAGTCAGGTGATTCTATTCGGTTGCTTCTTGCTGACTTATATTGCGACTAGTGTGCCATTATTTTTAAATTCAATTAAAATCAATAATATATATAAAATCATCGTGCCACCTCACACTGACGCTGCGTTTATTGCCTTTTTAGGTGCACCATCAGCGCGCAAACAAAACGGCTTTTGCATCATCGCGTTGCACTAAAGTCGTATTTGGTTGAAAAAATCACTAATGCTTCAGCGACTTGCCGCGCTGTCAGGATCAGCGCTACGTAGTGGGGATGCTTTGTGTCAGGCCATGCGTCACGTAAACTGATTCGCTATCGTTTCTTGACCCGCTTTCAATTCGGCCTTTTAAGGAGCCTTCATGGCGTTCGATTCCACCACCTTCTACATCGCGACCGAGGCGCTCAAGCAGGCGGTCAATGCAGCCATTACTCTCGAGCGCCCGCTATTGATCAAAGGCGAACCCGGCACGGGAAAAACGCTGCTGGCCGAAGAGCTCGCCCGCTCGCTCGATACCGAGCTTTTGACTTGGCATATCAAGTCGACCACCAAGGCAGCTCAAGGCCTCTACGAATACGATGCGGTCAGCCGGCTGCGTGACTCGCAGCTAGGGGTCGAGGGCGTCGAGAACGTTGCCAACTACATACGCCCCGGCAAGCTATGGGAGGCGTTCACGGCGGACAAGCGCGTAGTGCTCTTGATCGATGAAATCGACAAGGCGGACATCGAGTTCCCCAACGACCTGCTCCAGGAGCTGGATCGCATGGAGTTCTTCGTTTACGAAACCGGTGAAACCGTGCGCGCCCAGCACCGACCGATCATCATCATTACCTCGAACAACGAAAAAGAGCTGCCGGATGCGTTTTTGCGCCGCTGCTTTTTCCACTACATCGACTTTCCCGACCGCGACACTCTACAGGCGATCGTCGATGTTCACTTTCCCGATATCGCCCCACGGCTCGTTTCCGAGGCGCTCAACGTCTTCTTCGAGCTGCGCGAGGCGCCGGGGCTCAAGAAAAAGCCCTCGACCTCGGAGCTGGTCGATTGGCTGAAGCTCTTGATGAGCGACGAACTCTCGCAAGAAGCGCTTTATAACCGCGACCCCAGTAAAGCCCTACCGCCCATGGCCGGCGCGCTGATCAAAAACGAGCAGGATACTCACCTGCTGGAGCGCCTCGCGTTCATGATGCGCCGTCAAAAAGGGCCGGGGCGTTAAGCCATGTTCATCGGCCTGTTTGAAACGTTGAAGCGTGCCGGCGTGCCGGTATCGCTACGCGAGCTTCTCGATGTGCACGCCGCCCTCGAGCGCGGCGTGGTGTTCGCCGACATGGAGAGTTTCTACCACGTCGCGCGCACGGTGATGGTCAAGGACGAGCGCTATTTCGATCGCTTCGATCGCGCCTTCGCCGCCTGGTTCGAAGGCCTTGAAAACGTGGAGGCCGGCATCGAGGCGCTGATTCCGGATGAGTGGCTACGCCGCGAATTCGAGAAGCAGCTCTCTGCGGAAGAAAAAGCCAAAATCGAGTCGCTGGGCGGGCTCGAGGCGCTGATCGAGACCTTCAAAAAGCGCTTGGAAGAACAAAAAGAGCGCCACGCCGGCGGCAACAAGTGGATCGGCACCGGCGGTACCAGCCCGTTCGGGGCCTACGGCTACAACCCGGAGGGCATTCGCATCGGCCAGGATGGCTCACGCCACCGCCGCGCCACCAAGGTGTGGGACGAGCGCCGCTTTCGCGATTACGACGATAGCCTTGAACTCGGCACGCGCAACATCAAGATGGCGCTACGCCGGCTCAGAAAATTCGCTCGCCAGGGCGCCCGCTCGGAGTTCGATATTCAGGGCACCATTCGGGAAACCGCCCGCGACGCAGGGCTTTTGAACGTGCAGATGCGCCCGGAGCGCCACAACGCCGTCAAGATTCTGCTGTTTTTGGACGTGGGCGGGTCGATGGACGACCACGTGCGCGCATGCGAGGAGCTCTTCTCCGCGGCGCGCTCGGAGTTCAAGCATCTGGAATACTTTTACTTTCACAACTGCGTTTACGAAGGCGTCTGGAAGAACAATCGCCGCCGCGGCAGCGAACGTATTCCGACGCTGGAGCTTCTGCGCACTTATGGGTCGGACTATCAGGTCGTGGTGGTGGGCGATGCGGCGATGTCGCCTTACGAGATCACCCACCCGGGAGGGAGCGTCGAGCACTTCAATGAGGAGCCGGGAGGCGTTTGGCTCGAACGTTTGACCCGGCATTTCCCGAAACTCGTGTGGCTCAACCCGGCCCTACCGCGCACCTGGGAGTACACCTACTCGACGAAGCTGATTCAGGAGATCATCGAGGATCGCATGTACCCGATGACCGTCGAAGGGCTCGAGGCGGCCATGCGCGAGCTTTCGTGAATGTGCTTTTTATAGTGAGTGTGCTTTTTATAGTGAGTGTGCTTTCTATACGAGCAAAGGCCAGGCTCGAATGACGTTAAAGCGCGCTCGGCGCGCGCTCGAGGCCTTCCAGGAAGTCACGCTTGGCCGCCTCGAACGCTTTCGAGTCGTGCTTGAAGCGGCGCAGTATCCGGTCGTGATCCAGCGTCAGGGTCGGCGAAATTTCCTCGAAACGAGCCGCCGGGTGGCGGGCGTTAAGACCGATCCGCTCGCCGTTTTCGCCGTCGAACCAGCGCTTGAGACCGCACCCCTGATAAAACGCCACCTGCGATGGCTCACTCACTTCGACCTTGAGCGGCACGTTGAGGCTAAGCTCGCTGATCAGCCGCGCTTTTGCGCCCTCGCGCTGCTCCCAGGCCAGGCTCAGCGTCATGCCTTCGCCCTTCTCGTCGAGCACCAGTAGCGCCAGCGCCAGAATCTCGCCGCCACTGCCCGTACCGGCAATCAGCCTTGCGGCCTCCTGCTCGAACAGCACGTTTTGGGTGCCGGTGAAGACCACCAGCGGGGTTAGCCCCGCCTGCTGGCCGTATGCTTCGGCGCATAGCTTGGCAAGGCACGCGCAGCGCTCGCGGGGCTCTTTAATCTGGACAACCTTCATTGTGCTCTCTCGTCGTGCTTTTTTGACCAACCTCGGCGCGCGTGAAGCGCGCTCGAAGCCCGCAAGCCTAGAGTAAACCGCGCCCGGGTGCCAGAGCGATCACGCACAGCAGGCGCTAATGTGCCAGGCTGATCACACAGAACGACACCCTACCCCAGGCCGACAAGGAGAGCCCGTGCCTCAGTTCATCAACGACCCGACCCTGCCCAAGCCCGATTTTCCCGGAAGCCACATGGTGGTGGACGATCACTACGTTTTCATTTCCGGGCTCACCATTGCCGATATCGTCGAAGAAGATCAGGTGGTCGATGACGTCGCCAAGGAGACGCACCGCATCATGCGTGAGCTCGAGCGTATGCTGCGCCAGGAAGAGCTAGAGTGGCGCGACGTGGTTCGCGTCGATATTCACCTGACCGACCTTGGCGAGATCAGCAAACTCGACAGCGTCTACGCCGAGTTTTTCGAAGCGGGTCAGTACCCGGCGCGCACCTGCACCGAGGCGAGCCGCCTGTGCAAGGGCAGCAACGTGGAGATCACTCTGATGGCAAGCCGTAGCCGGCGCTCACAAAGTGAAGGCAAGCCGCAGCCCGATTCGGATACCGGCCCGGAATAACCTCTTTTCTCTTCCAGGCGCCTTCGAGCCTAGCCTGTGCTCGAAGGCGCGCTTTCGAGTATTCCCACTATTCGCTCGATATCCAGATGCGCTTCCAGCGTATCCGCCAGCCGCTCCAGCTCGCGCTCGCGGTGGGCGCTATAGTCGACCGCGCTGCTTGTTTGCAGCCCCAGCCGCGCGAGCAGCGCCTGACACGCCTCGGCGCCGTCGAATACGCCGTGCAGATAAGTACCCAGTACCTGGCCATCTTCGCTTACGGCACCATCGACGTGGCTTCCCAGATCGAACAGCGCGCGCTTTAACGCGGCGCCGTGACTGACGCCGTTATGGATCTCGTAGCCGCTCACGCGCACGCCCTCCTCAATCATGGTGCCCTCCACGTTTCGAAGCTGCTTGCCTTTAACCATGGTAGTAGTGAGCGCCAAAAGACCAAGCCCAGGTACGCGCCCGGCGGGCCCTTCGAGCCCCTCCGGGTCCTCGACCCACTCACCGAGCATCTGAAAACCGCCGCAGATACCCAGCACGCGCCCGCCATAACGAAGATGGCGCGCAATCGCCGCCTCCCAGCCGTTTCGCTTGAGCCAGCCAAGGTCGCTTAGCGTACTCTTGCTGCCGGGCAGGATGATGGCGTCTGCCGGTGGAATCGGCTCGCCTTCCTGAACGAAGCTCAACGTGACCTGCGGGTGCAGTCGCAATGCATCGAAGTCGGTGTGGTTGCTGATGCGGGGAAGCCTTGGCACCACGACCTTCAGCGTGTGGGCGCTTTTGTCGGCCTGAACCCCGGCAATGGCGTCCTCGGCGTCGAGCAGGTGGCCCTTGAGGTAGGGCAGCGTGCCGAATACCGGCTTGCCGGTGTGCTGTGTGAGCCAATCAAGGCCTGAGGTGAGCAGGCCGATATCGCCGCGAAAGCGATTGATGATGAAGCCTTGAGTGCGGGCCTGCTCGGAGGCGCTTAAAAGCGCCAGCGTGCCGACGAGCTGGGCGAACACGCCGCCGCGGTCGATGTCGCCCACCAGCAGCACCGGGCAGTCGATGGCCTCGGCGAAGCCCATATTGGCGATGTCGCCTTGGCGCAGGTTAATCTCGGCGGGGCTGCCCGCGCCCTCGGCGATGATCACGTCAAAGCGCGCGCTCAAATCTCGCCAAGCATCCAGAACGCTTTCCTGCGCGGTGCGCTTGAAGGCGTGGTAGTCGAGCGCGTCCATATGACCATGAACGCGGCCGCGCAGAATCACCTGTGCGCCGCGGTCACTTTCGGGCTTCAATAGCACCGGGTTCATGTCGCTGTGAGGCGCCACCCCTGCCGCTATCGCCTGCAGCGCGGTGGAACGGCCGATTTCGCCGTCATCTACAGTCACGGCGCTGTTGAGCGCCATGTTTTGCGGCTTGAAGGGGGCCACCGAAACGCCGCGGCGCGCCAGCACCCGGCAAAGCCCGGCCACCACCGTGCTCTTGCCCGCATCCGAGGTGGTGCCCTGAATCATCAGCGTGGCCATGCGCGCCCCTGGTTAAAAGGGCGAACTCTAGCGGCTGGCGGCCGGGCTGGCAATGACCAAGGTACCCGCCGCCGGGAGTGAATAGAGCGGCTTGGTACCTACCAGCTATAGCGGTAATTGACCACCGCCGCCGTATCGTTGGGCGCATCGGCATCGTGGCCAGGCTCGAGGGTATGCAGCACGTTCAACTGCCACTCGCTGCGCTCGCCGCCGGCGAAGGCGTAACCAAGCTCGATATCCACCTGACGCCCGGAAGGCGAAAGCGAGGCTTCGCGGGTTTCGCGCACCACGGTGCCGTCAAGGCGCCGGCCGACCGGCACATCGAAACTGGCATCCGCGCTTTCGATGCGCAGCGGCTGGCGAACGCTTAGCGCCAGCCGCTCGTCGGCACGCGCGCCCTGCCCTTGCCACTGCGCGCCCAACGCCATTTCACGCGCCACGACGTTATCGACGCTGGCGAGCAAACCGCTGCCACCGGCATCACCACGGGCCTGTTCGAATTCGGCGAATCCGCTGAAGCCGCGGCCCAGCGCCATTTGAAGCCCTACGCCGGCAAACGTCATGTGATTGTTTTCGCCGAGGCTCAGCGCGCCGGTGCCGTGAGCACCGAGTAGCCCTTCCTGCTCGCCCAGCCGGCCCACGTGGGTATCGATCGCAAGCGCCGGCGCCAGCTTAAACGAGATACCGATATCGGAGCGGTTCGAGCGGTAGCGGCTCTCCTGCTGATCTTCGACGACCCCGGCCCAGTGCGAGGCGCTAAGCTCGACCCGCTCGCCCAGCGCGTAGCGGGTTTGAACGCCGCTCACGCTATCAAGCCCTTGGGTCAGCGCCGAGCCGCCCTGAAAGGAGATCATCGGCATCATGCGGGACTCGGCGTAGCTACTCATCGGGCTTGCTTGGTCGCCCGCGAAGCGGTAAGCGCTGAAGCCGGCCGCACCGAAGCCGGTCGCACCGAAGTCGACATCGAAACGACTTGCCAGCGGTGTACCGGCGCTATCCGTACTCGCCGTGAATTGATAAGCGCCGCTGTCGATGAACTGCGTCTTCACCGCCTGAACCGACGCACTGGCAACGCGCTCCATGCTGGTACGCAGCTGATCATCGTGACTCTTGCGCCGCTGAGCATTGCCACTCATGTCGATCGCGTAGTCACGCCCTAACGCATCGAAGGCCGCCACGTTTTCGAGCGCATTGGTACTGGCGAGCGCGTCGCCATAAGCACCGGAGAGCTGGGCGAAGGAGGCGCTGGCAGACTCACCGCCGAGTGCCACGCTCTCGCCGCTGGCGACCACCAGCTCGCCGGCAGGCGCCAGCGCTGCGTCGATATCGGCGGCTCCCTGGCCTAAATAGAAGAAACCGCAGTTGCCGGTGCCTGAGGCGCCGCAGCTGTTTTGACCAAACAGAGCGCTGTCGCGGCTTGCGGTCTCCAACAGGCGCTGGCTCACCTGCTGCGCCGTCAGGTGAGGCCAGCGCGCGATGATCCCGGCGGCGTACTCCGCCACTCGGGGCGCCGAGATGGAAGTGCCTTGCGCCCCCACCTGACGATTGACGAAAGGCGCGGCCAGCGTGCGCGACTGTAACTGTGTATCGTCGCCTGGGTAGCTGCTCGCCGGGTGCAAATTACCCTGATCATCACTGCCTACAGCGATCAGCATCATGTTAAATAGGCCGGGTTGGCTAGCATAAATGGGGTTACCCCGCGTATCGATCGCCGCGCCGCTGTTACCGGCACTGACGACGTACACCGCCCCCTTGCCACCGTTTGCGTCAACCACGCGTTGATAGGACTCCGCTGACGAAACGCCATTGAAACTCAATCGCGGATCGCTGGCCTCTAAACGACGCGAATAGCTGGTGTTGATGACGCGGGCCCCGCGAAGCGCCGCCTCGCCGATGCCGTAATCCAGCGTGCTGCTGTAGGTCGTTCCGCTCGGATCTTCTACCTTGATCAGATCCAGCCGGGCGCTACCCAGGGTACCGCCGGAAATGGTCGATGCGACAACGTTACCGTGCCACTCATTGCCGCCACTCACCTCCTTGAGACCGGTATGCACGTTCAGGCTATCGATCACGACGTCGTTATTGATGATGCGATCGATATCGAAACCGCTATCGACAACGCCGACCCGCACACCGAAAGGTTCGATCAAAGGGCTTTGATCTGAAGGTGCGTCATTCGGAGGAGACTCCACGGGCAAACGACTGACCGGCGGCTTGTCGATTGGCGGCGGTTCTACCGGAAGAGGGTCAGGAGATGGCTCAATTGGCGCCGGCGAAGGCTCGGGCTGGTAAATGCCGGTCGAGGAGTCATCCGGGGCGCCGCCTCCCCCACCGCCGCCGGAGCTGCAGCCCACAAGTGAAACGGCGGAAAACGCAAGTGCGACCGCCACGACCAGCGAGCGGGGTTTGAACGGCGCGGCAGGAAAATAAACGTTCGAGGTTTTCATGGGAGCCCCCTTGAATGAGCGTAACGGCGAGCAGGACAACGTCCAACGCCGTACCGCGACCCCTGACGGACGTTAAACTCGCTTTTGATCCGCCCAATCTAGCCCATTTTTATTAGACCATTTAAAAGAGTTAAGCCTTTAAAACGGGACATTTCGTTCAATGATCAGAATCCATTTCATCGCCTATATAATCCCTTTTAATGAATAATCGTTTGGTCATTCAAGGCACTCTCATCAAGCGATAACGATCGCCTCACGGTCGGGCTTGCGCCGACCGCCGGGCAGACAAGTAGCGCGGTTAGGGCTAGGGTAATTGGCCCTTTATGCCATCGATTGCTCTACATGCAGACGCTTTTAAACGACATAACCGAGCAGCTCGCTCGTGAAACCGAGCGCGGCAAGGTCGCCGACTACATTCCCCAGCTTGCCGAGGTCGACCCGCACCAGTTCGGCATCAGCCTGGCCACGGTCGAGGGCGAGCGCTTCTCGGCCGGGTGCGCGGCCACCCCGTTCTCGATTCAGAGTATTTCGAAGGTGTTCACGCTCACCATGGGGCTTGGCAAGCTCGGTGACGGCCTATGGGCCAATGTCGGTCGTGAGCCCTCGGGGGATCCGTTCAACTCCATCGTCCAGCTCGAACACGAAGGCGGCAAGCCGCGTAATCCGTTCATCAATGCCGGCGCCATCGCCGTGGTGGACGCGATCATGATGGGGCACGAACCCCGTGAGACGCTCGCCGAGATTTTAAGCTTCGTACGCTATATCGCCGACGACACGAGTATCTGCTTTGATCGCCAGGTCGCCGCGTCTGAAATGGCGCACAAGGACCGCAACGCCTCGCTCGCCCACTTCATGAAGGCCTTTGGGCGCCTTCGCCACGATGTCGATAAGGTGCTGGGCACCTACTTTCACCAGTGCGCCATCGCCATGAGCTGCGAGCAGCTCGCTCACGCCGGTCTCTTTCTCGCTTCGAACGGGGTCAACAAGCCCAGCAACCTGCGGGTGGTATCACCCCAGCGGGCGCGTCGGATCAACTCGCTGATGATGATGTGCGGGCACTACGACGCCTCCGGCGAGTTTGCCTTTCGCGTGGGGCTTCCCGGTAAAAGCGGTGTGGGCGGCGGCATATTGGCTATCGCGCCGGGCCAAGGGTCACTTGCGGTTTGGTCGCCGGGGCTCGACGAGTACGGCAACAGCCTGCTCGGCGCCCGCGCGCTGGAGATGTTCGTCCAGCGCACCGGCTGGTCGGTGTTTGGGCATTAATTAAACCTTTCCCACTTTTTTCAAACTGACATCCAACCGACACGGCTTTGTCATCAAGCGCCGCTAGCCTCTGTGATCATCAAATGAGATCGATCTCATTTTTTCGACACAGGATGACCTATGGCGGATATAGCGAGCGTGGCAAAGCGTGCAGGGGTCTCCAGGGCCACCGCAGCGCGCGCCTTTTCGAACCCTGAAATGGTGCGAGAACAGACCCGCGAAAAGGTCATGGCCGCCGCCCGAGAGCTGCGCTTTCGGCCTAACGCCGTGGCGCGCCAGCTGCGCTCCCAAGCCACCCGAATGATCGGCGTCATGGTGCCGAGTCTCGACAACCCGGTGTTCGCTGAGCAACTTCAAGCGATGGAAGTAGCCGCTCGCGATCGTGGCTTTTCGCTTCTGGTCACCACTAGCGAGTACGATCCTGCCCGCGAGAGCGATATCGTCGAGTCGATGCTGCGCCAGCGGGTCGACGGGCTCGTATTGACCGTGGCGGATGCCGAGCAGAGCCCTCTGCTCGCCTCCCTGCGCCGTGAGTCCACACCCTGCCTGCTGGTCTACAACCCGGCGGGCACCAGCGGCTTTCCCTCGGTAGGCGTGGACAACCGCGCCGCCAGCGAAGCGGCCACCCGTCACTTGATCGATCTCGGCCACACCCGCATCGGCATGGTGGCCGGGCCGCTGCTGCAATCCGACCGCGCCCGCCAGCGCTTCGAGGGCTACTGCCAGGCGATGCAAAGCGCGAGGCTCACGCCGCGCGCCCTGGTCGAGATGCCGCGCCACACCCGGGCCGATCTCGCCCCGATCAAAAGCCTGCTGGAGGGCAGCTATGCTCTCACCGCGCTGATCGCCACCAACGACCTGCTCGCCATAAGCCTGATCGGCGAGCTCACTCGCGCCGGGTTCAAGGTCCCCGGTGACGTCTCCATCATGGGGTTCGACGGCATTGCCTTGGGCAAGCGCCTCTACCCCTCGCTTTGCACCATCGAGCAGCCCCGCGCCGACATCGGCCGCGAGGCCGTCAACGCC
Organism: Halomonas sp. S3-1-1; assembly: GCF_023757625.1. GTDB lineage: Bacteria > Pseudomonadota > Gammaproteobacteria > Pseudomonadales > Halomonadaceae > Vreelandella. Next base: position 168,716 of record NZ_JALGBZ010000006.1, read on the forward strand.
CTGCTCGCTCTACTCGAAGGCGAGCAACACGCGCCACCGCTTCTGCCCTACACCCTGCGCGACGGCGAAAGCGTGGCACCACCTGTCAAACGCACTTCCCCAAGCCAACGAGGTTCTCACCATGCGTAACATGCCCGCACGTCTTCTGCTCGCCACCGCCTTGGCGGGTGTTTCGAGCCTTGCCGCAGCGCAAGATGCCGGTACCGCTATCTGCTACAACTGCCCGCCGGAGTGGGCGGACTGGGGTACCCAGCTCGAGCTGATCGAGGAGAAAACCGGTATCCAAGTACCCCAGGACAACAAGAACTCCGGTCAGTCGCTGGCCCAGTTGGTCGCAGAAGCCGCCAGCCCGGTGGCGGACGTGGTCTACTATGGCGTCACCTTCGGCATTCAGGCCATGGACGCCGACGTGGTCGAGCCCTACCAGCCCGCTCACTGGGACGACATTCCAGAAGATCTCAAGGATCCGGAAGGCAACTGGTTCGCCATCCACTCGGGTACCCTTGGTTTCATGGTCAACGTCGACGCGCTCGATGGTGCGCCGGTGCCGACTTCCTGGAACGATCTGCTCGATCCTGCCTACCGCGGCATGGTGGGCTATCTCGACCCGGCTAGCGCCTTCGTGGGCTACGTTGGAGCCACCGCAGTCAATCTGGCGCTCGGCGGTGATCTCGAGGATTTCACCCCGGCAATCGACTACTTCAACGCGCTCTCCGACAACGACCCGATCGTGCCCAAGCAGACCAGCTACGCTCGCGTGCTTTCCGGCGAGATTCCGATCCTGTTGGACTACGACTTCAACGCCTACCGCGCTCGCTACAGCGATGGCGCCAACGTCGAGTTCGTGATTCCCGAAGAGGGCAGCATCGTGGTGCCCTACGTGATGAGCCTGGTCAAGAACGGACCCAACCCGGAAAACGGCCGCGACGTACTCGACTTCGTGCTTTCCGACGAGGGGCAGGCGGTGTGGGCCGAGGCCTACCTGCGCCCGGTACGCGAGGAGGCGATCTCCGACGAAGCGCGTCAGGTGTTCCTGCCCGACAGCGACTACGCTCGCGCAAGCGCGGTGGATTACGACGCCATGGCCCAAGCGCAACGCGACTTCTCTGAGCGGTATCTGTCGGAGGTTCGCTGATCATGTCCGCGACGCTCAAGCAGCCCTTCGGGGCTGCTTTACTCGATCGACATCGGCGCACCTCCCGCCGGGCACAGCTGATTACGTTAGTCGCGCTGGTGCCGGCGCTGACCATCTTCACGGCGTTCTGGCTGCTGCCGTTCTCGCGGCTTCTGCTGATGGGTGCGGAGGTGGATCGCGCCAGCGGCGTCAGCGCCTACCTGACCCTGCTGACCCATCGCCAGTACCTGATCAGCTTGGCGACCACCGTCACGCTTTCGCTGGCGGTGTCCGTTGCGGCAGTCGGGATTGCCGGCTTCGCCGGTTTCTTTTTGGCGCGCCACCGATTTGCGGGGCAATCGCTGCTGGTGGCCATCCTTACCTTCCCGCTCGCCTTTCCCGGCGTGGTAGTGGGTTTTCTAGTGATCATGCTTGGCGGGCGCCAGGGGGCGCTGGCGCAGACGAGTCTATGGCTGTTCGACGAGCGCTGGGTGTTCGCCTATTCGCTGTTCGGACTGTTCATCGGCTATCTCTACTTCTCGATCCCACGGGTCATCACCACCGTGATGGCGGCCTGCGATAACCTCGACCAGAGCCTAGAGGAGGCCGCGCGTTCACTCGGCGCCAGCCACTGGCGAGTAATGCGCGACGTGATCATTCCCGGCATCGCACCGGCACTGCTCTCGACAGGCGCGATATGCTTCGCCACCAGCATGGGCGCCTTCGGCACCGCCTTCACACTGGGCACGCGGCTGCCCATTTTGCCGCTGAACATCTACGGCGAATTCACTAACTACGCCAACTTCGCGATGGCGGCGGCGCTTTCGGTGGTGCTCGGACTGATCACCTGGGCGGCACTGGCGCTGGCGCGCAAGCTGGCGAGCAACGCCTTGGGAGCCTCGGTATGAGTCAGCGCCTGCGTTTTTCACTGCAGCTTGGGTTCACGCTGCTGGTGTGTCTTTTCATGATCGTGCCCATTGCCATGTCGGTTATGGCGGGGCTGACCGAGAACTACTTTCAGGGCTTGCAAAGCGGAGTGACGCTGCGCTGGGTAAGCGAGGTGTGGGCGCTCTACTCGGGTACCATCTGGCTTTCGATCAAACTAGCGATAGCGTGTTTGGTCATTACCACGTTGATAGGCGTGCCGGCGGCCTACGGGCTTCTGCGCAGTCGCCACCGCGTCGCCCACGCCATCGAAGAGCTTCTACTACTGCCAGTGGCGGTACCTGGGCTTGCCACGGCGCTAGCATTGCTGCTGGCCTACGGCAGCTACCGTGAATTTCGCGCCAGTTGGCTATTCATTCTGATCGGCCACGTGCTGTTCACGCTGCCGTTCATGGTGCGCGCGGTGCACTCGGTCATGCACACCGCCCGCTTGCCACTTCTCGAAGAAGCCGCGGCGAGTCTTGGGGCGAGCCCTTGGCAGCGCTTTTTCGGCGTAGTAGTGCCCAACTGTGCCAGCGGCATTCTGGCCGGCGCCTTGATGGTGGTCACGCTTTCGATCGGCGAGTTCAATATCACCTGGATGCTGCACACCCCGCTCACCAAGACCCTGCCGGTCGGGCTTGCCGACAGTTACGCCTCGATGCGCCTGGAAGTGGGCTCTGCCTACACGCTGGTCTTTCTGCTCATGATCGTGCCGCTTCTGGTGATGATCCAGTGGGCCGGAAAGCTGACCGGCCCGCGCCGCTGACCCCTATTCCTCTATTTGAAAACGTTGCAGAGAGCGATCATGTCAAACTCCTCGAGTATCACGCTGACCCAGTGCAGCCGCACCTTCGCTGGCGGCCATGTTGCCCTGAAGCCGCTCGACCTTCACGTCAAGGCGGGCGAGACCCTGGTGCTTCTGGGCCCCTCGGGCTGCGGCAAGACTACCACGCTCAGAATCATCAGCGGGTTGGAGCGCCCGGACCCGGGCGGCCGGGTGCAGTTCGGCGAGCGTGACGTCACCGACCTACCCATTGAGAAGCGCGATGTGGGCATGGTGTTTCAAAACTACGCGCTGTTTCCCAACATGAATGTGGCCGACAACATCACCTACGGGCTTCGCATTCAGAAGGTTACGCGTGCCGAGATCGACCGTCGCTTGGCCGAAGTGTTGGAGATGGTGGATTTGAAAGGCTATGCCGAGCGTTCAATCAGTGCGCTTTCCGGGGGACAGAAGCAGCGCGTGGCGCTGGCCCGGGCCATTGCCGTACGCCCCCGTGTGCTGCTTTTCGACGAGCCGCTGGCCGCCCTCGACGCCAAGCTGCGCGACCGGCTGCGCTTGGAGATCGGTTCGCTGCTGCGCGAGTTGGGTATCACTGCGGTGTACGTGACTCACGACCAGGACGAAGCGATGGCGCTGGGTGATCGCATCGCCGTGATGCAGGAGGGGCGCATCGCCCAGCTTGGTACCCCACGCGAGATTTACCACCATCCGGCCAACGCCTTCGTGGCCGACTTCATCGGCGCGGTCAACCGCCTCGAGGTTCAAGCGCAGGCGTCAGATGGGGCATTTTGTGTGCCCGGCGGCACGCTGGACGCTCCGCACCTGGGCAAGGCCGCCACTCTCTACTGCCGCCCGGAGGACATCCAGGTGGTGCCTCTCGAGAAAGCCCAGCTCAAGGGCCGCATCATGGAGAGCGTCTTTCTAGGCCAGGCGCAGCAGTTGGCGGTAAATACCGGCGGCGATACGACGCTATCGGTGCGCGTTTCGTCACGCCAAACCTGGCCAACGGGGAGCGAGATCGGGCTAATGATTCCCGCGCAGGCACTGTTTCAGCCCTCGGCCAGCGGAGCAAGCGCGCATGGATAAGCCCTTTTTGATCGCCCAGATCACCGACCCGCATATCAAGGCCTTCGGCAAGCTCTCCTACCGTCAGGTGGATACGGCGCGCGCCTTAACGCAGGCGATCGACACGCTAAATGCGCTGACGCCGTGCCCGGATCTGGTGCTTATCAGCGGCGACCTGGTCGATTTCGGCCATCCCGAGGAGTACGCCACGTTCATGCGATTGACCGAGGCGCTAACGCTGCCCTTCTACGTCATCCCCGGCAACCACGACCACCGCGACAACCTGCGCAATGCGCTCAAAAGCCACCGCTATCTGTTTCAGCACCCCGAGTATCTGCACTGGGTGGTGGATGACTACCCCATCCGCCTGATTGGTCTGGATACGCTGGTACCCAATAAGCCCCACGGCGAGCTCGATGCCGCAAGCCTTGCGTGGCTGGAGGCTACTTTGGCAAAGCGCCCGGAAGCGCCGACGCTGGTAATGCTACATCACCACCCGTTTGTAAGCGGTATCGACCACATGGACCGCCAGCCGCTGCTCGATGCCGGGTCGCTCGAAGCGGTGATCGAGCGCCATCCGCAAATCGAGCGCGTGCTGTGCGGGCATCTTCATCGCAGCTTGCAAGCGCGCTTTGGCGGCACCCTAGCGCTTAGCTGCCCTGGAGTGTCTCACCAAGTGAGCCTGGATCTAAGCGCCGGCGGTCCGGCACACTTTCAGCTCGAGCCGCCGGGTTATCTGCTGCACGCTTACACCCCGCAAAGCGGGCTGATCACCCATCAGGGCTTCATCGAACGCTACCCAGGCCCCTACCCGTTCTTCGACGTTAATGGGCTGATCGATTGAGCAGCGCCTCGTACACCGCCAGGTCACTTTCCGAGAAACAGCAAAACGTGACCGACTCGACCGTCGAGTTTTCACTTAGCGCCGCCTTAACTGTTTCTACCGCGATCTCGGCGGCTTTCTCGATGGGAAAGCGGTAAATTCCGGTGCTAATGCTGGGAAAGGCGATGGAGCGGGCGTCGACGGATTCGGCGAGTTCCATCGCGCGGCGGTAGCAGCCGGCGAGTTTCTCGGCCTCACCGCGTTGTCCGCCGTTCCACACCGGGCCGACGGCGTGAATCACGTAGCGGGAGGGAAGCGCGAAGCCGTCGGTGAGCTTGGCGTCGCCGGTTTCACAGCCGCCGAGTGTGCGACACGCCTCCTTGAGTTCGCGCCCGGCGGCGCGATGAATCGCGCCGTCCACCCCGCCGCCGCCCAGCAGCGACTGGTTGGCGGCGTTGACGATCGCATCGACCCCGAGCGTGGTGATATCGGCCTGAATCGCATCAATTTTCATAGCGTACTCCCTTATTTAACGCGTTCAGGTTAACGATAGTCGACCCGGCTCCGGGCTGCCCTCCTTCGCGCTTTTTTGGCCGCTCTCCCAGGCCTGCACCATTTGCTTTCGCGCCACGCCCCAGCGGTAGCCGCCCAGCGCCCCACTTTGCTGGATCACCCGGTGGCACGGAATCCAGAGCGCAACCGGATTCGCACCCACGGCGCTGCCGACCGCCCGGGATGCGCCGGGCTTTCCAAGCGCTTTGGCCAGTTGGCCGTAGCTTGCAAGCTCCCCGGCGGGAATCGCGAGCAGCGCGCGCCATACCGCGACCTGAAAATTGGTGCCCGCCACGTGAAGTGATAGCGCCCGCTCGTTAAAATTCGCGCCGTCGAAAAGCGCCTCTACCACGTAGCGCGTGGTCTCGGGCTGGTGAATCAGCCGGCTTTTGGGCCACGCGGCGGTGAGACCGGCGAGCTGCTCCCCCACCCCACCTGCGCCGATAAACCCCAGCCGGCAGATACCCCGCTCGGTGGTGGCCGCCAGCGCTGCGCCAAAGGGGGTTGGGTGAACACCGTAGTAAATGGTGAGTCCTTCGCCCTGTCGCTTGTGCTCGCCCGGTGTCACCGCGTCGAGCGAGACGAAATGATCGTAAAGCCGGGAGCCGCCGCTAAGCCCCACCTCTTGGGCGGCCTGAAGCAGCGAGTCGGTCGAGGCCATCAGCCGCTTGGCGCGCGAAAGGGTCAGCGCCTGCAAAAAACGCTTGGGCGAAACGCCGGCGTAGCGGCGGAAAAGACGCTGGAAGTGGGCGGGGCTCCAGTGCACGTGAGTCGCCACCTCGGCAAGGCTTGGCTGGCACGCCGCGTTCTCCACCATGTAGGCCATCGCCTTTTCGATCCGCCCAAAGTCGTCCATTGCCCGCTCCCTTGTTGCTGACCTTCGAAGCTTAAGCGCTTTTCGACCGGCTGCCGACCCGAATCCTGCGCACTCCTTGATGAAGCCTCGTCACACCTGGCCTTTCGCACCGGCCTGTGACCACATCAATTTTTTACAATACCCGCGCGCCCAGCGCTGAAATACTTCGGGCTCTTGTTAGCAAAGGAGCACCACGATGAGCGTCTCGCTACTGCTGCCGATGTCAGCCTTTGCACTGGCCGCCTCCATCTCGCCGGGCCCGGTCAATTTGGTGTGCATGAGCAGCGGCATCCACTACCGGGTCGCACGGGGCCTGGTATTCGTCACCGGCGCCACGCTTGGCTTTATTGCGCTGTTTTTGAGCGTAGGCGCCGGGCTCTATTCGCTGCTGAGTCTTTGGCCAGCGCTCGAGGTTCTGCTGCGCTGGGCAGGCGTGGCGTTTTTGCTTTACCTAAGTGCCAGGCTTGCGTTGGACAACGGGCGGCTAGCCCAAAACTTCAACGCCCGAGCGCCGGGATTTCTAACCGGCGCGGTGATGCAGTGGCTCAACCCCAAGGCTTGGCTCGCCTCGGCGTCCGGCATCAGCGCCTACGCCGGTGCCAATGCCGAGCACACACTACTGTTTGCCGCGCTCTACCTTCCCATCTGCTGGTTGTCGCTTTCGTGCTGGGTCTTTGCCGGGGCGTTTCTGAAGCGCTACGTGGCCAATCCGACCCTTTTGGTCGTGATCAACCGTGTGCTTGCGTTACTGCTGGCCGTGAGCTGCCTGTTCATCGTGCTGGACTAGCGCAGACTTCCCGGTTGAGTGGGTTCGATACTGATGCGGCGTGGCAGCGAGCAGTCGCTTGAAGGTACGCTGAAAATGGGGCTGGTCGTTGAAACCCAGTGCCAACGCCGTCTCCGCGATGGAATGGCCCTGGTTTAGCCACTCTCGCCCCAGCTGTACGCGCCGGTTGATCAGATAGGCTCGGGGGGTCATGCCGTAGTGATGCTTAAACGCGCGAATCAGGTGTCCACTGCTGTAACCGCTTATACGACAAAGTCGTTCGAGCGTGAGCCGCTCCAGCGCGTGATGATCGAGATAGGCCGCCAAGCGCTCGAGCGGCGCCGGCACCTTCATTGAAGAGCGCTCAGAGCCTGATTGCACGTGAGAAAATACCGCTAAAAGCGTCTCGGTGAGCGCTCCACGTTTGCGCGCAAGGCTTGCGCGCTCGTCCAGCAATAAAGCCGCCATGCGCCGATAACGCCGGTAAAGCACAGGCGTCGACAGCACCGCCGTGGGAATATCCTGCCATTCGGGTGATTTTGAAAGCCCCGAGCGGTAGCGCAGCTCGCTCACCCAGTCGGTATCCACGTACAGCATCAGATACGCCCAGGGCTCCTGCTCGATGGGGTTACAGGCGTGGACCCAGCCCGGGTTCATCATGACCAAATCCCCCGCGCAAATGGCATGAGTGTCATCCCGGTAGTAGAACGTGCTTCTCCCCCGCGTGACTGCGCCAAGCGACCACTGCGCGTGGCTGTGTCGGGCGTAGGCCACCTGACGCGCATCGCCAATGCAACGAAGCTCTACCTGAGGCAGACGCGGATCGCGCCAAAAAAGAGGAGTCGATGCGTTCATCGCCGTACCTTTCGAAAATACGTATTGACCGATTGCCGAAAACGGCAATGCGGAAAGCGTTAGGCCTTTGGCACTGTATCACCTACGCTAAGTGTGGGTTTTAAGCGTCCGGCTCGGGCCACCTCTTCATTCAGGATGATGAAGTCTTGCCAATTAGTCAGGAGGACATCGTGGCTTACAACACGCCCGATCATAAAGATGCCGTTCAACTCTACGCCCGGATGGGCTACGCCTCTCGCGGTATCGTCTATTTGCTGGTCGGGGGGCTGGCGGCGTTGGCCGCCTTCGGCCAGGGCGGACAAACCGAGGGCAGCCGCGGGGCGCTCGAGCGTCTTCTCGCCGCACCGTTCGGTAAGGTGCTGCTTGGGCTGATCGCGCTCGGGCTTTTGGGCTACGCCATGTGGCGCTGCATCCAGGCGATCAAGGACACCGACGCTCACGGTAGTGAGGCCAAGGGCCTTGCCATCCGCGCCGGCCTTTTGATCAGCGCGGTTACCCATACTCTGCTGGCATTTTATGCCGGTACGCTGATCTTTCGTCTCGGTGGCTCCTCCAGCGACTCCGGTGGCTCTGGTGGTTCGCAAGGCACAGTGGGTTGGCTGTTCGAGCAGCCCTTCGGCCGCTACCTGGTCGGCTTCGTGGGGCTTTGCATCATCGGCGCGGGGATCGCTCACTGTATCAAGGGAGTAAAAGCCAAGTTCGACAAACACTTCGACATGCCCGAATCCACCAAGCGCTGGGCGTATCCGGTGTGCCGCTTCGGCCTGATCATACGAGGCATCGTCTTTTTGATCGTCGGCGGGTTTTTCATCACGGCGGCCTATCATATCAACCCAAGCGAAGCGGGCGGCACCGAAGAGGTGTTCTCAGCGCTTCGCACCCAGGCCTTCGGTCAATGGCTACTGGCCTTTGTAGCCATGGGGCTTTTCGCCTTTGGCGCTTACAGCGTGCTGGCGAGTATCTATCGCCGCATCAACCCGGGAATGTAGAAACGCACATGGCCATGGCATCAAAGCGTACCAAAGCGTGGCTTGCGCGCCTGAACGGCTCCAAAAATATGCTCTGGCTTCTAGGTACGCTGTCGTTTCTCGAAACGATCATTTTGCCTATTCCGCTCGAACTCATTTTGATTCCGCTAATGGCGGCCAACCGTGAGCGCATCTGGCGGCTGGCCGCGGTCACCACCGCCGGCTGCCTGCTGGCCTCGCTGGTCGGCTATGGCGTGGGGCTTTTGCTGTTTCAGTCGATCGGCACCTGGTTCATCACCTTTATGGGGATCGAGCAGAGCTTTCAGTCTTTCCAGACGTTTTTCAACCAGTACGGCTTCGCCGCCATTTTGGCCATCGGTATCCTGCCGATTCCGTTCCAGGTGGCCATGATCACCGCCGGGCTTTCGAATTACCCGGTGCTGCTGTTCGCGCTCGCCGCGCTGATCGCTCGCGGGCTTCGATACTACGGGCTGGCCTGGCTGGTCAGCCGTTTCGGTCATCGGGTGCTGGATCTTTGGAAGCGCCACGCCCTGCTGACCAGCGTGGTGGCTGGCGTCGCCGTATTACTGCTCACCCTCATTTTGCAGTTTCTCGCAGGGCAGGTCATGTAAGGCTAGATACCGTACTCCCGCTCGACTTTGGCAATGCGCGTTTTGAAATGCCGGTACCAGAGCCGGTGGCCCAGCCGCTGGGCTTCCTGGTGCTCGGCGTGAGCCTTCCATGCCTTGATCGAGGCGATATCCGCCCAGTAGGAGACCGTCACCCCTACCTCTTCCCGGGCGGCCTCCACGCCCAGAAAGCCCGGCTGCTCGGCGGCGAGCGCCACCATGCGCCCGGCCATTTCGCCGTAACCCTCATCGACACCGGTGCGAATCGAGGTAAAAATCACCGCATAGTAAGGCGGCTCGGGGGTTTCGGCGATTAAAGACATGGGTGAAGTCCTGTGGTCGTCTGGGCCTTTAAATCCTAAGCGTGGCGATCGCGCCCGAGCAAGCCTAAAACTCCTTTTTTCTCAATCGATTATAAAATGTCCGTAAATGTCCGCTTTCTGGCCGAAGCACGTATCGTGGCAGTGGCGCTGTCTCGTTAAGCTCTCGTTTCACTCAGCCAGGAAGCCTGCCATGACTCACCCAACGACCGCTTTACTCTTGATCGATGTTCAAGCCTCCTTTCCCGCCAAGGAGTACTGGGTACAATCGCTTTTCGAGGCCTGGCGCCCTCATCAGCGCGCCCTGCTGGAGTGCGCCAAGGCGCTGAATATTCCCATCGTGCGGATCTTTCACGAGGCCCCGGGAAGTCACGGGCCTTTCGACCCCGATCATGGCCTGATACGCCCGCTCGACGATTTCGAAGATGATGCGGCCGCGACCTTCCACAAGCGCGTACATAACGCGTTTAGCGATACCGGGCTCGAACAGTGGCTACGCGAGCGCGACATCTCGCGCCTGGCGATTAGCGGTATTCGTACCGAGCAGTGCTGCGAAACCACCGCGCGGGTCGGCTCGGATCTGGGATTTGCGGTCGACTTCGTCAGCGACGCCACGCTCACCTTCCCCATGACGCGCCACGGTGTGACCTGGTCTGCCGAGGATATCAAGGCGCGCACGGAGCTGGTGCTGGAGGGCCGCTTTGCGCGTATCATCGATACTCAAAACATGATCGATGAGTGGCAAACCCGGCGTGACTAGCTTTCGACCCTTGAATTCGCCGCCCGTAGGTGAGAATGCCCCCCTGCGGGTGGCGGTGCTAATGATGCCAGGCCAGGTGCCGCTCGATCTGATCGGACCGCTGCAGGTACTGCACTGCGCCGAACGCCTCTCCTTGAGCGTTGAGATCAGCTACCTGGGTCCGAGCACGGCGCTCGAGTGGCTGGGGCCTCTTACCCTGGGCGGCATCGCGCCGCTGCCTTTGGAGCTTTCGCATCACCACTTGCTGCTGATCCCGGGTCAGTATCGCAGCGCGGTCGACCCGTTAGCCCAGCGGGCGTGCATCGAGTGGCTGAGAGCCAACGTTAACCAGGTCGACACCATGATGACGGTGTGTTCCGCTACCCTGTTGTTGGCCGAGGGCGGCCTGCTTGACGGCCGCCGCTGCACCACCCACCACACCCTGTTGGATCAGCTGCGCGAGAAGGCGCCGAAGGCCCGCGTGCAGGGCGACTGTATCTTCATCGAAGACGGGCGCTATTTAACCAGTGCGGGTATTTCCACGGGTATCGATACCATGCTGCACTGGTTGACACGCGTGGGCGGCCACGCACTGGGGCTTTCTGTGGCGCGCGAAATGGTACTCTATTTACGCCGCAGCGGTCAGGAGCCCCAGCTCGGCGCTTGGCTGGAAGGCCGTAATCACGTGGATGAGCGTATTCATCGCGTGCAGGACGCCATTTGCGCCGCACCCGCGAAGGCCTGGCGGGCAGAGGTGCTGGCGTGCCAGGCCGCCATGAGCGAGCGACATTTCCGCCGTCAGTTCAAACAGCTGACCGGCATGCAGGTAAGCGACTACATCAGCGGTTTGCGACTACAGCGTGCCAAAACCCTGATGGTGGAAACTACCTGGACGCTCGGCCGCATCGCCGACGAGACCGGCTTCGGTGATGAGCGCCAGTTTCGCCGCTGCTGGGCGCGCCTGGAGACGCGCCCGCCCAGCGAGTGGCGCCGCGCCCATCCCGGCCAAGCGGTAGCGACTACAGCGCCAGCACAATTTGAATTGCCATGACGATTATGCACACAAGCCCCACGCCGTAGGCGATGGTGCGCCAGGGCTGAAGGCGTGCAAGATACGCGAGCGTATGCGCGTAGCGCGCCGCGGTGAACCCCATGAACAGCCACATGGCAAGCCCGGGCGACGCCCCAACCAGCACGTAGGCCATGCCCAGGGCCAAAAAGATGGGGATATTCTCCAGATCGTTGGACCAGGCCTTGCTCGCCTGCTGCACCTGAGGGAGCTCCTCCTGTGCTGGCTCCTTCCCTGCCATGCGCGCGTCTTCGGGGGTCTTAAAGGTCATTTTGGTAATGCGGTGATACCCCTGATACAGCCCGGTCGCCCACATTTTGACAAATAGCAGCACCGTCGCCATGGCGTACCAGTAAACAGCGTCATCCATGAAGGCCTCCTTGTATCGGTTGATGGCCGCCGCGACAAACCCTGCCACGGCTTAAAGCCACTGTAAGCATAGCCGACGCTTGTACTAGCGGGGGAAACACCGCCGGTGTTCAATAGGCCCTCATCGAGAGTTTTTAGGCAGCTACCCCATGCGCGATGTGATTTTGCCAGACAGTGCGGCCCGGCTGAATTTTTTCCCGCGCCCGCCCAGTGCCGGGCTCTCCCCTTGGGTGCAGTGCCATTGGAGGCTCGAGCGTAGCCCCGGCTTTGCGGGCAGCGAGAAGCTCTACCCCGATGCCGGCGCCAGCCTCACCATCACACTCGACCCGCTCAACCCGACGATCACGCTGTGTGCCAACCGCCATACCCTTTTTGAGACATGGGATACGCCCGCTCGCAAACTGGGGGTTCGTTTCAGGCCCGCCGGCGCCCATGCCCTACTGGGGCTTTCGCCATCGCGCTTTACCGACACTCACTACCTTCTGGATGACAGTGAACGCTCGCCGCCCTGGCAGGCAAGCCTTTCGCGCGTGGCCGAGCGGCTCTATCGTTTGACGCCTGATGAGGGCCTGGCGCTGTTGGATGCCTGGCTATGCCAGCGGCTAACGACGCTTACGGCGCCCAGCCGGACGCCACAGTTGGTCGAAGCGCTTTCGCGGCTTTCCTGCTCGCCACTAGAGGCGGGAGCGCGGCTCGGGCTATCGAGGCGCACGCTGGAGCGCCGGCTCGAGCGCGAGGCAGGTGTCTCCCCCGGCCAATTAATGGCGTTTGCTCGGCTGCACTACGCTCGCCGCGCGTTGATCGGTTCCCGCCAGCCTCTGGCACAGATCGCCCTGATCTGCGGCTATCACGACCAGGCGCACTTCAGTCACGCTTTTAAGCGTTTCGCGCTGGAAGCGCCCGGCGCCTACCGGCAGCGCAAACTGTCGCAAATCTACAAGGCGTAGCGCGCGAGGTACCCTACGCTGGCGCTTCATTCACTGATGAGGCCTCCCCCATGACCGAACGTTTATCGCGCCAGCAGGTGTACCAACTCGCTCCGTGGCTCAAGGCCCCATTAATCACGCTTTCACGCCTCGCCCCAAAGAGCCGTGTGACCCCGGCCATCAAGCATCTGGTGGAGCTGCGCGTTTCGCAGCTCAACGGATGCGCCTTTTGTCAGCGCCTGCACGCCGAAGAGGCGCGCGACAGCGGCGAGCGCCAGGCGCGGTTGGACGTGCTGCCGGTGTGGGCGGAGGTAGACGCGTTCGACCCGCTCGAGCGCGCGGCACTAGCCTGGGCCGAGGCGCTGACGCTGGTTCACCAGCACGCTATCGATGACGCGACCTTTGATCAAACACTCGCCGCATTCGGCGAGCGCGATCTGCTCGCGCTTACCTCTATCGTGATCGCCATGAACGGCTGGAACCGGCTAGCGGTCGGTATGCGGTTCGCCCCGGATAGGGGAATGTAAGCGGCGATTGCTCACATTTTGAGGGCCTTTTGATACCGGGCTTCTAAAAGCCCAAGCGCTCGTTTACCATGCGCCACCCCCTTCTCGAGCGCTGCCCGTCATGTCCGCCAATGCCCTGTATACCGATCTTTCTCGTTACTACGATGTCATGTGCGAGGAGATCGACTACCCGGCGCAGAGCCGCGCCGTAGAGCGCTTGAATCAGCTCTTCGGCAACGGCGGGCGCCGCCACCTTGATCTGGCCTGCGGTACCGGCCCTCATGTGCGCCATTTTCTCGATGCAGGCTTTGAAAGCACCGGGCTCGACCTCAACCCGCCCATGCTAAAACAAGCCGCCAGGCGCTGCCCAGAGGCGCGTTTCAGCCAGCAGGATATGGGCGACTTCGTCGTCGACGAGCCGCAGGATCTGATCACCTGCTTTCTCTACTCGATTCACTACAGCGCGGACGTCGAGCGCCTCAAGGCGTGTATCGAAAGCGCCTGGCGTGCGCTCGAGGCGGGCGGCGTGTTCTGTTTCAACGCCGTGGACAAGGAGAAGATCGACAACGCCCTTTCGGTCAAACACACCGCGCGCCGGGAAGAGGATACGTTTACGTTCACCTCGGGTTGGCACTACTCAGGCCAGGGTGAGCGCCAGTCGCTAAAGCTCAGCATCGAGAAAATTACCGCCGGGCAGAGCGAACGCTGGGTCGATGAGCACGCCATGGTCGCCGTGAACTTTGGCGAGCTGGTCGCGCTATTAAGGCCCTACTTCACCGTCGAGGTGTTCGAGCATGATTTCGAGGCGATCACGCCCTGGAACGGCGAGACGGGCAACGCGCTGTTCGTGTGCGTAAAGGGGTAGCGCGACGCTGAAAACGTCGGCTACTGCACGTAGTAGCCGCTTACCCGCCAGGCCCCATCCTCGAGGTGCGGCGTGACGGTCTCGGTCACTTGCCTGTTAGCGAAGCTGGTTTGAAAGGTAAAAACCTTGAGATCCCCGCGGGGCGCGCCGGGCATGGAGGTTTCGCTGATCACGCGCAGCGGGCGGCGCGACTCCACCGGCCCCATGTCCTTTCGCGCAAGTTCTACGGTGCGCGCCAGCATGTCCGGCGATAGCGGGCGCTGCAAAAGCGGAGACGACGATTCCCAGGCTTTCTCGAACTCGCCACTATCGATGCTGGCAAGCCAGGCCATCACCGCCGTTTCCGCGGGGTCGCTGTGGGCATTGGCGTGGGCGGGTAGCACGGATAAAGCGAAAGCCGCTATTAAGGCGCGGTGCGAAGTAGGCATGAAGGCCTCGTATAAAAAAACGGGTGTCTTCTTTATATCGGTCGTGCGGCAGCGGGCTTTAGCCCGTACTACGCCTTATAGAGCGCAAAACGCTAACCTTTATTTATTCAGCAGGCGTGGGTGCCAGCGGCTGGTGCCGTATTTGCTTTAGCCTGGCCTTGTCACTAGGGTAGTCAGCGGAGCCACCTCTCACGCTCCCCCGCATATCGCCCTCTCAAACCGGCGGTATGCAATCCAGCCGGCTATCAATAATTAAAAACGGCATATAAAACGACATTCGCAAGGAAATCATCATGTCCTACCCACACGCATGCCAGTTCAAGCGGCTGGCACTCGGGCTTAGCGTTTTTGCGGCCATGCTCTCCAGCGCCCAGGCGCAGACCAGTGACGCTCAAACCATCGACGAGCTGCGCGCTCAGCTCAATCAGATGCAGCAGCGCATCGAGCAGCTCGAGCGCCAGCAGTCCCAGGGTGCATCGAATAATGATCAATCGATGGCATCGAATCAGGGCATTTCCGGCCAGAACAGTTCCGACCAGAGCAACTCCAGCCAAAGCGGCTCTAGCCAAACCGGCTCGACTCAAAGCAACGCAAGCCAGGACGCTTATGGCGAAGGCACCGCCACCGGTACCTCGGCCAACGGCGAAGAGGCCCAACTGGCCCAGCAAAACCAGCAAGCGCTGGAAGAGATGCAGCAGGTCGAAATTGGCGGGCTGCTCGAACTCAGCGGCAGCGTCAACGACTGGGACAGCCAGAGCAAGGACACCTCGGGCGATCTCGACTTCGGCAAGTTCGTCGTCACCGTTCAGGGCGAAACCGGCGCTATCGACTACTCGATGGCCTACCGCTTCTACAACGACTACCACTTTTTGCAGCACGGCTGGATCGGCTATAACCCCACCGAGCAAGACTCGTTCAAGCTGGGCTTGGTGCAAACGCCCTTCGGCAACATGGACTACGGTTACCTGGGCTGGTACGGCAACCTGGGGTATATCGCGGGCTTCAACGATAACCAGAATGCCGGCCTAAAGTGGGACCACTCCGCCGGGCCTTGGGACACCTCGCTTGCGTTTTTCAAAAGCGACAGCCTGGGCAATGGCAACGAGCACTACGGCGCCAACGCCGTAGGCGATAGCGCCCAGGGCAACAGCGAAGAGAATCAGGTGGCAGCCCGCGTGGGCTACACCTTCGGCCATGACACCGACTACGCCACCCAGGTGAACGTGTCAGCGAAAGGTGGTCAGCTCTACAACCGCAACACCGAACGTAGCGGCGACAACTGGTCGGCAGCACTCGGCGTGGACGGAAGCTACGGCAACTGGCGCACTCTGGCCCAAGCCACCACCTACGAGTACAACGCCAAAAACCCGGCAGAGAGTACATCGGGCATTTCCGACAACGCCCTGCAGATCGGTGCGTTCAACTTCAACTACCTGATCCCCGCCCAGGGCGAGATCTACTCGGCAAGCGTAGGCTACAGCCTGGACGTGGACTGGGGCCCGGTCGAAAGCCTCTTCTTCTTCAACGACTTCAGCGTTATCGATCCATCGGGAGACTTTACCGCCCTCAACGGTGGCTTCGGTGACCAGCAGAACCCGATGGTCAACGATTTGGGCGTGCAGATGACCGCCGGACCGTTCTTCGCCTGGTTCGATATCGTCTCGAACAAGAACGGGCTGGACTACTTCGGCTCGCCGGTCGACGACCGCTGGAACACCGCGTTTTTGACCAACTTCGGCTTCGAGTTCTAACTCTCCCCCAACGCCAAAGGCCACCTGTTAAGGTGGCCTTTTTGGTGTCGAGCGCTACCGCTTAGGAAGCCGGCGACGCTGGACGGTGCTGGTGTTGCAGGCCCATCAGAAAGGTGCGCAGCACCTGGTCCTTACACTCGCGGTAGTTCTTGTGGCTGGGCTTGCGAAAGAAGGCGCTCAGCTCGTGGGCACTCAGCGGCAATCCTTCACTTTCGAACAGCGCCAGAATGTCTTCGGCCTGCAGGTTCAAGGCGATGCGCAGCTTCTGAAACACCTGGTTATTGGTGAGGCTGGACTCCGGCGTCGGCGCCGGGCCTTCACGCTTGCCGCGCTTGTGGCTGATGAAACCATTCAAGAACCCCGCCAGATCCTTGTCTCGCATTGACTTGACGGCCTCATCGTCATCCTTTTTTAGCCAGGCGGTGACCTGCTCTAGCGACACATGGACGTCAGCCAGCTTGAAAATGGTCACGATGGCGGTGTCCTTCAGGTCGAAGGCGTAGCGAAGGCGGCGAAAAATATCGTTATTGGTCAACGTTTAATCCTAACGGGAGGTCAGCGTGGCCAAAAGCGCGTCGATCTCGGCTTTTAGCTCGTCGTCTTCGATGTGCGCGGCGCTGGCTTTGGCCTGGCGCAGGCTCTTGAGGGCGGCATCCGACTCATCGAGTTCCACCTGAAGTGTCGCCATGGAGTAACCGATCGAGGCGACGTAATCCGGTAAGGGCCGGGCCGCGGCTTTATCCAGCGCTTTCTGGTAAAGCGCTAGCGCCTCATCTGATTCTTCGGTGAAGTCCGCCAGCGTTTCCCACTGTTCCGGGTGATCCTTCTCGGTGTACTCGTTGTCGATACAGATCGCCTCGAGCTCGCCATAAAGCGCCTCGAACGCCTCACGGTCCTCCTTGTGAGCCGCGCGCATCAGCTTTTCGGCCAATTCATACACGGCCTTGTGAAGTTTGGTGTTGATCATCGTGTCTAACGATCCCTTGTCCAGAAATTCAAAACGCGGGGAGTCGCGTTCGTACTGGCGCCATCTTAAAGCCAAACGAGCCCGCTGTACGGTTTTGTCGCAATCGATGTCAGCCGGCTTCTTAAGCTACCCACGTGAATTTCCAGCTTGTGGCCATCCGGGTCCAGCAGATAGAACGAGGCGCCCTCACTGGTGTTCTCTTTCCATCGGGTAACGCTACGCGCTTCGAGCCGCGCGCAAAAGGCCTCGAACTCGGCCTCGCCGACATCGAAGGCGATATGGGTGTAGTCGATCTTTGAATCCGGCTCGTCGACCGAGAGGCACAGCCACAACTCACCCGCCGAGAGATAAGCGCCGTTATCCCACTTCACGTGGCCGGTGAGACCCAGCGCTTGGGTATAGAACTCGAGCGAGCGCTCGAGATTGCTCACGGCGAGGGTGATATGGTTCAGGCCCGTGATCATGTAGCGCTCTCCCGTCGTTGTTAATCGCTCAGAGGCGGTGCCTGCTGATCGCACAACCTCTCGAAGTGCCAGGTCTGCACGGTTTGGCCCGTTTCAAGCTATTGAATGAACATGATCATGGCAGGCCGTCGTGGCCAGGCTCTCCATAAAATTCATTGTGCCTGGTCAACAAGACCCCAGGATCACTCACGCGAGCTGATGCTCCGTCAGGCGATTGCCTGCCTTCCACTGCGCCCGCGTCTGACGGTAGACCCGGACGGGGCGATCGTGAAACGTGATGAGCTCGCGCTCAACCAACCCCGCCTTGAGCGCCACCTTCCGGGAGGCCAAGTGATCGGGCTCGACCAACGCGACGATGGAAGACAGTGCCATGTCTTCGAAGACGTGGGCAAGTACTGCTCTGGCGGCCTCGGACGCCAGCCCCTGATGCCAGTAGCGCGTGGCTAGCCGATAACCCAGCCCGATCTCCTGGCGACCATCGATCTCTTCCGGGCCAAGGCAGCAAAAGCCGATCAGCGCACCGGAGGCTTTCTCGATCAGCGCCCAGGGCCCAATGTCGTGAGCCGCGAAACACTCGAGCCCCCACTGAATGAACTGTCGCGTCATGGCCTCATCGCACACGCCGCGAATCGAATATTTCATGACATCGGGGTCGCCGATAACGCGGACAAGCGACGGCACATCGCTCATCGATAGCGGACGCAGCCATAGCCGCTGCGTTTCGAGATTTTTCACCCTGCCTCCCTGTGCATGATGACAACGCTATATGAGTACTCCCTTATTCGACTATCTCATAGTGGCGCTGGGCATGACAGGTCAACCTGCCCCATTCGGAGCGCGCGACCCGCTGCTGGTGATACTCGAATGCGGCGCGATCCACGAAGGTTTCATGAACGTTATAGCGGTACGTGTCGGTGATATCCTGGGTGACGTCGAAAGTGATACACCCCGGTTCTTCCCGAGTCAGACGTCGGTGATTGACGAGCTCGTGCTGGACCGCCGCAAGATCACGTTAGGGGATCAGAATGTAGCCTTTCAGAACCAGCCTTGGTATGTCGTTTCCTTTATCGCGTTTCGGGTGCCCTCTTAAGGAGCCTCACCAGGCCGGGTAAATTCACGGCGCGCCTGGTCGATCACCAGCCGCATGAAACACTCCTCCGCGTGATCGTTGATCAGCCCCATCGCCTGCATGAAAGCGAACACCGTGGTGGGGCCGACAAACTTCCACCCGCGTTTCTTGAGATCTTTCGAGAGCGCCACTGAAGTCGGCGACGTGGAGACACTTTGCGGGCTGGCGATCTCACCTTCCTCTGGCTCGAAGCGCCAGAAATACGCCGCCAGCGCCCCCTGCTCTTCGACCATCCCGCAAGCGCGCCGGGCGTTATTGATCACCGCCTCGATCTTGCCGCGATGGCGAACGATGCCGGCGTCCTTGAGCAGGCGCTCGACATCGCTTTCATCGAAAGCGGCCACCCGATAAAAATCGAACCCGGCAAACGCCGAGCGAAAATGCTCGCGCTTGGCCAGAATCGTGCGCCAGCTCAGCCCCGCCTGAAACCCTTCCAGGCTGATCTTCTCGAACAGTCGCTGATCATCGGCGACCGGAAAACCCCACTCAAAATCGTGATAAGGCTCGAGCACGTCAGGTGCTACCGCGCACCAAGCGCAGCGGCGTTTTCCGTCCAGGCTTTGAGTAGTCTTGTCCATCAACTCGGCATCCGATCAGTCAAAACGAGTAAGCAGCTTAAAAGTGGCGGCTTGATGTGTGATACTTTGGCGTGCACGACGGCCTCACAGTAGCCTATAAGCAGGTGAAAAAACCTTGAAGACCCGTAAGCGATCAGCGCTACGATGCAAGTCCACTCTCTGTCATGTTTCCTTTACTAGAGCACCACTGTTCCCGCGTCTGACGATACATCCGCAACGTGCAGCCGTGATATTCCTGAATCTCGAAATGATCGAATCCTGCTTTCGCGGCGACTTTTTGCGAGGCCGTATGTTCTGGCTCGATCAGGGCAACGACTGAGGGCAGCGACTTCTCGTTGAACGCCTGATCGAGCACTGCCCTTGCCGCCTCGGGAGCAAAGCCCTGATTCCAGTAGCGCGCGGCCAGCCGGTATCCCAGCATGATCTCTTCAACGCCACCGATTTCTTCAGGGCTGTCGCCGCAAAAACCGATCAGCAGGTTAGTATCCTTTTCCACCAGCGCCATTGGGCCCATTCCGTGGGCTGCATAGCACGTACAGCACCACTCGATGAATTGGCGTGTGGCCGCTTCATCGAATACACCGCGCATGGAATATTTCATGACCTCTGGGTCACCCAGAATCGAGGTGAGAGCCGACATATCGTTTAGAGAAAGCGGACGAAGCCGCAGCCTGCAGGTTTCAAGGTGGCGCATCCCTTTTCCTCGTCTCGCTTGCGACATTGATAAGCTATTGCTTATTAAGTTATCGCATACCGGCACGCCATTTGACAGAGCCTGGCGGGGCCACAATGATGCCACTCGCAGAGTGAGAACGTCTGGTGTCAATCGAGTAGACGATATAGCCTCAGCGCATCCATGTGTTGCAGGCCATTTTCGATGATCGGTTCGGAATAATTTTCCAGGAAATGATTTTTCAAGACTCGATCGACTCTGAATCCGTGGCGCTGATAATAGGTCAGTTGATAGCCGAACGCCCCGGTATTGAGTTCTACCCGCTGCATGTTCCTGGCTTTCAGCTCACCTAACGTAAAGCTCAGCAAGCCAGAGCCTATCCCCTGCTTCTGAAACGGCGGGTATACCGCGATATTGATAATTTCGGCGGTCTTCACACCGATCGGTTTAACGATACATGCGCCAATCGTTTCACCCGCGCTGTGCACGGCGAAGCAACACGCGTTCTTACGATAGGATGCAATGCTGCGCTCGGAGGGATCCGCTACAAGTAAAAGCGGAAGGGGAACCTCGCCGGCGCTCACCTCTTTGTAGTCCACGTTCACCTCGAAAAAAATACGCCAAATGATTGTGCGGCAGTCTTGATTAGCGTCCGGCGTACTGCAGAATCTCGTAGGAGTAGGCGTATTGGAAGGTGCCGGTCAGATCAATACAGGAAAGGTCTTCGCGTAGTTCGGACACAATGGCGTTCAGGTCCTTGCCCTTTCGCACGGCGTCTTCGATATTCGACTGCGTGGTGAGATACCTCACCAGAGAGTCGAGCAAGAATGTTATCGGCAGCCAGCCCTTTTCGCTTGCAAGAGTGCAGAGTTCGGGGTCGTCGGCGAGCTTCATGTTTTCGTAGCAAGTACGTGGCGGTGATGGATATCGTGTCAGATAGTCGTTACGAAACCATTCGTTGAACAGGTGCGATACAACGGCTTTTCCACCTGGTGTCATTCTCAGCATCTATTTAAATAATTAAATCTGCATGGCCCAAGAGAACAAGCCTTTTTTTGCCCTCGACGCGTTCTCTCGCCCACTATCAAAATCTTCCCTACAAGGATAAAAGCAGAGCATTGACACTTTGATGAATACGTATTTTCCCAATAGGGATAAAAACGCTATACTAGCGCTTATTCGATTCATTTTTTCCTGATAAGGAAAAAAAATAGCCTATGAGTACTTCTCGGATTCCCGCTAGCGCTACGCCCTTGACCGTTACCCGCGCAGAAGACCTGGGCCTGCTCATCCGCCAAACGCGCAAACGCCAAGCGCTGACCCTTGAAACCCTGGCCGGGCTTTGTGGCGTGAGCATACGCTTTCTCAGCGAGTTGGAAAACGGCCGAGCCTCCTGCGGTTTGGGGCGGGTTCTGCTGGTACTGGAAACGCTGGGAATCGAGCTTTCGGCACAGCCTACGGATATCGATACATGATGCCTGATCACTTGAGCGTTTGGTCCGGCCGAAAACGGGTTGGCGCGCTGTGGCGCGGCGGTGATGGTCGTTTAATGGGGTTCGAATACGATGCCCAATGGCAGGTCAACGGGCACGCCATCTCCAATAGCTTGCCCCTTGACCAACGCCTCTGGCCGCCCGAGACGCTGACGGCCCACCACTGGTTCGGCAACCTGCTTCCCGAAGAGCAGGCACGGGCCGCGCTGATCCGCCAACTAGGTATTCCCGATGACGATTTTGCGCTACTGGCCGCGATCGGCGGTGATTGCGCCGGCGCGCTCCTGGTTTTGCCGCCTCACCTCACCCCCAATGCGCTAGAGAAACATTCAGCAAGCGTGCCTCTCTCACCGACCGATCTCAACGAATGGGCGAGCTTCAAACAGCGCTACGCGCTTTTTCACCCTTCTGCAGACGCTGTCCAGCCGCGCCTGTCACTAGCCGGGGCCCAGGATAAAATACCGGTCATCTGGCAAAACGAACGTTTCCACTTGCCCCAAGGGTTGTCGCCTTCGTCCCACATCGTTAAATTCGCGGTCGAGGGGCGCGACCTGATCATCTATAACGAGCTGTATCTTAATACGCTAGCAAGCCTGGTAGGTCTGCCCTGCCCGGCCACGTTCGTACGCCATATGGGAAAACACGCGCTACTGATCGTCGAGCGTTTTGATCGCAATACAGTAAACGGACAACGCGTACGGATACATCAGGAAGATTTATGCCAAGCCCTAGGCATTGCCCGCACACGAAAATACCAAGAGCATGGCGGGCCGCATTTTGCAGCGTGCATACAGCGCGTTAGGGAGGTCTGCAAACCGCCGGCCCTCGCGCTTACGCAGTTATTGCGCTGGCAAATTTTCAACGCGCTCGTCGGCAATAGCGACGGACACGCAAAGAACGTGTCACTACTTCAGGATGATAAAGGTAAGTGGCACATGGCACCGGCCTACGACCTGGTCGGAACGGTGGTACTGGGGTTCGATCCACATCTCGCCTTTTCCATCGGCGAACAAACCAACTCTCAGCAGCTTTTGCCACGTGACTGGCAGGCGCTGGCCGCGCAAAGTCGCATGAGCTACCCCTTCATCAAGCGCGAAATCGAGCGACTGCGTCAAAGCCTTCTGGCATGCAGCGATTCAAACGAGCTCAAGAGCCGCTTGCTGACGGCCGGCCTGCCCGAAAAAGGCTGGACACGTCTTCAGCAGCAGCGCCAGCATATCCACAAGCAGTGTCGAAAGGCAGAGCGTTGGTAAATATATAGCGCATCAATGTATTTCAGCACCCGGCCACGTTGAGTCAGAAAAACCCACTAGACTTGGCTAACGCGTACCGATTTCGATGACGACACCAAGGATGGTCATGGCCGCTTATTTTCACCTTCTCCACACACACCGTGCGCTTCGCTTTCTTGCCCCAATACTGCTGCTGGGTATGCTGCTGAGCGCCTTCGCCTACGCCGGCGACGATGCTACCGCCCCGGTGGAGCCGAGAGGCGAATCGCCAGCAGGGCAAATCGAAACCACGCCCTCGCCGCAAAAGGATGCGGAGATCGCCCAGCGCATTGGCGGCATCTTTTCCGAGATCGACGGGCTTTCCGCAGTCGATGTTAGCGTGACCCAAGGGATCGTGACGCTCTCTGGTGAAACGGCCAACGAGCGTAAGGCGCAGCAGGCGGTGGGCTTGGCCAACCGGCTCACCGACGTGGTCATGGTTAACGACACGATCGACCGCACTCTGGATGTACAGGACAACGTCGCCACCGCCTACCAGGGGCTACGCGCGCGGGGCCAGAGCCTTTTGCGGGCGCTTCCGCTGATAGTGGTGGGCTTTTTGATTTTTGGCGCGGTTGCGTGGTTCGGGGCGTGGCTCTCGAATCGCAAGCACTTGTGGCAGCGCGTGACGCCCAACCCTTTCGTCGCGGAGCTGGTGGCGCAAACGGTCAAGGTCGTGTTCATGGTGCTGGGGCTGATCATGGCGTTGAGCCTGGTCGGCGCTGAAACCATCATCGGCACGCTCTTGGGCGGCGCCGGGGTGATCGGTATCGCGATCGGCTTTGCGGTCAAGGACACCATCGAGAACTACATTGCCTCACTCATGCTCAGCATCCGCCAGCCCTTCCAGGCCCGCGATCACGTGGTCATCAACGACCGTGAAGGCATCGTGGTGCGCCTGACCTCGCGCGCCACCATCCTGATGACGCTGGAAGGCAACCAGCTGCGCATTCCTAACGCCGACGTGTTCAAGGGCATCATCCTCAACTACACCCAAAACCCGGAGCGCCGCTTCGATTTCGAGCTGGGCGTGGACGCCAACGACGACCCTCTGGCTGCCATCAAGGTTGGCCTCGATGCATTAAACGGGCTGCCCTTCGTGCTGGGCGAACCCAAGTCCGTGGGTGTCATCACCAACGTGGGGGATTCCAACATCGTGCTGGAGTTTCAAGGCTGGGTGAACCAATCCACCACGGATTTCGGTAAGGCGCGCAGCATCGCCATCCGCGAAACCAAGCACGCGCTGGAACACCACGGCTTCACTCTGCCCGAGCCGATCTATCGGCTCAGCTTTCGCCCGGAGCTCGAAGAGTCGCTCGCGCGTCTTCAAAATGGAAAGCTTATTGAGCCCAACCCGACCCGGCCCGAGGCCGCTTCCAGCGAGCCGGCCCTCGATACCGCCGCTGACAAGGAGAAACAGCAGGCCAGGGCGCGCGCCCAGCGCATACTCGAGGGTGAACAGACCGACGGCGTGTTCGACGCACGGCCCGACGAGAAGCTGATGAAAAAGGTCGAAGAGGAGATCGCACAGACCTCCAGTGAAACCGATTTGTTAAGCAAGCGCCAAGACCGAGAGTAGACGAGCCGATCAACCCCTAACGAACTCGGCGGCGCCAGCCGAGAAAAGACTCGAGCCCGCGCAGAACCGCGTGCCACCTAAACGTAGGGGCCCAATGAATCCTTACAGTGATGAAAAGATCGTCGATTCCTGGCACAAGAATGCCGCGCCGTGGACCAACGCAGTGCGAGACGGATATATCGAAAGCCGCAAACTCGTGACCGACGAGGCGAT
This sequence comes from Halomonas sp. S3-1-1, assembly GCF_023757625.1. Classification (GTDB taxonomy): domain Bacteria; phylum Pseudomonadota; class Gammaproteobacteria; order Pseudomonadales; family Halomonadaceae; genus Vreelandella. Next base: position 193,395 of record NZ_JALGBZ010000006.1, read on the forward strand.
CCAGCAGGCCGTGCTGAGCCGCTCGCCCAACACCGTGCTCGATATCGGCTGCGGTGAAGGGTGGCTCGTTCGCGAACTCGCGCCTTACGTGCAACGTCTGGTCGGGGTCGACGCCATACCGGCCCTCGTCGAGCGTGCCCAAGCAGCGGGCCAAGGAGATTTTCGCGTTTTAACCTATGAGGCGATCGCCGCCCACGCCATCGATGAGACGTTCGATGCGGTGGTGTGTAATTTTTCGCTGCTCGGTCAGGCGTCGGTAGACGGGTTGTTCAGCGTCGCACCCACGCTTTTAAAACCCGGCGGCGTGTTTATCGTACAGACGCTGCATCCCGCGATGTCGGAAATTTCGCCTTACCTCGATGGCTGGCATGAGGGCTCGTGGGCAGGCTTCGATGACAACTTTACCGACCCGGCGCCCTGGTATTTTAGAACGCTCGGCAGTTGGATGAAGCTGTTTTCGAATAACGGTTTGCAACTGCTCGATGTTCGCGAACCGATCCATCCCAAAACGCAGAAACCTGCGTCGATCATTTTCATTGGGGCTCACCGGTGAAGAAGTGCCAAGCGCCTTCACCCTTTATTCAAGAGGCGCTTCAACTGCTTCATTAGCTATTGCTTGTAAAAAAAGCCTCGCACTTTATGATGACCCGTTAGCCATGTACTGACTTACAAGAAAGCGGGTATTCATCGGGTGCATTGGGGCAAACGTTTTGAAAAAAATAGCAGGAATCGGGTGTTGGCTGGTTGGCGTGCCGTTCTTTGCGCAAGCAAGCCTTCACCTCCCGGAAGAGACGACCGTCGAAGGCGGCCGCTTTTATGTGGGGACGGATTTTGGTGAACAGGACTACATTGGTAACGCCAACCTGTCTACCGAATCATTTCAGATAATGACCACAGAAGTCCCCTACCGGCTCTACCGATACGTGCAGACCTGGGCACTGGCGCACGGCTATGCGCTCAACGATGCCTGCAATGGCGCCACGCTCGACGGCTGTGAATCAGACAGCCACGATAACGGTCAGCATCCTGCCGTCAACGTCACCTGGTGGGATGCCATCCTGTTTGCCAATGCCCTGAGCGAACATCAGGGGCTGGCCCCCTATTACCTGAATGCCGACGGAGCGCCTCTCAAGGACGCACCTCAAGATGATAGCGTCAACATAACGAGAGCGTCCGACGCCTCGGGGTACCGATTGCCGGATATGGTCGAGTGGCACGTCGCGGCCCGAGGTGGCCATCAAGGAGTAGCGGACGGCTCCTACGCCTACCCTCACGCGGGAGGCGCGCAACCGGCCACCGTGGCCAACTTTCCCGCTGAAAATGGCACCGTCTCGGGCACACTGCCCGTGGGCACTAAACGGCCCAACGCGCTGGGGCTTTACGATATGAGCGGTAACGCAGCGGAGTGGATCGACGAAAGAAATCATTACGCACGGGGTATCCCGCTGTACTACTTCTGCGGCGGCAGTTTCCAACAGGCCGTCGATAACATGCTATCGGGCTGCGATGTACATTCCCCGCGCTTTGGCATGCCCGACATTGGCTTCAGGCTGATCAGAGCCGCCCATGATTAAAAGATTCTTAGTGAGTGTGGCGATGCTTTTCAGCAGCGCTGCCGCGGCGTCTTCCCACATCGAGCTGGACGCCGGCATCAATCGTATCGATCTCAACGGCAACGGTCGCGAAGATTACGTCGTGGCTTCGATATTCGATCGAAACATGTCGTACAGCCATCACGCGCTCACCTTCTTCATCCACCTACCCAGCGACGAGTTCGCCATTGTGCCCGCTACCGATCGCGATACCTTCACTTGGCTCGATCATCGAGTTTTCTCGGGTGCCATCATCGTTCGGGATAACCAGCTCTTCGAATCCGAAGGTGAGGTGTTTTTGGTCGTCGCGCGAAAACATCTCGAGGGGGCCGACGTGTTCGGCCCCGGCCATTTTACGTTCGAGGTGTATGGCCTGCGAGAATTCAGCCAACACCCCGGTACCCCTCTCTACCAATGGTCGCGCTTGAAGACGTTCGAGTCGGCCGAGCCTCATCTCTCTGCCGAACAGGCTTTTGAAGAAATCGACGATCACGTTTTACCAGGCGCTACTCGATGATATCGAGATCCTCGCCCAGAATGACGTTGCCATCGTAGTTCGCCTTGACCTCATCGACCACGCCGTCGATAGGCGCGCCGTAATGGAGGACGTGAGTGAGTACGAGAATGCCTGGGTTAGCCTCGGAGGCGATATCGGCAAGTTCGTTGGTCAGCGTATGCGCGTACTGATGATAGGCCTGCCAGTCGGGTGAGAGATCGCTCCATCCATCACGGCTGATCACTTCGTGGATAAGTACATCAGCACCCTGCGCTTGGCGAGCGACTTCGCTATTGGCCGAAGTGTCGCCCGAAATAACGATCGTTTTGTCCGGTGTCGTCACCTTGAAACCATAAGCTGCCTCCCAATCGCCATGTGAGACGGGGAATGCCTCGACCCGCAGGCCGTTTTCCTCGAACACGGTGCCGGGGGCTTCGAACTCACTGACGTTGGCTCTGGCTGCATCAGGATTGGTCACCGGGCTCTTGTCACTCAAGCGCGTTTCGGTATCGAGAGCGAGAAGTTGATAAGCGCCCTCACTCATTTGGCGAGTGCCAACCGGGCCGAAAAGGTTGATAGGGTTTTCTCTGCGCCACCAGTAGGTGCCCAGTAATTCGGGAAAATCGAGAATGTGATCGCTGTGAAGATGGGTTAGAAACACATGATCGATATTCGGCGGATACAGCGCCTCGATGTCGTACTGCTCAAAGGCCTGGATCGCCCGCTGAGTCACGCCCGCTCCGATATCGAAAACGTAGGCCTCACCGTCATAAACGACGGCGACACTGGCACCCGCGCGCTCTCCATTGGGCACCGGTGTTCCCGTGCCAAGCATGATAACGTCCGTATCGGCGCTAGCCGCTGCCTTAAACGCTAGAGCGGCGCCCAGTAAGGCTGCTAGTGGGTACACCTTTTTTATACTCAGCATCGTTCCCCCTTAATAACCGTAAAGTCCACCATGTGAACAAAAATACGTTTCATGAACTTAATGCTATCAAGGGTTTAACTAATCAAATATTAGACCTAAATATCAGTTCTTCATGATACGGGTAAGCCAGGACACCGCTAATAGCGCCTTGATAGATTTATCGGTGGCGTCGAAATGGTACGAGCACTCCCCAGACTTAGCGTTGATGAGCGACGCGGCATATATTCAAAACGAATAGCGAAGCAGCTTTCACTTCCGGTGAATCAGGTAAACTAGAAGCAAAGTACACAAAGGATCAACGATGAACATCGACAAGCCCCTAATCGCCCTACTGGCGCTGTTACCCGCCGTAACCTTGGCCCAGGACGCCCCTGCCGGTTCGCAGTGGCAAACCGAAGAGCACCACGAGGAGGAACTCGATCTACACTTCGTCGTGCTCAAGACTCACGCGATCGGACTCGCTCAGCCAACCATCGTGTTTCGCTGTTTTGAGGACACGACCGTGGCCTATTTCAACCTGTTCGGCCAGGACGAAACCGAGACCTACGAGTATGGCCCCGTCACGGTGCAACTGGATGACGAGGAGCCGCAAAACTACGAGATGCAGGCGATCGATGGCGGCCAGGCGATTGGCTTTTGGGAAGGTGAAGACGCCATCCCCTTTATCGAAAGCCTGCTCGGCGCCCAGACGCTCGCCATGAGCGTGACGCCAGTGGACGGCGACCCGATAGAGATGGAATTCAACATCGCAGGCATCGATACGATGATCGAGCCGATCCGCGATACCTGCAGCTGGTAAACCTCACCGCGTTAAGCGATCGCATTCAAAACCGCGCCAAGCTCTGCAAGCGGATACGCCTCGCCCTCCACGACAGCGATGGCCTCGAACGGAGCCACCTCGATCATGTACTCCCGGTCGCCGTCCGGGTAGCACATCAGCGTCATGAGGATGCGCCCTCTACCCTCTTCGATCCGCCGCAGATCCCAGGGGCTGCCGGTCAAATCGAGCAGCACGCTTCCCGTGGCGCGCTCGGTGATGACCGGCGAGTAAACCCACAGCGACATGCGCATCTCATGGGGATGAGTGGTGATTTCAAACTCGCCGTTCAGCGCGTACTGGGGTGTTTCCATGACGGTTTCCTTTAGTACGCGCTTCACGCGTGAGAGAGCTTGAGCCCGACCAGGCCCGCGCAAATCAGCGTTAAGCTCACCAGTTTGAACACGCCTGCGGATTCCCCGAACAGCGCGATGCCCATGATCGCCGTACCCACCGCACCGATGCCGACCCAAATCGCGTAGGCGGTGCCTACCGGCAGATTTTTAAGCGCCAGGCCCAGCAGCAGAAAACTCGTCGCCAGGGCGAACACCGTCCAGACGCTGGGCCAGAGTTTGGTGAAGCCTTGGGAGTATTTCAGCCCAACGGCCCAGCCGATCTCCAAAAGACCTGCGACAAATAGAATGATCCAGCTCATGTAGTCCTCCTGGTCGGGAGCTCTGTTGACGTCCACTTCTGGAACAGATTAAAACGGCCTCGTTCGCCATGGGTGATTGCATACTAAAAGACCTCGGCGTTCGTTCTCGATAGGCAGCGTTAGAACTTCATCGATCAACGTCAATCCTGTTAGGGTCTTCAGCGGCGAATCGGCGCCATGATCGCTCCGGGGGCTGCCCAAGCTGCCACGCTACATAGTCTTCCGGTGGCTGCGCGATATCGGCGATGTGCGCGGGCTCGAAAGGAATCTCGGCGCCAACTACCAAGTACTGACCTTCTTCTGGCGCCACGCTGACCGGATTGGAATCCAGAATACCGATGTACTGGCCGTCTTGAACCGTCGAGACGATCACCCACATGCGCTCGACCTGAACGAAAGAGTGACCGCTTTCGTCCAGCAGCGCGATTTCGAAAAGCAGTTTCGCGGCGGCGCCGCGCTCGAGCTGCTGCCGAGCGCTCGCCTCGGGGATCCAGAACGTCTCGGGAGCATTGGCGTGGGCTTGCTCGGCACTGGCCAGTTGCCAGTGATCCTTTTCAAGCGATGGCAGTTCGATCATGAACGGTATGGGCTCGCGCTAACTGATTTGATAAATGGCGGTGGACTGGGCGCGCCCGCGCCTGCCGAATGAAACGAACCGTCCGTTCAATTCTTATCGATATGCGCAAAGGTAAGGGCCAGATCCCGCAGCTCGGCGGATTCATGACACCCTACGTGCACGTTGTCGAGAACCGTTCATCTCCTGCTTTCGTCAGCGCAATACGGGACGGAAAAAGTGGCGCTCGTAGCTCACGATACAGTCGACCCGCTCGGCATACGCGAACGCCTCGAGGCACTCCGGGTCTTTCAGCGAGTCGATACGATATTGCTCGTAGGCCGCCAAACTTTCGAACGAAAATAGCGCGAGCGCGATGTTGTTAGCGCCTTCGGCAGGCAAGAAATAACCGTGGTGCTGGCCACCAAATTTCTCGACCAGCGGAATCCACATCCGGGCGTATTTCTCGAATTCAGCGACTTTTTTAGGATCGATGACGTATTGGACATGGCACGTGATCATTATTCGAAACACCTAATAAGAAACGATAGTTAAAATATGCTGAAGGGTATTTCATGCCCTTCTGAGTCAGAAAACAAAGCGTTAACCGATGCCGGGCGCGCCGACACTCGGCCGAGCGCCTTCAAGGTGCAAGGGTCATCCCCTCAGAAACCGTGAGTTCACTAAAAACGCCGGTTGCTTATTTTAACTTCAACCATACACAAACGAACGCTAATACAAACGACATTCTATCAGACACCTAAAGAGCGCCGTGTCCGTGCACTAGCGAGGACTACAGCCCCGTTCCGAAAACTCGATACGTACGATACGCCCCCGGCCCCGACCACGTAATAGCAGTGAAAGGAACGTCCAACTCGCCGCTCTCCTGAAGCGCTTGAAGCACCGCCGCCGGGGGCCAGCCGCTCGGCGTATCGACGAAGGCGTAGCCCTCTTCCAGCAGCTGCTTCACCCATTCCACCAGCTCGAGGTTGTCCTGGTAGGCGATGCACCGGCTGGGCGTATCGGCGGTTTGGATGATGCCGTTCTGAATGAGCGTGACGTACTTTAACGTCATGGTTGCACCCAGCTAATGCGGCATTGCTCTGGCTTCGCCACTGAGAGCTTCATCAAGCGGCGCTCGCTTTACGTAGCGCCACCAGATCAGACCCCACGATGGCCTCGAGATGCGCCGTGATTTTCTCGGCGCTCCAATTCCACCAGGCGATCTCCAGAAGCTCGCTGATCGTACTTTCATCGAAGCGATACTTGATGACTTGGGCGGGATTGCCGCCGACCACGCTATAGGCAGGCACGTCCGCCACCACCACGGACTTGCTCGCGATGATGGCGCCATGGCCCACCTTCACGCCCGGCATCAGCGTGGCCTCAAAGCCGATCCAGACATCGTGGCCAACGTTGGTGTCGCCCTTGTAGGGAAGCTCGCCCGCTTCGGGCATGACCTTTTCCCAGCCCTGACCAAATATCTGAAAGGGGTAGGTCGAAAAGCCGGACGTCTTGTGATTGGCGCCGTTCATGATGAAGGTGACGTCCTTCGCGATGGCGCAGAATTTCCCGATGATGAGTTTGTCGCCAATGAACGGGAAGTGATAAAGCACGTTGCTTTCAAAGCGCTCCGGGCCTTGCGGGTCATCGTAGTAGGTGTAGTCCCCCACGATGATGTTTTCTGACGTGATGTAGTTCTTCAGATAGCCCACTTGCGCAAAGCCCTTCATGGGCGCTTTATCGTCAGGGTTGGGACCTTTCATACGGCCTCCGCTCGGTCGCTCATATCAGGAAAAAGTGATTAGCGTACACCAAAAATGCCGGGCCTCGAACGGCGGCATTTGCGCTATACTGCCCCCCTTTTTGAATTTCGCCCCCACCAAGACGATCCGTCAGAGCGCCCTATGCCATTTGCAAAACTCGGTTTATCCACGCCTCTCGTTCAAGCCCTTACCGAGTCGGGTTACAAGGCGCCAACGCCCATTCAGACCCAAGCGATTCCCGCCATTCTCGCGGGCAAGGACGTGATCGCCACCGCGCAAACCGGCACCGGCAAAACCGCCGCCTTCGTGCTGCCGCTGCTGGAGCGCTTTGGTCAAGCAGAGACACTTCGCGCCAAGCGCATTCGAGCGCTGATTCTGGTGCCCACTCGCGAGCTGGCGATTCAGGTCAAGGCAAGCGTGGCCGAGTACGCCAAACACCTGCCCTTGACGTCGCTTGCCGTGTACGGCGGCGTGGATACCCAGCCGCAGAAAGAGAAGCTAATCGAAGGGGTCGATATTCTGGTCGCCACACCCGGCCGGCTGTTGGACCTGGCGCATCAGCGGGCGCTGCACTTCGACGAGCTGAAAGCGCTGGTGCTGGACGAAGCGGACCGCATGGTCGACATGGGCTTCGTCGACGACATTCACAAGATCATGGTGCGCCTGCCGGAACACCGCCAGAACCTGCTGTTCTCCGCCACCATGAGCCACGAGGTGCGCGCGCTGGCTCACGGTTTTTCTGACAGCAAGAAGAGCGATATGGCGGTGGAGATTTCCATTACGCCCAGCGTTCGCGCCGCCGCCACGATCGAGCAGTGGTTGATCACGGTGGATAAGGACAACAAGTCCGCCCTGCTGAGCCACCTGATCAACGAACAGCAGTGGGATCAGGCGCTGATTTTCGTCGAGAAAAAGCACAGCGCGGCGAAGCTGGTGGCACAGCTGGAAAAACGCGGCATCAAGGCGGATTCCATCCACGGCGGCAGAAGCCAGGCCATGCGCGAAACCGTACTGGGCCAGTTCAAATCTGGCGAGCTCCAGTACCTGGTCGCCACCGGCGTGGCCGCCCGGGGTTTGGATATCGACGAGCTAAGCCGCGTGGTGAACTACGACCTGCCCTTCCCGCCGGAAGAGTACATCCACCGCATCGGCCGAACCGGCCGCGCGAGCGCCTCGGGCGAGGCCATCTCGCTGGTGGACATCAGCGACTTCAAGAACCTGTGCGCCATCGAAAAGCGCCTGGACAGCGTGATCGAGCGCCGGGAGATCGAAGGCTTCCCGGTGCGAAAGGAAGTCCCCGTGTCGAAATTGAACCACGTTAAGAAAGGCAAGCGTTAAGGTGTAAATGGAAGCTCGCTGCTTGAAGGTATCATCAAGCGGGCTTCTCATAACGACGTTTTCTCGCCGTTAGGCGGGTGCGAAGGCGGCCAACAGCTCGGCATTGGTGGGGTACTTCTCCAACAGATCGAATAGCTTCTGCGCACCATCCACCGGCTTGAGCTGCGTCAGCGCTCGGCGCAGTGTTCGCACCTTTTCGATGTCCCTGGCGTCGATCAGCAGCTCTTCCCGACGGGTGCCGCTTTTGGCGATATCGATCGCCGGGAAAATCCGCTGGCTCGCTACCTCCCGCGACAGCACGATCTCCATATTGCCAGTGCCCTTGAACTCCTCGAAAATCATCTGATCCATCCGGCTACCCGTATCCACCAGCACGGTGGCCAGAATGGTCAGCGAGCCGCCGTTTTCGATCTTGCGCGCCGCGCCGAACAGCTTTCGCGGTATTTCCATGGCCCGCGCATCCAGCCCACCGGACATCGTGCGGCCACTGCCCCGCTGCTCAGCGTTGTGCACGCGGGAAAGCCGCGTGAGCGAGTCGATGACGATCATCACGTCATGCCCCTCGCCCGCCTGCTGGCGGGCGCTGGCCAAAAGCCGGTCGGCCAGCTTCACGTGATGGGCGTAGCTTTCGTCACTCGAAGAGGCGTGCACCTCGGCCGATACACTGCGCTTGAAATCCGTCACCTCTTCCGGGCGCTCGTCGATCAGCAGCGCGTACAGCTTGATCGCCGGGCACGCCTCGGCCACGGCTTGGCAAATGTGTTTGAGCAGCGTCGTTTTGCCGGAGCCCGGCGGCGCGACGACGAGCCCGCGCTGGCCCATGCCGATGGGCGTGATCAAATCCATGGCGCGCATGCTGCGCTGGCTGGAGCCGGCTTCCAGGTGAATGCGGGGGGCAGGATGAATGGCCACGCCGTTGAGAAAACGCTTTTCGGGGGTATCCAAAACTGCATCGTCTGCTTTATCGACGGGCCTGGCGTCTACCGGACGTTTGACCTTCAAGCTAAGTGTTTTGCGCGTCATGGGATTCGATGGATCGCCTTGGGTAAGCTGGGTGGATAGAGTAAAGGCTGAACTTCGAAAATGGTATCGCGCTTGAGCAGCACGGTCTCAGCCATTCTCGGTGAACTGCGGTAAGTCGTCGGTAATCTCGAACCACGGCGCCTTATTGCCCACGAACACATGGCGGTTTGAGCGCACACCGGGGTCGGTATCGAGCGTGCCCAGCGGAAGCGCGTAAATCTCCGGCTTTTACGTAAACCGGGTATGAATGCTGGACCCACAGGTCGAGCAGAACACCTTGAACTCCCCGGGCGACGACTCAAACGTTTTAAGCAGCTCTTCGCCTTTGACAGTTCGCCAATCCTTGGCCTGCACCTTGGCACAGGTTCGAAACGCGGCCGCGTGAAGCTTGCGGCACATGGAGCAGTGGCAGTGGTAAACGTCGGTAAGGGGGCCGGTTATTTCGTATTGGATGCCGTTGCAGAGGCAGCTGCCTGATAGGGTCATTTATAAGCTCACTATTTAACGCCGCAATAAGCGGACTAAAATAGTGGGTTTAAATGTGGAGCGAAGCGAAACGTAACCCACTGTTTTAGTTACGCTTAATTGCCTTGTTATATTTTCATAGCTGACTAGCTGACAGACCAAATGACATTCCTACTAAATGCCCTACATCAAAAAATGGAATTCGATGTTCCATTTGAGAACAATGTGAACATTTTACAATAATTAAATTTCGATTGTCTTTCGCATTCACGTTTGTCAGAAGATCAATATATTCAGGGTCATCTCCAATAAACACAACATTTTGAAAAGTAAGGGCTGAAGAATCAAAAGAAGATTTGTCTTGAAAAATATCGTGAGTGACCTGTAAAATAGACTCTATTTTTTTTACTTTTTCCTCGAAGTCAAATGCAACAAGCTCAAATAGGCAATTATTACCTTTAAGTTTTGCACCATCTAATGATGAAACAGGTATTTTAACTAAGGGAATATCATCAATTGCATTAGAAAAGGCAAACACTTTATGAGTTTTCTTTTCTTCTAACACTCTACAGTTGAGTAAAGCTTGATAAACTAATTCTTCTAATTTTAAACTACTAAAATCACTTTCTGGGTGCAGCTCTTTATACATTGGCGAAAATTTTTCAATTGATTCAGCAAGGAAGTTAACATCAATTAAAACGGCTGTTCTGGAGTAATCCACGGTTTTATTTTTTACTTTGTTTTTTCTTGCTTCTTCTAATTTTGTATCTCTGATAACTTCGAGCTCAACCCAGCTTTTATTGTAAAAACAAACTAGATCTCTAATGCATTTGGTTATGTATAACTGTAATTTATTGAAAAGATCTTTTTGTTTACTAAGTTCTGGTATCAATATTTCTATACTCTTACCATTGTGAATTATCTCCGTACGCAATCCATCTTCATTGTCACCGCTAGAATAGTATTTAAACTCTTCCTGCAATCTATGAATGTCCGAGCTATTTTCGGCTATATGAGCAGCAATTTTTGTTCTAACCTTTTGAAACTTAGTAAAACTATTTGGATCGGCGATAAATTCAAACAATCTCATTATTTCGATGAATTTCCCAGTATTGTCATTTTCTTCCAATGCGTTTGAAAACATTCTTAATGCTTGTTTCGCTATGTTCCCAACCTCTCCAATATCAGCATTTAATAGGTTAAAATTAGTGAAAATTTCGGAGTTAATATTTAAACCTACACCCGCCGTTAAAGTATTACTGTAGATCGTAGTATCTATGATACGAGTAAAAGGACTCCCTTTCCCATTATACATTAACAGCAACGTCTCACCTGATGTAACTTGCCCCAACCTTGCTGGCATGGTTTTAGGAGCAACTAAGGAGCAAAACTCAAATTTTATATAATCGATAATTATGGAGGCTTTAGATATTGCTGTAGTCATAATTTGAAAATCATTTAATACGCTCCCAAGGTAATCAGCATAAGTTTGATCATTGATTACTACTAAAGGGTTTGATTTAAATTTCTCAATGTTTGAATCAAATTTATCTTTATCTTTTTGAGACATGATAATTGTATTACTAAACATATCATCAATATCGATACAGCCTTTTGGAAAAATTCTTATATTCCCAAGTGACTCTTCATTTTTTAAATCAAGTCTCTCCACGGGGAAAATATAAAAATACTTCGTTTCAAGATCGTTTCCGTACAAATCTTTAATTTTATTCATAAACTCTCGGAGAAATATAACGCCTGCATTTGCGGCTGGTTTGAAGCGCAGCGGAAAGCCAGTCCGCCAACATGCACTTGTTGGGCAACCACTAGAAAACCGTCTTCGTAACCTTTGATACACCATCGATTAAGTCACCAACCTGTTCGGCGGTCGGTTCTTTTTGTTTGTTGTGGTCACACAGATTACGAATGTCCGCCAAATGCTGATGGAATCGCCATTGGGCGGTTTCTATCACTCCAGCGCTCTTTAAGCCATCGTTTAGATCTGCAATTGTCGGGTGTTTCTTTGAAACCTTTATATTGTGGTTGATGCTAACCTCAAGCAGGTGCTTTTCAAGAACGACCCCGGCAACTGCACCTGACGCACGCATGAATTTGTGCTTTAACAGTTCGCGCGCCGTATCAATCTCGGAATCCAGAAGGTCAGCCTGAACGAGCTGCCGAATATCATAGAGAGAACTTTCGAACCGCCCTTTGAGGGCTTGTACCATCGCGATTTGCTGTTTGAGATGAGGCAAGGCGGACTTAAAATCAGCCACGATCTCATGCCCATAGCGTGTAATGCGTAAACCTTGCAGAGCATCCTCGATGCGGTAGTTTTCAAAGCTGATGTCTTTTCGCCCTTTTGGCTTCTCGTACAAACGGATAAAGTCAGCTACGCGATCCGGAAGGAGCTGTTTCATCAAAGCAAGGCTTTCTGAGTACCAAGCCTGGTAAGAGGCATTAAACTTCGGCAACGCATCCATGTGCTCTTTGGCAGCCTTTTCGTTGCCCTCGTACGACTTGAGCACTGCGGCTTCGTACTCATCCCCATATGCTTCGTGCATAAATGACTGCTCGATCTTGACAGCATCACGAAGAAGTTTGGTCAGGTCTTCCTTAAAACGATCTAGGTTAGATGACACTCAATAATCTCCTTAATCTGCCTAACGCCCCAAGAAGGGGCAATTACACATGGGCTAAAATACGGAACGAAGTGACGGGAGCCTACGTGTAATTGTCCCGCTTACTTGGTTTGTTATGTGATTCACTGCTTTTTCACCTTTGGCAGACCTAACTGTCCCCTTAACCGGTTTCTGACCAAAACATTTAGATCAGTTAATAGCTTCAGCCATTCTGGATCTTTAGGCGTTTTAGTGACAATGGCAGTAATTCTTTCAATCAGTTCTATTTCATCATTATATCCATATAAATAGAACGAAATTTGCACATCGTTAAAGCCATCTAAAGACTTCGATTTCTGAGCTTCCACATAGAATGATAGATAGTTTTTTAAAGTCTCCAACCGCTGTTCCATTCGTTTTTTGGCTATTTCGTGCCTTCTATTCAAAAAACCATTAACAAACCATCCAACCACAACAATCGTAGCTGAAGAAATCATTATCCAATCTCGAATTTCCAAAAATTCCTCCCGTCTATGGGTTACACATAACACCCGGCTCACGCGCCGGTTTAAAGCCGCAAAGCGGCGGAAAACTGGTCGCCGTGCAGCCGTTGGTTATGCCAATGTGGCTATCTCAAGTACCAAAACTTGAAGCGCTCCCACAAACCGCAATGCGCATTTATTTTCGATTCATAGAACATCGGCTCACTAAACTCAATTTTCCAATTTTCTGGCCACGATACTCCCCTTGAAAGATCCGTATACATACTTCTAGATATTGAACATACAGTCTTATTGACGCTGTCATCGGGACAGACATTATGATCCCCACAGGCACTTAACCTTGTGATAAATTCTTGAACCGAATTCCTAGCTTCAATGAAGCTATCTCGCGGGTACAGCTCGTTGTAACTCGCATCGGTCAGCTTTTCACGGTTAACGTGGTATTCATATATCAGCCCCATTTCTCGGGAGATAGATGAAGCAAACTCACTCTCAAATTTGAGGAAAGCTTCGCCTTTCTTGTAATCACTTTCTTCCAAAATCGACGATAGCTGGAATAACGCAATCACAACGCCAAACACCACCGCCATCGTCTGCACCCAAGTCGCAAGATGCTGGTTTCTGGAATCCCTGAAAAATTCGACAACTTTTTTAACCATCGAAACACTTCACTTTGAAAAGGCATAACAGTGATTATATAGCCGGCTGCATAACATAAATAAACGCGCCAGCACATTCATTAATATTATGTAGCCAAAAAAATAATCGTAACCGGCTGTTTTATATATTTTCTCAAAAATCGTGGGCAGCATACTCATTATTCGCGTGCGCGCTCGTTTTGCCCGTTTCAATCATACTTTATCCACGAATTCCCCTTAGGTCACGTGCTAATTTAGTGACTGCGGTCAACAATAGGTCGTAGGCCTGCGTAAAATTTAGATGGGCGATGTATTGGGTCAGGGAACGAGCTTGAGCTAATTTTATGACGGGAAGTGTGGGCTGCGGCGATATCGGGGCAGCTGGTGCTGCCCTTCGCGCGCTGAAGCGTGCTCCTACCAGTGCCCTTTATTGCTGTGGCTCATTGGAAGTGTTGGCACTTGCAGGCCTCGGTGGGCCTGCAAATACTTTCGAGCTTGGCTTACGCTTTGAGCACGTACTTAAGCGTTTCCACGACCTGCTCAGTAGTCGTACACCAAGCCTGCGCCCCGGCGTCCACTTCCTTGAGCGGATGAACGATATCTTCTGCGTGCAGCGTGATATACGGCTTGGCCAGCGCCGAGCAGTAGCCCGCATCGAACGCGGCGTTCCACTGCTTGTACTTGTCGCCGAAGCGCACGACAACCAGATCAGATTGCTCGATCAGCGTGCGGGTGCGGATGGCGTTGACCTTAGAGGACTGGTGGTCGCGCCAGAAGCCGTTTTCCGGCTTGCCCAGGTGGTCGCCGGCGGCGTCACTGGCGTCGTGGTCGGTGACCGGGGCGGTGAAGACGATATCCAGCCCCGCAGCCTCTGCGCCGCGCTGGATCTCGTCGCGCCAGTCGGTGTGGATCTCGCCGGAGAGGTAGACGTAAAAGCTCATGGGGTGCTCCTTGGGTGTCACTGCGTTGTGAGGTGGTGGTTGGAAATCGTAAGCGTGGAAGATTCCGCGCCCTTCAGAATCGCGATGTGAAAGACGCCCTACCCTGCGCGCTGGTCGTCGCGCCGGGCCTGGTCGATGCGTTCGATCAGCGCATCGACCTGGTGATTTTCGAGCCGTAGGCGTTTAAACGAGATTTCCGCGAACCCGAGCTTGCGGCGGATGGGGAGAAACGCCACCTCGCGGCTACTGGCAGCGGCCTCGCGCAGCGTTAGCGTAACCTTGTCCGGCGAGCTCATGGCGGTGTAGTTCACGTTCATCACGTCCTTAAGCTTGATCGTTTCGCGGCGCTCGCCATAGACGAAAATCAAATGATCCCCGCCGTCGTAGACGCGATCGGCCACGCCGGCGAACACCTTTTTGAACATCCGCCAGCCCGCCACCAGCATAATCAGCGGTATCAGCAGAAACGGCGTGAAGGTGTCCGCGGTGATCAGCCCGACCAGGAAGATGAAGCCGACCACCGATAGCCATAGAAACGGAAACACCCGGCGGCTGAAAAAGGCCGAACGCGAAATAACCGGCAGATTCTGGTACATCGGCATCGTTCCAAAAGCGGCGATTAAAACGGTGGCCGTTATTTTATGGAAAAACCTTCCAGATGCCTACCGGCGCTCAAAGAAGCGGCTCGCGGGCCAGCAGATAACTATCCATGATCCAGCCGTGCTGGTCACGAAGCGCGGCCCGGCGCTCGAGAATCTGCTGCTCGACGTCTTTCAGGCGCCCTTCGATCAGGCACTGCTTTTCCATACCAAGATACGCCCCCCACCAGATATGCACGTGCTTATCCTTAAGCGCGCTGAACGCCCCGCCGCTGTCGAGCATTACCGCCACGGTGGCGGCATCGATCGGCCACCCCTTCTCGCGCAGGCGGCGCCCGGTGGTGATATGCACCGCCCCCGCCAGGGCGTTGAGCGGTATGCGGTGCTCGGCGGTGAGCACCTGCAGGCTGGTGATGCCGGGGATGACGCTGACCTCGATCTCGCGCCCGCTTTCCAGCAGGCGCTTGGCGATGCGCAGGCTGCTGTCGTAAAGCGAAGGGTCGCCCCACACCAGCATGGCGGCGCGCCCGCCCTGGGGCAGGTGCTGTTCAAGAAGCTTTGCCCACACGGCGGCAATGGACGCGTGCCAGTCGTTGACCGCGCCCAGGTACGGCGCGCTTGCATCACGCGTGGGCAGGTCGAACTCGACGACGTTCGCAGCACTTCTGTTTTCCAGCAGCTCATCGCAAAGCAGGCGGCGCAGGTCGATCAAATCACTCTTGGCCTCGCCCTTGCGCGGCAGCAGAATCACGTCCGCTTCATTGAGCGCGCGCACCGCGGCCAGCGTCACGTGGTCCGGGTTGCCGGTACCAATGCCGATGAATGACAGCGCGATCACGGCTCACGCTCTTCATTAATGGCCGTATCGTCGTGAGCGAAGGGGGAATCCGCCGACTGCGGGCGAAAGCGGCGGTCGTAGCCTACCGCGTACAGGCTGCTCTCCTGGAAGTCGTCGCACTCGAGCACCGGACCGACTAGAATCAGCGCGGTGCGCTGGACTGCTTCGCCCATTTGCGCCTCGATGGTGGCAAGCCGCCCGAGCAGCACGCGCTCATCCGGCCAGCTCGCCCGCCAGACGATTGCGACCGGGCAGTCGCCGCCGTAAAAAGGCGTGAGTCGCGTCACCACATCACTCACGTTGTGTACGGAAAGATGAATCGCCAGCGTCGCGCCACTTTCGGCAAAGCGCTCCAGGGTCTCGTTTTCCGGCATTTGGCTGGCCCGGCCCGAGGTACGGGTGAGCACCACGGACTGCGCCACGCCGGGCAGCGTCAGCTCCTGCTCCAGCGCCGCCGCAGCGGCGGCGAAGGACGGCACGCCCGGGGTCACGCTAAAGGGAATAGCAAGCTCCCGCAGGCGGCGAAGCTGCTCGCCGAGCGCCGACCACACCGATACATCGCCGGAGTGTAGCCTTGCAACGTCAAGCCCTGCGGCGTGGGCGCGCTGGATCTCGTCGATGATCTCATTGAGAGACAGCGGCGCGGTGTTGACGATGCGCGCACCCGCCGGGCAGTGGGCCAGAATCTCCTCGGGCACCAATGAGCCGGCATAGAGACACACCGGGCAGGCGGCGATCAAATCGCGCCCTCTAAGTGTGAGTAAATCCGGGGCGCCGGGGCCGGCGCCGATGAAATGAACCGTCATGTCTCACCTGTTGGCGCCACCGCCAGCGCGGCGGTAGCCTTTCTGTCGTTGGAAATCAGCCGTGGGGCCAAAAGCCGCGCGCCGGGGCCGGCTGCCAGCAGCGCGGCGGCCTCCGCCACGCTGCCCGTGCCAAAGGCCTGGTGACTGCGTACCGAGTGGGTCAGCGTCTCGGCGCGGGCGAGCGCCTCATCCGCTACCACAATGACCGAAAGCCCGAGCGCTTGGCCGAGCCGCTGCACCAGCGCCTGTTTACCCTCGGCGGCGGCGAGCCGATCGACCGGCCCAAAGCGTTCGATCAGCGCTTCCAGCGCCTGGGAAAGCGAATCGAGCGTGGCCTCGCTGTTGTACCCAAGCCCGGCCACCTTCACCGCACGCCCCGCCACTGCACGATCGGGTAGCTCGCTTTCCAGCCGCGTTTGGCGCCGAGCGGCGCGGCACTGGCAAGCTCGATCCTCAAAAGCTCGCCACCCGCTACCCGCTGCCAATGGGCAAGCAACGCCTCGGACTCCAGCGTGACCGCGTTGGCCACCACCCGCGTGCCAACGGGCAGGCGCTGCCAGAGCGCGTCCAAAAGCCCATGCGATAGCCCCCCGCCGATGAACACTGCATCCGGCGGCTCAGCTTCCCCGAGCAGCTCCAACGCGGCGCCCTCTTTCACTTCGAGCCAGTCCACCCCTAGCTGCTCCGCGTTGCGCCGCGCCCGGGCGGCGCGCGCGGCGTTTTTCTCGAAGCCGGTGGCGCGGTTGTCCGGGTGCGCCAGCAGCCACTCGATAGCGACGGAGCCGGAGCCGGTGCCGATATCCCACAGCCGCTCGCCGGGCTTAGGGCCAAGAGCGGAGAGCGTGAGCGCGCGCACCGCCTGCTTGGTGATCTGGCCGTCATGCTCGAAAAAGTGATCCGGCAGGCCCGATGCGCGCGGCAGCGCCGGGCCGTCACCCGCCACCTCGATGGCGACGGCCACGGGGTGGGCGATATCGTCGGGGAGAGGCGCAGGGGCGAGAAGCTTCCTCACGCGCTCCCGAGCGCCGCCCAGCGCCTCCAGCACGGTGAGCGTCGAGTCACCAAAGCCAAGGCGCGTGATCAGCGCGGAAAGCTCCCCCACCGCCGCGCCGTTGCGCAGCAGCACCAGAAGCTTTTGGCCCGGCTGCAGATACGGGCGAAGGCGCGTTAGCGGCCTGGCGTGAAGCCCTAAACAGCAGCAGCGCTCGAGCGGCCAGCCAAGGCGCGCCGCCGCCAGGCTAAAGGTCGAGGGCGCGGGCAGCGCCTGCCACTCGTGCCCCTCGAGGTAGCGGGTAATACTCGTGCCCGCCCCGAACCAGAACGGGTCGCTTGAAACCAGCATCACCACCCGGCGGCCGCGCTCGGCCAGAAGCCACGGGATGCCATCAGAAAAGGGCACCGGCCACTCGCGAATCTCGGCGGCAAGCTCAGGGAGAAGGCGAAGGTGGCGCCGCGCGCCGAAGACCACCTCGGCGGCGTCCAGCTCGCGCCGGCTTGCGGCGGTGAGCCCGGCTGTGCCACTCTCGCCCCACCCAATGATTGTGAGCCAGGCCCCGTCTGCTAACTCCATGCGTTACATCCTGAAACCATGAAAAACGTGTTGATTCTTGGCGGCACCACCGAGGCAAGCGCGCTGGCCCAGGCCGTGGCCGCCCGCGGGCTGAGTGCCACCTTCAGCTACGCCGGGCGGGTGAGCCGCCCCAAACCCCAGCCGCTGCCGACTCGCGTGGGCGGCTTTGGCGGCGTGGCGGGGCTGGTCGATTTTATCGCCCGTGAACGTATTACCCATATCGTCGACGCCACCCACCCTTTCGCTGCGCAGATGAGCCGCCACGCGCTGGCGGCGGCGGCGCACACCGGCGCCCGCGCCCTGGCGCTGACCCGCCCACCCTGGCGTGAAATGGAGGCCGACCGCTGGCAGCGCGTGGCGAGCATCGAAGCCGCCGTCGAGGCGCTCGACGGGCCGGCAGAGCGCATCCTGCTGGCCATCGGCCGGCTGCATCTGGACGCGTTCAGCGCCCGGCCCCAGCACCACTACCTGCTGCGCCTGGTCGAAGAACCCGCCGTGCCGCCGCCGCTTGCCCGCTACAAGGCGGTGATCGACCGCGGCCCGTTCACGCTTGAAAACGATCTTGAGCTGCTCAAAACCGAGCGCATCACCCGCATCGTGTGCAAGAACGCCGGCGGCAGCGGCGCGGCGTCCAAGATTCTGGCCGCCCGAGCCCTCAGTCTTCCAGTCACGATGATCGACCGCCCCCGCCTTCCGCCGCACCAGGAGGCGCATAGCGTCGACGAGGTGCTGGCCTGGCTCGAGGCCTAGGCTCACGAAACCTGGTCTCACGACACCGAGCGCGGCGTGTAGACCAGCGGCGCGGCGGCGCGCTCGATCACCCGTGTCTGGCTCGAGCCGACGATCACCAGCGTGCGCATATCCGCCATTTCCGGGGTGGCCTCATTAAGCGTTACCACGCGAATCGACTCCTCCGGGGTGGAAACCGCTCGGGCGAAGACGATCACGCGCTCGGGCTCGCACTCTTCACGCAGCACGTCGAGCGTACGCTCGAACCCAATCGGGCGCGATGTTGATCGCGGGTTGTAAAACGCCATGGCGAAGTCGGCCTGGGCCGCCAGGCGCAGGCGCTTTTCGATCAGCGCCCAGGGTTTGAGGTTGTCGGAAAGATTGATGCAGCAAAAATCGTGGCCCAGCGGCGCGCCGGCCCGGGCGCTGGCCGCCAGCATCGCCGAGATGCCCGGCAGCACCTGAATATCGAGCGCGCGCCACGCGGGCTTACCGGGTTCGAGTGCCTCGAACACCGCCGCGGCCATGGCGAACACGCCGGGGTCGCCGGAGGAGACCACCGCCACGCGCTGGCCGTTCAAGGCCATATCGAGTGCGGCCTCGGCGCGGCGAATTTCCTCGCGGTTATCCGAACCGTGGCGGGTCAGGCCTTCGCGCGGGGCCACGCGGTTGACGTAGGGCACGTAGCCCACCACGTCCGTGGCCTCAGAAAGCGCGGCCGTGACCTCCGGCGTAATCATGGAATCCGCGCCCGGCCCCAGCCCGACGATTTTGACCCAGCCGCTCATGGGCGCCTCCCGTGTCCGTGAATCAGCACGATCGAGAAGTAAGGCACCCGGTCACCGGCCTCGACGAGCGGCACCACGCGCTGGTTCTCCATGGCGGCGTACTCGATCAGCCAAGCCTCATTCTCGCGCCCGGCGGCCTTGAGCGCCCGTCGCAGCTTGGCCAGGTGCCGGCCGATCTTCATCACCACCAGCGCGTCGGTTTGGCGGATGCGATCAAGCAGTTGCGCTTCGGGGAGTGTCGCCATTGCTACGGTGAGCACGTCGTCGCCCCAGGTAATGGGCGCACCCGTGGCGGTCCAGGCCGCCGACATGCCGGTGATGCCGGGCACCACGTCCACCGGCACGCGCTCCAAAAGCCGCGTGTAAAGGTGCATGAACGAGCCGTAGAAGAACGGGTCGCCTTCGCAGAGCACGACCACGTCATGCCCGGCGGCGCTGATCTCGACGAGCTGGGCCACGCACTGCTCGTAAAAAGCGGAGAGCAGCGCGTTGTAGCGCGGGTCATCGAAAGGAATTTCGGTGGTGACCGGGTACTCCATGGCAAGCTCGACGACGTGCTCGCTCAAGAGCCCCTCGACGATGCTGCGGGCGTGGCCCTTCTTGCCCTTTTTGCGAAAGTAGGCGATGTGGGTGGCGCCGCGAATCAAACGATCCGCGCGCACGCTCATCAAATCCTGACAGCCGGGGCCCAGGCCCACGCCCTTGATGCAACCGTTACTCATTCGACGCGATCCGCCAGCGCGTTAACCGCGGCCACGGTGACCGCACTGCCGCCCAGGCGCCCGCGCACGATGCAGCCGGGGATGGCCGGGTTCTCCCACAGCGCCTCCTTGGATTCCGCCGCGCCGACGAAGCCCACCGGGCAGCCGATCACCGCCGCCGGGCGCGGGCAATCGGGGTCTTCCATCATATTGAGCAGGTGAAACAGCGCCGTTGGGGCGTTGCCGATCGCCACCACCGCGCCCTCCAAATGCGGCCGCCAGAGTTCCAGCGCCGCCGCCGAGCGGGTGTTGGCCATTTGTTGGGCCAATTCAGGTGTGCGCTCATCATGCAGCGTGCAGATCACGTCGTTACTGGCCGGCAAGCGCTTGCGGGTGATGCCCTCAGAGATCATGCGCGCGTCGCACAGAATCGGCGCGCCGGCCTCGAGCGCGGCGCGGGCGCGGTTGACCATATCGTTTTGGAAGTGGATATGGGCAGCAAGCTCGACGAGGCCCGCGGCGTGGATCATGCGCACGGCCACGACCTCCTCTTCCGGGCTGAAGCGAGAAAGCGCTGCCTCGCGGCGGATGATCGAAAACGACTCCCGGTAGATCGCCGGGCCGTGGGTTTCATAGGTGTAAGGCACCCAACTTCTCCAAATAGTCCAGTACGTCGGGCTCCGTGAGCCCGCGCGCCGCCGGTTTGCCGTCGGCGCGGTCATTGATCAGTACGTCGAAGCGGCCACCGCGCCCGGTCAGGCACACCGCCGCCGGGCGGCTTCGCGCGCAGCCCTTGGCGCAGCCGGATACGTGAAGGCTACCCGTTCGATGGTGGGCAAGCCGCGCGGCCATAGCGTGGGTATCCACACTTGCCTGGGCGCAGAACGGCGCGCCGGGGCAGGCGTCCATCGAAAGGCGCGGATCGCTCGGCTCGGTAATCACACCGGCCAGCGCGGGCAGGCGCGCGATATCAGCACCGGTGACCAGCAGCCGCCGCCAGGGCGTCACGCGCAGCCGGCACGCCTCCAAAGAGGTCACGAGGGCGCGCAGCGACGCCGCCTCGATTCGCCCAAGCGAAAGCCCAACCACCGCCCCCAAAGGGTGCGCGCCAAGCGTAAGCGCCCGGCCAGGAGCCATCGGGGCCGCATCTTGCCGCGCCCAGGCCGGCAGCGGCGCGCGATGGCGGCCCATGCGTTTGGCCTGCCCCCCGCCGCTCGCCATGAACCAGTGGCACAGCTTGACCACCAGGTGGGCGGCGGCCTCAGCGCTTTCGACGCGGGACCCCAGCGCGCGGCCTTCGCAGCGCACCAGCAGCGCGCCGGTATCATCGCGCTCGATGCGAAAGTCTGCCGGGGCGTCACCGAGCACCGGTGCCACGCCGGCGTCCACGGCAATGCCGACCTTGGCGGGCAGCGCGGGAAAGTCGCTCTTCTCGAGGTGCCGGGCGGCGCGGTGGGTATCATCGTTTTCGCGCCACTCGGGCGAGAGCATCAGCGGCGGTCGGCGCTCGTCAAAGGCGCTCGGTGGCGCCAGGCCGTGCTCGACGAGAAAGTCCATCAGCGCCGGCCAAGAATGCTCGCTCACCCCGCGAAGCTGCACGTTGGCGCGGCGGGTCAGCTCGATCAGCCCGCTGCCGAAGCGATCAGAAGCCTCAGCAAGTGCCAGCGCCTGGGCGCAGGTTAGCTCGCCCAGCGGCGGGCGCACGCGCACTAGCCACCCGTCGCCGGTGGCCATGGGCCGCCAGGCGCCGGGGCACCAGCCCTTGACGTCAAACGGCGCGCTCACGGGCCGCCCCGCTCGCGGACGTCGTCCAGCGCCAGCAGCAGATCCTCGAGCGCCTCACCTTCTTTGCCCGGGTTTTGCCACAGGCCACGCTGGGCGGCCTCGCACAGGCGCTCGGCCATCTCCTCGAGCGCGGCCGGGTTGTGCTCGCGCAGAAACGCCTGGTTCGCCTCGTCGAGCACCAGCGCCTGGCTCACTTGGGCGTACTGGTGGTCGGCGACCAGATCCGTCGTCGCGTCATAAGCGAACAGGTAATCCACTGTGGCCGCCATCTCGAAGGCGCCCTTGTAGCCGTGCTCACGCATCGCTTCGATCCATTTGGGGTTCAACACCCGGGCGCGGATCACCCTGGCCAGCTCCTCTTTTAGCGTGCGTACTTTGGGGGCGGCCGGGTTGGCGTGGTCGGCGTGAAAAATCACCGGCGCCTCGCCGCTTAGTGCGCGGCTGGCGTTCGCCATGCCGCCCTGAAAGGCGTAGTAGGTGTTGGAGTCGAGAATGTCGTGCTCGCGGTTGTCCTGGTTGTGCAGCACCGCCTGGAGCCCTTCGATCTGACGATCAAAAGCGCCGCGCGCGGGGGCACCAAAATTCTCGAACTGCCCGTAGGCGTAGGCGCCAGCGTTCAGGTACGCCTCGGCCAGATCATCCGCGCTCTCCCAGGCGCGGTTTTCGATCAGCCGGCCCAGCCCCGCGCCGTACTCGCCGGGCTTGCTGCCGAAAATGCGGTAGCGCGCCTGCTCGCGGGCCTTTTCTGAATCCAGGCCCTCGGCTTCGAGCTCATGGGTACGCGCCAGCACCGCCTGGCGGATAGTGTTGCTATCGCCGGGCTCCTGATACTCGGCCACTGCCTCGACGGCCGCGTCGAACAGGCGAATCACGTTGGGGAAGGCGTCGCGGAAAAAGCCGGAGACGCGCAGCGTGACGTCGACCCGTGGCCGGCCCAGCAGCATGGCGGGAATCACTTCGAAATCGACCACCCGCTGGGAGCCGAGCGACCACTGCGGGCGCACGCCCATCAGCGCAAAGGCCTGGGCGATGTCGTCGCCGCCGGTGCGCATGGTGGCGGTTCCCCAGATCGAAAGCCCCAGCCGGCGCGGAAAGTCGCCATGATCCTGCAGGTAGCGCTCGACGAACGCTTGGGCGGATTTCTCGCCCAGCCGCCAGGCCGCCGGCGAGGGAATCGCGCGGTTATCGACGCTGTAAAAGTTACGCCCGGTGGGCAGCACATCCAGCCGCCCCCGGCTCGGCGCCCCGCTCGGCCCCGCCGGCACGAAGCGCCCGGCAAGCCCCTTGAGTAACGAACCCAGCTCCATCTCGACGCCGCGAGTGAGCGTCACCCACAGCCTTCGGGCGAAATGAAGCTGATCGGCGGTGCTCGGGTAGTCGCGGGCGAGCGTCTCGAGATCGCCATCGCCCAGCGCATACGCCTCAACCAAAGCCTCGGCCAGAAGCTCTAACCGCTCGCGGGTGTCGGCGCCGGTGCGCCAAGGGCTTGCCAGCAGCGCATCGAGCACCGCGGGGCGGTCGCCCTGCCACGCCTCGCTGCCCGCGGCCAGCGGGTCGAACCCGAGCCCGAGATCCTCGGCCAAACAGTGCAACAGGCCTTTACCCGCCTCGGCGTCGCCGCGGGGCAGGCGTAGCAGTGCCACCAGCGTGCCGGGGCGCTTTTCTATCGGCGGCGCGCTTCCCAGCACGTGCAGGCCGTGGCGAATCTGGCTCTCCTTGATTTCGCACAAAAACGTATCCAGCTCGTTGAGTAGCTCGGCGTCGCACTCGGCGGCTTCGCCTGCCTGGGCAAGCTCCTGGTCGATGCCGGTGTCGCGCAGGTGCGCAAGGATTTGGCTGCGAATCAGCGCCTCGCGCCGCGGGTCCATGTCCAGCGACTGGTAGTACTCGTCACACAGCGCCTCGAGCTCGGCCATCGGACCGTAAAGCTCGGCGCGGGCCAGCGGCGGCATCAGGTGGTCGATGATCACCGCCTGGCTTCGCCGCTTGGCCTGGGCCCCTTCGCCCGGGTCGTTAACGATGAACGGGTAGAAGTGCGGCATCGGCCCGAGCGCCACTTCCGGCCAGCAGGTGGCGTCGAGCCCGGTGCTCTTGCCCGGCAGCCACTCGAGGCTTCCGTGCTTGCCTACGTGCACCAGCGCATCGACCTCGTAGTGCTCGCGCAGCCACAGGTAGAACGCCAGGTAGCTGTGCGGCGGGGCCAGCGCCATGTCGTGGTAGCTCTGGGTCAAATCCTCGATGAAGTCGCGCTCAGGCTGGATACCCACGAACGTCTCGCCCAGGCGCACGCCTGAAATCATCAGCCGGCCCTGGCGGTACTTCGGGTCCTCTTCCGGCGCGCCCCAGCGGGTCAGTACGGTAGTTTGAAGCGCCTGGGGGAGTGTGTCGAACCAGGCGCGGTACTCGTCAACACCAATACTCTGCCAGCAGCCGCGCTGGGCGTGGCCGTCCGGGGCGTTGGTGATCGTCTCCTGCAGTAGACGAATCAGCGCATCGCCGCTTTCGGGGATGTCCGCCACCGGGTAGCCGGCGCCTTGAAGCGCCAGCAGAAGTTTGCGCGTCGAGGCCGGCGTATCGAGCCCTACGCCGTTGCCGATGCGCCCGTCGCGGTTGGGGTAGTTGGCCATTACCAGCGCCACTCGTTTTTGCGCGCTGGGCGTTTCACGCAGTGCCTGGTAGCGCCAGGCCAGGCGCGCCACGAACGCGGCGCGCTCGGCATGCAGCGCGTGGTGGGTAATCGAGAGCTGGCAGCGCTCATCAAAGTGCGCCTCGCTCTTGAAGCCAACGGGCCGGGTGATGACGCGGCCGTCCATTTCCGGCAGCACGATCTGCATCGCCACGTCCCGGGCGCGAAGCCCGGCGCTTCCCGATTCCCAATCCTCGACGGTGCTGCTCGACAGCATCGCCTGAAGCACTACCGGCTCACCGGTGAAGAGGCTCTCGCCCGCCGCATCGTCTTCGGTAGCGCTACGGTTGACCGAAAAGCTCGTGGTGTTGAGCAGCACCGCCGCGCCGGTCTCCTCGATCAGGTAGTCGACGAACTCGACGCAGGCGGCCTCCTTGAGTGAGGCGACCGCCACCGCCAGCGGCGAAAAGCCCTGCCTGGAGAGCGCCGTCAAGAGCCCGTCGACCACGCCGGTATTGCCGCCCTGCAAATGGCTGCGGTAGAACACCACCAGGCACGCGGGGCCTTTTCGCGCGGCCCGCCAGTCGCGCAGGGTGGCCGCACCGTTTTCCGGGGCGTAGATCAGCGCCGGCGGGATCACTTTCGGCTCGCGCCCGCTGTAGAGCGCCTCAAAGCCGGTCAAACAGCGCGCGGCGATAAAGCGTAAAAGCTGCTCGGCGTTGTCCACCCCGCCTTCGCGCAGAAAGCGCCACACCCGGTGGGCGTCATCGAAGGCGATGCTAGAGGCGGAAAGTAACGCATCGTCCGGCGCGTCGCAGCCGGGTACGAGTATCAGCTGGCGCTCGGGCTTGGCCGCCGCCCAGGCCTCGAGGCGCTCGACGCCGTACTGCCAGTAGCCCTGGCCGCCGAGCAACGACACCACGACGAGTCGGGCGTGATCGAGCACCTTGTGCTCGTAGAGATCGAACGCCGCAGGCTTGGCCAGGTTCATCCAGTTGGCCAGGCGCAGGCTCGGGTAGGCGTCGCCCAGCCACTCACAGGCGCTCGCCAGCGCCGACAGGTTGCTGTCGGCAGCGGAGAGAATCACGACCTCAGCAGGGCTTTGCTGCAAATCGACGATGCCCTCATCGTCGACGAAGCCTCCGGGTTTGGCGGCGAACAGATGCATCAGGCTTGCGCGACTTCCGCGTTGGCGAGCGCCGCGTGCAGCGCGTCACGATCGAGATGCCGGCCGATCAGCACTAGCTGGGTTTGGCGCGGCTCCTCCAAAGCCCAAAGGCGATCGAAGTAGCCTTCCAGGCGCTTGCCCACCGCCTGCACCACCCGGCGCATCGGCTTGCCCGGCACCGCGGCGAAGCCCTTGGCGCGGTAGATATGCTGGGTATCGAGAATCTGTTGAAGCGCGGCCTCCAGAGCGGTGGCGTCGACCTCGCCAAGCGTGACCACGCAGGAGTCAAAGTGGTCGTGGGCGTGATCGTGGTGGGCACCTTCGGCGTGGTGCTTGTCGTGGTGGTTGGTGATCGCGTCGATGCCCTTTTCGCTTGCCGCGCCGATGCCCATCAGCGCCTCGAGCTTTGCCGCATCAGCGCCAAAGGTGGCGTCGATGAACAGAGTCTTCACCGAGGCGGGCACCTTCGCCGCCACCGCCGCCTCGACGCGCAGCTTTTCATCGGCGCTGAGAAGATCGGTCTTGCTGACCAGCACCAGATCCGCCGCGCTCAGCTGGTCGTCCAGCAGCTCCTGCAGGCTCGGGTCGTGGTCGAGGCTGGCATCCAAAAGGCGCTGGGCGGCCACACGCTCCTCGTCGTGGGCGAAGCGCCCGGCGGCCACCGCCGGGCCGTCGATCACGGTGATGATCGCATCCACCGTGCAGTGTTGGCGTACTTCCGGCCAGTTGAACGCCTGCACCAGGGGCTTGGGCAGCGCCAGCCCGCTGGTTTCGATCAGGATGTGGTCGATGCGCTCGCGCCGCTCGACGAGCTTTTTCATCACCGGCAAAAACTCCTCCTCCACGGTGCAGCAGATGCAGCCGTTGGCGAGCTCATAGATACCGTCGTCCTCATCCGCGATACGAGCGCCCTCGCCCTCTTCGCACTCCAGCGCGCAGCTTCTCAACAGATCTGAGTCGATGTCCTGCTCGCCGAACTCGTTGACGATCACGGCAATCCGCTTGCCGGTCATCTGGCGCAAAATGCCGGCAAGCAAGGTAGTCTTGCCGCTGCCGAGAAACCCGGTGACGACGGTGGCGGGAATCTTGCTGAGCTGTACGTTACTGGGCTGCATGATCGAATGCCTCGCAGGATGTTGAGTTGCAAACCGCTTGGCGCGCGAAGAGTGCGGCCACGGCGTCGGGGTTGTGGGGGAAAAACAGGTGCAGATAGGTGGCGGTCAGGCGCCTTTCACGGTAGATCGCCTCCCCCGGCGCCGGGTGGCGCTGGCGGCGGCCAAAACCGATCGGTTCCGGGGTGCCCTCGGCCATCGAGCGGTGGTGGGCGTGGCCGCGAATCTCGCCTTCCGGCAGTGGCGCGCTCTGCATGCCCTGGCAGCCGCGCCGCCCGCGCATCGCGCCGTGGCCCGCCAACAGCCCGAGCATGGCGTGGCACCGATCGTCATAGTCGGTCAGCGTCTCCAGGCTGTAGAGCAGCCCGCCGCACTCGGCGAGTATCGGCTTGTCCGCTTCGAAAAACTCGCGGATCGCCGCTTTCATGGCGTGGTTGTCGGCCAGCGCCGCCGTGTGAAGCTCCGGGTAGCCGCCGGGCAGCCAGAGCGCGTCGCACTCGGGAAGCGCCGCATCGATCAGCGGCGAGAAGAACGCAAGCGTCGCCCCCAGCGCCTCGAGCAGATCGAGATTCGCCTGGTAGATGAAGCTGAAGGCCGCGTCGCGCGCCACGCCCACGGTATGCCCGGCAAGCGCCAACGCCGGCACCGGCGGCGCGCCCTGCGGGGCCGTAAAGCTTACCGGTTCGAGCGCGTCCAGCGCCTGCAAGAACCCGGCGGCCTGCACCGCATCCGCCCCGGCCTCGAAACGCGCCTCCAGTTCGTTCTTAATTTCGTCCGCCTGCACCAGCCCCAGGTGGCGCTCGGGTAGCGTGAGTGCTGGGTCGCGGGGCAGGTTCGCCAGCAGCGGCACTTGGGCGGGAAGTGCCCCTTCGATCAGCTCGCGGTGGCGGGCGGTGGCGCAGCTGTTGGCGATCAAACCGGCGATCCGAATGTCGGCTCTATATCCGGCGAGCCCCGCCATTACCGCCCCGGCGGTCTGGGCCATGCCCTTGACGTCCATCACTACCGCCAGCGGAATATCGAACAGCGCCGCCAGATCCGCGCTCGAAGGCTCGCCATCGAACAGTCCCATTGCGCCTTCGACCAGGATCAGGTCGGCCTCAACCGCGGCTTCATAAAAGCGCTGACGGCAGTACGACTCCCCTGCCATCCAGAGATCCAGCGGCTCCACCGGGGCGCCGCTTGCCTGAGAAAGAATTTGCGGGTCCAGGTAGTCCGGGCCGGTCTTGAATACGCGCACCGTCTTGCCCTGACGTTTCAACAGCCTGGCAAGCGCGGCGGTTACGGTGGTCTTGCCCTGGCCGGAGGCCGGGGCGGCAATGAACAGCGCGGGGCAAAAAGAAGTGGCCATCAGTATTCGATTCCCTTTTGCGCCTTCACCCCGGCGCGGAAGGCGTGGCGCTCGTCCTGTACCACGCTGATGGTATCGGCGATCTCCTGAAGCGGTGTGGCCATGGTGCGCCCGGTGATGATCACGTTCTGGTGCGCCGGGCGCTTTTGGAGCGCCTCGACTATTGGTGCCACGTCGAGATAGCCGTACTTGAACATGTAGCTCATTTCATCGAGCACGATGATGTCGATAGCCGGGTTCTCGAGAAGGCCTTTAGTGATGGCCCAGGCGGCCTCTGCGGCTTCGACATCGCGCTCGCGGTCCTGGGTCTCCCAGGTGAAGCCCTGGCCCATGATGTGCCACTCAAGGCGCGGGTGGTCGCGAAAGAAGAGATACTCGCCGGTTTCACGCCGGCCCTTGATGAACTGCACCACCGCCCCATGCTGGCCGTGGCCGAGCGAACGCGCGAGCGTGCCGAGTGCAGAGCTGCTCTTGCCCTTGCCGTTGCCTTTGAGAAGAATCAGCACGCCGCGCTCTACGTTCGCCTGACTGATGCGCTCGTCGACGACCGCTTTCTTGCGCTGCATGCGGTTTTGATGGCGCTCATCGCTCATGGTGACTCCTCGAAGGGCAGAATTTGGTAGCGGGCATTAAGCTCCCGGGCGAGCCGTGGCCCCTGGCCGCGCTTGACGCGGCTCTGTTCGATATCGAGCACGTGACACTCGCCAAGCGGGGCAAGGCCAACAAGCGACTCGCGGGTGCGCCCGTCGGTAATCAGATAGGTGCGAATATCGAGGTCCGGCTCGCGGCGCTGCCACTGGCGCACTTGGCCTGCCGCCTCGCTCACCATTTTGGCCAGCGGCGTGCCGCCGCCGGCGCCCACGGCGTCCAGCATCGCCGCCAGGCTTTTCGGCGCGCGCTGGCGCGACAGCAAGGGCGTGACGGCATCGTTGCCGAAACCATAAACGGCGAGCTGCTCGCGGGCGATATACGCCTGGTGGGCCAGCGCCTCGACGAAGCCCTTGGCGCGGCCCAGAAGCCGCCCGCTGAAAGTCGAGCCGGAGGTGTCCAGCAGCACCAGATGAAGCCGGGCTGCCCCGGTGCGCACCGGGCGATATTTAAGCGCTCGCCAGGGCCGCGCGCCGCGATTAGTGGTGATCGTGGAGAAGATATCCAGCCGCGGTGCGGGGCCGGGCTGGCGCTTGAGCCGGCCAACACCTGGCGCGCGGCCCGGGTGTGCGCCGCCGGTCGAGGCCTCGCTGGCGCGGGGCGCTGTTTTTGATGGTGCGCTTGTTTTGAGCGCGCCCGCCTGGCCATCGGCGGTGCGCTGAGAAAGCGGGGGCATCGCGCCCCACTGCCCCGCGCCGCTGTCCTGACTTGATGACGAGCTTGATGACGAGCTTGACGACGGGTTCGATGATGAACGCTGCCCGCCGGCCCCCTTTTGAGAGCCGGAAGCAGCACCGTCGCCGTTCTGCTCGCCACTGTTCGACCCGCCCGGCGGATCCAACGGGGCGGTACGCCGGTGCGCCAGCACCCAGGGCTCGACGGCGTCGATATCGGCCTGCTCGACTCTCGAAACCTCGCGCCAGGCGGCGTGGGCGCGGGCGGCGCGGTGCCAGGTCACGTCGGCGCGAAGCCCTTCGACCGCGGCCTGATCGCAGCGCCTGGCGATTTGCTCGAAAACCTGATCAGGTACGTCGATCTCATCGACACGGGCACGAGCGCGGGCGATGCGCTCGATCAGCGCGCGCTCGGTATACAAGTGGGCGGCGATGAACGCGTGCGGGTCGCGATCGAACGCCTCGCGCTTTCGCACGATGGCGATACGCTCGGCCACGCTGACGCTACCCGGCTGCTCGACGCAGAGCCCAAAGCGGTCGAGCAATTGCGGCCTGAGCTCACCTTCGTCCGGGTTCATGGTGCCGATCAGGCTAAAACGCGCCGGGTGGGTGTGGCTCACGCCGTCGCGCTCGACCACGTTGGTACCGCTTGCCGCCACGTCGAGCAGCAGATCCACCAGCGTATCTGCCAGGAGGTTCACTTCGTCCACGTAAAGAATGCCGCCGTGGGCGCGCGCCAGAAGCCCCGGCTGGAAATGCACCTCGCCGTCGGCGAGCACGCGATTGACGTCGAGACTTCCCGTCAGGCGGTCCTCGCTCGCTCCCAGCGGTAAAGTGACGAACGGCGCTTGGCCGCTTTCACCTTCGGGCAGCAAGGCGGCCAGCGCCCGTGCCAGCGTGGACTTGGCGCTGCCGCGCGGCCCGCTGATCAGCACGCCGCCGATGCGCGGGTCGATCACGTTGAGCGTCAGCGCGGTCTTCAGCGGCTCATAGCCGATCACGCCGGCAAAGGGGAACGCGCTCATGCCTGTCTCCTTGCGCGGTGGGGGTCTCGGTCATGGCGCGGCATGAACACCGCCGCGCCGTCGATCTCGGCGGTGCTCAGCGGCTGGTCATAGAGTCGCTCGAGCGCCTCCAGGCCCAGCACGACGTCAGTCGGGCCTGCCTGGACGTCGCCGTTTGAATGCAGCAGCAGCGCGTGGCTGCACCAGCGCGCGGCCAGGTTCACGTCGTGCAGGCACATCATCACCGTGCGCCCGTGAGCGGCCCGTCCACTCAAAAGCGCCATCGCCGCGCTCTGATGATGCAAATCCAGGTGGTTGGTCGGCTCGTCGAGCAGCCACACCCCCGGGTCCTGGACAAACAGCGTGGCGAGCGCCACCCGCTGGCGCTCGCCGCCGGAAAGCGAACTCACCAGGCGCTGCTCAAACCCGGCCAGATCGAAGGCGGCCAGCGCCGCTTCAACGCGCTCGCTATCGCCGGGCGTTTCGCGTTGGAAAAGCGATAGATACGGGTGGCGCCCCATCATCACGGTTTCGAACACCGTGGCGGGAAAGCCGTCCATGCGCTCCTGAAACACCAGCCCCAGCCGCTTGGCCACGTCGCGGCGGGCAAGCGTACTCAGCGGCTGCTCGTCCAAATACACATTGCCTGCGCGCGGCGCCTTGAGCCCGGCGAGCGTATGCAACAGTGTGGTCTTGCCCGCCCCGTTGGGGCCCAGCACGCCCCACACCTGGCCGGGCGTGATCTCGATATCCAGCGCCTGGGCCTTGCGGCCGGGAATCGCGAGCGCAAGTGCGCTGGCGCAAAGCGCGCTCATGTGCGGCTCCGGCTGAGCAGCAGCAAGAAGGTAGGTACGCCGAGCAGCGCGGTGATCACGCCGACCGGCAACTGCTCCGGGGCGATCAGCGTGCGCGCGAGCGTATCCGCCAGCAGCAGCAGCGTACCGCCAGCCAATGTACAGGCGGGTAAAATACGGCGCTGGTCGTTGCCCAGCACCAGGCGCAGCATGTGCGGCACGACCAGCCCCACGAAGCCGATGCTGCCGGCAGTGGTGACCGCCATGGCGGTCAGAAGGCTCGCTAACAGATAGATGCCCCACTCGAAGCCGCGCACGTTCACTCCTAGGGCGGCGGCCTGCAGCGAGCCACGGGCCAGCACGTTGAGACTTCTCCCCAGCGGCCATAAAAGCGCGCAGGTCAGTACCAGCAGAGCCAGCGGCGGCCAGGGCGTGCGCGCGTAGGCGAGATCGCCCATCAGCCAGTAGAGCATGCCCGGCAGGCGCTCGGCGGGGCTCATGGCGAGCATCAGCGTGACCAGCGCCCCCCAGCCGGAAGCCACGACCACGCCGGTGAGCAGTAACCTCGCCGGCGTCCAGCCGCCGCGCCCCTGAGCCAGGCCAAACACTAAAAGCGTCGAGAAAAGCGCCCCGGCAAACGCCGAGCTGGTGACCAGCAGGCCGCCCAGGCCCGCCAGCATCGCGCCAAGCGCCCCGATGCTCGCCCCGCCGGAAAGCCCGAGCACGTAGGGGTCGGCGAGCGGGTTACGCAAGAGCACCTGCATCAGCGCCCCAGCCACGGCGAGCAGCCCACCCACGGCGAAAGCGGAAAGCGCCCGAGGCAGGCGAAGATCGAACACCAGGGTATGAGCGAGGCTTTCGCCCTGCCCGAACAGCGCCCGCGCGAGCTCAGCCAGCGATAGCGAGGCGCTGCCGGTGGCGAGCGCCAGGGCAAGTGCGGCGAGGGCGAGCGCCGCCAGCGCCACGGGCCATAAACTTAGCGCCCGGCCATTCACGGCGTCTCTCCGGCGCGGGTCGTCGCCAGGTGCTCGCAAAGACGCCGCGCCCCTTCGACCAGTCGCGGCGTGGGCCGCTGAATAAGTGACGGCGGCACGAGGTAGAGGTGATCGTTTTGCACCGCGCGAAGCTCTAGGTAGCGGCTCCAGTGATCGAGCCAGTCGCGATTCTCCTCGCCCATGCCGCCGGCGACGATCACCGCCGGGTCGGCGGCGAGCACCGCCTCGTCGTCCAGACGCGGCACCAGCCGGTCGAGGTTGCCAAACACGTTGCGCCCGCCGCACAGGCGAATCACCTGGCCAATCAGGTGCGCGTCGTTGACGCTCATCAGCGGTGAATCCCACACCTGGTAGAAGGTATCGACCGGCGCTTCTCCCGCGTACTGCGCCTCGAGCGCGGCCATGTCGCGAACGAAATTATCGGCCACGCGGCGCCCTTGTGCTTCGGTGCCGGCAAGCGCAGCCAAGCGCTCGATGGCGCTGGCCACGCCGTCGACGCTGCGCGGCTCGATATAAAACACCGCCATGCCGAGCGCTTGTAGCGTTTCGAGCTGCTCGGCGGGGTTGCCGGTCACCCAGCCGATGGCCAGATCCGGCTCTAACGCCACCAGCGCTTCCAGATCCAGCCGGGTATGGCTGCCCACGGACTCAATCTCTTTCGCCTCGGGCGGGTAGTCGCTGAACGAGACCACGGCGACGACCTGCTCACCCGCACCGGCGGCGAAAGCCAGCTCCGTCGCCCCCGGTGACAGCGCGGCGATGCGCTCAGCGGGCGCGCTCAGGCAGACCTCGCGGTCCAGGTCGTCGAGCGCACACACCTCGGCCCGAGCGGCGCTAACGCAAAGCGCCGCCGTAAGGCCTACAAGCCATTTACTGACCAAAGTTGACGCTCAAAAACGCCGCGCGGCCGGCGTTGATGTAGTCGGCACCGTCGAAGGAGCGCGTGGTGACGTAGTCCTGGTCCAGCGCGTTCTCCAGCGTCACCCGCGCGGTCCACATGGGCGCGAACTGCCAGCCGGCGCGCAGGTTGACCAGCCCGTAGCCGGCCAGGCGATTCTCGTTGGCTGCATCGCGGTAGCGGTGGTTCTGGGCGATCCAGGAGCCGCCGACCGAGTACTCGCCGAGCTCCCGGTCCACGTCCAGACGCAGGCTCTGGGTGACGCGGTTGGTAAGCCGGTTGCCGGTGGCGCGGTTTTCCGGGTCGGTGTAGGTGAGCGCGGCGGCCAGCGTCCAGCCGCCCTGCTCCAAGCCGCCGGAAAGCTCGGCGCCGCGAATGCGCGAGGTGGGCACGTTGAACTGCTCGCCCTGGCCGGCGATCAGGTTGTCGATATCGGTCTGGTAGAACGCGGCGTCCCAGAAAAGGTTCGCGTACTGCCCGCGCGCGCCGATTTCAAAGGTCTCGGATGTCTCGGAGTCGAGGTCCGGGTTGCCGAAATCCGGGTAGTAAAGCTGGTTATAGGTCGGCGCGTTGAAGGCGGTGCCAAAACTTGCCCGCAGGGTGTGGTGGGCGTCGAGATCGAAACCGAGTGCCACACTTCCGGTCACCTCGTCGCCGTAGCTTTCGTTGTGATCGAAGCGGGCGCTGGTTTGAAGTGTAAAGGGCGCGAAGTCGAACAGCGCCTGAGTAAAGGCGGCGGTATTGTCGCGGCTCGTCTCATCGTAATCGACGGTGCTGTCGATGCGGTCTTCGCTCTGCTCGACGCCCGCGATGAATTCGTGCATGCCGACGCTAAAGGTGTTCTGCCAGCGCGCGGTGCGAATGTTCGTGTCGAAGGTGGAGTCGCCGAACTCGTCGACGTTGTCGCTCTCGTCGCGAGCCTCGGAAAGCGTCAAGCGCGAGCGCCAGCCCTCGACCACCGGGGTATCGACGTAAACACCGGCGACCTGCTGGACGAAGTCGTTCTCGCCGCCGTCGTACTCGTTATTGCCGCGCGCACGCAGCGCCAGCGCGCCGGCCTCGACGCCGCTATCAAAGACGTGGGACACGCGGGCCAGCGCCGTCGTGTTGTCATAGCCCTTGTCCTCGCCACCTCGGCGCACCGGCTCGCCGTCGGTGTTGAAGTGGCTGGCCGCGAAGCTGTAGCGAGTGCCGCCCTCGACCCCGCTGAGCCCCGCGCTTGCCCGCGCCGTGCCGAAGGAGCCGCCGCCAAACGAAAGCCGGGGCTGCGGGCCATTGCCTTCATCCGGGGCGTGGGTGAAAAGCTGCACCACGCCGCCGATGGCGTCCGCCCCGTACAGACTGCCGCGCGGCCCGCGCACGATTTCAGCGCGCTCGAACAGGCGCGGGTCGAGGCTACCCCAGGCCGCGCCGCCGCTGGTGGCCGAGCGCAGGCGAATGCCGTCGATCAAGAGCACGTTTTGCGCGCTTCCGGTGCCGCGAAGATACACGCTCGCATTCTTGCCGAAGCTTCCGTTGCTGGAAACGTCCACGCCCGGCTGGCCACGTAAAAGGTCCGTGACGCTCGTTGGGTCCTGGCGGCGAAAGGCGGCTTCATCGAGCACGGTGACCGAGGAGAGGCTTTGATTGGCGGTGCGCGGGGCCAGTGTGGCGGTGACCACCACCGGGTCGAGATCGGAGGCTATTGGGGTCGTCGCCGCTGTGGTCTGGGCGTGAACCGCCAGCGGCAGCGTGGCGAGCGCGAAAGCGCCAAGCCGCGGGAAGAGCGCGTAAGGCATGAGAAGTCCCTTGCTGGCCGTGCTCACCCGCACAGCCGGTTTTTATGGCCAGTTGCGGTGACGTCAAGGGAAAATAGCGGAAACGCGCGTCCGTATCGGCCCTGAGCACGCCCTCCGCGTCTCGGCAGTAAAGGCGCTGAAACATCGTTTTCAGTCACCTTGCGCTTTCGGGCCGGTCTCCGGGCTGACGAGCGAAAGACGCGCAAAGCGTCTTTAAAACGGCGGCCTTCCCATATCGCGCGCGACACAGTGGCGTAATGGCCGTTCTTGACTCGATTACCGTTGCGGGGGCAGCGCTGGAATGGACACCAGCTTCCCGTTTAACCGACGCAAGGTCGGCACCCAAAAGTGAGCGTAAACTAGCAAGCCGTCAGGGCCAGGTCAATCGCACTCGGCCAGGCTCGACGGGGCGCTTATGGGCGCGCCAAGGCGCTGCACCAGGCCGTGGCGCACGTACCAGACTCGCTCGGCATGCTGGGCGGCGTCCTGGCTGAACCAGCCGTTGAGATCGCGAAGCCGGCGCTCTTCGCGCGCCATGGGCACCAGGCCCCGGCCGACCTCGCTCATGATCAGCACGATCGTGGCGTTGCACGCCCTGGCGGCGCGGCAAAGCGCGGCCAGATCCTCGCGCCACTGGGCGCGCAGACGGTCGCTGTCGGTTTCACGGGCGCCGTCGCGGGCCACCCAGTCGAGCACGCCGTTAATCACCAGCGGCGTATCGGGAATCAAAATCGAGTGGCAGTCGGCCAGCCGCTGGCCCGGGGCGAGCGTCCACCAGGCCGCGTTTTGAAAGCGCGTTTTTACGGCGTCGCGCTTGCCTGCGCGGGCACCGCCGATGAAAAGCTGCATTGCCACTCTCCTTCTCTAGCGCGATGGGTCAGGTTCAGGCGCCGGCCGGTGGCCTGGGTCACCGTGGCCTCCCAGAAATCCACGGTTTCAAAACGCCG
The DNA here is from genome assembly GCF_023757625.1 of Halomonas sp. S3-1-1. Lineage (GTDB taxonomy): Bacteria > Pseudomonadota > Gammaproteobacteria > Pseudomonadales > Halomonadaceae > Vreelandella. The sequence continues at coordinate 229,542 of NZ_JALGBZ010000006.1, forward strand.
CCTCAGTTCGCGAATCACGCCGCCATGGGTGACGGCCAGCACGCGCCGGTGGCCAAGGGCTCGGGCGTTGTCGGCGAGCGTCGAAAGCCAGCCGTCCAGGCGCGCGCGCAGATCACCGGCAGATTCGCCGCCGGGGATTTTAAGCTCTCCGACGCTATCAATCCATGCCCGGTAGCCCGGATTCTCCTTGAGTTCGTCGTAGACCTTGCCTTCGTACTCGCCGAAATCGAGCTCGCGAAGCCTGGACTCCAGATAAACACTCGCCGGCGTAGCGCTGGGCTTTGCCCACTCGAGCGTTTGGCGGCAGCGGGTCAGATCGCTTGCGTAGATCGCATCGAAATGTTCATCCTTTAACGCCGCCTTGAGCGCGTTGAGCCCCGGCTCGGCGTCGGGAAACAAAAGCTCGATATCGCGCTGGCCCTGGTAGCGCCGCTCGAGATTCCAGGCCGTCACGCCGTGGCGAACCACCACCAGCTCCACATCAAGATCACTAGCCAAAGCTCGACTCCTTCTATTAACGCCCCAATCATGTCGCCGTTGATGCCCTTGAAGGCGCGAAGCACCCCGGCGCGAAACAGCGCGGTGAACAAAAGCGCCCCGGCAAGCCAGGCAAGCAAGGGCGGATAAAAAAACGCCACGCACAGAAGCGGCACCAGCGAAAGCGCCACGTCACGCGGGGTCAGCGAGCGCTTGAACGCGTAGGCAAGCCCGCTTGGCTGGGCACAGGGGCTCAGCACCAGCAGGGCGGCGCCGGCGAAACGGGCAAGCGCCGGCACGATCAACAGCCAAAGCGCGGGCGCGCCGATATCAACCAGCGCCCAGAGCAGCACCGCCTTCCAGGCGAGCAGGAAAAACAGCGCCAGTATCCCGAAGCTGCCCACCTGGGGGTCCTTCATGATCTCAAAACGCCGCTCCAGCGGCTGGTTGCTGCCGAGGGCATCGGCCAGGTCCATCGCGCCGTCCAGGTGCAGGCCGCCGCCCAGCGCCACCCACAGGCTCAACAGCGCAAGGGCGGCAATCGGTGCGGGCATCGCGAGCGCGTCGAGCGCAAGCGCAGCAAGCCACAGCAGCGCGCCGATGAACAGCCCGACCACCGGATAGGCGCGCAGCGTCCAGCGCCGGGTGGCGGCGTTCCAGGGGCACTCGATGGGTAGCGGCACGCGGGTCAAGAACTGAAAGGCCAGCACGGTACCGAACAGAGCATTCTTCACGGCGATGGCTCTTCGCTGTTTCGGGACGGGGTATCGGAATTGGGGGAAAGGTCGAGATCAACCTTCCACTCGACGGCGCACCCGGCGACCACTTCGATCACCGAGTCCGCTTCCTGGGCCAACAGCCGGTGCAGGCGCTGCAAAAACGTGACGAAGCGCCAGACCCCGGGGTCCGACGGCAGCGGCGCTTCGTTAAGATCGTTGGAAACGATGACCAGGTGCAGGCCTCGATCACGGGCATCGCCGAGCAGCTTTTTTAGGCAGCGCACCCCCTCCCGTTCGGCCTCGGCCGGCTCGAACGCCTGGCCAAACAATAGCTGGCTCGCCCAGAGGGTGAGGCAGTCGATCAGCACGGCCTGGCCGTCGGGTACAGAAGCGACCGCTTCGTCCGGGTAGAGCGGCGCCTCAAGCGTGACCCAGCGGCCGTCACGGCGGGCCCGGTGGCGCGCGGCGCGCGCGCTCATCTCGGCATCGTTTTGACGGGCGGTGGCCACGTAAAAGCAGCGCTCGCGCGCTTTTGCCAGCGTCAGCGCTTCGGCCAGTTGAGACTTTCCCGAGCGTGCGCCGCCGCTGACGAACACGATCATCGAACGCTCGAGCGAGAAAATGAGATGACGTTACACGGCATTGGCCTTTGCCAAGTGCCGTCTGCCGGCTTTTTTGGGCTTATCACACCGCCTCTCCTGCCATGCCAAGCGCGATCATCATGAGTAAAAAAAGCCCCCAGGCTGCGTGCATCAGGCCAATGGTGATATCGATGTGGCGCGCCTCGAGCGCGACGCGCCCCGGCCCTAGCATTGCGCGGTGCGAAAGCTCGCCGCCGTAGACGTTCTCGCCGCCGAGTTTCACGCCCATTAGCCAGGCCACCATCGCCTCCGGCCAGCCGGCGTTGGGACTGGGGTGGCGCGGCGCTTGGCGCCGGGTATGGGTAAAGGCACCGGCCACCGCCAGCGGCTCGCGCCCTAAGGCATTCCAAAGCGCCCCCGCCGCCCAAAGACACACGGCAGTGAGCCGCGCCGGCAGCCAGTTGGCGATGTCGTCGAGTTTTGCCGAGGCGTAGCCAAAATCCGCGAAGCGGGCATTTTTGTAGCCCACCATCGAGTCCAGCGTGTTCACCGCCTTGTAAGCCAGCGCCAGCGGCGCGCCGCCGATCAGCGCGAAAAACAGCGGCGAGGTGATGCCATCGACGGTGTTCTCCGCCACGGTTTCGACCGCGCCGCGGGCGATCTCAGGCTCGTTTAGCGTGGCGGTATCGCGCCCGACCACCCGCGACAGCGCCTCTCGCGCCGCCTCGAGATCCCCCTTAACAAGCGGTGCGGCGATGGCTCTGCCCGCGTCCGCCAGCCCCTTGATGGCAAGCGTGGTGGCCAGTAGCCAAAGCTCGGCCGCGACCTTCAGCCAAGGATGCACCATGCTCAGCCAATTGAGAAGAAGCGTTGCGAGCCAAAACGTGCCGGCGACCACCAGAAGCGTCAAAAGCGCGCCTTTGAGCCGCCGCGCGCGCTGCCCACCGCGGTTGAGCCGCACCTCCAACCATGTGATCACTCGGCCCATGCCGACCACCGGGTGCGGCAGCCAGCGCGGGTCGCCCACGATCAGGTCGATCGCCACCGCCAGCAGTATGAGCGTCACGCCCACTAGCGTGTCACCCCGGCATTCTCGAAGGTGGCCATCTCGGTGATCATCGCGCAGGCGGCTTTCAACAGCGGGAAAGCAAGCGCGGCGCCGCTGCCCTCGCCCAGACGCATGTCGAGTTCGAGCAGCGGGGTCGCGGCGAGCGCCTCGAGCGCCACGGCGTGGCCGGGCTCGGCGGAGCGGTGGCTGAAAATCAGAACCTCGCGCACCGGCGGGCAGAGCCGCACCGCCGCCAGCGCCGCCACTGAAGCAATGAAGCCGTCGACCACTACCGGCAGGCGGCGCTCGGCGCTTGCCAGCATCGCCCCGGCCATGGCGGCAAGCTCGAACCCGCCAACGGAGGCAAGCACCGCCAGCGGCTCGCTTCCGGGGGCACGCGCTACAAGGGCTTTTTCGATCACGTCGATTTTATGCGCCAGACGCTGCTCGACAACGCCGGTCCCGGCGCCCACCAGCGGGCCGACGGGCCGGTTCAACAATGCTGCCAGCACGGCGCTGCTGGCGGTGGTGTTGGCGATGCCCATTTCTCCTAAAATCAGGCTCTTGCAGCCGGCATTAGCGGCCCGCTCGACGGCTTCAATACCTACCCTAAGGGCCTGATCGAGCTCGGCGGCGCTCATTGCGTTTTCGCGGGCGAAGTTGCGCGTACCGCGGCGCACTTTAGCGTCCACCACGCCCTCGGCGCGGACATCGCTCGCCACGCCCACATCGACCACCTCGATACGCGCCTCGATCTGGCGGGCGAACACGTTGATCGCCGCCCCACCCTTGGCGAAGTTGGCGACCATCTGCGCGGTCACTTCCTGAGGGAAGGCGGAGACGCCCTCCTCGGCCACGCCGTGGTCGGCGGCGAAAACGACGATGCCGGGCGGGTCGACGTTTGGCGTGAGCGTGCCGGTGATATGACAAAGCGACACCGCTAGGTCTTCTAACCGGCCAAGGCTTCCCGGCGGCTTGGTCAATGTGTCGAGATAGGCTCGCGCGCGCGTTTGAAAGGCGGTATCGAAAGGCGTGATACGCGAAAAGTCGCGGGGCATGTCAGGCTCCGAAAGCAGTGAATAAAACGAGCGCGTGGATAAGACCAACAGGCAATCGGCAAGCCAGCGGCCGCCGCTGGGCCATGGTAACAAAGCCCGGCGGCGCTGGCGCCTGTTCCGGATGTGACCATTGGGCTTTGGGTTCCGATCTGCCCTTCACCTTCGCCGCCCTTTTGGGCATGCTGAACCTTTCGAGCATGCTGATGAAAAACGCCATCGTGCTAGCCGACAGCCGGATCGGCGAGCGCAAGGTACGCTTCATCACTCTTTGCATCCGGCGCGGCGGGCGATTCAGTAGGAAAGTTACCAAAATAGCGCCGCAAATCTGCGCCAAAAGGTTTAATGCCGCTCGATGGCGGCTTAAACTGGCCGCAAAGCATGTAAAATAACTACATAGCATGCCCTGACTAACGCCTAGCCGAGGTTTCCATGACGTCTACCGCATCTGCCCCGTTAAACGACACCGTCGCCAGGGTGACCCAGCGCATTCGCGAGCGCTCTCGCGAGCGCCGGGCGCTTTATGAAAAGCGCATGGCTGATCAGCACCAGCGCGGCGTGCACCGCGCCGAGCTCTCCTGCGGCAACCTGGCCCACGGCTTCGCCGCCTGCAGCCCGCAGGAGAAGGATTCGCTGAAGCTGATGAACAGCGCCAACCTGGGGATCATTTCGGCCTACAACGATATGCTCTCGGCGCACCAGCCTTTCGAGACCTTTCCCGCGACCATTCGCGAGGCGGCGGGTGCGATGGGCTCGACCGCCCAGTTCGCCGGCGGCGTGCCGGCGATGTGCGACGGCGTCACTCAGGGCCAGCCGGGCATGGAGCTTTCGCTGTTCTCGCGCGACGTGATCGCCATGGCCACCGCGGTGGGGCTTTCGCACAACATGTTCGACGCCGCGCTGTATCTTGGCGTGTGCGACAAGATCGTGCCGGGGCTGTTCATCGGAGCGGCGCGCTTTGGCCACCTGCCGGCGATGTTCGTGCCCGCCGGCCCCATGCCCTCAGGCCTACCCAACAAGGAAAAAGCGCGGGTGCGCCAGCTCTTTGCCGAGGGCAAGGTGGGCCGCGCGGAGCTTCTCGAGGCGGAGTCCGAGTCCTATCACAGCCCTGGCACCTGTACTTTTTACGGCACCGCCAACTCCAACCAGCTGATGATGGAGGTGATGGGCCTGCACCTGCCGGGCACCTCGTTCGTCAACCCGGGCACCGAGATGCGTGAGGCGCTGACCCGCTTCGCCACCGAGCAGGCGATTCGCAACACCGAGCCCGGCGGCAACTACCGCCCGTTCTACAAGCAGATCGACGAGCGCGCCATCGTCAACGCCGTGGTCGGGCTTCTGGCTTCCGGTGGCTCCACCAACCACACCATGCACCTGATCGCCATGGCCGCCGCCGCTGGCATCACGCTGACTTGGGACGACTTCACCGAGCTCTCCGCCGTCACGCCGAGCCTGATGAGGGTTTACCCCAACGGCCAGGCAGACATCAACCACTTCCAGGCCGCCGGCGGCATGAGCTATCTGTTCCGCGAGCTTCTCGGTGCGGGTCTTATTCACGGTGACATTCCCACCGTGTTCGGCACCGAGCTGACCGCCTACACCCAGGAGCCCTTCCTGGAGGACGGCAAGCTCGTTTGGCGCGAAGGGGTCGATGCGAGCCTGGACGAGGACGTACTGCGTCCGGTGGCCACGCCTTTTGCACCGACCGGGGGCTTGACCGTGCTCGACGGTAACCTGGGCCGCGGTGTGATCAAAATCTCTGCCGTCACCGAGGAGCACCGCGTGCTCGAGGCGCCGGTGCGCATTTTCGACGACCAGAACCAGATGAAAGGCGCGTTCGAAGCCGGCGAACTCGACCGCAACGTGGTCGTGGTCGTGCGCTTCCAGGGGCCGAAAGCCAACGGCATGCCGGAGCTTCACAAGCTCACCCCGTATCTGGGCGTGCTGCAGGATCGCGGCTTCAAGGTGGCACTCGTCACCGACGGGCGCATGTCCGGCGCCTCGGGCAAGGTTCCGGCGGCGATCCACATTAGCCCGGAGGCGCTCGACGGCGGCCCGCTGGCCAAACTGCGCGACGGCGATGTGGTCTTTTTGGATGCCAACACTGGCGTGCTCGAAGCCAAAGTAGACCCGGCGGAGTGGGCCAAACGCGGCCTCGCGCACGCTAACCTGGACGAGTACCACGTCGGCATGGGCCGCGAGCTCTTCGGTGGATTCCGCCATTTGGCGATGCGCGGCGAGGAAGGTGCGGGCGTGTTCGGCGGTTTTGAGGCCGACGATCTGGCCCGCCAGCAGAGCCAGATTAGCGAGGAGGACGCCTGATGCGACCGGCGCTGATCGGCGATATCGGCGGCACCAACGCCCGCTTCGCCCTGGTCATCCCCGGCGACACGGCGCCCTATGACATGCTGAATCTGCCCTGCGCCGACTACGCCGGGCCCATCGACGCCATTCGGGATTATCTCGAGCGGGTGGGCGCCATCGACGAGATGGCCCCTACCGAGGCGTGTCTTGCCTTCGCCTGCCCGGTCCACGCCGAGCGGGTGAAGATGACCAACAACCACTGGGCGTTCGACAAGCGCGATGTTCAGGAGGCGCTGGGGCTTTCGCTTTTCAAGGTGATCAACGACTTCACCGCCCAGGCGCTTGGCGTGCCCCATGTCGACGAGACGCACCTGTTCGAGGTCCAGGCTGGCCACGCGCAGCCTCACTCGGCGCGGCTGATCATCGGCCCAGGAACCGGGCTTGGCGTGGCCGGCGTTTTTCCCGGCCGCCACGCTTGGATTCCGCTGCCCACCGAAGGCGGCCATGTAAGCTTCGCGCCAATGGACGAGCAGGAGCTTGCGCTTTTACGCTTTTTTCAAAAGCGCTACGGCCGCGTTAGCGTTGAGCGTGTGCTGTGCGGTCAAGGGCTTTTCGAGCTCTATCTAGCCTACTGCGAGCTCGACGGCGCCGCGCCGCGCTTCGAAACCCCGGCAGAGATCAGCCAGGGCGCCGACGACGGCGATACGCTGGCGCGCACCGCGCTGCTGCGTTTTTTGAAGATACTGGGCAACGTTTGCGGCGACGCCACGTTGACCATGGGGGCACGCGGCGGCGTCTATTTGTGCGGCGGCATCCTGCCCCGGCTGCTCGACTGGCTGCCGCACAGTGAGCTCAAAAGCGCCTTCAACGATAAGGGCCGCATGCAAGCCTACAACGCCGACATTCCCATTCAGGTGGTCACCCACCCCTGGACGGGGCTGCTGGGCGCCGCCGAAGCACTGCATAACGAAGAGGTTACCTAGCCCCTTCTGTTGGGCATGAACAAGCGCCCGGATGTAAATAAAACAATGAGCGCAAAGCGCGTAAAAGGAGGTGTGCATGACGCCAGTCGTTACTTTTGGCGAGGCTCTGGTCGATATGCTTTCAAGCCGATTAGGTGATGAAGCAGGCCCGGAAACGTTCACCCCCTATGCCGGTGGCGCGCCGGCCAACGTGGCGGTGGCCTGCGCCCGTTTGGGCGTGCCCAGCCGTTTTTTGGGTATGCTCGGCGATGACCGCTTTGGGCGTTTTATCAATGAAGAGCTCAGCCATCATGGCGTCGATACCAAAGGCGTGGTATTTACCCGCCTGGCGCGCACCGCACTCGCGTTCGTTTCGCGCGATGAGCATGGCGAACGCACCTTCGACTTCTACCGCCCACCGGCGGCGGATCTTCTCTACCGCGTCGAGCATCTGCCCCAGGACACTTTCGAGTCGCCGGTGATTTGGCACGTATGTAGCAACAGCCTGACCGAGCCGGCGATTTGCGACACCACTCTGGCGCTAACGCGAATGGCGCAAAAGGCCGGCGCGCTGGTAAGCGTAGACGCCAACCTGCGCCACAACCTGTGGCCAGACGGCAGCGCCTCGACCCGCCGCGTCACCGAGCTGTTGTCGCTGGCGATGCTAATCAAGGTGTCCCAGGAGGAACTCGACTACCTGCGCGGCGCCGAAAGCGAAGAGGCCTGGCTCGCCGAGCGCTTGAACGCGGGCGCTAGGGCGATACTGATCACCGATGGGCCAAACGATGTGCGTCTTAAAACGGCCACGCTGGATGAGCGCATCACGCCACCCCGCGTACAGGCGGTGGACACTACCGCTGGTGGTGACGCCTTCATGGGCGGCTTTATGGCCTGCTTAAGCCAAGCGCTAAGCCGCGATGCGCTGCCTGAAAACCTGCTCGAAAGCGCGGCATTTCTTACCCGCGCCGTCGGCATTGCCTGTAACTGCGGCGCCTACGCCGTCACCCGCCCCGGTGCCTACGCTGCCCTGCCTACTCGCGGCGATATCCCAGGTTTCAGATAGGCGTTTATTTTTTGAAGGGATCTCTTTAAAGCGCAAAAAGCCCGAGCGGTCGACCCGCTCGGGCTTTGATCACTTGGCGCAAGCGTCCTAATGGTGAAAGCGCCTTAGTGGTGAAAGCGCTCCGCCGCTTCCTGGGCGAGCTTTTTAATCCCGTCCCAATCTTCGGCGTCGACCATGGCCTTCGGCGTGAGCCAGGAGCCGCCGATGCACATGACGTTGGGGAGCGTCAGGTACTCCTCGGCGTTGTCCAGCGTAATACCGCCGGTGGGGCAAAAGCGCGCCTCGGAGAGCGGGCCGCCGATCGCCTTGATCGCCTTGGCGCCGCCGCTCGATTCCGCAGGGAAAAACTTGAAGCGGCGATAGCCGTACTGCCAGCCGGTCATCAGCTCGGAAACGGTGGAAACGCCTGGCAGCATCGGTACCGGGCTCTCCACGCCATAGCGGTAAAGCGCCTCGGTGGTGCCGGGAGTGACAACGAAATCCGCGCCGACCTCTTCGGCCTGGCGGTACTGGGCCGGGGTGAGCACGGTGCCCACGCCGATGCTTGCCCCAACCAGCTCCTTTTTCATACGCTTGATGGCCTCGAGCGCGCAGTCGGTGCGAAGCGTGACTTCCAGTACGTTGATGCCGCCTTCGAGCAGCGCGCGGCCCATGGGCACGGCATCTTCGATACGCTCGATGGTGATTACCGGGATGACCTCGGCCTTAAGGCAGATGCTGTCGAGCTCGGCGGTGCGGCTGGACGGAAGCTGTTTATCGATTGTCATAAAAATCTCCAAACCCTAACGCGGGCGTGCAAAGGGTGTGTCAGGGTGCCCAGTAGATGGCCAGCGGGCAGCTTAAAAAGGCGCGAATGGGAAGCTGGCGAACGTCGTCGCCACCCATGGCGCTGCCGAGTACGGCGCGTTTGTCGTCGCCGGTGATGTGCAGAAAGTGGCGCCGCGCCTGGTGCAGGCGGTCGGCGCTCAGGGTAATGCGCGGCTGAGGCTGGCTGGGCGTGCGTACCGCTACCAGCGCTTCATCGGTGGTCATGGCAAGGCCAAGCTCCGGGCTATCGGGGAAAAGCGAAGCGGTGTGGCCATCGCTGCCCATGCCTAAAATGACCACGCTGGCCGGCCAGGCGAGCGGCTCGAGGCGCCGTGCGACCTCTTCCACGCCTTGCTCCGGCGTTTCGGCCTCACTGGTCAAGGCAATGAAATCGGCGTTTGCCGCCTCCCCCACCAGCAAATGCTCGCGCACGAGCCTCGCGTTGCTGTCCCTGCTTTCGGCGTCGACCCAGCGCTCGTCGGCCAGCGTCACCTGCACCCGCTCCCAGGCAAGCTCTCTTTTAGCGAGCGCGGTAAAAAACGGCACCGGCGTGGAGCCGCCGGAGACGACCAAAAGCGCCTTCTCCTGGCGCTCGAGATCCTCGGCCAACGCCTGATACACCGCTTCGGCCAGCTGCTCGGCCAGCGCGTTACGTACGTTGCTCATATCAGTAGTCCTCGTACCAGCTGCGCCCGTCCTGGGTGATCATGGCGATCGACGCCACCGGTCCCCAGGAGCCGGCCGGGTAGCGCCGGGGCGGCGTTTCGCGGGTCTTCCAGCCGTCGATGAGCTGATCGCACCAGCGCCAGGCGAACTCAACCTCGTCGCGGCGCACGAACAGATACTGCTGGCCCTTCATCACTTCCAGCAGCAGCCGCTCGTAGGCGTCGGGAATGCGCGACTTGGGAAAGGCGCTGTTGAAATCGAGATGCAGCGGCCCCGGGCGCAGACGCATGCCCTTGTCCAGGCCGCTGTCCTTGGTCAACACCTGCAGCGCGATGCCCTCTTCCGGCTGGAGGCGGATGATCAGCTTGTTGGCGGCGATGTCGCGCTGATCCGGGTCGAAAATGTAGTGCGGCTGCTGGCGAAAATGGATGACGATCTGCGAAAGCTTCTCGGGCATACGCTTGCCGGTGCGCAGGTAGAACGGCACGCCAGCCCAGCGCCAGTTGGAGACCTCGGTTTTCATCGCAACAAACGTTTCGGTGCGGCTCTCCGTATTGGCGTCTTCCTCTTCGAGATAGCCGGGCACCGTTTGGCCGTCGCTGGTGCCGGCGATGTACTGACCGCGCACCACGTCGCGCCCTAGTGCCTCGCCGGTAAAAGGCTTGAGCGCCTTGAGCACCTTCACCTTTTCATCGCGAATGGCGTCGGCGTCCAGGTTCGACGGCGGGTCCATGGCGATCAGGCACAGTAGCTGGAGCAGATGGTTTTGCACCATATCTCTAAGCTGACCAGCGTCGTCGAAGTAGCCCCAGCGTCCTTCGATGCCCACCTTCTCGGCCACGGTGATCTCCACATGCGAAATGTGGTTCTGGTTCCACTGGGTACCGAACAAGGGGTTGGCGAAGCGCAGCGCGATCAGGTTCTGCACCGTCTCCTTGCCAAGATAGTGATCGATGCGGTAGATCCGCTCTTCCGGGAACACCGCGCCGATGGCGTCGTTGATCTCTTTCGAGGAATCCAGATCGTAGCCGATGGGCTTTTCCACCACCACGCGGGTATCGTCGTCGAGGCTGCCGCTTTGCGACAGGTTGTGGCAGATATCGCCGTAGATACGCGCCGCCACGGAAAGATAGACCACCATCGGGCGCTCGGCCCCCTGGCGCCACTGCTTGATCGCGGCGTAGCCTTCTGCACTTTTGAAATCCAGCTGCAGGTATTCGAGGCGGTTTAAAAAGCGCGTCAGGCTCTGTTCGTCCTGCTCGTCGGCCTTGAGCCGTTTTTCGAGTGCCTGGCGAATTAGCGCGCGAAACTCATCGAGGTCATGCCCCTGGCGCGCGAGCCCCAGAATGCGCGTGGCCTCGGGCATCAGCCCGTCGCGGTCGAGGTGATAAAGGGCAGCGAACAGCTTGCGCGTGGCAAGATCGCCAAGCGCGCCGAAAAGCGCCAGATCGATCGCATGGTTCGGATCGCCTAACGGGGAATGAGGCTGGCTCATCGTGACTCCTTGAATCCTGACACCGCGAACGTTGTTTAATTACCTAAAATTTACTCGATCGCGGCCACAGTACGCAATAAATTGTGTAATTTTACTACTTTTAGCTAACGCTTGCAGGTCGAGCTCGGGAATGGCGAATGCAGACCGACCACTGCCCGCACTTTTTACAGACTTTTTATGTCAACGCGTGCTGAGATAGGCGGGTCTTCCCAGCCAGGCGGTCGAGCATGCCTTTTTCAAGCAAACGTGTTGCCTACGCCCTCAACTCCACTCGCCGTTGGGCGCCGGTACTCAAGACGCTGGCGGTGCTCTGGATCATTCTGGCGCTGTTCATGCTCGTGCCACTCGGGGTGCTGGCCTGGGAGAACGACCCGGACGTCTGGGCCTTTCTCAAGGCGGTAACCGTCGTGGCCACACTTGCCGGCGCCTCGCTCGCGGCGACCTACCGCACGCCCATTGAGCTTAAACCCTGGCAGATGTTTGTGCTAACCCCGGCCAGCTGGGTCAGCGTTAGCGGCTTTGCCAGCCTCCCTCTGATTCTGGGCGCGCCGCAATTGAGTATCACCAACGCCGTGTTCGAGTCGGTGTCGGCGATCACCACCACGGGATCCACGGTGATCGTGGGCATCGAGCATCTCTCTGACGGTCTCAAACTCTGGCGGGGCTTGATGCAGTGGCTCGGCGGCATTGGCATCATCGTGATGGGCATCGCGATTCTGCCCTTTTTGAAGGTCGGCGGCATGCGCCTTTTCCATACCGAATCCTCCGACTGGTCGGAAAAAGTGATGCCGCGCACCGGCGGTATCGCCAAGGCCACGCTCGTGGTCTATGTGGGGCTGACGGGCGTTGCCATGCTCGGCTACTTCGTTGGCGGCATGGCGCCGCTCGACGCCGTCGTGCACGCCATGACCTCGATCGCCACCGGGGGCTTTGCCAACTCGGACGCCTCCTTCGGCGCCTACGCCGACGCGCCATGGCTTTTGTGGATGGCGAGCGCCTTCATGCTCTGCGGCGCGCTCCCCTTCGTGCTCTACATTCGCTTTTTGCGCGGCACGCCTGAAGCGCTCTGGCAGGATCAACAGGTGCGCGGGCTCATCAAGCTGCTATTGATCGTCATCGTGTGCCTAAGCGCCTGGCGCGTCGCCCTTGGCGAGCCCTGGTTCGACTCGCTCACTCACGTGACTTTCAACGTCGTGTCGGTGGTGACTACCACCGGCTACGCCTCGGACGACTACACGCTGTGGGGGGCGCTACCGGTCACTGCGTTTTTCTACCTGACGTTCATGGGCGGGTGCAGCGGCTCGACCAGCGGCGGCATGAAGATGTTCCGGTTTCAGATCGCGCTTTTGATGCTGCGCAACCAGCTGCGCTATTTGATCCACGCCCACGGCGTGTTCGCTACGCGTTACAACGACCAGCCGGTGAGCGACGAGGTGACCCGCGGGGTCATCGCCTTCTCGTTCTTCTTCTTTTTGACCATCGCGGCGCTGGCGCTTTCGCTTTCCACACTCGGGCTCGATTTCGTCACCGCCGTGTCCGGCGCGGCCACGGCGGTGGCCAACGTGGGCCCGGGCCTGGGGGAGGTGATCGGCCCGGCGGGCAACTTCTACACTCTGCCGGACGCGGCCAAGTGGCTTCTGTGCGCAGGCATGCTGATGGGCCGGCTCGAGATACTGACCGTGATCGTTCTGCTGACGCCGATGTTCTGGCGCCGCTAATTTTCAAGGAGGCGTTTCTTGATCGCGACCTGGCGTTTACCCACCCTGCATGAGCTTGGCTGCGCGCTGCTTTTTAACGCGCTCGCGCTTTTGGCGTCCTGGGGACTTTACACCTGGCTTGCGCTGGCCAATCTGTCGCTGGTGTTTTTAAGCGCAGTGCTCGCCTGCGCGGTGCTGGCGAGCCGTTTTGCTGCGCTGATCAGCGCGCTTTTAGGCTTTTTGACCTTCAACTTCTTTTTTACCGTACCGACGTTTTCATTGATCGTCGCCGAGCGCGAGCAGCTTCTCACGCTGTGCTTTTTTCTACTGATCGCGTTGGTGGTGGGCAACGTGGCCAGTGAAAGCCGCCGGCGCTTGAGCGCGCTGAGCGCCGCGCGCCTTGCCGAAGAGCAGGAGCGGCTGCGCTCGGCGCTGTTGGCATCGGTGTCCCACGATTTGCGCACCCCTCTCTCTTCCATCATCGGGGCGGCCAGCTCGCTGCGCGCCCTCGATGCTCAGCTAAGCGATAGCGACCGCCGTGCGCTTCTGGATAGCGTGCTGGGTGAAAGCGAGCGGCTGGACCGCTATATCCAGAACCTTCTGGACATGACCCGGCTGGGTCACGGCGAGCTGAAGATAGAGCGCGACTGGATATCGCTGGATGATTTGATCGCCACGGTAAGGCGGCGTTTGGCCGGCGCGCTGCAGGGGCTCACGCTGGAGCTTCGCTTTGCGCCAGGCAACCTGCCGCTTCTGTACGTTCACCCGGCGCTGATCGAACAGGCGCTGGTCAACGTCCTGGAAAACGCCGCCAGGTTTTCGCCGCCGGGTGGCGTTATCGAGATATTGGCCTTCACCGATGATGCCGCCACGATGCTCACCATTGCCATGACGGACCAGGGCCCAGGGATCGAACCGGAAAGGCGCGAGAAGGTCTTCGATATGTTCTACACCGGGGGCGATCGCAGCCCTCACGGCAGCGGCCTGGGGCTTGCGATCTGCAAGGGCATGGTGGGCGCCCACGGTGGCCAGGTACGCGCCGAGGCGAACCCCGAAGGCCAAGGGACACGCATCGTGATCACGCTGCCGCTTTATAGTCCGACCAGGGAGGCGCGCGATGAGTGACGCCGGACACGTGCTGATCGTCGATGACGAGCGCGGTATTCGTCAGTTTTTGCGCATCAGCCTGCACTCTCAGGGGTTTTGCGTCAGCGAGGCGGCAACCGGGGCGCTTGCCCTCGACGCGGTGCTGGCCGCGCACAGCGGCACGCAGGCGCCGATCGATCTGATACTGCTGGATCTAGGCCTCCCCGATATGGACGGCCAGCAGGTACTGCGCGCCATTCGCCGCCAAAGCGAGGTGCCGGTGATGGTGGTGTCGGTGCGCGGCCACGAGGCAGAAAAGGTGCAGGCGCTGGACAGCGGCGCCAACGACTACGTGACCAAGCCCTTCGGTATCGAGGAGCTGTTGGCGCGTATTCGCGCGCTGCTGCGCCGTCCACTGCCCGGCGCCGGCATCAAGCCCTACCGCTTTGGGGCGCTATGTATCGACCTTGCCGCCCGGCGCGTCACCCTCGGTGAGCAGACGGTGCGCCTGACGCCCAAGGAGTTCGCCGTACTGGCGCTGCTGGCCAGCCAGCCCGGGCGCGTGGTGACCCAAACGCACCTTTTGCGCCACGTTTGGGGCGCGGTGCACGAAGACGACACTCACTATCTGCGCATCGTTGTCAGCCGGCTGCGCCAAAAGCTCGGCGACGATCCACAGGCCCCTTTTCTTCTACAGACCGAGCCGGGCATCGGCTATCGGCTGGGCATCGACCCAGGCCCCAGGGAGACGAACGCATGAAAATCATCATTCTCGGCGCTGGCCAGGTCGGCGGTACGCTGGCCGAACACCTCGCGCGCGAAGAGAACGATATCACCGTGGTCGACACCAACACGGCCAAGCTCCGCGAACTCCACACGCGCCTCGACATCCGTACCGTCACCGGCGCCGGCTCCTACCCCATCGTGCTGCGCCAGGCCGGCTGCGAGGACGCCGACATGCTGATCGCCGTCACCAACTCCGACGAAGTCAACATGATCGCCTGTCAGGTCGCCCATACCCTGTTTCGCACGCCGACCAAGATCGCCCGGGTGCGCGCCACGCCGTACCTGACCCGCAAGGGCCTGTTCGCCCACGAGGCGATTCCAATCGACGTGCTGATCAGCCCCGAGCAGGTGGTCACCGACCACGTGCGCCGGCTGATCGAGCACCCGGGGGCGCTGCAGGTGCTCGAGTTCGCCGGCGGGCTCGTGCAGCTCGTCGCGGTCAAGGCGTTCTATGGCGGGCCGCTGGTGGGCCAGGATCTCGCCTTTCTGGGCCGCCACATGCCCAACGTCGACACCCGCGTGGCGGCGATCTACCGGCGCAACCGGCCGATCATCCCCCGCGGCGACACGGTCATCGAGGCCGACGACGAGGTGTTCTTTCTCGCCGCGCGGCGCGACATCCGCGCGGTGATGAGCGAGCTCAGGCGGGTTGAGCGCGGCTTTCGCCGGGTGGTGATCGCCGGTGGCGGCAACATCGGCGAGCGCCTGGCCGAGCATCTCGAGCACAGCCACCAGGTCAAGATCATCGAACACAGCCTTGAGCGCTGCACCACCCTTTCCGAGCGCCTCGATCGCACCGTGGTGCTGCACGGCAGCGCCACCAGCAAGCGCCTGCTGGAAGAGGAGAACATCGAGGATTGCGACATCTTCTGCGCGCTGACCAACGACGACGAGGTCAACATCATGTCGTCGCTGCTGGCCAAGCGGCTGGGGGCGAAGA
>NZ_JALGBZ010000007.1 GCF_023757625.1 Halomonas sp. S3-1-1
CGCCTGACGACCATGGCTTGCGTGAACCACCCGATCCCTTGCCGAACTCGGAAGTGAAACCGCAACGCGCCGATGGTAGTGTGGGGTCTCCCCATGCGAGAGTAGGTTATCGTCAGGCACCTATCCCGAAAAATCCCCCGTCTCGTTGAGGCGGGGGATTTTTTTGCGTGCAGGAAAACCCGGAAGCATACGGCTTCGTTTCGTAGAAGAGCGCTTTAGCCGGCGTGGGAATTTGTGCTTTCCCATTGAGCGCGTTAAAAGAGAAGAACACTCCCTTTCGAAAGCCACGCCCATGCGCCTTCACGCCCATCAAAGTTTGCTTCTACTCATTGATTTTCAGTCGCGGCTGCTTCCCGTCATCCCCGGTGCCGAGCAAGGCATTCGTGAAGCGGGGTGGCTTTCCGGCGTTGCCTGTGAGCTCGACGTGCCGGTTTGGCTGACCGAGCAAAATCCGGCGCAGCTGGGACACACCGATGCGTCGCTGACGCAGGCGCTGGGTGAGCACGCGGTGTGGGAAAAGCAGCACTTCAGTATTACCGAGGAGCCCGCGTTCATGCGCGCGCTGGAAAAAGCAGAGCGAAAGCAAATCGTGCTGTGTGGTACCGAGGCGCACATTTGCGTACTGCAGAGCGCGCTAGGGCTTTTGGAGGCGGGGTTCGAGGTGTACTGGCTGGTGGAAGCCACGCTGAGCCGGCGCCCGGCAGAGGCTGAACTTGCCAGAGTGCGTGCTGCTCAGCACGGTGCGGTGAGCATAAGCGCCGACATGGCGGCTTACGAGTGGCTTCACCGCTGCGACACGGCACTTTTCAAGCGACTTCACCGAGAGTTTTTAAAGCCCCGCGCCGGGCGGGCGCTGACGTTTTCTAGCGATCCTGCTCGCGGCGCGTAAACACTAACTCACGCTCGTGTGATGCGGCCTTGTCGAAACGATACCCCGCCACATCGAATTCCTTTAACGCCTCTGGCGAGTTGACCTGCTCGCGAATGATCCAAGCGCTCATCAGTCCGCGCGCCTTTTTGGCGTAAAAACTGATGATCTTGTAGCTGCCGTTTTTTTCATCCTTGAACACCGGCGTCACGATCTCGGCGTCGAGCTTTTTGGCGTCTACCGCCTTGAAGTACTCGTTGGAGGCCAGGTTGACCAGCACGTTTGATCCGCTCTCATCAACCGCCTCGGAAAGGGCCGGCGTCAGAATCGGTTTCCAGTAGGCGTAGAGATCCTTGCCCGCGGCATTGGGCAGTTTGGTGCCCATCTCCAGACGGTAGGCCTGAATCAAATCCAGAGGGCGCAACAGCCCGTAAAGCCCGGAGAGAATACGCAGATGCTTCTGGGCGAAGCGGTTCTCCTTCTCGCTAAACGATTCGGCCTCGAGCCCTGTATACACGTCGCCCTGAAACGCCTGGGCGGCGGGCTTGGCATTATCCAGCGAAAACGGCGGCTGCCACTCCTTGAAGCGCGCGGCGTTAAGCCCGGCCAGTTTGTCGCTGATGCCCATCAACTCGCTGATCTGCTGTGGGGAGTAGTCGCGCAAAATATCGATCAGCGGCTGGCTCTGCTCGAGAAAATCCGGCTGTGTGACGTTATCCGTCGTGGGCGGCGTTTCGAAATCCAGCGTTTTGGCTGGTGAGATGACGCTTAGCATTGCGGGCTCCTTGAGCGCGGCATATTGAGAAACAAACCGATAGTGAGTGCGGGCAATGATACCAGGCCCCGGCATTTGCCGGGGCTATGGCGTCGATAGAAAAAGCGGACGAGCAGGGTATGGCTTAGGGGCTCGGGTTGGAAATTCGCTGATGGATCGCGTCGATGCCTTCGAGCACCTCGTCATCGAGCTTGAGCGCTTCGCTTTCGAGGTTCGATTCGAGCTGCTCCATCGTGGTCGCGCCGATGATGTTGCTGGTCAAGAAAGGCCGCGAGTTGATGAAGGCGAGCGCCATCTGAGCCGGATCCAGACCGTGCTTTTGGGCCAGCGCGACGTACTCCTGGGTTGCCTGCTCCGCTTGGGGCGAGGTGTAGCGCTTAAAGCGTTCGTACAGCGTCAGGCGGCCCTTAGCGGGACGCGCGCCGTTTAAATACTTGCCCGACAAAACGCCGAAGGCTAGCGGCGAGTAGGCAAGAAGGCCAACGTCCTCCCGGTGGGCGATTTCGGCAAGGCCGACCTCGAAGGAACGATTCAGCAGGTTGTAGGGGTTTTGTATTGATGCCACGCGGGGCAGGTCGAACTCCTCGGCAAGCTGGAGCATGCGCATCACGCCCCAGGGCGTGTCGTTGGAGACGCCGATGGCGCGCACCTTGCCCGCATCGACCAGCTCCTTGAGCGCGCCAAGCGTCTCTTTCAACGGTGTGGCGTCTTGATCATCGGCGGCGGTGTAGCCAAGCTGGCCGAAGAAGTTGGTTTTGCGCTCCGGCCAGTGGAGCTGGTAAAGATCCACGTAGTCGGTTTGAAGACGCGCAAGGCTTGCATCGATCGCCTCATGAATGTGGGCGCGGTTCATGCGCGAACCGCCGCGAATATGCTCGACACCGGGACCGACGATCTTGGTCGCCAGTTTGATGTCGTCGCGGGCGCCGCGCGCCTTGAGCCAGCTGCCGACGTACTTTTCAGTCAGGCCCTGGGTCTCGGCCTTGGGCGGAACCGGGTACATTTCGGCGGTGTCGATAAAATTAATGCCGAACGCCACGGCGCGGTCGAGCTGTTCATGGGCCTCGGCTTCGCTGTTTTGCTCACCATAGGTCATGGTGCCCAAACACAAGCGGCTGACATCGAGTCCGGTTCTGCCAAGTGGACGGGTCTGCATTCGTACCTCCTAAGCGGCGTAAAGGTTGCCCCACGGGCGGGCTTTAAGGCCCCTGCGGCAATAGCGTCAGAGCATGTTAGCGACCCCCGCTTCAACCGGCAAATGAAGGGGGTTGAGTCAAAGCGAAGGCAGGCGTATGCTTGCCAGCCCATTCGCCGACCAAGGGTCGGTTTTTTCGTAGGGTTAGCCGTTTGAGCGGGTTGGCTAGCTAAAGCTTTCAACAGATAGGCAGGGTGGTTTGCCATGCCGCAGGCATCATCTTTGTTTATTCGGCTCGAGTTTCGTTTGGCCGAACAGCTGTTTCGTTCCCGGTGGTTGCTCCCCCATTCGCGCCGCACTCAGCGTTTAACCATGCGCCTTTACAAGCGCTGCGCCGAGGCCGGGCATCCGGACGCGCTCTCCACCTACGGCCAAATGCTGTTTCATAAAAGCCGTTCGCCACAGGACAAGGCGCGTGGCGCGCGCTACGTGCTGGAAGCCGCCCAGGCCGGCGACGTTCAGTCGCAATATCAGGCCGCGCGTATTCACGAGCACGGCTGCGTGCAGTACCCGTGCCGCGAGGATTACGCGGTGACCTGGTACGCCCGCGCCGCCCAAAGGGGCCACCGCCTCGCCGCCGAGCGCCTGTCGCGCGCCTATGCGCGCGGCGAGCTAGGCCTGGGCATCGATTGCGAGCGCTCCGCCTACTGGGAAAGCATCGCCAACCCCACCCAGGTGGTGGCGGCGTGACGGTGGATCGATGACACACTCTGCCGGTGAGCCGCTGCCGACCGTTCTAGATATCGAAGCCTCGGGCTTTGGCCGCGGCAGCTACCCGATCGAGATCGGCCTGGCCCGCGCCGATGGGAGCTGCTGCGCGTTTCTGGTACAGCCCTTGGAAGAGTGGACGCACTGGGACCCGAAGGCGGAGCTTCTGCACGGTATTTCCCGAGAACGGCTTTTTCAGGAAGGGTACCCGGTGCGCCAGGTCGCTTGCTGGCTCAACGATGAGCTTTCCGAGCTTGGCAAGGCCTACAGCGATAGCTGGGGCTACGACAACACCTGGCTTTCGCTGCTGTTTCACCACGCCGGTATGCTGCCGCGCTTTCGCTTGGAAGCCCTGCGGATTCTGATGACCGAGCCCCAGCAGGCGCTTTGGAGCCAGACCAAAGAAGCGATCATTGGCGACCAGTCCATTCAGCGCCACCGGGCCGGCGACGACGCGCGCCTTCTCCAGCTTACCTTCGAGCGTACCCGCGCCGACCTTCAGAGCGTGATGACTAAACCCTCCTGAGCGTAGTTCTCAACGCCTACTTCAACTGGCTCTCCAGCGCCTCGACGAGCGCTTTCGGAGTGTCGGCATCCATAAGCATGGCGCGGGTCGACGCGCCGAGAAAACCGTGCTCGACGGTGTTGTCCAAAAAGGCCAATAGCGGGGCGTAGAAGCCTTCGGTATCCAGCAGCGCCAAGGGCTTTTCGTGCAGTCCGAGATAACCCCAGGTCCAGATTTCGAACAGCTCTTCGAACGTGCCGATACCGCCGGGCAGCGCCACGAAAGCATCAGCGTGGGCGGCCATGGTGGCCTTGCGCTCGTGCATGTTGGACACCCGAATCAGCTCGGTCAGCCCGAAGTGGGCCTGCTCGCGCTCGACCAAATGGGTCGGCATGACGCCGATTACCTCGCCGCCAGCTTCGAGAGCGGCGTTAGCTAGCGCCCCCATGAGCCCCACGCGCGCCCCGCCGTACACCAGGGTGTGGCCGCGATTCGCCAGAGTTTCGCCCAGCGACCGGGCCGCTTCCATGAAGGCAGGGCTTTGGCCCTCGCGCGAGCCAAGATAAACGCAGATGCGCGACATAGCGTGATTCCTGTAATGCAGTGGCCGAAATGAAGGGAAGAGAACGCTAGACGTAGCGGTCGATCTGGTAGTGCTCGTCCATCCAGGCGCCGATCACGTTGTGGCTACCCAGGTGATGGGCGTACTGGGTGTGCAGGCATCGAATCTGCTGCCAGTTGCTGATGCCGCCGATGCCGCGCTCGGTCAGCACCTCGCGGTAGCCGAGCCGTTCGACCTCGCTGCGCTGCGCCTCGCTCATGAACGACCAGCGCGCCGCCACGTAGTCGCGGTGGCTCTGGCGGTAGCGCTCCAGAAACTCGGGCTCCTCCTGCAGGCGCTGCTCCAGCGACTTGATCACCCCGACCGCCTCGACCCGCGAGATTTCGATCTTGAGCACGTCCGAGCAGAGCCAGTAAAGCGTGGGAAAGGGCTTGCCGTCGACGATCGGCGCCATGCGAAGCGCCAAGGGCGTGCCGTGTTCGTCTTCAGCGGCGACGGCTTCGATACCGCGGGGCGCCCGGCCCAGCTGTCGGGTGATGATCTCAAGCTGGTGCTCGGTGGGGGCGTGATCGGTACGGATTACCATCAAAAAATCTCTTAGCGTTGCTCGTCTCGAACAAATTTATTGGAGCGGCCCACGGCGCGGAAAAAGCAGCGGTTGAGCTGCTCCGGGGAGGCGACGTAGGACCAGGTGCGCTCGCAGTACTCGGCGGCGCGCGCGATCAGCACGTCATACAGACGATTGAACGGGGCATCATAATCGTAGGGGTCGGCGCCGAACAAGCGGATATGCGGGTAGTCGGCGAAACGCTCCACGAAATAGCGCTCCAGGTCCGCCTCCACGGTCTTGTGCCTGGCCGTATTGTCCGGCTCGAGCCAAAGGTTGTAGCGTATGGCCATAATCTCTCCTGCGCCCGGCGCGGGCGGTGGATCAGGCGGGCGCGTCCTGTAGGTGCGCCGACAGCGCCTCGCGAAGCTCACCTTCGATGGGCAGCGCGCGCTTGGCCTGATGATCGAATTGCAGCATGACGGTGTGGCCCACGTTGGTCAGCTTCCCCAACTGATGCGCTTCCTGGGTCACCGTGAACGAGCTGTTGCCCAAACGCGTCAGGTAGGTACGCACTTCGACGGGGTGACCGTAAAACAGTTCAGCGCGGTAGTCGACTTCCATTCGCGCCATCATCAGCCGCCACTTTTTGGGGTCGAGATCCGGCGTGAACAGCGTGAACAGGTCGTTGCGCGCAAGCTCAAACCAGGCGGGCAGGCGCGTGTTGTTGATGTGGCCAAGCGCGTCGGTGTCATAAAAAGCGGGTTCGATGGTGCGTGTGAACATGGGCGTCCCTTCTAAAGAGTGAAATACCTGGCATGGATGCCTGGTCGCGTTGGGTCAAGCGCTGGGCGTGGCGGCGAGCCGGCGTGCGCTCCACCAGCGCTGAAGTTTCATCCAGCCCAGAAGCCATAGCGTCGCGACCAAAAAGCCGGCCAGCGTCCCCTGTACCAGCCCCCAGGTATCGTAAGTATAGGAAACGCACAGCGCATAGCTCCAGAGCGAACCAAGCCCCATGGGGTAGTGTTTGATGACCGTGGCGGTCGGGGCGGGCCCCTGGCTTAGGTGAAGAATCAGCAAAAAGGGCAGCATGGTGATCGGGAAGGCGGCAAGCGTGCCCGCCCAGGCGGTGGGCACCCAGTGAGCCAGCGTGGTAATGACGAAAATGATGGCTGTTGCCAGCAGCGCGCGCGCGAAAAGTGCCCGCCAAGAGAACGGCGCCCTGGCGCTGGCCACGCTTTCGGGAATACGCCGAAAGAGCAGGCTGAAAACCACGATAGCGCACAGCGTTACCAGCGTGCCGGAGAGCCGCGTGAAATCGAACCGGGCGAGTACCATGCTCACAATGAGCCAGGCCACGAGCCCGCCGCAGGTTCCCTGCAGGACACCTTTCATGCCGGGTTTTCGCCCGCAAAGCCAGTAGCCCGCGCCGAGGGCCATGGTGGCGGTAAAGCCTGCCAGGGTATGGACCGCGCTTTGCGCAGCGTAGAGCGGTGAGATTTCAAGGCCAATGAAAAAAAGCGCCAGCGCCGTGCCCAGTGGATAGCCCGCCAAAAGTCCGGCGACCCGAGGACTCACCCGTACTGCGATAACGCCCAGGCCCAGCACCATACCCACCGAGGCGGCGATCTTGGCTAGCTGCCAGCTGAGAGGAACTTCCAGCATTCTCGATTATCCTTGTAAGTATTAATGATTTTTAAGTTCCGCCGCTCAGGAGATCCAGGTTTCGTGGATACCGCGCCCTCATCTGGCCATTCGCTGTCGCCGCCTGCCAAACCGGCGCAGTGCGAGCTTTGCCATCGAGCCGCCGCGCTCACCAAGCACCACCTCATTCCCCGTACGCTGCACAACAAGCCGCGCTATCGAAAACGCTACAGCCGCGAGGAGCGCTTGACCGCCATCGCTTGGCTTTGCCACCCCTGCCACAAGCATATCCACCGGCTTTTTAGTGAGCGCGAGCTGGCAGATCGTTTCCCGAGCGTCGAGGCGCTGGCCGAAGATCCGGACATTCGCGCCTTCGTCGAGTGGCTATCCACCAAGCCCGCCGGGTTCAAACCGAAATCGCCGGTGCGCAAGCGCTGAGCCTGCGCGATTCGGGCATCGAGCGATGCCCGTTGCTAGCGGCGCCACGCCCCATGGTCGTTTATATTCGCTGGGCTTCATATAAGCACTTTGTATACAAGCGAGCGAAACGAAAAAGCGAATAGTCGGCAATGACAAAGGTGGAGGATAAAGACGGGGGCGATGACAACGAAGAGACACGCCGGAGCCACCGGCGCGGCGGGTTAGATCAGGCGCAGGCCCTGCTGGTCGCGCCAAGCGGCGTCGAGGGCCTGCTCAAGCGGTGCCTGGAGATGGGTAGGCAGCGCGGCGCGGGCGGCTTCTTGTGAATCGAACGCGCGGTTCTTGAGCCAGCAGTAGGCCCAGGCGCACGCCTCTTCATCGCTTTGTGGCGTGGGGCGGGCGGGCATCTGGTTAAGCAAAAAGACCGCGGTGCGCGGCGCCCAAAGCGGCATGGCGCCATCGCTGTCTTCGCTCCAGCGCGCGAGATCCAGGCCGCTGGGCGTGGTTTCCGGCGTGCCCAGCTTGGCGACCCGCGCGGTTTCCGCCAGAATGAGCGCCAGCTGGTCGGCATCCGCCTGACCCAGCGAGCGCCACTGGCGTAAAAGCGCCGCCAGCCCTGCGCGCATCTTGGTGTAAAAGTCGTTTTGCGCCATGCTCGTCGTCAATCCTTTCGCAATCAGTGAGAACTCTCATGGGCTTCGATTTTGCCACGCCTGTCGAGCGGCGCCACCCCGAAGGCGGCTACTCGTCACAAAAATGGCACCGCTACGGCGCCGACATCCTGCCGCTGTGGGTGGCGGACATGGACTTTCGCTCGCCGCCGGCGGTGATCGAGGCGCTCGAGCGCCGCGTCGCCCACGGCGTATACGGCTACGGCGAGGTGCCCGCCTCACTCAAGAAGACGCTTTGCGACTGGAGTGCTACGCACTACGACTGGCCGATCGAGGCCGAGTGGCAGCACTGGCTGCCCGGCGTGGTACCCGCGCTGCACTTTGCCACACTCGCGCTGACAAAGCCCGGTGACGCCGTGCTTACCGCCACGCCCATCTACCCGCCGTTTCTGGCCGTGGCCGAGCGTACCGGGCGCCTGAGCCAGCAAGCGAGGCTCGCCGAACCCGCGGGCCCGGGTGAGCCCTGGCGGCTCGATCTCGAAGCGCTGGAAGCCGCCATCACGCCGGAAACGCGGCTGCTGCTCTGGTGCCACCCGCACAACCCGACCGGCCGCGTCTGGCGCCATGAAGAGCTGGCCGGGTTGGCTGAGCTGGTCGAGCGCTTCGATCTCTTCGTGGTGTCCGACGAGCTTCACTGTGATCTGCTGCTCGAACAAGGCGCGCGCCACCGTCCGCTGGCCGCGCTGTTTCCGGCGCTCGCCCGGCGCACGATCACGCTCTGGGCGCCGTCCAAGACCTTCAATCTGGCAGGGCTCTCGAGCGCCTGCGCGGTCATTCCAGACGCGGCTATCCGCCAGCGCTTTGCCACGGCCTGCAAGGGCCTGCTTCCGGAGGTGAACGTGCTGGGGCTGGTGGCCGCCGAAGCTGCCTATGGAGAGGGCGAACCCTGGCGTCAGGCGCTGCTCGAGGTGCTGCGCAGCCATCGCGACAGGCTGGAACGTTATGTGGCCAACTGGCCCGGGGTGAGCCTGAGCGCCCCACAAGCGACCTATCTGGCGTGGCTCGACGTGCGTCAGGCGAACCTGGGCGATTCGCCTTATCAAACGCTCAAGGAGCGGGCGGGGGTGGCGCTTTCCGACGGGGCAGCGTTTGGCCGCCCCGGCTTTCTGCGCCTAAATTTCGGCACCACGGTCGCCGAGCTGGAGGCGGCGCTTGCGAGGCTTGATGCGGTGCTCGGGGCCGCGGCTCAGTAGAGCAGGGCGAACAGCTTGCGCCGATAGGCCACGGTCAACGGGTGATCGGCGCCGAGGGCGTCGAACACCTGCAACAGCGTCTTGCGCGCGGCGTCATCGTTATAGGCGCGGTCAGCCTTCATCAGCGCCAGAAGCCCTTCGAGGCCCGTATCGTAGTCGCCGTCGGCAACCTGGCGCAGGGCACGCTGGTAGCGCGCTTCGCTGTCGTCGCGATCACCCAGCGCGGCGATCTCCTCTGCGCTGAGCGCCTGCTCGCTGAATTCGATGCTGGCGCGCACGCCGCGGGCGGCTGCTCCTTCGCGCTCCTCCGGCGGCAGGTTGTCGAGCACCCCGCGCGCCTCGTCGCGCTGGCCCTCGGCGACGAGTACTTTGGCAAATGCCACCTGGTAGGCGTGATACTCCGGGTACTGGGTGATCATCGTCTGATAGATCTCTTTGGCAGTGGCGGTGTCGCCCTCGGCCAGCGCCGCTTCGGCCTGCTCTTCCGGCGTCGCCGGCGCGTCCTCCGGGGCCTGAATGTAGCGCCCAAGCCACTCGCGCACCTCTTTTTCCGGCTTTGCGCCCTGGAATCCATCGACCAGGCCGCCTTGGCTTACGAGCTTCACATCCGGCACCGAGCGCACGCCGAGCTGCGCGGCGATCTCCGGGTTGGCCTGGGCGTCTAGCTTGGCCAGCAGGAAGGCGCCGCCGTACTCCAGCGCCAGCTTCTCGAGCACGCTGATAAGCTGCTGGCAGGGTTCGTTGGCCGGCGAGTAGCTGTCGAGCAGCACCGGCACCTGGCTCGAGGCTTCCAGCACTTTCTGAATGTTGGCCGCGCTCAGCTCGATGATCACATCGTCGCGGGCGACGGCGGGCCGGCTGCCGCTAGCGGCAGTGTCGGCGGCGGGTTCGGCCGTCAGCGTATTTCCGGTGCGGGGATCAATAATCGACATGTCACGTTCTGCGCTCTGCTAGGGAAAGAATAAAACAAGCATGGCACATGATATTAAGGCGGGGAGGGCGTTATTCAAGCGGCGCCGCGCAGGCGGCGACACCGCAAAGGTATGACCGGTTACTGGCGGGCGTCGAGCTCGGCCTGCATGTCATCGATCATGGCGTACATGTCGTCACATAGTGCCTGGGAGGGCTCGTGGTCCGAGCCTGGCTCCATCATTTCAAGTTCTTCCTGATGGCGGCCAAGCACCTCCTGAACGTTGCCGGCGCTGGTGATCGCTTCCATGTCGGCGGTAAGATCCTCGGCGGTTTTGCCCTGCTGCATCTGGTTGGCCGCGTAGGCTTCCAGCTGATCGTACACGTTCTGATTGGCGGCCATCAGCGCCTCGGACGAGCACGCTTGGCTCTGGGCGAAGGCGCCCTGGGTGGTCAGGGCAGCGGCCAGGCTCAGAAATAGTGCGATTTTTTTCATGAAGAGACATCCTTTATAGGTAGAGCGTTGCGATCAAGAGACACTCTCAAGCGCGAGGCGTTCCCGTAATGGCGTCATTTGTTTGGGTAAAGCCGGCAGCACCGCTTGGCAAAGCGCCTGACCCTCAGGTGATGTCAGCGTCAACGGCGAGGTGACGGGGCGATCCTCGACCAGTTGCCCGGCGCCCATGACGAGTACCCGCGAGCAGAAGCGCTCGACCAGGCGAAGATCGTGAGTGACGAACAAGAACGCCACGCCGACATCGCGCTTAAGCGCAGTGAAAAGCTCGAGCATCTGGATTTGCAGGTGCAGGTCCAGATTCGACACCGCTTCATCGAGCACGATCAGCGACGGCCGGGGCGCCAGCGCGCGGGCGATACACACGCGCTGAAGCTGGCCGCCGCTGAGCTCGAAGGGGTAGCGGCGGGCAAGCCGGTGCGCCAGGCCAACGGCTTCGAGAAGCTCCGCCACCCGGGCCGGGTGCTGGGCACGGGGTAAATCGGTCAGGTGAATCAGCGGCTCGCTGATGATCTCGGCCACGGTGAGGCGCGGATTCACCGCGCTCTGCGGGTCCTGAAACACCATCTGCACCTGGCGGCGAAACGCCTGCCAGCCGGGTTTGTCGAGCGTCGAGATCGCCTTGCCTTGAAAGCGCACCGTGCCCTGGCGTGGCGTTTCGAGCCCGGTGAGCAGGCGCGCCAAAGTGCTCTTGCCGCAGCCGCTGCGCCCCAGAAGCCCCAGGGTTTCGCCCTGGGCGATGTAAAGCGACACCGCTTCCAGCACGGGCGGGGCCGGGCGGCGGCGCAAAAAGGATCGTCTCGAGGCGTAGCCGTGAGAGACGCCGTCGGCGCTTAGAAAACTCATGTGATAACCCTCATGACGGTGCCTGCAGATGGGGATAGAGCGCCAGGTGCGCCTCGACCAGTGCCTGGCTGACGCCGTGCTGCGGGCGCTTAAACAGCGTTTCGACCGGTGCGCTCTCCACCAGCCGGCCCTGGTCCATCACCAGCACCCGGTCGGCCAGGCGCGCCACCACGCCCATGTCGTGGGTGATCAGCAAAATCCCCAGGCCGAAGCGCGTACGCAGGTCGGCGAGCAGGTCGAGAATGTCGCGCTGGTGGATCACGTCGAGATCCGTGGTCGGCTCGTCGGCGAACAGAAACGGCGCCTCGCTTGCCAGCGCCAGCGCGATCATCGTGCGCTGAAGCATGCCGCCGCTCATTTCAAACGGGTAAAGCTTTAAAAGACGCTCGGGGTCATCGAGGCCCGCGTCCAGCATCGCCTGGCGAGTGCGCGGGCCGCGCGCCTTTCTGGCCACGCCAAGGCCTTTGAGCGTCTCATCGAAGTGGCTTTTGAGCGTGCGCACCGGATTGAAGGCGCTGCGCGGGTTTTGCATGATCGAGGCCACCACCCGCCCGCGTAAGAGCGTCGCGGCGATCGGCGCGCCGTCGAGGTGGGCCTGGCCCGCGCGTTTGAGCGTGCCGCTGGGCAGGGTGTCGAGGGCCGCCGCGCAGCTCAGCGACTTGCCCGAGCCGCTGACGCCGACCAGCGCCACCACTTCGCCGCGCGCGAGGGTGATCGAGACGTCGTCGACCAGGCGCCCGTCGCGGGTGTCGACGGTCATGCCTTCAAGCGTCAGGGTGCGGTGCGTGGGCGGCGCGTTCAATGCATGTGCTCCCGTTGGAGTTGAGGGTCGAGGCGGTCGCGCAGCGCGTCGCCCAGCAGGTTGAAGGCCATCACGCTCACAAACAGCGCAAGCCCCGGCCAGAGCATCAGCATCGGTTGGGTCCAGACAAACTGGCGCGCATCCGAGAGCATTACGCCCCACTCTGGTGTCGGCGCGGCGACGCCGAGCCCGAGAAACGAAAGGCCTGAGACGTGCAGCATGATGTGACCGATATCGAGTGAGGCGAGTACCGCCAGCTGTGACAGCGTGGACGGCAGCAGGTGGCGGGTAAAGATGCGCAGCCGCCCGGCGCCGGCCATGCGCGCGGCGCTGATGTAGTCACGATGCTTGAGCGACAGCACCACCGAACGCACGATGCGTGCGTACCAGGCCCAGTGGGAGAGCGCGATGGCGAGTATCACGTTGACCAGGCCCGTGCCCAGCATGCCGATCATGAACAGCGACAGCACGAAGGTGGGAAAGGTCAGAAAGATGTCCGTCATCCGCATGGCGATCTGGTCGAAACGCCCGCCGATGAATCCGGCGCTGCCGCCCACCACGATGCCCATCGCCAGCAGCAGCGAAAGCGTTACGGCGACCACGCCGAGCGAGACCCGCGTGCCCTCCAGAAGCCTTGCGAGAATGTCGCGCCCCAGATGGTCGGTGCCGAGCCAGTGCGTGGCGCTCGGCGGGGCGAGGCGCTCGGGCAGCGCCACGGCGTTGGGGTCGAACGGCGAAAGCCCGGCGCCGAACAGCGCCACGAATACCAGCCCCGCCACCAGCGCCAGGGCGATGTAGGTGGTTAGCCGCGCCCTGAGCAAGCGCCCCTGAGATGGAAATTGAGACGACGGCGATAACGGTGCGCTTGACGTGCTCACTGTACGCCCTCCCTGGAAATGCGAATGCGCGGGTCGGCGGCAGCGTAGACGATATCGACGATCAGGTTGCAGACCACGAAGATCGTCACCATCAGCAGCGTGAAGCACTGGATGACCGGGTAGTCGCGGTTGAAGATCGCCGACACGGCGTAGCGCCCGATGCCGGGCCAGCCAAAGATGCTCTCGATGATCAGCGTGCCGCCGATCAGCTCGCCGACGTGCATGCCGGTGGCGGTAATGATTGGAAGCAGGGCGTTTCTCAGCACGTGGCGACGCTCCACCTCGCGCTCACCGAGCCCGCGCAGGCGGGCGTACTGCACGTGGCGCTGGCCTCCCACCTCCAGCATGCTGGCGCGCAGCAGCCGCGCGTTGATCGAAAGCGACATCAGCGAGATCGCCACCGCCGGTAACACCAGGTGCGCGACCCCGCCGCGGCCCATCGGCGGAAGCCACCCCAGCGTGACCGAAAACAGCAGCACCAGCAGAAAGCCGAGCCAGAAGTTGGGCATCGACACGCCGAAAAAAGCGATCAGGCGCACGACGATATCCGGAGCGCGGTGGTGGTGACGCGCCGCCCAGCGCCCGAGCGGGATCGACACCAGCAGCGTCAGCACCAGCGCGACGCCGGCAAGCTCGAGGGTGGCCGGTAGAAAGTGCAGCATGTCCTCGAATACCGGGCGCTGAGTGGCGTAGGAGACGCCGAAATCGAGGCGCAAAGCGCTTGAAAGCCATTGGACGTACTGGGTGATCAGCGGCTGGTCGAGACCCAGCGCCGCCCGAGCGTGCTCGAGCGCCTGGGGGGTGGGCGGCACCTGAGAGAGGCGCAGGTAGTCCATCGCCGGGTCCGACGGGCCCAGGCGCAGCAGCAAAAAGATGATGATGGACGCCGCCAGCAGCAGTAGCGGCAGCAGCAACAGCCGCTTGAGGATAAAACCGGCCATCAGCGCTCGGCCTCGGGGGTGAACTGGTCAAACGGAATTTCGCTGGCCATGGCGCCAAAGTGGATCTCGCCGACCTTGGGTGAAGCCACGGCGAGCACGTTGGAATAGGTCAGCGGCAGATAAACGGCGGCCTCGTGCAGGCGGGTCAGCAGCGTCTCGTAAAGCGCCTGGCGCTGCGTCTCGTCGGTCGACGCAAGAATGTCGCCGATCAGCGCGTCGATGTCGGGTTTGTCGGCAAGCCCCAGCTGCGCCTGGTAGTCGGCGTGGGCGGGGGCGCGCATGGCGCTGATGAAGGCGTGGGGGTCAAAAGGCGCCCCCCAGGTACGATTGAAGATCATGCCGAAGCGCCCGTCGCGCTGGCGGGCGTAGACACTGCTCTCCTCCTCGCCGATCAGGCGAACCATCATGCCAAGCGCTGAAAGCTCCGCCTGGATGATTTCTGCGGTGGATTTCGACACCGCATCGTTGCCAACGAACACCAGATCGATCTGCAGCGGCTCGCCATCCTTCATGCGCACGCCGCGATCGAGGCGCCAGCCCGCCTCATCGAGCAGCTCGGCGGCGCGCTCGGGGTTAAACGCGTAGGGGGTGAGCCCTACATCGGCGTAGGGCACGCCCGGGGCGAACAGTGTATCGGCGACCTGCTGCGTACCGTAGAAGACGCTTTCGGCGATGCTGGCCTTGTCCACCGCGTGGTTGATCGCCTGGCGTACGGCCAGATCCGCCGTGGCGCCGCGCTGGCTGTTCATCGCCAGCATCAGGGTCTCCATCGGCTCGGAAAGCGCCGTTGTGTAGCGCCCGCTATCGGCGAGTCGCTCGAAAGTGTCCGGCGAGATGAGCCCTTGTGAGCCGTAGATCAAATCGATATCACCGGTCTGCAGCGCGATGGCGCGGGTGTTGGGGTCGGCGATGACATGAACGTCGACCTCCTCGAACGCCGGCGCCGTGCCCCAGTAGCTGTCGTTGCGTTTAAAACGGTCGAATTCGCCCAGGCGCGTTTCGTCGAGTACCCAAGCCCCAGTGCCGATGGGCGCACGAATGCCGCCGGAGGCGTCGTCGGTCAACTGCGAAGGCGCCACGAAGCGAAAAGGGCGAGGCAGGGTGAGATCCTGCAGTAGCGGATAGTAGGGTGCCTGGAGGGTTAGCTCGACGGTAGCCTCGTCCAGCGCGCGTACGCGATCGATCTGATGGGTCAGCTCGAGCCATGCGTGGGGAGCGGGGTTGGCCAGGATCGCGTCGAAGTTGGCGACCACCGCCGCCGCATCGAAGGGCTCGCCGTTGGAAAAGCGTACGTCCTCGCGCAGATGGAAGGTGTAGGTGCGCCGGTCCTCCGAAATATCCCAACTTTCGGCAA
Organism: Halomonas sp. S3-1-1; assembly: GCF_023757625.1. Lineage (GTDB taxonomy): Bacteria > Pseudomonadota > Gammaproteobacteria > Pseudomonadales > Halomonadaceae > Vreelandella. Next base: position 15,333 of record NZ_JALGBZ010000007.1, read on the forward strand.
GCCAGGGGGCGATCGAACCGTCGGTTTGGTAGCGCACTAGCGGTTCATACACCATCGCCTGGGCGAACATTTGGTTGGGGGTGTAACGGTGCGGGTTCAACGGCCCTACGTTGGTCGGCCAGGAAACGTCGAGCCGCGTTTGGGCCGCGGCCGGCCCGTCGAACCCCAGAGCCAGGGAGAGCGCCAGAAGGGCACCTAAAGCTGCGCGCATGATTACCTCGGTTCGCTCGAACATTCGCTCGAACGCGATGCAGAGTCAGTATGATGAATTTAGAAAATTATCATACTTTCCCACCGAGGCGTAGGCAGGCGCCCGCTCGCGGCCCTTCAAAACGAGCGGTCGCCGCGCTTTAGCTTGCCTGGCCGCAGCGCTCGATCTCGTCGGCAATCTGCTCGAGCAGCGCCGGGTAGAGCGACTCACCCAGCGGCAGGCCGACGCCCAGCGGGTCGAGCACGCCGGTGGTCGTCGCGGTGTCGCCAAAGACGCTTTCGACGAGCTGGGCATTGAACTGCGGCTCGCTGAACACGCACTGAATGTTCTCTTCTCGCACCAGCGTCTGCAGCGCCTCGATGCGCGCCGGGCTCGGCGCGGAGGCGTCACCCAGCGAGATCGCCCCGGCAGCGGGTACGTCGAAGGCCTCCTCGAAGTACTGGTAGGCGTCGTGGAAGACGACGTAGCGGGTGTCGTGGTGCTCGGCCAGGCGCTGATCGAGGCGCGCCTCAAGCTCGACGAGCGCCTGTTGGCCCTGTTCGGCGTTGGCGCGGTAGTCGTCGGCGTTGTCCGGGTCGAGCTCGCTTAGCTGCTCGGCGATGGCACCCAGCCACTGGCGGGCGTTCTCGGGCGAGAGCCAGGCGTGGGGGTTGGTGCCCTCGTGGCTGTGCTCATGGCTGTGGCCATGGTCATGAGCGTGCTGGTTATCATGCTCGTGCTCGTGCTCGTGCTCGTGCTCGTGCTCATGGCCATGGTCATGAGAATGCTCTTGATCGTGTGAGTGTTCATGACCGTGTGAATGGCCGTGAGAATGATCGTGGCCGTCACTATCGCCGAGGGCGAAGGTGGCGCCGTCGCGGTACTCGAGGACCTGCGTGCCCGGGGCCTTCATCAGCTCGAGATGGCGCGCATCGGAGGCGAGGTTGTCGATCGGCCCTTCGAGCCAGGGGGTGAGGTCGTTGCTCACCCAGACCACCAGGTCGGCGTCGTCGAGCGCCTGGGCTTCCGAGGGGCGCAACGAGTAGCCGTGGGGCGAGGCGCCGGGCTGGATGAACAGCGAAGGCTCGCCGTGTTCACCCAGTACGGTGGCGACCAGCGACTGCACCGGGGGAATGTCTACCGCAACGCGGGGAGCGTCGGCGGCAGCGGCCAGAGGGAAGGCCACCAGTAGGGGCCAGGATAAACGCGTAGACGGCATGGTGTGCTCCAGAGAGTCATCGAGGGTTGGTTAGGTGACGGCCTTTTACCGACAGCGGCAGGAAAGGGTCGTCAAGACTTGATAGTCATGTTATAACATAACAATAATTGGCAAGACGATGCTACCGATGGAATTAGCCCCCACTACCCCGGACGAAGTGCTGGTGAGCGTTTCGCACCTGAGCGTGCGCTTCGGCGGCGAGTTCGTGCTCGAGAACATCGACCTGACGCTCTATCGCCACCAGGTACTCACGCTGATCGGCCCCAACGGGTCGGGCAAGTCGACGCTGGTCAAGACGCTGATCGGCGCGGTCAAGCCCGCCGCTGGCAGTGTGCGAGTCGGCGCAGGGCTGCGTATCGGCTACGTGCCCCAGCGCCTGCATCTCGACCCGACGCTGCCGATGACGGTCAAGCGCTTCATCAACCTGCCACACCGCCAGGACCCAGCGGCGGTCGAGCGCGCCCTCGACGAGGCCGGCGCCGGGCATCTTCTGCAGGCGACGATGAGCCACCTTTCCGGCGGCCAGTTCCAGCGCGTGCTCTTGGCGCGGGCGCTTCTGACCCGGCCGGACATTCTGATTCTGGATGAGGCTACCCAGGGGCTCGACCAGCGCGGCACGGCAGAGTTCTATCGCCGTATCGAGGCGGTGCGCCAAAGTTACGGCTGCGCCGTGCTGATGGTCAGCCACGACCTGAACGTGGTGATGCGCACCGCCGATCACGTCGTCTGCCTGAACCGTACCCTGTGCTGCGAAGGCAAACCCGAGCGCGTCGCCTCCTCGCCGGACTACCAGGCGCTGTTCGGCGAGATGCTGGCCGACGACCAGGGCGCCAACCCCCTGGCGCTTTACCGCCATCACCACGAGGAGCGCGCCAATGCTGGATGATTTCATGGTGCGCGCCACCCTCGCCGGCGTGCTGGTAGCGCTGGCTGCCGCCCCGCTTGGCTGCTTCGTCGTCTGGCGGCGCATGGCTTACTTTGGCGACGCCACCGCCCACGCGGCGATTCTCGGCGTGGCGCTGGCGCTGTTGATGAACATCTCGATCTTCGCCGGCGTGTTGATGGTGGCACTGCTCATGGCGGGCGGCGTGTCGATGCTCAGCGGGCGCGGCGTCGCCATGGATACGCTGCTCGGCGTTGCCGCCCACTCGGCGCTGGCGGTGGGGCTGGTGGCGGTGTCGTTTCTCTCCGGGGTGCGCATCGACCTCAACGCCTACCTGTTCGGCGACATTCTGGCCGTGGGTAGGAGTGATCTCTGGGTGATCGGCGGCGGCGCGGCGCTGGTGCTGGCGCTTCTGGGCTGGCGCTGGTCGTCGCTTCTGATGGCGACGATGAGCCGCGAGCTTGCCTACGCAAGCGGCATCGACCCACGCCGCGAACAGCTCATTTTGACCCTGGCGCTGGCCATGGTGGTGGCCGTGGCGCTCAAGGTCGTGGGCGTTTTGCTGATCACCGCGCTTCTGATCATTCCGGCGGCAGCGGCGCGCCCGTTTTGCCGCACCCCGGAGGCCATGGCAATCGGCGCCACCGGCGTGGCGCTCACGGCGGTGACCGGCGGCCTCAAAACCGCCTACCTGATGGATACGCCCACCGGTCCCACCATGGTGACGCTGGCCGCGGTGCTGTTTCTGCTGGCAACGCTTATAAGCCAGGGGGGTCGCCTGGCGCAGCGTTTGACGGCGCGGGCCTGACCCGCCCGACATTTTTCTCGACCCGTTTCTGGAGACCGCCATGACGCAACGACTCGCTCCTGCCGCGACGACCCTGTTTGGCCACGCCGCGCTCGATGACGACATCAGCGTGCTGCCGCGCATTTTTGAAGAGGCGATCAACCTGGCCGTGCTGACACGCCCGCTCCCGGCGGATATCGTGCTGAGCGCGCAGGCGCAGTGTCAGACCGACCGCGCCTGGCAGTTTAGTTGGCTGGGCGAGGTGGACGAGGCCTTCACCGCGGACCTTCGTCGCCACCTGCCGGCGCCCGAGGCCGGCGACGCGCTGATCGACGACGTCAGCACCATCGCCTCGGCCATCGCCTTTCTGTTCGAGACCGAAACCGTCGGTGTGCGCCTTCGCCTGCTCGATAGCGCCATGTGCCCGCGCTTTCACTGCGACAACCTGCCGGTGCGGCTGGTAAGCACCTACGTGGGGCCGGGCAGCGAGTGGCTGCCGGCGCACGCCGTCAACCGGGCCGGCCTCGGCGCGCCGCGCCCGGAGCGTCCGGACATCGTCACCGACCCGAGCGCCATTCAGACCATGGCGAACGGCGACATTGCCCTGATCAAGGGCAGCGGCTGGGTCGGGTGTGAAGAGCGGGCGCTGGTCCACCGCAGCCCGGCGCTGGCACCCGGCGAGAAGCGGCTGTTGATGACCATCGACCCGGCGTGATGTGAATGCGCACGCCTGTGCGATCTTGTTCTTTTTAAGAAGGGGCCTGCATGAACGACCAGCCCGTTGCGGCGCCGAGCGAGGCGCCGACGAAAGACGCCCTGCTTGCCATGGGCCAGCACGACTACATGAACGAGCGCCAGTTGGCGTTCTTTCGCCAGCGCCTGCAGGACGAGCGCGACGAGATCCAGGCGCGCCTGGCCGAGATAAGAGCGTCGATCGCCTCCCACGAGCGCGACAGCGACGAGGCCGACCAGGCCTCCTTCGAGGAGGAGCTTCGCCTCTCGCTGCGTCAGGCCGATCGTGAAAGCCGGCTGGTGAAGAACATCGACGCTGCCCTGAAGCGTATCGAAAATGGCGAGTACGGCTTCTGCGAGGAGACCGGCGAGCCCATCGGCATTGCCCGGCTGCTGTTTCGCCCCACCGCGCGGCTCTGCATCGAGGCGAAGGAGCGTCAGGAGCGCCAGGAAACCCATTTTCGCAAGACCCGATGGGAGTGAACGTCATGACGACACCGCCCTTGATTCCCGTCAATGTGCTCACCGGCTTTCTGGGCAGCGGCAAGACCACGCTGCTCAACCGCTGGGTGCGCCAGACCTCCATGGACAACACCCTGGTGGTGATCAACGAGTTCGGCGACATTGGCCTCGATCATCAGCTGATCACCCAAAGCGACGAGCAGGCCGTGATCGAGATGAGCAGCGGCTGTCTGTGCTGCACGCTGCGCGGCGATCTGGCCCGCACCCTGCGCGAGGCGCTCAACGATCTCGAAGCGCGGGGCAGGCCCGCCCCGACGCGCGTGGTGATCGAAACCACGGGGCTGGCGCTGCCTACCTCCATTTTGCAGCTGTTGATGACCGATGCCTGGCTTGCGCACCGCTTCAAGCTAGACAGCGTCGTGTGCTGCGTGGACGCGGTGAACGGGGACGCGACGTTGAGCGCCCATGAGGAGTCGCGCCAGCAGGTGGGGGTGGCGGATAAACTGCTGATCACCAAGACCGATCTCGCCGAGCAGGCGGGGGTATCCGGGCTTGCCAACCGGCTCGCCCGGCTCAACCCGACCGCCGAGCAGTGGCAGGTGGTCGATGGCAAGCTCTCCGCGAGCCTGCTGGTGGGCGCCGGGCTCCACGTCGACGGCGGCTATCAGGTCGATCAGTGGCTCAAGGCCGGGCGCTACACGGTCACCCCCGCCGCGCCCCACGCGGGCACCGCGATTTCCTTGAGCCCCGGCCCGGTAACGGCGCACCACTCAGCCGACCACCACGCCCACCAGAGCGACTCGATCCGCGCCTTCTGCTTCACCATCGAGGAGCGCATCGCCCCGGACACGCTTGAGAACTGGCTGGACATGCTGATGTCGCTGATGGGCGACAAGATGCTGCGCATCAAGGCGGTGGTGCACCTGACCGGCCGCGACGCGCCGCTGGCGATTCACGGCGTCCAGCAGATCTTCCACCCGCCCGCAGAGCTTCCTCTCGAGTGCGTTTCGGATCGCGTCTCGCGGTTCGTGTTCATCACCCAGCACATCGCGCCAGAGACGGTGGCCGAGATGTATCACTTCTTCAGCGTGTCGAAAGAGAGCGCTTAGAGCGCCGCGCTCAGTGCACGACCTCGGCGCGGGTGGTCTTGAAGCGTGCACGGTAGGCGGTGGGCGTGAGCGCGTAGCGCCTGGCGAACACCTTGCGCATCCGCTCGTCCGAGCTGAACCCGGCCCGCCAGGCGATGCTCTTCATGGGTAAGTCGGTATCCAGCAGCAGCGTCCTGGCGCGCTCGCAGCGCGCCTCTTCCAGCCAGTTCAAGGGCGTCATGTTGAACTCGGCCACGAAGGTGCGACTCAAGTGGCGCGGGCTCATGCCGGCTTTCGAGGCCATGTCCGCAAGCGTCAGCGGGGTGTCGAGGCGCTCGGTGATCCAGCGCTTGAGTTCGCGCATGCCGGGAGATCCGCTCATCTGGCTGGTCAGCGCGGTGCTGAACTGCGACTGCCCGCCCGGACGCTTGAGATACACTACCAGATCCCGCGCCACGTCCAGTGCCAGGTCGCGCCCGGCGTCCTGCTCGACGAAGGCCAGCGCTAGGTCGATCGCTGCGGTAACCCCGGCGCAGCTCCAGAAGTGGCCGTCCTGCACGAAGATCGCATCCGCATCCACCTCGAGCGCGGCGAAGCGCCGCTGCAAAAGCGGCGCGTAGTCCCAGTGGGTTGCGGCGCGTCGCCCGTCGAGCAGCCCCGCTTGGGCCAGAAAAAACGACCCCGTGCACAGCGCGGCAAAGCGCCGGGCCTCCTGGCCGCGCCGCTGGCACCACTGCACCAGCGCCGGTTCGCGCGCAAGCGCCTGTTCGATCTCCACGGCCCCGGCGATCATCACCGTCTCGAGCGGCGCGTTATCCGGCAGCGGGCCGCCGGCGTCCAGGCTGACCCCGGTATCCGACACGACGGGCCCTGGTACCGGGGCCACCAGTGACACCCGGTAGCGAAACGCCTCGCCGTGCGCCGCCAGGCGCTGGTTGGCGTAGCTGAACACGCTAAGCGGCCCCGCCGCCTCCATCAGCTTGAAGCCGGGGTAGATGACCAAGTGCACGTGCTGCTCGCCCGGCGCGTCGCTGGTCGCTGCTGCGCTGTTTGCTTCACCGCCCTGCATGGCGTCTCCTCCTGATGGGTTTTCCGCGTTTGTCGTTTGACGCTGTGCACGTCTCGATGGCGGTGCACGCTGTCCGGATTCGACCGGTCGTCCGGCTATGGCGCATTATAAATACGTTATAACATATCATTTTTGCATTGAGCAGGAGAGATGTCATGAAAACGCGCGCCGCCATTGCCTGGGAGCCCAACCGCCCGCTTGAGATCGAGGAGATCGACCTGGAGGGGCCAAAAGCGGGCGAGGTGCTGGTCCGTATCGTCACCACCAGCCTCTGCCACACCGACATGTTCACGCTCTCCGGCCGCGACCCGGAAGGGCTCTTTCCCGCCGTGCTCGGCCACGAAGGCGTGGGCGTGGTCGAAGAGGTAGGCCCCGGCGTTCTATCGGTGAAGCCCGGCGATCACGTGATCCCGCTCTACACCCCGGAAGATCCAAACTGCCCCTACATTCAGTCCGGCAAGACCAATCTCTGTCAGACCATTCGCGAGACCCAGGGGCGCGGGGTCATGCCCGACGGTACCTCGCGCTTCTCCTACAAGGGCAAGATGATTCACCACTACATGGGCACCAGCACCTTCAGCGAGTACACGGTGCTGCCGGAGATTGCGGTTGCCAAAATCGCCAAGGAGGCGCCGCTGGCCAAGGCGAGCGTCATGGGCTGTGCCGTGCCGACCGGCATGGGCGCGGTGCGCAACACCGCGAAGGTGACGCCCGGGGCGACCGTGGCGGTATTCGGCCTCGGGGCGGTCGGCATGGCCGTGATCCAGGGCGCGAAGATGGTCGGCGCCGGGCGCATCATCGGTATCGATACCAACCCCAACAAGTTCGCCCTGGCCCGTGACATGGGCGTGACCGAGTGCGTCAATCCGAAGGACTTCAGCCAGCCGATCCAGGAGGTGCTCGTCGAAATGACCAACGGTGGCGTCGACTTCTCGTTCGAGTGTATTGGCAACGTCAACGTCATGCGCGCCGCGCTGGAGTGCTGCCACAAGGGCTGGGGCGAGTGCACGGTGATCGGCGTGGCCGGCGCCGGCGAGGAGATTGCCACGCGGCCTTTCCAACTGGTGACCGGGCGCGTCTGGCGCGGCTCGGCGTTTGGCGGTGTGCTGGGCCGCAGCCAGCTCCCCGGAATGGTCGACGAGTGGCTGCGCGGCGACTTTGACGTCGACCCCTACATCACCCACAACATGACCCACGACCAGATCAACACCGCCTTCGATCTGCTGCACGCAGGCAAGTCGATCCGCTCAGTGATCCACTTCCAGCCCGGCGAGACCATGCAGCCGGAGGGGCTGGCGGGCAAGATCGTGCCGGCTAGCTGAGAATAGATTTGCCGCTCCTTAACTTAAGGGGCGGCTTTTTTCATCCGGGAGGATAGCGGGGGCCGCTGACTTTATAACAAGAGTGAGCCGATGACCTTCCTGAATTTATGAAGAGCCGAGCCCGACACGCTTTCTTGACCTGCCTCATGCTCTAGACACAAAAAAGCCGCTACCTTTCGGTAACGGCTTCTTTGATAAATATTGGTAGCGGGGACCGGATTTGAACCGATGACCTTCGGGTTATGAGCCCGACGAGCTACCAGACTGCTCCACCCCGCATCAACGTGGGGCGTATTCTACATAAGTTTTAGGCCAAGTCAATCATCGCGTGCGATAAATCGATACGCCGCGCGTGGATTCATCGTGCTGCAACATTGGGGGAGTAACGCTATGCTTTCCATGACGCAACGGGCTTTCTCAACTTCAAGGAAACCGGCTCGGTGCGCAGGAGCAGAAGATAACAACACGTGCGTGCCAAACGCTTTGCGGTGGCACCAACTCGAAGTGGCTTGCGCCACGTCTTGTGTGGCTCGGATGCAGGTCATTTGTCATTTCAGGGAGGTAAACAATGGCTAATCAACCCCAGGTGGCGTGGGTGACGGGTGGAACAGGTGGGATCGGCACGGCCATTTGCCGGTCGTTGGCCGAGGCGGGGTATTTGGTGGTCGCCGGTTATCGCAATCCGGAAAAGGCGAAAACGTGGCTCGAGAGCCAAAAAGCCGACGGCTTCGACAACATGGCGCTTTCCGGCGTCGATCTGTCGAACTACCAGGCGTGCCTGGACGGCGCCCAGGAAATTGCCGACACCCACGGACCGATCAGCGTGCTGGTCAACTGCGCCGGTATCACGCGCGACGGTACGCTCAAGAAGATGGCGCAAGAGCAGTGGAGCGAGGTAATCGATACCAACCTCAACAGCGTCTTCAACACCTGCCGTAGCGTGATCAACCCGATGCTTGAGCAGGGCTACGGGCGTATCATCAACATCTCTTCGATCAACGGGCGAAAGGGGCAGTTCGGCCAGGTCAACTACGCCGCGGCGAAGGCGGGCATGCACGGTTTGACCATGTCGTTGGCCCAGGAAACCGCTACCAAGGGCATCACGGTCAACACCGTGTCGCCGGGCTATATCGCCACCGACATGATCATGGAGATTCCCGAGAAGGTGCGCGAGGCGATTCGCGAAACCATCCCCATCAAGCGCTACGGCACGCCGGAAGAGATCGGCCGGCTGGTAGCATTTTTAGCCGATGAGCAGTCGGGCTTCATCACCGGCGCCAATATTGATATCAACGGCGGTCAGTTCATGGGCTGATACGCCCGACTTCAAGCGCCGAGCACACCGCTCGCACTCGCCGCCGGAACGCGGCGCAAAAGAAAGGAGGCCACAAGCCTCCTTTCTGGTTTCTCTCTTCTTGTTTCCAGTTCCTCGCTTGCTTCTTCTGATGCCTTTCTACCGCTGAGGACGCTCGGTTTCGATACGCCACGGTTGCGCTTTGGCCCTCAAGCGTGAGGCTGACGCGCAAGCCGGCTCAGCAGCGCGTCGAGCTCATTGACCTCCCGGTCCCAAACGTCAGCAGGCACCGGCCCCAGCGCCATGAGTGCGGCCAGCACGCTGTGCGTCTCTTCTGCCGGGCTGCGCTCACTACCCAGGCCGTCGTTCAAGCGTTCGACCTGAATGGCCAAGCGAAGCGGCTCGTCTTCGGGCTTGACGCTGCCGAGTGCCAGCAGCGAGAGGTGCACGCGAAGCCGTGCCACGCCCTCTTCGACGGTTTGACGACTCTGCTCCGGGGCGCTGATCGCTGCGCCTCTAGCGTCGTTGCGGCGCTGGTGCGCGTCCCAAAACGCCCCGGTCGGCGGAGTCGTGAGCACCTGCGCCGCCTCGACGGCGTCGTTTTGCTGCGCTTCAAAAGCGCGCTGGTCCGCGCTCAGGTGGGCTTGGGTCAGTGGCATGAGCGCGTGCCACTGCGCGACGGTATCGGCCACTTCTAAACGGCTCAACCGCTCGCGCCGGGCGCGCAGAATACCGCTCAGGCGGCGCTGCATGCCCTCGCTTCGCCGGTTGCGCGGCAGCGGTTCGAGCTGCTGGGCGCGCTGGATAAACGCCTCGAGCGCCTGGGCCTCGCGGGCGTTTTCCGGCTGCCAGGCGTCCATTTCGTCGATCAGGGCCTGCATGGCGTCGAGCTTTTGCTGCGAGCGCGCCGACTGTTCGCTCTTGTGCGCGTCGCGCTGGGCAAACAGCTGATCGCAGGCGCCGCGAAAGTGCTTCCAAAGCGTTTGCTCTTCGCCCTTGGGTGCCCGCCCCAACGTGCGCCACTGCTGCTGAAGCGCCTTGGCGCGGGTGATGCGCTCGTGAATAGGCCGCTCGGTGGCGTGCAGCAGCGCGTTGACCTCGTCGATCAGCGCGCGCTTTTGCGCGGCGATCTGCTCGGCGCGCTGGTCGATCAGCGCCTGCAGCCGATGGCGCACCTTGCCAAAGCGCCGGCCGACCGTTTCCGAGGCCTCCCGCGGGATCGGCGCGTATTCGCGCCACTGATGCCGGGCGCGATCGCGAATTTCGCGCAGCACGTCCGGGTCGGCGTTGTCGGCGGGCTGCTCGCACAGGGTTTCGAGCTGCTCGCAAAGCGCTTCACGCTGGCGCAGATTGGCCTGACGCGTCTGATCGAGGGTTTCCCGCCAGGGCGCCAGGCGTTCGTGAATGCGATCGGAGGCGGCGCGAAAGCGCGTCGACAGCGCTCGGCTGGCCGCGGCGTCGCCAAGCTCCTTCCACTCCTTCACCAGCTGGCGATGGCGACGGTCCAGCGCCGCATCCGCCATCGCCGGCGCCTCGGCCAGCGCCTCGATGCTCAAGGTGAGCTGCTCGCGCTTGGGCCCAGCGACGAAGCCGCGCCAGTCCCTGAGCTCCGCCAGCTGCGCGCCCAGGTGTTTCAAGCGCGCCTTGAGCGGTTTGGCTCTGGCGCTGTCCAGCGCGTCGATCGCGGGTTTGAGGCGCTGGTGGAGCCGGCTGGCGCTTTTAAACGCGCCGCGTTCGAGCATGTGCTCGAAACTGTCGAGCTCGGCGTCCAGCGCCTCCAGTGAAGGCGCTTGTTGCGTCTGTTCGCCCGCCGGCTGCTCCAGCGCCAGAAGTGCTAGGGCGCGCTGTAAAAGCGCCGGTCTTGCCAGGTCTTTGGGCCAGGCAATGCGTTGGACTTGCTCTTCGAGTGTCGCGGGGTCGTGGTCGGCGAGGCCTCGCTCGACGTCGGGCTGGTGCGTTTGCCAGCGCTGCCAGGCCTCCGTGACGCGCTCATAGGCGGCAAGTGCCTGGGTGTAGCGCGCCTGGGTCGTCTCCGGCGGTACGTGAAGATCCGACAGCGACTGCCAGCGCTGGCCCAGAAGCTGGCGCTGGGCGCGCAGGCTGTCGATGTCCTGAAGCGTAACGGCCTCGGCGTGGACGAGCCCGTTCAGCGTCTCCTCGAGCCCGGCGAGTAGCTGTTCGCGGGTCGCTTCGATCTCTTCGCGGCGCACCTGGCGCGCTTGGCGCGCCTGCTCCTGGGTTTCATGGTCGTTCAATGTTTTGCGCGCGCTAAGCAGCGCTTGGTGAAAGCGCTCTTCTTCGCGGGGGCCGGGCGGATGGTCGAGCTTTCGCCACTCGCGCTCCAGGTGGCGAAGGCGTCCGCCGTAAAGCGGCTCCCAGGGCGCGCGGGCGTGCTGCTCGAGTTTGTCGAGCAGCTCTTCGCGGCGCGTCGTTTGCTGATCGAACCACTCGTTGTCGTGACGCAGGCGCGAGAGCTTTTCGCGTGCCAGGCGCATGACGTTGCGATCGCGGCGCGCCTGTTTCAACAGCGTTTTCAAACTCGGCTCGCTGTCGAGGCGCTCGGCGGCGCGCTTTCGCACGCTCGCTACGCCGTTATTACAGGCCTGGTAGATGAGATCCTCATCATCAATGAGCCGGTTTAACGCGGTCAGGCGAAGGTCGAGGTTGTCGCCGCGCAGCGCGATCTCGTTGAGCAGCGCCGTGTTCGATAGCGAGTCGACCAGCCGGGTGCGCGTATAAAGGTCGGTTTGGCCTTCCCGGCCGGATAGGCGCTCGATCACGGCCTCGCGCCAGCCGGGCACGTTCTGGCGCTCGGGGAGCCGGCTGGTCAGCGTGTCGAGATCCCCAAGCGCCAGCAAGGCGGCCAGTTGAACGGTGTGGTCCGGGTCGTCGGCCAGCGTTTTCAGAGCATCGCGCTGGTCGGGCTGCTGCGGGTCCAGCGTTTCGAGGGCCTGGCGGCGAACCTCGGCGTTGGGGTGCTGCCACCGAGGCGCGAACAAGCGTCTTAACAGTCCGTGCATGAATCTTCCTGCAAGAGGTGCATCGCGTGAAAAAAATCAGCTATCGGTGCTTTGGTAGTTGCAGTCACCGTCGCTGTCGCTTAGCTTTGCCAGTGGCAATGTGCGCTGGCCGCAAAGGGTGGGCAAGCCGTTACATTCCCGGCGCGTACAAGCGCTAAGTTTATCTTACCTGAACATGACATGGAGTTCGGCCATGAGCCTCAACGCCGATAGTGCCGACAACGCCTTTACCTTTAAAGGCGGCATGCTGCCCATGACCGTCATGGAATTGAGCAGCGCCGACCCCGAGCAGATCAGGCGTCAACTGGCCGGCAAACTCTCCCAATCTCCCGCCTTCTTCCAGCATACACCGGTTGTACTGGGCGTGGAAAAACTCGATGAGCCGCACCTGGCGCTGGAGCGCATCTGCGCGGTGTGCCGCGATCACAAGCTTCTGCCGGTCGCGGTGCGCGGCGGCCCGGAGCCGGTGCGACAGTCGGCCTGGGCGTTGGGGCTTGGCTGGTTTGCGCCGGTCGAAGAAGGGCGCTCGCGGGCGCTTGAAAGCGTCGAGCGCACCGATGTCGCGCCCAGCGAGCGCGTCGATGAGACGCCACACGAGGCGGTCGCAGTCACCACGCGGCTTTTTCGCGGCACCGTGCGCTCGGGCCAGCAGGTCAGCGCCGCCGAGGGCGATCTGGTCGTGATCGGCGCGGTCAACGCCGGCGCCGAGGTGCTGGCGGCGGGCAGCATTCATGTTTATGGCGCGCTGCGAGGGCGAGCGCTGGCGGGCATTCACGGCAATACCCACGCCGGTATTTATTGTCGCGAGCTCGAAGCGGAGCTTTTGTCGGTGGCCGGCAACTACAAGCGCCTCGAGGATATCGACCCAAAACTTTTAGGGCTGGCCGCGCAGGTGCACTTCAGTGAAGAACAGCTCGAGATCAAACTACTGGCCTAGGGTGAGGCTGGTACGATTGACGTAGCGACGTGGCGGGCGCTTTTCGATAGAGTAGCGATACAGGCGACGTCACCGGATTGACACAGACATGTGCGTTGCGCGCGATGACGATAAAAAGAGACGCCGCGCGATTCAACGACCTCTGAAAGGATATAACTCTTGGCCAAAATTATCGTAGTGACCTCAGGTAAAGGGGGGGTCGGCAAAACCACCAGCGCGGCGGCGATTGCCACCGGGCTTGCGCTGCGCGGCAAAAAGACCGTCGTCATCGATTTCGACGTGGGCCTGCGTAACCTGGATTTGATCATGGGCTGCGAGCGGCGTGTGGTGTACGACCTGGTCAACGTCATCCAGGGCGAGGCGGCGCTCAACCAGGCGCTGATTCGCGACAAGCGCGTCGAGAACCTGTTCATCCTGCCGGCGTCTCAAACCCGCGACAAGGACGCGCTGACTCAGGAAGGCGTGGAAGAGATCCTCGAGCAGCTGCGCGGCGATTTCGACTTCGTGATCTGCGATTCGCCCGCCGGTATCGAACGCGGCGCGCAGCTTGCCATGTACTTCGCCGACGAAGCGGTGGTGGTGACCAACCCGGAAGTCTCCTCGGTGCGCGACTCCGATCGCATCCTCGGGCTTTTGGGTTCCAAGACTCGCCGCGCCGAGCAAAGCCAGGACCCGGTGCGCGAGCACCTGCTGATTACCCGCTACAACCCGTCGCGCGTTACCTCCGGCGACATGCTCACGCTGGAAGATATCCGCGAGATTCTCGCCATCAACCTGCTGGGGCTGATTCCGGAGTCCGAGGCGGTGCTGCGCGCCTCTAACCAGGGCGTGCCGGTCACCCACGACGGCGCCAGCGACGCGGGCCAGGCCTACGCCGACACCGTGTCGCGCCTGCTTGGTGAAGACGTGCCGCTGCGTTTTCACGAAGTTCAACGCAAGAGTCTTCTGGGCCGCATGTTTGGAGGAGGTCGGCGATGAAACTGCTCGAATTCCTGAAGCGCGAGCGCAAGAAATCCGCCTCGGTGGCCAAGGAGCGCTTGCAAATCATCGTGGCTCACCAGCGCAGCCAGCGCGGTCAGCCCGACTACATGCCGATGCTCGAGCGCGAGCTTTTGGAAGTGGTGCGCCGCTACGTCCACGTTGCCGACGACGCCATCCAGGTATCGCTCGACAGCGAAGACAACTGCTCGGTGCTCGAACTCAACGTGACCCTGCCGCGCGACTCGTGAAAGGCAGCGAGTGAGTCTTGAAGGGCACGTGGCGATGAGCGGGCGAGCGTAAGCCTGGAGAACGGCGGAACTTTTGTGTTCACCGCCGTTGTTGTAGGGTGGCGGGATACGTCCACGGGAGTATCCACACATGGCGCCAGCCAACGCCGCCCCTGCCAGTTTTCTTTGGCACGATTACGAAACCTTCGGCGCCGACCCGCGCCGCGACCGTCCGGCGCAGTTCGCTGCGCTCAGAACCGACGCCGACTTCAACGAAATCGGTGAGCCGGTCGAGATATACTGCAAGCCCAGTGACGACGCGCTACCACACCCGGCAGCGTGCCTGATCACCGGTATCACGCCGCAAAAGGCCCAGCGCCACGGCTTGGCCGAGGCCGAGTTCGCCGGCCGCATCCAGGCGCTGATGAGTGAACCCGGCACCTGCGTGGTGGGCTACAACAGCCTGCGCTTCGACGACGAAGTCTCGCGTCACCTGTTCTACCGTAACTTCCTCGACCCCTACGCCCGCGAGTGGCAAAACGGCAACTCCCGCTGGGATTTGATCGACGTGGTGCGCGCGTTTTACGCGCTGCGCCCGGCGGGGATCGAGTGGCCCAAGCGAGAAGACGGCGCGCCGAGTTTCAAACTCGAGGATTTGACCGCGGCCAACGGCATCGAGCACGCCGGCGCCCACGACGCCCTGGCGGACGTGCGCGCCACGATCGCTTTGGCGAGGCTTCTCAAGGTTCAAAATCCCAGGCTGTTTGACTACCTGCTCGGCCTTCGCGGCAAGCGCGCCGTGGCTGCTCAGCTCGATGTCGCCAGCGCCAAGCCGGTGCTGCACATCTCGCGGCGCTACCCGGCCAGTCGCGCCTGCAGTGCCTTGGTAATGCCGCTAGCAAAGCACCCTACCAACCCCAACGGCGTAATCGCGTTTGATTTGAGCGCCGACCCGAGCGCGCTTGTATCGCTCACCGTCGAGCAGATTCGCGAGCGTGTGTTCGTCAGCCACCAGGATCTGGCGGAAGGGGAGTCGCGCATTCCGCTCAAGGTGATCCACATCAACCGCTGCCCGGTGGTGTTTCCCGCTACCGCGCTAAAGGACGTCGAGGGGCCGAAAAAGGGCGAGTACGGCGACATCCAGGCGCGTTTGGGGATCGATGTCGACCAGTGTCGCGCGCACTGGAAAACGCTTCGCGATCAGGGCACGGTCATTGCCGAAAAGGTGGTCGGCGTGTTCAGCGCCGGCTTCGAGGAAGGTCCGCAGGACCCGGATCTAATGCTCTACTCGGGCAGCTTCTTCTCCGGGGCCGACCGCCAGCAGATGGAGTGGGTGCGCGAAACGCCGGCCTGGGATCTGGTCGGGGCGCGCTTTGCCTTTCAGGACCCGCGGCTCGAGGAGATGCTGTTTCGCTTTCGCGCGCGCAGCTACCCGGAAACCCTGGAAGGCGAGGAGCGCGAGCAGTGGGAGGCGTTTCGCTGGGCGCGGCTGAACGACCCGGCGGTGTCCGGTTTTACGCTCAAGGCCTTTGCCCGGGAGATCGAGCGCTACAACCAGCAGAGTTTGACCGACTACCAGCGCCAGATTCTCGAAGAGGTGGTGATGTTCGTCGAGGCGATGCTGCCCGCCCAGGCGTTCGACGCCTGAGCGGGCGCGGCTCAAACTAGCGCGCCGCGTCGTCTTGTGGGAAGGGGGCGAGCGTATCGCGATAGGCGGCCACGTCGCTGGGCGCGTCACCCGGGTCGAAGCGCACTTCCAGCACGTGGGCCATCAGCGACGGCCAGCTGTCGCGCACGTCATCAGCGCTGACCTGAAGCACCGCCTCGGCCATTTGCGCCTGGCGGTCGAAGCGCACCGGATCCAGGGCGGTCGCCTGCCAGTAGCGGTTGGCCATGCCGGAAAGGCTCGTGTCGCGCTGTTCGAGCCGGCGCGCCACGGCCTGGCGATGCGGCGCTAGCGCCTCGTCGTCGAGCGTTTGTAGTGCCTCCTCTGCCCCTTCCAAAAAGCGTTCGATGCGCGCGGCGATCTCGTCGCTGTCGACGTCCGCCGACTGCACCAGAAACGCGATGCCCGGCGCCTCGAGCAGCGGCGAGTAGCTGGCGTTGACGATATAGCCAAGCTGCTGCTCGGTACGCAGCGTCTGGTAGAAGTCGGTATCCAGCCACTGGGCGATCACTCTTAGCGTCGCCTGTTCGCGCTCGCTTTGATCGCGCCCCTGCACGTAGCGAAGCGCCAGCGACTCGTTGCGAGCGCTATCCGGGCTCAGCACCTCGTCACCTTCAGCGACCGCCAGCGGCGTCAGCTCGCCGATTTCATCGCGAGTCAGGCGCGGCGTCAGCGCGTTGCGAAGCGTCTCGGCCTCTTCCTGGGCCTGGGCCTCGGTCAGGTTGCCCACCGCCATGGCGTCGACGTAGAGCCCGCGTAAAAAACGCTGGCGGAAGTCTTCCAAATGGTGGAGGTTGAGGTGTTCGCTTGCCTCGAGTAGCGCTTGGCTTCCCCACTGCGGCGACAGCAGCGCCTCGCCCACCAGGCGGCTGGCCTGGCCGTAGAGCGATGCTTGCGGGGCGTTTTGCCACTCGCGGGTGAGCTGGCTGCGCACGCGCTCGAAGCTGTCTTCGGTGATCTGGGCGGTCTTGAGCTGCTCGATGGCCTGCTCGATGAACGGCGCTTGGCCGTCGCGCCAGCCGGAAAACGCCAGCGTCATGCCGCGAGCGTGGGGGTAAGCGCTGAAGGAGTGGCCGGCGAGCCAGGCCGGGTAAAGGGCGCTGCTGAGGCTATCGTTGAGCCAGCCCGACAGCAGCCGCGTCAGCACCGCTTCCTCGGCGGAGTAGCTCGCGCTTGGGTGCTGCAGGCTGACTCGCCACTCGACGCTTGGCGTATTGAAGCGGCTGTCCTGCATGTGCCAGGCGGTGAAGGCGGGCGTCTGCATCAGCACGCCAGGCGCCTCGTCTTGGCCCGGCTCCAGGCTCAGGTCACTGGCAATGAACGGGTTGGGCGGGGCAAGCGAGAGCCCGCTAAGCGCCTTGCCCGCGGTATCCGGCGTGTCGAGGCGCGCCCATTGGGTATCGAACCAGGGCGAGGCGGTGTCGCCCTCGACGCTTTGATCCGAATAGACGCGAATCATGTTCTCCGGCGTCAGCGCCTCCAGATACGTTTGCTGCGCCGCGCTGTCCATGCCGTCCATGCGGTAGGCGGCGTACTGGACGTCCTCTACCGGGTAGCGCGACAGGCTCATGGCCAGGCGCGTTGCCTCGCTTTGCGGGTCGCCGTGCTGCTGGAAGCGAAATGCCTGCTCAGCAAGGGCGGCCTGCTCGTCATAGCGCCAGGTATCGATACCTTCGCGGCGAATCTCGTCGATTGCGGCGAAGAGCGTGGCCTGCACGTCCTCCAGGCGCTCGGTACCGCGCTCGGTCAGGCTGATCGAGACCGTGAACAGCGCGTGCTCACCGTCGCCGCGCCCGACCCCGGCAGAAAGCCCCAGAGCGAGGCCCGCATCGCGCAGCACGGCGAGCAGGCTGCCGTCGCTTTCATCACCGAGCAGATGCGCGACCAGCTGTGCCGGCTTGGTGCGGTACTCGTCGATCGGGTCGGGTACGGGGAAGTAGAAGTTGACCCGGCGGCGATCCTCGAGCGACTGACGCTCAAGATACGTCGGGAGCTCATCGCTCAAGGCGAGCGGCGCGTCGATGGTCGGCGCCGAGAGGCCATGATCAGGAATGTCGGCAAAGCGCTCGGTCACCCACTCCTCAAGCGTATCCAGCGGCTGCGGGGCGACCAAGGCCAGGTTCATGACGTTGGCGTCGTAGTGCTGGTGGTAGAAATCGATGATGCGATCGCGCAGCGACGTTTCGCCTTCCGGAGGGCTTGCCAGCGTTTCGCGACTGCCCACGGCGAAGCCGGTGGTGGCGTTGTCCGGGTTCAGCACCTGGTCGAGCACGTCGTTTTCGCGGCGGGCGTCGTCGCGAATGCGCGCCATGTACTCGGAGTGGACGATGTTGCGCTCGCTTTCGAGCTGATCGGCGTTAAACAGCGGCGAGAGAAAGAACGCGCTGAAGCGGTCAAGCGCGCCGGGCAGCGCTTCGGGGTCGACATCGAAGAAGTAGTTGGTGTCCTGCTGCGAGGTGAAGGCGTTGTGCGAGCCGGCGTTATTGGCGATGTAGCTCTGGTAGGCGTCCGGCTCCGGGTAGGGCTCGGTGCCCAGAAACAGCATGTGTTCGAGAAAGTGGGCCAGGCCCAAAAGATCCTCCGGGTCCTGGGCGCTACCGACGCGTACGTTCATCGACGCCGCGGCCTTGTCGGCGTCCGGGTCGCTCACCAGTAGCGCCTGCAGGCCGTTGTCCAGGGTCAGTACCCGGTAGTCGCGGGCATCGAAGGGGCTGGTGGTCGGCGTGGTGACCTTTGCCACCTGAGGTGGCTCGGCCCAGATCACCGGCGCGTACAGGCACGTGCCGAGCAGCGCGCCGGTCAGCGCGTCACGCAGGGAGACGCGGGAAAAAGGATCGCTTGATAACATTGAAACTCCGTTGTCGGGATACGGCTAAGGGGCGTTCCACCGCAGCATGGGTCCCTGCGGGTGGGCGCAGGCAGCCGACTGATTGGCGGGACTGTTGACATGTTTTGATACCGGAAATGCGCCCAACAGTTCCAGCGGCGCCGGGGTCATCATCGTCTGAAGCGTCTCCGGCGGGCTGTCGGGGTCGAGCCAGGTCGCCAGTTGGGAAGCGTCGATAACCAGCGGCAGGCGGTCGGTCAGCGACGATAGGCACACATTGGCGGGCACGGTGATCAGCGCGGTGGAGTCGGTAAAGGCGGTGAGCGTGGTGTGGTAGCGACACCACAGCGCGCCGAGCAACAGCGGCGCGCGGTCGGTAGCGGTGACCAGATACGGCTGCTTGCCGCCGGGGCGCTGTTGCCACACGTAAAAACCGGTGACGGGAATGACGCAGCGCCGGGCGTTGAAGGCTTCCTCGAACATCGGCCGGTCGCCGAGCGACTCCGCCCGGGCGCAGTGCGGGGCGTGGTCGAGCACCTTGAGCCAGGGCGGCGTCAGCCCCCAGAACAGCGGCTCGTGACGGTAAACGCCTTGAACCAAGCGGATGGCCGAAATCGGCTGGCGCGGGGCCAGATTGGGCGAGGTAATGAACGCGTCGTGCTGATCAAGCGATGGCACCATGCGCGAAAGCGAAAGGCGCTGCACGTGTAGGCGTCCCGTCATGCCGGTCTCCTTGTCACCCGGGGTAAAACTTATACGAAAAGGCGACAAGAATACGCTTAAAGTCGCCTTATAGTATCGAAAACAGTGTTCGATGTGGGGTATCCTGTCCTATATTAACCCTTCCTCAAACTCAAGTGCGCTGAGGCTTTCGCCTTTTTGCCCGACTTCAAGAGACCGCCATGGCCCGTCCCAGACAGCACGCGCCCGACACCCTTAATGCGCAGGTCATGCAGGCCTGCGATGAGTGGTTGGCCACGCGGCCGGTGCACGGCCTATCGCTGCGTGCGCTGGCCCGAGAGGTGGGATGTGCGCCGAGTACGCTGCTCAAGCTTTACGGCAGCTTTAACAATTTGCTTCAGCACGTCAACGTCGAGACCCTGGCGCGGTTACAGCAAACCATCGAAAGCCTTGCCGAGGACGAGCCCGAGCCCTGGCTTCGCGCGCTGGCCCACGCCTATTGGCGCTTCGCCGAGCAGGGTTGTTACCGCTGGCAGCTGTTGTTCGACTACCCCTTGGCCGAAGAGGGCGAGCTCGACCAGCGCCAGAGCGATCTGATCGAAGCGCTCTTTACCCAGGTGGAGTCGTCGCTCACCCGCTATCAGCCGGCGCTGGACGACCAGGAGGCGCGGCGGCTCGGGCGCACTCTGTGGGGCAGCGTGCACGGGCTAGTGCAGCTTGGCCTGAACGAGCGGCTGGGCTACTGGCAGGGCCAGCAGCTCAAGGTCGACGAGCTGCTCGACCAGCTGATGAGTACGGTGCTGGCCGGGCTTCGCGCTCAGGGGAGTGGCGTTCAAGGGCAGGGTGCATGAAGCGACTGGTCAAGCCGGTGCGCTTTGTGCTGCGCCACGCCATCTATATCGCCATGCGCGCAAGCTATCGGCTGCGTATTCACGGCCGCGAGCACCTGCCCGCCAGGGGCGCGGCGCTGGTGGTGTGCAATCACGTAAGCTTCATGGATGCGCTGGTGCTGGGCGGCGCAAGCCCACGGCCGCTGCGCTTCGTCATGGATCAGCCGATCTATGACTCACCCTGGCTCAAGTGGTGGTTTTTGCTGGTGGGCGCGATTCCAGTCGAGTCCGAACGGCGCACCCCGGCGGGTCTCAGACGCACGCTGGGAAAGATAAGCGAGGCGTTGCGCGACGGCGAGGTCGTGATGATTTTCCCCGAAGGGCGGCTGACGCCGGACGGCGAGGTTCAGGCGTTTCGTCGCGGGCTCGAGACGATGCTGTCGCGGGATAACGTGCCGGTCGTGCCCGCCGGGCTTGCCGGGCTGTGGGGCTCCTGGGCGTCGCGCTGCGATGGCCCCGCCTTCAAAAAGTGGCCGAGGCGTTTTCGCGCGCGGGTACAGGTCACCTTCGGCCCGCCGATCATGGCGCACGAAGCCCAGGAGACCGCGCTTCGCCACTACCTGCAGGCGCGAGTCGTGGCGCTAAAGGCCGCCGGCGAGCAGGATATCGCCCGGCGTGAGCACGCCGGCGACAAGAAACTTCAGCAGCGAAAGTAGTACTGGAAAGCCGTATCGGTGGGAGCCTAACGCCGCTGCAGGCGTATCAGCGGCCAGCAGCGCGCCGAGGTAATCAGGTTGTCGCGAATCTCCAGAATCTCCATGCGCGTACTGCCAATCTGTAGCGACGCAGGCCCTTCCGGAAACGCCTCCAGGTGCTCGAGAATCAGCCCGTTGAGCGTCTTGGGACCATCGGTGGGCAACTGCCAGCCGAGCATCTTGTTGATCTCGCGAATGTTGGCGGTGCCTTCGATCACGTGGCTGCCGTCGTCCTGCTGGTGAATCTCCTCATCCTCAGAGACATCGGTGGTGAACTCGCCGACGATCTCCTCGAGAATGTCTTCCAGCGTCACGAGCCCTTCCACATCGCCGTACTCGTCGACCACGATGCCGATGCGCCGCTTCTGCTTTTGAAAGTTCAGAAGCTGGGTGTGAAGCGGCGTCGATTCCGGAATGAAGTAGGGCTCGCGCGCCTCCTGCACCACCGCCGCCTTGGTCACTTCCTCTTTGGAGAGAAAGCGCGCGGCGTTGCGCAGGTGCAGCATGCCGATGATGTTGTTGATATCGCCCTTGTAGACGGGAAGCCTTGTATGCTGGCTGGTGCGAATCTGGGCGAGAATCTCCTCCAGCGAGTCGTCGAGATCGATGCCCAGCACTTCGTGGCGCGGCACCATGATGTCGTTCACCGTGACGTTCTCGAGATCGAGAATCGACAGGAGCATGGCGCGGTGGCGATAGGGAATGAGCGTGCCCGCCTCATGGACCACGGTGCGCAGCTCGTCGCGAGTCAGGCTGTCGCCGCCGTTTTCAACGCTCTTGACGCCCACTAGCCGTAAAAGCCCGTTTGATACCGCGTTGACCAGCCACACCAGCGGATAGAGAAGCTTTAACAGCGGCTCCAGCGCCATCGAGGAGGGGTAGGCGATGCGCTCGGGTTTGATCGCCGCGTAGGTTTTGGGCGTCACCTCGGAGAAAATCAAAATGGTGATGGTCAAAAGCGCGGTGGAAATTGCCGGGCCCGAGACGTCGCCGAAGAAGTGAATGGCGATGATGGTGGCGATCGAGGCGGCCAGGTTGTTGACGAAGTTGTTACCGATCAGGATGACGCCGATCAGCCGGTCCGGGCGAGTCAGAAGGCGCATGACCCGCTTGGCGCGGCGGTCGCCGCTGCCGGCCTGGTGGCTGAGCCGATAGCGGTTGATCGACATCATGCCCGTTTCAGAACTCGAGAAGAAGGCGGATAGCAGTATCAGTATGGCTAAAAGGCCAAACAGTAATCCCAATGGGAAATCGTCGCTCAAGTCGAATGTTCCTTTGTGGCGTATCAAACTCGTTGTAAAAGGATGGGGGGTGGCTGTCAAGCGCACCCCCGTCGGCACTAGCGCGCGAGAATGATTTCCAGCACGAATTTACTGCCAAAATAGGCCAGTACCAGCAGCAGGCAGCCGCCCAGCGTCCAGCGCACGGCGCGCATGCCGCGCCAGCCAAAGCGGTGGCGCCCGATTAAAAGGGTCGTGAAGATCACCCAGGCCGCGATCGACAGCACCGTTTTGTGCATCAGGTGCTGGGCGAAGAAGTTGTCCAGAAAGATCAGGCCGCTGGCGATCGACAGCGTCAAGAGCAGCACGCCAGCCCAGATCAGCTCGAAAAGCACGCGCTCCATGGTGGTCAGCGGCGGCAGCGACTGAACGATACCGCGAATGTGATGATGCCGGAGCGCCTGGTTTTGAAGCCCGACCAGCACCGCCTGCACCGCGGCGATGGCGAGTACCGCAAACGCCAGCGCCGAGCTTGCCGCGTGGAGCAAAATGCCCGGCGTTAGCCCGGTGTGGCTGCCCTGGTTGGGTAGCCAGGTGGCGAAGATCAGCGCCACCCCGGCCAGTGGAAACAGTGCAATACTGGCGTTCAATACCGGCTTGAAGAGACTGGCAATCAGCACCACGTTTACCGCTACCGCCATCAACAGCGTGACGCTGGTGGTAAAGCCTGGCAAAAGCCCCGGGGTTTCCCCCAGCAGCATCACCACCACGGGGATGTGCAGCAATAGCCCGATAGCGCCCAGAAGGCGCACCATGCCCCGGCGCGGCGGCACGCGGCGAACCAGCGTCATGCCCTGCCAGGTGGCCGCGGCAATATAGAGTACGAAAGCGATGGTCGCGAAAGGCAGCGCCTGCATGATGCTATCCGTGCGCATGTCGCGCATAAGTGATGATGAAACGACGCGATAACGTGGTCGTGAACGTGGTCGAAAACATAGTCATGAGCAATGGTCACGAGCGACCAAGGAGCCTAGAGACTAGCGTCTACTATAACCAATCGTAAAGCGTCGCACAGCAGCGCAAGGCGAAGAGCCATAGAGACTCGCGCGCTGAGCGCGTATAATCGAGCCAACACACGTCCGGCGGCGTCTACGCCCGGCGACAGCGATAAAGGCAGAGGCCCCATGTTCCAGAATTTGAGCGAGCGTCTTTCCCAGACGCTGAAGTCGATCAAGGGTCAGGCGCGCCTGACCGATGACAACATCAAGGAGACGCTTCGCGAGGTGCGCAAGGCGCTGCTCGAGGCGGACGTGGCGCTCCCCGTCGTAAAGGCGTTCATCGAGCGCGTGCGCGAGCGCGCCGTCGGCCAGGAAGTCTCCAAAAGCCTTTCGCCGGGTCAGCAGTTCGTCAAGATCGTCCAGCAGGAGCTCGAGGCGATCATGGGCGAGGCCAACGAAGGCCTGTCGCTCAAGGGCTCGCCGTCGGTCGTGCTGATGGCCGGTTTGCAGGGCGCGGGTAAAACCACCTCGGTGGCCAAGCTCGCCCGCTATCTGCGCGAGCGCGAGAAGAAGAAGGTGCTGGTGGTGTCGGCGGACGTTTACCGCCCGGCGGCGATCGATCAGCTCGAAACGCTGGCCAAAGAGGTCGAGGTCGACTTCTTCCCGTCGAGCTCTGATCAAAAGCCGGTCGATATCGCCAACGCCGCGATCAAGCACGCCAAAATCCAGTTCCACGATGTGGTGCTGGTGGATACCGCCGGTCGCCTGGCCATCGACGAAGCGATGATGGCGGAGATCCAGGCGCTGCACAAAGCGATCACGCCGAGCGAGACGCTGTTCGTCGTCGACGCCATGACTGGTCAGGACGCGGTCAACACCGCCAAGGCGTTCCACGAAGCGCTGCCGCTGACCGGCGTGATCCTGACCAAGGCTGACGGCGACGCCCGCGGCGGTGCGGCGCTGTCCGTGCGCCACATCACCGGCAAGCCGATCAAGTTCATGGGTGTAGGCGAGAAGGTCGACGCCCTGGAGCCGTTCCACCCGGACCGCGTCGCCTCGCGCATCCTCGGCATGGGCGACATGCTCTCGCTGATCGAGGAAGCCGAGCGCACCGTCGACAAGGACAAGGCCGCCCAGCTTGCCAAGAAGGTGAAAAAGGGCGACGGCTTCGATCTCGAGGACTTCCGTGAACAGCTCCAGCAGCTCAAGAAGATGGGCGGCATGGGCGGGCTTCTCGGCAAGCTTCCCGGCATGGGCCAAATGGCCGAAATGGCCCAGGGCCCGGGGCCGGAAAAGGAGATGGGCAAGCTCGAAGCGCTGATCAACTCCATGACGCCGAAAGAGCGCCGCTCGCCGGACATCATCAACGGCTCGCGCAAGCGCCGCATCGCCGCCGGGGCGGGGCTGGACGTGCCGGCGCTGAACCGTCTGCTCAAACAGCACAAGCAGATGCAGAAGATGATGAAGAAAGCCGGCAAGAAGGGCGGCATGCAAAAGATGATGCGCGGCATGTCCGGCATGATGGGCGGCGGTGGCCCGAGCGGGCCCGGCGGCCCCGGTGGTATGGGCGGCATGGGCGGCCCCGGCGGCATGCCCTGGCGCTAGGCAAAAAACGTGGAACGTGAAAGCCTGACCCGATTGACGCCCTAGGAGTTTTCTGGCTGTCAGGCTTTCCAAGCAGGCCGCATTTGCGTAGAATGCGGCCTCTTCATGCGTGGGTGTTGGCAAGCGGGGCGTCGAATGCGCCGTTTGAACCTGTGGCCTGGGCGTGAAAAAAGGTACAAAACGGCCTGCAGGCGGTATCGCCAGGCGCGCTGTATCGCGGAAGTTGTACCGGCAAATGTACCGGAAAACAGCATGATGAGTGTTCTGATGGCGATGTCGCCATGCTCCACTCTCGTAACCTCAACCGAAGGATAGTTATCGTATGGTTACCATTCGTTTGGCCCGTGGTGGCGCCAAGAAGCGTCCCTTTTACCATCTCACCGTCACCGACTCGCGTAACGCCCGTGATGGCCGTTTCATCGAGCGTATCGGCTTCTTCAACCCGGTAGCCCGTGGTCAGGAAGAGCGTCTGCGCGTCGATCTGGACCGCGTCGTGCATTGGCAGAGCCAGGGCGCACAGCTCTCTGGTCGCGTTGCCGAGCTGGTAAAAGAAGCACGCAAGCAGGCGTAAGTCTGAACGTTCGTCGATGACGAACACTGGATGCGGATCGTAGGATGGCGGTTTTGTGGTAATGCACTGTAGGAGCACGGGCCAATGACGCGTTTAGACGCCGGCCAGACAGACGAGCACGTGGTGCTCGGCAAGCTGACCAGCCCCCACGGGGTGAAGGGTTGGCTCAAGGTATACTCCTACACAAGTCCTATCGACAGTATCCTGCAGTACCCGGATTGGTGGGTTCGCCAAGGGGATACCCTGACGCGGATGCCGGTCATTCAGGGTCGCCAGCAAGGCAAGGCGCTGGTGGTGCAGCTTGAGGGTGTCAACGACCGAACGGCCGCCGAAGCGCTGGCCCAGGCCGAGATCCTGCTGCCCAAGAGCGTGCTGCCGACACTGGCTGATGATGAGTACTACTGGCACGAGCTCGAAGGTTTGAACGTCTTTACTCGGTCAGGTGAGCGCTTGGGGCAGATCAGCTATCTGTTCGAAACCGGCGCCAACGATGTCATCGTCGTCCGCGGCGATAGCGAGGCCATCGATAAGCGCGAGCGGCTGCTGCCGTATCTGCCCGATGACGTGGTGCTCGATATCGACCTCGTCGAAGGCCGGATGGTCGTCGACTGGGACAGCGAATTTTGAGCGATCAAACGCCTCAAGACGCGCCCTTTGAAAGCGAACGCGGTGAACAAGCACCCGCCCTGTGGTTTGGCGTGGTATCGCTTTTTCCCGAGATGTTCGATGCACTCACCGGCCAAGGGGTCGTGGGCCGGGCTGTCGAGCGGCGCCAGATCGAACTCAGGTTCTGGAACCCGCGCGACTACGCCACCGACAAACATCGCAGCGTGGACGACCGGCCTTACGGCGGCGGCCCCGGGATGCTGATGAAAGTCGATACGCTACGCGCGTCGATCGCCGATGCAAAAGCTCAAGGGCTTGCATCGACGGGGCAAACGCCGAAGGTGATCTATCTTTCGCCTCAGGGGCGCAAGCTCGATCAGCCAGGCGTCGAGGCGCTGGCGCAAAGCGGCCCGCTGGTCGTGGTGGCCGGGCGCTACGAAGGTATCGACGAGCGGGTGGTGGAAAGTGACATCGACGAAGAGTGGTCGATCGGCGACTATGTACTGAGCGGCGGTGAGCTGCCGGCCATGGTACTGATCGACGCAGCGGCAAGGCTGATTCCCGGCGTGCTCGGGCATCAGGACTCCGCCATCGAGGACTCGTTCAACGACGGTCTGTTGGACTGCCCGCACTACACCCGTCCGGAAGTGATCGACGGGAAGCGGGTGCCGGATGTGCTGCTAAGCGGCCATCACGGCGCTATCAAGCGCTGGCGGTTGAAGCAGTCGCTTGGGCGCACCTGGCAGCGCCGGCCCGATTTATTGGCCGGACGTACCTTGAGCGCCGAGCAGCAACGTCTGCTTGACGAGTTCATCGAAGAAAACGCCCTGCCCCACGGGTAGGCCAGGGCGGCGGTGCAGGGCGTAACGCACCTGCGTCACCCATAACGACTCCCGCGTAGCTCGTTTCGAGCGCCGGGATCACGGTTTGCCCCTTCCACAACTGCGTGGCAAGCCATTACGTTATTCAGGAGTAAGACATGAGCAGCAAGAACAAGGTGATCCAGGCGATCGAAAATGAGCAGATGGGCAAGGAAATTCCGGGCTTTGCACCGGGCGACACCATCGTCGTTCAGGTCAAGGTCAAGGAAGGCACCCGCGAGCGTCTGCAGGCCTTCGAAGGTGTGGTCATCGGCAAGCGTAACCGTGGCCTGAACTCCGCGTTCACCGTGCGTAAAATCTCTCACGGTGTTGGCGTCGAGCGTACCTTCCAGACCTACAGCCCGCTGGTCGATTCCATCGAAGTCAAGCGTCGCGGTGACGTTCGTCAGGCCAAACTCTACTACCTGCGTGAGCGCAGCGGTAAGTCGGCCCGTATCAAGGAAAAGCTGGCGTAATCGCGGCTTTTTCACGGGCACGTCTGCGCCCGGATACACCCCGTCTCCGCTTTGCGGGGCGGGGTTTTTTATTGGTCGCGCGCCGGGAGCCTGCCCTTGAACGACATCGATGTCTTTTTGGATGCCCTGTGGCTCGAGCAGGGCGCAAGCGAGCATACGCTGTCGGCCTACCGGCGCGATCTGATCGCCTGGCAGGCGTATCTTGCGCGCTTCGACGAGACCCTGCTGGCGCCAGGCCCGGCGCGCTTTGCCGTCTGGATCGAGCAGCGCCAGCAAGCGGGCTATCAGCTTCGAAGCAACGCACGGCTCTTGTCGTCGCTTCGAAGCTTCTACCGTTGGGCGCAGCTTGGTGGCCACATTGACCACGACCCGCTAGTGGAGGTGGTGCTGCCCCGGGTGCGCCCGAGCCTGCCTAATACGCTCGAAGAGGAGGAGGTCGACCGGCTGCTGCTCGCGCCGGACACCGCCACCGCGCTCGGGCTTCGCGACCGCGCCATGCTCGAGCTTTTGTACGCCTGCGGGCTGCGCGTCTCGGAGCTCGTCGGGCTTTCCAGTGACGCGGTGAACCTGCGCCAGGGTGTGGTGCGGGTGCGCGGCAAGGGCGATAAGGACCGGCTGGTGCCGATGGGCGACGAGGCGGTTGGGTGGCTCGAGGAGTATCTGGCGCGGGGCCGGCCCGCGCTGATGGCGGACGTAACCCGCCCGGCGCTTTTTCCCGGGCGCGGTGGTAACGCCATGACGCGACAAACCTTCTGGCATCGGATTAAAATTCACGCCGTCACGGCCAATATCACCCGATCTTTATCGCCGCATACGCTGCGCCACGCGTTTGCGACGCATTTATTGAATCATGGGGCCAATTTGCGGGTCGTACAGCTGCTTCTTGGGCATAGCGACCTGTCCACGACGCAAATTTACACGCACGTTGCCCAGGCGCGCCTGGAGCAGCTGCACGCCGATCATCATCCACGAGGTTGAATACCATGCGTCAACGCACGACGTTATTATCACGCGCCGAGGCGCGCTCACGGCTTGCCCCGTTCTTGCTAGCGGGCGCGGCGCTGTTGCCCGCCGCAGCCCAGGCCGACGCCGAGCGCCTGGCCGAGTCGCTCGAGGTCAACGGCCAGCCGATGCCCGTCGAAGAAGTACTCGAAACGCCCATGGCGGGTATCTATCACGTGCGGCTGGAAAACGGTGAGTCCTTCTACGCCAACGAAGACGGTAGCTACTTTCTGGTGGGCGATCTCTATCAGAACACCGAGCAGGGCCTGGTGAATCTGACCGAGCAGGCTAAAAACCAGCAGCGCATGGCCGCACTCGACGCGATGCCGGCGTCCGAGCGCTTCGTTTACCGCGGCGTGGACGAGCCCCGCGCGACCGTGGTGGTCTTCACCGACCCGACCTGCCCCTACTGCGAGCGCCTGCACGAAAGCGTGCCGGAGCTCAACGAGCGCGGCATCGCGGTACACTATCTGGCCTTTCCGCGGGCGGGTATGGACAGCGACGCTGCCAGAACGCTGGAGCGCGCCTGGTGCTCGGATAATCGCAGCGAGGCGATGACCCGCGCCCAGAGCCGTGAAAGCGTGAGCGGCGAGATCTGCGACAATCCGGTGGCGGATCAGTACCAGCTCGGCATGGAGCTCGGCGTCACCGGCACGCCGGCGATTATTTTGCCCGATGGGCAACTGGTGCCGGGATTTGTTCCGCCGGATCGGCTGGTCGGCATGTTAGGCTTGGACGACTGACGTAAAAGATTAAAATGCCGCCACGGGTGGCGCACGCCAAACTCAACTATCAAGACGCCGCACCTTGGGTGCGAAGCTAGAGGGGATGTATTTTGAAACCGGTAAGAGTAGGCATTTGTGGTTTGGGAACCGTCGGTGGCGGCACGTTCAACGTATTGATGCGCAACGCGGACGATATCGCTCGTCGCGCCGGCCGCCCGATCGTGATCGAGCAGGTCGCCCATCGCAGCATTCATCCCGACTGCGACATTACCGGCATTGACGCCACCACCGACGTGTTCGAAGTGGCGACCAACCCCAACGTCGACGTGCTCGTCGAGCTGGTCGGCGGCTACGACGTCGCCCGCGAATTAGTGCTCACCGCCATCGAAAACGGCAAGCACGTGGTCACCGCCAACAAGGCGCTGATCGCCGTGCACGGCAACGAAATTTTCCGCGCCGCCCATGAAAAAGGCGTTATCGTGGCCTTCGAAGCGGCGGTGGCCGGCGGTATCCCGGTCATCAAGTCGCTGCGCGAGGGCCTAGGCGCCAACCGTATCGACTGGGTGGCGGGCATCATCAACGGCACCGGCAACTACATTCTGACCCACATGCGCGACGAAGGCCGGGCGTTCGAGGATGTGCTCGCCGAAGCCCAGGCGCTGGGTTACGCCGAAGCCGACCCGACGTTTGATGTGGAAGGCATCGACGCCGCTCACAAGCTGACCATTCTGGCGTCCATTGCCTTCGGCGTGCCGCTGCAGTTCGAGAAAGCCTTCACCGAGGGCATCGCGCGCATCACCGCCGAAGATGTCGAGCAGGCGGACAACCTGGGCTACATCATCAAGCACTTAGGGATCTGCAAGCGCACCGAAAAAGGCCTTGAGCTTCGCGTTCACCCGACGCTGATTCCCAAGGAGCGCCTGCTCGCCAACGTGCACGGCGTCAAGAATGCCATCGCCGTAATGGGCGATGCGGTCGGCCCGACGCTCTACTACGGCGCCGGCGCCGGCGCCGAGCCGACCGCCTCGGCGGTGGTCGCAGATATCCTCGATGTCGCCCGCGACATCACCACCGACCACCACTACCGCGTCCCATATCTTGCCTTCAGCGGCATCGAAGACGATATCAACGATCTGCCCATCATGCCGATGGAGGAGATCACCACGGCCTACTACCTGCGCCTTCTGGCGGTGGACCGCCCCGGTGTACTGGCACGGGTCGCCACCATTCTGGCCGAGCAGGGCATCTCCATCGAAGCGCTGATCCAGAAAGAGGCGACGGAAGGCGAACTCGTCCCGATCATCCTGCTGACCCACCGCACCAAGGAGAAGCAGATGAACGAGGCAATTCGCGAAATCGAAGCGATGGCCGATATCGCAGGCCCGGTCACGCGTATCCGCGTCGAGAGCCTGGACGAAGGGGAGTAACCCGACATGCGCTATATCAGCACGCGGGGCCAAGCCCCCGCGCTCTCGTTCGAGGAAGTGGTGCTGACCGGCATGGCCAGCGACGGCGGGCTCTACGTGCCGGAAACGCTGCCCACGTTTTCGCATGAGGAGTTTGAGGCGATGGCCGGGCTCTCTTATGCCGAGATCGCCTTTCGCGTCATGAAGCCGTTTGTGGGCGGTGAGATCGATGATGACACCTTCAAACGTCTGGTGGAGGAGGCCTACGCCACCTTCAGCCACGACGCGGTGGTGCCGCTCAAGCAGCTCGACGCCAACCACTTTCTGCTCGAGCAGTTCCACGGACCGACGCTCGCCTTCAAGGACGTCGCGCTGCAGCTGTTGGGTCGTCTGCTCGATCACTTTTTGAAAAAGCGTGGCGAGCGCGCGGTAATCATGGGCGCGACCTCCGGCGACACCGGTTCAGCGGCCATCGAAGGGTGTCGCCACTGCGACAACCTGGATATCTTCATCCTGCACCCGCACCAGCGCGTCTCGGAAGTGCAGCGCCGCCAGATGACCTCGGTGTTGGCCGACAACGTCTTCAATATCGCCATCGAAGGCAATTTCGACGACGCCCAAGCGATGGTCAAGGCGAGCTTCGCCGATCAGCACTTTTTGCAGGGCACCCGGCTGGTCGCGGTCAACTCGATCAACTGGGCGCGCATCATGGCCCAGATCGTCTACTACGTGGCCGCCGGCGTTGCGCTCGGCGCGCCGCATCGCGAGGTGAGCTTCTGCGTGCCCTCGGCGAACTTTGGCAACGTTTACGCCGGCTACACGGCGTTCAAGATGGGCCTGCCGGTGAAGCAGTTCATCATCGCCACCAACGCCAACGACATCCTGCACCGCACGCTGGCCGCCAACGACTTCTCCAAAAAGGAGCTCGAAGCGACGCTCGCGCCGTCGATGGATATCGTCGTCTCGTCGAACTTCGAGCGGCTGTTGTTCGACGCCTACGAGCGCGACGGCAAGGCGGTCGCGGCACTGCTCGAGCACTTCCAGCAGGAGCCAACGGCGCTCGCCGAGGCCCCGCTTGCGCGGCTGCGTGAGAAGTTCGCCAGCCACAGCGTGGACGATGCGACCATTCTGGAAGTGATCCGCGAGGCGCATCACCGCACCGGCGAAATGCTCGACCCGCACACCGCGACCGGCTACCGCGCCGCCGAGCGCGCCCGTATTGATCAAACCACGCCGGTGGTGACGCTGGCCACCGCCCACCCGGCCAAGTTTGCCGACGCCGTGGTCAAGGCGGGCTTTCAGGGCGTGCCGCTGCCCACCCACATGGACGATCTGCTCGAGCGCGAAGAGCGCTACGCGGTGCTGCCGGCCGAGCTCGAAAGCGTGCAGCAGTTCGTGGTCGATCACCGCCGTAAGCACTGATGACCGACTTGAGCGCTCCCACCGCGACGCTTGCGCAAAACGCCAGCCGGCCCCGTCTGACGCCTCGTCCAGTGGACGAGGCGGTATACGATCGCGCGCAAAAAGAGGGCCTTTCCGAGCTGCAGTCCAGGCTTCTGGCCTCGCGCCTGCCGGGCTATACCGAGCCGCTCACGCCGCTGGTTGCGCCAAGCCTTCGCTACCTGGCACACCCGGAGAAACTGGCCGATGGGCGGCGCGGCGCCGAGCGTATCGCCAAAGCCGTTGCCGAAGGCGAGTCGATCGGCATTCTGACCGACTACGACGTGGATGGCATTACCTCTCACGTGGTGATTCGGCGCACGCTGGTGGAGCTTTTCGGCGTACCGGAAAAGCGGCTTCACAGCCTGATTGGTCACCGCATCAACGACGGCTACGGCATCAGCCTGCCGCTGGTCGAGCGCACGCTGGCGCTTTCACCGCGCCCGAGCGTGGTGATCACCGCCGACTGCGGAAGTAGTGATGAGCCGCGTATAGCGCGCTTGAAGGAGGTGGGCATCGATGTCGTGGTGAGCGATCACCACGCGCTGCCCCAAGCCGGGCCGCCGGCATCGGCCTACGCCTGTATCAACCCGACGCGCGAAGACTGTGACTACCCGGACAAGACCATCGCTGGCTGCATGGTGGCGTGGCTTATGATGTCGCTGACCCGGGGCGTGCTCATCGAGTGGGGCGTTTTGAATGAGGCCACGCCAAAGCTCTCGCCCTGGCTCTCGTTTGTTGCGCTGGGAACCGTTGCCGACTGCGTCTCGCTCGGAGCAAGCCCTGCCAACCGCGCGGTGGTGAGCTACGGACTAACCCTTATCAACCGGATGGACGCTGCCTGCTGGCGGGCCATGGCGGCGCGGCTCGGGGCGGACAGCGTGCCGTTCAACGCCGAGACGCTGGCCTTTCAGATAGGCCCGCGCATCAACGCCCGCTCGCGCCTCGACGACCCCTACGCCGCGCTTCACTACATGTTGGCCGAAAGCGACGCGGTAGCCAATCGCCAGCTCGAGGTGCTGGATCAGGATAACCAGTCGCGCAAGGCGATCGAAGCGGACATGGCCGAAGAGGCCAAGCGCTTGGCACTACCGGCGATCGAAGCCGGGGAGCCCGCCGTAGTGGTGTTTCTCGAAGACGGCCACGCTGGCGTTCAGGGCATCGTCGCCTCCCGCCTGGTGCAGGCGTACGGGCGCCCAGCGGTGGTGCTGACCAAAGCCGCCGCGCCTAACATGCTCACCGGCTCCGGGCGCTCCATCGACGGGCTTCACCTGCGTGACGCCCTGCAGCGCACCTTCGAGCTTGCCCCCGAAGCGCTGCCGCGCTTTGGCGGGCACTGCGGCGCGGCGGGTGTGGGGCTTGCGTTGGAGCAGCGCGAGGCGTTCAAGGCGGCGTTTCTGCAGGCCGTGACCGAGCAGCTCGGAAGCGAGCCGCGCACGCCGCAGCTTTACACCGACGGCACGCTCGACGCTGGCCAGCTCTCCCTGGCCACGCTTGGCGAAATCGACGCGCTGGGCCCGTTCGGCCGCGAGTTCGAGGCGCCGCTGTTTCAGGGCGACTTCATCGTCGAGTCGCTGCGCCCGGTGGGCGGCGACGGCGTGCACCTGATGCTGGAGCTCTCCAGCGGCCCTGTGACCTGCAAGGCGATCTGGTTTCGCGCGCTCACCCCCGGGGAGCTGCCCGCCTTCGGCGTCGGCGACACGCTGACCTGCGCGTTCAAACTCAACCGTAACCGCTGGCGCGGGCGCGAGTCGCTGCAGCTGATGGTCGAGCACGCCGAGATCGTCTAAGCCTCTGGCGGTATCCATCAAGCAATGAAAGGGACGCACTGATGCGCGTGGAAGACCTGCCCCAGGACCCGCACACGTTGGTCGAAGACGCCATCGCGATGCTATTGGGCACGCTGTTCGTGGCGCTGGGGGTGACGTTTTATACCCATGCGGTACTGCTCACCGGCAGCACTGCGGGGCTGGCGCTGCTGCTGAACTACATGACCGGCTGGGGCTTCGGCGCCTGGTTTTTCGCCATCAACCTGCCGTTTTACTACCTGGCGATCAAGCGCATGGGCTGGAGTTTTACCCTGCGTACTTTCATCGCCATTGGTCTGGTGTCGCTTTTCTCCGAGCTGACCGGGGGCTGGGTGGTTTTCGAGAGCGTGCCCACGCTTTACGCCGCGCTCATGGGCGGGGCGCTGATGGGCATCGGCATGCTAATGCTCTTTCGCCACCGCACGAGCCTGGGCGGTATCAACATCCTCGCGCTTTACCTGCAGCAGCGCCACGGTTTTCGGGCGGGCTACGTCCAGCTGGGCATCGACGGTGTGATTCTGCTCGTCGCGCTCACCCAGCTACCGCTGGATCGCGTGGCCTACTCGGTGCTTGGCGCGCTGACGCTCAATCTCATCATCGCGCTCAACCACAAGCCCGGGCGCTATATCGGGGTGAGCTAGACCGCGCCTGCCTCTCGTGCCGGCGGGCCAAAACTTTAGCCCCACAAGCGGCGATTTCCCCCAGTCCTTTCAACGCTGCGCTGTGTTTTCATGGCGGCACTAAAGCCGTGCCCGCGAGTTTGAGAAAAGCCGTTTAACGCGTATTAAAACGCTCGTACGACTAATGGATAGCCCTGAAAACAAATAAAACGAGCGTTTGCCTCTTGAACCCGCGCCCGCATTGGGCGAAAACTAATCACTGGGACAAAATAATAAGGTGGGCGAGTCGTAGTGCCTGCCGGATCATTCGAAAACGAGGCTCACTATGCATAACAACGTCAAAAAACTCGCGCTGGTGTCCGCCGTTGCGGCGGCGGCCTTCGCAAGCCAGGCCAACGCCGGCGGCTATCAAATCAACGAGCAGAGCGTCAGCGGCCAGGGCTACGGCCACGCCGGGCGCAGCTCTAACGTCAACGATGCCACCATCGTTTACGGCAACCCGGCGGGCATGTCGTTTCTTGACCGCGCGCAGATCACCGCCGGTGGCACCTACCTGAACCCGAAAACCGACATCAGCAACGTTCAGGCCAGCCGCACGCTGGACTCGGGCCTGGCGACCGGCGGCGCGCCTAACGGCGTTCAGGTGCCGGTGGGGGGAATTCCCGGTACCAACGAAGGCGACATGGTGCCCGGCACGCTGGTGCCGTTCGCGTTCTACGCACACCCGGTCAACGAGCGGCTGGCGTTCGGCTTCGGCGTCTACGCCCCGTTTGGCTCCAAGACCGAGTACGAAGGCTCCTTTCAGGGCCGATACTTCGGCGACTACACCGAAGTGGTCGTGCAGTCGGCGCAGCCAACGGTCTCCTACCGCTTCAACGACCAGTGGTCGGTGGGCGCGGGCGTCACCTATAACAAGGTCGACGGCGAGCTCAGGCGCCAGCTGCCTTCCGGCACGGCATTCAGCGCCGCCACCGATATCGACTCCCGCGTCGAAGGCGACGACGAGGCCTGGGGTTACAACCTCGGCGTGATCTACCAGCCGGTACCGGAGACCACCTTTGGTCTGACCTACCGCTCCAAGGTCGACTACACCCTGGAAGGCGATTTCTCCGCGACCGACCCGCTGGGCAACGTGGTGCGTGCCGACGACAACGCCTCGCTCGATTTGACCACGCC
This sequence comes from Halomonas sp. S3-1-1, assembly GCF_023757625.1. GTDB lineage: Bacteria > Pseudomonadota > Gammaproteobacteria > Pseudomonadales > Halomonadaceae > Vreelandella. Next base: position 50,816 of record NZ_JALGBZ010000007.1, read on the forward strand.
GGAGACGGTCAACTTCTCGCTGACCCAGCAGATGAGCGATCGGTTGAAGCTGATGTTCGGCGCCTCTTGGGTGCGCTGGAGCCAGTTCGATGAAATTCGCGTCACCGGCACCGGCGGCGGTGTGATCACTCAGGAGCAGCAGGACTACTCCAACTCTTGGGCCTTCGCCACCGGTGGTGAGTACCAGCTCACGCCCGAGCTTGCGCTGCGCGCCGGGGTAACGCTCGACTTCACGCCGACCAACGACGAGTTCAGAAGCGTACGTATTCCATCTGACGACCGGCGCATCTTCTCCCTCGGCGCGGGCTGGACGCCGATTCCCGATTTGACGCTGGACGTGGCCTACTCGTACCTGACCGAGCGCGGCACTTCTGTCGAGCAGTCGCGTCAGGATCTGCTGGCAAGCCCGGCGACGGGCGGTGTTCCGGTGGGCGGGGCGACCTACTCGGCGGACTACAAAAACGAAGCGCACGGCTTTGGCGCGCAGCTGACCTACCGCTTCTAAGCGCGGTTCATACCCGTCTACCAAAAACCCGGCTCCGGCCGGGTTTTTGCGTGTCCGGGCAGGGCGGTGGATGCACCCACCCCCCGCTTTCGTTACACTAGGCGCCCATTAATGCACCGGTTTCGTTTATCGGGGCCGCGGCCTGACGCTGCCCGTTGCTCAACGAGCGCCCCGACCGACGACCTCCCCATTTGAGTGCCCCCGCGGTACTGATCAGATCAAGGCGCGATCCATGTTGGAAACCAACCCGATTCACACCCAAATCAAGGACCTGTCTGAGCGGACAGACGTTCTTAGGGGGTATCTTTGACTATGCCGAGAAGAAGGATCGGCTAGAAGAGGTTACCCGCGAACTCGAAGACCCGAACGTCTGGAGCGACCCGGAGTACGCTCAGAAGCTCGGCAAGGAGCGAGCCTCGCTCGAGACCATCGTCGCCACCATCGACGAGCTGGATCAGGGGCTTGGCGATAGCCGGGATCTTCTGGAACTGGCCGAGATGGAAGAGGACGAGAGCACCGTCGAAGAGGTCAAGCGCGAGCTCGACACCATGCAGGCATCGCTCGAGCGGCTCGAGTTTCGCCGCATGTTTGCCGGCGAGATGGACGAAAACAACGCCTACCTCGATATTCAGTCCGGCTCCGGTGGCACCGAAGCCCAGGACTGGGCGAACATTTTGCTGCGTATGTACCTGCGCTGGGCCGAGCACCACGGCTTCAAGGCCGAGATCATCGAAGCCTCCGCCGGCGAAGTGGCGGGCATCAAGTCGGCCTCGGTGCATATCCAGGGCGATCATGCCTTTGGCTGGCTGCGCACCGAGACCGGCGTTCACCGGCTGGTGCGCAAAAGCCCGTTCGATTCCGGCGGTCGCCGCCACACCTCGTTTGCCTCGGTGTTTTTATCGCCGGAAGTCGACGACAGCTTCGAAGTCGAGATCAACCCGTCGGATCTGCGCGTGGACACCTATCGCTCCAGCGGCGCCGGCGGTCAGCACGTCAACACCACGGATTCGGCGGTGCGGATCACCCACGAGCCCACGGGTATCGTCGTGGCCTGCCAGAACCAGCGCAGCCAGCACGCCAACCGGGACTTCGCCATGAAGCAGCTCAAGGCGAAGCTCTGGGAGCACGAGATGCAAAAGCGCAACGCCGCCAAGCAGGAAGCCGAGGACTCCAAGGCCGACATCGGCTGGGGCAGCCAGATCCGCTCCTACGTGCTCGACGACCAGCGCATCAAGGATCTGCGCACCGGCGTGCAGTCCAGTAACTGCGACAAGGTGCTCGACGGCGATCTGGATCAATTTATCATCGCAAGCCTCAAGCAGGGTTTGTAATCTTTTTTGGGTTCGATCATTCAAGGGTGTCTGATGGCCAACCAGGACGCGTCTTCTGCGGAAAACGAAAATCATCTGATCATGGAGCGCCGCGGCAAGCTCGCCGCGCGCCGTGAAAGCGCCGCCGCCACTGGCAAGAGCGCTTTTCCCAACGACTTTCGCCGGGATAGCCTGACCGTCGAGCTGCAAACGCAGTTCGGTGACAAGGACAAGGCGGAGCTCGAGGCGCTGGACCACCAGGCGGCGGTGGCCGGGCGCATCATGCGAAAGCGTGGCCCCTTCATCGTCATCCAGGACGTGGCCGGTCAAATCCAGCTCTACGTGGATAAAAAGGGCCTGCCTGCCGAGCTTTTGGAGGACATCAAGAGCTGGGACATCGGCGATATCGTCGCCGCGCGCGGCCCGGTGCATAAATCCGGCAAGGGCGATCTCTACGTAATGATGGTCGAAGCCGAGCTTCTGACCAAGAGCCTGCGCCCGCTGCCGGACAAGTTTCACGGCCTGACCGACCAGGAAGCGCGCTATCGCCAGCGCTACGTCGACCTGATCATGAACCCGGAGTCGCGTAAAGCGTTCGAGACCCGCGCCGCGGTGATCAGCGCCATGCGCCGCTTTTTCGAGGACAAGGGCTTCATGGAGGTGGAAACCCCCATGCTACAGCCGATCCCCGGCGGGGCCACGGCGCGTCCGTTCATCACCCACCACAACGCGCTGGGCATGGACATGTACCTGCGTATCGCCCCGGAGCTTTATTTAAAGCGGCTGGTAGTGGGTGGCTTCGAGAAGGTCTTCGAGATCAACCGCAATTTCCGCAACGAAGGCCTCTCGACCCGGCACAACCCCGAGTTCACCATGGTCGAGTTCTACTGGGCTTACGCCGATTACAATGACCTGATGGACATGACCGAGGCGATGCTGCGCGCCACCGCCCAGCAGGTGCTTGGCACCACCACAGTGAGCTATCAGGGCAACGAGTACGATTTCGGCGCCCCGTTTCGCCGCCTGACGCTCAAGGACTCGATCCTCGAGTACGGCGAAGGCATCACTGCCTCCGAGATTGAGTCGCTTGAAAGCGCCGTGAAGGTTGCCGAGCGCGTCGGCGTGAAGGTGAAGCCGAGCTGGGGGCTGGGCAAGGTCCAGACCGAAATCTTCGAGGAGGTGGCCGAACACCGCCTCGATCAGCCTACCTTCATTACCCAGTACCCGGCGGAGGTCAGCCCGCTGGCCCGGCGAAGCGACGCCGATCCTTTCGTCACCGATCGCTTCGAGTTCTTCGTCGGCGGGCGCGAGATCGCCAACGGCTTCTCCGAGCTCAACGATGCCGAGGATCAGGCCGAGCGCTTTCGCGAGCAGGCCGCCGAGAAGGACGCCGGTGATCTCGAGGCGATGTACTATGACGCCGATTACGTGCGGGCGCTGGAGTACGGCATGCCGCCCACGGCGGGCGAGGGCATCGGGATCGACCGGCTGGTAATGCTGTTTACCGACAGCCCTTCGATTCGCGACGTGCTGCTGTTCCCGGCGATGCGTCCGGAAGTCGAGTAACGGCTGGCGGAGTAAAAGTTGGTAAGGGCGCGTTTTAGCGCCCATAATGGTCAACGTTTCGACGGCGAGGAGAATCCCATGAAACTGCTTAACCGCTCCGCTCTGAGCGTCAGGCCGACCCAGACCTTCGTGGACTGGATCAACGCGCTGGAACCCACCATGGGAGACGACGACCTGACACTGGACGACGTCGAACGTGAAAGTACCATTTACCTGATCCCCGAGATGGACACTCCCGAGGCGCTCGAAACCTTCGTGCGCGAGCGCAGCGTGGAAATTCTCGAAACCGAGCTGCGCGCCTGGGAAGAGGACGAGCGCCAGTGGCCCGAGACGCTGGACTGGTCGCTGTTTCAGTCGTTTCTGCACGTCGAGCACAGCTATCTGGCGATTGATCTGGACGATGAAACGGCGCTGGAAATTTCCGATGTCGACGACGCGCTGCTGCTCGACAACGACCCGGCCTGACGCTTGCTTAAGGCGTACGTTGTTTGAAACCGGCTTCGGCCGGTTTTGCCGTTAAAGCGCTTTAAAAAAAGCCCTGTAAAAAAGCGCTCTATAAAAGCCCTGCAAAAAAAGCTCTGCACGAAGTCCTGCTCAGAGATTGCTTTACTCAAACGCAGGCCTGCCTCAAGGAAGCCTTGCTCCATGCGACTGTTCGAAACCCGCCCCGGTGACGACGGCCTGCCCGGTCGTGAACGGGCGCTGGCGCTGTTGGCGCTGATGACCGGCACCACCATGGCGGTGATGGATACCACCATGGTCAACCTGGCGCTGCCCACCATCGCCCAGGATTTGGGCGCCTCCGCTTCGCGCTCGGTGTGGATTACCAATATCTTTCAGGTGGTGTGCGCGGCGTTTTTGCTGGTGTTTGCCGGGCTCAGTGAGTTGATCACCCGGCGCCGGCTCTACCTGCTGGGCTTGGCCATCTTCGTGGGCGCATCCATCGGGGCGGCGCTTTCCCAAAACCTCGAGACGCTGCTGGTGTTTCGGGCGCTTCAGGGCCTGGGTGCGGCGGCCACGCTCTCCATCGGGCCGTCGGTTTATCGGATGATTTTTCCGACCCGGCTTTTGGGCAGTGCGCTGGGCCTGAGCGCGCTGATCGTCGCTGCCGGCTACTCCGCCGGGCCCACGGTGAGCGGGGCGATTCTCTCTTTTGCCGACTGGCCCTGGCTTTTTGCGCTCAACGTGCCGCTCGGGCTCTGCTCGCTTTACTTCGCCGCCACGGCTTTGCCGCGCGAGACGCCGCGTTCGGGCGCCTTCGATGTGGCGGGGGCGCTTTGCTCGATCGTGATGCTGGCGAGCTTCTTTCTCTCGATGGACGCGCTGGGTCACGCCGAGCCTTTGGCGGCGCTCGCCTGGGTCGCACTCTGTCTGGTCGCCGCGACGCTGTTCATTCGCCGCCAGCGCCGGGCCCGCTATCCGCTGTTACCGCTGACGCTCTTTAGCGAGATGCGCTTCACCCTGGCGATCTGCACCTCGGGGCTTGCGTTCATCGGCCACGGGCTGACGTTCGTCGCGCTGTCGCTTTTTTATCAGAATCAGATGGGCTTCTCGCCGCTCGAAACTGCCTGGCTTTTTACCCCGTGGCCGCTTGCCATCATGGTGGTGGGGCCGCTGGCCGGGCGCCTTGCCGACAAGGTCAACCCGAGCATTCTGTCGAGCGTGGGCCTTGGCTTTCTGGTGGTCGGGCTGATGGCGCTGGCGCTGGTGGACGAGACCACCGGTGCGGCGGGCAGTCTCTGGCGCACGGCGCTTTGCGGAATCGGCTTCGGGCTTTTCCAGCCGCCCAACAACCGCGAAATGATGGCGAGCCTGCCGCCCGAGCGCAGCGCCAACGTCTCCGGCATGATGAGCACAGTGCGCACCGTCGGCCAATCCTTCGGCGTGGCGGTGGTGGGCGCGGCGCTGGCGCTGGGGTTTTCGGTGCAGGTCACGCTTTGGTTTGGCGCTTTCACGACGCTTTTGGCGCTGGCGGCGAGCCTTTCCCGGGTGTCGCTTGCCGGGCGCGCACTCGTTGAACGGCGGGCATCGTCGAGGCCCCGGTAAGGGCGTACAATAAAGCCGTCCACACACCGAGGAGGCCTGTCATGACGTTGCAGACACAGATCGAGCAGAAGTTAACGGCGCTTTCGCCGGACGTGCTGCGCGTAGAGAACGAAAGTCACATGCACAACGTGCCGGCCAATTCCGAAACCCACTTCAAGGTGACGCTGGTCTCTGACAGCTTCGAGGCGATGATGCCGGTCAAGCGTCATCAGCAGATCTATGCGCTGCTCGCCGACGAGCTCGGGGGGCCGGTCCACGCCCTGGCGCTTCACTTGTACACCCCCGCCGAGTGGGAGGCGCGCGGCGGCGAGCGGCCCAACTCCCCTGATTGCCTTGGCGGTCAGCGCGGCGGGGCCAAGTGACCCCGGAAGCCAGCCGACGCCACTACCTGGACGCCATGGGCATCACCGCCTGGGCGTGCCGGTATCAGCTGCCCAACGCGTTGGCGACCGAGGCCTGCGAGTGGGAGGCGCCAGAGAAAGCCGAGCCGCGTCAGGCGCTGCACGCCCTGCTCGACGAGCCCGCCGCGCCGCCGCCTGCGCCCAAAGCGGTCGAGACACCGACACCGGCCGAGCACTCGGCGCCGAAATCCGCCCGAGCGCTGTTGGGCGATATCGCCCCGGTAGAGCGCACCGCCCCGGAGCCTGCGCCTGCGAAAGAAGCGGCTTCGAGCGTGCCTTCCGAGCGCGCCGAGCCGGTCGAGTTCACTCTGACCTGCGCCTGTATCGACGGGCGCTGGCTCAGCGTGCACGCCGGCGAACTGGCCCCCGCCGAGCGGCGCCTGCTCGCCAACATGCTCATCGCCGCCGGCGCTTCTGCCGACACTGCGCCCACGTTCACCGCTTTCAAATGGCCGCCGATGGCCGGTGCCTTCGCCTCAGACGACCCGCTTACCGAGGCCCAGGAAGGCGTGGCGGCGTTCATCGCCGGCGCCGCGCGTCGCCAGGGCTGGCAGCTCGAGAGGCTGCTTTACTGGGCAAACGCACCGAAAGAGAACGAAGGCGAGGATACGCTCGCTCGGGTACTAGCTGTCGAGGACGGTCATAGCCGCACCCTCATGCTTCCCGTATGGCGAGCCCCGGCGCTGGGCTCGATGCTCGATGCGCCCGCCAAGCGCGCGCTCTGGCCCAAACTTTTGCAACTCGCTCACGGCGATCCGGCGTGATACGAACGCTTTCGACGCTCGAACTTGCGGCGCTGCTTGCGCTAGAGGCGGATGCGCAAAGCGGGGCGAGCGCGGCGTCGCTTGCGCGCGCATTAGAGGATGAGGCGATAATCGTGCTGGGCGCGTGGCGAGACAAAGCGCTGGTCGGCTACGCGCTGCTCGCAAGGCTGCCGTTCGAGGCGGAGCTGCAGGCGATCGGCGTGGCGAAAGGGCAGCGCGGCCAGGGCCTCGGCGGCGCGCTGTTACAGGCCGTGCTTTTGCAGGCCCGCGAGTGGCAAAGTGAGCGTGTGCTCCTGGAGGTGCGCGCATCCAATCAGTCAGCGATCAAACTTTACGAGGCGGCGGGGTTTTGCATCGACGGCCGGCGGCGAAACTACTATCCGGCCAGGAGCCTGACGGCGAGCGGGAGAGAGGACGCGCTGCTGATGTCGCGCGCGTCCTAACGGTTGGCTCAGGCGCTTTCGGTCACGTTCTCCTCGAACTTTGACAGCACGCCCTGCAGGCGGCGCTCCCACTCCTCGCGCTCCTGCTTGTACTCGGCGTTTTCGCGGCGAAGCTCTTCGTTTTCGAGCTTCATCAGCTCCAGCGCTTCGACGGTATCGGTGACTTTCTGTTCCAACTGATTGAATAGTTCAAGGCTCATGCCGACCTCCAAAAACGGGGCAGAAAGGCCTGCCCCCGGTAAATGACGCGTTGAGCGTAACGCCGCGCCGACTATTGGGCAAGCGCGCTACGCCGGTAAAGCCGCGCGCTGGTTTCGCCGGCGCTGGTTTCACGGTGAAGCTGCCAGCTGGCAGGCACTTCTACGGTCAGTTCCCGCTCGGTTTCGAGATAAATAAACGCCTCCGGTGCCAGCCAGCCGTTCTCCAGTGCCTGGCAGCACGGCCCGGCCAGCCCTTTTTGAAAGGGGGGGTCGAGAAACACCAGCTCATACGCGCTCGGCGTGCCCGCCAAAAACGCGGCGGCCTCCATGGTCACCACGCGAGCATTGGTCGCCTTCAGGCTCACAAGGTTCTGCTCGATCATGGCGGCCACGCGCGGGGTCAGCTCGACGAAGGTGGCCTCACTGGCACCCCGTGAGAGCGCCTCGATACCCAGCGCCCCGGAGCCTGCGAACAAATCGAGGGCGCGCTTGCCGGCAAGCGCCGGGCCCAGCCAGTTGAACAGCGTTTCGCGTACCCGGTCCGGCGTTGGGCGAAGCCCGGGGTGATCCAGCACGGGAAGCTGGCGGCGGCGGTAATCACCGCCGATAATACGTAGCTTGCCAGACGCTTTGGACGTCTCGCGCGACGCGGTGGTTTTGCGTGTAGGGCGTTGTCGTTTCATGGCGCCGATTGTAGCGGGGTCCGTGTCCAAAGTCCTGGCCGGCGGTGTTAGGATGGGCACAATGTTCACCTTTTTTAGTTGGATACCTCCATGTTCGGTTTCTTAAAACGCAAGAAAAAGCAGGATTCGCAGCCCCAGGACGAGCGCAAACGCGACGGAGGGGGCCTGGGCGACGCGAAGGGCGAGATCGCCGAGCGCGAGCCCGCACCAGGCCCGGTAGTGGAAGAGGCGCCGGTCGAAGCCCCACCGGCGCCGCGCCCCAGCGAGCCCGACGGCGAGCCGGGCCCCGAAAAGCCTGAGATAGAGCCCGAGATCGAGCCGGAGCCTAAAAAGCCCGAGGTCGAACCCGAGCCCGACCAGCTTGAAATCGAGCCGGCGCCGGAAACCCCTGAGGTGGAGCCGGAACCCGAGAAGCCTGAGGTCGAGCCCGATAAAACGCCGGAAGCCGAGCCGGAACCGGCAAAACCCGAAGTCGAACCGGAGATCGAGCCCGAGCGTCCGCCCGAGGTAGAACCCGAACCCAGCGCGCCGGAAGTCGAGCCTGCGCCCACCGCGCCTGAAATCGAGCCGGGGCCGAGCGCGCCCAGCCCCTCGCCCCAGGACAAGCCGGTCGCGGCCAGGGAGGAGAAGAGAGAAGAGAAGAAAGAGGAGAAGAAAGGGTTCTTCGCCCGGATCAAATCCGGGCTCGGCAAGACCCGGGCGAATCTGACCGACGGCCTGGCGGATCTCTTTCTGGGCAAAAAGCAGATCGACGACGAGCTTTTGGAGGACCTCGAAACCCAGCTTCTGATGGCGGACGTGGGCATCGAGGCGACCACCGCGATCATCGAGCGCCTTCAGGCGCGGGTGTCACGCAAGGAGCTCACTGACCCTGCCGCGCTTTACAAGGGGCTGCAGGAAGAGCTTGGGCGGATGCTCGAGCCGGTAGCCAAACCGCTCGATTTCGATAAGCCCGGCGACGGCCCCTTCGTGATCCTGGTGGTGGGCGTGAACGGCGTGGGCAAGACCACGACCATCGGCAAGCTCACCCAGCGGTTTCAGCGCGAGGGCAAAAGCGTGATGCTCGCCGCCGGCGATACCTTCCGCGCCGCGGCGGTCGAACAGCTCAAGGTGTGGGGCGAGCGCAACGACGTGCCGGTGATCGCCCAGCACACCGGCGCTGACAGCGCCTCGGTCATTTATGACGCGGTGTCCGCAGCCAAGGCTCGCGGGGTCGACGTGCTGATCGCCGATACCGCCGGACGGCTTCATAACAAGAGCCACCTGATGGAGGAGCTCAAGAAGGTCCATCGCGTGATGCAGAAAATCGACGCCAGCGCCCCGCACGAGGTGATGCTGGTGCTCGACGCCGGGACTGGCCAGAACGCCATCTCCCAGGCCAGCACCTTCAACGAAGCCGTCCCGGTCAGCGGTATCACGCTGACCAAGCTCGATGGCACCGCCAAGGGCGGCGTGATCTTTGCCCTCGCCAAGCAGCTCGAAACCCCGATCCGCTTCATCGGCGTCGGCGAAAGCCTCGATGACCTGCGCCCCTTTAGCGCCAACGATTTCGTCAACGCGCTGTTCGATCAGCCCGAGGGCGCAACGCGCGGATGATTGCGTTCGAGCACGTCGGTAAGCGCTACGGCGGCCGTTTTGAGGCGCTGGCGCATCTCAATTTTCGCGTGGGCCCTGGGGAAATGGTGTTTCTGACCGGTCACTCCGGAGCGGGCAAGAGCTCGCTTTTGCGCCTGATCATGCGCCTGGAGAAACCCAGCCGCGGGCGCGTCGTGGTCGCCGGCCACGACATTGCCAAACTCCACGCAAGCCAGGTGCCGTTTTACCGGCGCCAGATTGGCGTGGTGTTTCAGGACCACCAGTTGCTATTCGATCGCAGCGTGTTCAAAAACGTCGCGCTACCGCTGGAAATTCAGGGGCTCGAGCCGCGCGAATCCGCACGCCGGGTGCGCGCGGCGCTCGATAAAGTGGGGCTTTTGCACCGTGAAAAGGCGCTGCCCGTGGAGCTTTCCGGCGGCGAGCAGCAGCGCGTGGGCATCGCCCGCGCCGTGGTCAACAAGCCCGCGCTATTGCTCGCCGACGAGCCTACGGGGAACCTGGACCCGCACCTTTCCGCCGACATCATGGGCCTGTTCGAAGACTTCAACCGCATCGGCACCACGGTGATGATCGCAAGCCACGACCTGGCGCTGATCGCCCGCCTGCGCCACCGCATTCTGCGCCTGCGCGATGGGCGCCTGATCGGCGACGAGGGGGCGGTATGAAGCGCCCGACACCGCCGCCCTCTGAGCCTCGCGGCGCGGCCACCCGACCAAGTGGCGCGGTGAGCCGCCGCGGCGCCCCGGCCGCCAAAGCCGGCAAGGGGCCGGTACCGCCCGCGCCCAGAAAGCCGCGCCCGACGGGTCCGGGGTTTGGCAGCCGGGCGCGCGCCTGGGGGCGCCATCACCGCGCCATGCTGGGCGATAGCCTCTACCGGCTGGTGCGCCATCCGCTGGGCAACCTGCTCACCATGCTCGCCATCGCGATCGCTCTGGTACTTCCCGCCGCGCTTTGGCTGACCCTCGACAGCGCCCGACTGCTGGACGCCGAGCTCGATGAGAGCGCCACGCTCACCGTCTACCTGCAAACCGACGTAGGCCCGGCCGAGGCCGAGCGCATCGAAGAGGCGGTCGGCGCCGAGGCCGGCGTTTCGCACACCCGGCTGATCAGTGCCGAGGAGGGCATGGCGGACTTTCAGCGCTCGCTGGGCATCGACGACACCCTGATGGGCCTCGAGGAGAACCCGCTGCCGGCGAGCATCGTGATCCGTCCACAAAGCGTCGAGTCTTCCTCGATGCAGGCGCTCGCCGGTCAGCTCGAAGCGTTGGCCGGGGTGGACGAGGTACGCGTGGATTTGGCCTGGGTGGAGCGGCTTCGCCACCTGGCGGACCTGGGCCGGCGCGTGGCGCTGGCGCTCGGGGTGCTTTTTGGCTTCGGCGTGCTGCTGGTGGTGGGCAACACCATTCGCCTTTCCGTGGAGAGCCGGCGCCGGGAGATCGAGGTGGTCATGCTGATCGGCGCGACCCACGCCTTCGTGCGCCGCCCGTTTCTGTATAGCGGCGCCTGGTACGGCGTCGGCGGGGGTGTGATCGCGCTACTGTTGCTGGCGCTGGGCAATCAGTGGCTGTCGCTTCCAGTGGCGGCGCTGGCGGCGAGCTATGGGGCGAGCTTCAGCCTGCCCCAGCTCGACGTGACAGGCTCTACAATTTTGCTATTCTGCAGTACACTATTGGGCTGGCTGGGCGCATGGCTTGCCGTGTCGCGCTATCTATCCAGCATTCGCCCGCGCTGAGTCGGTTTTAAGCGGGCGCGTTGCCCGACCGGTTTTTTAGTCGGGATACTTTGAACCTTATACTTTAGTTACTGTCTTAGTGATTACTCCGACACGCTATGTCGATCGTGAACCGTATATGTTGGCTCATGTTGATGACGATAGCAGGTCGACCAGGATAGGTGACAAGGAGACCATCTGCATGAGCACTAGTCTTCTACCGGTGGGTCAGCTTTCTCCAGGCAACGACCTGGGCGGTTACATTCAAGCGGTCAATTGCATTTCTGTGCTTACCGTCGAAGAGGAGCAGGCGCTGGCACGCCGCCTCTACGACGAGGGCGATCTCGAAGCGGCGCGGCGGCTGGTCATGTCGCACCTGCGCTTCGTGGTTCATATTGCGCGCAGCTACTCGGGCTACGGGCTGCCCCAGGCCGACCTGATTCAGGAAGGCAACGTGGGTCTGATGAAGGCGGTCAAACGCTTCGACCCCAATCAGGGCGTGCGGCTGGTCTCTTTCGCCGTGCACTGGATCAAGGCCGAAATTCACGAGTTCGTGCTGCGCAACTGGCGCATCGTGAAAATCGCGACCACCAAGGCCCAGCGCAAGCTGTTCTTCAATCTGCGCAGCGCGAAAAAGCGTTTGGCTTGGCTGAACAACGACGAAGTTGACGCCATCGCCAAGGATCTCGATGTAAAACCCGAGATCGTTCGAGACATGGAAGGGCGCCTATCGGCGTTCGATGCAGGCTTCGATGCCTCGCCGAGCGACGATGAAGATAGCCCCTACCAGGCGCCGGCGCAGTTTCTCGACGACGCCACTTTGGATCCGGCAACTCAGCTTGAGGACAGCGACTTCGAAGAGGATTCCACGCGCCGCCTGCAGCTGGCGCTAAGTGAGCTCGACGACCGCTCGCGGGATATCCTGCAGCGCCGCTGGCTGACCGACGACAAGTCGACGCTGCACGACTTGGCCGACGTTTACGGCGTGAGCGCCGAGCGCATTCGCCAGCTCGAAAAGAACGCCATGAAGAAGCTTCGCGCTAAGATGGGCGACACCCTCGCCGCCTAATTCGAAGCGATGAAAAGCGAAAAGCCCCGGCATCCACCGGGGCTTTTTCATGCCTGCACGTTTGAATTGAGCTTTTAGGCGGGCATGGCGCTCTCTTTCAATAGCCCCGAGGCGATCAGCGCCCACTGGTCGTCCCAGTACTCGGTTGGGACGCGCTTGAAGTCGCTGCGCACGTACTGCGAAATGCGTCCTTCGGCCTGGGCGATGAGCAAATTCGCCGCCGCCGAGGCGGTGATGGTCGTGCGCCGACCTTCGCGGATTTCTGCCTCGCGCAGGATTTGCTTGAGCTGAGTCTCCAATCGTTCAAAGAGCTGGTGCACGCGCTGTCTGAGCCTGGCCGTCTCGCCGGTGAGCACGTCGCCGCCGAGAACCCGCGCAAGCCCCGGGTTTTTCTCGGCAAAGCCCAAAAGCAGCGAGAGAATCGTCGCGCAGCGGCGCTCGGCATCGGGGATGTCCTCGAGAATACGCGTGATGCGCGCGAAGACGCTCTCCTCGATGTAGTCGATCAAACCCTCGAACATGCGCGCCTTGCTCGGAAAGTGGCGATACAGCGCCGCCTCGGAGACGCCGACTTGGCGGGCCAGCGCGGCGGTGGTGATACGCTTGCCGCTGTCCTCTTCGAGCATGATGGCCAGCGCTTGCAGGATCTGTTCGCGCCGACGCGGTTTGTTGTCATCGCTCATGTGCCACCCCCTTGCCTTAGCCGGCGTCGCTGATCAAGGTACCGACGCCCGCCTTGGTGAAGATTTCGAGCAGGATGGCGTGGGGCACGCGGCCATCGACGATCTGCGCGCTGACCACGCCGCCTTTCACGGCGTCCAACGCGCAGCGAATCTTGGGCAGCATTCCGCCGTAGATGGTGCCATCTTCGATCAGCTCGTCGACCTGGGCGGTGGTCAGCCCGGTGAGCACCTGGCCTTCGCTGTTCATCAGCCCGGCCACGTTGGTCAAGAGCATCAGCTTCTCGGCGCTGAGCGCCTCGGCGAGCTTGCCGGCGACCAGGTCGGCGTTGATGTTGTAGCTGTGGCCCTCGTCGTCCACGCCGATCGGCGCGATCACGGGAATGAAATCGCGGGCGGCGAGCATTTCGATCAGATCGGTGGAGATCGACTCCACCTCGCCGACGTGGCCGATATCGATGATCTCCGGGGCGGTCATCTCTGGCGTCTTGTGTTCGACCTTGAGCTGACGCGCGCGAATCTGGGCGCCGTCCTTACCGGTCAGGCCGATCGCCTTGCCGCCGCTTTGGTTGATCAGGTTGACGATGCTCTTGTTGACCAGCCCCCCGAGCACCATCTCGACCACGTCCATGGTCTGGGCATCGGTGACGCGCATGCCGTTGACGAAGCGAGACTCGATGTTGAGCTTCTCCAGAAGGCTTCCGATCTGCGGGCCGCCGCCGTGAACCACCACCGGGTTGATGCCGACTTCCTTCATCAGCACGATGTCGCGGGCGAAGGAGTTGATCAGGGTGTCTTCGGTCATGGCGTTGCCGCCGTACTTGACGACGACGGTCTTGCCGGAGAACTGCTGGATATAGGGAAGCGCCTCTGACAGCACCTCCACGACGACCCGCGGGTCGCGACTGTTTGGATTCATTGGGTTATCCCTTGGCTTGTCTTTTATGCGGCACGGTGGCCTTTATGGCGCGTTGGGCGCGCTCTAGTGTGTCGGCTCGGCAATCGCGGCGATGTCCAGATCAGGCGCGGTGCGGGCCAGCGCCTGGGCAAAGCGCGCCCTGATCCGTGAAAGTGCGGCGTCGCTTTCCCCTTCGAAGCGAAGCACCAGCGCCGGCGTGGTGTTCGAGGCCCGGCAAAGCCCGAAGCCATCGCTGTAGTCCACGCGAATGCCGTCGATCGTGGTCTTGATACCTTCGCCGAAGTCGCCATCTCTGGCAAGCGCTTCCACCAGGCCGAACTTTTCTTCATCGGCGACCGCGACGTTGATTTCCGGGGTGCTGACTTCCTGGGGAAAGCGTGCGAACAGCGCATCAGCACTATCACTCTGCCCGCTCAAAATCTCCAACAGCCGCGCGGCGGCGTAGAGGCCGTCGTCGAAGCCGTACCAGCGCTCCTTGAAGAAAATGTGCCCACTCATTTCGCCGCCCAACAGCGCGCCGATCTCGATCATGCGCGCCTTGATCAGCGAGTGGCCGGTGCGCCACATCTCCGGCTCGCCGCCGGCGTCAGCAATGGTGTGGGCGAGGCGGCGGCTGCACTTGACGTCGAAAATCACGCCCGCGCCCGGGTGGCGGGCGAGCAGGTCGGTGGCGAACAGCGCCAACAGGTGGTCCGGATTAATGATGCGCCCGCTTTGGGTGACCACGCCCAGCCGGTCGCCGTCGCCATCAAACGCCAGCCCAATATCCGCGCCCTGTCGTTTGACCTCCTCGATCAGCGCGATGAGGTTCTCCGGCTTGCCCGGGTCCGGGTGGTGGTTGGGAAAGCGCCCGTCGATCTCCTCATATAGCGGCGTGGTGCGAACGCCCAGGCGGCGGATCAGCTCGGGGCCAAGCTCGCCGGCCACGCCGTTGCCGCAGTCCACCACGGCGTGCAGCGGTCGGGCCACGGTGACGTCACGGGTGATACGCGAAAGATACGCCTCGCGCACGTCCACCTCGCAGTACGCGCCGTTGCCTTCGGCCAGTTCGCCGCTTGCGATGCGCTCATAAAGCGCGGTGATGGTCTCGTTCGAGAGCGTTTCGCCGCCGAGCACGACCTTGAAGCCGTTGTACTCGGGCGGGTTGTGGCTTCCCGTGACCATCACCCCGGAGCGGCTGGCGCCAAGCGTATGGGTGGCGAAGTAGAGTGTTGGGGTGGGCACCATGCCGATGTCGATGACGTCGACCCCGGCGCGCAGAAGCCCCGCCACCAGCGCTTGCTGGAGTTTGGGCCCGGAGAGGCGCCCGTCGCGGGCAACGATCACCGCGCGCTCGCCTCGGGCAGCGGCTTCAGAGCCTACCGCCTGGCCGATCAGCGTGGTCGTGGCCTCGGTCAGGGTGTCGTCCACGACGCCGCGGATATCGTAGGCGCGAAAGATGGAAGCGGGTACCGTCATGAGCGTGTCCTGAAGTCAGCCAAAAGGGGTTATCCGCGACCGGTGCTGCCGAAGCCGCCGGCGCCACGCGCACTGTCGTCAAAGCTCTCGACGATCTCGAGCGACGCCTGCACCACCGGTACCAGTACGTACTGGGCCAGCCGCTCGAAGGGCTCGATGGTGAAGCTCGCCTTTCCACGGTTCCACACCGATATCTTGAGCTCGCCCTGGTAGTCCGAATCGATCAAACCCACCAGGTTGCCGAGCACGATGCCGTGCTTGTGGCCTAGCCCGGAGCGCGGCAGGATCATGCCGGCAAGGTTTGGGTCACCGATATGAATGGCAAGGCCGGTGCCTACGAGCTCGCACTCGCCGGGGGCGAGCGTCAAGGGCGCATCCAGCAGGGCGCGCAGGTCCATGCCCGCCGCGCCTTCGGAGCCGTAGCTTGGGAGGTAATCCAGCATGCGCTCGTCGAGTACCTTGCACTTCAAGGGGGGGTGGCTCATTGCTTTGTTTCCGCGGTTGAGTCGATCAGTGAAAGCGCCTTGCCGACGATCAGACGGGCAAGGGCGGTTTTGGGTTGGGGCGGGGCACTTTGCTGGTCAACGTCTGCGCCGGCGCGCCAGATCAACATCGCGGCGTTGTCGTCGCTGCCAAAGCCGAGGCCCTCGTGGGAGACGTCGTTGGCCACCACCATGTCGAGGCGCTTGCGTAAAAGCTTCTCGCCGGCGTAGTGCGCCACGTCCTGGGTCTCGGCGGCAAAGCCGATCACAAAAGGGCGTGCCGGCGCGTCGAGCGCGGCAACGTTCGCAATGATGTCCGGGTTCTTGACCAGCGTCAGGGTCAGCGTGTCGACACCTTGCGTCTTTTTGATCTTGTGCTCGGCGGGGTGCTCGGCGCGGTAGTCCGCCACCGCCGCGCAGCCGATGAAAAGGGCCGCACTCGGGGCCAAACGCAGCGCCTCATCATGCATCTGCCGGGCGCTTTCGACGTCGATGCGCGTCACGCCCGCCGGGGTGGCAAGATGGACCGGGCCGCTGATCAGCGTTACCCGACAGCCCGCCTCAACGGCGGCGGCGGCCAGCGCGTAGCCCATCTTGCCGGAGCTTTGGTTGGTAAGATAGCGCACCGGGTCGAGCGCCTCCCGGGTGGGGCCGGCGGTAATCACCGCGTGGGGGCGCTTGGCATCAAGCGCGGGCGCCGTCGGGGCCAGGCGCCGGGCGAGCGCCTCGACGATCTCTTCGGGTTCGCTCATGCGCCCGGGGCCAACGTCACCGCAGGCCTGCTCGCCGGCGGCGGGACCGATCACCTGCCAGCCGTCGTGATCGAGCTGTGCTGCATTTCGCTGGCTGGCCGGGTGGCGCCACATCGCTTGGTTCATCGCCGGCGCAATCAGCCGCGGCGCCTCGCAGGCAAGGCTCAGCGTGGTGAGCAAGTCGTCGGCCAGCCCATGCACCAGCCGCGCGATCAGATCCGCCGTGGCCGGCGCGATCAAGAGCGCATCCGCCCAGCGGGCGAGCTCGATATGGCCCATGCCGGCTTCTGCCTGCGGGTCCAAAAGCGAGGTGCGCACTGCCTCGCCGGAGAGCGCCTGCAGGGTGAGCGGGGTTATGAACGCCTGAGCGCCGTCGGTGAGCACCACGCGCACCTCGCCGCCGGCCTGCTTGATTAGCCGAATGATCTGGGCGCTTTTGTAAGCGGCAATACCGGCGCTGACGCCAAGAAGGATGCGTTTGCCCGCCAGCGCAGCGTGCGGGAAGGCCTGAATCGACGCCATACACTCCTCCTGAATGAAACGCTGAAAAAGCCGGGCCACCGCCCGCCGTGAAGGGGCTCACCATACCATTTGGGCGCCGGTTTTGGCAGGTTCGCTCGCGGGCTTCTAGGCTAGGTATAGTGAGCGCTGGCCGCGCACATCGATACAATAACGATACGCAAGGGGGTGGGAATGGGCATCAATCACTGGCCGGAGGGCGAACGCCCCCGCGAGAAGCTTCTAACGCTGGGCGCCCAGGCGCTGTCGGACGCCGAGCTTCTGGCGATTTTTCTGCGCGTTGGCGTCAAGGGGCGCTCGGCGGTGGATCTCGCCCGCGACCTGCTCACCCGCTTCGGCGGGCTCAGGCCGTTTCTGGAGTCCGATGAGCGCGCCTTTTGCCAGGCCCACGGGCTGGGCTCGGCGAAGTTCGCCCAGCTACAGGCGACCCTCGAACTCTCACGGCGCCACCTGGCTACCCAGCTCGCCCGGGGCAATGCGCTTACCTCGCCGTCGCTGGTGCGCCACTACCTGCGCTCGCAGCTGAGGCATTTGGGCCACGAGGAGTTCGCGGTGCTTTTTTTGGATACTCAGCACCGAATCATTCGCTATGAGGCGCTGTTTCGCGGTACCCTAGACAGCGCATCTGTCTACCCTCGCGATGTTGCCAAGCGCGCCCTGGAGCTCAACGCAGGCGCGGTGATTCTGGCCCACAACCACCCCTCTGGTGTAGCCGAACCCAGCGATGCCGACCGACGCATCACCGAGCGTTTGACTCAGGCGCTGGGGCTTTTCGACGTGCGGGTGCTGGATCATTTCGTGGTGGGGGATGCGGATGTCATCTCTTTTGCCGAGCGCGGCTGGCTTTGAAGAAAGCCGGCGTTTTACCGTTCAAAAGGGCCTTTTTGACCCTTTAGGCACGCTTTTGCTTGCCGCTGACCGGATGCTCTGGTATAAAGTGCCACCTTTAAACTTGGGTTGAATAACGGATTCGGGTACAGCCAGGCCATCGCGGCATCGACTGACTCCCTCCCTTCCGGTTTGCCCGACAGTTTTGAACACTCAGGCTTATACCCTGGCCAAGCGGTTGGAGGCTCTCATGTCCAAAGTATGTCAGGTTACCGGCAAGCGTCCGGTAACTGGTAATAACGTTTCACACTCCCAGCGTAAGACACGTCGTCGTTTCTTGCCGAACCTGCACACGCACCGTTTCTGGGTCGAATCCGAGAACCGTTTCGTGAAGCTGCGCGTCTCTTCCAAGGGTATGCGCATCATCGACAAGAAAGGTATCGAGACCGTGCTGGCCGACATCCGCAAGCGCGGCGACGCCATCTAAGCTCGTTTTCAGCTATTATTAGCGACGCATTTTGGGAGATTGAACCATGCGCGATAAGATTCGTCTGGTGTCCAGCGCCGGTACCGGCCACTTCTACACCACCGACAAGAACAAGCGGAACACCCCCGACAAGTTCGAGTTCAAGAAGTATGACCCGGTGGTTCGCAAGCACGTTATCTACAAGGAAGCCAAGATCAAGTAATTTCGATTACGCTGATCGGCTTTCACCGCAGGCTTGGCCTGCCGAAAACCCGGCCCTAAAAGCCGGGTTTTTGCATGCATGGCCCCTGCACCGCCGGATAGCCACCTGCGCTCGCTAAGCGACCCTTGACCGACTTCAACTCTTACAGGTATCCGTCATGCCCGAGCTGCCCGAGGTCGAAACCACCCGTCTGGGCATCGCGCCCTATATTGAGGGCCAGGAGATCGCCGAGGTGCGCGTGCGCAACCGCCGCCTGCGCGTGCCGGTGCCCGAGGACTTCGAGCAGCGCCTGATCGGCGCCCGGGTGGGAAGCGTCACGCGCCGGGCCAAGTATCTGCGACTGCCGCTGGCGTCCAGCGAGGGCGGGAGCGAGGGGACGCTGTTATGGCACCTGGGGATGTCCGGCAGTTTGCGCATCGCCCGCGTCGGGGATCTGCCCAAAAAGCACGATCACGTGGATCTCGTGACCGGCGATGGCTTCGTGCTTCGCTACCATGACCCGCGCCGCTTCGGCTTCGTCGACTGGCAGCAGGGTGATGGCACCGAGGACACGCGGTTGGCGCACCTGGGCCCGGAGCCCTTGAGCGAGGCCTTCGACGGCGCTTGGCTCTACCGGCTCTCGCGCGGCAAGCGCATGGCGGTCAAGCCGTTTTTGATGGACAACCGCGTGGTGGTCGGAGCGGGCAATATCTACGCCGCGGAGGCGCTGTTCATCGCCGGCATTGACCCGCGCCGCGCTGCCGGGCGTATTTCGAAAGCGCGCTTCGATGACCTGGCGGTGGCGGTCAAGGAAGTGCTGGCCGCCGCCATCACTAAAGGCGGCACCACGCTTCGCGATTTCGTCAGCGGTCAGGGCGAGCCTGGCTACTTCGCCCAGCAGCTCAACGTCTACGGGCGTCAGGGCGAGCCCTGCCGGCGCTGCGGGCAGTCCCTAAAGCGCATCGTTTTGGGTCAGCGGGCAAGTGTTTTCTGCCCGGGATGTCAGCGCTAAACTTATTTTCACGCTTTGCCGATGCTTTTGGAGAAACCAGTGACCCAACGCCTGCGCTTGAATAAAAATGCCGACCGCCGCCTGAAGGCGGGGCATCTGTGGATCTACTCCAACGAGGTGGATACCAAAGAGACGCCGCTCAAGGAGTTCGCCGCCGGCGAGGCCGCGCTGATCGAGGCCTCCAACGGCAAGGCCATTGGCGTGGCCTACGTGAACCCGCACTCGTTGATCTGCGCTCGCATCATGTCCCGCGACCCGGAGATGCGCCTTGACCGGTCGCTGTTCGTACACCGCTTCAACCAGGCGCTGGCGCTGCGCGAGCGCATGTTCGACCAGCCGTTCTACCGCCTGATTCACGGCGAAGGCGACCTGCTGCCGGGGCTGATCATCGACCGCTTTGGCGACGTGCTCGTAGTGCAGCTCAACACCGCCGGCATGCAGGCGCTGGCGGACGAGATCGTCGACGCGCTGGAGAAGGTCGTCAAGCCCGAGGTGATCGTTTTCCGTAACGACACCGGCGGGCGCCGCCAGGAAGGGCTCGAGGCTCAGGTCGAAGTGGTCAAGGGCGTGCTGCCTGACGAAGTGCTGATCGAGGAGAACGGCGCGCGCTTCGTGGTGCCGGTGCTTAACGGCCAGAAGACCGGCTGGTTCTTCGATCACCGCGTCAACCGCGCCTGGCTCAACGGCCAGGTGGCGGGCAAGCGCGTGCTGGACGTGTTCAGCTACGTGGGTGGCTGGGGCGTTCAGGCCGCGTCCAGCGGCGCCTCGGAAGTGCTCTGCGTGGATAGCTCCGGGGCGGCGCTCGAGCAAGTGGCGCGCAACGCCGAGCTCAACGGCGTACACGAGCAGGTGGCGGTGGGTGAAGGCGACGCCTTCGAGGCGCTGGCCGCGCTCAAGGCCGACGGCGAGCAGTTCGACGTGGTGATTCTCGACCCGCCGGCGTTCATCAAAAAGCGTAAGGACATTCCCAACGGTGAGCGCGCCTACGCGCGGCTCAATCGCGAGGCGATGCGCCTGCTCGGCCGCGACGGACTGCTTCTTTCGGCGTCCTGCTCGATGCACCTTGGTCACGACCGCCTGGTCGACGTGGTACGCGGCGCGGTGCGCCACCAGGATCGCCACGGCCAGGTCATTTTCCAGGGCCATCAGGGGCCGGATCACCCGGTGCACCCGGCGATTCCTGAAACCGCCTACCTCAAGGCGCTGGGCGTGCGGGTTTACCGCGACTGATCGAGGGCTGTCAGCCACTACGCGTAAGGAGTCAGCATGGAGTGGGCACTGCCAGCGCCGTACGTCATGGCGATCACCGTCGAGGCCCGCGCCATCGACGCGTTTGGTCACGTCAACAACGGCGAGTATTTGCGCTGGATCGAGCGCATCAGTTGGGCCCACTCTGAAGTTCTGGGCCTCGATCTTGCCCGCTATCGCGCGCTCGACCGGGCGATGGTGGTGCACCGCCACGAGCTCGACTACCTCGCTCCTGCCTTCGAGGGCGATACTCTTGCGCTGGCCACCTGGATCGTCGAGTGCGACCAACGCCTGAGCCTTACCCGCCGGTTCCAGCTCAAGCGTGACAGCGACGGCAAGACGCTGCTCAATGCCCGCACGCGTTTTGTGTGCGCCGCGCTCTCCAGCGGGCGCCCCCAGCGCCTGCCCGAGGAGTATCGGCGAATCTACGGCTCGGCGGTTGTGAGCGAGCCTGAGGGGAGCGGGTAGGGCGCCAGGCCGCGACCAGATAGAGCGGATTTTTCTGTCAGCGCCCGGTTTGCGCCAGAATTTTCTTCTGAAAAACGCCTTTACCGGCGTTTTTCTCGTTTTAAGACCGCGCGCTGGCAGCGCCTTTCGACTGTGCTGTAATGAGGAAACGTTCATTAGAGTTCATCGAGAGGCCCGCCATGCAGATCGCCGTCCCCAAGGAAATCAAGAACCACGAATACCGCGTTGCGCTGACCCCCACCGGCGCCCGCGAGCTTGTCGGGCGCGGCCATACGGTGTGCGTGCAGGCCGGCGCCGGTGAAGGTGCAGGGTTTCATGATGGCGACTACGAGGCGGCGGGGGCGCGTATCGAGGCGGACGTCGACACCCTTTGGCAAAACGCCGAACTGATTTTGAAGGTCAAGGAGCCGCAGCCCGAAGAAGTCGCCCGGCTGACCCCGGCGCATACGCTCTTTACCTACCTGCACCTGGCGGCGGAAAAGTCGCTCACCCAAGGCCTGATCGACAGCGGCGCGACCTGTATCGCTTACGAGACTATCGTTGATGGCAAGGGCGGGCTTCCGCTGCTGGCGCCGATGAGCACGGTGGCTGGGCGCATGGCGGTACAGGCCGGTGCCCACAGCCTGGAGAAAGCCCAGGGCGGCGCCGGGGTGCTATTGCCCGGCGTGCCCGGGGTGGCGCCGGGCAAGGTCACGGTGATCGGCGGCGGCGTGGTGGGTGAAAACGCCGCGCGCATGGCGCTGGGTCTCGGCGCCGACGTGACGATCCTGGATCGCTCCATTGCCCGTCTGGGCGAGCTCGATGATCGGTATCAGGGCCGCATCCGAACCGTCTACTCCACGGCGGACGCCCTTGAAGAGGCGGCTAAGACGTCGGACATGATCATCGGCGCGGTGCTGATTCCAGGGGCGGCGGCGCCGAAGCTGATCACCCGCGATATGCTCGCCGGGATGAAGCCGGGCAGCGTGCTGGTGGACGTTGCCATCGACCAGGGCGGCTGCTTCGAGACCAGCAAACCCACCACCCACGCCGAGCCGACCTATCTCGTCGACGGCATCGTCCACTACTGCGTGGCGAACATGCCAGGGGCGGTGGCGCGCACCTCCACTCAGGCGTTGACCAACGCCACGCTTCCTTTCGTATTGGCGCTGGCCGACAAGGGCTGGCAGCAGGCGCTCAAGGACGACGCCCACTTTGCGCCGGGGCTCAACGTTCACGCAGGCCAGGTCACCTACCGGGCGGTGGCCGAAGCGTTTGGCCTTGAGTACGTGAGCGCTGAGACGCTGATCGACGCCTGAAGGCGGGCGCCGCTTTAAAACCGTAAGAGGCTCAGTAGTGCGGGGGCACGTCGTCTTCCAGGCGATAGGCCCCGCCGTCTGCATGATCGCTCTGGGTGTGGTGCTGCTCTCGCAGCCGGTCGCGCATAAGTGCGTTCATTCTTTCGAGTTTTTCCATCTGCCGCGCCTGGCTTGCGACGGTCTGGTCGAGGGTGTCCAGCCAGTGCTCCTGATAGGCGAGCTTGCTCTCCAACGCGTCGAGCCGGCGGCCGAGCTCGGCGGGCGATAATTCGTTTGTCATGATAAGATCGAAACCTTGTAGTGTATGCTCGGTAGGGTTAGCCCGCCTTTTGCGCGACGTAAGCGATATTGCTCGAATATTTATCGCCAAAGTGGAGGGTTGCTATAATCGCGCCGCGTATTTTCCTTTGTTTGTTACTCATACAACAAGAGAGCTTTTTATATCCATGAACCCAAAAGTTGTTGTTCGCTGTTTATTGATCAGTGTATTACTCGCCGCGCCCACGCCTTTGTTGCTGGCCGGTCTTGTGCATCTCACCGACGCCCCACTCGCCGAGCAGTGGCTTTCCGAGCTTGCCATCATCGGCACGACCGGTGTTTACGTAGCCGTCGCCCTGGGTAGCTTTATCGTACTGCTGGTCGGCACGCTGGCCGCGGCGGCGTTCGCGCCCCCGGTGGTCGTAAGCGCCGAAACGGTTCGCGCCAAACCTGCCCCGCGCCCTGCGGAGCCGGTCGAGGAAGAACCGGCGGAAGTGATCGACCCCAACGACGGGCGTGAAGAGGGGGAAGTGAAGTGGTTCAATACCAACAAGGGCTACGGTTTCATTACCCGCGATAACGGCGAGGACGTGTTCGTTCACTTTCGCGCCATTCGCGGCCGTGGCCCGCGCATGCTCGCCGAAGGGCAGATCGTGCGCTATCACGTGATTCAAAACGATCGCGGTCTTCAGGCCGACGACGTGAGCATCATCGAGTCCTGACCGCTCGCTTCCCGCTTCAAACCACTGGCCCCGCAATCGCGGGGCCAGTGGCGTTTTAGGGCAGATAAAAACGCGAAGCGCCGATTAGCGCCCGGAATCCGGCCAGGCGATGCGCTGGGCCTCGCCATTGGGGCGCACCTGCCAGAAGGCGTCCGGGTCATCCCCCGGGCTCCAGCCGCCGAGCGAACAGCGCACCTCCACGCCCAGCGCCGGGGCCGCCGCCGTCGCGCAGGCCTGATCAGTGGGCCAGGGCGTATGGGCGCTGTCGAACCAAAGACTGGCGAAGCCGTCGGCGGCGTTTTCCACCAGCAGTACCGGCACCTCGGCCCCATCTTTTAGCCCCTGGCTTTTCCACTTGTTCTTGCCCGCCGGGCGCAGCGCCGGCGCTTTGATAGTGTCGAAAAGCCAGGCGTTGAGCGCCTCGAACTCGACCTTTGCCAGGTACACCTCGATATCCGGAAAGCGCTCGCTCATCGTGTTGGCTCCCGGCCGTTTTCAGCGGTGAACAGCGCCTCCAGCGTGGCCTCGTAGATCCGGCTCAGCTCATCGAGATCCTCGGCGCGCACGCGCTCGTTGACCTTATGGATGGTGTCGTTGAGCGGGCCGAGCTCGACCACCTGGGCGCCGAGGGTGGCGATGAAGCGGCCATCCGAGGTGCCGCCGCTGGTCGAAAGCGTCGGCCGCTGCCCGGTAATCGCTTCCACCCCGGTCATCACTGCGTCCACCAGCGCGCCTTCGGCGGTCAGAAACGGCTCGCCGTTGAGCGTCCACTCGATATGAAAATCGAGATCAAAGCGCTCGAGAATCGTCTCGGTGCGCGCCCTTAGCTCTTCATGAGTGACTTCCGTGGAATAGCGGAAGTTGAACACCACCTCGATCTCGCCGGGGATCACGTTGGTAGCCCCGGTACCGGCGCGAAAGTTGGAGATCTGAAAACTGGTCGCCGGGAAGAACGCGTTGCCTTCGTCCCAGTGCTCGTGGGTAAGCGCCTCAAGCGCCGGCAGCGCCTGGTGAATGGGATTGCGCGCCAAGTGCGGGTAAGCCACGTGGCCCTGCACGCCCTTGACGTGAAGCACGCCGCCCAACGAGCCGCGCCGGCCGTTTTTGATCACGTCGCCAAGCGTGGCGGTGGAGGAGGGCTCGCCGACGATGCAGTAGTCCAGGCGCTCGTTGCGCTCGCGAAGGTGCTCGACCACCGCGCGGGTGCCGTCGATGGCCGGGCCCTCTTCATCGGCGGTGATCAGAAAGGCGATGCGCCCGTCATGGTTCGGCGCGCGCGTCACGAAGCGCTCGACGGCGGTGATCATCGCCGCCAAGCTCCCTTTCATGTCGGAGGCGCCGCGCCCGCAGAGCATGCCGTGATCATCGATGCAGGGCGAAAACGGCGAGAACTCCCAGTTGGTCGGCGGGCCGCTCGGCACCACGTCGGTGTGGCCTGCAAAGGCCAGCACCGGGCCGTGGTGGCCGCGCACCGCCCAGAAGTTCTCCACGTCGCCAAAACGCAGGCGCTCGACGTGAAAGCCAAGCGCCTCCAGGCGCTCGATCATGACCTCCTGGCAGCCTTCGTCATCCGGGGTGACCGATGCCCGGCTCAAAAGATCAAAGGCAAGCGAAAGCGTCGGCGATAGCCCCTCGGGCTCAGTTATGGGCATGCAGCGCCTCGTTCAGGGCCACGGCACTTTTATTGGTCAGACACTCGACGCGACCGGTTTGCGAGTTGCGCCGCAGTAGCAGGTCGTTTTGGCCGGCGAGCTCGCGACCGGACACGGTCTTGACCTCGTTTTTCTGATCGTCGAGCAGCGTGACCTTGGTGCCGGCGGTGATGTAGAGCCCGGCTTCGACGGTGCAGCGGTCTCCCAGCGGAATGCCGATGCCGGCGTTGGCACCGATCAGGCAGCCTTCGCCGACCTTGATGACGATGTTGCCGCCGCCGGAGAGCGTGCCCATGGTGGAGCAGCCGCCGCCCAGATCCGAGCCTTTACCGACGAATACGCCCGCCGAGATGCGGCCTTCGACCATGCCCGGGCCTTCGGCGCCGGCGTTGAAGTTGACGAACCCTTCGTGCATCACCGTGGTGCCTTCGCCCAGATAAGCGCCCAGGCGCACGCGGGCGGTGTCGCCGATACGAATGCCCGCGGGCACCACGTAGTCGGTCATTTTGGGGAACTTGTCGACGCAGTCCACGGAGAGCGGCCGGCCGGCCATGCGCGCTTTCAGGCGACGCTGTGCCAATTCTTCGATGTCGATGGCGCCTTCGCTGGTCCAGGCAATGTTGCGTAACAGGCCGAACATGCCGGTCAGGTCGAGGCCGTGGGGCTTGACCAGACGGTGTGAGAGCAGGTGCAGCTTGAGATACACCTCCGGGGCGCTTTGGGGGGCCTCATCGGTATCGATGAACATGGCCACCAGCGGGCGCTGGCTGTCGGCCAGCGAAGCGGCGATGCTCGCCTGCTCTGCGTGGCCGGCCTCATGAAGCGCCTGGCTTAGGCGCTCGCAGTCCTCGGGTAGAAAGCTCACGGCTTGGGTGCCGGCGGGGGCGTCCAGCGCCTTTTGCACGGCGCTCACCAGGCTCTCGGCGGGTTTGAAAAGCGGCGCCGGGTAGTAGATTTCCAGCCAGTCGCCTTGCGTGTTTTGCGTGCCGATTCCAAGCGCGAAGCTCAGCATAAAGCGTCTTCCTTTCCGGTTAGGTCGTGAGTAACGTGTGTCGCCACTGTCAGTGGCCAATCATTGGGTTACTGGGTGATGTTGTCGTAATCACCCTCTTGATAGCCCACCAGAATGCGGTAGCTATCGAGCTCCAGAAGCGGGCGCTTCAAGAGCGTGGGATGTTTGAGCAAAAGCTCGCGGCCGGAGGTTGCATCCAGCCCCTCTTTTTCCTCTTCCGGCAGCTCCCGCCAGGTCTTGCTGCGCTTGTTGATGGCGTCCAGCAGCGGGACCTGCTCGAGAATGTGCTCCAAAAGGCTCGCCGACAGGCCGTCCTTGCGCAGGTCGTGCGTCTTGAAGGCCAGGCCTTTCTCGTCCAGCGCCTTGCGCGCCTTGCGGCAGGTATCGCAGTTATCGATGATGTAAAGCGTCAGCATAAAGCCTCCTGTCGTTGCTCTGATGGTCGTCCGTTCGCCGGCGTGTCATGGCGTTTCGTTCGCGTGGCCAACTTCGTCATGTTCAAAATCAGCATGACCAAAATCAACATAGCCAAAATATCGCGATTGCAAAACGCCTAGCCGCGCTCGATCAAGCGACGAAGGCGGCGCGCGGCTTCCAGGGTCGGTTCGAGCTCGGCGACCAGTGCCAGGCGCAGTCGCCCGGTGCCCGGGTTATGACCAGAAGCATCCTCGCGGCCCATCAGGCTGCCCGGCAGGACGCTTACGTGCTCTTCGCTGAACAGGCGCCTGGTGAAGGCGATGTCGTCGCCGCCGGGCACCGCGGGCCAAAGGTAGAAGCTCGCCTCGGGCGTGGGGAAGTCCATTACTGGGGCGAGCACCTCGGTCACCGCCTGGAATTTCTCGCGGTAGGCGTCGCGATTGGCCAGCACGTGAGCCTCGTCCTGCCAGGCCGCGATCGAGGCGCGCTGCACAGGCAGCGACATGGCGCAGCCGTGATAGGTGCGATAGCGCTTGAAGGGCGTGAGAATATTGGCGTCGCCGGCGACGAAGCCGGAGCGAAGCCCGGGCAGGTTCGAGCGCTTGGAGAGCGAGTGAAACACCACGCAGCGGCGATAGTCATCGCGGCCAAGCTCGGCGCAGGCCTGCAGCAGCCCCGGCGGCGGGGCGGCCTCGTCGAGGTAGAGCTCCGAATAGCACTCATCAGAAGCGATGATGAAGTCGTGCTCGTCGGCAAGCCTGATCAGCGTCTTGAATTCGTCCATCGAGGTGACCGCACCGGTGGGGTTGCCCGGCGAGCAGAGAAACACGATCTGCACGTCCCGCCAGGTCGCGGCGTCGATCCGGGAAAAGTCCGGGCGAAAGCCGTTCTCGGCGCGGCAGTCCAGATACAGCGGCGTGCCGCCGGCCAGCAGCGTCGCACCTTCGTAGATCTGATAGAACGGGTTGGGCACCGCGACGTTCGCAGGGCGGCTTCGATCGAGCGCGGCCTGAACGAAGGCGAAAATCGCCTCGCGGGTGCCGTTGACCGGAATTACCTCGCGCTCCGGATCGAGCCCTGCCAGCCCGAAGCGCCGCGTGGCCCAGGCGCTGATCTGCTCGCGCAGCTCGCCAAGGCCGTTGGTCGCCGGATAGCGCGCCATCTCATCGAGACTTTGTGCCAGCGCGGTCAGCGCCGCCGGGTAGGGCGCGTGCTGGGGCTCGCCGATGGTCAGGGCGATGTGCGCAAGGCCCGTGGGGGCGGCGAGCCCCTTTTTAAGCGTGGCCAGCTTCTCGAACGGATAGGGGTGCAGGGCGTTGAGATCAGAATTCATGGCGTGTCCGTTGATGGGCGGGCTGAGCGGCGTGGGATCGAGGCGCGATAAAAGCGCCCTCGATTATAAGCATGCCCACTGACCACCTCAAACCCGCGTTGCGCACTCGAGCGTCCCGCGCGTTTTGCAGTGGCTCAAACGCCGAGTACCTCGATCAGCCGGCTTCGAAGCTGCTGCTGGCGCGCCGAGTCGGTGAGCGGCTCGCCGGCCTTGGTGGTGATGAAGAACACGTCCTCGACCCGCTCGCCGAGCGTGGCGATTTTCGCCGTAGAGAGCGCAATGTCCTGCTCCATGAAGATACGCCCAACGCGAGCCAAAAGCCCCGGGCGGTCGGGAGCGGTCAGCTCTAAAAGCGTGCGCTCGTTGGCCGGGTCCTGCTCGATCAGCACCTCGGTCGGCACCTTGAAGTGCTTGAGCTGGCGCGGCGTGTGGCGCGTGACGATCTGCGGATAGTCGTCCGGGTCGTCGAGCTCCTCGACCAGGTGGCTACGCATCTCCTCGATCGCGCCGGGTTCGCGAATCGGCTGGCCGTGGCTGTCGAGCACGATGAAGGTGTTGAGCGTCCAGTCGTTATGGGAGGTAGCGATGCGCGCATCGTGTATCGAAAGCCCCAACTGCTCCATCGCCGCGGCGGTGGCGGCGAACAGATCGTCCACCGAGCGGGTGTGGATGAAGACCTTTGTGCCGCCTTCGGCCATGTCCTCGGTCGGCGCGCTGATCAGCACCAGCGGAAGCTTCGAGCCCTCGTGGGCGAGAATACCCTGGGCCTGCCAGACGATTTCGCTCGGCGCGTACTGCAGAAAGTAGTCCTCGCCCAGCGTTTCCCAAAGGGTGTCGATGCGCGCGCTCTCCACGCCCACGTTTGAGAGTAGCGAGCGCGCCTCCAGGCGGGTTTCGCGAATCCAGTCGTCGCGGTCCGGCGGGTTCTTGAGCCCGCGGCGAAGCGCACGTTTGGTCTCGGCGTGGAGCTGGCGCAAAAGCGACGCCCGCCAGCCGTTCCAGAGCGTCGGGTTGGTGGCGTTGATATCCGCCACGGTAAGCACGTACAGGTAGTCGAGCCGGGTTTCGTCGCGCACCGCCAAGGCGAAATCGCGAATCACGTCCGGGTCGCTGATATCGCGCTTTTGTGCGGTCATCGACATTAGAAGGTGGTGCTCGACCAGCCACCTCACCAGGTTGGTGTCGTGGGGCGAAACGTGATGGCGCTGACAAAAATGCTCGACGTCGACAGCGCCGATTTCGGAGTGATCGCCGCCACGGCCCTTGCCGATATCGTGGAAAAGCCCGGCGATCCAGAGAAGGTCGAGCTTGGGTAGCTGATGAATCAGCGTGGCCGCCACCGGGAAGTCCGCCTTGGCGTCGGGTTTGCGAAAGCCGTGAAGAAACTTTAAAAGTCGCAGGGTGTGGGCGTCGACGGTGTAGATGTGAAACAGGTCGTGCTGCATCAGGCCCACCGCACGGCCAAACTCCGGCAGGTACTTGCCCAGAATCCCGTAGCGGTTCATGCGCCTAAGCTGGCGCGGTACGTTGCCGGGTGCGCGAATGATCGCCATGAACAGGCGCTGGTGGTGCGGGTCTTCGCGGTAGTGGTCGTCGATCTGGTGGCGGTGGTCGCGAATCAGGCGAATGGTGTCGGCGCGCACGCCTTCGATGTGCTCGTGTTTGGCCATCAGAAGAAACAGCTCGAGCATCGCGTCGGGATGGTCGCGAAAGAGCGTTCTCGAGCGCGCCTGGATGTAGCCGCCCCGCGTCTCGAAACGCTCGTTGAGCGTGACCGTCTCGAGTACCTCCTTGCCGCGCAGGATCACTTCGTCGAAGTGCTGCAGCAGCATGTCGTTGAGTCCGGCCAGCGCCGTCACGTGGCGATAATAGCGCTTCATGAACTGCTCGACGGCCAAACGCTCCGGGGTGTCCTTGAAGCCGAACATTTCAGCGATGGTGCGCTGATGGTCGAACAAAAGCCGGTCTTCGGCGCGATCCGTGATCATGTGCAGCGCGTAGCGCACCTGCCACAAAAACGCCTGCCCCTGGCTCAGGATTCGAAGCTCGGCATCGTTCATGAAGCCGTTGGCGACGATGTCGGCGTACTGCTCGGTATCGAAGTGGCGCTTGGCCACCCAGCCGATCATCTGGATGTCGCGAAGCCCGCCCGGCGAGCTCTTTAAATTCGGCTCCAGGTGATACTCGGAGTTGTTGTAGCGGTAGTGGCGGCTGATCTGCTCTTGCCACTTGGCCTCGAAAAAGCGATCCGCCGGCCAAAGGTTCTCCGGCGCCAGGCGCTCGCGCATTTTCTGCCTTAACTGCTCGGGGCCAGCGATCAGGCGCGATTCGAGCAGGTTGGTGATCACCGTGACGTCCTCGGCCGCCTCGCGCTCGCAGTCGCTTAACGAGCGCACGCTGTGGCCGATCTCAAGGCCAATGTCCCAAAGGAAGGTGATGAAGGCGGTGAGCGGCTCGCGGTAGGCGCTGTCGTCGTCGTGCTCGAGCAGCAGCAGTAGATCGACGTCGGAGTGCGGGTGCAGCTCGCCGCGCCCGTACCCGCCGACGGCGATCAGCGCGATGCCATCGTCCGGCCACTCGAAGCGCTCCCAGGCGATGGCCAGCAGCTGATCAAGGTACCAGGCGCGCCCGCGCACCAGGTCGCGAATGTCGGCGCCTGCACGAAAGCGCTCGTCCAGCCGCGCCTGCAGCTCCTTTAGAGCGGCCTTGAAGGGCGCGATCGGCGAGCGTGTACCGGCAAGCTCGGTGCGAAACGCTGCCAGGTCGAAAAGCGTCGCGTCCGGCTCGAACCGGTGGTGGTGGAGGAGCATCAGTTGAGGAAGCTAAGGTCTTCGTCGCTGCGCGCGGTCAGCACGTCAACGCCGTCTTCGGTAACCAGCAGCGTGTGTTCCCACTGAGCGGAAAGGCTCTTGTCCTTGGTCACCGCGGTCCAGCCGTCGCGCAGCACCTTGGTCTTGTAGCTACCGACGTTGATCATCGGTTCGATGGTGAAGCACATGCCGGGTTTGAGTGCGATGTCGGCGGAAGGCGCGTAGCCATCGTAGTGGAGAAACTGCGGGTCTTCATGGAAACCGGCGCCGATGCCGTGGCCGCAGAAGTCGCGCACCACCGAGTAGCCGTTCGCTTCGGCGTGCTTTTGGATCGCGCGGGCAAGCTCTGACAGATGAACGCCGGGCTTGACCAACGCCATGCTCTTGTAAAGGCACTCCTGGGTCACGCGGCAAAGGCGCTCGCCCTGAATGGTGTCGCCGATGATGAACATCATGCTGGAGTCGCCGTGGTAGCCGTCCGGCGTTTTCACGGTGATGTCCAGGTTCATGATGTCGCCGTTTTTGAGCGTCTTGTCGAAGTCCGGAATGCCGTGGCACACCACGTGGTTGATCGAGGTGCAGGTCGCGTGACTGAAACCGTGGTAGTTCAAGGGCGCCGGTGTCGAGCCCAGCTCGTCGACGATATACGCATGACAGCGCTTGTCGATCTCACCGGTAGAGGCGCCGGCGACGACATAAGGGGTGATCATCTCGAGCACGCTGGCGGCCTGGCGGCCAGCTTCGCGCATTTTTTCGATTTCTTCCGCGGTCTTGATAGGAACGTTCATGACTTCTCGATATGGCGGGTTGGGTCGGTAATGCACGCGGCGCGCGCAAACCCCGAAGGGCGACTTCATCTTGGCAATGATATATGGTATAAAGCCGCGCGCTTTCCTGCAATCGCCATCCCGCAATCGCCTTTTTCGGCGCGCGGCGCGGCGACCATGCCGGTCGGCGTTAATACAGAGTCTGCGGCGTTGCCGCAAGGCTAATACAGCAAGCCTTGAAAACACACATGCACCGGCACATGGTCCCGGGTGCCGTTAGCCTCTTAAGGCGCTTTTAGAGCGCTGAGACTATCGGTCGGATCCATGGGGTGCGTGGAGGCCTAACCCGAGTTTCAGGAGTTCTACCATGGCTCACGTCAACATGCGTGATCTGCTCAAAGCAGGCGCTCACTTCGGTCACCAGACCAAATACTGGAACCCGAAGATGAGCAAGTTCATCTTCGGCGCGCGCAACAAGATCCACATCATCAACCTCGAGCACACCCTGCCGGCGCTGAACGAAGCGATCGACGTGGTCGAGAAGATGGCGGCGTCCAACAACAAGATTTTGTTCGTTGGCACCAAGCGCAGCGCCAGCAAGGTCATCAAAGAAGAAGCCAATCGCGTCAACCAGCCGTTCGTCAACCATCGCTGGTTGGGCGGCATGCTGACCAACTTCAAGACCATTCGTCAGTCCATCAAGCGTCTGCGCGAGCTTGAGACCATGCACGAAGATGGCACGTTCGCGAAGCTGACCAAGAAAGAAGTTCTGATGGCCACGCGCGAGCAGGAGAAGCTCGAGCGCTCCATCGGCGGTATCAAGAACATGGGCGGCCTGCCGGACGCGCTGTTCGTGATCGACGTTGATCATGAGCGCATCGCGATCAACGAAGCCAATAAGCTGGGTATCCCGGTCATTGGCGTGGTCGACACCAACTCCAACCCCGATGGCGTGGATTACGTCATTCCGGGTAACGACGACTCCATCCGCGCGATCCAGATCTACGTGAAGGCGATTGCCGACGCGTGTGGCCGTGCTAAAGAAGGTCGTCCGGATGAGTTCGTTGAAGTAACCGACGAGCAGGCTTCCGCCGAAACTGACGCTGCGGCCGAGTAACACGGCTACGGTGGATGCGGCGGGCAGTTGAGCCGCATCGCGTGAAGGGGGCTTTGGCCCCCTTTTTCCCGCTTGGCGGGCCGATTACGCCGGGCTCCTGCGCCGGCATACGCACTACAAACGATTGCCTGTTGGATCAGGCAGTGACATAAAGCGGTCAACACGCCTTGTGTATACTTTGTAGCGCGTCCAACTCTCAAGAATCCTTTCAGAGGTGAATTTCTCATGGCAGCTATCAGCGCCTCTCAGGTTAAAGAACTGCGCGAACGTACCGGTCTTGGCATGATGGAGTGCAAAAAAGCACTCACCGAAACCGGTGGCGATATCGACGTGGCCATCGAGAACCTGCGTAAAAACTCGGGTCTCAAAGCCGCGAAGAAAGCCGACCGTGTCGCCGCCGAAGGTGCCGTGGTTACTCGCGTCGCCGACGACGGCAGCTACGGCGTAATGGTCGAGATCAACTCCGAGACCGACTTCGTTTCGCGTGACGACAATTTCATCAGCTTCGCCAAGACAGTGGCCGACGCTTTCTTCGCCGCTAAAAGCGAAGACGTAGCCGCGGTCACCGCAGGCGAAATCGAAACCGCACGCGAGCAGCTGGTTCAGAAAATTGGCGAGAACATCGGCGTGCGTCGTGCCGTTGTGGTCAACGCCGTTGAAGGCGGTCTGGTGGGCGAATACGTCCACGGCGGACGTATCGGCGTGCTGACCGTACTGACCGGCGGTAACAGCGAAACCGCGAAAGACGTTGCCATGCACGTGGCGGCGATCAACCCGAGTGTTTCTCACCCGGAAGATATGCCCCAAGCAGAGCTTGACGAAGAAAAAGCGATCATCCTGGCCCAGCCCGATATGGCCGGCAAGCCCGAGCAGATCGCCGAGAAGATGGTTCAAGGCCGCCTGAAGAAGTACCTGGCCGAGAACAGCCTGACGCAGCAGCCCTTCGTCAAAGACCCCAACCAGACCGTTGCCGAGTTCGTGAAGGCCGCCGGTGGTGAAGTGGTCAGCTTTACGCGCTTTGAAGTAGGCGAGGGCATCGAGAAAGAAGAAGTCGACTTCGCCAAAGAGGTTATGGAACAGGCTGGCCGTCGCTAAGGTCAGAGGTTCCAGTTCGATGATGGCGTGCGCGCAAGCGCACGCCATCGTGTATCCGGCCCTTACGTTTTGCGGGGTTCGCCCTCGCTCAATGCTCTGGCTGGCTGCCCACCCTTGCCTTCCACTCAGGAGAGATGCCCATGTCACGTGATGTTCAAGACGCCAGCCCCATCGCCGGCAAAATGGACAAGTCGAAGTCCAAGTACAAGCGGATTCTTTTGAAGCTCTCTGGTGAGGCGCTGATGGGGGAGCACGACTTCGGGATTGACCCGGCGGTGCTGGATCGCATGGCGCTGGAAATCGGCCAACTGGTCGGCATCGGCGTACAGGTCGGTATCGTAATCGGGGGCGGCAACCTGTTTCGCGGCGCGGCACTCAATGAAGCGGGCATGGATCGAGTCACCGGCGATCACATGGGAATGCTGGCAACGGTAATGAACGCGCTCGCCATGCGCGACGCGCTGGAGCGCTCCAATATTCGCTCCAGAGTGATGTCAGCGATTCCCATGAGCGGCGTAGTCGAGCACTACGACCGCCGCACGGCGATCCGTTATCTGACCTCGGGGGACGTGGTGCTCTTCTCCGCCGGCACCGGTAACCCGTTTTTCACCACCGACTCCGCGGCGTGTCTGCGTGGCATCGAAGTCGATGTCGACGTGGTCATTAAAGCCACCAAGGTGGACGGTGTGTACAATAAGGACCCAGTCAAGTATCCGGACGCGGTCAAGTACGACCAGCTCACCTACGACGACGCGCTGGAGCAAAAACTCGGCGTCATGGATTTGACCGCTATCTGCCTGGTACGGGACCATGACATGCCGGTACGGGTATTCGACATGAACAAGCCTGGCGCCCTGCTCAATCTTGTCGTAGGGGGCAAGGAAGGCACGCTGATAGACAGAGGATAAATACGTGATTAACGACATCAAGAAAGATGCCGAAACGCGCATGAAGAAAAGCGTCGACGCGCTGCACACCAACTTCAACAAGATCCGTACCGGGCGCGCGCACCCGAGCATCCTGGATGCGGTCACCGTGGACTACTACGGCGGCCAGGTGCCGCTCAACCAGGTGGCGTCGGTCAACGTGGAAGACGCACGGACCTTGACCGTTACGCCCTGGGAGCAGCCCATGGTGCCGAAGATCGAAAAAGCGATCATGACCGCGGATCTGGGTCTTAACCCATCAAGCGCTGGCAATGTGATTCGCGTGCCGATGCCGATGCTGACCGAAGACACGCGCAAGAACTACATCAAGCAGGCTCGCGCCGAGGCGGAAACCGCACGTGTTGCCATCCGCAACGTGCGCCGCGATGCCAACGGTGATTTCAAGTCGCTTTTGAAGGACAAGGAGATTACCGAGGACGATCAGCGCCAGGGCGAAGACGAGATCCAGAAGCTGACCGACAAGTACATCGCCGAAATCGACAAGGCGCTGACGGCCAAGGAACAGGACCTGATGCAGGTCTAGTCTTGTCTTTTTATAACGCTCGGGCATTAGTGTGCCCGGGCGACGGTATGGCTCATTTATGACTGAACGTTGGTGCAAGACCCCATGACGTCTCCGCAGTTTCCGACTCAGGCGCCAAGCGCTGCCACGCCTTCTCATGCCGGCGGGGCGATCCCCTTGCACATCGCCATCATCATGGACGGTAACAATCGCTGGGCGCGTGCGCGGGGGCTTTCCGGCATTCGCGGCCACCGTGCCGGCGTCGAGGCGGTGCGTGCGGTCATCCAACGCGCCGCCGAGCGCGGCGTGAAGACATTAAGCCTGTTCGCCTTTTCCAGCGAGAACTGGAAGCGCCCGGCCGCCGAGGTCAACGCGCTGATGGAGCTTTTTTTGATGGCGCTCAAGCGCGAAGTCAAAAAGCTTCACGAGCGCAATATTCGCCTCTCGGTGATCGGTGAGCAGCAGGGCTTCTCTAACGCCATTCAAAAACATATCCAGCGCGCCGAGTCGCTGACCGCCGACAATACCGGTATGCACCTGGTGATCGCCGCCAACTACGGCGGCCACTGGGACATCGCCCGCGCCAGCCGCGCGCTTGCCGAGCAGGTCGCGGCAGGCACGCTCGACCCAGCGGATATCGACGAGACGCGCCTCGACCAGGCGATGAACACCGGCGACGTGCCGCCGGTAGATCTGTGTATTCGCACCAGCGGCGAACAGCGGCTCTCCAATTTCCTGCTCTGGCAGCTGGCCTACGCCGAGCTCTACTTCTCCCCCCTGTTTTGGCCGGACTTCGGTGCCCAGGCGTTCGATGACGCCTTGAACGAGTTTTGTTCCCGGCGCCGACGCTTTGGCATGACGGACGAACAAATAGAGGCGCATGGTGCTTAGACAGCGGATCATTACCGCAGCCTGGTTGGCCCCGTTAACGCTGATCGGTCTGTTTGGACTCAAAGGCGGCGCCTTTGCCCTGTTCACCGCAGTGATCGTGCTGCTGGGGGCATGGGAATGGACCAATCTGGCCGGCGTCTCCCGTGGCGCGCAGCGCCTCAAATGGGTTGCGCTCATGGCGCTGTTCATGGCGGCGATGTGGGTCGGTGACTTCGCTTACTCGAGCTGGCCCTTGTGGCTTGCCGCGATCGGCTGGGCGGTCAACTTCTACTGGGTGGTGAACTATCCGGAAAAGCGCCAGCAGTGGCACGGCCGCGCCGAGCGTCTGGCCATCGGTCTTTGGGTGCTGTTGACCTGCTGGGTGGGCTTCAACGTGCTGCGCGAAAGCGGTGGCGTCTGGCTTTTGTTCGTGCTGCTGCTGGTCTGGAGCGCCGACATCGGCGCCTACTTCGCCGGTCGGCGCTTTGGCAAGCGCAAGCTCGCCCCACGAGTAAGCCCGGCCAAGTCCTGGGAGGGCGTGTATGGCGCGCTGGTCGCCACGTTTTTGCTGGCGGTCGGCTTTGCCTTCTGGCAGCCGATGGGCGTGGCCGGCGGCGTCACGCTGGTCGCGATAACCGCGCTGGTCACCTTGGTCTCGGTGCTGGGTGATCTGTTCGAGAGCATGCTCAAGCGCTTTCGCGACATCAAGGATTCGAGCAACCTGCTGCCGGGTCACGGCGGCGTGCTCGACCGTGTCGACAGCCTGACCGCGGCGATTCCGGTATTCGCGCTGTTCTATTCTGAAGTGCTCAGCGTTCAGGTGGCCGCACTATGACGCCGCCCGCGTTACAGCGCGTCACCGTGTTGGGCTCGACCGGCTCGATTGGCAAGAGCACGCTCGATGTCATTGCTCGCCACCCGGAGCGCTACCGGGTGTTCGCGTTGGCCGCCCACACCTCGAAAGAGGTGCTGTTCGAGCAGTGCCAAGCGCATCACCCGGACGTGGCGGTACTGGACGGCGCTGATGACGCTGCCTGGCTTGCCCGGGCGCTCGAAGACGCGGGTCTTGCCACCCAAGTGAGCTTCGGCGTTGAGGCGCTGTGCGCCGTTGCCAGAGACGAGCGCGTAGATACCGTGATGGCGGCGATCGTCGGGGCGGCCGGGCTCATGCCGGCGCTGGCCGCCGCCGAGGCGGGCAAGCGGATACTGCTTGCCAACAAGGAGGCGTTGGTGATGAGCGGGGCGCTGTTCATGGACGCCGTCGCGCGCTCCAACGCCACACTGCTGCCCATCGACTCCGAACACAACGCCATCTACCAGTGCCTGCCGGCCGAGCATCGCGGTGGGCTTGCGCGCCACGGGGTTCGAAAGCTTCTGCTCACCGCCTCCGGCGGGCCGTTTCGCCAGTGGAGCGCGGCGGACATTGACGCCGCTACGCCGGAGCAGGCCTGCGCGCACCCGAACTGGTCGATGGGGCGCAAGATTTCCGTGGATAGCGCCACGCTGATGAACAAGGGCCTGGAACTGATCGAGGCGTGCTGGCTGTTCGACGCCCAGCCGGATCAAATTCAGGTGGTGGTGCATCCGCAGAGCGTGATTCACTCCATGGCCGCGTATGATGATGGCTCGGTGATCGCTCAGCTTGGCAACCCGGACATGCGCACGCCGATCGCTTACGGGCTGGCTTGGCCTGAGCGAATCGATTCCGGCGTCGAGACGCTGGATCTTTTTCAGATCGCGCGGCTGGATTTCGAAGCGCCAGACGAGTCGCGCTTTCCCTGCCTGCGTTTGGCGCGGGAGGCGATGCAGCAGGGCGGGGCGGCGCCGGCGATTTTGAACGCCGCCAACGAAGTGGCGGTAGAGGCGTTTTTAAATGGCCAACTGCGCTTTGGCGGCATTGCCGAGGTAGTGGCCGGCGTCGTCCAGGCCCCGCACGCGCACCGTGCGGATAGCGTCGAGACGATTCTGGCCGCCGATCAGTGGGCGCGGGAGCAGGCAAACGCGCTGCTCGATACCGCGCGTTCCAGCGAGAACCAGGCCGGCGGGTAAGCGACCGAAAGGAGGCGCGCGTGGGGCTATTACAGAACGTGTTGGCGGTCATCGTCGTGTTGGGGCTTTTGGTCACCTTCCACGAATTCGGCCACTTCTGGGTCGCCAGGCGCTGCGGCGTGAAGGTGCTGCGCTTCTCGGTGGGCTTTGGTAAACCCTTCTGGTCGAAGACCGACCGCCACGGCACCGAGTTCGCCGTGGCGGCGATACCGCTGGGCGGCTACGTCAAGATGCTCGATGAGCGCGAAGCGCCCGTGCCTGAGGAGCAGCTCGATCAGGCCTTCAATCGTAAAAGCGTATGGGCGCGCATTGCCATCGTCGCTGCCGGGCCGATCGCCAATTTCCTGCTGGCGCTGATCGTCTACTGGGCGCTGTTCGTCGCCGGCACCACCACCGTGACTCCGCTGATCGGCAACGTCGCCCAGGACTCGCCGGCGTATGAGGCCGGCCTGCCGGAAGGCGCCGAGATTACCGCCATTCAGGCGGATCCCATGCGCTCCTGGGAGGAGATCAATCTAAAGCTCGTGTCGCTGATCGGCTACAGCGGCGAGCTCGTCTTTAGCGCGCGGGAAAGCGCATCGAGCCCCGCGCGCACCTATTTACTGCCAGTGGAGAACTACCTTGCCCGCCAGGACCCACCCCAGCCGCTGCAAAGCCTGGGCCTCACCCCTTGGCGACCGCCGGTGCCCGCGGTGCTCGGCCAGGTGCTCGACGATGGCGCCGCCGCTGGCGCCGGTCTCGAGCCCGGCGACCGGATTCTGGCGGTCAACGACACGCCGGTCGAGGATTGGATGGCGTTCGTCGGCATCATTCGTGAGAGCGCAGGCCAGCCGCTGACGGTGCGCATCGAGCGCGGCGGCGAGCCGTCAACGCTGTCGCTGACCCCGGAAAGCAAACCACTGGAGAACGGCGCCGAGGTTGGGTACATTGGCGCAGGGGTCGAGCAGGTCGACTGGCCCGAAGAGCTGACGCGCGAGATCCGTTTTGGGCCGATCGAAGCGGTGGGCCAGGCGTTTTCGCGCACCGGTGAAATGATCGTTTTGACCGTCGATGCGATCCGCAAGATGCTGGTGGGGCTCATTTCACCCTCCAATCTCTCGGGGCCCATCACGATCGCCCAGATTTCTGGTGACTCCGCCCGGGCGGGAATGGAAGCGTTCGTCGGCTTTTTAGCGTACCTTTCCATCAGTCTCGGCGTTTTGAACCTGCTGCCGATTCCGGTGCTCGATGGCGGGCACCTGCTTTATTATTTTATCGAGATCGTGCGGGGTCGCCCGGTTTCAGAACAAACCCAGGCAATGGGGCTGCGTATCGGGCTCGCCATGGTAGGGACGCTGATGGTCATGGCGCTCTACTTCGATCTGATGCGCCTTTGGTAATGACGCGTGTAGCGCGTGGGATGCCTTGTCATCCGCCTGCACAAATGTATATGGTGCCTGTTTAACAACCGGCAGACCAACGCGAGCGAACTGACTGCATGAAAATCAAGACCCTTGGAATGGCGGCACTCCTGCTGGCGGCGTCCAGCAGCGCCCAGGCACAATCCTTTGACGTTTCGGACATTCGTGTGGAAGGACTGCAGCGGGTATCCGCCGCCTCGGTCTTCAATGCCTTTCCCGTCAGCGCCAACGACCGCGTCAGCGAGCAGGAGCTGGCCGCCGCGGCGCGCAACCTGTTCGCCACCGGCCTGTTCGAAGACGTCTCGCTCGTTCGCGAAGGCGACGTGCTGGTCATCCAGGTCGTCGAACGCCCGACCATCGCGCGGCTGAATATCACCGGCAACAGTGAAATCGCCGACGATGATCTACGCCGCGGCCTGCGTCAGTCCGGCCTTTCCGAGGGTCAGGTGCTGCAGCTCTCTACCCTCGAGGAGATTCAGCGCGAACTCGAAGGCGTCTATCAGTCTCAGGGGCGCTACAACGCCTCCATTCGCACTGACGTTCAGGAGATC
Source organism: Halomonas sp. S3-1-1 (assembly GCF_023757625.1). GTDB lineage: Bacteria > Pseudomonadota > Gammaproteobacteria > Pseudomonadales > Halomonadaceae > Vreelandella. The sequence continues at coordinate 90,944 of NZ_JALGBZ010000007.1, forward strand.
GACACGGGCCGCGTGCAGGTCAATATCAACGTCGAGGAAGGCGATGTGGCGACCATTCGTCAGATCAACATCGTCGGCAACGAGGACTTCGATGATGACACGCTGCGCAGCGTTTTCGAACTCGAAGACCGCCCTGGGCGCTTTTTCGGCTGGTTCTCCAACGACGAGTATTCGCGCGAGGCGCTAGCCGGTGATATCGAGCGGCTGCGCTCGTTCTACCTCGACCGCGGTTACGTTAACTTCGACGTGACCTCCACCCAGGTGTCGATCGGCCCGCAGCAGTCCGATATCTACATCACCCTGAATGTGGACGAGGGCGAGCAGTTTCGCGTCGGCGATATTCGTTTTGCCGGCGATCTCCAAATCAGTGAAAGCGAAGCGCGCCAGCTTCTGGAAGTGCAAAGCGGCGACGTCTTCTCCCGCGCCGACGTCAACGCCTCCACCGAGGCGCTACGAAGCCGCTTGGGCGCCGAAGGCTTCGCTTTCGCCGAGGTGCGCGGCGTGCCGGAGCCGACCGGCAGCGGCGACACCGTTGATCTGGTGATCGCCGTCGACCCGGGCCAGCGCGCCTACGTTCGCCGGATCGAGTTTTACGGTAACACCACCACCCAGGACGAAGTGCTGCGCCGTGAGATGACCCAGATGGAAGGCGCACCGGCCTCCACAGAATCTATCACCCAGTCGCGCCAACGCCTCGAGCGCTTGGGCTTTTTCAGCCAAGTGGAAGTGGACACCCAGCCGGTCCCTGGTCAGCCGGATCTGCTGGACGTGACCTACAACGTCGAAGAGCAGCCCTCGGGCTCGGTGTCGGCGAGCGTCGGTTTCTCGCAAAGCGCCGGTATCATCTACGGCGTGGGTCTTGCCCAGAACAACTTCCTCGGTACCGGTAACCGCGTCAACGTGGGCGCCCAGCGAAGCGACACCTTCACCAGCGTCAACTTCGCCTTCACCGACCCCTACTGGACGCTGGACGGCATCTCGCGCGGCTATAACGTGTTTTATCGCGAAACCGACTACGCCGACTCGGACATCTCGACGTTCTCCACCGACGCCTATGGCGCGGGTATCAACTTCGGCTATCCGGTTAGCGAACTTTCAAGGCTCAACTTCGGCGCCAGCGTCGAGGATCTGACGATCAAGACCTACTTCGATACCGCCTCGGAAATCCGTCGCTACGTTGAGGATCAGGGCGAGGAAGCGCAGAGCCTCAAGCTTACCGCCAGCTGGACGCGCAATAACCTGAACCGCGGCATCATGCCAACTGCCGGCAGCTACCAGCGCCTGTCGCTGGAAGCCGGTGTGCCGGGCAGCGACGCTCAGTACTACAAGGCCCGCGCTCGCGCCCAGCAGCTCTTCCCGATCAACGAGGAAGAGACCTGGGCACTGAAGTTCACCGGTAATCTCGGCTATGCCGATACTCTGGGCACCGATGACCCGTTCCCGTTCTACGAAAACTTCTACTCCGGTGGTCTTGGTTCGGTGCGCGGTTACACCTCCAACACCCTGGGGCAGCGTACCACCCCGGCCCGCGAAGGCGGCCGCGACCGTACGCTTGGCGGTAACGTATTGGTCGAAGGCAGCGCCGAGGTACTCTTCCCGCTGCCCTTCGTCGAAGATCAGCGCTCGATCCAGACATCGCTGTTCTTCGATGCGGGTAACACCTTCCTCGATTCCTGCTACGACGTGCTGGACGAAGATGCCGGCCGTCAGCGCTGCAGTTCCGGCGTAGACTTGGGTGATCTGCGCTACAGCGCGGGTATCGGTCTTTCCTGGCTGACGCCGGTGGGCCCGTTGACCTTTAGCGTGGCCGAGCCGCTCAATGATGAAAGCGGCGACGATACGCAGTTCTTCCAGTTCTCGTTGGGACAAACGTTCTAATACGGTCGTCGGCCGCCGGGAGAGCCCCGGCGGTTTGGCGCGGGCCAGCTTAAGAAAGGAGTGAGTATGCGTAAATTGACGGCCGCCGCGTGTCTTTTCGGGGTCATGGCACTACCGGCCTATGGCGCCGAAGTCGCGGTACTCGACTGGCGCGCTGCGTTGATGAACACCCAGTCCGCGCAAACCTCGCTGAGCCAGTTGGAAGGCCAAATCGGCAGCCAGCAGCGTGAAGCCCAGGCGCTGGGTAACGAACTTCAGCAGCTTCAGCAGCGTCTGCAAAACGAAGGCGAGACCATGGATCAGGCCCAGCGCGATGCGTTGATCAGCGAACTTCAGCAGAAGGGCAGCCGCTTCGAGCAGCTTCGCCGCGAGGTGCTCCAGGCCCAGCAAAACTCCGAACAGCAGTTTTTGCAAAGCGCCGAGGCCAAGCTCGAGCAGGCGGTCGAGCAGGTACTGGCGCGGCGCAACATCGACGTGCTGGTCGAGCCTCAGGGCGTCCTGCACTCCTCGACGGATCTACCGAACGTCACCAACGAAGTCACGCAGATTTTCGACTCACTCTAAACCAAACGATGGGGGTGCGGCGTGGCCGCACCCGCGCACTTGTGGGCTCTCATGACGCACGCTTCTCACACCATCACGCTGGCCGATATCGCCCGCCACTTGGATATCGACGTCGACGGCGACGCCGATCAGCCCATTCGAGGGCTGGCGACGCTCAAGGAGGCCGAGCCCGATCAGATCGCCTTTTTGGCCAATCGCGCCTACCTCAAGGATTTAGCCAGCACCCGCGCCGCAGCGGTGCTGCTCCACCCGGAGCAAGGCAAAAACTGCCCCGTGCCCCGGCTCGAAACGCAAAACCCGTATCTCGCTTACGCCAAAGTTTCCCAGCTTTTCGACCCGCTCGTTGCCCGTGACGTGCCCGGCATTCATGCAACCGCGGTCGTTGCCGATGACGTGGTGCTCGGCGAGGGCGTATCGATTCAGGCCAACGCCGTGATCGAGCCCGGCGTGACGCTGGGTGACCGGGTCGTCATAGGCGCCGGCAGCGTCGTCGGCGCGGACAGCGCGATCGGCGAGGGTAGTCGGCTGCACGCCAACGTCACGGTTTGCCACGCCAGCGTGATCGGCAAGCGGGTGATTCTGCAAAGCGGCTGCGTGATCGGCGGCGACGGCTTTGGGTTTGCCCACGACGGCGCCGGCTGGCACAAGATCGCCCAGCTCGGCGGGGTCGTGCTGGGCGACGACGTCGAAGTCGGCAGCTGCTCGAGTATCGACCGCGGGGCGCTGGGCGACACGCTGATCGGCAATGACGTCAAGATCGACAGTCAGGTCCAGATTGCCCACAACGTCATCATCGGCGATCACAGCGCGCTGGCGGGCTGTGTCGGTATCGCCGGCTCCACCCGGGTAGGCAAGCACTGCATGCTGGGCGGCGGGGTCGGGCTCTCCGGGCACCTCACTATCTGCGACGGCGTGCAGGTCACCGGCATGAGCCTTGTGACCAACTCCATCACCGAGCCTGGCGTCTACTCTTCGGGCACCGGCGCGATGAACAACACCCAGTGGCGCAAAAACGCCGTGCGTTTCAAACAGCTCGACGAGATCGCCAAGCGGTTGAACAAGCTGGAGAAAAATTACCGAAGTGAGTAAGGCGTCAGGTTAACGATGCCAAGCGGTGGTTCTTTACCCGGGTGCAGGGGTATAATTTTGCACCTTTTGCCGGCGGGAGTACCGGCCTTTACCTGATGCGCAGTCGGGTTTTTTGTCTTTTTCGAGGTCGTCACGATGGTTATGGATATCAACGAAATTCGCGAGTACTTGCCCCACCGCTACCCGTTTTTGCTGGTGGATCGAGTCACGCAGTTGACTGTGGGCGAATCCATCGTCGCGTTCAAGAACGTCAGCATCAATGAGCCCTTCTTCAACGGCCACTTCCCTCATCACCCCATCATGCCTGGCGTGCTGGTGATCGAGGCGCTGGCCCAGGCTTGCGGTATTCTAGGCTTCAAGACCGTCAACAAGCGACCCGCTGACGGCTACGTGTACTATCTCGTCGGTAGCGATAACGTGCGTTTCAAACGCCCGGTCATGCCCGGCGACCAGCTTCGCCTGGAGGCGAATGTGATTCGCGGCAAGCGCGGCATCTGGAAATTCGCCTGCCAGGGCACCGTGGATGGAGAGCTCGCCTGCGAGGCGGAAATCATCTGTGCCGAGAGGAAGGTCACTTGATACATCCTACCGCACTGGTCGACCCGGCCGCCCGCCTGGCCGATGACGTCGAGGTCGGCGCGTTCACGGTGATTGGCTCGGACGTCGAGATCGGGGAGGGCTCCGTCATCGGCCCCCACGTAGTGATCAAGGGGCCAACGGTGCTTGGCAAGCGCACGCGCATCTTCCAGTTCGCCTCCGTAGGTGAGGAGTGTCAGGACAAGAAGTACGCCGGTGAACCCACGCGCCTGGTGATGGGCGATGACAACGTCGTGCGCGAAGGTGTGACTCTTCACCGCGGCACCGTGCAGGATCGCAGTGAAACCACCATCGGTTCGCGCAACCTGTTCATGGCCTATGTCCACGTTGGCCATGACTGCGTGATTGGCGACGACTGCATCCTCGCCAATCAGGTGACCCTGGCCGGCCACGTCACCGTTGGCAACCACGCGATTCTCGGTGGGCTCTCGGCGGTGCATCAGTTCTGCCACTTCGGCGACTACGCCATGGCCGGCGGCGGCTCGATCATCACCAAGGACACGCCGTCCTACATGATGATCAACGGCAACCCCGCCGAGGCGCGCGGACTCAACCTGGTGGGGCTCAAGCGCCGCGGCTTTAGCCGCGAGGCGATCAGCGCGCTCACCGCCTCCTACAAGCTGGTGTATCGCCAAGGGCTGACCGTTGAGCAGGCGCTCGAAGAGATGCGCAGCCGCTTCGATCTGGCGGAAGTCACCCACTTTGCCGACTCGATCGAGCGCTCCACCCGCGGCATCGTTCGCTAGCCCTCATTTAAAAAGCGCGGCCGGCTCGGCCGGCGCGCTTTGTTCAACGCCACAGGAAGATCGAGCATGACGCTTGCGCGCGTATACCTCGTCGCCGGCGAGCTCTCCGGCGATCAGCTGGGCGCCGGCCTGATGCGCGCGCTGCGTGCCCGCCATCCCGGCATCGAATTTCGCGGTATCGGCGGGCCCAACATGCAGCGCGAAGGCCTTGCGAGCCGCTTTCCGCTGGAAACGCTCTCGGTGATGGGGCTGGTCGAGGTGCTCAAGCATCTGCCCGAGCTCATCCGGGTGCGCCGCACGCTGTTCGAGGAGGCACTCGCTTGGCAGCCGGACGTCATGATCGGTATCGACGCGCCGGATTTCAATACGGGGCTCGAGCTCAAGCTGCGCCAGGCAGGCATTAAAACTGCTCACTACGTCAGTCCCTCGGTCTGGGCTTGGCGGCAAGGACGGGTGAAGAAGATCGCCCGCGCCGTGGATGCCATGCTGACGTTTTTGCCTTTTGAAGCCGATTTCTACGCGCGCCATCGGGTGCCCGTTGCCTTCGTCGGCCACCCGCTGGCCGACGAAATGCCGCTGGTCAACGACCGTATCGCGGCAAAAAAGGCCCTCGGTCTGCCACCGGATGCCCCAATACTGGCGGTGCTGCCGGGCTCGCGGGCCAACGAGATCCGCTTTATGGGCGCGACGTTCATGGAGGCCATCGCCACACTCTGCGCGCGCCATGAAGCGCTCTCTGTGGTGATTCCCGCCGCCACCGAGGCGCGCTTTGACGAGCTCACTTTGCTTTTGGCGAGCTACCCGGCGCTGGAAGGTCGGGTGACGCTGACCCAGGGCGGCGCTCGCGAAGCGATGGTGGCAAGCGACGCGGTGCTTTTGACCTCCGGCACCGCCGCGCTGGAAGCGATGCTTTGCCACCGGGCGATGCTGGTGGCTTACAAAATGGCCCCGGCGACCCACTGGCTCGCCAAAAAGCTGGTCAAGACGCGCTGGATCTCGCTGCCCAACCTGATCGCTCAGGAAGGCCTGGTGACTGAGCTCATTCAGGACGAGGCCACAAGCGAGGCGATCGTCGCAAGGCTCGATGCGCTGTTGAGCGACGCCCCCGGCCGCCAGGCGCTGGAAGCGCGCTTTGCGCAGATGCACGCGGCGCTTCAGCGCGGCGCCAGCGAGCGCGCGGCGCGCGTGATCGAAGCCGTTGTTAAAGGCGTGGCCCTGCCCGATACCGACGAGGAGACTCATGGCTAAAACGTCTAGTGCCGATCATCCGCCGCTCGTCATTCCCTACGCCGGCACGCTGCTGGCCGGCGTGGACGAGGTCGGGCGCGGGCCGCTGGTGGGCAGCGTCGTCGCCGCGGCGGTGATCCTCGACCCGGCTCGGCCGATCGAGGGGCTGGGGGATTCCAAGACCCTCAGCGCCAAAAAGCGCGAGGCGTTGGATGTGCTCATCCGCGAGCGCGCGCTTTCGTTTTGTATCGCCGAGTCGAGCCCGGCGGAAATCGATCAACTCAATATTTTTCACGCCACGCACCTGGCCATGCGCCGGGCGATTGACGGGCTCGCCCCACAGGCACAGTATCTGCTGGTGGACGGCAACCGTTTGCCCGGTCACGCGCTTCCCGGCCAGGCGGTGGTGAAGGGCGATGCCCGCCACGCGGCCATCGCCGCGGCGTCGATTCTCGCCAAGGTGGCCCGCGACGCTCAAATGCTCACCCTCGACGCGCGCTACCCGCAGTACGGCTTCGCCCGTCACAAGGGCTACCCGACCAAAGAGCATCTTGCGGCGCTCGCCGAGCACGGGCCGCTTTTCGAGCATCGACAAAGCTTTGGGCCGGTCAGGCGCCAGCAGGCGCCGGCCTAAGCACATTCATCTATTTAGCGGTGAACCTCTTATGACGTCTCCTTTCGTTCACCTTCGGGTGCACAGCGAATACTCCCTGGTCGACGGCCTGGTGAAGCTCAAGTCGCTGGTCAGCACGACCTCTGATCGCAACATGCCGGCGCTGGCGCTGACCGACGAGACGAACTTGTTCGGGCTGGTGAAGTTCTACAAGGCCGCCCAAGGGGCGGGGCTGAAGCCGATCATCGGCAGTGACCTGTGGCTCGCCAACCCGCACGACGAGGCGCACCCGTACCGCATTACGCTGTTGGCGATGAACGACGTCGGCTATCGCAATCTCACCGAGCTGATCTCGAAGGGTTGGAGCGACGGCCAGCGCCAGGGCCGCGCGATTCTCGACAAGCGCTGGGTACTCGCGCAGAGCGAAGGGCTGATCGCGCTCTCCGGCGGCCGCGAAGGCGATATCGGTCGCCACCTGTTGAGCGATCACGAGCGCGAGGCGCGGGCGCTGCTCGACGAGTGGCAGAGCGCCTTCCCCAATCGTTTCTATCTCGAACTCATCCGCACCGGGCGCTCGCTGGAAGAGGCCTGTGTTCACGCAAGCGTTAAGCTTGCCGTCGAGACCGGTACGCCGGTGGTGGCGACCAACGACGTGCGCTTTCTGGAGCGCGACGACTTCTGGGCGCACGAGACGCGGGTCGCCATTGGCGAGGGCAAGGCGCTCGACGACCCCCGCCGCGAGCGCCGCTATACCGAGGAGCAGTATCTAAAAAGCCCGGAAGAGATGGCCGAGCTCTTCTCGGATATTCCCGAGGCGCTCGAAAATAGCGTCATGATCGCAAGGCGCTGTAGCGTCAACGTGCGCTTGGGCGAAATATTTCTGCCCGAGTTCGGCATTCCCGAGGGCATGACCCAGGACGAGTTCTTCAGAAAGGTCTCCCACGACGGGCTGACCGAGCGCCTCGACTTTCTGTTTCCCGTCGACCGCTACCCGCGCGACAGCGACGAGTACAAGGAGATCGACGCGCGCTACCGCGAGCGGTTGGAGTTCGAGCTCAACGTCATCATTCAGATGGGCTTTCCCGGCTACTTTTTGATCGTGATGGACTTCATCCAGTGGGCCAAGGACAACGACGTGCCGGTCGGCCCGGGGCGAGGCTCCGGTGCGGGGTCGCTCGTGGCCTACGCGCAGAAGATCACCGATCTCGACCCCATCGGCTACGACCTGCTGTTCGAGCGCTTTCTGAACCCGGAGCGGGTATCGATGCCCGACTTTGACGTCGACTTCTGCATGGAGAAGCGCGACCGGGTGATCGAGTACGTGGCGGATCGCTACGGACGCAACGCGGTGTCGCAGATCGTCACCTTCGGCACCATGGCCGCCAAGGCGGTAGTGCGCGATGTCGCCCGTGCCCAGGGCCGCCCCTATTCGCTTGGTGACAAGCTCTCTAAGCTCATTCCGTTCGAAGTAGGCATGACGCTTGGCAAGGCGATCGAGCAGGAGCCGGCGCTCAAGGAGTTCATTGACACCGACGAGGAAGCCGAAGAGATCTGGGAGATGGCGCTCAAGCTCGAGGGCACCACCCGCGGCACCGGCAAGCACGCCGGCGGCGTGGTCATCGCCCCGACAAAGCTCACCGACTTCTCGCCGCTTCTGTGCGACGAGGACGGCTCGGGGCTGGTCGTCCAGTTCGATAAAAACGACATCGAAGAGGCGGGGCTGGTCAAGTTCGACTTTTTGGGCCTGCGGACGCTGACGATCATCGACTGGGCGCTGGAGATGGTCGACAAGGTGCGCGATGCCGCAGGCCAGGGGCCGCTCAATATCGACGCCATCCCGCTCGATGACGGCAAAACGTATGAGATGTTGAAGCGCGCCGAGACCACGGCAGTGTTCCAGCTCGAATCCCGCGGCATGAAGGAGCTGATCAAGCGCCTGCTGCCGGATTCGCTCGACGACATGATCGCTCTGGTGGCGCTTTTCCGCCCGGGGCCGCTGCAGTCCGGGATGGTGGATGACTTCATCAACCGTAAGCACGGCCGCGCCGAAGTCTCTTATCCACACCCGGATTACCAGCACGAGCTGTTGAAACCGGTGCTTTCGCCCACCTACGGCATCATCCTGTACCAGGAGCAGGTCATGCAGATCGCCCAGGTGATGGCGGGTTACAGCCTTGGCCAGGCCGACATGCTGCGCCGGGCGATGGGCAAGAAAAAACCCGAGGAGATGGCCAAACAGCGCGCCGGCTTCATGGACGGGTGCGCGGCCAACGGCATCGACAAGGACCTGGCGGGCAACATCTTCGACCTGGTGGAGAAGTTCGCCGGCTACGGCTTCAACAAGTCGCACTCGGCGGCCTACGCGCTGGTCTCTTACCAGACCGCCTGGCTCAAGGCGCACTACCCGGGCCCGTTCATGGCCGCGGTCATGTCCACCGAAATGGACAACCTCGACAAGGTGGTGCCGCTGATCGAGGAGTGCCGCAACTTGAAGCTCACCGTGACGCCGCCGGACGTCAACGTGGGCGGCTACAAGTTCACCGTCGATGTAGAGGCCCGCGTGGTGTACGGGCTCGGAGCGATCCGCGGGGTGGGCGAGGGCCCGATCGGCGCGATCGTTGCCGCGCGCGAGGAGGGCGGGGCGTTCAAGGATCTGTTCGACTTTTGCCGGCGCATCGACCCCAAACGAATGAACAAGCGCACCCTCGAGGCGCTGATTCGCTCAGGGGCACTTGATAACCTTGGCCCCAACCGGGCGGTGCTGTTCGCCGCCATGGAAGACGCGCTCAAGGCGGCGGCGCAGAGCCACGCCAACCAGAACCTGGGAATGCTCGACATGTTCGGCGACGCCTTCGCCCCGGCCGAGGAGGAAGAGGCGTCTGATGTTTACGCCGAGTACCGCCACGCCCGGGAGTGGTCGGATCGTGAGCGCCTGGCCGGCGAGAAGGATACCCTCGGGCTCTACCTCACCGGTCACCCGATCGACGAGTACGAGCGCGAGCTCAAGCGCTTCGTCTCCACGCGCATCAGCGAGCTCAAGCCTTCCTGGGAGCCACAGCGTGTCGCGGGGCTGGTGGTCGCCATGCGCACCATGAAGTCCAAGCGCGGCGACACCATGGCCTTCGTGACCCTCGATGATCGTACCGGGCGCATCGAGGCCTCGATTTTTGGCGAGCTTTTCGAGCAGCTTCGAGGCCAGAGCCTCGACGGGCAGGTGCTGATCGTCGAAGGCGACGTCTCCAGCGATGACTTCTCCGGCGGACTCAAGCTTCGCGGCAAGGAGGTCACACCGATGGTAGCGGCCAGGCTCAAGTACGGCCAGGGCGTGGAGATCGCGCTGGACGCGAGTAAAATCAACGGCCGGCTGGTCGAAAGCCTGCGCGACTGTTTGAGCCCGTATCGCGACGAGACCGGGCTTCCGGTGCATCTTCACTACCGCCATGATGAGGCCACCGGGTGGCTGGCGCTCGATCAAAGCTGGAGCGTGACGCCCAGCGACGACCTGCTGCAGACGCTTCGCGACGTCGAAGGTCAGGTCGGTATCCAGCTGCGCTACCGGTAGCGTTTGGCGCGCGCGCCTTGCGCGCGCCGGTTAGGGTGCGATAATGCACGTTTAACGATATTTTCATCACACCATTTTCACTCAAGCTTCTTTTCACAGGACGCTTACAGGCAGAGCCGATGAATCCCAACTATCTCGATTTTGAACAGCCCATAGCAGAGCTTCAGGCGAAAATTGAGGAGCTGCGCTTGGTAAGCTCCGACAATCAGGTCAATTTGTCCGACGAAATTACCCGGCTCGAAGAGAAAAGCCGCAAGCTGACCGAGTCGATCTTCAAGGATTTGACGCCCTGGCAGGTGTCGCAGATTTCGCGCCATCCGCAGCGCCCCTATCCGCTGGACTACTTCGAGTCGATCTTCACCGACTTCGACGAGCTTCACGGCGATCGCAACTTCGCCGATGATCCCGCGCTGGTCGGCGGCGTGGCGCGTCTCAACGACGCGCCGGTGATGGTGATCGGCCATCAAAAAGGGCGCGACGTGAAAGAGAAGGTGCGCCGCAACTTCGGCATGCCGCGCCCGGAAGGCTACCGTAAGGCGTGCCGACTGATGGAGATGGCCGAGCGCTTCAAGATGCCGGTGCTGACCTTCATCGACACTCCCGGCGCCTACCCGGGAATCGACGCCGAAGAGCGCGGCCAGTCCGAGGCGATCGCCTATAACCTGGCGGTGATGTCGCGGCTCAAGACACCGATCATCTCCACGGTGGTGGGCGAGGGCGGCTCCGGCGGGGCGCTGGCGATCGGCGTATGCGACGAGCTGCACATGCTGCAGTACTCCACCTACTCGGTGATCTCGCCGGAAGGCTGCGCCTCGATTCTCTGGAAAAGCGCCGAGAAGGCCTCCGAGGCCGCTCAGGCCATGGGCATTACCGCCGAGCGCTTGAAAGAGCTCGGTTTCGTCGACGAGCTGATCAAGGAGCCGCTGGGCGGCGCCCATCGCCACCCGGTCACTACCGCCGAGCGCATCAAACAGGCGCTGGGCGAGAGCCTGGAGCGCCTGGAGCGCATGGATACCGATTCGCTGTTGGAGCGCCGTTACGAGCGCCTCATGAGCTATGGCGCCCCGGCCGCCTGAGCCGCTTACCCCGCTTGAACGGCTGTTGAACGACGCCCTGGCGCACACCGCGCCGGGGCGCTCTGTTTGGGTGGCGCTCTCCGGCGGGCTCGATTCCACGCTGCTGCTCACCCTAGCTGCCGGCGTATGCCAGCGCGCCGGGCGTCCGCTTGCGGCGCTACACGTCAACCACGGTCTGCAGGCCGCCGCCAGGGATTTCGAGGCACACTGCCGCACGCTCTGCACCTCGCTCGGCGTGGCTTTAGAGGTGGCCCGTGTGGACGTCACGCTCAACGGCGAGGGTCTGGAGGCCGCCGCCCGTAACGCCCGCTACCAGGCGTTCGACGCCTTTGTACCGAAAGGCGATACGCTCTGGCTCGCCCAGCACCAAAACGATCAGGCCGAAACCTTTTTGCTCGGCGCGCTCAGAGGCAGTGGCGTGCGGGGGCTGGCGGGCATGCCTGAAAGGCGTCAGTGGCGGGGCCGTACGCTGGTGCGCCCTTGGCTCGAGCGGCCGCGCGCCGAGCTCGAAGCCGCCGCCAGAGCGCACGCGCTTGATTGGTGCGACGACCCGACCAACGACGATCTTGCGCTTACGCGTAACCGGCTTCGCCACCGCGTGCTGCCGGCGCTGGGCGCGAGCGGCCCCAGGATGCTGGCGCGCAGCGCGCGGCTTGCCGGCGAGGCCGACGCGCTGCTTTACGAGTACGCCGCAGAGGATCTCGAGGCGCTTTACCGCGGGCCGGGCTGTCTCGAGGTCGACGGGCTTCGCGCGCACTCTCCCGCCCGCCAGCGGCTGTTGATCCGCACGCTGTGCCAGACGCTCGAACTTCCCACGCCGCCGGCAGCGCGTTTGGAGAGTCTGCTCGAGCAGCTCGGCGCCGCCGACGATGCCCGGGTTCACATCCGTTGGCCCGGGGCCGAGGCGCGGCGCTGGCGCGGCGGGCTCTATCTGATCGCGCCGCGCCAGGCGCTGCCGGTGTGGCAAACGAGCTGGAACGGCGAGGAGGCCATCGCCACGCCGCTGGGACCCCTTCGGATTAGTCTGTGCCCGGCGCGGCGGGTGACGCTGTGCTTTCGCCAGGGCGGCGAGGTGATCGACTTGGCCAGGCGCGGGCGGCGTGATCTCAAGCGTTTGTTGCAGGAGGCGGGGCTACCGCCCTGGCAGCGCGACGGCGTGATCGTGGTGATGGAGGGAGAGCGCTGTCTGGCGGCACTCGACGGACCTGAGCGAGTAATGTTTCAGGCCCGCGATGTCACGGTGACCGCACTAGATGAGTTTTAGCGAGAACCCGGCTGCCTGAAGCGCGGCCTGCTCCTGCTCTAAATCGGTACTCAAAAGGGTGGGTTCGTCGCTTGCCGGCAGTGTCACGGTGAGCGTCTGCTCGCTGGCGGTGATAGTCGGCGTGGCCGGGGGCTCTTCCGGGCGTGAGTGGTTGAGCAGCACCGCCAGGCGCAAAAGGCGCGCGAGCTTGGTGCAGGCGTCGCGCTGCGCTGCGGGCAGCGACTGCCACTCCTTGATGGGAAATTTTCGCCGGTGGGCGCGAACGAGCTGCGCCAGAAGCTGCTGCTCCGGGCGCGAAAAGCCGGCCAGATCCGAGTGCTCGAGCAAATACGCGCCGTGGCGATGAAACTGGCTGTGGGAGATCGCAAGGCCGATCTCGTGCACCAGGCACGCCCACTCCAGAAAATGGCCCTGCTCCGGGGTGAGCCGCCAGGCGCGGCTGACCTGTTCGAACAGCGCCCGCGCGGTGTGGGCCACGTTATCGGCCTGGCGCAGGTCGACATCATAGATATGCTGCAGGTTGGCCAGCGTGCTGGCGCGAATGTCCTCGGCGGTGTTGCGCCCAGCCATGTCGAACAGTACGCCCTCGCGCAGCGCGCCGTCGGCAAAGCGCATCTCCTTGAGGTCAAACGCTTCGAAAATCGCGCTCAGGATCGCGATGCCGGCGGGGAAGACCCGGGCGCGATCCTCCTTGAGGCCATCGAGCGCGACCTTATCCAGATGCTTGCACTTGATCAGCCGCTCGCGCAGCTTCTTGAGCCCCGCGCGGGTGATCATGCCCTCCTGAGGCGTGTCGCCGTAGGCGTGGAGCACGCTGGCGGCGGCCTTGATAGTGCCGCTCGAGCCAACCGGATCAACCCAGCCGAGCTTTTGATAGGGGCGCTGAATATTGGCCAGCTCGGAAAGTGCCGCAAGCTCCGCGCGGCGCATACGCTTCTCGCTTAGCTCGCCGTCGGGAAAGTAGCGGCTGGTATAGGTCACACAGCCCATGCGCAGGCTTTCGAGCGCTTTGGGCTCGAAATCCTCGCCGATGATCAGCTCGGTGGAGCCGCCGCCGATATCGACGATCAGCCGGCGACCGTTTTCCGCCAGCGCGTGGGCCGCGCCCAGGTAGATAAGCCGCGCCTCTTCGCGCCCGGCGATGATCTCGATGGCGTGACCGAGCTGTGCTTCGGCCTGGTCGATGAAGTCCTGGCTGTTGTGGGCGTCGCGCAGCGCGTTGGTGCCGACGATGCGCAGGTTGGCGGCGTCGATATCGCTAAGAAAAGGGGCAAAGCGGGCCAGACACTCGAGCGCGCGCTGCATGGCTGCCTCTTCGAGATAGCCGCTGTCGTCGAGCCCCGCCGCCAGCTGCACCTTTTCGCCCAGCCGCGCGACCACCTGAAGACGCTCGTTGACGTAGTTGGCCACCAGCAGGTGGAAGCTGTTCGAGCCAAGATCGATGGCGGCGAGCCGGGTCGGCTGCGAGCTCTCAACGGCGGGGGCGGCGTCGGGCTCGGCGAGCGGGGTGTCCTTTAACATGAGCGTTCCTTCCTATGGGCTAAGGCAAGGTTGCGTCGCCGGCCAGCCGTTGTCAATTGCCCGGGGCTTGCGTTTAGGCCGGCGCTTGACTACCATCGAGCTACTGGCCTGCTCCCGGCTGGCCTGTCGATCTCGACGCGTTGATCCAAACGCACGGCGAATCGACAGGAGTGACTCGACAGGCGTCGCCTCACGTCCACCCGGAAACTTCCAACTGGCCTGATTTCCAAGTCGTCAGAACCCGTTGATCGCGCCCACTCCTTGAGCGGATCACAAAGCAGCTTCCACGAACCTTCGAGTCAAGCAGCCCCTGCGCTATAAAGCCGGGTTTGCCGCCGTTTGACTTGTCTAGCGGGACCTGAACGCACCACTGGGCGGACTTACTACGCCTCCTGTCTTATTCCCGGCGCCCGTCGCCTGGCTTTCATGAGCAACGTTCTTACACACCGATGAATCTCACTGAACTCAAGCAAAAATCCGTTCCCGAGCTGCTCGATATCGCCCGCGAAATGGGGATCGACAACCTGGCTCGTTCGCGCAAGCAGGACATCATCTTCGCTATCCTCAAAAAGCACGCCAAGAGCGGTGAGGATATCTACGGCGACGGTGTGCTGGAAATTCTCCAGGACGGCTTTGGCTTTCTGCGCAGCGCCGACAGCTCCTATCTCGCCGGGCCGGACGACATCTACGTGTCGCCGTCACAGATTCGTCGCTTCAACCTGCGTAAGGGCGACTCGATCTCCGGCAAGATCCGTCCGCCGAAAGAGGGCGAACGCTACTTCGCGCTGTTGAAAGTCAGTCAGATCAATTTCGATCGCCCGGAAAACGCCAAGCACAAGATTCTCTTCGAGAACCTGACGCCGCTGTTCCCGAACGATCGCCTGCGCATGGAGATCGGCAACGGCTCCACGGAGGACCTTACCGCGCGCATCATCGATTTGACCGCGCCGATCGGCAAGGGGCAGCGGGGCCTTCTGGTATCGCCGCCGAAAGCCGGTAAGACGCTGATGCTGCAAAACATCGCCACCTCGATCACGCGCAACAGCCCCGAGTGCCATCTGATCGTGCTGTTGATCGATGAGCGCCCGGAAGAAGTGACCGAAATGGCGCGCACCGTGCGCGGCGAAGTGGTCGCCTCGACCTTCGACGAGCCGCCGGCGCGCCACGTACAGGTCGCCGAGATGGTCATCGAAAAGGCCAAGCGCTTGGTCGAGCACAAAAAGGACGTGGTGATTCTGCTCGACTCCATCACCCGCCTGGCGCGCGCCTACAACACCGTGGTGCCGAGCTCCGGCAAGGTGCTGACCGGCGGTGTCGACGCCCACGCGCTCGAAAAGCCCAAACGCTTCTTCGGTGCGGCGCGTAACATCGAAGAGGGCGGCAGCCTCACCATCATCGCCACGGCCCTGGTCGATACCGGCTCCAAGATGGACGAAGTGATCTTCGAGGAGTTCAAGGGTACCGGCAACATGGAAGCGCACCTCGACCGTAAGCTTGCCGAAAAGCGCGTTTTCCCGGCGATCAACATCCGCCGTAGCGGCACGCGTCGCGAGGATCTTCTGGCCTCGGAAGACGAAATGCAGCGCATGTGGATTCTGCGCAAGCTCTTGAACCCGATGGAAGACACCGCCGCGACGGAGTTTTTGATCGATCGCTTGAAGGACACCAAGACCAACATCGAGTTTTTTGAAGCGATGAAGCGCCGCTAGGCGCAAGTGTCCGGCAAAGCGATAGCCCGGCAAGGCGATAGCTCGTCAAGGCAATAGCTCGTCAAGGCGATAATACGGGGGAAGGGTTTGAAATATAACGACTTGCGCGATTTCATTAAGGCGCTCGAGGCGCGCGGTGAGCTCAAGCGGATCCAGGCAGAGGTTGACCCGTATCTGGAGATCACCGAAATCTGCGATCGCACCCTGCGCGCCGGCGGCCCGGCGCTTTTGTTCGAGAACGTCAAGGGCCACGACATGCCGCTTCTGGGCAACCTGTTTGGCACCCCCACCCGGGTAGCGCTGGGCATGGGTCAGGAGTCCGTCGAGGCACTGCGCGAAGTCGGCAAGCTCCTGGCCTTTCTCAAGGAGCCGGACCCGCCCAAGGGCCTGAAGGATGCCTGGGAGAAGCTTCCCATCTTCAAGCAGGTGCTGAGCATGGGGCCGAAAACCGTCAAACGCGCCCCGGTGCAGGAGCTCGTGTTCGAAGGCGACGAGGTCGATTTGGACCAGCTTCCGATACAGCACTGCTGGCCCGGCGACGCTGCTCCCCTGGTCACCTGGCCGCTGGTCATCACCCGCGGGCCGCACAAAAAGCGCCAGAACCTCGGCATCTACCGTCAGCAGAAGATCGGCAAGAACCGGCTGATCATGCGCTGGCTGTCGCACCGCGGCGGGGCGCTGGACTTTCAGGAATTCCAAAAGGCGCACCCCGGCGAGCCCTTCCCCGTGGCCGTGGCGCTCGGCGCCGACCCGGCGACCATTCTGGGCGCGGTCACGCCGATTCCGGATTCGCTCTCCGAGTACGCCTTTGCCGGGCTTTTACGCGGCTCGCGCACCGAGCTCGTAGCGTGTCATCACGCCGATCTCGAAGTGCCGGCCTCCGCCGAGATCATCCTCGAAGGCTTCATCTACCCGGACGATATGGCGCCGGAAGGCCCCTATGGCGATCACACCGGCTATTACAACGAGGTGGATACCTTCCCGGTCTTTACCGTGACGCGCATGACCCAAAGGCGCGATGCGATCTACCACTCGACCTACACCGGCCGCCCGCCGGACGAGCCGGCGATCCTGGGCGTGGCGCTCAACGAAGTGTTCGTGCCCATCCTGCACAAGCAGTTTCCCGAAATCGTCGATTTCTACCTGCCGCCGGAAGGGTGCTCCTACCGCATGGCGGTGGTGACCATGAAAAAGCAGTACCCCGGCCACGCCAAGCGCGTAATGATGGGGGTGTGGAGCTTTTTACGCCAGTTCATGTACACCAAGTTCGTGATCGTGCTCGATGACGACGTCGACGCGCGCAACTGGGAAGACGTGATGTGGGCGATCACCACGCGCATGGATCCGGCCCGCGATACGGTCATGGTCGAGAACACGCCGATCGACTATCTGGACTTCGCCTCGCCGGTCTCGGGGCTCGGCTCCAAGATGGGGATGGATGCCACCAACAAGTGGCCCGGAGAAACCGACCGCGAGTGGGGCACGCCGATCGTCATGGACGACGCGGTGAAGGCCCGGGTCGACGAGCGCTGGGAGTCGCTCGGGATCGGTATCGAGCGCCCGCCTTCGCGCCACGGCTAAGCGAGCGTTCCAGGGTTTTATTCAAGGTTTGAAGAGCGCCAGGTTTAAAAGCGTTGAGTTTTCACAAGAGGCATTCATGAGCACGAGCACCCAGACCCCCACGCGGGAAGCGATCACCTGCCGGATCACCGACGTTCGAGCGCTCAACCCGGACGTGCTCGGGGTGACGCTCGAAGGTGACCCGGACGCGATCAGTCACCTGCCGGGCCAGTACCTCGAGCTCCAGCTCGACGAGTCGACCTGGGTGCCGTTCTCTATTGCCAGCCACGGGCGCGGCGACGGCGTGATCGAACTGCACATCCAGCACCGTCCGGAGCGCGAGAACTCCGCCCGGCTGCGCGAACTGCTCACACTCTCCGGCGAACTCACCATCCGCCTGCCCGGCGGTGAGTGCGTGCTCGATGTGCAAAGCGAGCGTGCGCTCTTGTTGATCGCCGCCGGTACCGGGTTCGCCCAGATGAAAGCGATCGTCGAAGCCGTGCTTGATGCGCAGCCTGCACGCCCCGTGTTCATCTGGTGGGCGGCCCGCGAGCATCGCGACCTTTACGCCGAACAGCTGGCTAGCGACTGGGCGGCGCGTTTCGACAACGTCCATTTCCACGCCGTCACCGAGCTCGAACTCGACAAACCGCTGACCGACGCGCCGCGCATCGCCCACTTTCAGGGGCGCATCACCGAGGTGCTCGAGCGCGCGCTGCCGACCCTGGCCATCGAAGGCGAGCCGGTGGCGGTCAACGAGTGCGATATCTATCTCTCCGGCTCGCCGGGCATGGTCTACGCCTGCGTCGACGTGCTCGAGGCCCACGGCGCAGCGCCTGACAGGCTTTATTCGGATGTGTTCGCCTACGCCCCGCGCCCGACGCGCTAACCGACATTCGATGCGCAACCGATATTCGATGCGCAAAGAGTATTGCCATCGACAGGTTTGGCAGGCAGGATAAAGCCATAACGCTGGTTTGCCCCATTGGATAACACACCGGATACCACCATGACGCTATCGCTTCGCTCACTGACAACGCTTTCGCTGCCTCGCGCGGCGGGCGTTTTCGCGTGCGCGTTTGGCTATGGCTTTTATTGGTTTGGATCCGGTGTGCCCTGGGCTCGCGACTAGCCAACCCAGCAGGCATACCTTCCAGGTTGCCTGCCGACAGCAAAAGCCCCGGCGGGACACCCGCCGGGGCTTTTGCGTTTTTACACGGTTATAAAACCGGACTCACGTAACGTTTCAAGGAGAGACACCATGACCGCTTACAACGACGCTTTTATCGCTCTCTATTCGGGTTATTACCAGGCCTGGCGATTTAGCGGCGCGCGGTCGGTGCAGGCAGCCACCTCCGACCGGGCACGTTTGGGTGGCCCCTTGAACGACCGATGTCCCTTGACCGTGAGATAACGCCATGAACGCGCCAGTAACGATGACCCGCACCGCCCAATCCGCCACCGCCACCGAAAAAGGCGTCGCGCCCCTGCCGCTGCCCGGCGAGCTTTTGGATCGCATCCACGTCGATGCCGCACTCGCCAGCCGCCTCACAAGCCAGCGTCAGGCGGTACAGCGCATCCTGAGCGGGGAGGATTCCCGCCTGCTGATGGTGGTCGGGCCCTGCTCGATCCACGACCCGGATGCCGCGCTCGAGTACGCCGACCGCCTCGCCGCGCTGAGCGACGAGATCAGCGAATACGTGCTTCCGGTGATGCGCGTCTACGTCGAAAAGCCGCGCACCACCGTGGGCTGGAAGGGGCTGGCCTACGACCCGGATTTGAACGGCGTCGGCGACATGGCCAAAGGGGTGACCCGCTCGCGGGAGCTGATGCACGCCGTTGCCTCCCGGGGACTGCCGGTGGCCACCGAGCTTTTGCAGCCAATGCTCGCACCGTACCTGGAGGATCTGTTGAGCTGGGTAGCGATCGGCGCGCGCACCACCGAGTGCCAGCTTCACCGGGAGCTTGCCAGCGACCTGCGCGCTGCGGTGGGCTTCAAAAATGCGACCAGCGGCGACGTACAGATAGCGATCGACGCGATGCAGGCCGCCGCCCACCCGCATCAGCACTTCGCCCAAAGCGCTCAGGGCCGTCCAATCATGCGCCAAAGCGCCGGGAATCCGCACACTCACGTTGTGCTGCGCGGCGGCCACGGTGAGCCCAACTATCAATCCGGCCACGTGCGCCAGGCGATCCAGGCCCTGCAGGCCGCGGGACAGAATCCGCGCCTGATGGTCGACTGCAGCCACGCCAACGCGCGCAAGGATCACCGCCGTCAGAGTGAGGTGATGCTCGACGTACTCGACCAGCGCCGCGCCGGCGAGGCGAACCTGGTCGCGCTGATGCTCGAAAGCCACCTGTTCGAAGGCAAGCAGGCGCTAAGTCCCGGCGCGATGCGCTACGGCGTCTCGATCACCGATGCCTGTGTGGGCTGGGACACCACCGAGCACCTTTTGAAAACCGCCGCCGAACGGCTGGCCTGACGCTACCGACCAACGCCTCGATACCTTAAAGCTCGCTGCTCCGCGTCGTGTTCGACGCGGAGCAGCGGTAGTTGCTTTTTGAACACCTGAAAGCGGCCGTACGCCGTTGGTCTAGTTGTTGGGTAGTGGAAACCTATTACATTGAACAGGATGTACGATGTAATACCTATTGCTTGAATAATCATCGATACTCATCATGCAGCGGACAACTCATGTACCAAACAACTAAAATGGCAGGGATTTTACTGATGGGCGCGACACTTCTCGGGGCAAGCCTGGCGGCTCAGGCGACAACCTACGTCTATGTCTCCAATGCCGACGACGGCGTGATTACAAGCTACACCCTGGACCGCGCGGCGGGTACGCTGGAACCGCTGGACACGACTACCGCCGGCGACAGCGTCATGCCCATGGCGATCAGCCCCGATCGGCACTACTTGTACGCGTCCATACGCAGTGAGCCTTACCGGGTGCTGACGTATCGAATCGACAGGGAAACGGGAAAGCTGACCCAGCAGGGCAGCGGCTCCTTGCCTGCCAGCATGCCCAATATCGATACCGACCAAAGCGGGGCATATCTGTTTTCCGCCTCTTATTCCGACAACCTTGTCAGCGTCAGCCCCATCGATGAAAACGGCGTCGTAAAGGACGCGCAGCAAACCGTCGAAACCGGCCGCAATGCCCACGCCATGCACGCCTCGCCGGACAACCGTTACGCCTTTGCCTCCAGCCTGGGGGATGACCGGCTCGCGCAATTTCGCTTCAACGCCGAGACCGGGCAACTGGATTTGAACGACCCCGGCGCCGCCGATGCGCCGGCCAACACCGGCCCGCGTCACTTCGTCTTTTCTCCCAACGGCCGCTACGTCTACGTGCTCGGCGAATTTTCGGGTGCCGTTACGACCTACGCGATTGATGCCGGTAACGGCACCCTGACTCAGGTCTCTAGCGAGCCGGGCATTGTGGATTCGCTGAATCTCGCCCAGGGCGTTGCGCGTGAAACGATAAGTGAGGGCGATGATACGCCGCGCATATGGGCCGCCGATATTCAGGTCACCCCAAACGGGCGCTACGTGTACACCTCCGAGCGAACCAGCAGCGTCATCAGTACGTTCGAGGCCGACCCCGAGACCGGCGAGCTCACCTACCTGAACCATCTACAGGTTGAGCGTCAGCCTCGCGGGTTCCAAATCGACGATTCGGGTCGCTACATGGTCGTCACCGGGCAGCTCGACGATAGCGTCGGCCTTTACCGGATCGACCCTGACAACGGCGGGCTTACGCTGGTCGACGACGCGCCTACCGGTAAAAACGCCAACTGGGTAGAGATCGTCTCCTTCGACTGATACCGCTGGCCGCCACGATCAATGAGCGGGTGTCGATTGAATCGCCCCGGCAAAAGAAGATCACGCCATGACTTGTATGCCGTGGCCACTCTCTTATGATGGTGGCTATTTAACGGAGATGGGCATGGCCTTTACCCTTCAAGAGCAAGACCCGCAGCGCTACCGGCGCAAGGCGCGCATGATCAGCGTGATGATGGTCGGCCAGCTGATTATTTTCAGTATGCTGTTTTCGCTGCTGCTGAGCTCGGTGATGGAAAGTAGCCTTTGGGCTCACGGTCTGGGAATCGCGCTGGGGCTTTTGGCCACCAGCGCGCTCTTTGCCGGCCTCAAGGAGCGGCCGTGGATGGGCGAAATCAGCTACGTCTGGCAGCTTAAAAATCATCTTTCGCGTATTCAGAGCTACCAGGCGTCGCTCGAGCGCGCGGGCGATGAGGACAATCGCGCCGCCCTCGATATTTTAAGCTTCTACCACGAAGGCGTGGACCAGGTAGCTGCGCTCAACGGTAAAGCACCGGATCCTGCGCGCGTGGCACAAAAAGAGCGCGTATTGGAGCATCGTCAGGCACTGGCGCTACCGGATCGCGTGACGGTCTTCGATCCTCACGATTTGAGTGCATTTACGCGCCGCTAGTCTCCCTTTTAAAACGAGTTTTTGCGAACTCGGTCCTTGCTAAAAATTAGCCCTTACTAAAAAAGCGTTACAGGGAACTTTCATGCTCGATTCAACACCGCTCAAGGCGCTCGGCGCCGCTTGTCTGGGGCTATGGCTTGTCGGTTGTGCGACGTCGCCTGACAGCCAGCCGCAGCGCCCAGTGGCGAACAACGCCGCGCCGCTGCTGCCGTCGTCGCTTTTCCCCGGTAGCGCCGAGCGCTTCAGGGCCTGGCACTGCCAGCCCGCCAACCAGGATTTGATCAGTGCGGACAACGACCAGGTGCTGAGGCTCTGGTCGCTGCACGGCGCCTGGCGCCTGCCCCAGGCGGTGGTGGCCAGCGGCGCGCGCTATCAAAACGGCGAGATCAGCTTTTGGGAGCGCGGCGAGACCGCGCGGGTCGAAACGCCCCGCGGCCAGCTCGCCTGCGACGCCGGCAACCAGCGCCAGGCGATGACCCGGGCCGACAACCCCGGCGTGATGTTCAAAGGCGTTGGGGTGGCGCCGGCCTGGGCGCTCACGCTTGCCCACGATACGCCGACCCTGAGCGTTCAAACCGGCGAGAACCCGCCAACGCGCCTGACCTACATGATCAGCACGCTGGATAACGACGCCGGCCGTGTGGTGCTGGAAAGCGCCGACGTGGCGCCGTTTTTCCGCGTGCGCATCGACGCCGGCGCCTGTTTCGACAAGACCAGCCGTGCCCCGTACCCGGCCCGCGTGACGCTCACCTACCAGGGCGAGCAGTACAGCGGCTGTGGCCAGGGCATTGCGCCAAACTAATCCGCCAGCCGCCCGGGCCGGCAGGCGTAGGTTTCACCAGCAACGCGCCAGGTGCGCTCGATGAAGTCGCTGGCGCACAGCGCGCCTTCGTTGCCTGCGATGCGGGCGGCCAGGCGCGATAGCGTCTGTGCGTTGAGCCCGCGCTCGGAGGGGAGCTGTTCACTTTCAGCCACCGCCTGCCACTCGCCGTCCTGGCGCGTGGCTAGGGTGAAATTGAACGGGTGAAAGCCCGGAAAACCCAAGCGCAGGTCGGTGGCGACGAGCGTTTCGACGCCGTCGATCGATTGGAGCTCATAGCGCAAAAACGCGCCGCTGAACCAGATGAGGCGCTGGCCCGGCGCGCCGGACAGCGCTACCTCCTCGAGCGGCGCGCGCTGGCGCTGGAACGCCTCGACGCGCGGGGCGTGCTCGTCGTCGAACACGCTCACCAGGCTCTCGAAATAGCGCTCTCCCTCGATGGCCGTGGCGCGCCACAGCAGAATGTTGAACGGCGTGGGTTGCACGATCAGCGGCGCATCGTCGAGCCCGCGCGCCTCGAGCGCCGGCGCCAGGCGCATCTCGACCGACCACTTCATGCCCGCCGCCATCAATAGATAGGCACACGACAGCGCAAGGCCGAACGCGCAGTAGCGCACCACTCGGCGCGAGACGCAGGCGGCAACCAGGCCGCCCAGCAGCGCCAGGCTGTAGAGCGGGTCGATGATGAATACGACCGGCCAAGCGGCGGGCGGCCTATCCAGCGGCCAGAGAAGCTGCGTGCCGTAGGTGGTGAGCGAGTCGAGCAGCGGGTGTGTGACCAAAATCAACGTGAAAAAACACCACCAGCGGCCAAGCGATGCTCGCCCCGGCAGCGCGTAGCGGCTTACAAGAGCAAGCAGCGTTCCAAGGCCCGTCAGCACGAACAGCGAGTGGCTGAACCCCCGGTGCTCGGTGACGTTGGCGATCGCATCGCCGTAATCCAGCGCAACGTCCAAATCCGGCAGAGTGCCTAAAAGCGCGCCGACCACCACCGCCTTGCGGCCAAGGCGTCGGCCCATGACGGCGCCACCCACCGCGGCGCCCAGCGCCGCCTGCGTAATCGAATCCACGGGGTTTCCTTTCTGGCCTCGAGAGGCCGGTTAAAAAAAGCTTAAGCGTAGCATCGCGGCGCCGCGCTGCACGGTTTCTTCTTTTGATAGGCGTTTGCATGATGCGCGCTCAATGAAAAGTGCGGTGCCGCTTCATGAATTGCCCAATCGCCGCTATTCTGTTCCCGTTATCGTTTCTACGTTTCGTGCTCGAAGGAGGGAATCTAATGCAGTTTCTACACACCATGGTACGCATCAGCGATATCGATGCCTCGCTTCACTTCTACTGTGATTTGCTGGGGCTCGAAGAAGTGCGCCGCAAGGAGAGCGAAAAGGGCCGCTTTACGCTGATCTTTCTGGCGGCGCGAGACGACGTGGGGCGCAGCGAGCGCCTGAGCGCCCCGGAGCTCGAGCTCACCTATAACTGGGACCCGGAGGAGTACTCGGGCGGGCGCAACTTTGGCCACCTGGCCTTTCGCGTCGACGATATCTACGCGACCTGCGAGCGGCTGCAAAACGCCGGCGTCACCATCAACCGCCCGCCGCGCGATGGCCACATGGCATTCGTGAAATCCCCGGACGGCATCTCCATCGAGCTTTTGCAAAAAGGAGACGCCTTCGAGCCCCAGGAGCCCTGGGCTTCCATGGACAACAGCGGCAGCTGGTAAAGGACGTTATCGGTGAAAAAACATGTTATTGGCGCGCTTGCGGTCAGCGCGGCACTGCTTTTGAGCGCGTGTAGCAGTGGCCCCGTTCAACAGAGCGGGCCGGCGCCGGTCGCTAGCGGCAAAACGCTGTCGGGCCCGCTGGTCGGCACGCGCTGGAATCTACTGCTGATGGGGACCGACGAGCGCCTGTCGATGCCGCAAACGGCGTTTTTCCAGATTGGCCGCGACGGACGCATTACCGGAAGCGATGGCTGCAACAACTTTCAGGGCAGCGTGAGCTTGGGTGAGAGCCAGCGCATTGAGGTGGGCGAGCTCTCCACCACGCGCATGGGCTGCGCCGAACTCGAGGACGCCCGCCGCGTGACTGGTATGCTCGAAACCGCCTACCGCTACCTGATCGATCACGACCGGGTGGTCTTTTTTGGCCCGGACAGCCGCGTGCTGGGCGGCTGGCGCAAGGGTAACTAACGCCGGTTGAGCGGCCAATGTTCTGGCGTCGGATATAAATGTGCGCCAAGCACGAAGTAGTGAAGGCGCGGCGCGGTTTTTTTGCTAAATTCGTGACGGGGTTCGGTTTTCATCAGAGACGACTAACGATGGCCTGCGTACATTTTATCGGTGGTGAAAAGGGGGGCGTGGGCAAATCGATGACCGCGCGCGTGCTCGCGCAGTACTACATCGATCACGACCGGGCATTCATCGGCTTCGATGGCGATGCCTCCCACAAAACGTTCTCACGTTTTTACGCGGACTACGCCTCACCCGTGATCGTCGGTGACGACGAGAGTATGGACGCCGTGCAGATGGCGGTGGAGGCGGAGCCCGAGCGCGACCTGATCATCGATCTGGCCGCGCAGTCGTCCCAGGCGCTGGGCCGCTGGCTCGATGAAACCGATGTGTTCGCACTGCTCGACGAGCTTGGTGCACGCGTGCAGTGGTGGCACGTCATGGATGACGGCGCTGACTCGGTGGCGCTGCTGCAAACGCTGTTGAAGCGCCTGAGTGATCAGCCGGTGAGCGTGGTGGTGGTGCAGAATTTGGGACGCGGCGAGAGCTTCGAGCGCTTTCGCCAGAGCGAGACCTGCCGCCAGGCGAAAGCCCGGGGCGCGCAGCTGATCGAGCTGCCAAGGCTTCACGCCAAACTGACCCAGAAAATCGACTTCAACGACAGTAGCTTCTGGGCGGTGGCCAACGATCGCCGCCTGATGAACATCGCTGAGCGTCAGCGCATGAAAATGTGGCTGCGTCAGGCCTATCGCGAACTCGATGACGTCGTGGCTTTGGGCGTTGAGCCGGCACCCAATACCGGGGAGGCGTAGATGCAAGGCGCCCAGCCCACCCCTGATCGGGCGCTGCTCGAGGCCATCGAGCGGCTCGCCCAAAAGGCCGGCGAGGCGATTCTCTCGGTTTACCGCCGCGAGATCGAGGTCACGCTCAAAACGGATCAAAGCCCGCTCACCGAGGCGGACCTTCGCGCCAACGAGGTGATTCTGTCGGGGCTGGCCCAGCTGACGCCCAGCACACCGGTGCTTTCTGAAGAGAGCGTGGAGCGCTTTGACGGGCCGGGGCCAGCATGCACCTACTGGCTGGTCGACCCGCTCGATGGCACCCGGGAGTTCATCAAGCGTAACGACGAGTTCACCGTGAACATCGCCTTGATCCATCAAGGCGAGCCGGTGCTTGGCGTGGTGGTGGCTCCGGCGCTTGGCAAACGCTACCTGGCCGGACGTGGGCTAGGCGCGTTCAAGGCCGAAGGCGAGGGCGCCTGGCAGCCGATTCGCTGCGCCAAGTTCGATCCGGCCCGGGGCTACCGGGTGCTGGGCAGCCGCTCGCACCAGGACCCGCGATTGAAGGCCTGGCTCGACGCACTCGGTGAGCACGAGATTACCCCGCTTGGAAGCTCGCTCAAGGCCTGCCTGATCGCCGAGGGGCGGGCGGATGTCTACCCGCGCTTCGGACCGACCAGCCTTTGGGATACCGCCGCCGCCCAGGCGGTGGTCGAACAGGCCGGCGGGATGATCGTCGATGACACCGGCGCGGCGCTTGGCTACCACACGCCGGCCGAGCTTTTGAACCCGAGCTTTTTCGTTTGGAGCAAAAGCGCGCGCGAGCACTTTAACGCTTGACAAGCGCTGGCACGGCCGGGGCAGGTGTGATAGGCTACGCCATCCTCTCAGGCAGCTAAGACAGACAAAGCGTGGGAACGAGCGGGCCCAGGGCTTGCCGTTACACGTTTGGCAGCGCGAAAACGCCTGCAAAATCAGTTGGTTGTTTAGGTAATGTCGAGGTCGGCGCTAGCCGCTCGACAACACATAGTTAATTCGTTGCCGTTCAGGCAACCTTTATTCTCCAAGGAGATACCAGTGGCGAACAGCAAGCAAGCTCGCAAGCGCGCCCGCCAGGCCGAGACACGTCGTGCCCTGAAATCCAGCCAGCGCAGCATGGTCCGCACCTACATCAAGCGTGTGATCAAAGCGATCGGCACCGGCGACCATGGCAAGGCAATGGAAGAGTTCAAGCAGATGCAACCGGTCGTCGACCGCATCGCTGACAAGGACGTGCTGTCCAAGAAAAAGGCCGCTCGTCTGAAAAGCCGCTTGAACAAGCGAATTAAAGCGCTGGCAGCGTAAGCCGGCAGCGTCTTGAAAAAACCGGCTACGGCCGGTTTTTTTGTGCCTGTATACGTCCACGGATAACGCGATGACGGACTCTTCCCCTCAGCAAGCCGCGGCCCCCCGGCGCACTCTGATGCGCTCGGGTCTGATCGTCAGCGCCATGACCATGCTCTCCAGGGTCATGGGCTTAGTGCGCGACGTCGTGGTGGCTACGTTTCTCGGCGCCGGCAACGGGGCGGATGCGTTTTTCGTCGCCTTCAAGATCCCCAACTTTCTGCGTCGGCTGTTTGCCGAAGGGGCGTTCAACCAGGCCTTCGTGCCGGTGCTCTCCGAGTATTCGACGCGGCAAAACCGCGAGGAGATCCGCGAGCTTTTGAACGCGGTAGCGGGCAGCCTCACCGCGATGCTGGCGCTCATTACCGCGCTTGCCATGCTGTTCTCGCCTTGGCTGATCTGGCTGTTCGCGCCGGGCTTTGGCCGCGATCCGGAAAAGCTCGCGCTCACCGCGGACATGCTGCGCCTGACCTTTCCGTACCTGTTGCTGATTTCGCTGACCGCTTTCTCGGGGTCGGTGCTCAACACCTGGAACCGGTTCGCCGTACCGGCGTTCACGCCGGTGCTGTTGAATCTCTCGCTGATCGGGGCGGCGCTTTTTTTGATGCCGCTGATGGAAGAGCCGGCCATGGCCTTGGCCTGGGGCGTACTGATCGCAGGGTGTGCCCAGCTCGTTTTCCAGGTGCCGTTTCTCTACCGGTTAGGGCTTCTGCCTACGCCCTGGCCCAACTTCGCCCACGACGGGGTGAAGCGCATCCTGAAGCTGATGGCGCCGGCGCTGTTCGGCGTGTCGGTATCGCAGATCAACCTGCTGCTGGATACCGTGTTGGCCTCGCTTCTGGCGGCGGGCAGCGTCTCCTGGCTCTACTACTCGGACCGATTGGTAGAGCTGCCGCTGGGCGTGTTTGGCGTGGCGATCGGCACGGTAATTCTGCCGGCGCTCTCCAAACGCCACGCAGAGAAATCCAGCGATCACTTCGCCGCCATGCTCGACTGGGCGATTCGCGTGGTGCTACTGCTGGGCGTGCCGGCGGCGCTGGCGCTGGTCGTGCTGGCCGAGCCGTTTTTGATCACGCTGTTTCACTACGGCGCGATGACCGACAACGACATCCAGATGGCCGCCATGAGCCTGCGCGCCTACGCCGTGGGGCTGGTGGCGTTCATGCTGATCAAGGTGCTGGCACCGGGCTTTTTCGCCCGTCAGGACACCAAAACCCCGGTCAAGGTCGGCATCATCGCCATGGTCGCCAACATGGTCTTCAATCTGCTGTTGATCTGGCCGCTGGCCCATGCGGGGCTGGCGCTGGCAACGGCGCTGTCGGCGTTTCTCAACGCCGGGCTTCTGGGCTACCTGCTGCATCGCGAAAAGGTGCTGGTGTTTCAGCCCGGCTGGGGGCGCTACGCAGTTCAGCTTCTCGGCGGAAGCGCCCTCATGGGCGCCGCGCTATATCTACTCACGCCGCCCTGGCAGGCGTGGCTCGATTTTAGTCTTTGGACGCGGGTTGGCTGGGTGGCGGGGCTGGTGGCGCTCGGTGGTGGGCTCTATTTTGCCTGGCTCGCCGCTTGGGGGCTGCGGCTTCGCCACTTTCGGCTTTCGAGCTGAGTGGGGCGGTATGGGCGCAATCGTGACTGCACCTTCACCGCGCGTTCGTTATAATCAAGGGCTTTGTTGATTCAAAAGCATCTTCACTCACGCGTAGACTGGCACGCTTCAACCGAAAGAGGGGCCATGCACGTTATACGAGGTCTGCACAATCTGGGCGCAAGCGAAGGCGGCTGCGTGGCGACGATCGGCAATTTCGACGGCGTGCACCGCGGCCACCAGGCGATCATGGAGCAGTGCCGCGAGCACGCCGCGCGCCTTGGGCTACCGCTGACGGTGGTGGTGTTCGAGCCTCAGCCGCGAGAGTACTTCGCCGGCGAGCAGGCCCCACCCAGACTTACGCGGCTGCGCGAGAAGGTGCGCCTGTTGGGTCAGCACGGCGCCGAGCGGGTGCTGTGCCTGGCCTTTAACGAGGCGCTTCGAAGCCTGACCGGGCGCGAGTTCATCGACCGCGTGCTGATCGAAGGGCTCGGCGTGAAGCACCTGGTGGTGGGCGACGACTTCCGCTTTGGCTGCGACCGGCGCGGCGACTTCGCGCTGTTAAAGGCGGTGGGTGACGAAGAGGGCTTCGCGGTCGAGCACACGCGCACTTTCACGATAGAGGGCGAGCGCGTATCGAGCTCCCGGGTGCGCACGATGCTCGCCAGCGGCAATTTTTCCGCCGCTCAGTGCCTGCTGGGTCGGCCCTATTCGGTGTCCGGGCGCGTAGTGCGCGACCAGCAGCTTGGTCGCACCATCGGCGCGCCGACGGCGAACCTGCCGCTGTTACCGCAGCCCCTGACCCTTCGCGGCGTGTTCGCGGTGATCGGCGAGCTGGCCGATGGGCGCTACTATCCGGGGGTGGCCAACGTCGGCTTTCGCCCGACCGTCGGCGCCAAGCGCCCGACCCTCGAGGTGCACCTGTTCGATTTCGACGGCGACCTGTACGGCCAACGGCTGACCGTTTACCCCTGCGCGCGGCTGCGAGGCGAGGTGAAGTTCGACGACTTCGACGTGCTCAAAGCGCAGATCCAGCGCGACCAGGCGCGCGCGCGGCGCTATTTTGCCCCTGTCGAGACCGCTTCGGCGGACGCCGCGATCACCGCTGAGGCGGATTTCACATCATCGGTTTCGAGGGCGCCTTTTGATGGCGGCGCGCTCGAGGCCTGGCTGGCTTCGGCCCCGCTCGGGCGAGAGGCCGCTTCTTCTGATTTCTCTTCGGCGGGCGACGCCGAGGCTAACGACGGCTGACCGGACCTATGGACTACAAGCACACGCTCAATCTGCCCGATACCGACTTTCCCATGCGCGGCATGCTGCCCAAGCAGGAGCCGGGCCGGGTTTCCAAATGGCAGGACATGGATCTTTATCAGCGCCTACGCGATGCCCGCGCCGGCGCCCCGCTGTTCGTACTGCACGATGGCCCTCCCTACGCCAACGGCAGCATCCATATCGGTCACGCCGTCAACAAGATCCTGAAAGACATCATCGTCAAGTCCAAGAACCTGGCTGGCTTCGATGCGCCTTACGTGCCGGGTTGGGACTGCCACGGGCTTCCGATCGAGCACAAGGTCGAAACCACCCACGGCAAGCACCTGTCGCCTTCCAAAGCCCGTGAGCTCTGCCGCGAATACGCGGCCGCCCAGATCGAAACCCAGCTCACCGACTTCGTGCGCCTGGGCGTGATCGGCGACTGGCATCGCCCCTACCGCTCGATGGATTTCGTCAACGAAGCCGGCGAAATCAGAGCACTGGCCGAGATGGTCGAAGCGGGCTACGTGTTCAAAGGCTTAAAGCCGGTCAACTGGTGTTTCGACTGTGGCTCGGCGCTGGCCGAAGCGGAAGTCGAGTATCAGGACAAGAAGTCCGACGCCATCGACGTCGCCTTCCCGATCGAAGATGCCGACAAGCTGGCCGCAGCCTTCGGGTTGGAGGCGCTTTCCAGGCCCGCCGCCGTGGTCATCTGGACCACCACGCCCTGGACCATCCCCGCCAACCAGGCGCTGAACGTCCACCCGGAGTTCACCTACGCGCTGGTCGATACCGGCGAGCGGCTGCTGCTGCTTGCCGAGGAGCTGGTCGAGAGCTGCCTCGAGCGCTTTGGCCTCGAAGGCGAGGTAATCGCCACTGCCAAGGGCCAGGCGCTCGAGCTGATCAACTTCCGTCACCCGCTTTATGATCGCTTGTCGCCGGTGTATCTGGCGGACTACGTCGAGTCTGAGGTCGGCAGCACCGGGATCGTCCACTCCGCGCCTTCTTACGGCGTGGACGACTTCAATACCTGCCGCGACTACGGCATGAGCTTCGACGACATGCTCAATCCGGTACAGAGCAACGGCGTCTACGTCGATGATCTCGAGATGTTCGGCGGCCAGATGATCTGGAAGGCGAACCCGAAAATCGTCGAAGCGCTTTCTGATGCCGGCGCCTTGATGGCGCACACACCGATTACTCACAGCTACATGCACTGCTGGCGCCACAAAACGCCGGTGATCTACCGCGCGACGGCGCAGTGGTTCGTGGGCATGGATATCGAAGGCCGTGACGGCAAGACCCTGCGCCAGAAAGCCCTCGACGGCATCGAAGCCACCCATTTCACCCCGGCCTGGGGCCAGGCGCGTCTGCACAGCATGATCGCCAACCGCCCGGACTGGTGCATCTCGCGCCAGCGTAACTGGGGCGTGCCGATTCCGTTCTTTTTGCACAAGCAGACCGGCGAGCTGCACCCCAACACCGTCGGCCTGATGGAAGAGGTCGCCAAGCGCGTGGAAGAGGAGGGGATCGACGCCTGGTTTAACCTGGATGCCACGGAGCTGCTTGGCGCCGAGGCCGATGAGTACGAGAAAATCACCGACACGCTGGACGTGTGGTTCGACTCCGGTACCACCCACCGCCACGTACTCCGAGGCTCGCACCCCCACGGCCACGAGTCCGGCCCGCGGGCGGACCTCTACCTGGAAGGCTCGGATCAGCACCGCGGCTGGTTCCACTCGTCGCTCTTGACCGGCTCCGCCATCGACGGCCACCCGCCGTACCGTGAGCTTCTGACCCACGGGTTCACCGTCGATGCTCAGGGGCGCAAGATGTCCAAGTCGATCGGCAACGTGGTCGCGCCGCAAACGGTGATGGACAAGCTCGGCGCCGACATTCTGCGCCTGTGGACCGCATCCACCGACTACTCCGGCGAAATGGCGGTGTCTGATGAGATCCTCAAGCGCACCGCCGACGTTTACCGGCGCATTCGCAACACCGCGCGCTTTTTGCTCGGCAACCTGACCGGCTTCGAGCCGAGCCGCGATATGGTGGCGTTCGACGACATGATCGCGCTCGATCGCTGGATCGTCGACCGCGCCGACCAACTCCAGGCGCGCATCAAGACCGCGTATGACGAGTACCGCTTCCGCGATGTCTACCAGCAGGTGCACGACTTCTGTGCCCGCGATCTGGGCGGCTTCTACCTGGATATCATCAAGGATCGCCAGTACACCACTCAAGCGGATTCGCTGGCGCGCCGTAGTTGCCAGAGCGCGCTGTATCATGTGGTTGAGGCGCTCTCGCGCTGGGTCGCGCCAATTCTCTCCTTCACCGCCGAGGAGATCTTCGAGCATATCCCCGGCGAGCGGGGCGACAGCGTGCTGCTGGAAACCTACTACGAGGGGCTCTCGGCGCTTCCCAATGATGCCGAGATGGGCCGGGCGTTCTGGGAGCAGGTACTCGAGGTCAAGCAGGCGGTCAACAAGCGCCTGGAAGAGGCCCGCGGCGAAGGCACCATCAAGGGCTCGCTGGATAGCGAAGTGACTCTCTATGTCAGCGACGAGCTAAAGGCGCTGCTGGAAAGCCTGGGCGACGAGCTGCGCTTCGTGCTGATCACCTCGAACGCGACGCTCAAGCCGCTGGCCGAGGCCGAAGCCGGTGCCCACAGCGAGCTCGAGGGGCTCAAGGTGGCGGTCGCACCGAGCCCTTATGAGAAGTGCGAGCGCAGCTGGGAGCGCCGCCCGGACGTGGGCAGCCACCCGGAGCACCCGACGCTTTGCGAGCGCTCGATTTTGAACCTGCCGGATGGCCCCGGCGAGGTCCGCCGCTATGCCTAACGCGACACAGGCGCCGGTAGCGGAAAGGGCGCCGATGCGCCGGCCGCTGCGCTTTTTATGGATCGCCGCGGCGGTCATCGCGGTCGATCTATTGACCAAGTACTGGCTCAGCCACGTGCTCGATTACAACGCGCCGGTTCAGGTGCTGCCGTTTTTCGATCTACGCCTGATGCACAACTTCGGCGCGGCGTTCAGCTTTTTGGCCGATCACCCGGGCTGGCAGCGCTGGTTCTTTGCCATCATTGCGGTCGGGGCGAGCGTCGCCCTGACCGTGTGGCTCTCGCGTATTCGCCGCGACGAAAAAATTCTGGCTCTGGCGCTGCCATTGATCATCGGCGGGGCGCTGGGCAACCTGTACGACCGGCTGATCCACGGCTACGTGGTCGACTTTCTCTCCTTCCACGTTGCCGGCTGGTACTACCCGGCGTTCAACGTGGCCGACATGGGCATCGTGATCGGCGCTGGCCTGTTGATCTGGGAGTCGGTCATGGGCGATCGGCGGCGCAAAAAGGCCGCCGTCAACGAAACCACCCAATAGCGAGAAACGCATGGACTACGTGATCGACGAGGGTATGGAAATTACCCTGCATTTCACCCTGAAACTCGAAGACGGCACGGTGGTAGACTCGACCAAAGAGAAAGCCGCGGCCACCTTCGTCTTCGGCGACGGCAACCTGCCGCCAGGCTTCGAGCATCCCATCAAGGGGCTCGCGCCGGGTCAAAGCGGCACGTTCGAGATCACCCCGGAGCACGCCTTCGGCCAGCACAACGCGCAGAATATACAAACGCTCAAGCGCGCGGATTTCGGCGACGAAGAGCCGGAGATCGGCATGGTGATGTCCTTTGCCGACAAGGCCGGCACCGAGCTTCCCGGCGTGGTCAAGACCATCGACGGCGACCGGGTCGAGGTGGACTTCAATCATCCGCTGGCCGGGCGTACACTGACCTTCGAAGTCGACGTGCTCGAGGTCAAACCGACGACCACGCACTGAGCCGGCGCGGCACCGGTCACGAAACCGACACGTGCCGATGCGTCAATGACGGCTATCATGCGCTCGAGGGCCGTGCGAACACGCCGAGCGCGGCGCTGTCTGTAGGAAAGCTCCAGGCCGATCGCCACTATCGATTACTAGTCATATTGGCAGCTAGCCATTACTGACAGGCAGCCACTATTCACTCAGCGATGCGCTCACGCATCAAGGCGCTACCATGAACGCACCCGAAACCGAGTCTCAAACGACGCCGATCACCATTCAGCTGGCCAACCCGCGCGGCTTCTGCGCCGGGGTGGACCGCGCCATCGACATCGTCAACCGGGCGCTCGACGTCTTCGGCCCGCCGATCTACGTGCGCCACGAAGTGGTCCATAACAAGTTCGTCGTGGATTCGCTTCGCGAGCGCGGCGCGGTGTTCGTCGAAGAGCTCGACGAGGTGCCGGACGACGTCATCGTGATCTTCTCTGCCCACGGGGTGTCCCAGGCGGTGCAGGAAGATGCCGACCGCCGAGGCTTGAAGGTGTTCGACGCCACCTGCCCGCTGGTGACCAAGGTGCACATGGAAGTGCTGCGCTACGCCAAGCGCGGCCAGGAGTGCATTTTGATCGGCCACGAAGGCCATCCCGAGGTCGAGGGCACCATGGGCCGCTACGACACCTCCTTCGGCGGACGCATCTATCTGGTCGAAGACGAGGAGGACGTAGCGAAGCTCGACGTGGTGGATCCTTCGACGCTCTCTTTCGTCACCCAGACGACGCTCTCGATGGACGACACCGCTAAGGTGATAGACGCGCTGCGAGGTAAATTCCCCGAGATCCAGGGCCCGCGCAAGAACGACATCTGCTACGCCACGCAAAACCGCCAGGACGCGGTGCGCGACCTGGCGGCGCAAAACGATCTCATTTTGGTGGTCGGCAGCCCCAACAGCTCCAACTCCAACCGCCTGCGCGAGCTCTCGGAGCGGATCGGTACGCCCGCTTATCTCATCGACAACGCCGACCAGATCGAGGATCACTGGCTCGACAACGTCTCGCGTATCGGCGTGACCGCTGGCGCCAGCGCCCCGGAAGTGCTGGTCAAAGGCGTGATCGAGCGGCTCAAGTCGCTCGGCGCAACGGACCCTTCGGAGCTTGCCGGCCGCGAAGAGACCATCGTGTTCTCGATGCCCAAAGAGCTTCGCGACCAGGTGATCGCAAGCAGCTGATGTTTTCAACGCTCGTTTTAGCCATACTCTAAATATGGGCTAACTAAAACGAGGTGATGTTGTGACCCACCGTTTTGACCCACGCGCTGGCGCTTCGATGCGCCCGCGCGGCTTCACCCTCATCGAAATACTCATCGTGGTGGCGATTGTCGCTATTTTGGCGGGCATCGCCTACCCGAGCTATCAGCGTTATACACAAAATGCGCTTCGCACCGACGCCCAAGCGGGACTTATAAACGCCGCTGCCGAACTCGAGCGTTGCTACGCCCAGTTTTATAGCTACGACAATGGCTGCTCCATTGCTGATACCTCGCCTGATGGCCACTACGCCATCGAACGCACCCTCGGCAATACGAACGAAAATACGCCCGACTACGATGGCGGCTTTCTACTGACGGCCACGACCGATGAAGACGACGGCTGCAGTGATCCGCTCACCCTGAACGCGCTCGGCGAGCGTGAACCCGAGCGGTGCTGGTAAATGGGTGCCAACCAGCGCGGCTTTGGGCTCGTCGAGTCGCTGGTCGCGCTGCTGGTACTCTCACTTGGGCTGGTCGCCATGGCAGCTCTCCAGTTGAAATCCCTGCAAAGCGCTCGTGACGGCTATCGTCAGACGTTGGCAAGCGTCGCCGCGCTGGATGCTCAGGAGCGGCTCTGGGCTGAGTACCGCACGGCGCCCGCCTGCGCCGATATTGCGCTTGGCCGCGTCGAGCGACACTGGCGCCAGTACTGGTTCGAAGAGGGCGCGGCGCTGCTTGCCGGCGATGCCCTTGGCACCATCGAACGTGAGGGCTGCGCGTTTTTGATCACCGTGACGCGCGTGTCGTTTGAGCCCGCGACGTACCGACTCGAGCTGCCTGCCCGTCCGAAGGGGCGCCCATGAACGGGCAGCGCGGTTTGACGCTGGTGGATGCGCTGGTCGCGGTGGTGCTTTCCAGCGCCGTGGTGATTGGCGCCGGGCAGCTGTTGCTGTCGAGCTTTCACACTTTCGAGCAGGTGGACCGGCTGGGCCGTCAGCAGCAAACCCTCATCTATACCGCCACGACCATGGTCGACCGGCTGCGGCGCCCGGGTGCCTCCAGCACACAAAACGCAGCGGCTTTTTACCTTGAGTGTCGCGGCGAGCCGGGGGAGTGCCGCTGTACCGTGCAGGACAGTGAAGAGGCCCAGCCGCTGGTCTCTTTCGACAGGCTCGGGCCGGGCGCCTGCGCGCAAACAGATGCGTTGGTCGAACCCGTTCAGAACGGCGTGTTTCGCGTCGCCCTGCCGCTTGGCCCCAACGGGCAACGGATTGCCTTTCATGTCACCAAGCGCCCCTATGGGCTAGCGAGTGACGATGCGCCCCACTGATAACACCCCCGCGCTTGGCCGTCAGCGCGGTGCGGCGCTGGTGGTGGTCATGGTCGTTTTGACCGGCGCGCTAATGCTCGGCCTCGTTGGCGTTCAGTCGGCGCTAGTGGACCAGCGTCAGTCCGCCAACTACCGCGCCGCGCTCAAGGCGCAGATGCGCGCCGAGACTGCGGCCGCGAAAGCGCTTTCCGCCGTTGATACGCTCGACTGGCATAGTGCGCCGGTACTCGAATTCGGTCAAAACGCTCGCTGGCCGGTATTCACCGCGCACCCCGCCGCGGTGCACCGCTGTGTCGAGGAGGCGTGTCTTTATTTGCCCGTGATGCGAGGCGCCGAGCGTTGGGTATTGGCACTCGGCGTGACCTACTCGAGCGACGGCGCGTTGATCGCGCACGGTGCCCCGGTATTGATGCGCTTAAGTAATAATGGCTCGGAACAGATTGTGTGGGAGTAGTTGTCAGGCTTCTTCGGCGTGAAGTATCCATAAAAAAACCCCTTCGAAAGAAGGGGTTTAGAGATCTTGGAAAAGTAAATGCTTAGCCCTCGATCGGCGCGCGCCAGTCGTCGGAGCCGGAGGTGCCGGCGACGGTGTGTTCCCAATCGATCTTGCGGTAAGCCAGCGATACGTCCATCAGCTGAGTGAACTCGGCCTTATTGATGTCCTGAGCGTGAGGCATACGCAGGTTGATATCGACGATGGTGGCATCGGTGAGCGACGTGGTGAAAAAGTGCTCTTGGCGACCTTCAACGGACGTGCGGTACCACTTTAGCTCCACATTGGGAAGCATTTCGCCGGAAGCCAGAGCGTTGTACATCAGCGGCACGGCTTTGTTCAGTGCCACGGTGAAGACGAACGGCTTGTGAGCTCGCTGGCCGGAAGGCTGACCGGACTGTGGGTCGGTCGGCACGGTAACGACGTGCTTGAATTCCTGAACCAGCATCTCGTCTTCGTGGCCCTCGACATAGATGTTGCCGACCGAATCAGGGGTGAAAGCACCCGCAGTGATGTTGCCCTGAGTCTGACCTTCGATGCTGATATAACACGGTGTTGGCATGATGAACTCCTGGTTCGTAAGTCATTAAAGAGGGTAGGAACACCCGTTGACGTACTTATAAAGGGCAAAGCGTATGCCAATAATTAAAAAATTATCGATATCAAATGCTTAATTTATTCGTAAGGAAAAAACAAAATTTCTTTGGGCAATCTTTTGCCTGTTTTCAGGCAAGAGATTGCTGAAAGAGCAACAAGTGGCTCGATTTTCAAACCATGCTGCATGGTCATGAGAGGTGAGTGTATGGGGGAGGCGAAAAAGGGGCTTTTACGTCGTGCAAAGCATCGTCAAGGGGAGTTCACTGGAGTGAATTGTACCGATCATTTTATTGGTGACCCGCCTATACAAAGCTTGCGGTGTCAGAAATAAACCTCTTTCTTATTAAGAGATATCTGATTAATTTTGTAAGATATTTCTTACATTGTTTTTTAGCGTAGTTAATATTGATTAATTCGCCGTTTAACTTCCTAAAAATAAGGCAAAAATCGCCCATCTTGTAAACGGAATAAATTCGAATTAATGAATGGCCGCCGCGGTGTTTAAAAATGACCCATTGGTGTCGGTGACTGAGATTCGTTATCGTTTTTCGATTGAGGATTATTGATTGAAACGTTCGATTTTTTCACTCTCAGGACGAATCTCATGGCTAAACAAGGCACGGTCGCGCCTAAAGAACGCATTAACATCAAGTATGTTCCGGCCACCGGCGACCAGCAGGCAGATACTGAACTGCCGCTCAAGCTATTGGTAGTGGGCGACTTCAAGGGTGGAGAAGAGGAAGCCCCCATTGAAGAGCGCCAAGCGGTTTCGGTGGACAAGAACAACTTCCCATCGGTCATGCGTGAGGCTGGCCTGACCTTGCAGACCTCGGTTAGCAACCGTCTGGAAGAGCGCAACGAGCCTGATGAGGTGGCCGTTGATCTCTCTTTCAAATCCTTGGAGGACTTCTCGCCGGACTCCATCGCCAAGCAGATGCCCGAGCTGCGTAAGCTGGTCGAACTGCGTGAAGCGCTAGTGGCGCTCAAGGGACCTTTGGGTAACGTGCCGGCCTTCCGGGATCGCTTGCAAAAGCTGTTGGAAAACGACGAGGCGCGCCAGCAACTGCTCAACGAGCTGGAGCTGTTGGACACGGACTCGCAAGGCGAGTAGCCCTTGCAGGCCCGTGCATTCTCTTTTCGATTCCCAATGCGAGACTAGACGATGAGTAAGACGGAGAATCAGCAGTCCCAGGCAGCACAGGCAGAAACCGAAGAGGTTTCGTTGCTGGATCAGGTGATGGCGCAAACCCGAATGGCGCCCGCTGACGAAGGATATGACGTAGCCAAGCAAGGGGTTGCGGCTTTCATTTCACAGCTT
The DNA here is from genome assembly GCF_023757625.1 of Halomonas sp. S3-1-1. GTDB lineage: Bacteria > Pseudomonadota > Gammaproteobacteria > Pseudomonadales > Halomonadaceae > Vreelandella. Next base: position 129,646 of record NZ_JALGBZ010000007.1, read on the forward strand.
CTGGCGAACGATGGCTCGGCCCCCAAGGTCAACAAGTCCATCGTTGACGACATGATTGTCGAGCTTGACCGCAAGATCAGCCATCAGGTGGACGAGGTCCTTCACAACCAGGAGTTTCAGCAGCTCGAATCCGCATGGCGCGGCCTCAAGCTACTGGTGGATCGCACCGATTTTCGCGAGAACATAAAGCTCGACGTGCTGCATGCTACCAAGCAGGAATTGCTCGAGGATTTCGAGTTCGCCCCTGAGGTAAGTCAGAGCGGGCTATACCACCACGTCTACAACGCCGGTTATGGCCAGTTCGGCGGTGAGCCCGTGGCGGGCATCATCGGTCACTACGATTTTTCGCCTTCGACGCCGGACATGAAGCTTCTGCAGTACACCTCGGCGGTCGGTGCCATGGCGCATGCCCCCTTCATGTCATCGGTGGCGCCTTCGTTCTTCGGTATCGAAAGCTTCGAAGAGCTGCCTAATATCAAGGATCTTAAGTCCATCTTCGAAGGGCCGAAGTACGCTCGCTGGCGTAGTCTGCGCGAGTCCGAGGACGCGCGCTACCTGGGGCTGACCGCGCCGCGCTTTCTGCTGCGCACGCCTTACGATCCAATCGAAAATCCGGTCAAGACCTTCAACTACCGCGAAACGGTCAGCGAGAACCACGAGCACTACCTGTGGGGCAATACCGCCTACCTACTGGCGGAACGGCTTACCGACAGCTTTGCCAAGTACCGCTGGTGTCCCAACATCATCGGTCCGCAAAGCGGTGGTGCCGTCGAGAATCTGCCGGTGCACACCTATGAGGCCTTCGGTCAGCTTCAGGCAAAGATTCCCACCGAGGTGCTGATCACCGACCGACGCGAATTCGAGATGGCCGAAGAGGGCTTCATCTCATTGACCATGCGCAAGGGCAGCGACAACGCCGCCTTCTTCTCGGCCAACTCGGTACAAAAGCCCAAGGTGTTTCCCAACACCACGGAGGGCAAGGCGGCTGAAACGAACTTCAAGCTCGGCACGCAGCTGCCTTACATGTTCATCATCAACCGTCTGGCGCACTACGTGAAGGTGCTGCAGCGCGAGCAGATCGGTTCCTGGAAGGAGCGTCAGGACCTCGAGCGCGAACTCAACGCCTGGATTCGCCAATACGTGGCCGACCAGGAGAACCCGCCCTCCGATGTGCGTAGCCGCCGTCCGCTGCGCGCCGCCTCTATTCAGGTATCGGATGTTGAGGGCGAGCCGGGCTGGTATCAGGTATCGATGTCGGTGCGTCCGCACTTCAAGTACATGGGCGCGAACTTCGAGCTCTCTCTGGTTGGTCGTCTCGACAAGGAATAGGGAAAGCCCGCTATGGCCATGGAAAGCAATGGGCGTCTGGGTAGCCGATTGTTCGAACGCCTGGCGGCGCCTCATCAGCCGGAAGCGCTCACCGAGCAGAACCGGCTGACCGAGGTGGTGGAGTCGATCAAGCGTCACCTGGTGGAGCTTCTGAACAGCCACCCGGGAAACAACGCCTGCGCACCGGAGCTGGGGCTTCTGGATTTCAATGACGCCACCATCGGCGTGCTGGATCTGGAGCTCAATATCCAGCAGGCGATTCGCCAGTGCATCGAACGCTTCGAGCCCCGGGTAAAACGGGTAGAGGTGGAGTCACTCCCCAATCCCGGCGACCCTCTTCAACTGCGCTTTCAGGTGCATGCCACCGTCGCCTTGGGCGACGACAGCACTCAGGCCACGATCGACCTGCTGCTCAACAACAAGCGCTATCAGTGCCTCAACTGATGCTGCGACGAGGCATCCATGCTCAACCGCTATTATCGCGATGAACTCAACTTCTTGAAGCGTCAGGGCCGAGAGTTCGCCGAGGCGAACCCAAGGCTAAGCCGCTTTCTCTCCGAACGTAGCACCGACCCCGACGTCGAGCGTCTGCTGGAGGGCTTTGCCTTTCTGACCGGACGCATGCGCGAGAAGGTAGAGGACGAGTTTCCCGAGCTGACCCACTCGTTGATCAGCATGTTGTGGCCCAACTACCTTCGCCCGGTGCCCAGCATGACCGTCGTGCAGTTCGCGCCAGTGTGGCACGTGCTGAGCCAGCGTCAGCGCGTGGCGCGTGGCACCGAGCTTTCGAGCACGCCCGTCGAAGGGACGACGTGCCTGTTTCGCACCTGTCACGATGTCACTCTCTACCCGCTGGCCCACGCCGGCGTCACGGCACGCCACACGCGTGAGAGTTCGATCGTCGAGCTGGCCATGGACGTGCACAGTGACCAGCCGATGAACGAGCTCGGCCTCGAGGCGCTGCGTCTGCACCTGGGGGGCGATGGCTATACCGCCCGCACGCTGTATCTGTGGATGAGCCACTATCTGAGCCGGCTGGAGGTCGAGGTGGACGGCGAACGCCGAACACTGCCGAGTCGCGCGCTGCGCGCCGTCGGTTTCGAGCGCGACCAGGCGCTGTTGCCGTATCCGCGCAACGTGCACCAGGGCTATCGCATCCTGCAGGAGTACCTGTGTTTTCCCGAGGCGTTTCACTTCTTCGACGTTCAAGAGCTGGCCGGGGTGATGCCTGCCAGCACGGCCTCGCGGGTGACGCTACGTTTCGTGTTCAAGCGCCCGCTACCCACCGATGCGCGTCTGCAGGATGAACACCTGGCGCTTTACTGCACGCCGGCGATCAACCTGTTCGAGCATGATGCCGAGCCCATCGACCTGACCGGCGAGCGCAGCGAGTACCGTATCCGCCCGAGCAGCAAGGCGCCATCGCATTTCGAAGTATTCAGCGTGGATGACGTGGAAGGCCGGCTGGAGGGCAGCGGCAGCGCTCAGAAAGGCCAGCGCCGCTACGTACCCTTCGAGAGCTTCCAGCACCAGGTCGAGCGCGATCGCGGGCATGCGTCGCTCTACTATCGCACGCGAGTCGGGGCGAGCCTGCGAGGCGACGGCTTCGATCACGACATTGCCTTTATTCGCGGCGACGAAGCCGAATGCCTGGGCCGGCGCGAAACGATATCGCTGCACCTGACCTGCAGCAACCGCGAGCTTCCCGAGCAGTTGACGGTAGGCGATCTCAGCGTCGAGACCGAGAAAAGCCCCACTTTCGCCGGCTTTCGCAACATTACCCGGCCCACGCCGGTGCTGCGTCCGGCCATCGACGACAAGCTCTTGTGGGTGCTGATCTCGAATCTGTCGCTTAACTATCTTTCGCTCCTTAACCGCGATGCGCTCTGCTCGGTACTCAAGGCCTACGACTTCCGTGCGCTGGTCGACCGTCAGGCCGAGCGCATCGCGCAAAAGCGCCTGTCGGGCATCATCGATATCGATACCCAGCCGGTGGATCGGCTGCGCTGCGGCATGCCGGTGCGCGGCCTGCGTTCGGTCATGACGCTGGATCAAGACGCTTTTGGCGATGAAGGCGGCCTGTACCTGTTCGGTAGCGTGCTGGCGCGCTTTCTCTCTTTGTACGCCAGCATCAACTCCTTTCACGAGCTGCAGGTCATCAACCGACAAAACCAGGAGCGTTACGTATGGAGCATGCAGGAGGGGCAGCAGCCTCTGATGTAGCGCTAGCGCCGCTGGTGAATAGGGCGCGACGCTTTGATTTTTTTCAACTGGTAGAGCTTCTGCACCGCCGTCATGACGACGACCTGGAGCAGCGGTCTGGCGGTAGCGTGTCCGCGTTTTCACGCGTGAACTACAGAACCTCGGCGTCGCTGGGATTTCCCGGCAGCGACGTACTGGCGCTGGAAACCGGTGAACCGGGTCAGTACGCCATGGAGGTGAGCTTTCTGGGGCTTCAGGGCGCCCAGTCGCCGCTGCCGAGCTACTACCTGGAGGCACTGGCCCATGCCTCGGCGCACCAAGAGGGCAGCGCGAGCGATTTTCTGAATTTCTTCAATCATCGCCTGCTGACCCTGATGCACCGCAACTGGCGCAAGTATCGCCACTACGTGCGCTATCAGGATAACGCTCGGGACGGCTTTTCGGCCGCGGTGTTCGCCCTGGTGGGGCTGGCCGACGAGGAGCTTCGCGGCGAGACGTCGATCAACTGGAGCAAGATGCTGGCCTATGCCGGCCTGCTGGCGGGGCGCTCGCGCTCGCCGGAAGTGGTCTGCGGCATCGTCAGCCACTGTTTCGATCTTGTACGCGTCGAAATCGAACAGTGGGTCAAGCGCTGGGTGGAGATTCCCCTGGACCAGCGAAGCCGCGTCGGGCTCGGCGCCATGACGCTGGGCGAGGATCTGGTCGCCGGCGAACGCGTTGCCGATGTTCAAGGCAAGTTCGCGCTCTGCCTGCGTGGCTTGAGCCTTGAGCGCTTTCGCGACTTTCTGCCCGACGGCCAGGAGCACGAGCCGCTGAAGACCCTGGTGAGCTTCGTACTGCGCGAGCCGCTGGCCTATGACCTGGAGCTCGAGCTTCTGGAAAGCGAAGTGAAGCCGATGCGTCTGGGCGATGCGGGTTCCTGTCAACTGGGCTGGACCACGTTTGTAGACCCCGAAGGCGACGAAGAAGCCACGCGTCGTCGCGTACGTATCCAAATGATGAGTTGAACCATGCAAGCCGATCCGTTTGACGCCATAACGCTGGTGGTCCTGAACAGCGAACAGCTCGAGGGCCGCTCTTCCAGCAGCCACGTTTTTCACAGTGACGGAGGCACGCTCGGAAGCGGCGATGCCGATGGCTGGCTGCTTCAGGACCAAGCACGAAGAATCAAGCCGCATCACGCCGAGATCACCAAGGCCGACGGCAAGTTCTGTTTGGTGGACACCAGCGGCTACACCTTTATCAACGGGGCCACGCTGCCGGTCGGACGCAACCGAAAGGTCGCTCTGCGCGATGGCGACGAGCTGAACGTGGGCATTTATCGGCTCAAGGTCCATCTGGGCAACCGTCACGCTTGGCAGCCGGGCGTGCATTCGCTCACCACGTTGGTCGACGAGGAGCAGGAGGACGTCACCGGCGATGCGGGCACCGGACCCTTGCAGCGCGAGCAGGGAGGCGAGCTCGAGCGCTTGGACCAGCGTGAGGATCCGATTGAGGCGCTTGGCGGAGTGATTCCTGGCTCACTCCAGCACGACCCAATGAGAGCTTTGGACGATAGCCAGCCGTTCGCGCGCGGAATCGACCCGCTGGAAGAGCTGCCGTTCACGCGTAACGAACACTACGGGCAAGGCACACAGGAGCCACGCGAAGAAGCGGTGCGTCTTCCCGGCATCAAACCCTTAACCGGCACAAGAAAGCAGAGGAGCAGTGACATGGATGAGCGGCAACTGAACGACCTGGAGCGCTCGGTAGGCGAACAGCTGGAAGACCGCTGGCAAAAGCCGATGCCACAGGAGTTGAGCCATGTGGGGGCCGACCCGCTGCTTCGCGGTTTGGGGCTCGATCTGGCGTTTCGCGACAGCGGCGAGCAGCAGGCGTTTCTGGAAGAGGCCGGCCAGACCCTGCGCGCCACCATCGATGGCCTGCGCTCGCTCCAGCAGACCCAGAACGACAGCAAATACCCGCTGCGTGACCGTCGCCTCCAGCCCATCGAGGACAACCCGCTGCGCTTGGGGCTCTCCTTCGAAGAGACCGCCGAGACCATGTTTTCGGCCCAGCGCAGCTACGTGCATCTCTCCGCGCCCGAGGCGGTCGCCGAAAGCCTTCGCCACCAGGGCCAGCATCAGGCAGGCGTGGAAGAGGCGATCGGCGAAGCGCTGGGCGCCATTCTGGATGCCTTCTCACCAGAAGCGATGCTCAAGCGCTTTCACGCCTACCGGGGGGCGGGCAACCGGATCGAGAACGAGGATGGCTGGGCCTGGGAAATGTACCAGCACTACTACCGCGAACTCATCTCCAACCGCCAGCAGGGTTTTCAGAAACTGTTCTGGGAAGTGTTCGAGCAGGCCTACGACCAGTCCGTTCGCCGCCAGCAGCGAGATGCACCATGAGCACTGCCACGTTTGCACGGCTCGCGTGCATAGCCTGCCTGTGCCTGCTGTTCACCGGCTGCGCCTCGACTCGGGAGGCGGCGGGCAAGACCTGGGAGGTGATGCGCGACCCGTCGATCCCCGTGGGCTATCCGGAAGATCGCCCGACGCTAGTTGATCTCAGCATGGTCTCCGAGCCCGATGCCAACCCCAACGTGGAGGGTGAAGGGACGCCGCTGCGCTTTCAGGTGCTGCAGCTCAAGGACGACTCGATGCTGATGGCGGCGGATATCCTGCAGCTCAACAGCGATCTGGAAGAAGCGTTGGGTACCAACTACCTGACCCACGACGATTTCACCTTGCTGCCGGGGCAGTGGAAGTTCTACGAGCCCTTCGAAATCGACGAACAGACCCGTTATATCGGTGTTATCGCCTTCTACGCCACGCCCAACGAAGCGCAGTGGAAGAAGGTCGTAAAAGTAAGAAGCCGCGCCGAGCACTATCACCTGCTTGTTCACCTCCGTGACAGCGAAGTCGAGCTAAGGAAGGAGGAGTAATGGCCAGTCGTAACCGCGTGGTATGGAGCGAGGGGCTGTTCATCAAGCCCCAGCATTTCCAGCAGCAGCAGCGAAGCCTCGAGGGGCTTGTCGATACGCGTCTCAAGGGAGTGAGCCACTATCTCTACGGCTTTCTGACCCTGGAACTCAACAACGAGTTTCTAAGCTTTGGGCGTATCGCCATCAGCCGGGCCAGCGGCATCATGCCGGACGGCGTGGCGTTTCACCTGCCCAGCGACGATCTCGAGCCCGGCGCGCTCGAGATCGATGATGCGAGCATCACCAACCAGGTCGTCTACCTGGGCATTCCGCTCTCGACCGACGGCGTGGGCGAGGTGCGCTGGCCCGGGGACGATCTGCCCGCGCGCTATCGCATGACCACACGCAGCGTACGCGACCTGCACTCTCAGGAGGGCGCGACGACCGAGCTGGACGTCGCTCGCGTATCGCCGCGGCTGCTGCTGGAGCGCGACGACCGAAGCGGCTATGCCTGCCTGGCCGTGGCACGTATCGTCGAGCGTCGTCCGGACGGAAGCCTCGTGCTCGACGAGCAGTTTCTGCCGACACTTTTGAACGTCCAGGCCGCTCCCGGCCTCCAGCGCTTCATCGGCGAGATGGCGGGACTGATGCGTGAGCGCGCGCGCAACATTGCTCAGCGCCTCTCGACGCCACATCAGGCCGGCGTGGCGGACGTCGCGGATTTCATGCTGCTGCAGCTTCTGAACCGCGCCCAGCCACGCTTTCAGCATCTGGCGCGCTTGGGCCAGCTCCACCCGGAGCGCCTCTACGACACCATGCACGAGATCGCCTGTGAACTGGTCACTTTCACCGATGAGTCGCGCCTGCCGCCGGAGTGCCCGGCCTACGATCACGACCACCCGGACCGTGCCTTCCGGCCGCTGATGAAGATGCTGCGACAGGCGCTGTCCACGGTGCTGGAACCTCGCGCCGTGGCGATCCAGCTGCAGTCGCGCCGTTTCGGGCTGCTGGTGGCACCGCTGTCCGACATCAGCCTGATCGAGTCGGCCCAGTTCATTCTCGCGGTGCGCGCCGACATGCCCGGCGAGCGGCTGCGCAAGCTGTTCCTGCAGCAGACCAAGGTCGCAAGCGTGGAACGTATTCGCGATCTGATCAGCCTGCAGTTGCCGGGTGTGCCGCTGGAGCCGCTACCGGTGGCCCCGCGAGAACTGCCCTATCACGCTGGCTACACCTACTTCCAGTTGGACCGCCAGAGCGAGGCCTGGAGCATGCTCGACGGCGCCAGCGGTTTTGCGTTCCACGTGGCCGGGGAGTTCCCGGGGCTCGAAATGCAGTTCTGGGCGATCAGGAGTTAAGCCATGCAACACTTAGCAAGCGACGGTGGGAGCGCTGCGCCGCGCGGTTCCATGAAAGGGCGCCACGAAGACCTGATCAACGAGCGTGGGCTCGAGCATTTGATCCACAGCCACGCCGAGCAGCTCGATGCCGACGAGGATTACTGGTTCCGGCTGCGCGGCCACAACCTCAACCCGTTGGTCGATGCCGCCGGAAGCCTTCTGGGCATGGTAGTTCGGGTACGCCAGCTCGATCACGTATCCGATGTCGAGCGTCTCTACCGTCAGGTGGTGGACGAGATTGCCGCCATCGAGATCGAGCTGACCGAGCAAGGCTATGACCGCGCTACGCTTCTGGCATATCGCTACGTGCTCTGCTCCTTCATTGACGAGGCGGTCATGGGTATGCCTTGGGGGCGGCAGAGCAAGTGGGCGGAGCACTCGCTGCTCGCCCGCTTTCACAACGAGACCTGGGGCGGAGAGAAGGTGTTCTCGATTCTCGCGCGCCTACAGCAAGAGCCGCAGCGCTATCGGGACATGCTCGCCTTTATTTACCTGTGCCTGTGCCTGGGCTTCGAAGGTCGCTACCGAGTCATGTCCCACGGGCGCGACGAGTACGAGCAGATCGTGCGCGCTCTGGGCGACCAGCTCTCCTCTATGGAGCCGCCCACCGAAGACAGACTGACCCAGCCGCTTCACAACGTGGTCCAGGGAAGAAAGCGCCGCGGCGCGACCTTTCCCGTATGGGGCATCTTTGCGCTATTCGCCGTGGCCATGGTGGCCGTCTATCTGGGTTTCTCGCTGTCGCTCGACCGGCAAGCCGAACAGCTCACCACGCTTCTCAACCAACTTTACCGTTAGGAGATCTCATGCTCAGGGTAGAGCTACCGGCGCTCATTGACCGACTCAACGCGATCGCTCGCCAAGGCCTCGAGCAGGCCGCGGTGCTGTGCGCCCAGCAGGAGGCGCCCGAGGTCACAGCGGGCCACCTGCTTCAGGCGCTGCTCGACCAGCCGCTTTGCGACGTGCGTACGCTATGCGAGCAGATGGATGTGGACATCGAAGCGCTGCGCGCCGAGCTTGCCGAAGAAAACCTTCCCGCGCGCGCGCTGGACGTCGCCACGCCCAGCTTCTCGCCGCTTCTGATCGAGCTTCTTCAAGACGCCTGGCTGCTGGCCGCCACCGAGTACCAGCACCGCACGCTGCGCAGCGGAGCGATCTTTACCGCGCTTTTGCACACGCCCGAGCGCTATCTCGGCCCGGGCTCGCGGCGGCGTCTCGCGGACATCAACCGTGAGACCCTGCGCCGCCGACTCGACGCGCTGACCGCGGACTCCGCCGAAGCCCCGCAGGGAACGCCGGAGCCGTCTTCCCGCCAGAGCGCCAAGGCAGACGATAGCGCGCTGGCACGCTTTGCCACCTCGCTCACCGAACAGGCGCGTAAGGGCGAGCTCGACCCGGTGCTGGGGCGTGACCCGGAAATCGACCAGATGCTCGATATCCTGGGGCGGCGGCGCAAGAACAACCCGATCGTGATCGGCGACGCCGGAGTCGGCAAGAGCGCCGTAGTCGAAGGACTGGCCGCGCGCATCGTGGCCGGCGAGGTGCCCGCCGCGCTCAGCGGGGTCGAACTGCTGTCCCTGGATCTCGGCGCTCTGCAGGCTGGCGCTGCGGTCAAGGGCGAGTTCGAGAAGCGCCTCAAGGCGGTCATCGACGAGGTCAAGAACGCCGCCCGTCCTACGCTCTTGTTCATCGACGAAGCCCACACGCTGATCGGCGCAGGCAACCAGGAGGGCGGCGGCGACGCGGCCAACCTTTTGAAGCCCGCGTTGGCCCGTGGTGAACTGCGCACCATCGCTGCCACCACCTGGCGCGAGTACAAGAAGTATTTCGAGAAGGACCCGGCGCTGTCACGGCGCTTCCAGCCCGTGGCCCTCGACGAGCCGAGCATCGATCAAGCGCTGGTCATCCTTCGGGGCTTGCGAGACGTTTACGAGCGAGCCCACGGCGTGCTGATCGGCGACAGCGGCCTGCGCGCCGCCGCCGCGCTGTCCGCGCGTTACCTGGCCGGGCGCCAACTTCCGGACAAGGCGATCGACGTGCTGGATACCGCCTGTACGCGCTTGGCCCAGGCGCTGGACACGCCACCGCGCCAACTGAGCCACCTGAAAAGCGCGCACACTGCCGCTCTTCGCGAGCGCGACCAGCTAGCGCGCGAGACGCTTCTGGGCCGCGCGCCGGAGGCCACCTTGGCAGAGGCACTGGACGAGCGTTTGGCCGGGCTCGACGAGCAGCTCACCACGCTGGAAGCGGCCTGGCAGGCGCAGCGCGAATGCGTGGACGCCATCGTCGAGCTGCACCGCCAGTTGCTCGACGCCGAACCGTCGAGCGATACGGCGAGTCTTCATGCCGAGCTTGCCGAGCGCGAGACTCAGTTAAAGCAGTTACAGCACGCCTTCGCGCTGGTCAACCCGAGCGTGGAAGAGGCGCAGATCGCCCAAGTGATCGGCGACTGGACCGGCGTACCGGTCGAGCGCATGACCAGCGACGAGCTGACCCGGCTGACCGAACTGCCGGAGCACTTGGGTCATCTCATCAAGGGCCAGGATGTGGCCATCGAGCGTATCCATCGTCACCTGCTCACTGCCCGGGCCGACCTGCGTCGCCCCGGCCGACCGCTGGGGGCGTTCTTGCTCGCCGGGCCTAGCGGCGTGGGCAAGACCGAAACAGTAGTGCAAATCGCCGAGCAGCTCTACGGCGGACGCGAGTTTCTTATCACCATCAACATGTCCGAATACCAGGAGAAGCATACCGTTTCGCGGTTGATCGGCTCGCCACCGGGCTATGTCGGCTTCGGTGAAGGCGGGCTTCTGACCGAGGCGATCCGCAAACGGCCCTACTCGGTGGTGCTGCTCGATGAGGTGGAAAAGGCGCATCCGGACGTGCTCAACCTGTTCTACCAGGCTTTCGACAAGGGGGAGCTCGCCGACGGAGAGGGACGGCTGATCGACTGTAAGAACGTGCTGTTCTTTCTCACCTCGAATCTCGGATTCGAGCAGATCAACCGCTATCACAACGATCCTGCTGCCCTCCTTGATGCGCTCTACCCGGTACTGGCGGACTTCTTCAAGCCGGCGCTGCTGGCGCGCATGGAAGTGGTGCCCTACCTGCCGCTGGATGGCGACACGCTTCGCGACATCGTCGGCGCCAAGCTCGAAACGCTGGCAAAGCGCATCCGTTCGCGCCATCCAAAGGCCGAGGTGGTGCTCGACGACGCCCTGCTGGACGCTATTTGTGTGCGCGCCACGCGCAGCGAAAATGGCGCGCGCATGCTCGAATCGGTGATCGACGGCGAACTGCTGCCGCCGCTGTCCAGGGCGCTTCTGGAGCGCATGGCGCGCCGCGAGGCGATCTCGCGCGTGGTGCTCGGTGTCGACGCCGAGAGCCACACCTTCAAGGCGGAGGTCGCTTGACATCATGACGCTTCCCGTAAGCCCCGTGACCCCTTCACCAGCGCAGGCCCTGGCGGCGATGCCGCTTGCACTGACGCTGGTGGAGAGCGCCTCGCTGGAGGTGCTGCGCAAGGAGGCGGCCGAGCTGCTGCGCCGCCAGCTGGGGCTTGGCATGGTGGAGTGTCTGTATATCGATGGCAGCGGACGGTGGCTGGGGCGCGACGGTGCCACCGAGCGCTTCGATTGCAACGATTTCAGTCACCCCTATGCCCATGTGATTCGCGGGGACAAGGCGCTCAGGCTTGGCGTGGTGGATGCCCGACTGCGTCTCGATCACGCAGGGTTCCAGGAGCAGATCGCGGCGCTGGGCTCGCGCCAGCACTTGCGGTTGCGCCCGCTGCGAGCGCTGGACGGCCGGCGCGAATGGCTCGGCGTGCTGCTACTCGCCGGGGATAAAGACGCCATGGATGCGCTGGATGACGTGCCCGGCCTGGTCGCCTTCGAGGCGCTATTATGCCGCTTGTGGGCACGCCTGACACGCGAGCACGGCGAGCGTCAGCGCTCCCGGGTACTCGAGGATTCGTTGACCAAGCTCAACGACGGCGCCCGTCGCCAGGCGCGGGCGGATCGTCTTGGCGAGCGCCTTCTCGGTCGTTCGGCGTCCATGCAGGCGCTTAGAAGTCACGTCGTGCGTGCCGCCGAAACCAACCTGGCGGTGCTCTTGCAAGGCGAGACCGGCACCGGAAAGGACCGCGTGGCCCAAGCGATCCACGAACTCTCGAGTCGCGCCGAGGCGCCGTTCATGGCGATCAACTGTGCGGCGATTCCCGAGACGCTTCTGGAGTCGGAGCTTTTTGGCCACGTCAAAGGGGCGTTTTCCGGCGCCGACCAGAACCGCGAAGGGCTGATCGCCAAGGCCCACGGCGGCACGCTGTTTCTCGACGAGATCGGCGACATGCCGTTGGCGCTCCAGGCCAAGCTCCTGCGCGTGCTGGAGAGCGGGCGCTACCGCCCGCTGGGCGCCAGCGACGAACGCTGCGCCGATCTTCGCGTGGTGGCGGCCACCCACCAGCCGCTTCGCGAGCAAATCAAGGAACAGCGCTTTCGAGCGGATCTCTACTACCGCCTGGGCCAGTTCCCGATCACTCTGGCGCCGCTTTCAAGCCGCCGTGACGATATCGACGTACTGGCTCAGGCCTTCATCCGTGACTTCTGCACGCGCGAGGAGCGAGACGAGATGGGCTTTACGCCGGCGGCGCTGCGTCGGCTTTATCAGCGCGATTATCCGGGCAACGTTCGCGAATTAAAGAACGTGGTCGACTACGCCTGTGCCATGACGCCACCCGGGGCGGATATCGGCCCGGACCAGCTGCCTGGTGAGCAGCCTGACGAGGTGGCGGTCACAGCGACGCTCTCCCCGGAGGGTGCCGCCGAACAGACCGTTCTGCCCAACGATATCGACGATCTGCGCCAGGCCATGCGCGAGATCGAATCATTGATTATCCGCAAACGTTTGCAGCGCTTTGGAGGCAATCGGGCTCAGGCGGCGCAGAGCCTGGGCCTGCCCAAGCGCACGCTGGCGCACAAATGTCAGCTACTGGAGCTTGATACCAAATGAACGTGAAGCTGCTGAAAGATCATTGGCCGCACGCCGCGCTACTGCTTTTGGGCTTGGTGACGAGTGCCGGCGCGAGCGAACAGGCTCCCCAAGCGTTACTGGAAAGCGCCCGAGCCTGCAGCGAGGCGCCGTCCCGCCTGGAACGGCTCAACTGCTACGACGCGCTTTTTATGGAGACGAACGAGCAAAATGATGAGGGCGAGCTGCCAGCGCTGTGGTACGAGATCGAGCGCCAGGAAGCCACGCGAGACGAGGGCGATATGGGGCTGATCGCCACCCAGACTCAGGACAACATCCTGATCAGCGTGCCGGCGCTGGGCACCACGCCGCCGCGGCCGGTCATGGTGCTGGCGTGCGAGAAGTGGATTACGCGCTTTCAACTGCACCTTCCCGAGCCGCTCGGCCAGGCGCGGGTGGATGTACGGCTGGTCGGTGACAATGGCTCGGTGGCCCAGCAGTGGCGAGTACGTGACGGTGGGCGGGTAGTGGGCGGCGGCCGGGGATTGCCGGCCATCGAAACGCTGCGCCAGTTACTCGGCGAAAGCTCGGTCACGCTACAAAGCGACGTGGCCGAACTCGATGGGCTGCGCTTCGATGTCGCCGGGCTTCGCCAGGCCGTTGGTCCGCTGCGCGACGCCTGTGGCTGGTAAGGAGGAGCGATGAAGATAACCGCCGAATCCCAGCTGACGCCGCTGATCGCGCCACTGGCCGAGAACGCCGACGGCGCTCCGGTGGGCGAGCCGGTGGAGGAGTCCGGCGACTACCTGGCGCTGGATGAGGAGATGATGAAGATCGGCTCGCTCCAGCACGCCAGCATCGACTGGGAGCAGGCCGAGACGCAGGCGATTCGCCTGCTGGCCGAAAAGGGCAAGGACCTGAAGGTGCTGGGGCACCTGGTGCACTGCATGCAGCACGGTGGCAGCGGCGTTCGTTTTGCGCTGTCGCTGCGCCTTCTGGCGCGCAGTATCGCCGCGCCCTGGTGGGAAAGCGCCTACCCCTTCGCCGGCAAACGCGGTGCCAAGCTGCGCCCGCGGCTTTTCCAGCAGTTCGTCCAGCGAAGCGTGAAGCTCGTAGCCACACTCGATTTCCACAACGCCCAGGACGAGTTCGAGGCCTGCGAGGCTTCGCTGGCCGAATTGGCACGCGAGGTCGCGGAGAAATCCCTTCCTCACGATGCGCTGGACGAACTGACTCGTCAACTGGCCGCCAAGCGCCCCGCCCAGGAGGGCAATGCTACGCAAGCCCAAGGCGTGCGCGATACCGCCGCCACGCCCGCGAGCCCGGCCCAGGAAACACCCCGTGAAACCGCGGCGGCGAAAGCGCCGGAGCTTCGCCTGGAGGCGGGTAACGAGCGCGCCAACCGGCAGGCCTTTCTCAACATGGCGGAGTTTCTCGCCGAGCAGTCGTCGGGCGAGCCGCTGGCCTACCGGGTGCGCCGTTACGCGATTTGGGGGGCGATCCAGGCACTGCCCGGTGCCCGGGACAACGGTAGAACCGAGCTTGCGCCGGTATCGGCGGATCGCACGGCCGAGTACCGCGAAGCAATCGCCAAGGGCGGCGACAACGGCCTTTGGGCACGCATCGAGAAGAGCCTGGCGGTCAGCCCGTACTGGCTCGAAGGCCACCGGCTGAGCGCCGGCCTTGCGAAAACCCTGGGGCATCCGCACTGTGCCGAGGCCATTCGCGATGAAACCCAACGCTTTGTCGAACGCCTGCCGGGCATCGAGTCGCTCACCTTCAACAACGGCGTGGCGTTTCTCGACGAAGAGACCGCGCGCTGGCTCTCGAGCGCGCCCGGAGGGGGCGGTGGCGGCAGCGACGGCGGCAGCGAGGCCTGGCAGCAAGGGCTGGTCGAGGCACGCGAAGCGCTCGAACAAGGCGATACCGGCGCGGCGCTCAAGGTGCTGGATACCGGCCTGAGCGCGGCGCGCTCGCCGCGTGAAAGCGCCTACTGGCGGCTGGCCAGCGCCGAAATCATGAGCGATGCGGGGCTGGATAGCCTGGCTCGACAGCACTACGCCACGCTGCACCAAACGGTAAACGAGCTTGCGCTGGAGCAGTGGGAACCCGCGCTGGTCGCGCGCTTGCAAGCGGCGCTGAAAGAGACCTGACAGGCCAGACACACCCGTATTCACACCCGGTAAAAACCGATGATCATCACTAAAAGGGACGAGGGATAAAGGCACATGTGGTCAACCTTGAGATCGAAGCTAAGCCGCTGGGTGCCGGGCTTCTCGCGGGCACAGACAGCGAAGAACCGGGCCAACGCCCACGTCAACAAGGCGCGCGGGCTGTCACGGCTCTCCATGGCGCTCTGGGCCGTGCTGGTCGTCATCCTGCTCGTGGCCATCTGGTGGTTCGGGCCGAGCTGGGAAGTGGGCGGCATGGCGCCGCTGGCACCCTTCGCCAACCGCGTAGCGGCCACACTGATCATTGTCGCCCTGGCAGCGGTAGTATGGGGCGTACGCCTGACGCGGCGTTTGCGTGAACTCGACACCGAACGTCAGCAGGAGCAGGCTCGTCAGCAGGATCCCATCATGTCCCAGATCGAGCGTCAGGAAGAGTCGCTCAACGGTGTGCTGGGAGAAATCTCCGAGAGTCTGGGCGGTAGCAACGGCCGCTATCGGCTGCCCTGGTATCTGGTCATGGGCGTCGAGAACGCCGGCAAGACCAGCCTGATCAACCGCTCCGGCCAGAACTTCGCCCTGACCCACGTGATGAAGGCCAGCGGGCAGAGCAGCAAGCAGGGCCAGCTCGGCTTCGACTGGTGGATCGGCGATCAAGCGGTACTGATCGACCCGGACGGTGAATTGCTGACCCAGGGCGCCATGGAAGGCGGCGAACCCCAGGAGCTTCAACGCAGGCTCTGGGACCATTTCGTCGACTGGCTGGAGCGCAATCGTGCCCAGCGCCCGCTCGACGGTATCGTGCTGGTGCTCGATCTGGCACGCCTCAGTCACGCCCAGGTGGCGGTGCGTAAAGCTTACGCCACGCTTTTGCGCAGCCGCCTGCGCGAGCTGATGGAGCGTCACGGCGCAAGGCTTCCGGTCTACGTCACCTTTAGCAAGATGGATCTGCTGCACGG
This sequence comes from Halomonas sp. S3-1-1, assembly GCF_023757625.1. Lineage (GTDB taxonomy): Bacteria > Pseudomonadota > Gammaproteobacteria > Pseudomonadales > Halomonadaceae > Vreelandella. Next base: position 145,571 of record NZ_JALGBZ010000007.1, read on the forward strand.
CTTCGACGACTTCTTCCGCCATTACTCCCGCTCTGCGCGCAAGGCGCCGCTGGGCTTCACCTTCACGCCTGGGTCCATGGAGACGCCGGGGCAGTGGGAGGCCGAGTTCGAGGCGGATTTCGATGCCATGCTGACCCGCCTGAACCAGCTTCTACCCGGCATGCTGGCCGAGTGCCGCGACCGCGAGGAGCGCGAATCGGTGTTTCGCTTCGTGCGCCAGCTGGCCGGGCTTCGCGACGTGCTGCTGGGCTTTTTGACCGAGGCGCTCTCAAGCGACCGTTTTTCCACCGCGGCGATGGTGCGCGGTACCTATTTCACCTCGGTATACCAGCAGGGTGTGCCGGAAGACCCCTTCGTGGACGCCGCCGCCCGACGCTATCACATGGATGACAGCGTCCAGCCCGCCCATCGGGCGACGCGCAGCGCTCTCTATTTCACCGAGGAACTGTTCGAGAAGGTCATCTATCCGGAAGCGGGGCTGGCCGCGGACAACGCCCGCGTTACCCGGCGCCGCGAGCGCGCGCGCAACGCAAGCCTGGCCCTGTGTGCTGTGCTGGGCGTGGCGCTGGTGGGCGGCTGGACGCACTTCTACCAGAAGAACAGCGTGTCGCTTTCGGCAGTGGAGGAGCGTGCGCAAACCTTCCTGGCCACCCAGCCCGAAGCCTTTCGCAGCGATGACCCGAGTGGGCGTGAGTTTTTGGAGCCGCTGGATCGGATACGCTACGCCATGGAAACGTTTGGCGAGTATCGTACCCATGTGCCCTATTTCGCTGACATGGGCCTTTACCAGGGCCACGTGATCGGCGCCCAGGTGGAGCGGGCTTACCTTGCCATGCTGGAGAACCAGTTCCTGCCGGCGCTGATGATCGGCATCATGGATGACATGAACCGTGCCGAGGAGGGCAGCAACGAAAAGCTCGCGCTGCTGCGTGTGCTGCGCATGATGTCGGACCAGAGCGGCCGCCAGACCGAGCGAGTGGAACGCTACATGGCCAGTCGCTGGCAGAGCTACTTCCCCCAGCAGGGCGACGTGCAGCAGCGTCTTATGGGGCATCTCGATTACGCCATGGTGCACAGCGATCTTCAGGGCCATATCGCGGAAGGCAGCGCCCGCGCCAAGCAGGCCATGGCGCCGCTCACGGGCAGCATCGAAGCCGCCCAGCAGGATCTCTTGCGTCAACCCATCGACGAGCGGGTCTACGCCGCGCTCAAGGCCGCCGGCAGCCGCCGTGGCGAGCCGCTGGACCTGCGCCGCAGCGTCGGCACGCTGTTCAACACCGTGTTCATGGCCCGCAACGACGACCCGGACCACGTGCGCCTGCCCTACCTGGTCACTCGTGATGGCTTCGAGAACTACTTTCTTCAGGAGCTCGACCGCGCCGTGGAACTTGCCCTGATCGACATCTGGGTGCTCGGCCAGCGCGACGATATCGACTTCAGCGAGGCCGACAAGGAGCAGCTGCAGGTTGCGCTGCGCGAGCACTACGTCAGCGACTACCAGGTGAGCTGGCGTGACGCGCTGCGTGATACTCGGCTGGTACCGCTGCCGGACATCCATCAGGCCATCGTGGTGGCCGATGCCCTGGTCGGCGCCCAGCGCCCGCTGGACCGGCTGCTGGATTCGGTGGCGCGCAATACCAGCCTCTATCCGGAGCTGCCCGAGGACGACGACCAGGCCCGCGAAGCGCTGCGGCAATCTCAGCGCTACCAGCTGGCGCTGGCCATCGAGCAGCCGTTCACGCCCGTCAACCGGCTGAGCCAAGCCGACAACGGCAATCCCTCGTCGCTGACCGAGATCAAGGCCGCCATCACCCAGCTGCGTGACTACCTGCGCGAGATCGAGGAGTCCAGCGATTCGGGCCGCAGTGCCTTCATCAGCGTGCGCGACCGGCTGTCACTGCGCGGCAGCGATCCCATCGAGAACCTCAAGCGAATCGCCGACGATACGCCTCAGCCCGTTGGGCGCATGCTTCACCAGTTGGCCGATCAGAGCTGGGAGTTAATGATGGTCAGCGCCACCCGTCACCTTGAAAGCCTGTGGCTCGACGAAGTGGTCGCGCCCTATCAGGAGCGTCTGGCAGGCCGCTATCCGCTCGCGCCGGGCGCCTCCCAAGAGGTCGCGCTAAGCGACTTCGAGGACTTCTTCGCTCCCGATGGCATTCTGGATACCTTCTACGAGGACAGCCTCAAGCCGTTCATCGAAGGCGCGCCGGAGTACCTGACCGATGCCGAGGGCAACTCACTCTTGCGTGATAGCCTCTACACCGCAGTGGATCAGGCCGAGCAGATTCGTCGCGCCTACTTCAGCCGCGACGGCGCGCTCGACGTCGAGTTCGCCCTGGAGCCTATCAGCTTGAGCCCGGACAAGCGGCGCAGCGTCATCAGCGTGGATGGCCAACTGATCGAGTACGCTCACAGCGCCAGCCAGCGGGTATCGATGATCTGGCCCAACGCCCTGCGCGGCGGTACCGAAAGCCGTATCACCATGGTGCCCAGTGAAGTCAACCGCTCGCCGAGAAGCGTCGCCCAGGACGGCGCCTGGGCATGGTTTCGCCTTCTCGAGCAGGCCGATATCACCAGCGTGAGCGAACGCGAGCTGGAGCTTCGCTTCAATGTGGACGGCGGCACCATGCGCTACCGCCTGTTCGCCGGCGGCGCGCCCAACCCCTTTACCCGGCCGCTGGCGGCGGGTTTCCATTTGCCCTCGGCCCTTTATGCCGAGCGAGGTGGCCATGCTGACGCCATTTAAGAAGCTGTTCTCCCGGGCGGAGAAATCCTCCTCGCGCCATCGGCGCCAGCGCACTCGCCATTCGCGCCCGCTGGAAAAGGCCCGCGACGAGGATATCGATAGTTTTATCGAGGCCGTTCTCCAGGCGGACGGCCAGGGCTACTCGCCTTGGGTGTTGCGCAATGAAGACACGCTACAGACGCTTCGTCGCGCGCTGGAGTTCACCGTGCATCGCGGGCTTTGGCTGCAGCGTGACGACGGCCAGGTGGCGCACTGGCAGGGGCGGCTCTTGTCGCTGCGCCATGGCGAGGGGCCGCCGCTGGGCATGGTGCTGGCGTGCCGCCCCGACGACGAGGCTGCCTGGCAGCTCCGGTTCTTTTATATCAGCAAGGAGTGGAAGGGCAGCGGTCACGGCACGCGGCTTCTGCGCGCGCTGCGCGTGACCCTGAGTGGTGTGCCGCTGCAGACACGCCTGCCGCTGGCCTGCCACAGCGCCATCGGCAGCCTGGAGGCCGCGGGCTTCAACCGCCAGTACGTGGACGCTTTGGAAGTCGCCAGTTTCGAGGCGCCTGCCAAGTGGGATGAGTAGATCCTCCTGCCGCGAGGGTCGCACACCGAACGAGTAGAACCGAAGAAGGAGTCGCGCAATGGGCCAGAAATTCGTGTTGTTGGGAGATATCGGCACCGATCACGACGGCTATCCGCCCACGCCGGTGATCGAGGGCAGCCCCACGGTCATCATGGATGGCAAGCCTGTCGCCCGCTTGGGCGATGCGCTGGAACCTCATGACAAGCCCAACCACCCGACCCATTCTCGCAGCATCGCCCAAGGCTCGGGCACTATTTTCGTCGACGGCAAGCCCGTTGCACTTACTAGCCACGCCGTGGATTGCGGCGGCGTGGTCATCGGTTCAGGTTCAGGAGAGGGAAGTTAACATGCCAGCTACCGGCCTACAGTTCACCCTGACGCTACCCGGCGTCGACGACGTCGCGGTGGTCGATTTCACCCACCGCGAAGCGCTCTCCGAACCCTTCGCGCTAACCGCTACGCTGGCCAGCCGCGACGGCGGCCTGGACGCCGCCGAGCTGCTCGACCGCGAGGCCACGCTCACCGTCTGGCAGGATGGCGAGCCGCTGCGCCGTGTTCACGGCATCATCAGCGAGTTTGGTCGGGGTGATCGCGGCCACCGGCGCACCTTCTATACCCTCACGCTGCGCCCGGCGCTGTGGCGCACCTCGCTGCGCCAGAACTCGCGCATCTTCCAGAAGGTCGATCCGCTGACCATCATCAATACTCTTCTTGATGAGCGCGGCATCAGCGACGTGGCGTTTGCCGTTAGCCGCGATCCCGTCGAGCGGGAGTACTGCGTGCAGTACCGCGAGACCGATCTCGCCTTCATCGAGCGTCTCGCCGCCGAAGAGGGCCTGTTTTACTTCCATGAGTTCGAAGACAGCGACGGCGGCGCCCACCGGCTGGTATTTTCCGACGACCCCCAGGTGCTGACCAACCTGGGCGAGCGCACCTACCACAGCCGCGCCGGGGGCACACCGCCCACGCGGCATGTGCGCAAGTTAAGCCACACCGCCCGGGTCGCCACCGCCAGCGCCCAGCTCAAGGACTACAGCTTCAAGAACCCGGCCTACGCCCAGTTGCACGACCAACTGGGCGATGACGTCGCCGAGCACGGCCAGCAGACCGACTACGAACACTTTGATTACCCCGGCCGCTACAAGGAAGACGCCTCCGGCAAGCCCTTCACCCGTATCCGCCTGGAGCACCTGCGCCGTAACGCCACCACGGCCAGCGCCCAAAGCGATTTACCGGAACTCGCCCCCGGCGCGCGCTTTTCGCTTATCGATCACGATACCGAGAGCCTCAACCGCGACTGGCAGGTGGTGGCGGTAGAGCACACCGGCGAGCAGCCCCAGGCGCTGGAAGAAGACAGCATCAGCAGCGACACCGGCGGCATGACCCGCTACGTCAATCATGTGACGCTGATGCCCGGCGACGCCGCCTGGCGCGCCACGCCCAACCCCAAGCCGAGAGTCGACGGCCCCCAGGTCGCCTTCGTGGTCGGGCCGGAAGGTGAAGAGATCCACTGCGACGAGCACGGCCGGGTGAAAGTACAGTTCCCCTGGGACCGCTACGCCGAGCCCGACGAGACGGCTAGCTGTTGGATTCGCGTGGCCCAGGGCTGGGCCGGCGGCGGCTACGGCAGCATCGCCATTCCGCGCATCGGCCACGAAGTCATCGTCTCGTTTCTGGAAGGTGATCCGGACCAGCCGCTGGTGACCGGGCGCACTTATCACGCGGCCAATATCGCGCCGTACCCGCTGCCCGAACACAAAACTCGCACCGCCATCAAAACCCAGACCCACAAGGGCGAAGGGTTCAACGAACTCTGTTTCGAAGACCTGGCGGGGGAAGAGTTCATCTACATGCACGCTCAGAAAAACATGGAGCTGCATGTCCTGAACTCCCGCCAGAAGCGGGTGGAGTTCGATGATATGGCGACCATCGGTAATAACTCGCACCTGGCCATTGCGAAGGATCGTGTCGAAACCATCGACGGCAACCGCGATGTCACGGTCCATACCAACCACACCGAACAGATCGATGGCGAGCGCGGGTTAAAGGTGGGCGGCAATTATCAAACCCATGCCAATGGCGATATTACCTTCAAGGCCGACGGCGAGCTGATTCTCGATGCCAGTAAAATCACGCTGGTGGCAGGCGGCTCGGCCCTGGTGCTCAACGGGGGAAGCGTCGATGTGACGCCGGTACTGAACGTGGGCTCTGCCTCGCCCAGCGCGGCCGCCCTGCCGCCGGTGCCGGCGGTACTGGAAGTGGCGGCCGGCGAGGGGAGCCCCTTCGTCTCCCACTGCCCGCTGGAAGAGGAGTGACCCATGGCCACGCCGGATTACTGGGTTGCTCGCTGCCATGTGGTCGCCAACACGCCCGAGTTCCGACACTGGGACGAAGAGGCCGATGAGGCCATCGTGACCGTGGCGGTGCTGGCCGAATCGGAAGACGACATACGCGCGCTGCTTCAAAGCCGGCTCTCGGACGATGGCCTGAGCCTTTTAAGGCTGGAATCGGCTCAAACGCTGCTGGAGCGGTTTCGGCGCCAGGGCATGTCGCAAACGCTGGTAGAACTGGCGCACCAAACATCCTCAACGAACCGGGTGGTTTACGGCGAGATGCTGCCGCTCATCGTGGAACCCGAGCCGGTCGAGCCCCTCCCCGTGGAGCCGACCATCGCGTACAGCGAAACCACCTGGCCGGCGCTGCTGGCAACCAACCAGCCGCCGCTATGGGCCGTGGTGGACGGCGTCAACTGCCGCGAGATTCAGGCGCGGTTGGGCCAAACCGACGCGCAGCATACGTGCCTTTACGCCGCTACCAATGCCGAGACCCGGGCCAACGCCCCTTGGCTGGTACGTCTGGAAGCCGACAGCGACCTGCGCGCCTGGCTGGAAAGCCTGCCCCAGAACCAGCACTGGGGCGTGCTGCTTCACTCCCACGCCACGCTCAGGCAGCTACGCACCCACCTGCGCAAGTTCACCATGCTCTGGACGCCCGCCAACGACCAGGCCCCGGTGTATTTCCGCTTCTACGACCCGCGTGTGGCGCTGGATATGACCCAGGCGCTGGAGCCCTGGAAGCTGGCCGCCTTCATGGCCCCGCTGGAAACACTCATCACACCGGTCTCACCGCGGATGGCATTTCCCCCGGACCTCACGCTGGAGCCACCGGTTGTGCTCGATACCCAGGCAAGTGAGGTACAGGGGCGCCTGGTGCAGGTGTCGTTGAGTAACCAGGCGCGCGATGCCTGTCGTCAGGGGCGGCAGTTCGCAATCGACCAGCAGGCCTTCGATCGTTTTGGCGCCCTGATGCAACAGCGTGCCCAGGCCGGGCTTGCATTGGCGCTAGGCGAGCAGTATCCCAAAACAATGATCGAGGAGCGCTTATCCGCCGTTCAAACCGCCGCACAGCTGGGGCAGCGCTACGGGCTGCGCTCTAAAAGGCAGGTGCGCACCCTGGCGAAGTGCATCATGGAGTTCGGCGAGACCTTTCCCGATGATCACACCGAGGCGCGACGAATTCTGGACAATTCGAAAACGGCCGGTTGGCGAAAGCGCGACCAGTTGGAAAGCTGGCTACCCCGAGGACGCATCCGCCATACGCTTCTTGCCCCGTATCGTCATGAGGAAGGTGACATGCAGCACGACAACTATCGACCCATTGTGAGTGAGGAACGGTCATGAGTTATCAGCCGACTCTTGAAGACATGGCGTATTTGGTACAAAACCAACCCGAAAATTTTATACGTCCCGAAAATGAACGGCGTCGAATACTGGATGCCATGGCGTATAGCGATGATTACGCAGCTACTCCCGTCTTTCAGGACCAAGCGCTCAATTATTCGTACCGAGAATACCTCAAGGGAGGCGGTGAGCCGTTGACAGAAAGTCCTATTCCCTCGGAACCGGCCGATGGAGAGAGCCTCCAGGATCCAGAGCTTGGCGAGAGTTGTGTTATATGCGCTTCACAAACACCCTGTATTGAACAGGTCAACGTTGTCTGTCACGGTGGTAATAATGCCCGGGTAGTTCTACAGGGCGAAAATGAATTGGAAGATACCGACTGTAAGATCTATTTCGTAGCCGACCAAGCGGTAGCGGGGGAGCTGAGTTTTGAAGGATTCCTGAACGGCTCGACGTTCAAGGATGAGGGTACTGTCACCATTACGATTGCCGATGACTGTCCCCATCAGGCACACACGCTATATTGGACTGAAGAGCTGAACGGTACGACCATTAATTCGGGCGCTGCAATACCTTTTACTGTCGAAACGAATCCCCGTTCTTCTCTGACCAATATCCCTCGATTGGGTGACTATGGTCTTGCCTTTGAGGCGGCCGTCATAATCCTCGATATCATCATGAATCGAGGCATCATGGCGAAGGAGGAGCAATTCAGAATTAGCTATGATGGAACTAGAGATTTTCTTTTTACCTCTGTCACTGTGCCTAGCCTGAAATTCCAAGGGAAAGTGAGTGTACAACCTCCTCAGATAGGCACCGAGAATATTCCACGAAGTGAGGCCAGGCGATTACGTGGTGAATTGAATATGGGGAGTAACCCCAGGCAGGTTACGCATGAGCAGGGCTGGCAAGTCGATGCTGACATAGGCGTAACGTGTGGGAGTAATACCAAAAATATCAAAGTAGGCAAATATCGTAGCGCAACTACTACCTACGATAGTGCTCCTTCGCTTCGCAGGCAGCAAAATGCTCGTCAGCAAGGGAGCTCAATTGATCGATTTATTGACTCATTGACAAACAATGCCAAGCGTCTGGCGAAAAACTTGAGCACCGAGAATGACTCAAATAAGTTGACCAATATTTTTACGGTAGGCCCAAAGTTAAGTATACAAGTCGAGACCGAGCAGGTTGAGCAGGACGGCGGTCCTGAACTTACATGGAAACTAGATGTAGGCTTGTCGTTGGACTTTGCCTTTGGAGTCAAAGTTGACATTTACTTGGCATTAAAGCGAGCGCTGAGAAGAATTCCGCCCATGAACCCTGTAGGCGGCGCTGCTCATGTTCTAGTCACTTTTTTGGAAGACGCAGAGAAAGGAAGAAACCTTTACTTAGCCGAATATCAAATTGATCCTTCGCTTTTCATGGAAATTTCGCTTGGGGCGGGGTTCAAAGCATCTGAGGATGCTTCTGCCGATGAATTACTTGGAGGTGTTTACGATTTTTATGAAGGTAAATTTGATGAGTCAACCGTCAGTGGTCAGCTTGAAATCAAACTTACTGCAAAGGCTATGGGTGGTATTCTCGGCTATTTTGATTCGATTATCACGGACAGACATGTTTTCAGGTATGAGGCTGAAGTCGTTACCGAAGGTGGTATTCGAATCAAAACAGATGAAGGCCGCTGGGGATATCAGCTTTATCATAAAGGCGCGTCTTTAAAGATTAAGTCTTATAAAAAATTGAATGTGGAGTCTGGTGATCGTCGTCCTGGTGCGGGTGGTGAGTCAAGGGGGGCGCGTTCTCGCCAAGCTATCCTGAATTCTACCTCAGTTGAGTGGGTTGAAGATTCAGAAAATACTAACACTTACCCTCTTGCAGAGGGTTACACCGGGGAGTTCATACCCTTCTCATGAAAAAAAAATTGACGAAACTGCTATTAATATTTCTTTTAATGGAGACGAATGCGATGGCGCAGGAAGCTGAAAATCAAAAGTATCTCTTCGGCGTTCGTTGGTCCGTAGACGGCGTTCCTAGCTCAATGCGGATTCAAGATATTTTGTTAAATTTCACCGGCACACCAAGCCATTTAGATACTCGGCAGCCTGTTTCGCAATACATTAGAAATGGAAAAAACAAGGTGAACCTTAACTCATGGCCTATGCAATATGAGCCGGATAGCGAGTTGAAAGTTTCACTGTTATATTGGGAGCCGGGTCAAAACCCTAATACGGAAGCCAGCACTGCTTTCGATGTAGTCATGAAGCCGGGCCAAAATGATGCTGAACCTGAAGTCGTCTTCTTGGATCCGGGCGCTCCTTTGCAACCATTACAAAACGATATCGAATTTAAAAGATTTGAAGATTATGACACGTTGGAAGTGGTCTTCGATAATCGTCAGCAAATGCCAACCTGGTGTTGGGAGGAGGGAGATATATTAAGTGATACGGATGGGGTGCGCGATAGCTTAGCCCGAGAGTATCGTCGACTACATGCCCTATTTGAAGCAAGGAATAACGATGCGCTTATGAATGCTTCCAGCACCATGATTGAAGAGCTAGCGCTAGCCTCTGGTGAATCCGAAGCTTATGTGCGCCAGCGAGCAAGCTACGATATGTTTTTTGATAACCCGAATTTGTTTGAACTCGATCCTTTTCCAGAAGAGCCCATGACATTGAACTTAGCGGCGGACAATCGAGTCGCTTGGCTGACAACGGAAGGGGTTAATGTGCCAATCGCTTTTGGTCATGCAGGACAAGAACACCAAGCAAGTTTTGTCAGACTTTACTTCATCCAACGCGATGGCCAATGGGAAATCTGCCGATGAAACCCGTAGCTCGCAAAGGCGACCTTCACCGTTGCCCCATTCACGGTGTCACTGAAATCATCTCCGGTTCGCCCTCTCATGTAGAGGGTCAGCCCGTGGCGCGGGTAGGGGATAAAACCGCTTGCGGCGCTACCATCATCGAAGGCTCCCGCCATTCGAGTCATGATGGCCGCCCCACGGCGTACTTGGGCTGCAGGACCGATCACGGCGGTGAGATTATTACCGCCTCGAGTAGCGCCAAGGTGGAGCCGTAATGCCAATACGATGTTTTGCTAAAAGCGCTTAGTTCGTTCTTAAGCATTACCCATGATGTCATGGCATGATTTGAATGATGTCCAGTCGTGAAAACATTTAAACAAATAGTATGAATGGTGAACCATGAAACAATGGATTGTTGCTCCTTTTTTGTTGGGAACCGTTATGGGGACGGCGCTGGCCGCCCCCTCGGAAATACCTCAATCAGGCATCTATGCCGTGGAGTCGATAGAAGCGGTAGAAGCGAACCCCATGTTTGATTCCATATTGCCCGAGATCGAAGCGAGCATGGAACGCGCTTGGATCAGGTTTGACCGCGAGAGCCAACGCGCCGAGATCTATATGGAAGCGCAGGCCGAGCCGCTAAGTTACGACTTCGATTTCGAGCATCAGCAGGCGACCAGCCCGGACAACCCCGCCGCCAGGATCCAGTTCGAAACACCCGAGCAGTTCGTGTTGGTCCATGGCGAGCCGTTTGAAGTGGCGTTTACCTTCCATCAGATCGATGAAGACGGCCCCGAATTTGCCGCGTTGCAATCGGCCAGGAATGAGTGGCTAGAGTCCAAGTAGACAGTGATCGACAATCAGAGACCAGATCTATTCGAACGGCCAGGATCGATTTTTTTCGCTAAAGGTATCTGATCCGCTGGTTTGAAACGTTCCCATGTGTTGGATGGATCGATTGATTGGAAATTTCCCGGCGTAAAGGAGTTAACGCTTCGCGCTGACCGCTACGCTCGCCAGCCGCGACGGCAGCCTCGATGCCGCTGACCTGCTCGACCGCGAGGCCACGCTTACCGTGTGGCAGAACGGCGAGCCGCTGCGCCGCGTGCACGGCATCATCAGCGAGTTCGGCCGGGGTGATCGCGGCCACCGGCGCACCTTCTATACCCTCACGCTGCGCCCGGCGCTCTGGCGCACCTCGCTGCGCCAGAACTCGCGCATCTTCCAGAAGGTCGATCCGCTGACCATCATCAATACTCTTCTTGATGAGCGCGGCATCAGCGACGTGGCGTTTGCCGTTAGCCGTGAACCCGTCGAGCGGGAGTACTGCGTGCAGTACCGCGAGACCGATCTTGCCTTCATCGAGCGCCTGGCCGCCGAGGAAGGGCTGTTCTATTTTCACGAATTCGAGGACAGCGACGGCGGTGCCCACCGGCTGGTGTTTTCCGACGACCCGCAGGCGCTGACGAATCTGGGCGAGCGCACCTACCACAGCCGCGCCGGCGGCACACCGCCTACGCGGCATGTGCGCAAGTTAAGCCACACCGCCCGGGTCGCCACCGCCAGCGCCCAGCTCAAGGACTACAGCTTCAAGAACCCCGCCTACGCCCAGCTCCACGACCACCTGGGCGATGACGTCACTGAGCACGGCCAGCAGACCGACTACGAACATTACGACTATCCCGGCCGCTACAAGCAGGACGCCTCCGGCAAGCCCTTCACCCGCATCCGCCTGGAGCACCTGCGCCGCAACGCCACCACGGCGAGCGCCCAAAGCGACCTGCCGGAACTCGCCCCCGGCGCCCGCTTCACCCTCACCGATCACGACACCGAGAGCCTCAACCGCGACTGGCAGGTGGTGGCGGTGGAGCACACCGGCGAACAGCCCCAGGCGCTGGAAGAGGACGGCATCGTCCAGAGCGCCCAGGCCGCTGGCGGCCTGGGCCAGGACGGCATGACCCGCTACGTCAATCATGTGACGCTGATGCCCGGCGACGCCGCCTGGCGGGCCACGCCGAACCCAAAGCCGAGAGTCGACGGCCCTCAGGTCGCCTTCGTGGTCGGGCCGGAAGGTGAAGAGATTCACTGCGACGAGCATGGCCGGGTGAAGGTGCAGTTCCCCTGGGACCGCTACGCCGAGCCGAACGACACCGCGAGCTGCTGGGTCCGCGTCTCCCAGGGCTGGGCCGGCGGCGGTTACGGCAGCATCGCCATCCCCCGCATCGGCCACGAAGTCATCGTCTCGTTTTTGGAAGGCGACCCGGATCAGCCGCTGGTCACCGGACGGACGTACCACGCGGTCAATATCCCGCCCTACGCACTGCCGGAGCACAAGACGCGCACCGCCATCCGTACCCAGAGCCACAAGGCGGACGGCTTCAACGAACTGCGCTTTGAAGATGAAGCCGGGGAAGAGCAGATCTGGCTCCACGCCCAGAAGGACCTGGAACTGCTGACGCTCAACGACCGCACCGAGGAGATTCGCAACGACAGTCACCTCAAGGTGCATCGCAATCGCCTCAGCGAGATCCATGTTGATGATCACCTGACGGTCCACAACGACCGCTTCACCCACATCGAGGGCGACGACCACCTGCAGGTGGACCAGACTCGCCACGAGCGGTACGGCGAGGCGCAACTGCTGGAAGCGGGGCGGGAGGTTCACCATAAGGCGGGCACGCAGATCGTGCTGGAAGCCGGTGCCGAGATTACCCTCAAGGCCGGCGGCAGCTTCATCAAGCTCGACCCGAGCGGTGTGACCATTGTCGGCTCTCAGGTACGCATCAACTCCGGCGGCAGCCCCGGCCGTGGCCGAGGTCAGGCGATCGTGCTGCCGCGCCTGCCTGGCGAGGCCGAACCGGAAGAGAGCGAGGACGTCACCCTCGAGCCCCACCAGACGCCCACCCTCGCCAGCGAGATCGCTGCCGCCTCGCCCGTCGATTTCGACGACATCGACATCACCGACGGCTTGGCGAGCGACTGCAGCGCCTGCCAGCCCGCCGTGGGCAGCCCGGTTAACCCGCTGCTGGGCGCCAAGCTGCTGCCCGCCGAGACCGACTTCGCGCTGCCCGCCCCGCGCCCGTTCGTGTTCAGCCGCGGCTATCTTTCCAGCAACGCTACCGTCGGCCCGCTCGGCCAGGGCTGGTCGCTGCCCGGGGCCAGCCTGTCGCTCACCCTGAGTGACGACGCCTGTGTCGTCCACGACGCCCAAGGCCGGGCGATCACCTTTGGCCCGCTGGCCCCCGGGCAAGCGCGCTTCTCGCCCACCGAACAGCTCTGGATTCGTAGGGGCGGCGCGGTGGAGGAGGGCGACACGCTCGCCCCGCGCTGGGCCTTGCTCGATGACGCACTGCGCGGCGACGCCTCGCGTATCGTCCTGAGCGATACCGGCGGCCTCTACTACGTGTTCGCGCCCACGGCGACGCCCGGCACTCAGGGCGCCACATCGCTGGTGCTGGCCGAGGAGCGCGACCGCAACGGCTATACCACCGCCTACCAGTGGGAGGCGGACCTGCTCACCCGCGTGATCGACAGCGCCGGGCGCCACTACCAGTTCGTCTACGAGCCGCTGCTGCCCGAGCGGCCCGGTGATGCCGGCCAGCGCCTCACCGGCGTGAAGCTTGTCAAGGAGGCGGACGGCACCGCCGCCGATGACTGGCTGGTGCGCTACTCCTTCAGCGCCCTAGGCGATCTGCTCGCCGTGCGCCACCGCCACGGCGAGGTGGTGCGCGAGTTCGAATGGGACAACCACCTGCTGACCGCCCACCGGGTACCCGGCGGCATGGAAGCCCACTACACCTGGGATCGCCACGCCCCGGACGGCCGCGTGGTCGGCCAGCAGGAGGCGGGCGGCCTGGCGCGGCGTTACGAGTATCACGTCGATCACACCCGGGTCACCGACAGCTTGGGCCGTGAAGAGCAGTACCACTTCGTGGGCAGCGGCCCCGGCAAGCGCTGGACCGCCCACACCCGTGCGGACGGTTCACGCATCGAATTCCGCTACGACCGCGCCGGACACAAGATCGCCACGGTGGACCCACTCGGCCGCGAGACGCTGACCGAGCGTGACGCGAACGGCCAGGTCATCGGCCAGACCACCCCGGACGGCCAGCACTGGGCGATCGAACGCGATGTCCTGGGTAACACGATCCGCGTGGAAGGGCCGGAGAATCAGCGCTGGCAGATCACCCGCGACGAGCGCGGCCAGCCCGTCGAGGTCAGCGCCCCGGAAGGCACCACCACGTTCGCCTACGCCGACGAGCGCCTGCCGGATCGCCCCACCACGGTCACCGACCCGGTGGGCGCCACCCACCAGCGGGAGTGGAACGCGCTGGGCCAGGTCACCGCCGAGATCGACTGCTCACAGAACCGCACCGAGTACGCCTATGACCGCCACGGCTATCTGGCCAGCGCCACCAACGCCCTTAATGAGACCACCCGCACCCAGCACGACGCGCTGGGCCGGCGCACTGCCACCCAACTGCCCAACGGGCTCTACTGGCACCAGCACTATGACCCGCAGGGGCGACTGGTCGAGGTCGAAGGCCCGCAAGGCTTCCGTCAGCAGTTCTTCTTCGATGAACACGGCCGCCCGGCCCAGCGCATCGAGGCCGACGGCAGCCAGCAGCTCACCACCTATGACGACGTGGGCCACCTGAGCGAACTCACCCTGGGCAACGGCGCGGTCTACCGCTTCGAATATGACGACATGGACCGCCTCGCCCGCGAGACTGGCCCCGATGGCCGCGAGCAGCAGTACCGCTACGATGAAGCGGGCCAACTGATCGAGCGCATCGAGGCCCACCGCACCGGCCCGGACGGCCAGCCGCTCGCCACGCGTTACGAGTACGAAGCCGCCGGACGCCTGACAGTGCGCCATCTGCCCGCCACCGACCACGCCCCGGCAAGCGCCGAGCAGTACCAGTGGGGCGTTAACGGTCAACTCATGAGCGTGACCAACGACCACGGCGAGGTCACGTTCGAATACGACGACGCCCAGCGGCTGGTCGGCGAGCAGCAGCGCCATGCGAGTATTGAAGGTAGCCAGGCTTGGCAGTGGCAACAGCACCACACCCTCACCGCCAACGGCGCCCCGCAGCAGAGCCAGTTCGGCGACCTGCCCGCGCTCGAGTGGCACACCTACGGCAGCGGCCACCTGCACGGGGTGAGCGCGCCGGGGCTGAATCTCGAGATTGATCTCACACCCGATGCCCTGCACCGGGAGACCCGGCGCCAGATGAGCCTGACCAGCGGCGACCAGAGCCAGCCGCTGATCCTGGAGCGCGGCTACACGAACCTGGGCCAGCTGGATCATCTCACCCTGCGCGGCGCGCAAGCCAATGGCGGCCAGCAGTACCAGTACGACGCCCTGGGCCGCATGAGCTTCCGCGCCCTGCAGGGCGACCAGGCCAAGGTGATAGCGTATAGCTACGATGCCGCCGGTCGCCTCACCGGCAGCCAGCACGGCGACCAGGCCCACCGCTACGCCGTGGACGCGGCGGGCAATCCGCTCGTCGGCCAGCAGCCGGTCACCGACAACCGCGTCACGCAGCACAACGGCACCCGCTACCGCTACGACGGCGCAGGCAATCTGATCGAGCGGCAGCAGCCGGACGGCGAGCGCCTGACCATGGGCTATGACGGCGCCAACCGCCTGGTAAACCTGACGCGGACCAGTGCCTATGGCGCTACCATGGAAGCCGCCTACCGCTACGACGCCCTGGGCCGCCGGATCAGCAAGACCGTGCGCCACGAAAACGGCACGACTGCCACCACCCACTACGGCTGGGACGGCGACCGCATCGTGCGGGAAGAGAACGACAGCCAACGCTCGACCATCGTCTACGAGCCGGGCAGTTTTGTGCCCATGCTTCGCATCGATGATACTCAGCAAGGCTCACAACTGAGCGCCTTCGCCACCGATGCGATCGGCACGCCGATGCAGCTCGTTGCTGCCAACGGCAAGATCCAGTGGCAAGGCCAGCCTGATGACTGGGCGGCGGTGAAGCATGTGCGGGGTAACACGACTCAGCCGATCCGCTTCCAAGGGCAATGGCAGGATGAAGAAAGTGGTCTCTACTACAACCGGCATCGGTACTATGATCCGCAGCAGGGGCGGTATGTGAGTCAGGATCCGATTGGATTGCTCGGTAGTACGAACTTGTATGGGTATGTCGCGAATCCAGCAGGAGTAGTGGATCCACTAGGTCTTTTTGTTTGTGGAGGACTTTGTATCGCTGGTGTAATGGCTGGAATTGGTGCAGCAGTAGCTGGGACTGGTAGTGCTATAAATCAGAAGTTTATAAAAAAAGAATGTGAAATAGATTTCTTGGAGGTAGGTAATGCAATGGTATGGGGAGGAGTTGGCGGGGCAGCTATGCCTGTGTTCGGAACGACTATTGTAGGTGCTGGTGCTATTGGTGGGGCAACTGGCTTAGGGCAATATACTACTGGCAGTATGATTAGTAATCAGGAGATGTCTGCTGCTGGGGCTATTGCTAATACTGGCATGGGAGCTTTGGGTGGAGGTTTAGGTGGTAGTTATAGTCGAAATATATGGTATGGGGCACGTGGAACGGCGTTACCAGAAGCTGCTTCTCGCCAAAGTGTAAGACGTGAAATTAACCAGAACACGACACCTCAAAGTATTGGTCAGGGCATAGGCGGTAGTGCTATTGGAAATACTGACCCAACACAAGTTCCATGTTTAGGATGTAAGCCGGAGTGTGAGTAAATAAAATGAATAAGACAAATGGATTTGATGTTATTAAGAATATATTGACTCCCAGTAGGCCTATAACTTGGATAGGGGTTTTTTTAATGGTGGGAGCTGCTGCTTTGAGTTTTAATAGTATGAAATATGCTGTTGTAGACAGAGTCAAGACTTATGACTGGGTGAACGTTGACGGAAAGATAGAGAATATTGAGATTTTAAAAGGAAGTAAGCGATTTAAAATACTTTACTCATACTCTTTTGAGGGGGGACAATATACTGGAAATAGTATCGACCCATCAAGGCACAATAGTACCAGTCTAAACGATCGTGAGATAAATAAAGTGAAAACAAAATTCCATAATGGGGAGCCTATATCAGTATTTGTAAACCCAGAAAATCCGCTTCAGTCATATTATAATTTGAAATGGTATAATTTTTATGCAGCAATTCCTATTTGCATGGTTTTTATATTTTTTATATTAATCTATTCTTATGTGGTATTAAGTGCAATTTTTTGTAACTTATCAAGAATAAAAAAGTAGATAATTACTTAATAAGCTATTGATCAATTCGTTGCTGGGCAACTGATGCGCTCAGCGAGGCCAGCGGAGGGTATTCAAAACTCTTTGTCAGCCAGATCCATAAGCTGAGGTGTTGTTCCAAGCGTTTTGAGCAATGAATGGCTATCTTTAACAGCGTCAAGCTCTAGCCCCGGCAAACGTTAAACTGCCCATCCACGGGCGGACAGTGCACGCATCGCGTTCCGCCATGATCGCGCCGGACACAAGATCGCCACGGTGGACCCACTCGGCCGTGAGATGCTGATCGAACGCGACGACAGCGGCCAGGTCTTCGGCCAGACTACCCCGGACGGCCAGCACTGGACCTTGGAGCGCGACGCCCTAGCGTAGCCCTTGCCCCAAACCGGGTGTAGGCCAGCTGCTGGGTCCGCGTCTCCGAGGGCTGGGCCGGCGGCGGCTACGTCAGCATTGCACTACCGCGCATCGGTCACGAGGTCATCGTCTCGTTTCTGGAAGGCGACCCGGATCAGTTACTGGTCACCGGGCGTACCTATCACGCGGCAAATTATCGCGCTGTACCCACTGCCCGAACACGAAACGTAAGTGGCGTAGTTGAGAAGCAGGCTACAGGTCTATTTGAAAATGCTGAAAAGCATATCGAGGACTCAAGAGAAAGTACCGTTCGATTCATATGCGGCTAGGCGACGCCTTATACCCCTTGCGTGTACAATCGAGCCACTTTCGACTTTTTTACGACGCTGGATCGATCACACCATGAGTAACGCCAAAACCCGTGTGCTGACCGGGATTACCACTTCTGGAACGCCCCATCTGGGCAACTACGTCGGGGCCATCAAGCCCGCCATCGAGGCAAGCCAGGACCCGAACGTGGAGCCGTTCTACTTCTTGGCCGACTACCACGCGCTTATCAAGTGCCAAGACCCCAAGCGGGTGCAGCAGTCGCGCTTGGAGATCGCCGCGACCTGGCTGGCGCTGGGCCTCGATACCGACAATGCCGTCTTCTACCGCCAGTCGGACATTCCGGAAATTCCCGAGCTCATGTGGATGCTCTCCTGCGTCTGCGCCAAGGGGCTGATGAACCGTGCCCACGCTTATAAAGCGGCGGTGGCGGATAACGAGGAAGCGGGCAACCAGGATGCCGATAAAGGCGTGACCATGGGGCTGTTTGGCTATCCGGTGCTGATGGCGGCGGATATCCTGATGTTCAACGCCCACAAGGTGCCGGTCGGGCGCGACCAGATTCAGCACATCGAGATGGCGCGCGACATCGCCGGGCGCTTCAACCACCTTTACAAGGGCAACTACTTTGTCCAGCCCGAGGCGGTGGTCGACGAGAAGACCGAGGTATTGAAGGGCCTCGACGGGCGCAAGATGTCGAAAAGCTACGACAACACCATCCCGCTTTTCGCCCCGGAGAAAAAACTCCAGAAGCTCGTTCGCAAGATCAAGACCAACTCGCTGGAGCCTGGCGAGCCGAAAGACCCGGATACCTGCACGCTGTTTCAAATCTACGCGGCCTTCGCAAACACCGAGGAAGCGGCCGCGATGCGCGAGCAGTACGCTGCCGGCATCGGTTGGGGCGATGCGAAAAATCAGGTGTTCGACTACCTGAATACGCATCTGCAAGCGCCGCGCGAGCGCTACTCGGCGCTCCTCGAAGACCCGGGCCATATCGAAAACGTATTGCAGCAGGGCGCCGAGCGCGCCCGCGAAGAGGCAACGCGCACCATCGAGGCGCTGCGCGCGGCAATGGGGCTGGGGCGCTTTAGTTAAGCCGTTTATTGCTTGAAGGTATCTCGCTGATCGGAGCTCTTCCTCCTGAAGGAGGAAGAGCTTTTGTGTACAGTGCATTAAGGTCTCGCCCCATCTCTGAGCGCGAGACTTTTTATTGTGGCTATAAAAAACACAACGCATCAGTGAGGAGCTTTCATGTCCACTACGTCCGAATCGACGCCCAGCGTTTCGTTGAAAGGTTGGCATCATCTGATACTGCTTTTTGTCGCCGTGGGCAGTTTACTGGCTGCCATCATGTGGCTGGCCATCCCTACCGCCGTGGCGCTGATTGTGGCCGGAAGTCTCGCCATTGCGCTTTGCCTTATGTGGGGTATCCCCTGGAGCCGATTGGAGGCGGACCTGCTCAAAGGCATCCAGGCGATGCTGGTACCCATCCTGATCCTGATCTGTGTAGGCATGATGGTTGGCGTTTGGATGCTGTCGGGCACGATCCCGGCAATGGTGACTCTTGGCCTTGAACTGCTGTCACCGGGGCTCTTTCTGGTGGTGGCGTGTCTGTCTTGTTCGTTAATGTCGGTGATGGCGGGCACTTCCTGGGGCACGCTCAGCACCATTGGAGTGGCGCTAATGGGCGTGGCGGCGGGGCTCGACGTGCCGTTGGCTTGGGCGGCCGGGGCGATCGTTACCGGCACGTTCTTCGGTGACAAGCTCTCGCCTTTGTCCGATACCACCGTCATGGCCTCGGCAGTGTGCGAGGTCAATATCGTCACCCACATTCGTCACATGCTCTACTCGACGCTGCCAGCGTATTTGATCGCGCTTTTGGTGTATGCATGGCTGGGTAGCAGTATCGGAGGCAGCGAGGCGAACGCACCGGAAACCGCCGCTTTGATCGCGACCCTGAACGAGGTGTTTAGCACGAACGCAGTCACGCTGCTGCCGCCAGTGATGGTATTTGTTTGTATCCTTCTAAAAAAGCCGGTGCTGCCGTCGTTTGCCGTGGGTATCGTCAGCGGTGCGTTGATTGCGGCCCTGTTTCAGGGCGCGGGAGCAAGCGCCATCGGCCAAGCCATGAACGGTGGCTACAGCGCGAGCACCGGCGTGGAGATGGTCGATAGCATGCTGTCACGTGGCGGGCTGCAAAGCATGATGTCGACGGTAGCGGTGTTGATCGCCGCAGCGGTGCTGGGCGCGCCGTTCAAAAGCGCTGGCACCCTCGATGCGGCGATCGCACACTTGAACAAGCGCCGGGCCGGCCGTCGTCAGGTATTGGGAAGCGCCATGGGGCTGCACAGCGTGGCGTTTCTACTCACCGGTAGCTACTACGTCACGTTCGCACTGCTGGGGCCGCTTTTGCGCCCGCTGGTGATCAACAGCGGCTCGCCGCCTAAAAATCTGTCGCGGATCATGGAAGATACCGGCACTACGCTCTCGCCACTGGTACCCTGGGGTGTGACTGGCGCATTCACTGCCGCGACCTTAGGGGTCTCGACAGCAGACTTCTTCATCTATGCGATTCTCTGTTACGGCGCCATCATCTTCTCGCTGTTCTACGTGGTGTCCGGTATCGGTCTGGATCATGATCGCGTCGATAATCGCTGAGCGCGTGAGTTTCGGGGTTGCGTTAGACTGGGCGTAGCTGGAGAGGGGCGGGAAGGCGCTTTTAAAAGAGCGCTGTGCAGGAGCACTTCGTCGCTTTGAACGGTCGTTATCAACAAGGGAATGAGTGAATGCAATCGACGTACCGTCATCAAACGTTTACCGAAAAGGCGATGATCGTGCTGGCGCTGGCAATCGTGGCGCTGGTGCTTTGGAAGCTCGTGGGGCTGTTGCTGTTGATTTTCGGCGCGGTGGTCGGGGCCTGTATCCTGCAAACCTGCATGACGCCGCTGCTCAAGCGCGGAATGCCGCGCTGGCTGGCGCTTATGATCGTGGTGGTCGGGCTGACGCTGCTGCTGGCCGGCATTAGCCTGGCTTTCGGCTCTCAGGTGGCTTCCGAGCTCGAGGCGCTGACGTCGCTTCTGCCCGACGCCTGGGAGCAGCTCCAGGAGCGGCTTCAGGGCACGCCGCTGGAGCCATTGATGGACAACGCCGGCGAGCGCGCCGGGTCGATGTTCGAAAACGGTATCGCCCAGTTCGGCATGGTGGTGGTATCGATGGGTGGCAGTCTGGTGAACTTCTTCGCGCTGATCGTGGGGATGATCTACTTCGCCGCCCAGCCCAGCGTTTACCGTCACGGGCTGTTGCTGCTCGCGCCGATCAAAAGCCGCAGCAAGCTGGCCGATGCGCTCGATGCCAGCGGCAAGGCTCTGCGGTTCTGGCTCGGCGGCCAGTTGGTTGCTATGGCAGGTACCGGCATCCTGGTCGGTGTGAGCATGTGGTTGATCGGCGTGCCCGCTCCGCTGGGGCTTGGGCTAATTGCCGGTGTGCTGGATTTCGTACCGCTGGTAGGGCCCTTGATTGCCGCGGTGCCGGCACTTTTGCTCGCCTATACGGTCAGTCCTCAAACCGCGCTGTTCGCGCTGATCGCTTACGTGATCATCCAGCAGATCGAGGGCAACGTGCTGCAGCCGCTGGTGCAGCAGCACGCGGTGAGCCTACCGCCGGCGATGCTGCTGTTTTCGCTATTCGCCGCCAGCACGCTGTTCGGCGTCGCCGGGGTGCTCTTGGCTGCGCCGCTGACCGTGATCGGTTTCGTGTTGATCAACGAGCTCTACGTTCAGCGCGAAGAGGGCGACCAGAGTCCTGTCGAATAGGCCAAAACGCTGCCCGGTTTTATAATCAGCGCTTGGAATCAACGCTCAACCATCAAGGGTGCATCATGTCGACCACGTCTGCCTCACCGGAGGCCGAAACATTCTCCAACAAGTACCGGGTGCCGCTGATCGCCATGGCGGCGACGGTGATCGGTGCGCTATTGATCGGCGTGTTCTTTAGCGCCAATACCGGGCTTTTGATGATCATCGGCGCGCTGTTTGGCGTCGTGCTTTATCACGCCGCTTTCGGTTTTACCGCGGCCTGGCGGGCGTTCATTACCGAGCGCCGCGGCCGGGGCCTGCGCGCGCAGATGGTCATGCTCGCCATTGCCGTCGTGCTGTTTTTCCCTGCCCTCGGCGCGGGTACGCTCTCCGGTACGCCGGTGGCCGGTTTCGTTGCGCCCATCGGCGTGTCCGTGGTGGTCGGCGCGTTCATTTTCGGGCTCGGCATGCAGCTAGGTGGCGGCTGCGCCTCGGGCACGCTCTTCACCGCCGGTGGCGGCAACGCGCGCATGCTGATCACGCTGCTGTTCTTCGTGGTCGGCTCGGTGATCGGCACCGCGCACTTCGCCTGGTGGCAGAGCCTGCCGGCGTTCGCGCCGGTGTCACTCGTCGATGTGGCAGGCCCGAGCGTGGGCATCGCCATTAGCCTGGTGATCTTTGCCGCGATCGCCGCGGCCACGCTGGTGCTGGAGCGCCGCCGTCACGGTCAGCTCGAAAAGGCGCCGGCCGTCACGCGGCCACTGCGCGAGCGCTGGCTGGCGGGGCCCTGGCCGCTGTACGCCGGGGCCGTGGCGCTGGCGCTTTTGAACTTCGCCACGCTGGCGCTGGCGGGCCGCCCCTGGGGCATTACCTCGGCTTTTGCGCTGTGGGGCGCAAAGGTGTTCGAATTCATCGGCGGCGACGTTAGCCAGTGGGGCTACTGGCAGTCTGCCTCCAATGAAGCGGCGCTCAACGCTAGTATCTTTTCGGATATCACCACGGTAATGAACATCGGCATCATGCTGGGGGCGCTGGCGGCGGCGCATCTGGCCGGGCGCTTTGCGCCGAACTTCAACATTCCGATTCGCTCGGTGGTGGCGGCCATCCTCGGCGGGCTGATGCTCGGCTACGGCGCGCGGCTCGCCTTTGGCTGCAACATCGGCGCCTACTTTAGTGGCATCGCCTCGGGTAGCCTGCACGGCTGGGTCTGGATGGCAGCGGCCTTCGCCGGCAACATGCTGGGGGTCAAAATGCGGCCGCTGTTTTTCAGCGGAGTGGAAGGGCGCAAGCCGAAAGCGAAAACCGCCTGACGCTAACTGATTGATGTCTCGTGCCCCGCCCAAAAAGCGGGGCATTTTTTTGCGCTAAGTAGATGCGCGTGCCACCTTTGTCGTAGTAGCGTGGTACATTACGCCGTCATACTGTAAACGCTTGATATTGCTGCGCTGCAGCAGTAATGGACGAGAAGAGAGCCCCATGACTGAAAGCAAACGCCCCTTGTACATTCCTTACGCCGGTCCTTCCCTGCTCGAGATGCCGCTATTGAACAAAGGCAGTGCGTTTACTCAAAAGGAGCGACTCGCGTTCAACCTGATCGGTTTGCTGCCGCAGAAGGTCGAGACCATCGAAGACCAGCTCGAGCGTAGCTACCGCCAGTACCAGCAGTGCCATAACGACTTGGACCGCCACATTTTCCTGCGAGCGATTCAGGACGATAACGAAACGCTCTACTTCCGGCTGGTCTCCGAGCATCTCGAGGAGATGCTGCCGATCATCTATACCCCGACGGTCGGCAAGGCGTGTCAGGAGTTTTCCAATATCTATCGTAATCACCGGGGGCTTTTTATCAGCTACCCGGATCGCGAGCATATGGACGACATCCTGCGCAGCGCCACTAAGGACAACGTCAAGGTGATCGTGGTCACCGACGGCGAGCGCATTCTGGGCCTCGGCGACCAGGGCATCGGCGGCATGGGGATTCCGATCGGCAAGCTGGCCCTCTACACCGCTTGCGGCGGCATCAGCCCGGCCTACACGCTGCCGATCATGATCGACGTGGGTACCAACAATCAGGCGCTGCTGGATGACCCGATGTACATGGGCTGGCGCCACGAGCGGGTTGGGCAGGACGAGTACGACGCCTTCATGGCGGACTTCATCGCCGCGGTCAAGCGCCGCTGGCCCAACGTGCTGCTGCAGTTCGAGGATTTCGCCCAGGCCAACGCCGTGCCGCTTCTGGAGCGCTACCGCAACGAACTCTGCTGCTTCAACGACGACGTACAGGGCACCGCCTCGGTGGTCGTCGGCACGCTGATGGCCGCCTGCCACGCCCGGGAAGAGAGTATCGCCAAGCAGCGGGTGGTGTTCGTCGGCGGCGGCTCCGCCGGCTGCGGCATCGCCGAGCAGGTGGTGGTCGCGATGCAGGCCGAAGGGCTTTCGGAGCGCGAAGCGCGCGAGCGCATCTACGTCATCGACCGCGACGGATTGATGACTTCGGATCAGAGCTGGCAGCGCGATTTCCAGCGCCGGCTGGCCCACGACCCGTCGCTGGTACAGGATTGGAATGGGCAGGGGCTAGAGGAGACCATCGCCCGGATCAAACCGACGGTGCTGATCGGCGTGTGCGGCCAGCGCGGTATCTTCACCGAGCAGGTGGTGCGTACCATGCACGCCGGCTGTGAGAATCCGGTGATCATGCCGCTCTCCAACCCGACCTCTCAGGCAGAAGCGCTACCGGAAGACGTGATTCGCTGGACCGATGGCCAGGCGCTGGTCGCCACCGGCAGCCCCTTCGCGCCGGTGGTGTACAACGGGCGCACCTACGCGATCGCCCAGTGCAACAACGCCTATATCTTCCCTGGCATCGGCCTGGGCGTGGTCGCGGCGAAAGCTCACCGCGTGACTGACGAGATGCTGATGAGCGCCTCCAGGGCGCTGGCGCGCGAAGCGCCGCTGGTCAAGGAGGGCAAAGGCGCGCTTTTGCCGCCGCTGTCCAGAATCCGCGAGATCAGCCAGTCGATCGCCTTCGAGGTGGCCGCCACCGCCCAGCACAACGGCGTGGCACTGACCACCAGCGGCACCCAGCTTCGTCGCGATATCGAAAGCGCGAGCTGGGACCCGGACTACCGCGAGTACCGCCGCCGCGCCGTGTAAGCCTTCACGCCGCGTAGGCCCCAGCGCCGCTGCCCTGGCAGCGGCGCTTTTTTATGGGGCGAAAAAAAAGCCCCCACCGAGGTGAGGGCATGCAAGCATTGGGTTTATCTACTGCTTAGGCTGCGCCGATCATCTTGCGCAGCACGTAGTGAAGAATACCACCATGACGGTAGTACGCCAGTTCGTTCACCGTATCGATACGGCATTTGGCCTCGATGGTGCGCTCGCCGTCGCCGTTTTTGATGGTGACCTTCACGTTCGAGCCCGGGCTTAGATCGGAAAGTCCCTCGATCGAAACCTCCTCATCACCGGTCAGCCCCAGGCTTTGGCGGCCTTCACCTTCGGGGAACTGCAGCGGTACCACGCCCATGCCGATCAGGTTGGAGCGGTGGATACGCTCGTAGGACTCCGCCAGCACCGCGCGCACGCCGAGCAAGCGCGTACCCTTGGCGGCCCAGTCGCGGCTCGAACCGGTGCCGTACTCCTTGCCTGCGATCACGACCAGCGGCGTGCCTTCTTCCTGATACTTCATGGCCGCGTCATAGATGGCCATCTGCTCGCCGCTCGGCACGTGGCGAGTTTCGCCGCCGACCACGCCATCAAGCATCTCGTTTTGAATGCGTACGTTGGCGAAGGTGCCGCGCATCATCACCTCGTGGTTACCGCGCCGCGAGCCGTAGGAGTTGAAGTCCACCGGCTTGACGCCGTGCTCCTGCAGATAGCGCCCGGCGGGGCTGTCCGGCTTGATCGAACCTGCCGGCGAGATGTGGTCGGTCGTCACCGAGTCGCCGAGCATTGCCAACACTCGGGCGTTTTTGACGTCTTCGGTGGGCTCCGGCTCGCGGCCCATGCCCTCGAAAAACGGCGGGTGCTGAATGTAGGTGGACTCCGGCCACTCGTACACCTGGCTTTCCGGCACGTTGATCGCTTTCCAGGTCTCGTCGCCTTCGAACACCTCGCCATACTCCTTGCGGAACATGTCGGTGTTGACCTTCTCGACCGCCTCGGCGATCTCGGCCTGGGAGGGCCAGATATCCTTCAGGTAGACCGGGTTGCCGTCGGCGTCATCGCCGAGCGGTTCATCAACCAGGTTGCACTGCACGTTGCCGGCCAGGGCGTAGGCGACCACCAGGGGCGGTGACGCGAGCCAGTTGGTTTTCACCAGCGGATGCACGCGGCCTTCGAAGTTGCGGTTGCCCGAGAGCACCGAGGCCACGGCCAGGTCGCCGGAGTTGATCGCTTTTTCGATCTCTTCGGGCAGCGGGCCAGAGTTGCCGATACAGGTGGTGCAGCCGTAGCCCACCAGGTTGAAGCCTAGCGCGTCCAGGTCTTCGTTCAACTCCGCCGCGGCCAGGTAGTCGGTAACGACCTTGGAGCCCGGCGCCAGCGAGGTCTTGACCCAGGGTTTGGTTTCCAGACCTTTCTCACGCGCCTTGCGCGCCAGAAGGCCAGCGGCCATCATCACGCTCGGGTTGGAGGTGTTGGTGCAGGAGGTGATCGCGGCAATCACGACCGCGCCCGGGTTCAGACGGAAGTTCTGGCCGTTGTAGGCCACGTCCTGGCTGTCGTTGTGCTCGAAGCTTCGCTCGATACCCACCGCGGTCTGGCCGCCTTCGGAGGCGAGCTTGCCGGTTTCGGTGTTTTGCTCGAGCTTGCCGTCGTCCTCCATCACCTTGTTGAAGGCGTCGGGCAAGTTCTTGAGCGATACACGATCCTGCGGGCGCTTGGGCCCGGCCAGGCTCGCCTCGACGGTGCTCATGTCGAGACCCAGGGCGTCGGTAAAGACCGGCTCGTCGCCGGGCTCGCGCCACAGTCCCTGCTCTTGGCAGTAGGCTTTCACCAGCGCGATCTGGTCGTCATCACGGCCGGTCAGACGCATGTAGTTCAGGGTTTCGTCGTCCACCGGGAAGAAGCCGCAGGTCGCGCCGTACTCAGGCGCCATGTTGGCGATCGTCGCGCGGTCCGCCAGCGGCAAATCCTTTAGGCCGTCGCCGTAGAACTCGACGAACTTGCCGACCACGCCTTTCTTGCGCAGCATTTCGGTGACGGTCAGCACGAGATCCGTTGCGGTAATGCCTTCCTGCAGCTTGCCTTCGAGCTTGAAACCGATGACTTCGGGAATCAGCATCGACACCGGCTGGCCAAGCATCGCAGCTTCTGCCTCAATGCCGCCCACGCCCCAGCCGAGTACGCCAAGGCCGTTGATCATGGTGGTGTGCGAGTCGGTGCCGACCAGCGTATCGGGGAAGGCGTAGGTTTTGCCGTCTTCTTCCTTGGTCCAGACCGATTTGCCCAGGTACTCCAGGTTGACCTGGTGGCAGATACCGGTGCCCGGCGGGACGACCTTGAAGTTGTCGAAGGCCTGTTGGCCCCAGCGCAGAAATTCGTAGCGCTCGCGGTTGCGCTCCATTTCGATTTCGACGTTTTCATCGAACGCCGTGGCATGGCCGAACTCGTCGACCATGACCGAGTGGTCGATGACCAGGTCCACCGGCGAAAGCGGATTGATGCGTGCCGGGTCCTCGCCAAGCTTTTCGACCGCGTCGCGCATCGAGGCCAGATCGACCACGCCGGGCACGCCGGTGAAATCCTGCATGAGAACGCGGGCCGGGCGGTAGCCGATTTCGCGGCTCGATTTGCCCTCTTTCTGCCAGTCGACGAGCGCCTGCAGATCGTCGTTTTCGACGCTTTCGTCGTCGCCGAAGCGTAGCTGGTTCTCCAGCAGAATTTTTAGAGTCTTGGGTAGCCGTTCAATATTGCCAAGCGACTCGGCCGCTTTGGGCAAGCTGTAGTAGGCGTAAGAGCGATTGCCTACCTCCAGGGTGCTGAGCGTATCGGGGATCTTGCTCATTCCATGCTCCTCTCTTGATGGCTGGGCGTTTTTAGGCTTTTGCAGTGCCACGGTAAGTCATGTTCAGGCCCTAAATAAGCGCAGGTTCGGTGGCGCTCTTTTGGCGCCAGGCCCTTTTTCCGCCGCGATGGGTCGTTGTATAAAGCCTAGCTTATTAATGGTACTTGTTAATGGTACATGGGCATTTTAATCCGACCTTTCAAGCGCACCACACCCAATGGATGAGCTCGGGCCTTGTAATTGCTTGTACTCGACGCCATTTCAGGCAGACTCTCTTGTCTATTTTCGACCGCTACCAGCGCATGGCTGGTGGGGTCATCGGTTTTATCGAGATTTATAGGTGGTGTCATGGAAACGCGTCATGAACGTTTGATCATTCTCGGCTCCGGGCCTGCCGGGTACACCGCGGCGGTTTACGCCGCTCGCGCCAACCTGAAGCCGGTGCTCATCACCGGGCTTCAGGCCGGCGGGCAACTAACCACGACGACCGACGTGGACAACTGGCCCGGCGAAGCCGAGGGCATTCAGGGCCCGGCGCTGATGGAAAAAATGCAGGCCCACGCCGAGCGCTTCAACACCGAGGTACTGTTCGACCATATCAGCGAAGTCAACCTGAGCGAAAAGCCCTATACCCTCAAGGGCGATAGCGGCACTTATACCTGCGATGCGCTGATCATCGCCACCGGCGCCAGCGCCCGCTACCTGGGGCTGCCCACCGAGCAGCAGTTCATGGGCCAGGGCGTTTCCGCCTGCGCGACCTGCGACGGCTTTTTCTATCGCAATCAGGAAGTCGTGGTGGTCGGCGGGGGTAATACCGCCGTGGAAGAGGCGCTCTATCTTTCCAACATCGCCTCCAAAGTGACGCTGGTACACCGCCGCGATACGCTGCGCGCAGAGAAGATCCTCCAGGACAAACTGTTGGAGAAGGTCGAGGCGGGCACCATTGCGCTCGAGTGGTTCCAGCAGGTCGACGAGGTGTTGGGCGACGGCAGCGGCGTGACCGGCGTGCGCTTGAAGTCCACGCTCGACGGCACGACCAAGGAGCTGCACGCGCCGGGGCTGTTCATCGCCATTGGCCACAGCCCCAACACCGGCATCTTCGAGGGCCAACTGGCGATGAAGGGTGGCTACATTACCGTCAATTCCGGGCTTGAAGGCAACGCTACCGCGACCAGCGTGCCCGGCGTGTTCGCCTGCGGCGACGTCATGGACCATATCTACCGCCAGGCAATCACCTCGGCGGGCAGCGGCTGCATGGCGGCGCTGGATGCCGAGCGCTATCTGGACGGCATTGCCTGATCAGGAACAGTCCAGGCGCTGCTCGTTGATTCGAAGCCG
Source organism: Halomonas sp. S3-1-1 (assembly GCF_023757625.1). Lineage (GTDB taxonomy): Bacteria > Pseudomonadota > Gammaproteobacteria > Pseudomonadales > Halomonadaceae > Vreelandella. The sequence goes on from NZ_JALGBZ010000007.1 coordinate 174,442, forward strand.
GCCAAGCTGGCTCAGTACGAGTACCCGGCCGTTATCGGCGCCGGTACACAGATAAAATGTTCCGTTGAAGCCGCTGGCGTGGCCCAGCGGCGTGTAGCGTACCTGCCGCCAGCCCCGGTTGTAGGTGATGTCACTGTCAGGGTGCGTGGGAAAGATGCGCACCACGCGCTGCGACGCGCGTCCCCCATCAAGCGCTGTTTCGATGACCGCCAGCGGCTGGCTCCAGTCATTGCTGCACTGGCGTGCTTGGGTGATAGGGCAAAGCGTGACGGTTCTTCGCTGGGTAATGGCCGTATTGCGCGCCAGGGAAAACGCTCGCTGAAAACGGTTGATCTCGCTTTTGAGCGCGACGGCATGGCCAAGGGCTTGAAGATGAGCGTACGCCCCGTGGGTCAAAATGGCGGCGATGAGCAGCGCGACGACCAGCTCCAGCAGGGTAAAGCCGCCTGCAGCGGGTGAGCGCTTAAGCAAACGAGGCATGAGTCGGCCCTCCTAATGCGCCGAGTGTCCTGATGCTAGATTAATCAGCCTTCGAATCGGAGAAGGTAGGCGCGAGCGCAGACGCGTGTAGGAAATAAGGAACGGTTATCGTGAGCGATTTCTTGATTGTGGGCGGCGGGGTCATCGGCATGATGACCGCGCTTCAATTGGCGGACGCCGGTCAAACGGTGTCGATCGTCGAGCGTGGCGTGTGCGGTCAGGAAGCGTCCTGGGCCGGCGGCGGTATCGTCTCACCGCTTTACCCCTGGCGCCACGGGCCGGCGATCTCGACGCTTTCGCGCTGGTCGGAAGGCGCCTACCCCACGCTTGCGCTACGCCTGCTGGAAGAGACCGGCATCGACCCCGAGTATCGCCAGAAAGGGCTTTTGTACCTGAGCGTCGAGGACGACGAGGCGGCACTCGCTTGGTCGCGCCAGTTCGGCAAACCACTGGAGCGCGTCAGCCGCGCCTTTGTGGCCGAGAAAGAGCCCCAGGCCGCCCCGGCCGATCGCGCGCTCTGGATGCCGACCCTGGGGAGCGTGCGCAATCCGCGACTCGGTCAGGCGCTGCGCGCCCGGCTCGAGGCCATGCCGGGCGTGACGCTTTTCGAGCATCAACAGGTGGGCGGGTTGGTCGTCGAGCACGGTCAGGTAACGGGCATCGAGACGCAGGCGGGCAAGCAGCGAGCGTCGCGCGTAGTTCTGTGCGCCGGGGCCTGGACGGCGGCGCTTCTGGCGCCGCTTGGCATCGAGCTTCCCGTGCGCCCGGTGAAAGGGCAGATGATCGCCTATCAGGCACTGAAGGGGCTCGTCGAGCGCGTCGTGCTCAAGGATGGGCGCTACATCATTCCGCGAGGTGACGGCCTGCTGCTGGTGGGGTCGACGCTCGAAGAGGCCGGGTTCGACAAGACCACCGATGAAGCCGCCCGCGCCTCGCTCGTTCAAAGCGCCGAGGAGATCGTGCCGGCGCTCGCCGGCTATCCGGTAGCGCACCACTGGGCGGGGCTACGGCCGGGCTCACCAAACGGGCTCCCCTTTATTGGCGCGGTGCCCGGATACTCCTCGCTTTATATCAACGCCGGGCATCATCGCAACGGGCTGGTGCTGGCGCCGGCCTCGACGCATCTGCTGGTCGATACGCTGTTGGAGCGCCCGCCGCTGATCGACCCGGCGCCCTTTGTGCCGACCGAAGAGCGGCTGGTGCTTTAGGCCGGATCATCCTTTTTCTGCTCCTCGATGTAGCGCTCTCGATGGGCGCTGGAGCAGAACCACTTCTCCTCGAAGCGCAGCGCTTCGCTTTCCGGCACGTGCACCTCGCACCAGCGACAGCGCACCATGGCGCCGCCTTCCACACGCCGGGGCGTGTCGTCTTTTGCCAGTTTGTGCTGACGGTACCGCCCGTAGAGCTTCAAGCCGACATAAAACACCAGCGCAAAAATAAGTAGCCGAATGATCAACAGGTTCATCCTTTTATCGCTCCCAACGGGACGGGGGTAACCGGGGTGCGCACTGGCGCCGGCGCTCGAGGTGCTTAACCGTGCCCCACGCCCTTTGCCAGCGGCGAGCCCTTGCGGGACAATGCGGGCGACCCGGTACGGTTTGGAGGCGAGCAAGCGCCGTATGCTTTTGAGCGCTTCGCGTCCAAACGGTATGTTTCAAGGATTCTCAAGAGATTTTACCCCCCATGCAAGAGTTAACGCTGGTCATGGCCCAACTCGACCCACTGGTCGGGGATATTGCCGGTAACGCCGCCAAGGCGATCGAAGCCGTGCGCGAGGCGCGTATCGAGCACCGGGCGGACGTGGTGGTCTTTCCCGAACTGTTTTTGACCGGCTACCCGCCGGAGGATCTGTTGCTGAGGGCCTCGATGGAGTCGCGCCTTGCAAAGGCCCGGGCCACCATGGCCGAAAAAGTCGCCCGCGACGTTCTTGTGATCATCGGCTACCCGGGCGTGAGAGACGGCAAGCGGTTTAATCTGGCCGGCGTGCTCTACAACGGGCAGTGGCAGGCGGAGTACGCCAAGCAGGCGCTGCCCAATTACCAGGTGTTCGACGAGCAGCGCTACTTCACCGCCGGGCGCGAGCCGCTGGTGTTCGAACACAAGGGCGCAAGGCTCGGCCTTTTGATCTGCGAGGATCTGTGGGAAAGCGCGCCGATCGAAGCGGCGAAGGAGGCCGGCGCCGACGTGCTGGTCACGCTCAACGCTTCGCCCTATCACCAGGAAAAGCCCAGCGAGCGGCTGGCGCTTTTCGAGCAGCGCGCCCGCGCGGTCAGCCGGCCGATCGTCTACGTCAACACCATCGGCGGGCAGGACGAGCTGGTGTTCGACGGCGGCTCGAGCGTGATCGATGCAAGCGGTGCGCTCAAGGTGCTCGCCCCTTACTGGCAGGCCGGGCTGATGCCGGTGCGCTTCGTCGAGTCTGACGGCGCGTGGGTGCCGGAGGCCGGCGAGATCGAAGAGGCGGTATCACCCGAGGAGAGCCTCTACTGCGCGCTGGTCACCGGGCTTCGCGACTACGTCAACAAGAGTGGTTTCCAGGGCGTGGTACTGGGGCTTTCCGGCGGCATCGACTCGGCGCTGTCGCTTGCGATCGCCGTGGATGCGCTCGGCCCGCAGCGGGTGCAGGCGGTGATGATGCCGTATCACTACACTGCGGACATCTCGAAAGAGGACGCCGCGCAGCAGGCCGAAATGCTTGGCGTCGAATATGACGTCATGCCGATCGCGCCGATGGTCGAGGCGTTCACCCAAACGCTGTCTGATAGCTTCGCCGGTGCCGAGCGTGACACGACCGAGGAGAATCTGCAGTCGCGCTGTCGCGGCGTGTTGCTCATGGCGATCTCCAACAAGAAAGGGCTGATGGTGCTAACCACCGGCAACAAGAGCGAGATGGCGGTGGGCTACGCCACGCTCTACGGCGACATGGTCGGCGGCTACAACGCCATCAAGGATGTCTACAAGAGCTGGGTGTACAAACTGGCGCGCTGGCGCAATACGCAGTCGCCGGCGGTGCCGGAGCGCGTGATCGAACGTCCCCCAAGCGCCGAGCTCGCCCCGGACCAGCAGGACAGCGACTCGCTGCCAGGTTACGACGTGCTCGACGCGATTCTGTCGCGCTATATCGAAGGCGACATGAGTGCCGAGACGATCATCAACGAGGGCTTTACAGAGGCCGATGTCTATCAGGTGGTCAAACTGGTGGACCGCTGCGAGTACAAGCGCCGCCAAGCGCCGGTCGGCGTGCGCGTCACCGCCCGGGGCTTTGGCCGCGACCGTCGCTACCCGATCGTCAACGGCTGGCAGCCCGGCGACTGAATAGTCGCGCGGTGAACGGCCCTTAATCATAAAACAAGCCAGGCATTGCCTGGCTTGTTTGCGTTAGAAAGCGATGAAAAGTTAGAAGCTCTCCCAGGTGGGCTCCGTGGGGCTCTGAACGAGCGGTTTGGAAGCCGTGTTGCGAGTCGCGGCCAAGGCTCTGGCGGACGATACCTGCGCGGTGGGGGCCGAAATCGAGGTCGAGGTCGAGGTCGAGGTCGAGGCGGGGAGTTTGAACGTCTGCATGGCGTTTATGAGCTCCCGAGCATTGTGGCGCAGCGTATTGGAAGCGCTGGCGCTCTCGCTGACCAGGTTGGCGTTGTCCTGGGTCATTTGATCCATTTCGGAAACGGCCTGGTTGATCTCGCGTACGCCGGTGCTCTGCTCGGCGCTGGCGCTGCTGATCTCGTTCATGATGACGTTGACCCGCTCGATGGCGCTGATGATCTCTTCGGTAGACTGGCGCGCCAGGCTTGCCCGCTCGTTGCCGTGTTTGACGCGCTCGAGGTTTTTCGAAATCAGCTCGTTGATCTCCTTGGCCGCGCTGGCGCTTCGCTGGGCTAGATTGCGCACTTCGCTGGCCACCACCGCAAAGCCGCGGCCGTGTTCGCCGGCGCGTGCCGCCTCTACCGAGGCGTTCAGCGCCAGAATGTTGGTCTGAAAGGCGATCGCATCGATGGTCGCGATGATGCCGGAAATCTCCTGAGAGCTTTGGTCCAGCTCGTTCATGGTCGTGGTCATTTCACGAACCGCCTTGCCGCCCTGGGCAGCGGTGGCGGTCGCCTGCGTCGCTTCTTGGCTTGCCCGTTCGGCGTTGTCGGCGTTCTGGGTCACGGTGCTGTTGAGCTGCTCCATGGCGGCCGCGGTTTGGGCCAGAGCGCTTGACTGCTGCTCGGTGCGCGAGGCGAGGTTGGTATTGCCTTCGGCGATCTGCTCGCTGTTGCTGGCCACCGCCTCGGCACAGCCGCGCACTTTCAATACGATCTCCTCGAGCTGCTTGGCCATAGCCACTTGCGAGGCCATGATGCCTCGTTCGCGCTTGTTGTGGCGCTCGTTCGCCACGGCCAGATTGCCGTTACCGATGGCGTTGGAAAACGTTTGGACTTCGAAGGGCTCGGCGCCCAGTTCGCCCAGCAATTGGCGCGACAACCAAAACGCCATGAGCCCGCCGATGATCAGCGCCAGCAGAGTCAGGCCGAGCATGAGGTTTTGAAAGCTCGAGGCAGCGTTTCGGGCGTGGTCGGTGGTGACGTTGTTGAGCCGCTCCTGCAGGTCGATGAACTGGTTGATGCGCGACAGCCACTCGGCGTATGCCGGCCCCGCTCGTTCGATCAAAAGCGTTTGCGCTTGGGCGAAGTCGCCCGCCAGCCGCGCGCCGACCACCGCTTCGGTCAGTTCGAGCGTTAATGCCTGCTGCGCCTGAACGCTTTCGATAATGCGCGCTTCCTCTGCTGGGCCAGGGTATTCGCGGGTGATCTCCGCCATTTCCTGAGAGGCGTTTGAGTAGTTGTCCTGAAGCCGCTGGATTTCGCTACTCAGGTCGCGGTACTGATTTTCCGTCGTGGTAATGACGAGATCGCGAAGGGCAATGGCCCGGTCGTGAACGCTGCCGCGCCAGTCAATGGCATGGCGCTGCTTGACGGCATTGACGTCGTTGATCTCGGCCAGGTCACGGTTGATCTGGCCCACCTGATAGATCCCGATGGCGGTGAGCGCGGCAAGAAAAAAGAGCAGAATCGAGAAAGCAATGGTGAGGCGGGTACTGATTTTTAGCTGGCGTTGAGCGGGCATGCGTACAATTCCCTTGAAGCGATGGCTGTTATTGGCTGATGCAATATTAGATTGATGTACAAATATTGCATAACATTTTTTTGATATTTTTTTATTATGGTTAGTTAAAAAGTACCAGTCAGGGAAGCCGCCAGAAATTTTCGGGAATCGGCAAGCGGCGCTACGCTTGCCCATAAAAAAGCCCCTGACCGGCGCTTGGCCGGTCAGGGGCTTTATCGAGCGCTGTAAGCGCGGGGGATTAGCCGTGCTTGGGCACGAAACGTCCGCCGCGAAGCTGCTCGTGATTCGGGTCGTTTTCACGCAGCACTGCGAGCACTTCCTCGGCGCGGTCGTTCATGCCCAAGCCCTGGTAGCCTTCGATCATGGTGGCCAGGGCGTCGCGGGTGGCGTTGGCTTCGGGGAAGTTTTCGATCACCCAGCGTCCGCGCTCGACGGCGGCAAGATACGCGCCGCGGCGCAGATAGTAGTCCGCTACGTGCAGCTCGTGCTGGGCCAAAAGCTCACGCAGGTAGACGATACGCTGCTGGGCATCCGGGGCATACTCGCTTTGCGGGAAGCGCTGGATCAGCTCGCGAAAATCGTTGTAGGCGTCCCGCGAGGCGCCCAGGTCGCGCTTGGAAATATCGATCAGGCGCAGCCGCTCGAGGCTGAAGCGCCCGGCCTGCCAGGCGGAGAGCCCGCGCAGGTAGTAGGCGTAGTCGACCTGAGGATGGTCCGGCTGCAGGCGGATGAAGCGGCTGGCCGCGGCGCGCGCCTCTTCCCAATCGCCGTTTTCGTAGTAGGCGTAGATCAGCTCGAGCTGGGCCTGCTCGGCGTGGGCGCCGAAGGGGTAGCGAGTATCCAGCGCCTCTAAACGGTCGATGGCGATGGGGTAGCGGTTGTCTTCAAGCGCGGTGCGGGCAAGCTCGTAGAGCTCGCGCTCCTGGACGTTGGAGAACTCGGCCTCATCCTGCTCGGCGGCGTCATCGTTGTTGCTGTTGCTGGCACAGCCGGCCAGTAGAGCAAGGCTCAAGGCTACGGCGCCAAAGCGGTGGGCAGTGGAGAAAACGCGCATCATCATCCTCGTTGCAAACAAGCCTCAATCACCGAAAAGCGAAGATGGCCATAAGAAATGGTAGAATAGGTCGCAATCGGCCCACTATAAAACACCTTGGCGCAAAACGCAGGCATCACCGCGTTTTGCTGCTCGGGTCTGCGTCCCAAGAGGTTCTGCATGTCGCACATTATCGAAGCCACACACCAGGTGCCCGCCGCGCTTGCCGGCGCTCGCCTGGACCAGGCGGCGGCGGAGTTGTTCAGCGAATACTCTCGCGAGCGCTTGAAAGCGTGGATCAATGGCGGCGAGCTGACCGTGGACGGCGCGACCGCCAAACCCAAGGCAAAGCTTCACGGTCTGGAGACCCTGCGCCTTTGCGCCACCCTCGAGGAGGATACACGCTTCGCCGCCCAGGAGATCGCCCTCGATATCGTGTTCGAAGACGATGCGGTCATCGTGCTCAATAAGCCCGCGGGCATGGTGGTGCACCCGGCGGCAGGCAATCCGGACGGGACGCTTCTGAACGCGCTGCTGTTTCACTGCCCGTCGCTTGCCGAGATCCCCCGGGCGGGGATCGTCCACCGGCTGGACAAGGACACGACGGGCCTGATGATGGTGGCCAAGACCCTGACCGCCCAAACCCGGCTGGTCGAACAGCTGCAGGCGCGAAGCGTCTCGCGCCAGTACGACGCGGTGGTGATCGGCAAGCCCGTTTCCGGGGCCACGATCGATGCGCCGATCGGCCGCCATCCGAAGGATCGCAAGCGCCAGGCCGTGACCGCCTCGGGCAAGCCCGCCGTCACGCACTATCGCGTGGTCGAGCGCTTTCGCGCCCACACCCACGTGCGCTGCCAGCTCGAAACCGGGCGCACCCACCAGATTCGCGTGCACATGGCCCACGCCCGCTACCCGCTGATCGGCGACCCGCTCTACGGCGGGCGCGCACGCCTTCCGCCAGGCGCCGGCGAGCAGTTGAAGGAAATCCTGCGCGAGTTTCCCCGCCAGGCGCTGCATGCGCGCAAATTAACCTTCATTCATCCGGTCAGCGAAGAGCCCATGACCTTTAGAGCGTCGCTGCCCGACGAGCTTTTGATGCTGCTGGATTACCTGCGCGACGATAGCGAGACCAAACGATGAGCGATGCCATCGACCTGCACCCGAGTAAGGTGGTGCCGGACTGGCCGGCGCCGGACAACGTTCGCGGCTTCGTCACTACCCGCGAAACCGGCCCCAGCCAGAACGACTTCGCCGCCTTCAACCCGGCGGATCATGTCGGCGATCATCCGGATCACGTGGCGCTTTGCCGGCGCCTGCTGCAAAAGGAGATCGGCGACGACCGCCCGCTGTTGTGGCTCGACCAGATTCACAGCGCCCGGGTGCAGCAGAGCTTTCAGGCAAGCCCGCCCAAGGCGGACGCCTCGATCGCAACGACCAGCGAGTACGCCTGCGTGGTGCTCACCGCCGACTGCCTGCCGGTGTTTTTCTGTAACCGCCAGGGCAGCCAGGTAGCGGTGGCCCACGCCGGCTGGCGCGGGCTTGCCAGCGGCGTGCTGGAGGCGACGGTCGCGGCGATGAACTGCGACGCCGACGACATTCTGGTGTGGCTGGGTCCGGCGATCTCCAACGCCCAGTTCGAGGTCGGCCCGGAGGTGTACGGCGCGTTCGTCGGTGCGCATCCGGAAAGCGCGGACGCCTTCGAGCACAGCCCCTACCGGCTCAACCACTACATGGCCGATCTTTACCGGCTGGCGCGCTTTCGCCTGGCGACCCTGGGCATTCACCACATCAGCGGCGGCCACTTCTGCACCGCTTGCGAGTCGCGCTTTTACTCCTACCGCCGTGACTCGGGGCGCACCGGGCGCATGGCCAGCGTCATCTGGCTCGCCAACGACCCGGCGTGAGTCGAATTTAACCCTGCATGACCTCTTGAAAGCGCCGTGAATCGGCACCATTTAATTTGTCAAGCCAAACTTTCTGGCAAATTGAAACCGTTCAGGGCCACGCCGCGCGTCCAACCGCGTGGCCATCCCAGGAGAATGCCATGCGATTCGATAAATTCACCGCAAAGCTCCAGTCCGCCGTTGCCGAGGCGCAGTCCCTTGCCGTCGGCCAGGGCCATAACCAGCTCGAGCCCGTTCACCTTCTGCTCTCCTTACTCGATACCCGCGACACCGGTATCAAGGCGCTCATCGACAAGACCGGTGGGGCGAGTTCGCGGCTGCGCGACGCGCTCAAACGTCAGCTCGACGACCTGCCAAAGGTCAGCCAGTTCGATGGCAATGTGCAGCCCTCACGCGATCTGGTGAAGCTTTTCAACCTCACCGACCGCGAAGCGCAAAAGCGCGGCGACCAGTTCATTGCCAGCGAACTCGTGCTGCTCGCCGCCCTGGAGGCCGGCGGCGCGGTGGCGAAGGCGATGAAGGAGGCCGGCATCGAGCGTAAAAATCTCGAAAGCGCGATCGAGAGCCTTCGCGGCGGCGCGAGTGTGAGTGATGCCAACGCCGAGGATCAGCGTGAGGCGCTCAACAAGTACACCCTTGACCTCACCCAGCGGGCGCTCGAAGGCAAGCTCGACCCGGTGATCGGCCGCGACGACGAGATTCGCCGCACGATTCAGGTGCTTCAGCGGCGCACCAAGAACAACCCGGTATTGATCGGCGAGCCCGGCGTGGGCAAGACCGCCATCGTCGAGGGGCTGGCCAGTCGTATCGTCGATGGCGAGGTGCCGGAAGGGCTCAAGGACAAGCGCGTGCTGTCGCTGGACATGGGGTCTTTGCTTGCCGGCGCGAAGTTTCGCGGCGAGTTCGAGGAGCGTTTGAAGTCGGTGCTCAAGGAGCTCGCCCAGGAAGAGGGGCGGGTGATCCTGTTCATCGACGAGCTGCACACCATGGTCGGCGCTGGCAAGGCCGACGGCGCGATGGACGCCGGCAACATGCTCAAACCCGCACTGGCCCGCGGCGAGCTACACTGCGTGGGCGCAACGACGCTCGACGAGTACCGCAAGTACATCGAAAAGGACGCCGCGCTCGAACGCCGCTTCCAGAAGGTGCTGGTCGACGAGCCCTCGGAAGAGGACACCGTCGCCATTTTGCGCGGCTTGAAGGAGCGCTACGAGGTGCACCACGGCGTGGCGATCACTGATTCCGCGATCATCGCCGCGGCGAAGCTCTCTACCCGCTACATCACCGACCGCCAGCTGCCGGACAAGGCGATCGATTTGATCGACGAGGCGGCCTCGCGCATCCGCATGGAGCTCGATTCCAAGCCCGAATCGATGGACCGCCTCGACCGGCGCCTGATCCAGCTCAAAATGGAGCGTGAGGCGCTCAAGAAAGAGACCGACGAGGCGACCCGCAAACGCCTCGAGGCGCTGAACGATCACATCCATGATCTGGAACGCGAGTACGCCGACCTCGACGAGATCTGGAAGGCCGAAAAAGCCAGCATTCAGGGCGCCGCCCAGTTCAAGGCCGAGCTAGAGCAGGCGCGTCTGGATCTTGAGCAGGCTCGCCGCCAGGGCGATCTTGGCCGCATGTCCGAAATCCAGTACGGCAAGATTCCCGAGCTCGAGAAGAAGATCGCGGAGAGCGGCGAAGGCGAGGCGGATATCGCCAGCCACCAGCTGCTGCGCTCCAACGTCACTGAAGAAGAGATCGCCGAGGTCGTTTCACGCTGGACCGGCATTCCGGTCTCGAAAATGCTCGAAGGCGAGCGCGACAAGCTGTTGCGTATGGAAGAGGCGCTGCACGAGCGCGTGATCGGCCAGGAGGAAGCGGTCGAGGCGGTCGCCAACGCGGTACGCCGCTCGCGGGCGGGGCTTGCCGACCCGAACCGGCCCAACGGCTCGTTTCTGTTTCTCGGCCCGACCGGGGTGGGCAAGACCGAGCTTTGCAAGTCGCTGGCCAACTTCCTCTTCGATACCGAGGAGGCGATGGTGCGCATCGACATGTCCGAGTTCATGGAGAAGCACTCCGTGGCGCGGCTGATCGGCGCACCTCCCGGCTACGTGGGCTATGAAGAGGGCGGCTACCTGACCGAAGCCGTGCGCCGTAAGCCCTACTCGGTGCTGCTGCTCGACGAGGTGGAAAAGGCGCACCCGGACGTGTTCAACATCCTGCTGCAGGTGCTGGAGGACGGGCGCCTGACCGATGGCCAGGGCCGCACGGTGGATTTTCGCAACACCGTGATCGTGATGACCTCGAACATGGGCTCGGACATCATCCAGCGTATGGGCAGTGAGGCCAGCGACGACGCCGGCTATGACGCGATGAAGGAGGCGGTGATGGACGTGGTGGGCAATCACTTCCGCCCGGAACTCATCAACCGCATCGACGAAGTGGTGGTGTTCCATGCCCTTGGTCAGGCGCAGATCCAGGCGATCGCCTCGATTCAGCTCGAGCGTCTCCAAGCGCGCTTGGCCGAGCATGGCCTGAGTCTCGAGGTCAGCGATGAGGCCATGGCGCAGCTCGCGGTGGTCGGTTTCGACCCGGTGTTCGGGGCGCGCCCGCTCAAGCGAGCGATCCAGAGCCGGATCGAAAACCCGCTGGCTCAGGACCTGCTCGCTGGCAAGTACGCGCCGGGGGCGACCATCCACGTTAGCGCCGAACAAGGCAAGCTAGTCTTCACCTGATAGCGCTTGACGCGATCGACCCGACCCCGCCGGCTTGCCGGCGGGGTTTTTGTTTTGGTGCACCTGCCCCGGTTTGGGGCGATGAAAGGTTGACAGGCAAGAGGCGCTATTGGAATCTTGTGGGTTCCTGATTTGCGGACGCGGACCCCACGGGTAACCCCCTATCCCCGCGTGAAGGGTAGGCTTTCGCCTTTACCCGCCGAAGGACTTCCGGGCTCAAGTCAACCGCTTGGCCTGGCCAATGCCCCGACGCGGTGAACCGCCGCGAAAGGAGGTCGTTTCAACACGGCCTCCGATGAGAGTGCTGGCCCTAACCGGGCCGTATGCCAGGGTTTGGCATCAGGTGTCGGCATCGCCGGCAGCGGCATACCGCCGCACTCGACCCCGCAGCCATCTGCGGATCGCACTCGAGACCTTTAGGGGAGAATTACTGTGGAACTGCTTTCCGGCGCAGACATGATCGCCCGCTTCTTGAAAGACGAGGGCGTCGAATACATTTATGGGTACCCCGGTGGGGCGGCGCTGCATATCTATGACGCGCTCTTCCGCCAGGACGATGTCAAACACATTCTGGTGCGCCACGAGCAGGCGGCGACCCACGCCGCCGACGGCTACGCCCGCGCCTCCGGCAAGCCCGGCGTGGTGCTGGTGACCTCCGGGCCCGGTGCGACCAACGCCGTGACCGGCATCGCCACCGCCTACATGGACTCTATTCCCATGGTCGTGCTGTGCGGCCAGGTCATGAGCCATCTGATCGGCGAAGACGCGTTTCAGGAAACCGATATCGTCGGCGTGACCCGCCCGATCGTGAAGCACAGCTTCTCGATTCGTCACCCCTCCGAAATTCCGGATGTGCTGAAAAAGGCGTTCTATCTCGCCTCGACCGGCCGCCCGGGTCCGGTGGTGGTCGATATTCCGAAAGACATGACCGCGCCCACCGAGCGCTACGAGTACGCTTACCCGAAAAAGGTCAAGCTGCGCTCCTACAACCCGGTTAGCCGCGGCCACACCGGTCAGATCAAAAAGGCCGTCGAGCTGATGCTCAAGGCCAAGCGCCCGGTGTTCTACACCGGCGGCGGTGTGGTCACCGGCCGTGCCAGCGAAGGCCTGACCGATCTGGTTCAGAAGCTCGGCTTTCCGATCACCACCACGCTCATGGGCATCGGCGCTTACCCGCAAAGCGACAAGCAGTGTTTGGGCTGGCTTGGCATGCACGGCTCTTATGAGTCCAACATGGCCATGCACCACGCCGATCTGATCATCGCCATCGGCGCGCGCTTCGACGACCGTGTGACCAACAACACCTCGAAGTTCTGCCCCACGGCGAAAATCGTTCACGTCGACGTCGACCCGAGCTCGATCTCCAAGACCGTGCGCGCGGACGTGCCGATCGTCGGCCCTGCCGCCGGAGTCATCGACGAGATGATCAGCCTCGTTCAAGGGCGCACGGTGGAAAACACCGACGCGCTTGGCGAGTGGTGGGAGAAGATCGACGGCTGGCGCGCCGAGCGTGAAGGCAAGCTCTATGAGCCGTCGAACGCCGGTGAGGCGCTCAAACCTCAGGAAGTGGTCGAGGCGCTTTGCCGGGTGACCCGGGGAGAGGCGTTCGTCACCACTGATGTCGGCCAGCACCAGATGTTTGCCGCCCAGTACTACAAGTTCGACAAGCCCAACCGGCTGATCACCTCCGGTGGCTTGGGTACCATGGGCTTTGGCTTCCCGGCGGCCATGGGGATCAAGAAAAGCTATCCCGACGATGACGTGGTGTGTATCACCGGCGAAGGCAGCTTTCAGATGATGATGCAGGAGCTCTCTACCTGTAAGCAGTACGGGGTAGGGGTGAAGATCGTCAACCTGAACAACCAGTCGCTTGGGATGGTGCGCCAGTGGCAGGACTTGAACTACAAGTCGCGTCACGCCCACTCCTACATGGAATCCTTGCCGGATTTCCATCTCCTGATCGAGGCCTACGGGTTCACCGCGATTACCGTGACCACGAAAGAGGAGCTGGAGCCAGCGCTGGCCCGCGCCTTCGAGGACAAGCACGAACTGGTGTTCCTCGATATCAAGGTCGACCCCTTCGAGCACGTCTATCCGATGCAAGTGCCGCTCGGCGCGATGCGTGACATGCTGCTGTCCAAAACGGAGCGTACCTGATGCGTCATATCATCTCGATTCTTCTGGAAAACGAACCGGGTGCGCTATCACGTGTGGTGGGCTTGTTTTCTCAGCGTAACTTCAACATCGAAACGCTCAACGTCGCACCCACCGATGATCCGTCACTCTCGCGGCTGACGGTCACCACCGTGGGTGACGACCGTGTGATCGAGCAGATCACCAAGCATCTCAACAAGCTGATCGACGTGGTCAAACTGGTGGATTTGACCGAAGGCAACCACATCGAGCGCGAGCTGATGCTGGTGAAAGTGAAAGCGCTGGGGGCTGCCCGCGACGAGGTCAAGCGCACGGTCGACATCTTCCGCGCCCAAGTGGTGGATGTCACGCCGAGCCTTTACACCGTGCAGATTACCGGCGACGCCGCTAAGCTCGACGCGTTCCTGCAGGCCATGGCGCCGGTGGGAATTCTCGAAGTGGCGCGTACCGGGGTTTCCGGTATCGCTCGGGGCGACAAGGTGCTGTCGCTTTAGCGCTCGCTCTTCGCTTGTGTTTAAAAGCCGCCCCACGGGGCGGCTTTTTTGTCAGCGCATAGCAGGCCTGGCGGTGTGCTGGTTATCGCGCTCTGCCGGCGTTTGGGCCAGGCTGTGGCGATAGCCGCAATCGCGGTAGCCGCCGGCCGGGTAGCGTGTAGAATGAAAACCGGCCTACAAACGATTTCAAATTAGGGATGACGCACATGAATCAGGACGCTCACGATCAAGAGCCAGGACATACGCCGCCGCCTTACAAACCCGACCGCGACAGCGAATCGGTGAGCAACGAGGACCTTGCCACGGCGTTTCTACGTGAAACCGAGGTGGTCGAGGAGTCCGTCGAGGACGGCAAAAAAATTCGCCGCAAGGGTATTTATCTGCTGCCCAACCTCTTCACCACCTCGGCGCTCTTTTCCGGGTTCTTTGCCGTGGTGGCCGGTATCAACGGCGATTTCAGCTCGGCGGCCATCGCTATTTTCATCGCCATGGTGCTCGACGGCTTGGACGGGCGCGTGGCGCGCATGACCAATACCCAGAGCGCTTTCGGCGCCGAGTACGACAGTCTCGCTGACATGATCTCGTTTGGAATGGCGCCGGCGCTGGTCGCCTTTAGCTGGATTTTGCAGGATATCGGCAAGACCGGCTGGGTCGTCGCCTTTCTGTACGTGGCCTGCGCCGCGTTAAGGCTTGCCCGCTTTAACGTCCAGATCGGCAGCACCGACAAGAAGTGGTTCATCGGCCTGCCGAGCCCTTCTGCGGCGGCAGTTGTCGCGGCCAGCGTCTGGACCTTTCACAGCTTCGACGCCGACGCTTTCGGCTTCAAGCTTTTGATGCTGGTGCTGGTGGGCGCGGCAGGCATTCTGATGGTCAGTAATATCCGCTACTACAGCTTCAAAGAACTCGACTTCAAAAAGCCAGTGCCGTTTGTGGTGCTGCTGGCGGTGGTGCTCGGTTTCGTGATGATCTCGGTCGAACCGTCAGCCATGCTGCTGCTGCTGTTTGGTGCCTACGTGCTGTCCGGACCGGTACACGCCGTGATGCGCAAGGCTAAAAACGGCGGCAAGAAGGGGCGTGCCTGACACCGCTATGTGACTCCCTGATGACGGTGCGCATCTTTTTGAAAAAAGCCCTTGCGCTCCCGGTGGAGAATCCGTAAAGTACGCATCCGCTGCCGGGGACGCACAGCGTTTCAGGCGGTAAGTGAAGGTGAAAACCTTCGGTTTGTCAGGAAGTTAGCGCAGTTTCGATCGCTTGCTTCACTCGCTGAAATCAGCGGTTGACAAACATCAGGAAGTGCGTAGAATACGCCTTCCTCGCAACGGCAACCGGCTCAGGTCATCGAGTCAGTGTTCAAGTCGAAGCGAAACAGCTCTTTAACAATTTGATCAGGCAATTCATGTGGGCGTTTGCCGATGAGGGTGACAAATCACCTTATATCAAGGCAGACGAACACAGCGATACCTTTCGAGGTATCACGGTAAATTCGTTTGAACCTTGAGCCAGGATTGATTCGCCTCTGCGTCACGTCTTCGTATGTGGGGCAGGCA
>NZ_JALGBZ010000008.1 GCF_023757625.1 Halomonas sp. S3-1-1
CTGACGACCATGGCTTGCGTGAACCACCCGATCCCTTGCCGAACTCGGAAGTGAAACCGCAACGCGCCGATGGTAGTGTGGGGTCTCCCCATGCGAGAGTAGGTTATCGTCAGGCACCTATTCGAAAAAGCCCCGAGCACTCTGTGTTCGGGGCTTTTTTATGCGTGGAAAAAAAAGGGGAAAGGCCCGGCAGGCAGGGTGCCTGCCGCCCCACCCAAGCGACGCGGTGCGCCGCATCGCTGGCTGACGCTTGCTCCTACAGGACAATCGCGCTCCGATCGACTGCAGGAGCCCGATTCATCGGGCGATGGCGGCGACAGCCGCCCGGGGTTGGGTTTGCCATCTTGCCTGCCGTCCATTCAGGCGGCGCGGTGCGCCGCGTCGCTGGCTAAAGCCTGCTCCTACAAGAGCGGGTTGAAATGGCTATCACCAGTTAACGACAAATGCTTTCCAGCGCTTCCATCAGGCTATCCATTTCATCATCGGTGCCGATGGTGATGCGCAGGAAATTGCCCAGAATATCCGTGTTGAAGTGGCGTACCAGAATGCCGCGCTCGCGAAGGCCAGCGAAGAGCTGGGCGCCTTGAAAGTCGGGGTGCTGAGTCAGCACGAAGTTGGCTTTTGACGGCAGTACGTCGAAGCCAAGCGCTTCCAGGCGTTCGCGAGTACGCTCGCGAGTGGCAATCACATGGTTACGGCAGGCGTCGAAGTGCGCCTGATCCTTGAGCGCCTCGATGCCTAAAAGACTGGCCAGGCTATCCACCGGGAAGGAGTTGAAGGAGTCCTTGACGCGCTGCAACCCCTCGATCAGCTCCGGCGAGCCGATAGCGTAGCCCAGCCGCAGGCCGGCAAGGCTTCTTGATTTGGAAAACGTACCGGTGACCAGCAGGTTCGGATAGCGCCTGGTAAGCGCGACGGCGCTGTCGGCGCCGAAATCGACGTAAGCTTCATCGATCAGCACTACGCGATCCGGTACCCGCTCTAGAAGTGCTTCGATGCTTTCGAGCGAGTGGGCGTGGCCGGTGGGGGCATTAGGGTTGGCTAGAATCACGCCGCTACGCTCGGCGCTCGCGGTCAGGGCGTCGAGGTCGACTTCCCACTGAGCGTTGAGCGGGTGCTGGCGAAGTTCGATCCCGTACAGCTTCGCGTAGACCGGGTAAAAGCTATAGGTAATGGCCGGCGCATCGAGCGGCGCGCCGTGACAGAAAAAGGCCTGGAAGGCGAAGGCCAGCACCTCATCGGAGCCGTTGCCGACAAAGGTCTGCTCCAGATCGACGTCGAACGTATCGGCCAGAGTTTGTCTGAGCGCGCGCGAGGTCGGGTCCGGGTAGAGGCGCAAGTGGTCGGTGGCGTAATCGCGCAGCGCCTGACCCACGCCCGGGGCCGGCGGGTAAGGGTTTTCGTTGGTGTTGAGCTTGATCAGACGCTCGACGGGCTGTTCGCCGGGCACGTACGGGGTCAGCGACCGAACGGCGGGGCTCCAGAATTGGCTCATGAGGGACACCTGGTGGCTCTTGCAAGGAGCATTATGGTGGCCCGAGCCACGATCAAGCGCAAGATGCCTGCATGACTATTGCAGGCGGCTGTTTTATCTGGCGATTATTTGACACGATTGCAACGCATCGAGGGGTGGGCGTCGCACCTTGTAGCGGTTATGCTGTCATAAGCGCACGAAAGAAATGTATGTCCAACACGAGAAGGAGACACCCAATGCAATTTCGGAGTTTGCTAGCCGGTTCGGCTATGTTGGCACTACTGGCGGGCTGCGCATCGGGCCAGACCGACCAGCAAGGCCAGGATGCCCCCGCCATGAGCGCGTCTCAGGCCACCTACCAGGGAACGCTGCCGTGCCGTAACTGTGACGGCATCGACCTGAACGTGACCATGGAAGGCGAGGAGACTAGCGCCCCGCAGGAGCGGACGTTCGATCTGACGGCAAGCTATCGTAACCACCCCCAGACCCCGCCGGACGAAAATTACTCCGGTAACTGGGAAGTGCTGACCGGTACGCCGTCGGATGCCAACGCGACCGTCTATGAGCTGACGCCCAACGGCGATGGCCAGATCTACTACTTCCAGAAGATCAGCGAGCAAACCCTCGAGCTGATCGACCCGGAACGTCGTCGCTTCGAAAACGGCGAGATGTTGCAGCTGCAGCGCCGGTAAGCGCTTAGGCGATCAACATCACGGCGTACGCGCCGTGAGTGTGAAAGGCGGCCCTGAGCCGCCTTTCGTGTATTTGCCCGGCGCCGGCAAGCGGCTGCCGGGCGGCAAGCAAGACAGGAGCAGCGCGGCGTGGCCAAAGTCAAAAGCGCCTATGTGTGCACCGAGTGCGGAGCCGAATACCGCAAGTGGCAGGGGCAGTGCTCGAGCTGCCAAGAATGGAATACCCTGAGCGAAGTGCGCCTGGCGAGCGCCCGGCCCGGCGCCGGCGCGCCCGCTCAGGGGCGAAGCGGCTACGCCGGGGATCTTTCCCGCGACGTGGTCGATCTGAGCAAGGTCGATTTGAGCGAGGTGCCGCGGCTAAGCTCCACCTTTGCCGAGTTCGACCGCGTACTGGGCGGCGGGCTCGTGCCAGGCTCGGCGGTGCTGCTGGGCGGAAACCCGGGGGCGGGCAAGTCGACACTGCTTTTACAAACCGCCTGCAAGCTCGCCCAAACGCGGCGCATCATGTACGTCACCGGTGAGGAGTCGCTCTCCCAAGTCGCCATGCGCGCCCACCGCCTGCAGCTTCCCACCAGCGGGCTCAAGATGCTGGCCGAAACCAGCGTAGAGACGATTCTCGCCGTTGCCGAGCGTGAAAAGCCCGAAATACTGGTGATCGACTCGATTCAGACCATGCACCTCGAGGATATTAGCTCCGCTCCCGGCGGCGTCGCACAGGTGCGCGAATCCTCGGCGGCGCTGACCCGTTTTGCCAAGCAGAGTAATACGGTGCTGCTGCTGGTCGGCCACGTGACAAAAGATGGCACCCTGGCCGGCCCCAAGGTGCTCGAGCACATGATCGACGCCTCGCTGCTGCTCGAAGGCGGCGCCGACTCGCGCTTTAGAACCCTGCGCGGGCAAAAAAACCGCTTCGGCGCGGTTAACGAGCTCGGTGTATTTGCGATGCTCGAGCAGGGCATGAAAGAGGTCAAAAACCCCAGCGCGATCTTTCTCTCCCGCCAGGAGGAGCAGGCGCCGGGGAGCCTCGTGATGGTGGTGTGGGAGGGCACGCGGCCGATCCTGGTCGAGGTGCAGGCGCTGGTGGACGAGTCAGCGCTAGGTAATCCGCGCCGCGTGGCGGTGGGGGTCGATCAGAACCGGTTGGCGATGCTGCTCGCCGTGCTCAACCGCCACGGCGGGCTCTTCACCGGCGACCAGGACGTATTTTTGAACGTGGTTGGCGGGGTCAAGGTGCTGGAAACCAGCGCGGATCTCGCGGTACTGCTGGCGGTGGTGTCGAGCCTGCAAAATCGGGCGCTGCCGAAGGAGCTGGTGGTGTTCGGCGAGGTGGGGCTTTCCGGCGAGATTCGTCCGGTACCCAGCGGCCAGGAGCGCATCAGCGAGGCGGCCAAACACGGCTTTTTGCGCGCCATCGTGCCCCGCGCCAACGCGCCGAAGCAGCCGCCCAAGGGCATGGAGGTCATCGCCGTGGACAAGCTCAGCGACGCGCTCGAAGCGCTTTGACGTCAAAGCCTTTGGATCAGGCTGTGCTATTTTTTCAGTATCCGCCTTTTATCAGCGGCTTATAAAAACGAATGATGACGGAGCCTTTGGCGGGCGCCGATCAGTTTCAAGGAGAGATACGATGAGCACCATTCGACTCACTCAGTACAGCCACGGCGCCGGCTGCGGCTGCAAGATCGCCCCGGACGTGCTCGACAGCATTCTGGCCAAGGCGGGCCCGAGCGCCGGCCACAAGCAGCTCATCGTGGGCAACCAGGGCCGTGAAGACGCCGCCGTGTTCGATTTGGGCGACGGCCGCGGCATGATCTCGACCACCGACTTTTTCATGCCGATCGTCGATGACCCCTTCGATTTTGGCCGTATCGCCGCGACCAACGCGATCAGCGATATCTACGCCATGGGCGGCACGCCGGTCATGGCGCTGAGCATTCTTGGCTGGCCGGTCGACAAGCTCGCCCCGGAGATCGCCGGCGACGTGGTGGCCGGTGCCCAGGGCGTGTGCCGCGAACACGGCGTGGCGCTGGCCGGCGGGCACTCCATCGACTCCACCGAGCCCATTTTCGGCCTCGCTGTCAACGGGCTGATCGAGCTCGACCACCTCAAGCTCAATAGCGGCGCCAAACCCGGCGACCTGCTCTTTTTGACCAAGCCGCTGGGCGTGGGTCTTTTGACCACCGCCGAAAAGCGCGGCCTGCTGGAAGCGGGCCACCACGGCCTGGCCCGCGAAACCATGCTCAAATCCAACCGTATCGGCGTGGAGCTTGCCAAAGTGAAGGGGCTTAACGCCATGACCGACGTCACCGGGTTTGGCCTGGCCGGCCATCTCAGCGAGATCTGCAGTGCCAGCAACGTCATGGCGCAGATCGATTTTCGCCGCCTGCCGCGGCTTTCCGAGGCCGAAGCCTATCGCCGTCAGGGTGCGGTGCCCGGCGGAACGTTCAGAAATCACGAAGCACTGGGTGGGCAGCTCAAGCCGATGGACGAAGCCCACTGGCAGTGGCTGTGCGACCCGCAAACCTCCGGCGGGCTTCTGCTCAGCGTCGACCCGGCCTGGGAGGACGACGTGGAGCGCATTGGCCGCGAGCACGGGCTCGAGCTTCAGCCCTTCGGCACCATGAAGGCGCGGGAAGGCGACGCGCTGATCGATGTGGTCGGCTAAATGAGCAGCGATGTACCCGCCACGACCCATCTGATTCACACGGGCACGCCGCTAATCGACGTGCGTGCCCCGGTCGAGTTCGCCCAGGGGAGCCTTCCCGGGGCGGTCAACCTGCCGCTGATGGTTGACGAGGAGCGCCATCAGGTCGGTATCGCCTACAAGGAGCAGGGGCAACAAGCGGCGATCGCCCTTGGCGAGCGTTTAGTGAGCGGCGAGGTCAAGCGCACACGTATTGCGGCCTGGCGCGAGTATCTGTCACGCCACCCGAACGCGGCGATCTACTGCTTTCGCGGCGGCCTGCGCTCGCAGATCGCCAAGTCGTGGCTTGCCGAGGAGGGCGTCGATGTGCCCCGTATTACGGGGGGCTGGAAAGAGATGCGCCGCACACTTTGCGAGCATATCGACCAGGCCGCCGAGCAGCCCATGCTGGTGGTGGCGGGCTTGACCGGCTCCGCCAAGACGGTCTTGATCAACCGGCTCGCAAACGGTATCGACCTGGAAGCGTGTGCCAACCACAAGGGGTCGGCGTTTGGCCGTCAGGTTGAGGCGCCCACGACGCAGATCGATTTCGAACACGCCCTGGCGTCCCAACTGCTGGGCCGGCCCGGCAAACTGGTGATGGAAGACGAGTCGCGCCAGATCGGCAACGCCAACATCCCGCTCACCTTCTGGCACGCCATGGAAAAAGCGCCGCGCATCTGCGTCGAGATGCCGCTGGACTGGCGGCTGGATCAGCTTCGCCATGATTATATCGAAGCGCTGGAAGCGGCCTTCGTGGCCCGGTTCGGCTTCGAGCAAGGCCGCGCACGAATGAAGGAGCAGCTTTCCAACAGCCTGAAACGGCTGGCCAAGCGGCTGGGTAACGCCCGATTGCAGCGCCTTCAGCGCCTACAGGCGCTGGCGTTCGACGCCCACGACCGGGGCAACACCCAGGCCCACGAAGCCTGGCTCGGCCCGCTTCTGACCGAATACTACGACCCGCTCTACCGCTATCACCTGGAGCGGCGCCAGGACGCCCCAACAGAGCTTCACGTGGGCGACTGGGAGAGCTGTCTGGACGCCGCCCGGCAGTGGAGCGCCTAGGCGCGGGCCAGCCACTGCAGCATGACGCGATCGAGCAGCGGCGCCAGGTCGTGAAAGCGCTTGGGTGTCTCCAGCATGGCCGCTTCGCTTTGCAGGTAACGCTGGCCGGCGGCCGTGGCTGGTGCGGCGGGCGGGTACTCGAAAAGCTCGGTGGCGCTTTTGGCGGTGACCTCGAAGTGACACAAGAGCCCCACCACTCGCCCGGCGTCCCAGGCAAAGCCTTGAAGCGGCGCGGCGTCACTGCCGCCCAGCGGCAGTGCGGCATCCGGCAGGCTAAACACGTAGCGGTGCCACATGAACGCCTCGAAGCGCTCGGGAAGATCGAACGGGCTTTCCGGGGCGAGCGTTACGCCGTGCCAGCCGGTTTCCGGGTAGGTGCCCGGGGCGATCACCGCCTCCAGCGCTTCGGCGATCCACAGCGCCCCTAGGCCGATGCCGAGCACCGGGCGCTGGCCGTCCAGGTAGCGGTTCAGAAGTTTTTTCTCCGCTCTGGCCCAGGCGGGTGGCGTTTGAATCAGCTCCTCCGGGCCGTCCAGCACGATGAGCGCATCGCACTCGCCGGGGCGCGGGGTCAGCTCGCCGTCGAACAGGTGAAAAACCGTATAGCTGTGGCCCATACTGTCGAGCCAGTCGGTCAGGCGAGCGGGGCCGTGGTGCGGGCCGTGCTGTAGCAGATGAATATGCATGGTAATCTCCTCGCCGGCCGGTCGTCGCGTCATAGTCGCGTTTGCGAATGTGCGACGATAACGTATCGCCTTATCTTCACCAACACCGTTTTCACCGATATCGTTTTCATCCCTACCATTTTCACCGATATAAAGGCTCAGGAAATCAACATGGTGGCCAAACCCTCCGGATTTTATCAGCTTCTTCAAACGCTTCCGCTGACTGCCCAGCAGGCCTTCATGGCCGCGCTTTGCGAGCGCTTGATTCCCAACTATGCGCTGTACGAGCAAACCACCGGCCAGGGCGACAGCCACACGCTTAAAACCGTGCTTAGCCTGGTGTGGGAGCGCCTGCAGGTGCCGGGTGCCAGCATCGACTTCGCCCGTCAGGCCGAGAAGCTTGCCGAGTGCGAGCCGCCGGAAGACGACGACAGCTTCGGCGCGCGACGAGCGCTGGATGCGGTGGTCGCGGTGAACGCGCTGCTCGATACGCTACAGGGCGACGCGGGCGAGGCAGTGCTGGATGTCAGCCGCACCTCGCGGGCCGGCGTGCGCGCCTTCATCGAGCTGACCGAAGGCGAAGTGGATGCCCAGAAGCTTGCGCTGATCATCCGCGACCACCCGCTCATGGAGGACGAAAACGACTTTCAGGACGCGGTGCTCGAGGCAGTCAGCGCGCCGCTCGACAGGGCCGCGCTCAAGGAGCTGCGCGTGCTCGGGCGCAACGGCGGAGTAAGCAATTTGGGGCTGAGTCTGGAAGACGACGCCTGACACTTAAGCCAAACGCGCTTGAGTAAGGCAAAAAGCCCAGAGCGTTGCGGTGGCAAGGGCTCTGGGCAGGGGTGTGAGAAAAATGTGAGAGAGGCGTGAGGCGGATAGCGAAACCTGCGCTAAAGGCGCATTTCGATGCCGCGCTCGGCCATGTAGCGCTTGGCTTCGGGAATGGTGTATTCGCTGAAGTGGAAGATGCTCGCCGCCAGCACCGCGTCGGCGCCGCCTTCGAGCACGCCATCCACCAGGTGCTGCAGGTTGCCCACCCCGCCGGAGGCGATCACCGGCACGCTCACCGCCTCGGAAATGGCGTGGGTCACGCCCAAATCGAAGCCGCTTTTGGTGCCGTCGCGGTCCATGCTGGTTAAAAGCAGCTCGCCGGCGCCGAGTGCGACCATCTTCTTCGCCCACTCGACGGCGTCGAGCCCGGTGGGCTTGCGCCCGCCGTGGGTGAAGATTTCCCAGCGCGGCGTTTCGCCCTCGTTTGATACCTTCTTGGCGTCGATGGCGACCACGATGCACTGGCTGCCGAAGCGCTCGGCGGCCTCGAAAACGAACTCCGGGTTGGTCACCGCGGCGGTGTTGATCGACACCTTGTCGGCGCCGGCGTTGAGCATGGTGCGAATGTCGTCGCAGGTACGGATACCGCCGCCCACGGTGAGCGGGATGAACACCTCGCCAGCGATGCGCGAGACCATGTCGACGGTGGTGGCGCGCTCGTCAGAGCTTGCGGTGATGTCCAGAAAGGTGATCTCGTCGGCGCCCTGCTGGTTATAGCGCTTGGCGATCTCCACCGGGTCGCCGGCATCGCGGATGCCGACGAAATTCACGCCCTTGACGACGCGGCCGGCGTCGACGTCCAGACACGGAATGATACGCTTGGCCAGGCTCATGTTCGACCTCCGGTCAGTTCATCGCTCAGACGCTGGGCGTCGCGCACGTCAAGGCTCCCCTCGTAGATGGCGCGCCCGGTAATCGCCCCGAGAATGCCGCTATCGGCGACGTCGCACAGCGCCTTGATATCGTCGAGGTTGGTCACCCCGCCGGAGGCGAT
The DNA here is from genome assembly GCF_023757625.1 of Halomonas sp. S3-1-1. GTDB lineage: Bacteria > Pseudomonadota > Gammaproteobacteria > Pseudomonadales > Halomonadaceae > Vreelandella. Next base: position 8,402 of record NZ_JALGBZ010000008.1, read on the forward strand.
CACCGGAAGGCCGCCTTCGCGGGCAAGCTCGGCGGTCGCTTCGATGTTCACCCCCTGCATCATGCCATCTCTTGCGATGTCGGTGTAAACGATGCTGGAGACGCCGTCACCGGCGAAGCGCTTGGCAAGCTCGGTAGCCTTGATGGTGGAGACTTCCGCCCAGCCGTCGGTGGCCACGAACCCGTCCTTGGCGTCGAGTCCGACGATGATGTTGCCGGGAAAGGCGCGGCACATCTCGCCGACGAACTCGGGCTCCTTCACCGCTTTGGTGCCGATGATCACGTAGGAGACGCCGGCGCTCAAATAGTGCTCGATGGTGTCAGCGCTTCGAATGCCGCCGCCGATCTGAATCGGCAGGTTCGGGTAGGCGCGGGCGATGGCGGTGACCGCTTCACCGTTGACCGGCTTGCCCTCGAAGGCGCCGTTGAGATCCACCAGGTGTAGGCGGCGCGCGCCGGCCTCCACCCAGCGACCGGCCATGGCGACCGGGTCGTCGCCGTAGGAGGTCGAATCCTCCATGCGGCCCTGCTTCAAGCGTACGCACTGGCCGTCTTTGAGATCAATGGCGGGAATGACTAGCATGATGAATCCTCTCAGGGCGTCCAGGTAACGAAGTTTTCGAGCAGGCGAAGACCGGCCCGCGCGCTTTTTTCCGGGTGAAACTGCACGGCGAAGGTGGCGTCGCGCCCGATGGCCACGTGCGCCTTCACGCCGCCGTACTGGGTCGTACCGAGCACGTGGTCGTCTACCGTTGCGTTAACGTAGTAGCCGTGCACGAAGTAGAAACGCTCGCCGTCCTCGATGCCTTCCCACAGCGGGTGGTCGTGGTGCTGGGTGAGCCGGTTCCAGCCCATGTGGGGCACCTTCAAGCGCTGTTCCTGCTCATCGCGCATATCCAGCGGGAAACGATCGACGCTGCCCTGGAAAAAGCCCAAGCAGTCGACGCCGCCGTTCTCCTCGCTTTTCTCCATCAGCATCTGCTGACCCACGCAGATGCCGAGCAAGGGCTTTGCCTGGCGGGTCAGGATGTCATCGACCAAACCGCGTAGCTCGGTGCGCTCGAGCTCGCCGATGCAGTCGCGAATCGCGCCCTGGCCTGGCAGCACCACGCGGGTGGCGCCCAGAATACGGCGCGCATCGCGGGTGATGATGACGTTTTCGTGGGTTACGTGTTCAAGCGCCTTGGCCACGGAATGCAGATTGCCCATTCCATAATCGATAACGGCAATGGTCATGTTGCGCTCCTTACAGGGGTGGGCGGATAACGGTGGGCGAGGGCGTGTAGCGAGAAGCGCTCAGCATCAAAGCGTTCCCTTGGTCGAGGGCATTTTACCCGCCATGCGCGAATCCTCGGAAAGCGCCATGCGTAGCGCCCGGCCAAAGGCCTTGAAGATGGTTTCCGCCTGGTGGTGGGCGTTTTCGCCCTTGAGATTGTCGATGTGCAGCGTCACGCGGGCGTGATTGACGAAGCCGTGGAAGAACTCGCTGAATAGCTGCGTGTCCATCGACCCGATAGTGGCCTGCGTAAAGGTGGCGTTCATGAATAGCCCGGCGCGGCCGGAAAAGTCGATCACTACGCGCGAAAGCGCTTCATCGAGCGGAACGTAAGCGTGTCCGTAGCGCACGATGCCGCGCTTGTCGCCCACTGCCTTGTCGAACGCCTGGCCCAGCGTAATGCCCAAATCCTCGACCGTGTGGTGGTCATCGATGTGCAGGTCGCCTTTGACGTCCATGGTGATGTCGATCATGCCATGGCGCGCGACCTGATCCAGCATGTGATCAAGAAACGCCACCCCAGACTCGCCCTTCAAATGGCCTTCGCCGTCGAGGTCGATGGTAACGGTGATCTGCGTTTCGTTGGTGTCACGGCTGACCGTGGCAGTTCGCGCTGACATGTTGCATCTCCTGCGCTTGCGCGCATAGTGGGGCGGCGAGGCGTGAACGTCCACGCCCGACCTTGGACATAATAGCGAGCCAAACGACCATTATAGAGAATCGATGACCCCATCCGCTACAATGCGCGAAAGGTCGCCGGTTTCAGCGGGCAAGGGCGGCGCAAACGCAGCCAGGAGGATTGATCATGCCGGTGACGCTTTTGTATGTCGATCAGACCTGCTGGGAGGCGGACGCCGCCGTACGCCAGGACCTGGCGCGTATCTATGCCGATGCTCCCCTGGAGCGGATACGCACTCAGACGGTCGCGCCGTTCATCGAGCAGCACCTGGCCCAGCCGCCGCGTCAGTTCTTCGCCTGCGCCCGGTTCAACGGCCATCTGCTGGGCGCGGTGGCCATCTATGAGGCCGATGATCGCGCCTGGTGGCTTTCGGAGCTTTGCGTGAAAAGCTCGGCCAGGCGGCGTGGCGTCGGCTCCCGCCTTATGGCACTGTTGGGCGAGCAGGCTAAAGAGGATGGTCGCACGCTTCGCATCGATGCCGGCTCGCTGCCGCTGGCCGATCGTATCCTGTTGTCCAAAATCGGCTATCGGCCTTTTTCCACGCCACCGGCGGCCGGCAGCGGTGCCTCGAGTGGCAGCGGTATTCATGAGTATGTCGAGCTAGACCCACAAGGGAACGGGTGATGAAACAGTTATTGCGTATTTTGCTGGCCGCGGTCGGCATTCTGGCCATGGTGGCCGTCGCCGCCGTGGTGTATGTCACCACCTTTTTGGATCCCGAGGATTTCAAACCGCGCCTGGTCGAGGTGGTCAAGGAGCAAACCGGGCTCAATTTGGCGCTGGAAGGGCCGATCACCTGGTCGTTCTACCCGCGCATCGGCGTCAGCGTCTCCCAAGCGCGCGCTTGGCTTCCCGAGCAGCCCGTCGAGGAGACCTCCTTCGCCGCCGTGGATAGCGCCGAGGTCAGCGTCGCCTTTGCCCCGCTGTTGCGCGGTGAAATCGCCATCGATGGCCTGACACTGGACAGCGTACGCCTGAACCTCGAGCGAGATGCCAACGGGGAAGGCAACTGGCAGCCGCTCGTGGAGCGCTTGGCCGAGCAGAACAGTGAATCCGCCGAAACCGTGCTGGCGCCGGCCAGCGCCGGGCCCCACGTCGACGCGGGCAATCTCTCGGTGGTGCTCAACATCGCAAGCGTCGAGGTGCGAAACGCCGACATTCGCTATCGCGATGCGTCCAATCAGGCGCTTTGGCGGCTGCAGTCGCTCGATATCAACGGCAGCAACGTCAACCCGTCGCGCGCGTTTCCGCTCAAGGCGATGTTCACTCTGACCCGGCACAACCGGCTGGACGCCGAAGCGCTTGAGCGCGCCCCGGCCTTTACCAGCGAAATGAGCCTCGAGACCCGCGTGCTGCTGGGCCTCGACGACGAACGCGTTACCTTCGAGAATTTTCAGCTCTCTACCCGCTCGACCACCGCAAACGAAGAAGAGCCGCAGCAGCTCAGTCTGAAAGCCGCCGAAATGATCGCCTGGCTTGGCGAGCAGCGCTTTAGCGTTAGCGACGGGGTGATCGAAACCGGCCTGCGCCACCCGGAGAACTGGCAAGGGGGCCTGGCGATGGCGCTGGCGTTCGCCTTGGAAGGCGACTGGGGCGCGCAAACCGCGCAGCTTCGCGACGCCGAGCTCACCGGCCCGGATGGTTTGCGCCTGAGCGGCCATCTCAACGTCGAGCAGTTTTTGGACGCCCCGCAGTATCAGGGCCAGCTCAACGCCGCGCCCTTCACGCTGCGCCCCTGGCTTTCGCGCATGGGCGTGTCGCTTAACACTGCCAGCGAAGCCGCGCTGAGCGATGTCGCCATGACCAGCCCTATCGAGGGCAACCTCGAGCAGATCGCGCTGCCCCAGCTCTCTCTGGTGCTCGATAACAACACCTTTACCGGTGAATTGGCCGCAGCGCTGGACGGCAGCGCCCTGCGTTTCGATCTTGCCGGCGATCACCTCGATCTTGATTACTACCTGCCGGGGCCGGTCACCGCTCAGCAGGCGAGTCGCGGCCTCATTCGCCGCGCCTTCGCTCAGGAAGAGAACCCGCTGCTGCCTCAGGCGTGGCTCGCCGCGCTGGATTTGGAAGGCGACCTGGAGGTGGACCGGCTCGAGCTTGCCGGGCTTACCTTTGACGACACCCGGCTAGCGCTTCGCGGCGAGCAGGGCCTTCACCGGCTGACCGGGTTCGAGTCGCGCTTTTACGACGGCACGCTCGAAGCGACGGGCTCGATCGACGCCCGCGAGCCGGTACTCGCGTGGCAGTTCGCGCCCACGATCAGCGGCGTACAGGTCGCGCCCATGATCGAGGCGTTCAGCGAAGAGGAGTCACCGCTACGCGGGCGCTTCAATCTGCAGGGCGAGCTCACCACGCGCGGCAACACGCGCGACGTGCTGACCAGTAACCTCAACGGCGAGCTCGACGCGCGCCTCAACGACGGCGCCATCCTGCAAACCAACATTTCGCAGCAGGTGTGCGAGCTCGTCGCCAAACTCGAAGGCGAGGGCACGCTGCGCGACTGGCAGCCGGATACCCGCTTTGATCGCTTCGACGCCACCTTCAACGTGCGCAACGGCGTTGTGACCAGCGACGACCTGATGGTAACGCTGCCGGGCATCGACATGCAGGGCAGCGGCGAGCTGAACCTCACCAGCATGAACTTTTTGACTCATGCCAACGCTCGTCTGGTAGATACCGCCGACGCCGCCTGCAACGTCAACCCGCGCCTTCAGGCGCTGGCGCTGCCGGTACTGTGCGAAGGCCACCTTGATGACGACAAGTCCCAGTGGTGCCGGCTCGACCGAGACGCCTTCCAGGCTTCAGTCGTATCGCTCTTGCAAGACGAGGCCGGCGCGCAGATCGAAGAGCGCCTCGGTGAGACCCTCGACGGGCTCAACGACCGCCTCGGCGAAGAGAACGTGCGCGAGCTGCGCAACGGCATTCGTAACCTCTTCGACTAATTCCACTGTCCTTTTGGAGCGCCGGCCTCTGCGCCGGCGCTTTTTTTCCTGCACTACTCGCGGAGTGTTTTCACCCCATGGCCGAGACGCCGACGCCGTGTTTGACGGCTTTTGAGTTCCAACGCCGGCTGCTGGCCTGGTTCGACCAGTACGGCCGCCACGACCTGCCCTGGCAGTCGCCGCGCAGCGCCTACCGCGTGTGGGTTTCCGAGATCATGCTGCAGCAGACCCAGGTCACGACCGTCATTCCCTACTTCGAGCGCTTCATGGAGCGCTTTCCCACGCTAATCGCACTGGCAAACGCCGACCAGGACGAGGTGCTGCACCTCTGGACCGGACTTGGCTACTACGCCCGCGCCCGCAACCTGCACAAGGCCGCCCAAACCGCGCGTGACGAACACGAAGGCGAGCTGCCCGTCGAGAGCGTCGAGGCGCTTATGGCGCTGCCCGGTATCGGACGCTCGACCGCGGGCGCCATCATCGCCCAAAGCCAGGGCGCTCGCGCGCCCATTCTGGATGGCAACGTCAAACGCTCGCTCACAAGGCTTCACGCCGTGCCCGGCTGGCCCGGTAAGCCCGCCGTCGAGCGCGCGCTGTGGTCACTGGCCGACTACTTTACCCCCTTTGATCGCCTTGCCGACTACACCCAGGCGATCATGGACTTCGGCGCCACGCTCTGCACCCGCGCCCGGCCGGACTGCGTGATCTGCCCGTTCAACGACGTGTGCGCTGCCTATAAAGAGGGGGCGCCGCAGCGCTATCCCGAGTCCAAGCCGAAAAAGACCTTGCCCACCCGCGACACGCTGATGCTGGTGCTGCGCGACGAAGAGGGCCGCGTATGGCTCGAGCAGCGCCCGTCGACCGGGCTTTGGGGCGGGCTTTGGAGCTTGCCCCAGTTCGACGACCGCGCCGCGCTCAGCGATTGGCTCGAGGCCTTTACCGACAGCGCGATTATCGAGCCTGCGCTTCCCGGCTTTACCCACACCTTCAGCCACTTTCGTTTGGCGATCATCCCGCAGCCGGCGCGCTGCGCAGGAATCAGCGGCGTGCGCGAGAAGGGCGTCTGGTTCGACCCGATGGACCCGCCGGCGCTGGGCCTGGCCGCGCCGGTCAAATCGCTTTTGAAACAGCTCGCGCCGTTTTCGCTTGATCCCACCCCGGGGCCCTGACCCATACTCAGGGGCAACTCACCCATCAAGGAGCACCTTCATGAGCAACACCGTTTTCTGCCGCAAGTACCAGCAGGAACTCCCGGCACTCGCCTTTCCGCCGCTGCCCGGCAAGAAAGGCCAAGAGATTCAGGCCACGGTTTCCCAAAAGGCTTGGGAAGAGTGGCAGGCGCTTCAGACCCGCCTGATCAATGAAAAGCATCTCAACATGCTCGAGCCGGAATCGCGCCAATACCTGATGACGCAGATGGAGCGCTTTCTGGACAACGAAGACACCGACCAGGCCGAAGGCTACGTGCCGCCCAGCCAGCCCTAAAGGCCACTCCAGCGCCCGCCGGGCGGGCGTTTGCCGGCCTAGGCCGGGCAGGGCGAAAAGAGCGGGGTGTGCCCTAACCTCGTGAACGGAAAGAAAGTTTCACAAAGGTGTTGACGAAAAGCGGCGTTTTTAGTTTAATACGCACCGTTGGCAGCGGCCAGATAGCTCAGTTGGTAGAGCAGGGGATTGAAAATCCCCGTGTCGGCGGTTCGATTCCGTCTCTGGCCACCACACTGCTGGGGTATCGCCAAGTGGTAAGGCACCGGTTTTTGGTATCGGCATTCCCAGGTTCGAATCCTGGTACCCCAGCCATTGCCAACAAGATTTCTTGTTGACTGACTCGCTTCACGCAAGCCAGTCAAATGTTCAAGAAAACGTGAAGCGCCGACATAGCTCAGTTGGTAGAGCAACTGACTTGTAATCAGTAGGTCCCGGGTTCGACTCCTGGTGTCGGCACCATTAAAAATGGTTATAAAGCAAAGCGTTACAGAACATGACTAAGCCGTCCTTCGGGGCGGCTTTTTCGTATGTGTCCACAAAATGTCCAACGGTTGGACACTTTGTAAGCGCGCACTTCATTTGGCACACTCTAGCGCATTATTTGGCATATTCCGGCAATTGCGAAATGGGCTGATTTTGCGGAACGTTTGGCATAAAAATCTAGCTGCTTTCAATATGCCCTGTATTGCCTAGCTATTCTCAGGTCTTCTACCTCTCTCCCCACACCTTCATAGCCCGGGAATAAGGTCGACCCCTTAACACCAAATGCAGCACATAGTTCAAGCAAATGGGCAGCTTCACTAATCGGGAGGCTGTACCGGCCAAGACGCGATCTCCCTGTGTGCGAGACTCTATACATTTCCTCTATGTTCTCAAGGGATGCCCCCTCGATTCCATTTTGCTTGATTGCTTCTAACGAAGTGGCTGTGAAAACGCCGTCTTGCGCTGCTCGATTGACGCTCACAAACCCTTGAGCTTCTACATATTTGACAAGCTTCCATTTTTGATTGTTTATAGTACTCAATGACCAAATCACTAGCTCTTTAGGCCTTTTCATAGCACAGTCGCTTAGGTTAGCGCTATCGAGCTCACGTAGTGCTTGGGAGGCCGCAAAATAAGCGGCGACGTAAGAGCGCTTAGTCCAATCAAGAAGACAAGTAAGCACTCCATGGTGCTGAGCAGTTGCTAGTAAAGGGAAAGTATCGTGATGTGGCCAACCCTCAAATTGGTTGAAGAGCGTAACGTCCATGTGTCGTTCGCTTAACTTCGATCTTAGGGCTGGCGTATCTGCTGGCACAGATATTCCAGAAGCATCACATCCGTCTAAAAAAGTATCCAATATGGCTAGTTCGAAGTACACGTGTCTAGCTATCTGATCCTCTGATAGCTCATTACTTGGAAGGCTAGGGCTTTTTCTAAACACGGATGGGCTTAACTTGAATTTTTCACTACCGTGTCCGCGAAAAATTCTATACCGGCCCCAGCGACCCTCGTGCAAAGGAGACAAATACTCCATCAACTCCCTTGCACAGGTAAAATCTTCGGTTTCATACGACATTGTTGTTCCTTGGTGCAGCATCAAAAAGCCCGCCGGTTCCGTATTCACATCCCAACTAAAGATCAGCACCTCTTTGGCGTCTGAGCTTTTGCCACCTCCGACGGTTTAGCGTATCTCGGTGGTTTCGATGTGGTAGTCCGCGAATATCCGGGTGGTCGTTGAGGCTGATGATGGCCTTGCCCTTGAGCTTGGCCAGAATGCTCGCCATTTATTCGTACTGCTCTATGCCAAAGGGTACCCCATATTCTTTCGTCTGCCAGTAGGGTGAGTCCATATAGAAGAAGGTTCAGGCGATCGTAGAATTCTATGCAGGCCTATCGGCTAAGGTACCAATCTTGCACGCGTCGCGGTGTCCTCACCGGAGCTCTCTACTATGCGGCTAGAGGCGTGGAGGAGCTTAATAAACAGGACGTCGACTCCAGTAGATCGCAAGGAATTAAATGCCACATGGTGCAAAATAAAACGCCTAAAAACTTATAAAGCGTAGTGTCGGGCTTACGCTGAACAGCTTCGAAGAAGCAGAAAACCCTTCATCTGAATCATTGTGGATCAATAGTCCGGTGATGAAGAAAATAGTAAATTATCTTCGGCTTAGTTAATGTTATATGTGTGCAAAATAGGCATAAACCAAGGGAGCATACGATGAACAATGAGTTACTAATGGGTGGTGCATTACTGCTAGCGCTTTTGGGGTGGTCTTTATATGGGCTTTCCTCCTTGAAAAATCGGAAGAAGAATAAGCTCGCTGCCAGCTTGCAAAAGACGTTAGCTACCAAGGACGAAGAGGTATCAAGCCTAAGAGGCAGGGTCGAGCGTTTATCAAAGTATGAGGCGATTGAAGATGCTGAGGCAGCCGCCACCAGTTTGATACTTGATGCTAAAAAAGAAGCAGGCCGCTTATGGCAGGAATCTGAAAAAGAGAGTAAACGGCTTCTGGCAGAATCAAGAAGTGTTCGTGAGAAGGCTGATTTGGATGCGTTCAGCGCACGTAAGAAAGCAGATGAGGAATCAGATAAGCGTATTGCTGAAGCACGCGAAGAAGCCAAAGCAATACGGGAACGGGCTAAAAGTATTGAAGGGAGAGCTCAGGAAACGCTCGATAGCGCGCATGATCGTGCTGGGGAAATTATTGTAAACGCCCGCAAGCAGGCAGAAGAAACAGCAGGTAACGCACTTAAAGCAGTAGAAAATGCCAAGCTCTATGAGCGCACTGCGCAGGCTATGAAGAACGTTATCGAAGGTTATCACGACGACTACATTGTGCCCAATGCTAGCCTGCTTGATGATTTGGCCGAAGACTTTTCTCATAAGGAGGCAGGCCAGCGACTGAAGCAGATGCGTAAACAAAGCTCAGATATGGCTAAAAATGGCCGTGCTGGTGATTGCGATTATGTTGAACGTGTTCGTCGTGAGCATGCTATCCACTTTGCTGTCGATGCATTCAATGGAAAAGTAGACTCGATTCTTTCTAAAGTGAAACACGACAATTATGGAAAGCTACGTCAAGGCATAATGGATGCTTTCGCGCTCGTTAATCATAATGGTAAGCCTTTCAAAGACGCGCGTATTACCGACCTTTACTTGCAAGCCAGGCTGGAAGAGTTGAAATGGTCAGTAGCAGTGATGGAGCTACGACGCATTGAACTCGAGGAGCAGCGCGCTATTCGTGAGCAGATGCGCGAAGAAGAAAAAGCGCGAAGGGATTTCGAAAAGGCTATCAAGGAAGCTGAAAAAGAAGAACGGATGTTGGCTAAGGCAATGGCTGAGGCGCGTAAACAGCTTGATAATGCAAGCGAAGCTGAACGCGCTCGGTATGAAGCTCGTCTTGCTCAACTTGAAGAGCAACTAGAGGCTGCAGAGTCTAAAGAGCAGCGAGCTATCTCAATGGCTCAACAGACCAAGCGCGGCCATGTATATATTATTTCTAACGTTGGCTCATTTGGGGAAAACGTTTTCAAGATTGGTATGACGCGTCGATTAGAGCCGCTTGACCGTGTGCGTGAGTTAGGTGACGCAAGCGTGCCCTTTTCATTTGATGTGCATGCCATGATCTTCTCCGAGAATGCACCAACGCTGGAGCGAGAGCTTCATAGAAAGTTTGCCTCCTACCAGGTCAATCGTCTTAATGCCCGAAAGGAGTTTTTCAATGTGCCTCTTGCGCAGGTGCGCGAAGTAGTGGATGAGCAGCAAGCGGAGGTCCATTGGACCATGAAAGCCGAGGCTTGGGAGTATCGAGAGTCCTTGGCGGTTATTGAGAGTGAAAGTAAAGACAAGGAGGCGGCTGCCCAGTTGAGTGTGTCCACGGCATAGGTTTTCGTCTTTTATCAGTTGAGTAGTGGGGATAGTCTTTGATCATTTTCCCGCCTCAGCGGGTTTTAATATTCACGTGTGCGTTAACTTCACGATTGGAGCAGCCTTTCTCCAAACTTGTGTCGACTGAAGCTGGAAGCCACACCATAAAACCCTGCCGGTCACTCGGCAGGGCTTTTACGCTTTTGCTGGCTATGCGTCCGAGCTTGGCTAGATTTTAATATCGTAGTCGACGTACTTGTGCATCAACTCGTCGTAAGTGCCGTCTTCCTTGATTTCCCGAAGCGCCTGATTGAACTGCTCGGCCAAGGCTTCGTTGCGGCGGTTGAAAGCGGCGGCCACGCCGTGACCAAAGTAGCTCTTGGGTTCGCGGACCAGATCAGAGCTGGTCACGAACTCGCTACCGTCGCCGTTCACGTTGAGCGAGGAAAGCGCGAGAGGGTAGTACATGAACGCGGCATCCAGGCGGCCCGCCCTCATATCCACCGCGATGTCCTCTCCCGTGGTGTAGCGGGTCACGTCGACCAGGTCACCGTACGTATCGGTAATGTACTCATCGCGGATGGTTCCCCGTTGTACGCCCACCTTGAGCCCGTTCAGCGCGTCGCGGTCGTTGACGTCGATCTCGTGTCCTTCGGCGGTCACCCATACGCTGGGATTGCTGTAATACGGCTCGGAAAACAGAATGCGCTCCTGGCGCTCTTCCGTAATCGCCATGGACGACATCACTACGTCGTACTTACGCGCCATCAGGCCCGGGATGATGCCATCCCAGTTCTGCTCCACCCACTCGCACTCACGCTCGATACGTCGGCATACTTCGTTACCCAGATCGACTTCGAAGCCGGTGATGGTGCCGTCAGGCAGGCGGTATTGAAAAGGTTCGAACGGCACATCCACCGCTATCCGTAAAGGATCATCGGCGTACGTTGGCGCGCCAACGGTGAGCGATGCCAACAGGGCAACCATACAAACGGGTCTGCGTAACATGGGCCTATCCTCGTTATATTCGTTATGAGAGCTGGCTGAATAAGTTAACACGCTAATTTTTGAGTCGCCATGCTCGAAAAGGCAAGCCTCTTTTCAGGTGCCGCTAATCGCTCATCGATGAAGCCACACCCCGATACCGACAGTGCAGCTTATACACCGCCCGAGCCAGCGCCTCATCCGGCCCGCTGACCGAAACCTTTGGAGCTACCTGATCGATGGTCAGCGGCGCCACCGGCGGACTTTCGAGCCCCCATTCTTTGTGCCAGGCAGCAAGCTGTTTGGAAGAGCTGGCGTAGACAATAGGGCCAAGGCCGGCCCAGGCGTGGGCGGCAGCGCACATGGGGCAGTGCTCACCGGAGGTGAACACCGTGGCCGTGCGCCGCGTTTCAGCGTCCAGATGCTGCGCTGCCCAGCGGGCGAGCTCGAATTCCGGGTGCTGGGTGGCGTCAACGCTGTTGATTCGGTTTCGGGCTTCGCGCAGCACAACGCCCTGCGCATCGGCGAGCACCGAGCCGAAGGGCTCGTCGCCGGCCTCAAAGGCCTGCTCGGCGAGGGCGACGGCGCGCTGGAGTAACTGATGGCGCTGGGTGGTATTCATGAAAAGCTCCTGTTTGAACGGGCCATTAGGCCAAGCGTAGCACCTGCACGCCGCCTAGAGGCGAAGGTGTCGATTTCGACCCGCACGCCGAGATATTTCGACTATCTTTCATGTTCCACCGCGAGCCTGGTGTTGACCCTAAAGCCTTGCGGTGAAGGCTCCCAAAGCGCTTGGCCACACGTGGGCAAGGCCGGTGAGGAGCGGTTGGCGAACAGGACGTTTACCTCGATAGATCAAAAGGAATCGAAGACCTCATGACTCAGACACACACGCCCGAAATGCTTATCCAGCGTAGCGTCGAGCTGGCGCTGAACAACGTCGACGTAGGCGGAAAACCCTTTGCCTGCATCGTCGTGGATCGACAGTCCGGCGAGATCGTGCATGAAGCGACCAATCAGGTGTCGCAAAGCGGTGATCTCACCGCGCATGCCGAGATAACCGCCATCCGTGAGTTGGCCGCCAAGGGTCGAACCGATCTTAACGGGTGCGATGTCTATATTACCGCTTACCCGTGTCCCATGTGCCTTGGGGCGCTGTATTACGCGGCCCCGGAGCAGGTGTATTTTGCCGCCACGCGGGAGCAGGAAGGCGAGCATTACGAAGACGGCGGGCGCTACATGACGCTCGAAACGTTCTATGACGAGTTCGCCAAGCCCATTGCCCAACAGAATCTGTCTTTCACGCAGGTGAGCGTCAAGGACCCCACGGCGCCGTTTCGACTTTGGACTCATCGCCACAAGGGCTGAAAGCGTCAGTGGTCAGTCGCTTCTGGCCACTGTTGGTTGAAAGTGTTGCCCGGGTAACGAGGCGCTGTCCGGACGCTGTAACTAAGGAGAGGGCGGCTTGCGCCCTTTGCGTCGCCAAGTGGCGATGAGCGCTACAAGCAGGCAGGTCAGCGCCGGCGCCAGTACATCCAGTATCGAATCCAGGTGCCACCCTTTGTACACACCTTCGAACAGGCCCACCGGCTGGGTCTGGCCCCACTCCCAGCCGCGCGCAACGGCCAGCCGGTACTCGTGCTGAGCAATTTCGCGGCCCAGAAACACTGCCACGACTAGCGCCCCGGACACCCACAAGGTGACGCGAGGCAACAGCGCGAGCAGAAGCTGTATGCCGAGGCCGATCAGCACGTGTTCCAGGTGGCTCATGTTCATAAGACGACCGTTAACGGTTAGGCAGCCTTCAGGCATCAATGCGATCACGCAGTGAAAAGCATCGGGATGACATGAAGCGCCGGGATAAAGATGTTGAAAGCATCGCGTGCAATCGGTTCGCCTGATCCATGTGCCGGGCGGGCGCCGCGCGATACAAAAAAACCGGCTCCTGAAAGAGCCGGTTACTTGATGGAAGCGAACCTCAGGAGTTAAAGCGCTTCGATCTTGGCTTTCTGCTCTTGCAGCAGCGTTTTGGCCGACTGGAACTCGGCAAGCTTGGCGCGCTCTTTGTCGATGACCGCGGCCGGCGCCTTGGCGGTGAAGCCTTCGTTACCCAGCTTCTTCTCGACGCCGCCAATCAGCTTGTCCTGCTTCTCGATCTCTTTATTCAGGCGCGCAAGCTCCGCATCCTTGTCGATGAGATCCGCCATCGGCACCAGCACTTCCATATCGCCGACCAGTTGGGTGGCGGACAGCGGCGCCTCACTTGGATTTGCAAGCCAAGTCACGCTTTCGAGCTTGGCCAGTTTCGACAGGAACAGGCGGTTGTTGTCTAGGCGCTCGGCGTCTACTGGCTGGCCCTTGGTGAGCAGCACGTCCAGCGGCTTGCCCGGGGCGATGTTCATCTCGGCGCGGATGTTGCGCACGGCGATGATCACGCCTTTGAGCCACTCGATGTCGCGCCCGGCCTGCTCGTCGATGCGGCTCTCGTCCGCCTGCGGCCAGGCTTGGGTCATGATCGAGGCGTCACCGCCCGGATGACGGCCGGCCAAGGGCGCCACGCGCTGCCAGATCTCCTCGGAAATGTAGGGCATCATTGGATGCGCCAGGCGCAGGATGGTTTCGAGCACGCGCACCAGCGTACGGCGGGTGCCGCGTTTGGCCTCGAGCGTGGCACTTTCATCCCAGAGTACCGGTTTGGAAAGCTCCAGATACCAGTCGCAGTACTCGTTCCAGACGAACTCGTAAAGCGCTTGGGAGGCGTGGTCGAAACGATACTCGTCCATCGCTTTGGTGACCTGGGCCTCGGTCTTTTGCAGCTCGGAGATGATCCAGCGGTCCGCCAGCGAGAGCGTCACGGCTTCGTCACCGACGCCGCAGTCTTTGCCTTCGGCGTTCATCAGCACGTAGCGTGAGGCGTTCCACAGCTTGTTGCAGAAGTTGCGGTAGCCGTCCAGACGGTTCATGTCGAACTTGATGTCGCGCCCAGTAGTCGCCTGGGACAAAAACGTGAAGCGCAGCGCGTCGGTACCGTGGGGCTCGATGCCGTCCTTGAACTCGTCTTTCGTCGCCTTGGCGATCGCCTTGGCTTTTTGCGGTTGCATCATGTTGCCGGTGCGCTTTTCCAGCAGCGCGTTCAGGCTGATGCCGTCGATCAAATCGATCGGGTCGAGCACGTTGCCCTTGGATTTCGACATCTTCTGGCCCTGAGCGTCGCGCACCAGACCATGCACGTAGACGGTCTTGAAGGGCACTTCACCGGTGAACTTGAGCGTCATCATGATCATCCGGGCGACCCAGAAGAAGATGATATCGAAACCGGTCACCAGCACGCTGGTGGGGTGGAAGGTCTCGAGTTCCGGGGTCTTCTCCGGCCAGCCCAGCGTGCCGAAGGTCCAGAGGCCCGAGCTGAACCAGGTGTCCAGCACGTCCTCGTCCTGGGTCAGCGTGATATCGCCGCCCAGGCCGTGTTTCTCGCGAGCTTCCTCTTCGGTGCGCGCCACATAAACGTTGCCCTGCTCGTCGTACCAGGCGGGAATGCGGTGGCCCCACCAGAGCTGACGCGAGATGCACCAGTCCTGCAGGTCGCGCATCCAGGCGAAGTACATATTCTCGTAGTTCTTGGGCACGAACTGGATGTCGCCGTTCTCGACCGCCTCGATCGCGGGTTTGGCGAGCTGGTCGACGGCCACGAACCACTGGTCGGTCAGAAGCGGCTCGATGACATCGCCCGAGCGGTCGCCATAGGGCAGGGTGTTGTTGACGGCTTCGACCTCGACCAGCAGGCCGAGGGCGTCCATATCGGCGACGATCTGCTTGCGCGCCTCGAAACGATCCAGGCCTGCGTATTTGGCGGGCAGGGTGGCGTCTTCGTCCGGCTGGGGCTGGCCCTTGAGATCGAAGATCTCGGCGCGCTCCAGAATGGTCGCATCCTTGGAGAAGACGTTGATCAACAGATGGTTCTGGCGCTTGCCGACTTCGTAGTCGTTGAAGTCGTGGGCCGGCGTGATCTTGACGCAGCCCGAGCCTTTCTCCATGTCCGCGTGCTCGTCCGCGACGATCGGAATGCGCCGGCCCACTAGCGGAAGCTCGATGAACTGACCGATCAGCGACGCGTAGCGGGCGTCGTCCGGGTTCACCGCCACGCCGGTATCGCCTAAAAGCGTTTCCGGGCGGGTGGTAGCGACTACGATATAATCGTGGCCGTCGGCGGTTTGCACGCCGTCGGCCAGCGGGTAGCGGAAGTGCCAGAAGCTGCCCTGCTGCTCCTTATTCTCGACTTCCAGATCGGAGATCGCAGTGTGCAGCGTCGGGTCCCAGTTGACCAGGCGCTTGCCGCGATAGATGAGCTTCTCTTCATGCAGGCGCACGAAGACTTCCTGCACCGCCTTGTAGAAGCCGTCGTCCATAGTGAAGCGCTCGCGGGACCAATCGACGCTGGCGCCCATGCGGCGCAGCTGGCGGGTAATGTGACCGCCGGACTCCGCCTTCCACTCCCAGATCTTGTCGGTGAACGCCTCACGCCCAAGATCATGGCGCGTCTTACCCTCTTCCGCAGCGACCTTGCGCTCGACCAGCATCTGGGTCGCGATGCCCGCGTGGTCGGTGCCCACCTGCCAGAGCGTGTTGTTGCCCTGCATCCGCTTCCAGCGCGTCAGGGTGTCCATGATGGTGTCCTGGAACGCGTGGCCCATGTGCAGGCTGCCGGTCACGTTGGGTGGCGGAATCATGATGGAGAAAGGTGCGCCCTTACCCGATGGGGCAAAGCGGTTATCGGCTTCCCAGCGCTGGTACCAGCGGGTTTCGATCTGTTCGGGTTGGTAGGTCTTTTCCATGGAGCGACTCACAAACGATGCCTTCTCGAGCCACGCCCGAGGCAAGCATGAAATTCATAAAGGGAGCGAAAAATGGCGGCCAGTATAGCGCGATATGGGAGAGGGCGTCAGGCGTGGAGCTACCCGATCTTGTGTGGCACCACCTCATGGCCAAGCTCCTTGTAGCGCTGCCAGCAGGCGCGCTTGGCGATGAGCACCTGCTGGTGCTGGTTGATGATCTCCGCCACGCGGGTAAAGCGCTCGATACCCTCGGGAATATCCGAGTGAAGGTTCAAAAGCGCGGTCTCCTCGCGGGGGATGGGCAGCTCGCCAAAGCCGAGCGTGATGGGGACGCTCGCGGCCAGGTCGCTGCCTTCGATCGCGTGGGGCAGGTAGGCATCATCACGGAAGGTCCAGAGCGCCTCGTCGGCCTGTTCGGCGAGTGTCTGATCTTCGCAGTGCAGGTGCAGCCGGTAGCCCTTGCGGTGGATGGTGTCTGCCAGTTTGCAGGCAAAGGCGAGCCGCGCCTCCAGGGTGGTGTCCTGAAGAATGTAGAAGTCGATTCGCGCCATGGGGCTTCTGCCTTGCAAGGGTCGGTAGGAGTGAAGCGCCGCCGCGAGAGGCGGCGGCGGGAGAGGTTACACCAGTTGGGTCAGCCAGCCGTGCTTGTCGTCGCTGCGGCCATACTGAATGTCCAAAAGCGCCTTGCGGATGCGCATGGCCATCTCGGAGCCGCCGTCGCCCTGAACGCGGATGCGCTCGTGCTCGGTTACCAGCTCGCCCACCGGGGTGATGACCGCAGCGGTGCCGCAGGCGAACACCTCGGTGATCTCGCCGGACTCGGCGCCTTCGCGCCACTCGTCGATGCTGATGGGGCGCTCTTCCGGCGTCAGGCCCATGTCTTTAGCAAGCGTGAGTACCGAGTCGCGGGTCACGCCTTCTAGGATGGTGTCGGTCAGGCGCGGGGTGACCAGGCGGCCATCCTTGTAGACGAAGAACAGGTTCATGCCGCCAAGCTCTTCGAGCCACTTGCTCTCGGCGGCGTCCAGAAACGCGACCTGGCCGCAGCCGTGACTTTCAGCTTCCTTTTGCGCGGCAAGCGAGGCCGCGTAGTTGCCGCCGCACTTGGCAAAGCCGGTGCCGCCGGGAGCGGCGCGCTTGTAGGTAGACGACAGCCAGATCGACACCGGATTCACGCCGCCCTTGAAGTAGGAGGCCGCAGGCGATGCGATAACGTAGTAGTCGACCTCGTGGCTCGGGCGCACGCCAAGAAACGCCTCCGAGGCGATCATGAACGGGCGCAGGTACAGGCTGCACTCATCGGCGTCGCTTTGCGGCGTGGGCACCCAGGCGCTGTCCTGGGCGAGCAGCGCCTGAATCGAGCCGATGAAATCGTCGTTTGATAGCTCGGGCAGGGCCAGGCGGCGGGCACTACGGCGCATGCGCTCGGCGTTTTTCTCCGGGCGGAAGGTCCAGACCGAGCCATCTGCGTGGCGGTAGGCCTTGATGCCCTCGAAGATTTCCTGGCCGTAGTGCAGCACCGCGGCGGCCGGGTCCAGCGTTAGCGGACCGTAGGGGCGCACCTGGTGGCCGTGCCAGTCGGCGTCGACGGTCCAGCGGACGTGGGCCATATGGTCGGTAAAGTGGCGGCCGAACCCCGGGTTTTGAAGAATGCTTTCGCGAATATTCTCCGCCGTGGGCAGGTTGGACGGCAGGATTTCGAAACGATTGGCTGAACTGGCAGTGGGCACGGCGTGTAGTCTCCGCAAAATACCCCCGCAGGGGCTGACATTAAAAAGAGGGAAGGCGCCCGGGCTTGCGGGCGCCTTATGGCATTCAGGTTTAACGGTTGTGATCGCGAAAGGCAACCGTTAGGCGATCGAGCCGGGTTATTTCAGCCCGGTTTCGATCTGGGCATCGGTTTCGCGATCCAGCAGGTACTGGGTCAAAAGCCCGACCGGCCGACCGGTGGCGCCTTTCTGCTTGCCCGAGTGCCAGGCGGTGCCGGCGATATCCAGGTGCGCCCAGGGAAAGTGATCGGCAAAGCGCGAGAGAAAACACGCCGCGGTGATCGTCCCCGCCGGGCGCCCGCCGATGTTGGCCAGATCCGCGAAGTTGGAGTCGAGCTGCTCCTGGTACTCGTCCCAAAGCGGCAGATGCCAGGCGCGATCCCAAGCGCCTTCGCCGGCCTCCAATACGTCGAGGGCCAGGTCGTCGTCGTTGGATAAAAGCCCGGTGGCGTGGTGGCCCAAGGCAACGATGGCAGCCCCGGTGAGCGTGGCGATATCGATGACGCTGGCAGGCTGGAAGCGCTCGGCGTAGGTGAGCGCGTCGCACAGCACAAGGCGTCCTTCGGCGTCGGTGTTGAGCACTTCCACCGTCAGGCCCTTGAGCGTTTTGACGATGTCGCCGGGCTTGGTCGCCGCGCCGTCGGGCATGTTCTCGGCGGCGGCGATGATGAATACCGCGTTGATCTTCGGCTTGATCTCAAGCACCGCCTTGACGGTGCCGAACACGCCGGCCGCGCCGCCCATGTCGAACTTCATCTCGTCCATGCCCTCGCCGGGCTTGAGCGAAATGCCGCCGGTATCGAAGGTGATGCCCTTGCCAACCAGCACGTGCGGCGCCTCGTCGGCATCTTCGGCGCCCTGGTAGCGCATCACGATCAGCCGCGAGGGCTCAACGCTTCCCCGGCCGACGGAAAGCAGCGCGCCGGCGCCGAGCGCCTCTAGCGCCTCTTCGTCCAGAATCTCGACCGATAATGCGCCTTTGGAATCCCGCCCCAGGGTTTCGGCCTGCTCGGCCAGGTAGCGCGGTGTACAGACGTTGCCCGGCAGATTGCCCAGCGTGCGCGTGAAGTTGATGCCTTGGCCGATGGCCGTGCCGACCCGCGCGCCGTATTTGGCGCTTTCCACCTCGGCGCTGTCGGTGACGATCAGGTGAAGCGCGGTCAGCGTCGCTTTTGGTGCCGGCTGGGATTTGAACTGGTCGAAGCGATAAAGTGCGCGCTCGGCGGCTTCCAGCGTCTTGCGTGCCTTCCAGGCGGTGTCACGCTCGAGCACCACGTCGGTAAAGGCCACGCTTGCGTCATCGATGGGCAGCTTTACCAGCGCGGTCATGGCGGCGTCGAGCGCCTTGAGAAAGGCCGCTTCCTGGCATTTTTCGCGCGCGCCAAGGCCCACTAGCAAGAGCCGCTCGGCGCCCAGGCCCGGAGCGAAGGGAATTAGTTGAACGTTACCCAGAGCCGCATCGAAGTCGCCGCGTTCGAGGAGTTGACCGATCAGCCGCTCGCTCGCGTCGTCGAGTTTCGCCACACACGGCAGTAACTCGCTATCTTTATAGACGGGCAGCACCAGGCAGGCCGTCTCGGCTTTGGCGGGATTGGCCGTTTGAACGGAAAATTCCATGACGTCTCCAACAAGACAAGCATCGAGGGATTCGCGATAATACCGCGATCGTACGTCGCTATCGTACGCTGGATTAGTGTACCCAAGCCATGGGCTCATTGCATGGCAACCTTGCAGGACTGGCCGGAGAGCGCGTTGATTTTATTTCGGTACTTGACTCGTGAAGTGTTACTCACCATGTCGGCGGTCGCCGGCATTTTGCTGCTGGTCATCATGGGTAGCCGCTTTATTCGCTACTTCGCCGATGCCGCCGAAGGCGACTTCCCGGTCACCATTCTGGGCAGTTTGATGTTCTATCATCTGCCAGGCTTCATGGAGCTGATCCTGCCGCTGGCGTTCTTTCTCGGCATCCTGCTCGCCTACGGCCAGCTCTACATGAACAGCGAAATCACCGTGATGGTCGCCTGCGGCATGAGCCCCACGCGGCTTTTACGCGTGACGCTGTTGCCAGCGTCGATCGTGGCCATTCTGGTGGGGCTTTGCAGCCTATGGCTGACCCCGGCGGGTTCGCTTCTGACCGAGGCGACCATCGAAGAGCAGCAGAGCCGCCTCGACGTGTCTGTGCTGGCGCCGGGGCGCTTTCAATCCTTTGGTAGCGGGCGCACCGCCTATATCAGCGGCTTCAGCGATAACGGCAACCGTATGCAGGAAGTGCTGGTCCACGAGCAGGCCCAAGCCGAGGAGGGCACGCACAGCTACGTAACCCGGGCGCGCTCGGGGTATCAGGAAACCAGCGTCGACACCGGCAGCCGCTTTCTGGTGCTGGAAGAGGGCGAGCGCTACGGCGTCACTCCCGGCTTGCAGGCGGCGGAGCGGCTGGTGTTCGATCGCTACACGCTGCGCTTGGGCCTGAGTCGCGACCGCCAGGAGCTCGACTCGCTGGAGTTCGCCACGACGCCGGAGCTTTGGCGCGACCCCGCCCCCCGCGCCCAGGCGCAGTTTCAGTGGCGGGCCGGGCTTCCGCTAATGGTGTTCGTGCTGGCGCTTCTGGCCCAGCCGCTTTCTCAGGTCAATCCGCGCCAGGGGCGCTTTGCCAAGCTTTTACCCGCGGTCTTTTTGTACGTCGCCTATTTGAGCCTGCTGCTGGCCGCGGTGGACGCCATCGGCAGCCAAACGCTTGCCGCTGCGATCGGCGTGTGGCCCGTTCACGGGCTGTTCTTGCTTCTGGGGGGCCTTTTGATCTGGCGCTCGCAACGTAAAGGAATGCGCTAATGTTGAGTGCCTTGAACCCTTTCGATCGACTGGATCGCTACATTGCCCGCAACGTGTTGGGCGCCATCATCATCGTTCAGTTCGTGCTGCTCGGCCTCGATATCACGATCGCCTACATCGGGGATCTCGGCGACACCCAAGGCAACTACTCGGCGCTGGACGTATTGGTCTATCTGGGCATGCGCCTGCCCTGGCGGTTTTATCAGTACGCGCCGGTGGCAGTGCTCATCGGCGCGCTGATAGGGCTTGGCACCATGGCATCGAGCAACGAGCTAACCGTGATGCGCGCCGCTGGGCGCTCGCTGGGGCGCATTTTGTGGGGTGTGATGAAGCCGGTGCTGGTCGTGGTCGCGGTGGTGCTTTTGGTGGCCGAGTTCGTCAGCCCCCGCACCGAGCAGTTCGCCGACGCCTGGCGGCTGGAGCAGCGCCAGGGCGAGGGAACGCTGCTGCAAAGCCGCAGCGGCTGGCAGTTCGAAGGCGACAGCGTCTACCGCTTCGGCGCCATTCGTGCCGACGACGTGGTGCTCGATTTGACCCGCTACCGCTTTGAGGATCGCCGCCTGGTCGAGGCCACCCGTGCCGATCGCGCCAGCTGGGAGCAGGGCGCCTGGCAGCTCGAAGGCGTCAGTACCACGCGCATTTTCGAGGACCGTACCGAATCCGAGTATTTTGAACAAATGCCGTGGGAGACCGATCTGACCCCGACCCAGCTCGAACGCCTGTTGCGCGACATCGAAAGTCAGGCGCCCAGCGAGCTGTGGGCCTACGCCAATTTCCTGCAAAGCCAGGGCCAGAGCGCCGAGCAGCCGCTGCTTTACTTCTGGCAGAAGGTGCTGATGCCGCTCACCATGGGCTCGCTGGTGCTGATCGCCGCCTCCTTCGTGTTCGGCCCGCTGCGCACCGTTGCCGCCGGCACGCGGGTGTTCTATGGCGTCGTGACGGGGCTGGTGTTCAAGTATGTGCAGGACCTGCTGGCGCCGGCTTCGAGCATTTTCGGCTTCTCGCCGGTGTGGGCGGTGCTGGTGCCGACGCTCGTGTGCGCCGTGGTCGGACTCTTCTTCCTGCGCCGTAACGGCTAGGACCCAACAATCCGCAATGGTCGGGCCGCTTTGAAGCGGCCCGGCTTTTTTTGCAATTTTTTTGGCCCTGCCAGAGTTTCTAACTTCCTGTATTAACGCCACTAAAACCGGGCCCGTTAAAAACTGCTGCTAAAGAGCATTGGGTGGCACTTGATAACTCCTATGCGAATCATTTACATTCACTTCATGCTTTTGTTGAGGTGATGTCATGTACGTATGTATGTGCAAGGGAGTGACCGACCACCAGATTCGCCGGGAAGTCAGCGACGGTGCGCGCAGCTGGCGCGACGTGCGTGAAGCCACCGGCTGCGCCACCCAGTGCGGCAAGTGCGCCTGCCTTGGAAAATCGATTACCCGTGAAGCGCTTCAAATAGAGCGTGAACAGGCCGATATGGGTCTCGCTTACGCCGTATGACGCGAATCACTATTGTTTGATTTGCCTTTAGCAAATGTTTGATTTGCTTGAATTTTTATTTGCCTCGTCTATACTCTCATTCAACTGGGAGTACGCCCTTTATGCCGCTGCTCCTTTACTGACGTAACTGCTTGATTGATCGAAAAACCTTTGACGACAAAAAAGCGGTTCAGCTAAATAAAGGTGATACATGAAAGGCGATCCCAAGGTCATCCAGCATCTCAACATCGCGCTCGGCAACGAGCTCGTTGCGATCAATCAGTACTTCCTGCACGCCAAAATGTACAAGGACTGGGGCCTCAAGGCGCTGGCCAAATGGGAGTACGATGAGTCCATCGAAGAGATGCAGCACGCCGACAAGATCATCGAGCGCATCCTGTTCCTGGAAGGCCTGCCCAACCTGCAAGACCTTGGCAAGCTGCACATCGGTGAAAACGTCAAGGAAATGCTCGAGTGCGATCTCAAGATCGAGCACGACGGCCGCAACGACTACATCGAAGCGATCACCTACTGTGAAAGCGTGAAGGACTACGTGACCCGCGACATGCTGCGTGATCTGCTGGCCGATGAAGAAGAGCACATCGACCACATCGAAACCGAGCTTAGCCTGATCGATAAAGTCGGTATCCAGAACTACATGCAGCGCCAGATGCAAATGGCCGGCGAAAACGAATAATCCTTCGCCCGCCCAATAAAAAACCCCGAACCTGGTTCGGGGTTTTTTTATGCCTAGCGAATGGGTGAGATTCGTGCCCCGGTGGCGATGTCACCGGGGCGGGGGGTTAACGCTCGCCAGAGACGAACCCGGCAAAGCCGTGGCTCGATTCGGGCACCGGCTCGTCCACCGTGAAGGTGGCGCGGCTCAGACGGCGTACGCGTTTCATGAACAGCGCGATGCATACCAGCGTGCCGAGCGCTGCCACGACGTAGCTAATCTGCAGCGGCAGGCCAAAACCGATCGGCGCGAAGGCGAGATAGGTAAAGGTCGCCATGGTCATGAACACGGCAGGAATCGCCGTGATCAGGTAGGGCTTGCGCGACAGCACCAGGTACATGGTGCCCACCCACAGCGCGATGACCGCGGTGGTCTGGTTCGCCCAGGAGAAGTAGCGCCACAAGAGCGTGAAGTCCATGTGGGTCAGCGCGTAGGAGATTGCGAACAGTGGCAGGGCGATCATCAAGCGCTTGGCGATCGGTTTTTGTCCGATTTTCAGGTAGTCGGCGATGATCATGCGCGCGCTGCGAAACGCGGTGTCGCCAGAGGTGATCGGCAGTACGATGACGCCCAGAATGGCCAGCGTGCCGCCCACGGCGCCCAACATGACGGTAGAGACTTCGCTCACGACCGCGGCCGGACCGCCGGCTGCCAGCACATCGGACAGCGACTGGTCACCGTAGAACAGGCTCATGGCGGCGGCGGCCCAGATCATCGCAATCACGCCTTCGGTAATCATCATGCCGTAGAAGATGCGACGGCCGCTGATTTCGTTCTCCGTGGTGCGCGAGATGATCGGCGTTTGGGTGGCGTGAAAGCCAGAGAGCGCGCCGCAGGAGATGGTCAAAAACAGCAGCGGGAAGATCGGTGCGCCGTCAGGGTGCATGTTCTGGAAGGAAAGCTCCGGAATCGGCGCGCCGGTGACGACCAGTCCGATGCCGATACCGGCGGCGCTGAAAAGCAGCAGCGCGCCGAAGTAGGGGTAGATGCGCCCGATCACCTTGTCGATCGGTAACAGCGTGGCGATCAGGTAGTAGGCGAAGATCGCCATCGTAATGCCGACCAGCGACATCGATGTCATGTTCGCCAAAAGCGTCGCCGGCGAGGTCACGAATACCGTACCGACCAGCAGCAGCAGTAGTAGGGCAAAACCGTTGACCACGTGCTTCATCGCCTTGCCGAGGAACTTGCCCGCCAGCTGCGGCAGGTGCGCGCCGTGGTTACGAATCGAGATCATGCCGGTCAGGTAGTCGTGTACCGCACCGGCAAAGATGCAGCCGACCACGATCCAGACGAACGCCACGGGGCCGTATAGAGCGCCCAAAATCGGGCCGAAGATCGGGCCTACCCCGGCAATATTGAGTAGCTGAATGAGCGAGTTGCGCGTGGGGTTCATCGGCACGTAGTCGATGTTGTCGCGCATGCTAAAGGCCGGTGTCGGACGCTTTCGGTCGGCGACGAACACCCGATCGACGAACTTACCGTAGGTGAAATACCCGACTATTAGCAGCAGTATCGATGCGATGAAAGTGATCATTGGGGTTACCCGGTGGTGGTCGGTGGCGAGGGGCAGATCGCGCGGGCGCTCGACCCGCGTGTCCAAACCCGCTGAATGTATCTGGTCGTGCGTGGATACGCTCTACGACTTTAGTTTCCCTTCGGGCAAATTGACCCTTTGAGTGCCCACAAAAAAACGGGCAGCCGTTGGGCTGCCCGTTTCATGCGCGCTTAGTGAGTCGTTTGGGGTCAGGAAGCGGCCGATGTGGTGCCGCACAGCATACGCGCGCCGCCGCCGCCCAGGTGCGGCTCGTCTTCATAGGTGTCGCCGCCTTCATGGATGATCAGAGCGCGGTCGGTCATGTCGTCCATGCTCAGGCGCGGTGCGAGTACCGGCAGGTTGGCTTCGCCGTCTTCGTTCACCGTCAGTACCGGCAGATCGCCCAAGTGGCCGTCACCGTAAGGGCCCTGGTGGGTGTCGGTGCCTTCCGGGTCGTAGTGGCCGCCGGCGCTCTGGGCGGCGGTCATTTCACCATCATCGTTTTCGGCAGGTTCACAGCTTGAATTCTGGTGCAGGTGGAAGCCATAAACGCCAGGCTCGAGCCCGGTGATGGACGGGGTGAGCATGACGCCGCCGAACTCGGAGCTTTCGATGGTCACGGTACCCATGGCGTCCTGAACGCCTTCAGCGGTGACTTCGTGCATGTTCACTTCGAGCGCGGCGTCCGCGTCGTTGGTCTGTGCCTGGGCGGTCGTTGCCAGCAAAAGCGCGGCGGCGATACCGGTCAAAGGGGTCGCTAAACGCATGTCGTTTCTCTCCTTTCCTGTTCCGTGGAAGCCCCCGAAGGGGGTTCATAAAAGGTAGCTTCTTAAGCGTGCGAACGCCAACGACGAGCGCTAGTGACAACCGCTGGCGAAGCCGCGACAATGGCGCCACTTTTTTCGCGGGGAAGGCCATGGCGGCGCTACGCATTCTTTATCAGGACGAGCATCTGGTGGCCGTGCACAAGCCCGCCGGGCTTTTAGTGCACCGCTCCAAGCTCGCCCGGGGCGAAACCACCTTCCTGCTACAGACGCTGCGCGACCAGCTGGGCCAGCGGGTTTACCCGGTTCACCGGCTGGACCGGCCGACCTCCGGCGTGATGGTCATGGCGCTCTCTTCCGAGGCCGCCAGCAAGCTAAGCCTGGCGTTCAACGAGCGCGAGGTCGAAAAGCGCTATCTGGCAGTCGTGCGCGGCAAGGCGCCTTTTGAGGAGATGCTCGACTACCCGCTGCGCGAAGAGGACGGCAGCCGCCCGAAAGCCGAAATGCCCGCTCTCAAGGCGCGCACCGATATTCAGCGCCTCGATAGCGTGGAGCTTCCGGTGCAGGTGGACCGCTATCCGGTGGCGCGCTACTCGCTGGTACAGGCCAAGCCGCTCACCGGGCGGCGCCACCAGATTCGCCGGCACCTGTCGCGCCGGGGCTATCCCATCATTGGCGATGCCAAGCATGGCAAGAGTGTGCACAACCGGTTTTTCGCCGATGAACTCGGAACGCCCGGGCTGTTACTCGCTGCCAGCCAGCTCTGTTTCGAGCACCCTTGTCAGCCGCTGCGCCTGCGCATCGACTGCGCGCTGGAGCCGGCGATGGCGGCGCTGTTCGAGCGCCTTGGCTGGGCGGGGCACCTGCCGCGAGACCGCGTGCGCACCGACCCCGTCACGCCCAACGCTGATACCGCGACCTGACCCGTTCATTACAGAGAGCCCTGCATGTCCATTGACGCCTCCATTGCCCCTTCGTCGGACGACGCTTCTGACTATGTTTCTGACTACGATTTCCGTTTTGGCGGCATTCGCCGCCTTTACGGTCAGCGCGCGGCCGATGCCTTTCGCCGCGCCCACGTGGTTGTGGTGGGCGTTGGTGGGGTAGGTAGCTGGGCGGCGGAGGCGCTGGCGCGCTCCGGTATCGGCAAGCTCACGCTGATCGATCTCGACGACGTGTGCGTTTCCAACGTCAATCGCCAGCTGCACGCCCTCGATGGCACCATCGGCCGGCCCAAGGTCGAGGTGCTGGCCGAGCGCTGTCGCTTGATCAACCCCGCTATCGAGCTCATCGCCGATACTGCCTTTGTGACGCCGACGAACCTGGCTGAACGCATCCCCGAGAGTGCCGATTACGTGGTGGATGCCATCGACAGCGTGATCGCCAAGGCCGCGCTGATTGGTTGGTGCAAGCGGCGAAAACTTCCGATCATCGTCACCGGCGCGGCGGGCGGGCAGACCGATCCCACCCGTATTCAGGTGGCGGATCTCACCCGCACCGAGCACGATCCGCTGCTCGCCAAGGTGCGCGCGCGCCTGCGCCGGGATTTCGGTTTCTCGCGTAACCCCAAGCGGCGCTTCTCGGTGGCCTGCGTCTACTCCGATGAGCAGCTCGTCTACCCGGGAAGCGACGGCGAAGTCTGCCTGCAAAAGCCCGCAAGCGGCGAAGCCACTCGGCTGGACTGTGCCTCAGGCTTCGGCGCGGCCACCTTCGTCACCGGCACCTTCGGTTTCGTAGCGGCCTCGAAGGTGCTCGAGCGGCTGGCGAAAAACGCCCGCCTCGACGTCAACGCGACACCTGAGGAGAACACCCCATGACCCCACCCGTTCCCGGCATCTACCGCCACTATAAAGGCGCACTTTACGAGGTGCTTGGCACCGCGCAACACAGCGAAACCGAGGAGCCGCTGGTGGTCTACCGGGCGCTTTACGGCGAGTATGGCCTGTGGGTAAGGCCGCTTGCCATGTTCATGGAAACCGTTGAGGTACAAGGCCAGCAGCAGCCGCGCTTCGCGCTCGAAAAGGCGTTTTAATCTCTCGGCGCCCGGCCACCCTTCGCTGCCCATCAGGAGCCCGCATGAAAACATTCCAGCACTCGCCCGCCGCTCACCCAGGCCAGCCGAAGGTGGCGGGCTTTTACGACCCGTGCACCGGTAGCGTTCAATACATCGTCAGCGACCCGGCCACCAAGGCCTGCGCGATCATCGACCCGGTGCTGGATTTCGACGAGAAATCCGGCGCTACCGCCACCTACCACGCCGACGAGCTGCTCGACTACGTGGCGAAATACGAGCTACGCGTCGAGTGGATTCTGGATACCCATCCTCACGCGGATCACTTCTCCGCGGCGCAGTATCTAAAGGAAAAGACCGGTGCGCCGGCCGCGATCGGCGAGCACGTAACGAAAGTGCAGGCGCTGTGGAAGGAGATCTACCACTGGCCGGAGATGCCCGCGGACGGGCGCCAGTGGGACCGGCTGTTCGCCGAAGGCGATACGTTCCAGATTGGGGAGCTAAAGGCGCGGGTCATGTACTCGCCGGGCCATACGCTGGCCTCGATCACCTACGTGGTGGGTGACGCGGCGTTCGTTCATGACACGCTTTTTCAGCCGGATTTCGGCACCGCCCGGGCGGACTTCCCCGGCGGCGACGCCCGCGCGCTGTGGCGCTCCATTCAGCAGATTCTAAGCCTGCCCGACGAGACCCGGCTGTTCACCGGCCACGACTATTGCCCGGGCGGTCGCGCCCCGGCCTGGCAAAGCAGCGTCGCCGAGCAGCGCGAGCAAAACCCGCACCTGGCGGGGCAAAGCGAGGCGCAGTACGTGGCGTTTCGCCAAGAGCGCGATAGCGAACTGCCCATGCCCAAGCTGATTCTCCACGCACTGCAGGTCAATACTCTGGGCGGGCGCCTGCCTGAGCCGGAAGCCAACGGCAAGCGCTACCTGAAAATTCCGCTCGACGCGCTGGGTAAGGGGAGCTGGACGTAGCGCTTACTCGACCGGCTCAGCGCGCGTGCAGCGTAATGCGCGTAAGCTCTGACGGCTTGCCCAAACGCAGGGCGAAACCGGGCCAGAGCGCGGTGCCGCTGTTGAGGTAGAGCGTCATGCCGTCGAGCGCGTAGAGGCCCGAAACGAAGCCTTCGTTGGCGCGCGCCACCAGCCGGTCGAACCCCACCATCATGCCGCCGTGGGTGTGGCCGGAAAGCTGAAGATCGACGCCCTGGCCGGCCGCGCGGCGCGCGTTTCGCGGCTGGTGGTCGAGCAGTATGACCGGGGCGCCGGGAGGCGCGCCTTCGAGCGCTTCGGTAACGTCCGGCCCCGGATAGCCGTGCTCGGCGGCGGAGGCATCGTTGACCCCGGCCAGCACCAGCGCGGCGTCGCCGCGCTCGATCACCACATGCTCGTTGGAAAGCGTGCGCATACCGAGCGTTTGGTAGTGCGCCATCCACTCACTGGCGTCAAAGTAGTACTCGTGGTTGCCGGAACTTGCGAACACGCCGTCGGGGGCGGTGAGCGAGGCAAGCGGGGCGACGTCGTCACGGCGTGCTTCCAGGGTGCCGTCGATCAGGTCGCCGGTGATCAGGATGACGTCCGCGCCGAGCGCGTTGGTCTTCTCGACTACGTCCTCTACCCAGCTCGCCTGGAACAGCCGGCTGATGTGCAGGTCAGTCAGATGCACGATCTGATAGCCCTCGAACGCCTCTGGCAGCCCGTCGATGGTGATATCGACCTCCTTGAGCAGCGGCACCCGCGCGGCCTGGCTCACGGCGAAGGTGGCCACGGCTAACGCCACCAGGCTTAGCGCGTAGCGAAGCGCGGCGGGGATAATGAGCCTGCGGCGTTTGATCAGCGCCAGCACCAAGGTGAGCGCATCGACCGCGAGCTGCATCAGCGCCAGAAAGAGCATCGCCCCAAACAGCGTATTGACGAGCAGCACCACCGCTGGAGGCACCTCCGGCGAGAACATGCTGCCAAAGGCGAGCTGGGTCAAAAGGTGGTGCTGCGAGACGAGCAGCAACATCGCCGAGAGTACGACCTTACTCCAAAGCGGCCAAGCCAAGGGCGCCAGTACCCGGAGAATCACGATCAGGCAGGGCAGTGAAATCAGCAGATGAAACATGAGTGATGCTCGTGGTGGCGCATTGGGGCGTGCCAGCAAACCACGAAAGCAACGCCTTGGCAAAAGCCTCGATGCCGCCGCATCAACGCCGGGATATCAGGCCTCTTTGTCGGTGGCCTGTAAAAGCGCCGCCGCGCTTTGCCCGGCGACGGCGCCCAGCACGACGGCACTCAATAGACCGTTGCCCGAGAGATAGCCGCTATCGCCGGCGCCGGAAACGCCCCGCGCTGCGCCGCCGCCGGCGAACAGGTTGGGCAGCCTCTGGCCGTTGGTATCCAGCACTCGTGCCTGGGGATTCACTTCGAGCCCGCCTTGGGTGTGAAACAGCGCTCCGGTAACGCGGACGGCGTAGTAAGGCGGTGACAGCAGGTTGGCGGGTTCGAAAACGCGGCCGAACGTGTCCGGTGTCTGCGTTCGGGAGTGGCGATGCATATCGTCGACGGCCGACTCCAGTGCGGCGAGCGGCAGGTCGAGGCTTTCGGCCAAGGCCTCTAGCGTGTCGAAGGCGCGTATCGCGCCGGCGTCAAAGGCGTTACGGTAATCCTCGAACTCAAGCGCGTTTTCATGAATACGTTCGTCGAAAATATTCCAGGCGATGCCCTCGGGCTGGGCGAGTACGTTGGCGGCCTGCTCGGAGTAGCCGCCGTGCTCGTTGGAGAAGCGCTCCCCCAGCACGTTGACCTGCAAGCCGCCCTGCATCATCAGTGCCCAGCTGATCAAAATCTGGTGCGGGGTGGCAAGCGAGCCGTGGCCCTGGCAGGCGGCCAAGTCCTTCGTGCTCGCACCCATCGCCTCGCCCCAGAGCAGCGCATCGCCCTGGTTGCCCTCGTGGCCGTAGTAGAGTGCCTCCTTGAGCGACGGGATATGGCGCTTTACCAACTCGGCATTTCCGCCGTAGCCGTTGCAGGCCAAAATCAGGGCGTCGCAGCCGATACGCTCGCGACTGCCGTCGGGGCGTGTGATCGTCACGCCGCGCACCCGTTGGGCCTCGTCCACGTGCAGGTCCTCGACCCGCGCCTGGGTGAGAACATCCACGCCGGCACGCTCGGCGGCGTTCAAAAGTGCGCCCATCAGCTCTTCGCCGGTGCGCCGAGGCGTGGCGTGCATGCGCAGTCGCCGGTGGCCGGGGTAGAGAAAGCCTTCGACCAGCTCAAAAGGCACGCCGTGATCGTCGGCCAGCCACTCCACGGTCGGCCCCGATTGCTCGGCCAGCAGCTCGACGATCAGTTGGTCGGCCTCGAAGCCGTTCTTGCGCTGAATGTCCTCGGCCATGAGGCCGGGGGTGTCATCGACTTCCAGTGCCTTTTGAAAGCGAGTGCCAGCGGCGGGAATGAAGCCTTGTGACATCGCGGTGCTTCCCCGGGGCAGCGCATCGCGTTCGAGCACGGCGAGATCAATACCCGCCTCACGCGCCTTGAGCGCCGCCACCAGCCCACAGGCGCCGGCACCGATGATGAGAAGCGGTAGGTGAAAATCGAAAGCCTCTGACGCGTGACAGGAGCGAACGGCCATTAGACAGCTCCCTTTTCGTCGTTGGGTTGAGCTTTCTTGAACGCGTCGAGAATTTCGCCCGCCGGCGCCTGCCAGACCTCCTCATGGCGGGCGATATGGGCGAGCACCTCTTCGAGACAAGCAATCCGGTGCGGCTGGCCGACGAGCCAGGGGTGAAGGTTGAGTGTGAACAGGCGAGCGCCGGCGTGCCGCGACTCTTCGAGTAGAAAATCGAACGCGTCCTTCACCTGCGCAACCCAGGAATCCTCCGAGTGAAGGTTTTGGCTCATGACGAACTGATCCTCGATCTCGGTGGTAAGCGGTATCATGGTGAGCTCGCCCGCGGCGGTTTTCCAGGCGTAGGGCAGCTCGTCGTTGACCCAGTCGGCGCAGTACTCGATGCCATTCTCGGTCAAAAGATCCGGCGTGTTGAAGCTCTGGTGCTTGGCGGGGCTGAGCCAGCCGCGAATGCGTTGGCCGGTCACGCGGCCAAGGGTCTCCACCGAGCGCTTGACCAGTTCGGCCTCTTCCTCGACGGGCTGGCCGCCGTAGTGCAAGTGGTCCATGTTCCAGCCGTGGGCGATGAATTCGCCGCCGTGCTCTTGAAGGCGCTTGACCAGATAGGGCGTCTGCTCGGCGAGCTGGGCATTGATCGCGTAGGTCGGCGTGATGGCGTGCTGCTTTAGGGCCTTGAGCACCCGATAGACGCCCACCCGGTTGCCGTAATCGCGTAGCGAGAAGTGGCGCAGGTCCGGATAGGGCATGGTCATGCCGTTGGGCACCTTGAACGGCTCGCCGCGCTGGTTGAGCGGGTAGAACTGCAGCGACACGTTGATCCAAACCGCCAGTGTCTTGCCACCTGGCCAGGTGATGGGCGCGCGCTCGCCGAGCATCGACCAGTCATAGCGGTCGTGGTCGTAGCCATAGCGGCGCAGCGGGTAGTCCAGGTAGTCGTCGTTGAGTGCCATGGTATCAAGTCTCCCTGAGTGCGGTGGCGCTCTGCGCCTGAATGCTTTCAAGCGCGGCATCGAAATAGTGAGCCCGGTAGTACTCGGCGATTTCCCGGCCGGTCGCCACCCACACGTCCGAATGGCCGGTAATGTACTCCAGCGCCTCCTCGAAAGCCTTGATGCGGTGAGGGCAGCTCACTTGGTAGTTGTGGGTGGGAATGCACATGACCGTGCCGGACTCGGCGCCCTCCTGGTACAGGCGGTCGAAGTGGCGCTTGAGCATGGTGGCGTACTGGCGCGGTTCGACCTTGTTCACCGCATACACGATGGTGTCGTTCATTTCCATGGAGTAGGGCACTGAGATGAAGCGCTTGCCGGAACGTACGTTGACCGGTGTGGGTTGGTCGTCGTGGAATAGATCGCAGGTGTAGAGCCCGCCGCGCTCACCGAAGAGTTCCTCGCCCACCTCGGCGAAAAGGTCCAGCGTGCGCTCGGAGTGCGACAGCGCCGGCGCCAGATACCCAGCGCAGGCCTGCCCGGTATGGCGATGGATGGTTTCCATGCTGTCACGGATCATTGCGCGCTCTTGGGCCTCGCTCAGGCCGTAGGTGTAGCGCGTGTTGTAGATGCCGTGGCTGAAGAACTCCCAATCGCGCTCCTGGCACATACGGATGATATCCGGATGGTGCTCGCAAAGCGCCGTCGAAAGCGAGACCGAACCGCGCACGCCGTACTTGTCCAGAAGCGCCATCTGGCGCTGATGGCCCACCCGGTTGCCATAGTCGCGGATGCTGTAGCCGGGCACCGACGGGTGCGGGTGCGGCCAGGGTTTGCGGCTGGGGTTTTGCGGTGGGTCGAGCTCATAATATTCGATGTTGGGCGCGACCCAGAAAGCGACTTTTGCGCCACCCGGCCACTCGATTTTGGGACGCTGGTCATAGGCCCAGTAGTCGTACACGCCAAGGGATTCTTTCATGGTTTGCTCCTCAGCCCTCGAGCCATGCCAGCACGTCGGCCACCGGCATGACGTCCGCGTATTTCAGGTGCAGGTCGGTCAGGTTGGCGTAGTGGTAGCTCTCGTGTTTATCCGCTACGCACTCCATCGGCACGATGGTGCGATAGCCCCGCGACAGGCTCTCGACGGCGGTGGCGCGAATGCAGCCCGAGGTCGAGCCGCCGGTAATGATCACGGTATCCACCTGATGCCACACCAAAAGCGACTGCAGCGGCGTTTCGAAAAAGGCCGAGGGCATGCGCTTGGTGTAGATCACATCACGCCCGTGGTCGATCTCGACGCGTTCGTCGAACTCGGCGCGCTCGGAGCCGTACTTGATGTTCTGCAGCGAATCCGGGGTATCGGTGCGCGTGCCCCACACACCGGCATCCTCGGCGGAGTCGAGAAAGGCCACGTGGGTCCAGACCACCGGCCAGCCTTTCGCGCGAAAGCCGCGGGCCAGTTGATTGGTGTACTCGAGCTGTTTCGGGTCGGTCTCGTAGGCGGTCTTGAACAGATCCGTGCGAGTGTAGGCCTTTTGCGGGTCGACGTTGACGAGTACCGCTTTCTTGCCAAAGCCGAAAGGCACCCGCTGCGGGTTTGCCATGACGTCATGAAAGATCTCTTTGGCCGTCTTGTCCGTCGTCTGCATGGTTGTCTCCTGACATGGTTATTTTAAAGCGTCGTTCTTGAAAGCATTGTTCTTAAAACAACGTTCTTGAACATAAGGTTCTTGAACACAAGGTTCTTGAAAACAACGTTCTTGCAAGCGTCGTTTTTCGAACGGGGTGTTGTCTAACCCCCTCTTTATTGGAGCGAGTTGCCGGGCGCCTGCTATCAGCGCTCTTCGTAACGCTCGCCCAGCTCGAGCATTTTCTGGGTGCCCAGGTAATCGTTGAGCTCTTTGAAATCGAGCATCTGGTCGCGAAAGGCGTCGGTGGTGCCGTCCTGCTTCAGCGTGGCGAAGAAGCGGCTCGCCATGTGGGTGATCGCGCGTACCAGCGCCCCGGGGAAGATCACCAGCGAGAAGCCGAGGGCTTCCAGCGCTTGGGCGTTTTGCAACGGCGTGTCGCCGCCTTCGACCATGTTGGCCATGATGGGCACCTTGCCCTTGAACCGGGACATGATCTTGTCGATATCCTCGTCAGTGCGGATGCCTTCGATGAACAGCATGTCCACGCCCGCCTCGAAATAAGCCTGGGCGCGCTCGATGGCGCTATCGGTGCCTTCGACGCCCAGCGCATCGGTACGCCCGATGATCAGCGTGTCTTCGCTTTGCCGGGCGTCCAGTGCCGCATGCAATTTACCGACCATTTCGCCTTTGGATACCAGGGTCTTGCCCTTGAGGTGGCCGCAGCGCTTGGGATACGTCTGGTCCTCGAGCTGAATGGCGTTGGCGCCGGCGCGCTCCAGAAGGCGCACACTTCGCATCACGTTCATGGCGTTACCAAAACCGGTATCGCAATCCACGACCACGGAAAGGTTCGTGCGCTCGCGAATATGCGACATGGCGGTGCAAATTTCGGTGATGCTCAAAAGGCCGATATCCGGCCGCCCCAACTGGGTATAAGCGAGGCTGGCGCCGGAGAGATAGACCGTATCGAAGCCGGCCTGCTCCGCAAGCGAAGCGCCAAGGGCATCGAACACGCCCGGGGCGACCACGATGGAAGGATCCTGCAACAGGCGTGTAAGACTCGGTGGGGAGATGGTTTTTTGTGTCATAAGGCTCTCTTCAGAAGGGGGAAGTGCCCGCAGGGGCAAGGTGGGGGCGCGCAAGTGCCAGATCGTTCCAGACCTGCTGGCGGATGATCAGGCCATCTTTTAGCTCGAAGCGGTCGATAAAGCGCACGCCCGTGGACGTCGTGTCATCCAGCCAGGTCACGTCGAGTACGCCGTGGCAGATGACGATGGACTCGAGCGGCGTGACGCAGTGATCCACCCCGTGAAGGGTCTTGCTCACGTGTTGGTAACGACTGCCTGCCCAAGCGACGACGTCCTCAAGGCTTGCCATCGGCGCTGCCCCGGGGAACTCCAGCACGACGCGCTCGGCGAGAAACCGCTTGGCTTTCGCCAGGTCTCGCGCTTGCATGGCGGCGAGAAACGCGCGCACCTGCGTTTTATCGCTGCCGCGCCGCTCGCTTGAGTTACTCTCCATGGCTGGCCTCCTGGCCGGGTTGCCGCTTCGAAATGCCCGCGATATGTGTTACTCAGGGCGTGGCAGAGCCGTGTTCTGAGCTCATGGTTCTGGCCACGTGCTGTTGGTCACGGGTATGGGAATCGATGAGTCGTTTAAATGTATTAAATTTGATACATTTTTATGTCTACAAAGTGGGGCACGTCAAGTGCGCTGGAAAATTTTTTGACGATGTGGGGGGAACAAGGATGAGCGAGGCAAATACCTCGGCCGTGGGAGGGACGAAGTCGCATCGCATTTATTTGCTGCTCAAGGATGCCATTCTCAGCGGCCGCCTTTCTCCGGCCGAAAAGCTTCCGGGTGAGAACCGGCTGGCCGAGCAGCACGGCGTATCGCGAGTGACGGTGCGCCGCGCCATCAAGGCGCTGCAGGCGAGCGGCCTCGTCGAGCGCAAGGCCGGGGTAGGTACGGTGGTGCTCAAGCAGCCGCTGGAGGCCACGGTGATGACGGCGAACGTCTCGAATCTAATGCCCAACATGGTGAAGATGAGCCAGGCCTCCCAGGTGCGGCTGCTGGAGTTCGGCTATGCACCACCGCCGGAAATGATCGCCGAGCGTCTGGGCATGGCCCCGAACACCAGGGCACAGCGCTCGGTACGCGTGCGCATGGTAGACGGCAATCCGTTCTCCTACCTGATCACCCACGTGCCCGAAAAGATCGCCCTGCACTACAGCGAGGCGGATCTCGCCAATACGCCGCTGTTCGTTCTGCTCGAGCGCAGCGGTGTCAACGTGGATCACGCCTCGCAATCCATTTCTGCAACGCTTGCAAGCCACGATCTCGCCCAAGCGCTGGAGGTGTCGGTTGGCTCGCCGCTGATTTCGCTGACGCGCGTGGTGTTCGATGAAAAGGGGCGTGGCGTCGAGCATTTGGAGGCTTTCTATCGCCCCGACCGCTACCGTTTCCAGATCGATCTCGAGCGCAATGGCGACGACAGCTCACGCTATTGGGAGCCCAGAGTGGGAGGCATGCCTACCGATTCGACGGCATGAAACGCTTTACGAACGTGTTTTGGATGTATTATTTTTAATACCGATTATAAATTTTAAAAAATACATTTGACCGGTGCTTCAGATTTGCGCTAGTTGTAGATGAAGCTGTGTAGCAAAAGCTGTAGAGAAAAAGCTGTAGAGAAAAAGTGGTAGCCATTCCCCCGTCGACCCAAGACAGGCTGGAAGCTGCCCTGGGCGTGACGACCGCCCCCACTAATAAAACGGTGCCGCATCAGTGGCACAGGCCGGGACAGCGAACATCATGAGCACTCCCCAAACGCTATTCGACAAGGTGTGGTCCGCCCATGAGGTGCACCGCAGCGACAGTGGGCAAAGTCTTTTGTGGATCGACCGCCACTTCGTCCATGAAGGCTCCTTTCATGCCTTCAACAAGCTCGAAGAACGCCACCTGCCGGTGGCCAGGCCCGCCCTGACCTTCGGCATTGCCGATCACTACGCGCCGACGCTATCGCGCACCCTCGATGAGGTGAATGATCCCAAGGTTCGGTCCATGATCGAACAGCTCACCGACAATACCGCCAAACACGATGTCACGCTGTTCGGGCTCGATGACCCGCGCCAAGGCATCGTTCACGTCATGGGCCCGGAGCAGGGGCTGACTCAGCCCGGGCTCGTCATGGTCTGTGGCGACAGTCACACAGCGACCCATGGGGCGTTTGGCAGCATCGCCTTTGGCATTGGCGCCTCCGAGGTCGCCCATGTGCTGACCACCCAAACGCTTTGGCAGACCAAACCCAAGGTAATGCGCATCACTTTGAAAGGGCAGCTCTCGCCCGGGGTGACGGCCAAGGATATCGCGCTGACCTGGATTTCACGGCTGGGCGCCGACGGCGCGCGCGGCTTTGCCATCGAGTATGCCGGCGAGGCGATCCGTTCGCTTTCGATGGAGGCGCGTTTGACGCTTTGCAATCTGTCCATCGAGGGCGGCGGCCGGTGCGGCATGATCGCGCCGGATCAAACCACCTTCGACTATTTGAAGGGCCGGCCCTACAGCCCGAAAGGCGAGCTTTTTGATCAGGCCTGCGCGTACTGGTCCACGCTTTATAGCGATGCCGACGCCGTTTTCGATCAGGACGTGATCATCGATGCCTCGGAGATTGCGCCCACCGTCACCTGGGGGGTCTCACCGGAGGAAGCGCTGCCTATTGATCGCTTCCTGCCGACGCTCACGGGCGATATCGAGGAAGCCAGGGCGCGCCAGATTCGCGATAGTCTCGACTACATGGGGCTTTCGCCGGGCCAGAAACTCACCGATATCGCCATCGATCGAGTGTTTATCGGCTCCTGCACCAATGCCCGTATCGAAGACCTGCGCGCCGCCGCGGCCATTTTGAACGGGCGTAAAAGCCGCGTGCCCGGTGTCGTGTCACCCGGGTCTACCCAGGTCAAGGCGCAGGCCGAAGAGGAGGGGCTCGATCGTATCTTCATCGACGCCGGGCTCGAGTGGCGCCATTCGGGCTGTTCGATGTGCGTGGGCATGAACGGCGACATGGTCCCGAGTGGCGAGCGCTGCGCCTCGACCACCAATCGTAACTTCAAGGGGCGCCAAGGCCCGGGGGCGCGTACTCACCTGATGTCGCCCGCCATGGTCGCCGCCGCCGCCATTGAAGGGCGGCTGACCGATATTCGTACGCTGGCGTCAGGCGCCCACACCGACGGGGGGCACTCATGAAACCCATCGAGATTTTAGCCACCACGGGCATCGGCTTGCCGCACGCCAACGTGGACACCGACCAGCTGATTCCCGCGCGTTTCATGAAGGAGCCGCGCAGCGTCGGCTACGGGCAGTTTCTTCTGTTCGACGTGCGTCGCGACGCCCACGGCGCGCCCTCACCTGACTATCCCCTCAACCAGCCCGGCGCCGATGAGGCCGAAGTGCTGGTGAGCCGGCGCAACTTCGGGGCGGGGTCTTCGCGGGAAGCGGCGGTCTATGCGCTGGTCGACGGCGGTTTTCGCTGTGTGATCGCGCCGAGTTTCGGCGATATCTTCGCCTCCAACGCGGTCAATAACGGCCTGCTGCCCGCAGTGGTCAACGAGGAAGATGCCGAGCGTTTGCTAAAGGCGCTTGACGAGGTGGCGCCGGTCGAGGTGAATCTACGCGAGCAGCGCATTCGCGTTGGCGAGCTCGAGGTGGCCTTTACGATCAACTCGGTCTGGCGCACCAAGCTGCTCAACGGCTGGGACGATATCGACATGACCCGTCAACATGAAGGCGATATCGAAACATTCGCCGCCACCTACGCCGAGCGATTTCCCTGGGCGCAGCCCTACCCGGGGGGCGCGCCTTTGATCGGCAAAGGGTAGCGGTGATTGAAAGAGGCCTCGGCGATTCAACCTCCTTCGGAAAGCGCCAGGCCTCAACGGTTATCCAGTATCGTCACGTACGCTAATAGCCATTCCAATGAACAGGCGTACCGGCAATCGACAGTCGTACCAATGATAATATTTACAGGAGACTCCCCATGAAAAAAGCCCCCTTGACGCTCGGCATAGTGGCCGCGCTAGCCTCCGTTCCGGCGCTCGCCGTCGATCAAATCAACGCCGTTCACGCCTTTCCGCCATCGCTGATCTATACCCAGAGCTTTCTGGAGTTCGTGGATAAAGTGAACGAGCGTGGCGAAGGTGTCGTGCAGATCAACGTACGAGGCGGCCCCGAGGTCATCGGTCTTTCCGAGCAGCCGGAGGCGGTGCGCAACGGCGTCGTGGATATGGCCTACACCGCGGCAAGTTTCTACGCCGGCACCGTGCCCGAACGCGATGCCATGGTCGCCTCGAACACCAATGCCATCTACGCCCGCGAAAACGGCGGGATCGACCTGCTCAACGAGATCCATCAGGAGAAGATGGGCACTTACTATCTGGGCTGGTTCGACAGCGGCGTGAGCTACAACCTCTACACCATCGACGAGCCGGGCCTCGATGAAAACGGTGACCTGGATATTTCGGGCCTTCGGCTGCGCAGTAACCCCGTGTATGACGCCTTCTTCCAGGATTATCTCGGCGCGCAGCCGATCAGTCTGCCCACTACCGATGTCTATTCAGCGCTCGAGCGCAGCGTCGTGAACGCCACGGGCTGGACGCAGATCGGACTGAAAGATCTCAACTGGGACAGCTTTCTGAACTACCGGATCGACCCGGCATTTTTCTCTACCGACATGGGTGTGATCGTCAATCTGAACAAGTGGAACCAGTTGAGCCCCGAGTCTCAACAGATCCTTCAGGAAGTGGCGATCGAACACGAGCGCGACAGTGCCGAGCAGATGGCCGAGCGTGCCATCGAGCAGCAGGCCGAGCTCGAAGAAGACGGGATGAACGTCGTTACTTTGGAAGGTGAGGCGGCACAGCGCTATGCCGATGCCGCCCGCGAAGCGACTTGGGCGCGTATGCGAGGCCAGATGGAGCGTCACCCGATGGGCCTCGAGCATTACGATGAGCTGATCGAAAAGTTCAACGACCTATAGCCTGGCCGGCTCTTAACGCACTCAAGACGCCGGTCATTGCCCGGCGTCTTTCTGCAGGACTCCAACTGCCTCGGGGTTTCTATGCGCTATGCACAACGCGGCTATTTGCTGCTGCTCAACGGCATGGCACTGCTTGCCGCCATCATGCTGGTATGGCTGATGGTGGCGGTGGTGCTCTCGGTCGTAATTCGTAACCTGGGGCTACAGCCCTCGGCGTGGTTCTTTCTCTCCACCGAGTACGCCATGTTCTACCTGACGCTTTTGGGTGCGCCCTGGCTTGTGCGTCAGAAAGGGCACGTGCACATCGAGCTGCTCACCTCGATACTGCCGCCGGCCATGCTCAATATTCTCAGCCGTGCGGTTGCGCTGGTCTGCGTGCTGGTCAGTGTGGTGCTCGCCTGGAAGGGGCTGGATCTGTTTTTGCTCAATATCGAACGCAGCGATTATGACGTGCGCGCGTTTTTCGTACCCAAGTGGATACTCACC
The DNA here is from genome assembly GCF_023757625.1 of Halomonas sp. S3-1-1. Lineage (GTDB taxonomy): Bacteria > Pseudomonadota > Gammaproteobacteria > Pseudomonadales > Halomonadaceae > Vreelandella. The sequence continues at coordinate 48,266 of NZ_JALGBZ010000008.1, forward strand.
ATCGTCTTTCCGGTCAGCTTTACCCTGATGGCGGTCGAGTTTGGCCGCTTCGTCATCGGCCCGGAGATTCTTCACAGCGGCGAAGCGGGGATCAAGGAATGATGGAATGGTATTTTGCGCTGGCGTTTCTACTCTCGCTGATTCTTTTCTTCATGGCGGTGGGCACGCCTATCGCGCTGGCATTTTTAGCGGCCAACGTCATCGGGGCTTGGCACTTCATGGGCGGGCAGGCGGGCATCGTACAGATGCTCAACAACGGTTTCGGCGCGCTTTCGAGCTTCAACCTGGTGCCGATTCCGCTGTTTCTCTTGATGGGCGAGCTTTTCTTTCGTACCGGGCTCGGCATGAAGATGTTCAACGCCGTGGATCGGCTGATGGGCAAGGTACCCGGCCGGCTCTCCTACGTCACCGTGGTGGGCGGTACTGCCTTTTCCACGCTCAGCGGCTCCTCTATGGGATCGACAGCGCTGATGGGCTCGCTTCTAGTACCCGAGATGGAGCGCCGGGGTTACAAGAAGAAAATGGCGATCGGCCCCATTCTCGGGACCGGGGGGCTGGCGATCATTATTCCCCCATCGGCGCTGGCGGTGCTTCTCGCCACGCTTGCCAAGATCGACATTGGCGCGCTGCTCATCGCCGGCATCCTGCCGGGGCTAACCCTGGCCGGTTTTTACATGGCCACCATTTTCATCCAGACCCGGCGCGATCCTGACGCCGCCCCGGTTTACGAGCTCGAGCCGGTGCCGCTGGCGGCCAAACTCAAGCTGATCGTCACCGATATTCTGCCTATGCTCAGCGTCATGGTGATCATCGTGGCGCTCATGCTGATCGGTTTCGCCACGCCGTCGGAGGCGGCGGCCTTCGGTGCGCTCGGGGTCATCATTCTGGGCTTTATCTTTCGCTGTATGACCTGGGCGGCGTTCACTCAGTCGGTGATTGGGGCACTCAAGGTTACGCTGATGGCGTATCTGATCGTGTTCGGCTCGGCGACCTTTAGCCAACTGCTCGGCTTCTCCGGCGCCTCCGGCGGGCTCATTCAGTGGGCCACCAGCTTCGATCTATCGCCCATCCTGATGCTGATGGCGATGTTCGCCGTGCTCTTGGTGCTGGGCACCTTCATGGAGCAGATCTCGATCATGATGCTGACCGTGCCGATCTTCTTCCCGCTGGCCCAGGCGCTTGGGTTCGATTTGATCTGGTTCGGCGTGGTCGTGCTGTTGGCGCTGGAGATCAGCTTCTCCACGCCGCCGCTGGGGCTTTTGCTCTTCGTCATGAAGGGCGTGGCACCGCCGGGTACCACCATGCGAGAAATCTACTCCGCCGCCATCCCCTATATCCTCTGCTCGATGCTACTGGTGGCGCTGCTGGTCATCTTTCCGAGCCTGGCCACCTGGCTGCCTCGGATGCTGTGAGCGAAGCGAAACGTTAAAGAGAGGCGCCAGCCTCTCTTTTTTTATGGTGGCGTCTTTATCGTTGATCGTATGGCGGTGTTTCGTCAGCTATGCGCTCCTGCCAGCGATCCCAGGGCGGTACGTCGCCCAGCTCTTCGAACAGGTGCTCCAGAAAGGCGCTAACCTTGGGCGCGGTCAGGCGTCGCTGGCCGTACAGGACGTGGATGTCGCGCCGGGTAGGGGCCACTTCGCCACGCCACGCTTGCAGCACGGGAATCAGCGCTCGACGGGCGAGCTCGTCGGCGATCAGCCAGGTGGGGAACATCACCAGCCCCTGGCCCATCAGCGCCGCTTGCAGCAGGCTCTCGGCGCTATTGCTGTAAAGCGAGCCTTCGACCTTGCAGATTAGAGGGCTGCTGGCCTCCGGTTGCTCGAAGTACCAGCGCTGGCGCCCCATTTCACCCTGGTAGAGCAGGCAGTCGTGCTGGCAAAGCGCTTCGGGCGTCTGCGGCGCGCCGTGGCGTTCAAGGTAGGCAGGGGCGGCGGCCACCACGTAGTTCATGGGCGCCAAGCGCCTTGCCACCAGCGTGGTGTCCGAAAGCTCGCCGACCCGAAAGGTAATGTCGATACTCTCCTTGACCGGGTCGGTCAGCTGATCGGTCAGCATCAGCTGTGCCTTGATGGCGGGGTAGCGGCGCTGAAAACGGTGTAGGATCGGCACGATCTGGCGCTGGCCGAAGGCGACCGGCGCATTGATGCGCAAAAGCCCGGAAGGCTCGCTGCCCGGCGCCTGCAGCGCCTCCGTTGCCAAGTCGAGCTGACCAAGGATTTCGCGGATATCGCGGTAATAACGCTCACCGGCTTCGGTCAGGGTTACCGCCCGAGTGTGGCGGTAAAGAAGCTGCTGGCCAAGCGACTCTTCCAGCGCCGTAATTTGACGTGAGATGGACGATACCGCGCGGTGAAAGTGGTGGGCGGTCGCCGTGAAGCTGCCGGTGGCGGCAACGCGTTCGAACACGCGTAGAGCGTTGAGATCCATCGGGTTGCACCTGATGCAATAAATATTTGCGATTTTTCCAATTGTAGCAATTAACGTCTCTTACCAGAATGAATGTCATCGCTCGCCGTGAAAAGGTCACAAGGCCTCGAGAAAAGCGGGCAGTACACGTTCATCGAAGGAGGCATCATGCGTAAAGGTAATGCGCTCGTAGTAGGCGCCACCGGCATCACCGGCGGCAATCTGGCAAGCTATCTCAACGCCAGCGGCTGGACCGTTTACGGGCTGTCGCGTCGTGCGACCGAGCAAAGCGGTGTCATTCCCGTCACCGCCGATCTGCTCGACCGCGAGGCGACTGACAAGGCGCTGGCCGACCTGCCCATCACCCACGTGTTCTACTGCACCTGGATCAAGTGGGACAGCGAAAAGGAGAACGTCAAGGCTAACGGCGCCATGATGCAGAACCTGCTCGACGCCTTGCAGGACAGAAAGATCCAGCACGTCTCGCTGGTTACCGGCACCAAGCAGTACCTGGGCTCTTTCGAGAGCTATGGCAGCGGTAAGGTGGAGACGCCGTTTCGCGAGTCCGCACCGCGCGTGCCTGGTGACAACTTCTACTATGCCTTGGAAGATACGATGTTCGCCGCCGCCGAGCGCGACGGATTTAGCTGGAACGTGCACCGCCCGCACACGGTGATCGGCTATGCGGTGGGTAATGCCATGAACATGGGCACGACGCTGGCCGTTTACGCCTCAATCTGCAAGGAAACCGGCCAGCCGTTCACCTTCCCGGGTTCGCAAACCCAGTGGAACGCGCTGACCGATTTGACCGACTCGCTGGTACTGGCGCGCCAGATGGAGTGGGCGGCCACGACGCCGGGCGCGCACAACGAGGCGTTCAACACCGTCAACGGCGATATCTTCCGCTGGCGCCGGATGTGGCAGGAAATCGGCGAGTTCTTCGAGCTGGAGGTCGCCGAATGCCCCGCCACGCCGCAGCCGCTGGAAGAGCAGATGAAGGATAGCGCCGGTGTCTGGCAGCAGATCGCCGAGAAGCACGATCTGGCCGAGCCGGATGTCGCCAAGCTGGCTTCCTGGTGGCACTCCGATGCCGACCTTGGCCGCGAGCAGGAGTGCGTCAACGACGTGACCAAGATGCGCGATTTCGGCTTCGACCACTTCCGCGAAACCCGCGCCGCGTTTTTCGATCTGTTCACTCGCCTGCGGGCTGAGCGTCTCATTCCTTGAGACGTGTTTAGTGAATAAGCAAGGGGGCCTAATGGCCCCCTTTTTAGTGCGTTCATTTCCGCTTTAAGCAACGACTAATCTTGTCGGCGCTGTGCAACGAGCATCACGTATCGATCACCATATTGTCTGATCGAAAGGTTACTGCCACAGGGTGTCGTATTGCTGCCAATAGCGATCCAAGTCGCGCTCCTGGGTGATGGTGTAAAGGTCGTACCGGCGGCTCAAACGTGCGCCGCCGTCGCGGGTGAGCGGCTGCCACCTAAGCGTCGTGCTATTGCGGCTAGAGAAGGTAAAAAACGCATCCAGCGGAATGGTGAGATAGAGGCCCTTGTCGAAGCTGCCCTCGCCAAAATCATCGCCGGCATCGGTCAGGGTGCCAAAGGCGCCCAGGCGAACGCCGGAGTCGAACTCGCGGGAAAGATCCAGCGTGGCGCCAATGTCACCGGCCAGGTAACGACCCACGCTCAGTTTGGCCAGCACGTCTTCCACGCCGGTTTCCACATAGGCGTTGATGTGGCCTGTCCAAACGCTGTAATCACGTAGGTCGAATCGCTGGTCGAAGTCGCGTTGGCGCACCCAGTTGATGTCCGCGCCGAGCGCCCAGGGGGCGTCGAACTCGCGGTACAGCCACTCGGCACCGACGCCGGCGTACATCATTTCCAGTATCCCCCCATAGCCCATGGCGTATACGTTATCGCTCACCTTGGCCGTGCGCGTGTACTGCAGGTTCTCGATACCGAAGGGCGACTCCGACAGGTAATCCCCTACAAATGTACGCACCCTGGGGAGCCGAGAGTTGGCAATATATTCGTAGTTGCCCAGGTTATCCGCCACTGTCCAGGCCATGCTGCCGGAGAACCAGCCGTTGGGGTCGGTTTGATACTCGGCGCTGAGCTGGGCTTTTAGACGGTAAAGGTAGCCATCCGGGCCGCCGAAGTTTTGATCGAGCCGGGGTCCCAACTGCCAGTTGAAGCGCTGAGCCGGCGCTTGATGCAGCGTCTCGCCGGCACTATTTTCTAATCTGGCATGGGTATAAATGCCGTATCGATAGGCGTACTCATGATCGGCCGAGGTTGTTGCCTGTACGAACTGCTCACGGTCATGAACGCTTTCGCGCAGCGGCAAGCCTCGCTCCTCCCAGTCAAAGCGGAACGTTTCGATCTCGTCATCGGCCTGGGCGTTCAGGATGCGGTTCGCGCGGCCCTCGCTTTGGGCCAGAGAGCGAAAGCGCCCGGGCCTGGCGGTAACGGTTAGGCTATCGCCCTGGCGGGAGATGCGCTCCACCTGCATGCCGGCATTTTCGTTTAGTCGTTGGCTGGCCGCGGCCCAGCTTGCCTGCGGCGCGGCGTCCAGCGGCTGTGGAGGTGGGTCGTTTTTTAACTGGTCAAGCCCGTTGAGGTCGAGGTTGAAAGTGATGCCCGCCATGGCCGTATTGCCGCGCTGCCACCCGGTATGTAGCTCCACATTGTCGCTAATGGCCAAGCGCGCCCCCACGTTGAAGCGGCTATCCTGAACCTGATCATTGTCCTGAGGTTCATTGGAGTAATCGTTGCCTTCGTACTCGAGCTGCAGGATCAAGGGATCCCAGGGTGTCTGGTACTCTACACCGCCGAAAACCGCCGCGGGCCCCGCAAAGTACTGGCCGAAATTGAGCTCGCCGCCGCCTGAGCCGCTGTTGGCCGAACGATTATCGAAGCGATCCGCCAGCCAGCCAAAGGGAGAGTCGATATCGCTTGCGGCCCCCAGGTAGCCCCAGCCCAGTCCTGCGGTGAAATCGAAATTACCCCAGCGTTTACTGGCGGCCACATATTCGGCGCCAAACAGCGTGGTACCGCCTATATCGCGTGCGCCCACGGCCAGCTGTGGCCAGTAGCGGGTTTCTTCCAATAGTCTCAGTTTGGCATCGAAACCCTTATCCAGGTTGCGGTCATACAGCGGGCCTGGCCGGTTCTCAACGGAGACGTAGCGAAAACCGCCTTCGAACCAGCGGGTGGGTTGGACAAACACGTTATAGCGTCGATAGGGTTCGGTGCGGCTAGCGCTCACCGACATTTCACCTAGCGGGTTCATGCGCGCGGTGGGCGTTTGCATAATGCCCACACCGCCGAAATCGCTTTGACCATGGCCCAGCTGCCCGGCCAGGCCATCGGCGGCGGCCACGTTGGGCAAAAAGAAAGCGACCAGCGTGATGCGCGCCAATACAGGTGGTTTTGGCGCAGGTAAGTAACCGCGAAAGAAAGAGGGAGCCAAAAAGTGAACTAGGGAGCGTGCCATTGAGTACATTGATCGCCAGGGAGTTGAGCGGCCAACACGCCTGGCAGCCGCTGATTGATGATATCCGGTTCTTCCGTCGTGCCGGGAAAGGCAAACGCACCCATCAGCCCTTGCCGATTAGGCAGCTCGATGAGCAAGCGGCTGCCGGGGGCAAGAGGTGTTGCCTCGTGGTTCCAGGCCGCAATGCCTCGTCGTAATACATTGCCTTGGGGCGTTATCAGATACGCATGGTCAACGTTCTTGAACGCGTGTTCTGGCAGCGCTTTTTTAATATCGTCGATCGTCATGTTGGGTCGCCAAGCGGTTCGATTAACCCCTTGTAGACCCCAGACCTCGACCCAATCAGGAATATCGCAGACGCCCCAATAGGCCACGTTTTCCAGCAGCGGCGCCTCGCGCAGATGAGTGCCCAATGCCAGTAAGTCCAGCCGCTGAGGGCTTCGCACCGCCTCATTTTCCAAACTGCGTAGTGCTTCCTGCCACTTCAAAAGCGCCTGAGCGTAAATCGTATTACCTGTCACTTGGGCACTTATTACTAACGTGCCCAGCTCTTCGGTCAAGTAGCGCCGCTGTTGTGGTTGGCGCTGCTGGTCGGGGAGCAGGAGAGCATAGGCATGGCTCCAACTGATGGGCGTCGCCTGTTGAGAGAGTGTTTCCAGCCAAGCATCGGCCAACGTGCGCTCGCTCGGTTCGGTGGCGTGGCTCGCTTGCGTCATGCCTGACACAAGAGCGCCCGCCAGCAGCGCCTTGATCACCAGACGTTTAGCGTAAAAAAAGTGCGCTCGAGTAGTGGCGCGATCAATCGTGGTTCTCATGGTTCTCGCTTAAAGCAGCACGGGCAGTTGGACGGGGCGATGACTATCAGCGCCGTAGTGGCGAATTAGCTATCCCACCAGGGGCGAGCCACTTGCCATTTGATGTCAGGGCCACCGGGCCAGGCTAATTCATCCACTTCCCACAGCCTTTGTGTCGCGGGGTCTTTCCACCACTGAGCCCTGGTCGTTCGGCCGTTATCCCAGGTATACGTGACGTCGCAGGGCTGAAGCAGCAGCTCGGTCAACAATAGCGCACGTGCTCGAGGTGCTTTGCACGTCATATGCCCCTCAGCGCGATGAGCATGGCTGAGCCCATCGGTATCGACCCAGTGGCGTTCTATCCAGAAGCGGGGTTGCGAACGCTGCCAGGGCAGTTCGCCGGCCGCGGCAAGAGAATCAGCAGTGGCCGAGCGGTCAAGATAATAGCGCGTGGTCAACAAGTCTCCCTCTGGAGTGGACACTGCATGTAAACCACCACTTTCCAGGCTTAAAAAGCCACGTTGGTAGGGCCAGTGCGTTTGCGTACCGGTTTGAGCGCCCAATACCAGCAGGCCGCGCTGGGTAGAGCCATCGAACGCTAAAGAGGCATACGGTATCCTGTCTGCCTGAGAAGCCGTTGCCCGGCCCTTGCTCGGATCCAGTGCCACGATGGCTTGGCCTATAGGAGAACTTTCGAGCACACTACAGCCTGCTATCGCTACTAAACTGATGGCGCCCGTCACCGTCTTGAGCGCTTGCATACGGCTTTTTCTTTCGCCATTGAAAACACGAGTGAAAAACGGGGAAGCAGGACGCATAAAAGCCGCTAAAAAGCGGCTCTTGCACATCTCGATGTCGCGATTAGCCCGGCGCGATTTTATGTATTTCAAGCGTAGCCTCAGCGCGTTCCGGTCGTACCCGTTGTACCGCTGGTGCCACTCGTACCGCTGGCGCCGGATGACTCTGCGGCGATACCGGCTGCCACCTGGGAGGGCGTGCTGGTGGTCAAGGTGGTCGCACTGGTGTTCAACGCGCCAGACAAACCGCCCGGTGCGGCGCCTCCTGCCGTAACGCCTGCGCTAGCCGACGTGGTGGTTGTGCTCTGGCCGGCAGCGCTAGAGCTTGAGGCGTTGCTAGCTGGGGCAGAGCCGCCAGGCTCGACACCGCTTTCGATCGATGTTGCGCTATCAGGCGTTGTTTGCGCCGAGGCTAGCGAAGCGACGAGCACGCCTCCTGCGACCAATAAAATCAATGCTTTTTTTAACATTGCTCTATCTCCAGATAAAGTGAGTAGCCGCCATTTTGGCTTATAAAGCATGCAGGTATTGTGTTGCTCATGCGAGTATCGGAAGCCTGATCCAGTCATGAGAAGCGGCGGCCACCGATTTGGATTGAATGGTAACCCGTAAATATCCTGGAGAATAGATCCAGGCTAACATTCAAGTCTTTTATTGGTAAGTCTAAATAATGATTCATTCGTTTAAGAAAATGAAGCTCAGTATTTAATTAGAAAAATGTGTTGAACTTTAAAAAAAGCTGAATTCTTCTATAAGCTTTCTTTGCTTAAAAAAAGTTATAAGCGTTAAGTGAATATGTAATAAAAGAGTGTTATTAACCATAGCTACCATAGCTGTAGTTGAGCCTTGCCTGGAGTGAGAAAACAGTATGTTATGGCTGACAAGAAGGAAGAGTGCGGTTCAAGGCGGTTTTTGAGTCGTTTCTGTACAGACTGGAAGATTCCCACTAAACGTTTTTCATTCGTAATGCGTTATTGGTAGTGGTCAGATTGTGCAGGCTAGTCCCGCTGGAGTGATGCACCAGGTGGTGGCGCGTTTTAGAGATATAGCGGCTGGTTTAGCACAACATATTTAGGTAGCATTGCCGCTCATTTAACCGCGTATTTCAAAGTATTCAAGGTATCTGCTGGCGCCAGCCGTGCAGGTGGATTTTTTTACATCGAGTAAAACGGATGTTTCAGCCATATCTCGTCTCCCGCCCACTGCGGCGGCTATCTCTTGCTGCAGCTTACCTGAGCGCTCTTGCCGGTGTGCTGACGCTATCCGGGTGTGCGCTGGCGCCGGGGGGGCACCTTGATGCCAATACACAAGCCGCGCCCATCGATAACTTGATCGATGTTCAGCCTATTACGCCGGGGCTTTTAGCGACCATGCCGCACGCAGGCAATCGCGCCACGCCCATGCCAAGCGAGCTTCGCCAGGCAATCGATGAATGGGAGTACCGTATCGGTGCCGGCGATGTGCTGAGTATCGTCGTATACGATCATCCTGAATTGACCATTCCCGCCGGCAGCGAACGCGGGGCGGAAGAGGGCGGTAATCGAGTGCGCAGCGACGGCACTATTTTTTACCCCTTTGCCGGTCGTGTTCAGGTCGCCGGATTGACCCTGGAAGAGGTACGCGAACTGCTGACTCAGCGCCTGAGTGGCGTTATTCAAACGCCTCAAGTGGACGTCAGCGTCGCCGCTTTTCGCTCGCAGAAGGTTCAGGTAAGCGGTGCCGTTGCAAGTCCGGGTAGCGTGCCCGTCACGACCGTGCCGCTCACTGTGATCGATGCCGTGAGCCAGACAGGGGGCGCTACCGAAGACGCCAATTGGCACGAGGTATATCTGACTCGAAACGGCGTGGAGCAGCGCCTTTCTCTTTTCAGCCTGTTGCGTGAAGGTGATCAAACCCAAAACCGATTGCTGCGAGATGGCGATGTACTGCACATACCCAGCGCTGAGAGCCAAGTGGTTTCCGTCATGGGGCAGGTGAATTCGCCTGGCAATGTTCGCTTGGGTAACGAGCGTTTATCGCTTTCTGATGTGCTAGCGCAAGCGGGCGGCGTCAATGAAGTCACCGCCGAACCTTCGGGCATCTTTGTCATTCGCGGTAATGAACTGGGCAGCGACCGCTTGGCGACCGTTTATCAGTTGGATATAAGCAATGCCGCTGCCTTCGTACTGGGAAGCCGGTTTGCGATGCAGCCAAATGACGTGGTGTACGTGACCACCGCACCAATTGCCCGCTGGAACCGTGTGATCAGTCAACTCCTGCCGTCCGTTCGCTTGCCAGGCTATGCCGCAGGCAGTATTTCCGACTCACGTGATCTGCAATAAAACTCTGATATAACGTCGCCATAACGATTCGAAGCAGGATAGTCACCGCCATGTTTCAGCATATTTTAGTGGTATGTGTGGGCAACGTATGCCGTAGCCCCGTGGCGGAGGCCATGCTTCGAAAGCGCCTGCCGGGCAGGCAGTTTTCGTCTGCCGGGTTGGGCGCGCTGGTAGGTAGCCAAATCGATGCCAATGCTCGTGCCTTGGCTGAGAAGGACGGGCTCGAGATGGGTGACCATCAGGCTCGCCAGCTTACCCGAGAGATGCTCGATCGCGCCGATCTGATACTAGTCATGAGCGACCAGCAGCGTCTGGCTGTCGCAGAGCTTTCTTCAGCCGCGCTTGGCAAAACGATGCGGCTAGGACAGTGGCTTGAAAATGGTCGGGGCAAGGATATCCCTGACCCGTATCGAAAAAGTGCGGAAATATTTCAGCACGTTCATCAGCTAATGGATCAGGCCGTACAAGCCTGGGTCTCGAAGCTGGCGTAACGTCGCCCCTGAATAGCCAAAATGGATGTAGCCAAAGCATGAGTGATGTGACGGCCCAGCGCCCTGTTGGAAACGATAGTGATGAAATCGATTTAGGCCGCCTATTCGGTCTGCTGCTGGACAAAAAGTGGTGGATTGTGGGAATCACCGGGATATTCGCCGCTATTGGCGTTCTCGTGGCCTTGAGCGCAACGCCTGTTTACCAAGGGGATGCGCTGGTACAAGTCGAAAAGCGATCGTCGATCAACCCGCTGGAGGGGTTGGGCGACATGCTGGGGCCGGAGAGTGAGTCCTCGACGTCTGCCGAAGTGCAGATTTTGCAGTCGCGCATGGTGCTAGGCCAAGTGGTCGATCGCATCTCGCTCGATACCGTAGTAACACCTAATACGCTCCCCCTTATTGGCGGCTTCATTCAGCGCCGCGGTATCAATCGGCCTGACTTCATGCAGGGCCACGCAAGTGTATGGGGTAACGAGAGTATCGATGTCGGCCGACTCGAAGTGGACGATGCCTACCGTGGTATGCCCTTCACCCTGAAAGTAGAAAACGAGTCTGCCAGCGAGTACTCGCTATGGTTAAACGGCGAGCGTTTGGGTAATGGCCAGGTAGGCGAATTTAGCAGCTTCCTTGAGGGCGCCGTACAGGTGAGCGTGGTAGAGCTCTCTGCTACTCCGGGCGCTGAATTCATCTTGACCAAAGCGGTTCGCTCCAATGCTATTAACCACTTGAGAGGTAATCTGAGCGTAAGCGAGCAGGGTGGTGGTGGACGTGGCGGCAGTACCGGCATCTTCAAACTCACTTTGAAGGGTGAAAATAGGCAGGCTATTCGCCGCTCTCTTAATGCAGTTATAGAAACGTTTTTGACCCAAAACGTCGAGCGGCAATCCGCTGAGGCCGAACAGCGCCTGGCGTTTTTGGAAGAGCAGTCGCCGGAACTGCGCGAGCAGCTCAACTCCGCTGAAAACCGTCTCAACGAATACCGGGTCAACGCCGAAAGCGTGGATCTTAACAGCGAGTCTCAGGCAGCAATCAACCGTTACATCGCGTTGGAGCAAAACCTCAACGAACTGGAACTTCAGGAGGCGGAGCTGTCTCAGCGCTTCACTCCAAACCACCCGAGTTACCAAGCGCTTTTGCGCCAAAAGCGACGCCTACAAAACGATTTGGATCAGTTGGACGAGCAGGTCAGCCAGCTTCCTGAAACCCAGCAGGAGATCGTTCGTCTAACGCGCGAAGTGGAAGTGACGCAAGCCATTTACGTTAACGTGTTGAACAAAACCCAGGAACTACAGATGACCCGCGCCGGCACCGTGGGCAACGTGCGTATCATCGATGACGCCCTCGTAGGCGGTGGCCCTATTGCGCCGAGAAAATCGCTCATCGTAATGGTCGCGACACTGCTTGGGGGAATGTTGGCCGTTGGAGGAGTGCTGGCGCTGGGACTCCTTCGCCGGGGAATAGAATCCGCCGAACAGATCGAGCAAAGCGGATTGCCGGTATATGCAACGATCCCGCTATCGGAAGCGCAGCAGAAACTGGTACGTAAAGTAAAAGGTAAAAAAGATAAACGAAGCCATCAGGTCATCAGCGGCATTTTGGCCAAGCACGACCCTACCGATCTTTCCATAGAGGCGCTGCGCGGTCTTCGTACTAGCCTGCATTTCGCGATGATGGAAGCCAAAAATTCATGTTTGATGATCACCGGTTCGAGCCCCGGTATCGGTAAGAGTTTTATAGCGGTGAACCTGGCCGCCGTGTGCGCTCAGGCAGGGCAAAAGGTCCTCGTAATTGATGCGGACATGCGCAAGGGCCACATTCATCATGCATTTGGTGGGCAAAGCGCCGAAGGCCTTTCTGACGTACTTTCTGGTCGCAGTGGCTGGCAAACACAGGTGCGCGCAAGCCAGGTAGAGGGGCTGAGCTATATGTCTCGAGGCATCGCGCCGCCTAATCCCTCCGAGCTATTGATGAGCCAGCATTTCGCTCAGCTACTTAGTGAAGCCGAGCGGCAGTTTGATCTGGTGATCGTGGATACTCCGCCAGTACTGGCAGTGACCGACCCCGCCGTGGTGGGTAGTCATTGTGGTACGACCTTGTTATTGGCACGTTTTGAAATCAATACGTTGAAAGAGCTACAGCACGCAGCTCGCCGACTGGAAGCGGCAGGCGTGGTGGTGAAAGGTGCCATTTTGAATGCCATGGAGAAAAAGGCGGCCAACAGTTACGGCTATGGCTACTACCAGTACAGCTATAAATCAGTCAACGAGTAAACCCTCGCTCGAACGGCCTGGCTGGTTTGAAAGCTCAAGTCAGGCCGCTCGAGCATCAATAATGCGCCTGGTTAGCGCCCTGGGAGCTATAACGAATACTGCGGCCCTTTGGTGGGCCCGCAGTGGGAAAGCGTAGCCACGAGCAGGGTACGGTTGGAGACGCGGGATTACATCTTGGTGATTTTTGCGCAGTGGCCTATCAGGGATGTGTTTTTTCAAGATGTTGAACAAGGCTACGAGATAGTAGGTCGCTCTCCCATCAACCGGGTGTGGAAGTTTTATGAGTATTATCGACGGTATGGCGCTATTAATTGATGAATAGTCTAGCTCTGGGCAAGCTGCGCGTACGCGCGAGTAAATTCAGCAAAAGTAGTTTCGTGCGCAACGTTGTTGCCGTGGCAACGGGCATAGCAGCGGCTCAGGCCATTTCGCTTGCTTTTATGCCGTTTCTTACTCGGCTTTACGGCCCCGAGGCGTTCGGTGCGCTCGCCGCATTCACGGCAGTGATCAATATCATTTCACCCATTGCCACACTTGGCTATGCCAATGCGATCGTGATGCCGCAAACCGAGGAGGGGGCTACGGCGGTCGCTCGGCTGTCACTCATTTGTGCTTCTATCATGGCACCGGTCGCGCTTGTGATCGTTTTGCTTTTTCGCGCACCGATTGCCCACTCGTTGGGGCTGGAAGCAGCACCGTACTTGTTGTATCTGATACCCGTGGCTTTACTGTTAAGTGCACTATTGTCAGTGGCAAACCAGTCCGCTATTCGAGAGGGGCTTTTCAAGCAAAAGGCGCGCTCCTACGTAGCCAGTACGTTTTTAATGAATCTGGGGAAATTGGCCGGTGGTCTTTTAGCCCCTTACGGCTTGCTGCTGATTATTATCATGATAGGGGGCAAGGCGCTTAACTTCACCATGTTGCTTTCCCGCGTCCCCAAAAAAGGCGCTTTCGAGGTGCGCCGCTGGTTCGGACGTGCAGGTATTCGCAAGGCCGCGATCGAACAGCGTGATTTTGTGCTCTATCGCATGCCGCAAAGCATGATTAATGCAGCGTCTCTCGGACTTCCGGTGCTCGTCCTGACTTCCTTGTTCAGCGCTTCCATTGCCGGGCAATACTCCATCACCACATTGGTTCTCGGCGCGCCGATCATGCTGCTTGGGCAATCCGTGCTGGAGGTTTTTTTCCCCCGCGTCACAGAAGCCGTTCGTCGAAATCCCGCGAACGCGTTGCCGTTGATACAGCGTGCCACGCTTGGGATGGCGTGCATCGGGATTGTTCCCTTTGGTGTCATCGCTTTATGGGGGGACATCTTGCTTCCCTGGTTCTTTGGCGATGAATGGCTGCGTGCTGGTGAATACTCGCGTTGGGTTGCCTTATGGATGGCTAGCGTTTTAGCGACCCGACCCGCGGTCTCTTCAATGCCGGTATTGCGCATGCAGGGAACACTTCTCATTTATGAAGTCGCTATTACTGCTGCTCGGGTACTGTCGCTTTTCATTGGCGCCAATCTCGGGAACGACATCGTCGCAGTAGCGGTTTTTGCGCTCGTTAATGTAGCAGGATACCTGGTGCTTCTCTTACTCGTTTTGAGAAAGGCAGCGGCAATAAAACGGAGAGGCAACGATGCTTACATCACTTAAAAGTAAAATACCCTTATCGATCAAGCAAAAATTGCAAGGCGTGCTGTCTGCACGACGCATGCAGCTTCCCGACGCGCCACGCTGCTTCGTCTTTTTGGCAGCGGACTATGGAAACATAGGCGATCTTGCGATCACGGCTGCGCAACAAAACTATCTTTCGCGGCACCTGCCCAACCATCAACTCGTATCGGTGCCCATTAGCGATACACGGGCAGTGATTCGCTCGATACGCAAAAAAGCGGTCAAGGAAGACGTCGTCACGATCATCGGTGGCGGCAACATGGGGTCTTTGTATCCTGATATCGAAGCGTTGCGACAGCTGGTCATTCGTTCCTTTCCACGCAATCGGGTGGTGTGTTTCCCCCAGACGCTTGATTGGGATGACTCCGAGCAGTCTCAGCGTGCGGTCGACAGAATTGTGCGGGTATATTCGAGGCATCAAAACCTTTATCTACACGCGCGCGAAGCCGTGAGCTTTGAAAAACTCAAAAAGCTGTTTGCCGACCATAAAAAGCCGGCAGTGCGTTTTGTTCCCGATATCGTTCTCAGCGCGACGGCCGTCGATTTCGGGGTCAATAATAGTGTCGAGCCACGTGGAGCGCTGCTTTGTTTGCGAGACGATCGTGAGCGTTCGTTAAGCGATCATCAGCATCAAACGCTTTTGAAAGCTCTCACCGATGCAGGACTGGTGACCGAGGTAACCGATACCCATGCAGGTGGCTCGTGCCTTTCTTCAGAACGCTGTGCCGAATTACTGCAGGGAAAACTCAGTCAGTTTCAAAGTGCGCAGCTTGTGGTAACCGACCGCCTTCATGGCATGATCCTGGCCGCACTGGCGGGAACTCCGTGCCTGGTTTTACCCAACTCCAACCATAAGATTCGTCAAACCTGGACAGACTGGTTGCGTGATGTTCCTCAAGTACGCTTTTTAGAGCTTGGCGAGCTTTCCAATATCGACGGGATCGTTCAAGACGTTCTCGCCATCCCGCGTCGCGAGCCTGCACACCCAGTGATAGAACCCGCACATTATAACGATCTCCGTATGGCGGTTGCTGATTCATGATTTCTGACACCTCTCCACTGGTATCCATTATTGTTCCCGTTTTCAACGTTGAGTTTTATCTCTACGAATGCCTGGATTCGGTTCGTCGCCAAACCTACGGCCGCCTTGAAATCATCGTGGTAGAGGACTGCTCGACCGATGGATCGCTGGCCAAGCTCGATGCCCACCTTGAAGACGACCGCGTACGCGTGATTCAACACGACACGAATTCGGGGTTGTCGGCGGCACGAAATACCGGTATCGAAGCCGCCCAGGGTGAGTTTGTGCTGTTCGTGGATTCGGATGATGCGATCGCACCGGAACTGGTCGAGACATGCCTTGCTCGAGCGATCGAAACTGAGGCTGATGTGGTGATGTTCGATTTTGCTGTTTTCCATGACGGCGAACCGCTGCCGGGGAGCGACGGGCGTATCGATATGCATCAAGCACGCTCGCTTACCGAGGTCGAATACTTCAAACTTCCGCATTTTGCTTGGCTGAAGTTCATTCGAGCTGAGCTTCTGGATGATCCACGGTTACGGTTCCCGGTAGGGCATTACTACGAGGATTGGCCGTTTCATTGGGAACTGGGATTCTTGACCCGAAAAATCGAACGCATTCCCAATCGCTTTTATCAGTACCGGCAGCGCTCGGGTTCGATCACCGCCGCCGGGGATCGCAAGCTTTTGCACATCTTCTCGGCACACCGGCTAATTCTCGACATCGTTGAGCGCCACTCTGCCTCGGTGGGCGTTCGGCAACTACTGGCGACTAAAATTTACCGTGGCATCTGGTTTGTGGTGATGACGATTCAACATGACTTTCTGAAAGAGGCCTTGCTAGCCGCGCGCAATCACCTTGCCAGCACTCGAAAAGCGCGACAAAGCGCATCACCTGCGCCCAGGGTTAAAGTGCTGTTGGCCGCCCTTCGACTGCCTAAGCCTTTCGCCTATAGCTCTATTCGCTCCCTTCGTGCGGCGTTGTCCAGGCTTTCATCTTATCGCCGCAATGCCACGTCGTCTGCCTAGTCACCGAACGGGATATCACTGCTTTATGGCTCAGTACGTATTTATAAAATTTCGAGACCCAACTGCATCGGGGAGCGCGCTTTCTCGACTCGAGAGCATCTGTGAGATGTTGACGCCCCATTCGCTTCAGGGACGCTGTAACCACATCGTCGCCGAGTGGCCGGGTAGCTCGGGCGGCTATTACGCCATTCAAAATAGCGATAGCGTATCCGATCAAGCTGCCGGGCAACTGACCATTGGGTGGGTAGCCTCTGATGAGGATGAAGAAGCGTCAATGGAGCGTCACAGCGTGCAGGCAGACGGTTCTTACGCGGTTATTCAGGCGAATACTCAGGAAGTATCTTTTTTTACTGATCAGTTCGGCTCTCGCACGCTTTGGTACTACATGGATGACGAAATGCTCGTCGTCTCCACTTCGCAGCGAGCGATCGTTCGGTTCAAGGGCGCATTCGCTCCCAATCAAGCGGCCACCGGCTGGTTTCTTTCCTCCGGTTGCCAAGGCCCCTTCGCGGCCTGGGATGAAAAAATCGTACAGGTGAAACCTGGTCTTGAGTATGTTCTGGATGTGAGTCAATGGCAGATCGACGGTCGTCCAAAACCGGGCATTGCGTTGCCACAATCGGGTAAAGAGTCGTCTCAAAACTACCTGGACCAGTTCGAATCCCAGGTGATCGATACGATCAAAAAGATCGTGGGCTCCCATGAAGCTGGTGAGGTGTTGTTGCCTTTGTCCGGCGGTTTGGATAGCCGGCTGCTACTGGCGCTTTCACGAGAGGCCGGCGTGGCTTCCAACGTCGAGCTGGTTAACTGGGGCATCGAACAGCGAGACACGGTTTTCGATGACAAACGCGCAGCGCAGCGTATTGCCGATACCTACAGAAAACCGCTTTTGGATCGGTTTCTGCCTACGCAAGGCGGTGACTACGACGATGTGCTGGACAGATTTGTAGAAGCCTCGGAAGGCAGGATTGATCACTTTAATGCCTATACCGATGGCTTCTCCATGTGGGATGAGTTTTATCGCTCGGGTTTTCGTTGTGCGCTACGGGGAGACATTCCTTTTCCGACCGCCATCTATGCCGATCAGCTTTCTGCAAGGCAGCAACTGGGGTTTGCCACGTTCGAGGATTATGCGAACACACGGCATTTTTCAGCGCTCTTCGACCAACGCTCAGCGTCACTTGATGTCGCGTTGTTACCCGGAGAAACGCTGGTTCAATGGCGGGATCGCCTGTATGCCAGCTATCGCATCCCCATGGTGGTTTCGGCATTCACCGATCTAGTGAGTGGCCATGTTGAAAATTACTCTCCCATGATGAGCTGGTCGTTGTTCAAGGCGTACGTTGCGCTTCCCGACCATGCCAAGGGGGATAAAAAACACATTAGAACGCTGTGGAGAAAGCACGATCATAGCGGCGTGCCGTCGCATGCCGAGGGGTCTCTAGCGTCTCCGGTTTCGTTTTTTCAAAACACAACCGGACGTCGATTCATGAATGACTACCTGACGACGCTTCGCCAGAGTCAGCGCTTTCCCACCCCGGTGCTGGATATGGCATCCGCACCCTCCGAAGAGAACGATCAACAGACCCCCACACGATCAGCTAAATTGTTGCGAACGGGGCGTAGCTGGGTCTCCAGACACTTGCCGCGAAGCCTCAAAGCTTATCTCAAGGCCAAGCGACCTTATAGGCTATCGCCACAAACATTGGCTTACCGTTTGGTTCTCGTGGATAAAATTTTAAACATGTATGAGGCCGACGCAAAACAGGGAGCTGTCCAGCGCCCGAACGCTCAGGGAACCGCTCATTTGGCTCAGGGAAAATCGTGATGGCGTTAGCACGTGTACTGCATGTCGTCGGCCGCATGGACCGTGCGGGGGCAGAAACCATGGTGATGAACCTGTACCGTGAAATCGACCGCAGCCGGTTTCAGTTCGATTTCGTCTACTTCACCGATGAGCGCTGCGATTACGATGACGAAATAGAAGAGCTGGGCGGACGTATTCATCGAATCAACGCGACTAACCCAGTCTCCCGCTTTTGGAAACTCTATCGTTTGCTATGCAGCGGTGTCTGGAAGACGGTCCATTCACATACGCTTTTCAGCAGTGGCCTGCACTTGATGGCTGCTCGTATGGCCGGTGTACCTTGCCGGGTCGCACACTCTCACAATACGCAAGATGCCAATAGCGCAAGCCGGGCTGGCCGGCTTTATCAGCGTGTAGCCAGACGCCTCATTGTCATGTCGGCCACACGTTTCGTCTCCTGTGGCAGGGCGGCCTCGAATTATTTGTTTCCCGGTAGAAAGGACGTGGTGGTTATCCCGAATGCCGTCGATATCGAGCGGTTTTCACAGGCATCCGGTATAGCGGTGCGCAACGAGCTCAAAATTAATAGCGGGGAGATAGTGATCGTGCAGGTGGGACGCTTCATGCCCGTTAAAAATCATGAGCGTTCGATTCTCATTGCGAAGGCACTAAGGCAAAAAGGAGTGGATTTTCAGTTGCTCCTGGTTGGCACTGGACCTGAACAGGACCGTATTCGGGACCTGATCCTTGAACATCGTCTTGAAAGCCACGTACAAGTGCTCGGTTTGCGAACCGATATCCCCGAATTGATGGCGGCTGCAGACGTAATGCTAATGCCATCGCTACACGAAGGCTTCCCAGTAGTATTGGTCGAGGCTCAGGCGGCGGGATTGCCAGCAGTGGTTTCCAATGCTGTCTCGCCAGAAGTGGAATTGGGCATGGACATGGTGCGTTTTGTCGAGCTTGAGGCTAGCGATGCCGATTGGGCGCAGACAATACTGTCCGCGGCGACCGCGGACCATCCTGAAAAGCATGTACGCCACAGGATTCTGGAACAGGCAGGGTTTTCATCCGCGGCGGGTGCGCGCCGGCTCGAACAGGTATATAACGCTGCATGATTGCGTATTTGCTGCTACTGATATTCGTCACTATTAACACCTGCGTATGGCGGCGCGCAGGAAGCTCCGGTGTGCGTCGGCTGGGCCTTTTTTTTACCGGCACCGCACTGGTGTTATTCGCGGGGCTGCGTAATAGGCGAGTCGGTACGGATACCGGTACTTATATACGTCATTTTTACGAAAGCGATAGCTTTGATATCGTTATTGAGCGACAGGATACCGGCTACTACCTGCTGTCCTGGATTGCCAGAACGCTCTCCGAGTCCTACTCGATGCTGCTGGTCCTGATCGCGCTCATCGTTGTCAGTTGTTATCTAACAACTATTACACGCCTGGTGAAGCGTTATGAAACCGGGGTCTACCTTTTCGTAACCTTGGGCACCTACACCTTTTTTTTCAACGGCGCGCGTCAAGGTATTGCCGCAGCGATCTGTTTTCTTGCTATTCCATTTTTACTTGAGCGGCGCCTGTGGCCCTACATAGCGTTGGTGGCATTCGCTGCGCTGTTCCATAGAACCGCTCTGATTGCGTTGCCTCTTTACTGGCTAGCTACGACACAGGTGCGCTGGCAGCGGCTGGCCATTCTCGGATTCACTACCGTGATAGCGGTCGCTTTTTTGAGCGTATTTGTTGGGTTGGCATCGGAGCTTCTTAGTGACCGATTTTCTACCTATGCAGAAGCGGGAGAGGGGGGAGGCGAAGTCACGGTGGCTTTCCTGTTCGGACAAGGTGTCATGCTCTATATCTTTAAGCGCTATGTTCCCGATCCTAACGGATGGTACGCACGGTTGCTCAATATCTACTTGATTGGTCTGGTCCCGACGCTGGCCTCGACCCTGTCGAGCGTTAATCCATCGGGAGTACTGCGACTGCATTTGTATTTTAGCTCTATGTCGATACTTTTATGGCCCATGGTGTTTCAGCAGCTTGGCACCACAACGACGCGCATTCTTTTGGCAATGGGGTTTTTGTGCGTCACCGCTATGTACTTCGTCCTAACGACGTCCACGTTTAGCAATCTTTCTCCTTACTCCTTCAATATGGATATCTTTGCATGGTAGATAAAGCGCTGCCTCCAGTATCGATAGGGCTTCCTTTTTACAATTCAGAGCAGTTTCTGCTCGATGCCATCAAGTCGGTCTTTGCACAGACTCACCAGGAGTGGGAGCTTATCCTCGTCGACGATGGTTCTACCGATAAGTCGCTCGATATCGCTCGTTCTATCGACGATCCGCGCGTTCGTGTCTACTCGGACGGAAAAAATAAAAGGCTGGCAACCAGACTGAATGAAATCAATTCTCTAGCGAAATACGATATTGTCGCAAGAATGGATGCAGACGATCTCATGGATACGGATCGTATCCGAAAGCAGCTCGAATGTTTAACGGAACACCCTGAGCTTGATCTGGTGGGAACGGGCGTATGTTCATTGACCGATGACGGGGAGCCTGTCGGTATTCGCTGTGTTTCTCCAAACCACCATATAACAGAAAAGGCGCTTTTAGCGGGGCAGGCGGGTATCGTTCATGCATCGATTCTCGGGCGTAAAGAGTGGTTTATGCGAAACCGATACCGAGAAGATCTCCCCAAGTCGCAGGATACCAATCTATGGATACGCTCATTTTCGCAAGATGATTTAAACATCGCTATCATTCCCGAGCCTCTTTATTACTATCGGGAGGATGGCAATGTCACCGCCAATAAGTTATTGCTTGCCTATCGGGTAGGGCGTATCTCAATACGTGAAGATGCCAAGGGGCGGTTTACGAACAGGGTGCGTACTAAAGGGCTAATGGCACTGTATGCCAAGTCAAGCGCTGTGACGTTGCTGAACTGGTTGGGAAAGATGGACGTCATTCGGCGCCGGCGAAATCAGCAGGGCATTGAAGCAGCAGAAAAAGCGAAAGTTCTGGGTGAAATTCAGACCGTTCAAGCGTTGCAACTTCCTGTCAATCAAGCGCACATGGCCGAAAAATCATGAAGCGTCTCTGTTTGGTGGTGACGGACGCGATATCATTTAACGTACTGTATCGTGGGCAGCTCGAACATTTGAAGGCGCAAGGCTTTCAGCTCACGCTTTTATGCGGCGGGTCCGCCGATGAAATCGAGCTGCTTCGGCGGCGTGACGTTGGGAAGGTCGTGCCTATCAAAATGGTGCGCCCTCCGCGGATAGGAGCAGATTTGGCCGCTCTGCTCCAACTGCTGTTTCATTTTTTACGCTTTCGTTACGACATGGTTCTCGTGGCCACTCCCAAAGCAATTCTGCTTGGCTCGATAACGGCCTGGTTGACGCGTCAATCTCGACGCGTGGTGTTTTTCAAAGGCCGGGTATATGAGAATTTTTCGGGTTTTTCCCGATCGCTGTATTTAACCTTCGATCGTATCGCCGTATTTTGCGCCCACGAGGTGCTTTTCGTATCGCGCTCCTTGATGGCCGAGTACCGCCATGCCGGCGATTTTTTCACCCGCAAGGGGTGCGTCCTGGGTGGCGGCTCCAGCAACGGTGTAAATGCTGATCATTTTGATCCGGAAAACGTTAGTAATGATACATTGCAGGAACTAAAAAAATCGCTCGGCATTGAGCCAGATGCGTTCGTTGTGCTCACGGTTGGCCGCATCTCGATGGAGAAAGGGCTGGCCGAAATGGAGGCGTTAACAAAACGCGCCGCGCAGTCGAACGAGAATATCCGCTTTGTGATGGTCGGGCCCATTGAGGCGGGCTGTGAGTCAGTGTTAACGCGTATCCAAACGATCGGTAATGTGAGCCATGTAGGATTCACAGACGATGTTTCTGCGTATTTTGCCATCGCGAACGTACATCTGTTTCTTACGCACCGAGAAGGGTTTGGCAACGTCGCAATCGAAGCGGCGGCCATGGGCGTCCCTACGGTTGGTTTCGATGTGGTAGGCGTGCGCGATAGCGTTGCAGAGGGCGTAAGCGGAGTGCGTGTTCCTTTTGGTGACGTTGAAGCTGTTTGGCAACATATCGAGCGCATGCGGCTTAATCCAAAAGAGACCGAGCAAATTTACTCGAACGCACGGCAGTGGGCATTGGAAAACTTCGACCAGCATCGCGTTTGGGAGTTGTTTGAACGCTACTGTTTGCGTTGATCCGGGGCCCTCGTTCGGCTGATCAGTGGCTTTGCAAGCGAAAAGACGTGTGGCATCAAATCACTATCTTTGGAACCGTTTTAAAAGCCCTAACCTTGCTCGATTTCGTTCGGACCGTGTTACGCAGGGCGACGCTCGAAACGAATAGCCGCGTTGGCGAATTATCATCTTCATTTATATACGTTGGGTTTACCAATGAAACGACTGTTTGATTTCCTCGTGTCTCTGCTCGCCCTGAGCTTGCTTTCTCCCGTGCTTTTGGTGGTGGCGTTGCTGGTTCGTGGCAAGCTGGGTTCCCCCGTTCTGTTTCGCCAGATTCGTCCGGGCCTCCATGGAAAACCGTTTGAGATGGTTAAATTCCGTACCATGAAAGATGCGTATGATGCTCAGGGTCACCCGCTACCGGATGATCTGCGCCTGACTCGTTTTGGTAATTTTCTACGTGCCACTAGTCTGGACGAGCTGCCGGAGCTTTGGAATGTGCTCAAGGGCGATATGAGTCTGGTCGGTCCTCGGCCGCTTTTAATGGAGTATTTGCCGCTTTACAGCGCCGAGCAATACCGGCGTCATGAAGCGCGACCCGGCGTAACCGGTTGGGCACAGATTAACGGCCGTAATGCTATTTCCTGGGACGACAAGTTCAAGCTGGACGTGTGGTATGTAGACAACCACTCTCTTTGGCTCGATTTGAAAATTCTGATGCTTACTGTGAAAAAGGTGCTGGTGAGAGATGGCATCAGCGCAGAAGGTGAAGCGACCATGACCAAATTCACGGGAAGTGGCAAATGAAGCGCTTGGCCATTTTGGGCGCCAGCGGCCACGGTAAAGTCGTTGCGGAGACGGCGTCCCTATGCGGCTGGCAGCACATACTCTTCTTCGATGATGCCTGGCCGAGCTTGCAAAGTAACGGTCTTTGGCCCGTTATTGGCGATACCCGGGCATTATTGGAGCAGTTGCACGATTTCGATGGCGTCATCGTAGGTATCGGCAATAATCACGTGCGGTTGAAAAAAACGCGAGACCTCAAGGCCCTCGATGCTCCCTTGATAACGCTCGTCCACCCCTCGGCTTATGTCAGTAGCACTGTGGCGTTGGGTGCAGGTAGCGTCATATTTGCAGGAGCCGTCATACAAATCGATAGCCGTGTGGGCGAGGCGTGCGTGGTCAACACGCGAGCCAGTATTGATCACGACTGCCTCCTGCACGACGGCTCACACGTGTGCCCTAGTGCTTCATTAGCCGGCGCTGTCACGGTTGGCGAAGCCAGCTGGATAGGCATTGGCGCAAGCGTGATACAGCTGTTGAATATTGGCCATAACGTTACCGTAGGAGCAGGGGCCGTCGTTGTCTCTGATATTTCAAATGGCCAAACGGTAATTGGCGTGCCTGCCCGACCCGTGATTCGATGAGTCGCTCTTCCCCTTCATTCAATTATTTTAAAATCAGGTGATCGCATGCTAAGTGGCCCTTTTTCTCCATGGCCCTCCTTTTCCGAGGAAGAGTCTCAAGCGGTGCAGCGTGTCCTGCTCTCCAACCGTGTTAACTACTGGACAGGCCAGGAAGGTCGTCAGTTCGAACGTGAGTTCGCTCAGTTTGCCAACTGTGGATACGCGATTGCAGTTTCCAATGGCACGACAGCCCTGGATTTGGCGTTAAAGGGATTAAGTATTGGTGAGGGAGAAGGGCGAGGTAAGGATGAGGTAATTACCACATCGCGTACTTTCCTGGCGACGGCTTCAAGTATCGTTACAGCGGGCGCGGTTCCAGTTTTTGCCGACGTAGACCATGCTTCACAGAATGTTACAGCGATGTCCATCGCCGAAAAGATCACGCCCAATACACGCGCGATCATCGCCGTTCATTTGGCAGGCTGGCCCTGTGACATGGAGTCCATCATGGCCTTGGCTAACGAGCACGGTTTGCACGTTATCGAGGATTGCGCCCAGGCTCATGGCGCCACGTTCAAAGGCCAGAGCGTCGGTAGCTTTGGCCACGTCGGCTGCTGGTCGTTTTGTCAGGATAAAATCATGACGACCGGTGGTGAAGGCGGCATGGTCACCACCAACGAAGAAGCGCTTTGGCGAAAAATGTGGGCCTATAAGGATCACGGTAAAAGTTGGGAAGCGGTTTACGAACGTGAGCACCCGCCCGGCTTTCGTTGGCTACATGAAAGCTTTGGAACCAACTGGCGGCTGCCGGAAATGCAATCCGCTATCGGCCGTATCCAACTGACCCGCATGCCGGAGTGGAAAGCGGCTCGCCAAGCCAATGCCAAGCGGATCTGGCAATCCGCTAGTGAGTCCGATGGGCTACGCGTGCCTTTGGTGCCCGAGTATATCGAGCACGCCGCCTACAAATGCTACGTATTCGTCGAACCCTCTCAACTCCAACAGGATTGGGACCGTGATCGCATCATGAATGAAATCGTGGATCGCGGCGTGCCATGCTTTTCCGGTTCCTGCTCTGAAGTCTATTTGGAAAAGGCGTTCGACGGCACGGGCTGGCGGCCTGAAGAACCGCTAACTGTCGCCAGGGAACTGGGTGAAACCAGCTTGATGTTTTTGTGCCACCCTACGTTGACGGACAGGGAAATTCAAAAAACCTGTGACACGATTAGCGAAGTAATGAGCCTTGCCACTCAAAAGGGAGCCAACCCATGACTATCCTTGTAACCGGTGGGGCGGGATATATTGGTTCGCACACAGCGTTGGCTCTCCTCGAAGCTGGGTACTCTGTCGTCGTACTGGATAATCTTGCCAACGCTTCACGTCAGTCACTCGCTCGAGTAGAAGCGCTCACCGAAAGTACGCTTACGTTTGTGGAGGGAGATATCCGCGATAGGGGGTTGTTGGATCGCCTGCTGAACGAGCACGAATTTAGCGCAGTCATCCATTTTGCCGGTCTCAAGGCCGTGGGCGAAAGCGTGAGTCAGCCGCTCGCCTATTACGAAAACAACGTTTCCGGAACCGTAACGCTTTGTCAGGCCATGCAGGCCGCGGGTGTTTTTAAGCTTGTATTCAGTTCGTCAGCGACGGTATACGGGGACGAGCATCCCATGCCGCTACATGAAGGGCTTCCTACCGGTAAGCCTACCAATCCGTATGGTCGATCAAAGCTCATGGTCGAAGAAGTCCTTCAGGACCTTGCACACTCTGATACGCGTTGGTCGGTCGCGCGCTTGCGTTACTTCAATCCGGTAGGTGCGCACGAAAGCGGTCAAATAGGCGAAGACCCTCAGGGGATTCCAAACAACTTATTGCCTTATGTTGCCCAGGTCGCGGTTGGGCGCCGCGACTGTTTAGCCGTTTACGGCAGTGATTACGCTACCCCGGATGGGACCGGTGTACGCGATTATATTCATGTCATGGACCTGGCAGAGGGGCATCTGTGCGCACTGAACACGTTACTGAATAACAAGAATGATTGCTATACGTGGAATCTGGGGACAGGCCAAGGATATTCGGTGTTGGAAGTTATCGATGCTTTTGAACGCGCATCGGGCGTAACTATTCCTTATCGTATTGAATCCAGGCGGCCCGGTGACGTCGCGACTTGCTGGTCGGATCCCACCTTGGCAGAGCGTGAATTGGTATGGAAAGCCAAACGTGATTTAACCACCATGATGGTCGATACCTGGCGCTGGCAACAGAGAAATCCCCAAGGGTATCGTTAATACAGCGGGTTAATAAGCGTCAAATCTGCGCTTATCATAAAGGAAGTGTCATGTACTTTTTAATAAGCCAGTGAGCGTGGAATATTTTTTGCTTTTATTATTTAGCACCATGGGTCTGCCTGGTAAAAGGTACATATCTAATAAGTCAGGGTAGGCCCTGAGAACTAGAAGTTTGTTGTGACAGGCGTGGGTTTTACAGTGTTTTCCTACGCGTTATTTTGCTTACGCTTACATGGTCTTGAATTAGTGTTTTGCCACACTTTTTTAAAAAAGTGTGAAAGCGTTGATGATGTAAAATCGAAAGCTTTAAAGAGCTGTAGTGCTCGTGTGGCTGGCGGTTTAGTATTGCCGTATTGGTGAGATATCACTATCTCATTACTCTCATGCTCATTGAAAGGAAGCGTCCGTGCTTAATATTGATAACGTCCATCTGGGGGTCATTGGTCTTGGTTATGTGGGCCTGCCACTGGCCGTCGAGTTTGGTAAAGTCTTACCCACAGTAGGGTTCGATATCAATAAGGGGCGCGTTACTGAGTTGCGCGATGGCATAGACCATACTCTAGAGGTCGAGCCCGCGCTGATGGCGGAAGCCAAACAGCTTAGCTTTGCCAGCGAGCTCGAAGCACTGCGCGCGTGTAACGTCTATATCGTGACCGTCCCCACGCCGATTGATGCCAGCCGTCAGCCCGACCTCACCCCGCTGATTAAAGCCAGCGAAACGCTAGGTCAGGTGATTTCCAAGGGCGACGTGGTGATTTACGAAAGCACCGTGTATCCCGGGGCCACTGAAGAGAAGTGTATTCCTGTCGTCGAGCGGGTGTCCGGGTTGGTGTATAACCAGGATTTCTTTGCGGGCTATAGCCCGGAAAGGATCAATCCGGGTGACAAGGAGCACCGCGTCACCACCATTAAAAAGGTCACCTCGGGCTCTACCGCCGAAATCGGAGAGTTCGTCGATGCGCTTTATCGTAAGGTCATCGTGGCTGGAACGCATCTGGCCAGCAGTATTCGCGTCGCTGAGGCCGCCAAGGTGATCGAAAACACGCAGCGCGACATCAATATTGCCTTGATCAACGAACTGGCGCTGATCTTTAATCGACTGGATATTGATACCGAAGAGGTCTTGCAAGCGGCAGGCACGAAGTGGAATTTTCTTCCTTTTCGCCCGGGGTTGGTAGGGGGACACTGTATCGGTGTGGATCCCTACTACCTCACGCACAAGGCCCAGCAAGTCGGCTATCATCCGGAAATGATTCTGGCAGGGCGCCGTTTGAACGATGCCATGGGTGCCTACGTGGCAGGCCAGCTGGTCAAGCAAATGATCAAGCGGCGCATTCACGTTGAGGGCGCGCGCGTTCTGGTGCTGGGGTTGACCTTTAAAGAGAACTGCCCTGACCTTCGCAACACGCGTGTCGTCGATATTCTAGCCGAGCTGGCCGATTACGGCGTCTGCGTCGATGTGTATGATCCTCAGGTCAATAAAGCGGAAGCCGAAGCGGAATACGGTATTACTCCCGTCGAGAGCCCCAAGGCGGGTGCTTATGATGCGATGATACTGGCCGTTGCGCACCGGGAGTTTTGTGAGCTGGGCGCGCAGGGTATTCGTGTCTGGGGTAAGCCTGAGCATGTACTTTACGATTTAAAATACGTGCTGCCAAAACATGACGCCGACCTGCGACTGTAAGTCGAGCGCTTCGATGTAAAACGATTTCACCACGTATCAAGGAATGTAATGAGTCGAATTGTATCGCTCCAGGCCGAGCTGAAGGCCACTCCTCGTACCTGGCTTGTGACCGGTTGTGCCGGTTTCATTGGCAGTAATCTAATCGAAGCGCTTTTGAAACTCGATCAACGCGTGGTGGGATTGGATAACTTCGCCACCGGTTTTCAGGCAAATCTGGATGAGGTGCGTTCTCTGGTAAGCGCCGAGCAGTGGGCACGCTTTAGCTTTATCGAAGGAGACATTCGCGATCCCGATACCTGTCGCGCGGCCATGCAGGTCGATGGGCAGTCGGTCGATCACGTATTGCATCAGGCCGCGCTTGGCTCCGTGCCGCGCTCGATTGAGGACCCGCTCGCGACCAACGCGGCTAACATCACGGGTAATCTGAACATGCTGGTGGCGGCCAAGGACGCCGAAGTAAGAAGTTTTGTATATGCAGCATCGAGCTCTACCTATGGCGATCATCCAGCGCTACCCAAGGTGGAAGAGTGCATAGGCAAACCGCTATCACCGTATGCCGTTACCAAGGTAGTGAATGAGATGTATGCTGATGTGTTCGCTCGCACCTACAATTTTAAAGCCACTGGTCTGCGCTACTTCAACGTTTTTGGAAAACGGCAAAACCCCAATGGAGCCTATGCAGCGGTCATTCCCAAATGGGCCGGCGCCATGTTGCAGGATGAAAC
Source organism: Halomonas sp. S3-1-1 (assembly GCF_023757625.1). Taxonomy (GTDB): domain Bacteria; phylum Pseudomonadota; class Gammaproteobacteria; order Pseudomonadales; family Halomonadaceae; genus Vreelandella. The sequence continues at coordinate 76,680 of NZ_JALGBZ010000008.1, forward strand.
ACTTTTCATTAACGGCGATGGCGAAACCAGTCGTGATTTCTGCTATATCGCTAACGCCGTGCAGGCCAACCTGCTGGCGGCGACCGCGGAAGACGAAGCGCAGGGCGAAGTGTATAACGTAGCCGTGAGTGGCCGCACAACGTTAAATCTATTGTTCGAATACTTGCGCAACGGGCTAGCTGAGCAGGGTGTCAGTTATACACAAGACCCGACGTATCGGGATTTCCGAGCAGGTGACGTGCGCCATTCTCAAGCGGATATCACCAAGGCAGCTCGCTTGTTGGGCTATGCGCCCAGCCACACCATCGTCGACGGTATTGGCGAAGCCATGCCCTGGTATCTGAACTATTTTCAGCAATAGAGTGCCATGGCGACTTAAATTGCTTGAAAGTATCGAAGGCCATCCGTTTGAAGCTCGCAGCGGTGGGTGCCCTTTGAATAGAAAGCGCCAATGAAGGCTGCCATGTACGATTTAATAAAAAGCCTTGCGTCGCCGCTTTTAATGCCCTTGCCGATAAGCATGGCCTTGCTGTTCTTGGGGTTAGGGTTGGTTTGGCTAAAACGTTTGTACTCGGGGCGTGCGCTATCTGCCTTGGGGCTGACGGTTCTACTCCTGGCTAGCTGGGCACCGATTGCAGAGCGCTTATTGGCGCCGATCGAAACGCGCTACCCGGCGCTTTTGGATGTCGCTGAAGTAGAGGCTCCTGCTGCGATAGTGGTACTGGGCGGAGGCTGGCAGCCACAGGCGCCTGTTTCCAGCGTAGCCAAACTGAGTGAAAGTTCAGCGCTTCGCCTAATGGAAGGCATACGGTTATGGCGTGAATTACAGGATGTGCCGCTAGTCGTGTCAGGGGCCGCCCGTGATACTTCGATAGCGCCAGTGGCTCGGGGTTATCTCGAAGCCGCGCATGCACTAGGTGTGCCTCGGCAATCCATACGCGTACTGGATTGGCCAACCGATACCGGCCAGGAAGCCCGGGCGGTTCGTGATTTAGTAGGGCAGGGCGCGCCAGTCATACTGGTCACCTCTGCTTCCCATATGCCGCGTGCCATGCGCCACTTTCAAGCGGTAGGGCTTTTACCTGTCGCTGCCCCTACCCACTTTTTAACGCAGTTCGAGTCGGCTCATAGCGTTCGCTACTGGATTCCTTCGGCGAGCCATCTATACAAAACCGAACGGGCGCTGTACGAGACGCTTGGGCTTTTAATGGTCGATGTTGAGCATTAGCCATCTCTTCTAACGCTAACAAGCTCCCATGTGTTTAAAACTGATGATGCTGCGAAACACTTCCCTGATTTTTCTGGGCACTAGCTTTTTGATCGCTGCGCCGCTGCTCCTGCCCAATGGCGGATGGTTAGCGTTGGGCGCGCTAGCCGTTTTAGGTGGTTTTGAATTAGTCAGCGGGCGCTTTAAAGAAGCCACTAGGCTGGCTCGATACCTCGTCCTGTTACCCGTTTTTTGTGCGGCAGCCACCCTGCTGGCTTGTGCTGTGCAAGGGCCTCAGACTTGGCAGGACGAATGGCCTCGGCTACTTGTTTTACTGCTGAGCGTGTTAACGGTTTGTGCCTTGCCCAGGCTTTATGTAAGCGCCGCGAGCGTGTTTATGGCGTTCGCCGTGACCGGAGCCGCTGTGGGTGCGTGGGCATTATGGCAGGTCGCAGGGCAGGGCGTTGAGCGGGCAAGTGGGCAGGCCCCTTTTCACGCTATTCTGTTCGGCAACTTTTCGCTCGCGGCGGGGGTTGTCTGTTTGGCTGGGTTGCCTTGGGCATGGCGGCAGCCTAAACGCTGGGGTTGGGTAATGCTAGTATCAGCAGGAGCGTTGGGAGGGCTTGACGCTTCTCTGCTTTCCGGTACACGGGGTGGCTGGCTGGCGCTGCCGTTGACTGTGTGGATGCTCTATCGCGCTTATGCCCGGCAGTGGCCCTTGCGCTTGCGCGGGGGGATCGCGGTCGTGATCGCCGCGCTGGTCATTGGGCTTTACGCGCTGCCCCAGACCGGTGTACAGCAGCGGGTGAACAGCGCGATGGGTGAAAGCCTTGATTACCTGAATGGCGAGGCGCACGGATCGATCGGCGTTCGTCTCGAGCTCTATCGAGTCACTCTGCAGTTGATTGCGGAGCGGCCGTGGTCGGGCTATCGCCTACAGGAGTATCGTGATGTCTTGAAAACGCTCAACGAGCAGGGTCGTGTAAGTAGTGGTGTCGCCGAGCACTGGCATGCTCACAACGATATTCTGAATGCCTGGTTACGCTATGGTGCGTTGGGGGGGCTGGCGACATTATTACTGTACGTGGCGCCGCTTTGGTTTTTTGCGCGGCGGCTACACGGGGGATACCCGGATCGGGATCCACTAGCGCTAGCAGGCTGTCTACTGGCGCTACTATTTTTTGATTTTGGCTTGAGCTATGCCTTCTTCGCCTATCCGATAGTACTGGCCACCTATTGGGTTTGGTTGGTGGTGTGCGTGGCAGCCGTTGTAAAGCGTCATGCACATTCTAAAGGGCCTTTCCACACGTCTTAAAAAACAACTACCGAATAAAACGTCATTTTTTTAACTTGGATTGGTGTTAAAAGATAAAGTGGTAAATTGCAGTTAATGGCTGTGTTTGTGCTACTTAAAAGGTAATGGGCTGATTAGAAAAATCATACGATAATTTATAAAAAATAAAGTCTATAGAAATTATAATACCTGTCGCGTGGGCTTGAACGATCAAGCGCTCTTCGCTGGATGTAATGCTGTTGTCATACTGGATCCGGTATAAAGAAATGCCCTCCTGATACTTATCTTATCAGCTCGCCTTAATGGGCTCGAATAATATCTAAGCTGGATACTTTGATATGCAGGTAACTCGCTAAATTTAAGCGATCAACATACTTATCTGCGTGTGGACAGCATTGATTTTAAACTGCTCAATAGTACAAGGATGTAGGCAAAGGTATGATAAAACTAATCCGAAACAGTACGTAAAACTGCTCCAAACACCGTAGTGAACGGTTAAATGCCGTATCGAAAGCTCGTGAATTCGGGCGCTCGTTGAGCTGAATTGGAGTCGACTGCTATGTTATCGCGCTTATTGCACCCCTTGTTTCGTCTGCCAAGACCTCAAAAACGCCTGATTCAATTAGTGGTTGATGCCGGGCTGATAACGGTTAGCTTTCTGCTGGCCATGTTCTTGCGGCTAGATGGTTGGTCCTTTGTGTCCAATTCCAACGTCTGGCTGGTCTTGCCTGCCATTATTCCTATTAGTCTTTTCATCTTTGCACGACTGGGATTCTACCGAGCAATCATCCGCTTCATGGACATGCAGGCGGCGACGACCGTTCTAGCCGGCGTATTAGCATCCACGATGGTACTGATCGTGGTCAACTACGTCGCGCTTTTGCCCATTCCTCGTTCGGTACCTTTCATTTATGCAATGCTTGCCATGCTGACCATTGGCGGGGTGCGGGCGGTACTTCGTTCGCTTTATACGCGCGGGCAAGTGCGCTACAAAACGCGCGTTTTGATTTATGGTGCGGGCAGCTCCGGGCGGCAGTTGGTAGTCTCGTTTCGTAACGGCAATGAATACGAGCCGGTATGTTTCATCGATGACGATGCCGACGTACAGCGCTCCTCTATTCAGGGGCTGAAAGTCCACCATCCTCGCGCCGTTCAAGGGTTGATCGATGTCTACGGGGTAGAAAAAATCCTGCTGGCCATGCCCAGCGCTTCGCGCGCTCGCCGGCGCGAGATCCTCGAGTCTCTGGAGGGGATCACTGTACCTGTACAAACCGTTCCTGGAATGGCCGATGTGATCACCGGGCGGGCAAAAACCACGGAAATTCGTGATGTCGCCGTCGAGGATCTGTTGGGCCGCGATCCCGTGCCGCCGGACGCCAGTCTGATTGGCGCTAATATTACCGATAAGGTGGTGTTGGTCACCGGCGCCGGGGGGTCCATTGGCAGTGAGCTGTGTCGACAGATTCTACGCCAGCAGCCCAGCAAACTGCTTTTGTTAGAGATCTCCGAATATAACCTCTATTGCGTTGAGCAGGATTTACGCACACTTGCTCAAGCGGAAGGACTGGACCACGTAGAGGTGATGGCGTTACTTGGGTCGGTGCAGCATACCGAGCGCCTTCAGTCCGTGATGACCTACTATCAGGTGCAAACGGTTTATCACGCGGCGGCCTACAAGCACGTGCCGATGGTCGAACACAATGTCGAAGAGGGGTTGGTCAACAACGCCATAGGCACGCTGAACTGCGCGCGCGCGGCGGTAGAATCCGGTGTCAGCGATTTCGTGCTGGTCTCGACCGATAAGGCCGTGCGGCCCACTAACGTTATGGGGGCGACCAAGCGCTTGGCAGAACTGGTGTGCCAGGCCATGTCCAACGCTCAGAAAGGCACTCGTTTTTGCATGGTGCGTTTTGGTAACGTCCTGGGCTCCAGCGGCTCTGTGGTTCCCATGTTTCGCCGCCAGATTGCGGCAGGCGGGCCGGTCACCGTTACTCACCCTGAGATTACGCGTTATTTCATGACCATTCCTGAGGCTGCCCAGCTGGTTATCCAAGCGGGGGCAATGGCCAAAGGCGGCGACGTTTTCGTTCTGGATATGGGCGAGCCGATCAAAATTACCGATCTGGCCACTAAGATGGTGCGGCTGTCCGGGTTCGACCCTTACGTGAACCAGCCGAACCAATCGGGGCATTCGATTAAGGGCGATATCGAAATTCGCTTCACCGGTTTGCGGCCAGGCGAAAAACTCTATGAGGAGCTGCTCATTGGCGAGCGCGTTCGGCACACCTCGCACTCGCGCATCATGACGGCTCACGAGGTCTCGCTAACCTTGCAGGAGACCGAGCGGTTGATGGAGGAGCTCGTGCGTGCTTGTCAACAAAGCGACTCCAGACGCCTCCAGCAGCTGTTGATCGACGCGCCCTTGGGCTATGCCCCCAACAGCGAGCTGGTGGATCACCTGTGGCAGTGCCCGGAACGCAAGGAGGCCGTTTTGACCGCCAGACACGGCGATTTCGACAGCAGCCCGGCCTTGCATAGCGCTGCTTAAACGTTAGCGCTCGAAACGCCGGTAAGCTTGGATAGCGCATCGAGCTAACCGGTAACACAAGAGCCGTTCGCTCTACACGCTGATCTCTTTTGGCGGTAGAAGGTGAACGGCTCTTTTTTTATGCTTAAACGGCACGGCCAGCGATAGCCGGCAGAACCCGAAGGCAGCGGTCGGCGCGAGTGGAATGAATCCGGCGTCAGATCACTGGTCTCACCCATGCGTCACTCGCGAATATTGTCGATGGCTAGTCGAGCCCCACTGCCCGTAATACGACCGACTACTCCCAGGTTGGAAACGGATCCGGCAGCGCTTTCCATGCCTCGATCCCCTCCAGCAGTTCCTCCTCGCTCAAAAGGCAGCCGTCCAAAGCGGCGCGCATGCGGGCTTTATCCATGTTCTGGCCGATGAATACCAGCTCCTGGCGCATGTCGCCGAAGGGTTCGACCCATTTTTCTTCGATGAAGCCCCGGTACTCCGGATCCGTGGGCCAGCGCGATTCGGGGATCGCTTTCCAGAACATGCCGGCGGCGCCGTGATGGGCGATGCCACCGGCCTGACTCCACTGACCCGCCCACTGTGGGCGGGTGGCTAGCCAGAAAAAGCCTTTCGAGCGCAGCAGCCCCTCGCCGAACCACTCCGAATGCAAAAGCTCGAAAAATTTGGCCGGGTGGAAGGGGCGTCGCGCGTGGTAGGCGAAACTCGAGATGCCGTACTCCTCTGTTTCCGGCACGTGCTCGCCGCGCATCTCCTTGAGCCAGCCCGGCGCGCGCTGGGCCCGCTCGAAATCGAAGCGTTTTGTATCGAGCACCTTATCCAGCGCCACCTGACCCTGGCGGATCGGCACGATCTCGGCGTCCGGGTTCAGGGATGTGAGCACTGCTTTTAGCGATTCGAGTTCACGCTCGCTCATCAGGTCGGTTTTGCTGACCAGCAGCACATCGCAAAACTCGATCTGATCGACCAGCAGATCCGCCACGTTGCGCTCGTCTTCTTCACCCAAGCTCTCACCCGCCTCTTCGAGGCTCTGGGCCTCCTGATACTGGGTAAGAAAATTGGCGCCATCGACAACGGTGACCAGCGTATCCAGACGCGCGACGTGAGAGAGGCTCTGGCCCTCCTCGTCCTCGAAGGTGAAAGTTTCGGCCACCGGCAGCGGCTCGGAAATGCCGGTGGACTCGATTACCAGATAATCGAAGCGGCCTTCGCGGGCGAGCTTTCCTACCTCGACCAGCAAGTCCTCGCGCAGCGTGCAGCAGATGCAGCCGTTGCTCATCTCGACGAGCCGCTCATCAAAGCGGTTCAGCGCTACTTCGTCATCCGCGCTTTCCGGGCCGCCACGTACCAGCGCGGCGTCGATGTTGACCTCGCTCATGTCATTAACGATCACTGCCACGCGGCGGCCTTCTCGATTGGCCAGAATATGGTTGAGCACGGTGGTCTTGCCGGCGCCGAGAAAACCCGAGAGCACGGTGACGGGAAGGGGGGGGAAGTCAGGCATGGTCAATCTCTCTTTTTAAGTATTATGTTATAGTATAACAATTAAGAGGCGATTAGAAACAGAGGCGATTAAAACATGGTGTCTTCAACATACACGCGCCATGGCGCTAGAGAATGCCCCGCCAGGCGGGGCAGATGGGATTCAGAAGCGCTTGTACTGGGTGGGGCAGTAGCCGCGCTGCACGGCGGGTGAGCGAAGCGCGCGGTGTTTAGTGGCGCGAGCGGTAACGCGTTGGCGCCAGAGCTTGAACGAGCCGGGTTTGAGCGCGTGGCGCATGATCTCGACCATATCGGGCTCAACCAAACCGTAGAGACTTTCAATGGCTTCAAACGGAGTACGATCCTCCCAAGCCATTTCGATGACGCGGGAGCGGTCCTCTTCGGGGAGTCGGTTGAAACGTTGGACGGACGCTTTGGCCATGGTCACACCTTCTAAAATTGCGGTGGTCAGGATCACAACTAATTGTTTGGACAAACCCCGCGGTGCTGCGTTTGTCTAAACGCTAAGGACTACTTTTCGTTCGGCACCTTATGATGAAGGCGCGCCGCCAGGCTTTCGGTGATATCGAGAATGAGCTGGCGATCCTGCTCCTCGAGCGGTGCTAGCAGGCCTTTCATTCGGCTCGCCTGGTCGTCAGTCTGAAGGCTCACTTCACCCAAAAGCTCGGCGGTTTCGCAGTTGAAAATCGTGGAAAGCTGTACCAGACGTATCACGTTGGGAATCACTCGCCCCCGCTCGATGCGAGAGACGGCTTCGTTACCTATTCCCAGCCGCTCCGCCACTTCTTCCTGGGTCATCTGACAACGCACGCGCCGTTTGGCGATTGCACAGCCGATATGACTGGCGATATGTTCCCGTTCTTTTTTCGTCACGTTGTCCTCCCAATGATAAAGAATGGTTAAGGACCCACCTATTGACATGAAGGACTAAGCAAGTTGAGTATCAACTCAATGAGTTGATAAGGGATAATTAAATTTATTGAATCAAATCATTGGCGCTGGCTATTTGGGGCAGGGGAGCGTGGTGAGACGCGGATAGTCTTTGGTCGGCCATGCGATAAATTCGTCACGTCTTGGGTCAAGAAAGAGCGCGAGAAGCCGATATAAGGGCCAACGATTTTGAGGGTGGGTGAGTCGCCAATGAGAACTTTCATGCCAGCTGCATAGTTAAATTGTTATACTCGTATTAGTCATGTGTTGGAAAAAATAGCACCGCATTGGCGCACTGGGGCTGACGGTCCTCAATGCGGGTACGAGGCATCGGTATCGACGCCGTTAACGGATCAACTTCGAGGCGTTCAACTTCATGCTCTCAGACTCTGCGCCCAGTATCCTGCAGCAGCTCTCCAGAAGCCTTCTTCGCAGCAGCCGTGAAGAGTTCTTCGAGCAATTGACTCACTCGTTGTCAGCGCTTTTGGGCGTCGACCACGTGCTGGTCGCGCGTATCGATGCGCATCAAAGTCTCGTTTCTCCGGTAACGCTCTACTCCAACGGCCAGTGGCTTTATAAGGCGCCGTTTCCGATCAAGGGAACCGCCTGCAGCCAAGTGACCCCGAGTAGCGAGTTCTTTGCCGAGGCGGGCATTTGTTCCCGTTTTCCCAAGGATGCGCAGCTGGCCGCGCTTGATGCCCAAGGGTACCTGGGCGTGCCCATGCTGGACGCCGATGGCAACTGGCTCGGGCTGATGGCGCTGATTCACTCCTCACCCTTGACGCTTCCCGATTTTGCCGTCGATACGTTGAGAATCGCAGCGTCGCTTGCAAGTTTCGAGCTCTCTCGTCGCTTGGCCGGCGCCAACGCCAATGTGCGTATCGCCGGCCATCGACGGGCGCTCAAGCTTTTAAGCGAAGGTGGCGAGGCGGTGTTCAGTGCCCAGAACGAAACCGCGCTCATGCAGAGCTGCTGCGACGTGGCCGTCGGCACCGGCGGCTACGCCGCTGCCTGGATCAGTCGCCCGGACCTCCAGGGTCGCGCCGATTCGCTGAGTGTGAGGACGATGGCCGACCGGGACGGCCAAGAAATCGCCTGGTGCAGTCCGCGCCAGCTGATGATCAAACGCTATAGCCTCGCGCTGACCCAGACCGCTTTCGCGACCGGCAAGCCGGTCTTTATCACCGAGCCGGATCAGGCAGGTTGCGTCAACGAAACGGTCGCTTCCACCTTGCGCGCTTTAGGTGTTAAAGCGTTCATCGCGCTACCGCTCATGTTTCGCGATACGCCTTTGGGCGTGCTCTGCTGCTATCACGCTCAGGAAACGGGCATTTCTAAAAAAGAGCGTAAGGTTCTGAGCGATTTGGCCAACGATATCGCTTTTGGACTGGACAGCATCCTGCGGCGCCAAAACGAGCAACGCATTCAGCACGCGGTGACCCACGTTGCCACGGCGGTTTCGGCCAACCACGGCGAGGCGTTTTTGTCTCAGCTTACCGCCCACATGGCGACGGCGCTCGATGCCCAAGTGGGGTTCATCGCCAAGCTCGACGCCCTGGAGCCGGGCGTGGCGTCGATGGTGTCGCTCAATATCAGAGGCGAAGAGCAGCCGGGAATCCGCTATCGAATAGACGGCGTGCCCTGCGAAGACGTAATCGATCATAAAGAGTGCGTGGTGCTCAAGAACGCCTCTGTCCGTATGCCCGCCGAGTCCAACGGCGAGCTCGATTGGGTCAACGGCTATATCGGTCGCCGGCTCGACGATGCCCAGGGCAACCCGATCGGCGTTGTCGGCGTCATGTTCGAACAGCCCCTTGAGGACACCCACATCGCCCGCACGGTACTGCAGATTTTTGCCGCGCGGGTTGCCTCGGAGCTTTCGCGCCAGCAGGACGAGAGCCGTATTCGCGAGCTGGCCTACCGCGACGAGGGCACGCGCCTGCCCAACCGGGCGGATTTCATGCAGCGACTGGTGCAGCACGTGGGGCAGACACCCCCGCAACGCTTGGCGCTGCTGCTGCTGGGCCTCAACCATTTCAAGGAAATCAACGATATCGCCGGCCATTACGTCGGCGATCTGGTGCTCAAGGAGGTCGCCAAGCGGTTCTCGACGGTCCTGAAAGAGCGCCACTATCTGGCAAGGCTGGGCGGTGACGAGTTCGTGGTGCTGTGTCTTGACGCCGGTCAGCGTGAGGCGATCGAGATCGCCACCCGGCTTCAGGACGCGCTCATGGAGCCCGTGGTCGTTGAGCAGCATACGGCAGAAGTCAGCGCAAGCGTTGGCGTATCGGTGTGCCCCGAGCAGGCGCGCACCGCCCAGGGGCTTCTTCGATACGCCGATATCGCCATGCATCAGGCCAAGCGAGCGCCGTCAGGCGCGCGGCTGTTCGAGCCCTGGATGGAGCAGGTCATGCGCGAAAAGCTCGACATGGCCAAGCGGCTCGCCATCGCCATCGCGGACAAGACCCTGACCCTGAACTTTCAGCCCCAGGTGAACCTGCGCACCCGCGAGCTGATCGGCGCCGAAGCGCTTTGTCGCTGGCAGGACGAGGTGCTGGGCTTTGTCTCGCCCGGTGATTTCATTCCGTTGGCCGAAGAGCGCGGCATGATGGTCGCGCTCGGGCGCTGTGTGATCGAGAAGGCGTGTCAGCAGCTCTCCCAGTGGAAACGCCAAGGGGTTTCGCTTTGCGGGCAGCTTGCGATCAACGTGGCGGCGGATCAGTTCGACGACAACGACCTGATCGACACGCTGTTCGAAAGCTGCAGCCGCTATCATATCGCCCCCTCGATGCTGAGTCTGGAACTGACCGAGAGCGGCATCATGGTCAACCCGGAGGAGGCCGTGGCCATTACCCGCTATTGCAAGGAGCAGGGCATGGGTCTGGCCATCGACGACTTCGGCACCGGCTACTCCTCGCTTGCCTACCTCAAGCGCTTCGCCGTGGACAAGATCAAGATCGATATCTCCTTCATTCGCGACATGCTGGTGAGTGAAAACGACCGGGTCATCGTCGCTACCATCATCGCCATGGCTCACACTCTGGGGCTCGAGACGATCGCTGAAGGCATCGAAGGCCAGGCGCAGATCGAGCCGCTGCTCGAGATGGGCTGCACGCAAGGGCAGGGCTATCTGTTCGACCGGCCGCTTACGGCGTCGCAGTTCGCAACCCGCTGGCTTCAGTCCTGATCTGAAGCGCTCGCCCTTGAGCGCCTGAACTGTTTTGCCTACGCCGGATTTGCCGAAACTTGATAGGCGAAGTCTTCGGTTGGCGCTAAGGTGAACGGAAGAGAGTTCACATAGGCGTCGGCGCCCGCCGGCGGGGTCAAGCGCACAGGGGGCAATCATGACCAGGGCTTACCACACCCAGGTAGGGAGCCGTCGCTACGGCTTTTCGAATCTGGCCGAGCTGATGGCCAAGGCCACGCCGGCCCGCTCCGGCGACCGGCTGGCCGGCGTCATGGCCGAAAGCGCCGAGGAGCGCGTGGTCGCCCAGATGGTGCTGGCCGAGCTTCCGCTTTCCACCTTTCTCAACGACGCGCTGGTGCCCTACGAGGACGACGAGATCACCCGGCTGATCATCGACGATCACGACGCCGGCGCCTTCGCGCCGATCAGCCACCTGACGGTAGGCGATTTTCGTAACTGGCTGTTATCGGATCAGGCCACGCCCGAGGTGCTGCAAAGCGTGCGCGCCGGCATCACCCCGGAAATGACCGCTGCGGTGAGCAAGCTGATGCGCAACCAGGATCTGATTCTGGTGGCCAAAAAATGCCGCGTCGTCACCGCCTTTCGCAATACCATCGGCCTGGGGGGGCGGCTCTCCACTCGCCTTCAGCCCAATCACCCGACCGACGATGTCACCGGGATCGCGGCCAGCATCCTCGACGGGCTTTTGTACGGCAGCGGCGACGCGGTGATCGGCATCAACCCGGCCACCGACAACGTCGCCCAGAGCGTGAAGCTGATGCGCCTGATGGACGAGGTGATTCAGAAATACGAGATTCCCACTCAGTCCTGCGTGCTCACCCACGTGACCAATACGCTGGAGGCGATCGAGCAGGGCGCGCCGGTGGATCTCGTCTTTCAGTCGATCGGCGGCACCGAGGCGACCAACAAGAGCTTCGGCTTCGATCTCGCCACCCTGGCCGAGGCCGAGGCCGCGGCGCAGTCGCTCAACCGCGGCACGGTCGGGCGTAACGTCATGTATTTCGAGACCGGCCAGGGGAGCGCGCTCTCTGCCGATGCCCATCATGGCCTCGACCAGCAGACCTGCGAGGCACGCGCCTACGCCGTGGCGCGCAAGTTCAACCCGCTGTTGGTCAATACCGTGGTTGGCTTCATCGGCCCGGAGTATCTGTTCGACGGCAAGGAGATCATCCGCGCCGGGCTCGAGGATCACTTCTGCGGCAAGCTCCTGGGCGTGCCCATGGGGTGCGACGTCTGCTACACCAACCACGCCCAGGCCGACCAGAACGACATGGACAACCTGCTCACGCTTTTGGGCGTGGCCGGCTGCAACTTCGTGATGGGCATTCCAGGCTCCGACGACATCATGCTCAACTACCAGACCACCTCGTTTCACGATGCGCTCTACGCCCGCCGGGCGCTGGGTCTCAAGGCCGCACCCGAGTTCGAGCAGTGGCTCGCGCGCATGCAGATTTTCGACGATATAGACACCCACCGGCTGAGCGAGCACGTCCCGAGGGCCTTCGCGCAAAGCCTGCGCCACCTGCCCGGGGAGGCAAGCCATGAGCAGTGATCACACTCCCATGTCCTCCAGGAATGCCTCCAATGAAAGCCGCGACGCCGGCGTAGTGGACAACCCCTGGGCCACGCTTCGTGCCTTCACCGATGCCCGCATCGGCCTCGGCCGCGCCGGGGTGAGTCTGCCCACCCATAAACTGCTGGAGTTTCAGCTCGCCCACGCCCAGGCCCAGGATGCGGTGCACTGCCCGCTGGATATCGAAGCGCTGACGGCGTCGCTTGACGAGGCGCTTGAGCTCGACACCGCGCCGCTTGCGCTAAAAAGCCGGGCGACGGATCGTGCCACCTACCTCCAGCGTCCGGATTACGGCCGCCGGTTGAGCGACGAGGATCGCGAGCGCCTCGAAGCGCAGGCGGACAACACCGAACCCAGCGACCTGGCCATCGTCATCGTCGACGGCCTCTCGGCGCTGGCGGTGCAGCAAAACAGCGCGCCCTTTCTGACGGCGCTCGACCAGGCCCTGGCGAAGGATACAAACGACTGGCGCTTGGCGCCGGTCACCATCGTCGAGCAGGGGCGCGTGGCCATTGGCGACGAGATTGGCGCGCTGTTGAACGCCCGCGCGGTGCTGGTGATGATCGGCGAGCGGCCCGGGCTCAGCTCGCCGGACAGTTTGGGGCTCTACATGACCTGGGCGCCGGAGGTGGGGCTCAGAGACGATCGGCGCAACTGTATCTCCAACGTGCGCCCGGCGGGGCTCGACGTCGATCAGGCGGCGCGCAAACTCCTGCTGCTGCTCAAGGAGGCGCGCGAGCGACAGCTTTCCGGGGTCAAACTCAAGGATCGAAGCGAAGACGACGTGGTCGAGGGCATCGGCTCGACGCGTAATTTCCTCGTCGCCGACTGAGGGGCCCAAGCGCTTTACACCGCGCGCGCCACGGGCTAAAACGGGGCGTGATCTGACGAGGAGAGCGTTATGTTGACAGACGAACCCGATGACGGCCGCCACCAGGACGCGGTGACGCTGCCGCACCTGGTGGTCTTTACCGGCTCCGGCATCAGCGTCGAAAGCGGCATCAAGACCTTTCGCGCCAGCGACGGCCTCTGGGAGGAGCACCCGGTCGAGCAGGTGGCCACGTTCGATGGCTTTCGCGCTGACCCCGAGCGCGTGCTCACCTTCTACAACCAGCGCCGAGCGCAGATTCGCCGGGCCCAACCCAATGCGGCGCACAAGGCGCTTGCCGCGCTCGAGCAGGAAGGCTTTCGCGTTTCGATCATCACCCAGAACATCGACGATCTGCACGAGCGGGCGGGCTCGCGCAGCGTGCTCCACCTTCACGGCGAAATACTCAAAGCACGCTCCAGCGTCGATGCGAGCCTTCGCTACCCGGTGTCCGGCGATATCGCCCTCGGCGACGTCTGCGACAAGGGTAGCCAACTGCGCCCGGACGTGGTCTGGTTCGGCGAGTCGGTGCCGCTGTTCGAGCAGGCCTGCGCGCTTGCAAGCCAGGCGGACTTCTTTCTGGTGGTGGGTACCTCACTGGCGGTGATGCCCGCCGCCTCGCTTTTGTCCTATATCGGAGTCGACACACCCTGCGCGCTGATCGACCCGGACGCCGATGCGCTTAGCCCACCCGGGGTGCGGGCGATCAACACCACCGCCGGGGAAGGGATGCCGGCGCTGGTCGAGCGCTGGCGCGGCCAGAAAAATTTCGAGCCTGGCTGAGTCGTTATCGCCACCGTCATACTGAATGGCCGGTATTCGTGGCAAAATGGGACCGGGCTGATGGCGATTGGTTAAAGGAAACGAGGAATAAATGCATGAGGGATGACACCATGGACGTCGAGGTGCTGGATCACGCCGAGCGCGCGCGCTTCACTTTGGCGCCGTCCTTGACGACGCGAACGCTGGCGCCGGCACAGATTCCCGTCATCGACCTTGGCCCACTGCTCGATCGCAGCGACCCGATGGGCGTCGCCAACGCCATTGGCGAGGCGTGTGAGCGAACCGGCTTTTTTTACGTTCACGGGCACGGGATCGGCCCCGAGCTCATCGAGCAGGCGTTTGCCATGGCCGCCGGTTTCTTTGCGCGCCCTTTCGCGGAAAAAGACGCCCTCAATATCGTCGGCTCGGGGCTCTCCCTGCGCGGCTACACGCCACTGTTTGGTGAGAACGTCGACCCTGGCAAAAGTCGCGACTTGAAAGAGAGCTTCGATCTGGGCCTCGATGAGGCCGAGGTCTCGCCATTTTTTGGTCCCAACCGGATGCCGGCCAGGCCAGAGGCGTTCCAGGCGGTGTTCGAGCGCTACTACGCCGAGATGCTGGCGCTTGGGCATCGTCTGATGGGCGCCATTGCACTGAGTCTCGGGCTAGCGGAAGATTACTTTGCTCCGCGCCAGAGACGGCCGGTGGCGATTCAGCGGCTGCTGCACTACCCCTGCCAGGCCGGCACGATCGAAGAAGAAGAGATCGGTATCGGAGCCCATACCGACTACGGGCTGTTGACCATTCTGGCGCAGGACGCCGTGGGCGGTCTGCAGATTCGCCACCGCGATGGCGGTTGGATCAGCGCGCCGCCCATCGAGGGCGCCTTCGTGATCAATATCGGCGATATCGTGCAGACCCTCACCAATGATCGCTACGTGTCGACGCTGCATCGGGTGGTCAATACCAGCGGCCGGCAGCGATACTCGCTGCCGTTCTTCTTCGATCTCGACTACGATGCCGTGGTCGAGGTGCTGCCGAGCTGTACCAGTGAAAGCGCCCCGCCGCGCTACGCCCCTTACTCTAGCGGCGCGCACAAGTTTTCCCGTTACGCCGCAAGCTATGCCCATCTGCGTGACGTTCAGAGCGTGTGACCCCCGTCAGAGTAAGCTCGATATGCTGGCGCCGACAGAAAAACGTCGAGCCGCGTGAGCGGTTGATGCCAGCGGATTCGTCACGCGATCGGCGCTGCTTTATACTCGGCGCCCTTTGATCGAATGGGTGCGCCGATGTCCGCTTTTGATACGTCCTCTGAACCGGATTCGCTTGCCGAGCGTGCGCCGCGGCGCGAATTCAAAGCGCGCGGCAGCTTCGTGATTCGCTGTGAAGGGTGCAACCTACCCAAACTCAACTGCCTCTGCCCTTACAAGGTGGGCGTGGAGAGCCACGCCCAGGTATGGCTTTTGACCCACTCGCTCGAGCACTTGAAACCCACCAATACCGGGCGGCTGATCGGGGACGTGCTGAGTGAAACTCGCGTCTTCACCTGGGCGCGCACCGCGCTCGACCCCGAGCTCGAAGCACTATTGCAGGATGCGCGCTACGCGCCGTTTCTAATCTTTCCCGACGACCAGCCGGACTACGCCGAGCGCGTGGTGGGCATCGATGCGGTACACGCGGCGAAGGCGAACGACCGGGTTCCGGTCTACGTGATTCTCGACGGCACTTGGCGCCAGGCGCGGCGCATGTTTCGCAAAAGCCCGTATCTGGATGGCCTGCCGGTGCTGCCGCTTCACACCGAGCGTGAAACCCGCTACCGCCTTAGAAAGCCCGCCTCGAAAGCGCACCTATGCACGGCCGAAGTCGCCACCGAGCTTCTGCGTCAGGGCGGCGATATTGATGCGGCAAATGTGCTCGACGACTACTTCGACGTGTTCAACGAAAGCTACGCGGCGAGCCGTTTCTATCGCAAAATCGACGCGCCCACCCCGGCAATGGAGCGGCTATTGGCCAAACGGGCGGGCGTTTAAAGGACCTGGGCTGGTGTCAGGCGCTGGCCTGAGCCGGCAGCCAGCGGCGCAGCACCTTGCGTACCCAGTACCAGCGGTTGATCAGAAGCGCCAAAAAGATCAGAGCGCAGCCCGACAGCTGTAGCGGGGTCATGCTTTCACCAAACCACCAGGCGGCGATCAGCGCGGTCCACACCGCTTCGAGCATCAGGATGACCGAGGCATGGCTCGGCGTCGTCATGCCTTGCGCCTTGATCTGCAGGAAGTAGCGAAGCGAGCTTGCCAGCACCACGCTTGCCAGAAACCAGCCCAGAATCGGCGTACTCAGCGCCATGGGCTGGCGCTCGAAAGCAAACGACACGAGCGTCAGCACCGCGCCCACCGCCAGAAGCTGTAGCATGGTCAGCGGAAGTGCCGCGACGTTGCGCACCACCCGCGTATTGACGTTGATCAGCAGCGCAAAGCAGAGCGCGGCGCACACCATCAAAAGCTGGCTGGGCTCGATACGAAAGCCCGCGTTGAGCGACAAAAGCCCAAAGCCCGCCAGCGCCACGGGCAGGGCGATCCAGGTCGTGCGTGGGGGCGTATCGCCAAACAGTATGCCTAGCACCGGTACCATCAGAATTCCCAGACTCGTAATGAAGGCGCTTTCGCCCAGGTGCGAGGAAACGCTGAGTCCCATAATCCAGAAACCGGTCGCCAGGCTGAACAGCAGCCCGACGAACAGGCTTCGCCGCACCCGGCGAGCGGGCAAGCGCGAAAGCGAAGGCCAGGCAAAGCCCAGAAGGATCAGCCCGGCCAGCAGAAAGCGACTGCCGATGAACAAAAGCGGCGGCATGCCGGCAAGCGCTTCTCTGGAAAAGATCCAGCCGCCGGCGGCCATCAGCGTCACCAGCAAGAGCAGGGCATCCGCCTGCCAGGGCGCACGCTCGATTCGGTTCACGCCGCGCTTCCAAACAGCGCTCCGGCGATTCTAAAGCCTGCCACCCAGGTACCCACCGCCGAGCCGAGCGTAGCCAGAATGAACACCAGCAGCGTGCGCGAGACGCGGTTTTTCCACCAGCCGCTGAGTTGGGTGACATCGTGTCTAAGCGAGGAGAAGTCGCGCACCTTGGGCTTTCGCATGTAAAGCTCGACGCCGGCGGCCACGAACCCGGCGCCGATGGTCGGGTTGAGCGAGGTCAGCGGGGCGGCGAAGAAGGTCGAAATCACCGTCACCGGGTGGGCCAGCGCCACGATCGTCGCGCCGCCGGACAGGATGCCGTTGATCAAGAACCACTCCAGCACCAGCTGCCAGCCAAGCTCGGTGTTGCGTGAAAAGCCGATCGCAAAGCCGGTGATGACCAGCGCGGTGATCAGCCAAGGCAGCGCCTTCCAGAGCTTCGACGGCGGCGGCGTATGTTCGAGCGCCTCGCGCTCGGTGGTCGGGTTCTCCGGCAGCGGCGCCTCGAGATGCTCGGCGGTGCCTTTCAGGTGTCCGGCGCCGAGTACCACCAGCACGTTTTTATAACGCCCGGGCGGGGCTTGCTCGGCAAGGCGCAGCGCCATGTAGCGGTCGCGTTCGCGAATGAGCGGCGTGTAAAGGCTTTCCGACTCACTGGCGAACTCGCTGAAAGTCGCCTCCAGCATGTCGCCCTCCTTGAGCTTTTCGATCTCCTCCTTCGAGACGTCCTGGCGCGACATGACGCTGCCGATCAGCCCGGTGAAAAGCGACATGCGCTGCCACCAGGGCACGTTGCGATAGATGCGCTTGAGCGTCACGCCGACGTCGCGGTCGATCATCAAAAGCGGCAGGGCGTGGGTCTGGCTTGCCTCCACTGCAGCGCGCATCTCGGCGCCGGGCTGAATGCCGGACTGCTCGGCGATGCGCTGCTGAAACGCGCCGAGGGCCAGGCTCGCCGCCACCATGCCCGCCTTGCCCTGCTTGAAGACCTGAAAAAGATCCTGCTCGCCCATGGCGTCCGGGTTGGTCATGCTGTGGTGGCGGGCGTCGCAAAGCTCGATGGCCACGGCGTCGAAGGCGCCGCTGTCGAGGAGTCGCGTCACGTCATCGGCGCTTTGGGCCGACACGTGGGCGGTGCCCAGCAATGTATAGCGGGTGCCTTCGATCTCGATGGCCTTGAGCGGGCCGCTGGTCGCGGGCAGCGTCTCGAACTCGCGGCTTGGCGGGGTGGGAGCGTCGTGCGTCATGGGTGTCTCGCTAACAAAAGGTGGCCCCCGGGCGGCGCTAGCGGCGCCAGAATGCGGGGGTAAATAGAACCAGTACGGTAAAGATTTCCAGGCGGCCCAGCAGCATCGCCACGACCAGAATCCACTTGGCGAGATTGGGCATGTCGCCGTAGTGTTCGCTGGCCTCGCCCAGCGCCGGGCCCAGATTGTTGAGCGCCGAGCCCACGGTGGACCAGGCGGTGATTTGATCCACCCCGGTGGCCATCACACCGACCAGCATCAAAAAGAACAGCATCACGTAGGCGGAGAAAAAGCCCCACACGGCCTGGGCGATGCTGTCCGGCACGCTGACCTTGCCGACCTTCACCGCGATCACCGCGTTGGGGTGGATCAGGCGCATGACTTCGCGCATGCCCTGTTTCAAAATCAGGATGATGCGGATTACCTTCATGCCGCCGGCGGTGGAGCCGGAGCAGCCGCCGATGAAGGCGGCGACGAACAGCATGAACGGCAGCGCACCTGGCCAGGCGGAGAAATCCGCGACCGCAAAGCCCGCGGTGGTCGCCACAGACACCACCTCGAACAGCGCGTGGCGCAGGCTGTGCAGAGTGTCGTAGGCGTTGGTGAACCAGAGTGTGAAGGCGGCGATGAGCACCAGTCCCGCCAGAAACAGCATTAGAAAGCGCGCTTCGGGATCCTCGAAGTAGTGCAGCAGGCGCTTTTCTCGCCAGGCGATGAAGTGCAGGCTGAAGCTGAACGCCGAGATCAGCATGAAGGCCACGCAGATCAGCTCGATGGCCGGGCTATTGAAGTAGCCGATGCTGGCATCGTGGGTGGAGAAGCCGCCGATCGCGACGGTCGAAAAACTGTGGCCGAGGGCGTCGAACCAGCTCATGCCCGCCAGCATATAGGCTACCAAACACGCCATGGTCAGCGTGGCGTAGATGTACCAGAGCGCCTTGGCGGTTTCGGTGATGCGCGGGGTGAGCTTGGAGTCCTTGAGCGGCCCGGGGATTTCGGTGCGGTAGAGCGCCATGCCGCCGACGCCCAACGTCGGCAAAATTGCCACCGCCAGCACCACGATCCCCATGCCGCCGAGCCACTGCAGCTGCTGGCGATAGTAGCGAATCGATTCCGGTAGAAAATCGATGCCGGTGATCACCGTGGCGCCCGTGGTGGTTAGCCCGGAGAACGACTCGAACACCGCATCGGTGAAGTGCAGCGCATCGGGGCCGAAGAGCATCAGTGGAATCGAGCCGAAAAACGCCAGCACCGTCCAGAACATCGCCGCGATGATGAAGCCGTCGCGAATGCGCAGCTCCTTGCGCGCGCGCCGGTTGGGCAGATACAGCAGCACGCCGGTGATCACGGTGATGGCGATGCCGCTGGCGAAGGCGTACCAGACACCGTCGCGAAACCAGAGCGATATCAGCATCGGGGGCAGCATGGTGAGGCTGAACAGCATCAAGAGCAGCCCTAGAATGCGTAAAATGACCCTCAGACTCATGGAATCCCGCGGCTCCTGGCCAATGTTGTTAATAACATGGGGCGCTTAAAAGAACGTCAAACCGACCTGGAACAGCCGCTCGACGTCGCGAATTCGGCGCTTGTCGATCACGAACAGAATCACGTGATCGCCGCTCTCCACCACCGCCTCGCCGTGGGCGATGATCACCTCCTTGCCGCGCACCATCGCCCCGATGGTGGTGCCCTCGGGCAGCT
>NZ_JALGBZ010000009.1 GCF_023757625.1 Halomonas sp. S3-1-1
AGCTGCCCGAGGGCACCACCATCGGGGCGATGGTGCGCGGCAAGGAGGTGATCATCGCCCACGGCGAGGCGGTGGTGGAGAGCGGCGATCACGTGATTCTGTTCGTGATCGACAAGCGCCGGATTCGCGACGTCGAGCGGCTGTTCCAGGTCGGTTTGACGTTTTTTTAAGCGGCAAGCAACCAAAGCCGGCGGCGCGGCGCCGGCTGTTCAAGGCACGCTTGCTTAAATCTCGACTGCGCGGCCGATGTACTCGATAGGGCCGGTGGGCAGGCCCGTGGGCGAGCCGGTGACGTTTTCCAGCGTGAGCTCGAAAAGCTGGTTGTCCTCCAGCGGCGGCAGATTGTCGAGATTCAAGCGAATGGGCTCGCCGGGCTCGACCAGCCCAAGCGACACGGGCCGCTGCCAGTCGTCGGCCTTGGTCCAGAACTCCAGCGCCTTGCCTTCGGGCACCTCGAACGTGCCCAGCGGGATCAGCTCGATCTGGCGGCGGTTGGCCGCCTGCACCACCCAGCCGGCGGACTGGTTCTGCGGCGCCAGCAGCACCACCATGTACTCCGGCGTGGCGGGGCCCAGCGGCTGCAGCAGCAACAGCGCGGCCATCAGGATCGAGGCGGCAACGCCCACTCCGGACATCGCGCGCCAGAAGCCAAGGCGCTGCCAGGGGCTGGGCGCCTGGACGGGCGAGTTCGGCGCAGAGGCCGTGCTTGTCGGCGCCGGCGCGGAGCGGCGCTCGTCAAGGCTTCGCTGGATGCGCGGCCAGAGAAAATCGCTCGGGGTTAGCGGCTCGGTCAGCGCGTTGTAGGGGAAAAATCGCTCTTCCCAGTCACGAACCGCTTGTTGAAGGGCCGGGTCGTTTTCCAGGCGGGCCTCGAACGCTTGGCGCTCGGTAAACGTCAGCGTGCCGAGAACGTACTCTCCCGCCAGGGCGTGGTTGTCATCGTGTTGATCGATGGGGTTCATGCCAGACACTCCCTTAAACGCACCAGGCTGCGCTTGATCCAGGCCTTGACCGTGCCCAGCGGCGCGCCGGTATGAGCGGCAATTTCTGCATGGCTCAAGCCATCGACATAGGCTTGAAGCACACAGTTGCGGCGTTCGACGTCGAGCTCTCTCAAACATTCGTCCATTCGCTGGCCGGTTTGCCAGTCGAAGGCGTCGACGCTCTGCCCTTCCGGGCGCCTCACATCCTGCTGTTCGAGGGTATCCGGCTCGACCTCGTCATCACGTCTGCCGTGGCGTCGAATGGCGTTGAGCGCCAAATGACGGGCGATGCTGTAGATCCAGGTACGGGCGGCGCCCTTTTGGGGGTCGAAGGTATCGGCGCGCTGCCAGATCGCTAAAAAGGCGTCGTGCACGATGTCTTCAGCCATACCGCGCTCCTTGACGATACGCTGAACGACCCCGAGCATCCGTGCGCCTTCCTGGCGATAGAGCGCGTGAAGCGCTTCGTGGTCACCGTCGGTGCAGCGTCGTAGCGTCTCGGCGACATCGAATTCGTTGGTTCTCTCGGACACAGCCATGCTCCCTCGTGACGCGCCGGCTAATTTCCCTGTGCGCGGAGGTAGCATAACGAGTAAGGGCCCGCTAAACGAGCCCTTGATTCAACTGAGGCGGGCCGAACCCTCCTCTCTGCTTCTTGTGGCGCGAGAATTACTCGGCCATGAAGAAGTTGTAGTCTGCCTGGTAGGTGACGATGGCGGTTGCGCCTTCGTGGTCGGCGTTACACTCCATGTCCGGGGCGACGCCGCCTTCGGTGTTCAGGCGCTGAATGTAGGTGACGCCGGTCATCGCGCCTTCACCTTCGGCCGGGTTGGCCTCGACAAGCTGAAGCGGAATGTTGCCTTCGCCGTTATCGGCGGTCGCAAGCTGAGTACCGGTCACTTTGGAGCCGTCCAGCGCTTCCCACGTGGCGGGCGGGCCGTAGTAGCTGCCGACCTGGTTGCCGTCGCTGTCGTTGAGTGCGGCGCTCGGGCCCTTGAAGACCCACTCGACGTCGCCGGAATCGTTGGTTTCACATATGTATTTGATCGCGCCAACGCCGACGGTTTCGAGGGCGACGGTGTGGCCGTCCGGTACCTGGACGTCATCTGGCGTTTGCGCCAGAGCAGCGTGACTGAAGGATGCAATCAGGGCGGTAGCCAAGGTAGCACGCGTTAGCTGTTGAATAATCATTTCAGTCTCCTTAAAGGTTGTAGTCAGCCGCTTCATTCTTGACGGCTGTATAGGGGATACACACGAGCCTCCCGTTTGGATGCACTTTTTTTAAAATTTTTTTGGCGCGACGCGCGCTATCCGCTTTTGGGCCTTTTCTTTTATAGTCAAAACAGCGTCTTAACCCATCAAGAAAACAGCGCCGTCAACGTGGTGTCATGTTGCTTCGCTACGCTTGGAAGAAAACCTCACCGCCTGTTTTTACCTTTGGAGTCCCGCATGGCTTTACCCGAAACGCCGTACACCCTGTCACGCCGCACCTTTCTGGGCGGGCTTGCCGCCTCCTCCTCGCTGATACTGCTGCACCCTTTCGCAGCGTACGCTTCGCCCCGTCAGGCGCACCTTCGGCTAATGGAAACCACCGACATCCACGTCAACGTGTTGCCCTACGACTACTACGCCGACCAGCCCAACGACACCATGGGGCTTGCCCGCACCGCCTCATTGATCGACGCGGTGCGCGCGGAGTCCACCAACGCGATGCTGATCGATAACGGCGACTTCCTTCAGGGCAACCCGATGGGCGACTACATCGCCTACGAGCGCGGCATGCGAGAAGGCGACCGCCATCCGGTGATCGAGGCCATGAACGTGCTCGGCTACGACGTCGCCACCCTGGGCAATCACGAGTTCAACTACGGTTTGGACTTCATGTTCAAGGCGTTGAATGGCGCCAACTTCCCCTACGTTTGCGCCAACCTGACCCGCGGCGCCCTGGCGGCCAACCCGCGCAACGACGACCTGTTCCTGCGGCCTTATCTGATCAAGGAGAAGACCCTCATCGATGGCGCCGGGCGCACCAGTACCGTCAAGGTAGGCTTCATCGGCTTCGTGCCACCGCAGATCATGGTGTGGGACGAAAAGCATCTGGCCGGGTCGGCCAATACCCGCGATATCGTCGAGGCCGCCAACGCCTGGGTGCCGGTCATGAAGGAGGAAGGCGCGGACATTATCGTGGCGCTGTCACACTCAGGTATCGACGGGGCGCGCCCGAGCGAGCGCATGGAGAACGCTTCGCTCTATCTGGCAGCCGTCGAGGGAATCGACGCCATCTTCACCGGGCACCAGCACCTGATCTTTCCCGGGCCCACCGACTTTCAGAACATCGACGGGGTCGACCCGCAGCGTGGCACGCTGATGGGCAAGCCGGCGGTTATGGCGGGCTTCTGGGGCTCGCACATGGGGCTGATCGATCTACTGCTCGAACGCGACAGCGACCGCTGGCGCATCGTCGACTTCACCACCGAAGCGCGGCCGATCTATCACCGCGATGAAAGCCGCGAGGTGGTCCCCACCGTGACTTCCAGCGCCGCGGTCACCGCCGCCGTCAGCGAGGAGCACCAGGCCACGCTCGACTACATCCGCACGCCGGTTGGGCGCAGCGCGGCGCCGCTCTACTCTTACTTCGCGCTGGTCGCGGACGACCCCTCGGTTCAGCTGGTCGCCAACGCGCAGATCTGGTACATCAAGGAGATGCTGAAAGCCGGTGAGTACGCGGAACTGCCGATACTCTCCGCCGCCGCGCCGTTCAAGACCGGCGGCCGGGGTGGGCCCGACTACTACACCGACGTGCCGGCCGGCGATATCGCCATCAAGCACGTGGCGGATCTCTATCTCTACCCCAATACCATTCGCGCCGTGGCCATTACCGGCGCCCAGGTGCGCGAGTGGCTCGAGATGTCCGCTGGCATGTTCCACCAGGTGCCCGAGGGCGCCGAAGACGCACCGCTTCTCAACAAGGACTTCCCCTCCTACAACTTCGACGTGATCGACGGCGTGAGCTATCGCATCGATCTCTCGCAGCCCGCGCGCTACACCGCCGAAGGCGAGCTTGTAAGCCCGGAGGCGCACCGCATCGTCGACCTGGTCTTCGACGGCGCGCCGATCGACCCGGATCAGCGCTTCGTCGTGGCCACCAACAACTACCGAGCCGGCGGCGGCGGCAACTTCCCCGGCATCGACGCGGATGCGGTCATCTTCGTTGGGCCGGACACCAACCGCGACATCATCGTGCGCTATATCGTCGAGCAGGGAACGGTCGACCCGGCGGCGGATTTCAACTGGTCGTTCAAACCAATGCCGGGCACGACGGCGCTGTTCGACACCGGGCCCGGCGCCCAGCGCTACCTCAGTGAAGTAGCGCAAACCACCGACATCGAGGCCGCCGGGGACGGTGACAACGGCTTCGCGCGCTACCGCATCATGCTTTAAACGCGCCAAACGGCGCTTGGTAACGACAGCCTTCGAGCAAACGAAAAAGGGGCGCGGCGCCCATGGCGCCCCGCCCCTTTCTCATGAATGCCTGACTAACAGCGTGCCGCCCGAGGCTTGGCCTCGGGCCAAAACGATTACTGCGCCGCTTTGTGCATGGCCAGCGCCGTATCCAGCATGCGGTTGGAGAAGCCCCACTCGTTGTCGTACCAGGCCATGATCTTGACCAGCCGACCGTTGACGCGGGTGTGGTTGGCGTCGAAGGTCGAGGAGTTCGGGTCGTGGTTGAAGTCGATCGACACCAGCGGCTGGGCGTTGACCGCCAGCACTTTCGAGCTCGCCGCGGCCTTCTCGACGATCTCGTTGATCTCGGCCTTGGTGGTATCGCGGCCGGCGGTGAAGGTCAGATCCACCAGTGACACGTTGATCACCGGTACGCGCACCGCCAGGCCGTCCAGCTTGCCGTCGAGTTCAGGCAGCACCAGCCCGACCGCAGCGGCGGCGCCGGTCTTGGTCGGAATCATAGAGTGCGTGGCGCTACGCGCGCGGTAGGGGTCCGAGTGGTAGACGTCGGACAGGTTCTGGTCGTTGGTGTAGGCGTGAACGGTGGTCATCAGCCCGTTCTCGATGCCTACGGCGTCGTTGAGCGCCTTGGCCACCGGCGCCAGGCAGTTGGTGGTGCAGGAAGCGTTGGAGACGACGGTGTGCTCGGCGGTGAGGATGTCGTCGTTGACCCCAAACACGACGGTGGCATCGGCATCCGGGCTCGGCGCCGAAATCAGCACGCGGCTGGCGCCGGCTTCGATGTGCTTGGCGGCGGCGGCGCGCTTGGAGAAAAGCCCGGTGCACTCCATCACCAGTTCCACGCCAAGCGCCTTCCAGGGCAAGTTGGCCGGGTCGCGCTCGGAGGAGATCGCGATCCGATCGCCGTCCACGGTGATGCTCTCTTCATCGTGCTCGACGGCGAAGGGGAAGTGGCCGTGCACGGTGTCGTGACGCAGCAGGTGGGCGTTGAGCGACGCTTCGCCCAGGTCGTTGATCGCCACGACCTCGAAGCGGTCGCGGTAGCCGTTTTCGTAAAGCGCGCGCAGCACGTTGCGGCCGATACGACCAAATCCGTTGATGGCAATCTTGATGCTCATGAGACACCTCGTTTGGCAGATAAAAACCGCGTTTGAAGCCGGTCGAAAAAAGGGAAGAAGGCAAACAGCAACGACATCGCCAATTCAGTAAAAAAATTACAAAAAAGTGAAATATCCGCGTAATTAAAGCCGATCATGTCGCATTCAGGCGCTCTTCGCCGTTAGCCCTTCGAATATGTAGTAAAATTACTATAAAAACGTTATCCTGGTCCAATCATTAATCGTGGAATTCGGCCCGCTTTTTCGCCGCCCGGCGAGCGCCGTTCAGGAGACGCCCCCAATGAGCAACAACGCCCCCGCCCTTCCCCTGCGCCGGACCAAAATCGTTGCCACGTTAGGCCCCGCCAGCGACCGCCCCGGCGTGCTCGAGGCGATGATCGAGGCGGGGGTCGACGTCGTGCGGCTCAACTTCTCTCACGGTGCAAAGGAAGATCACCAGCGCCGGCTGGAAGCGGTGCGCGAGATCGCCGCGCGCCTGAACAAAAGCGTAGCAGCGCTCGGGGACCTGCAGGGCCCGAAAATCCGCATCGCCCGCTTCAAGGATGGCCCGATCAACCTCAAGGTCGGCGACGCCTTCGTGCTGGACATGGCGCTGGATAGCCAGCAAGGCACCACCGAGCGCGTCGGCTGTGACTACAAGGCGCTGATCGATGACGTTGCCCCCGGTGATCGGCTGCTGCTCGACGACGGGCGCGTGGTGCTCGACGTGAGCGCCATTCAGGGCCAGCAAGTGCATACCACGGTGCACGTGGGCGGCAAGCTCTCCAACAACAAGGGCATCAATAAGCAAGGCGGCGGCCTTTCCGCCCCAGCGCTGACCGAGAAGGACAAGGAAGATCTGAAAAGTGCGGTCGAGATCGGCGTCGACTACCTGGCGGTGTCGTTTCCGCGCAGCGCGGCGGACATGATCGAGGCGCGCGAGCTGCTCGGCGAGGCCGGCCGTGAAATCGGCCTGGTGGCCAAGCTCGAGCGTGCCGAAGCGGTAGCCGATGACGAAACGCTCGACGGCATCATCGAGGCAAGCGAGGCGGTCATGGTCGCCCGCGGTGATCTGGGCGTGGAGATCGGCGACGAGGCGCTGATCGGCACCCAAAAGCGCATCATCAAGCACGCCCGTTCGCTCAACCGCGCGGTGATCACCGCGACTCAAATGATGGAGTCGATGATCGAGTCGCCCTTGCCCACCCGGGCCGAGGTGTTCGACGTTGCCAACGCCGTGCTGGACGCCACCGACGCGGTGATGCTCTCCGCCGAAACCGCAGCCGGCGAGTTCCCGGTGGAAACCGTCGAAGCGATGGCGCGGGTATGTCTGGGCGCCGAGCGCGAGCGTCTGGCCCAGTCGTCGAATCACCGCATTCACGAAGGCTTCGAGCGCATCGACGAAACCATTGCGCTATCGGCGATGTACGCCGCCAACCATTTGACCGGCGTGCGCGCCATCGCCTGCATGACATCGACCGGCTATACGCCCCTGATCGCTTCACGCATCCGCTCGGGGCTGCCCATCGTGGGCCTAGCCCACAGCCCCATCGCGCAGCGGCGCATGGCGCTTTATCGCGGCGTGGTCTCGATTCCTTTCGATACCTCCAACATGGAGGCCGCCGAGGTCAATCGCGAGGCGCTGGCGCTACTCAAGGCCCACGGATTGGCGCGCGCCGGCGAGCATGTCATTCTTACCCGCGGCGATCACATGAACGCCCACGGCGGCACCAACACGATGAAAGTGCTCGCCCTGGAGGAGTGATCCGTTAAACGACCCCGTCTTGCCCTGGTTTGTTAGAACCTGGCTTGATTAGAACCTGGTTTTAATAGAACTGGTCTTGATTAGAGTCTGGTTTAAATAGAACCTGGCTTGATTAGAAAAAGAACAGGAGTGATTCATGTCTGATGCGCGCCCACCCCGCCAGGCCTCGCGCACGCTTTCCGCTCAAAAGCGTATCGCGCTGATTGCCCACGACGGCAAAAAAACCGAGCTGATGGAGTGGGCGACGCGCTGGCAGCAGACCCTGCGCCGGCATACGCTGCTGGGCACCGGCACCACCGCCGGGCGGCTCAAGCAGGCGCTCGGCCTGGAGGTCGAAGGGTTGATGAGCGGCCCGCTCGGCGGCGACCAGCAGATCGGTGCGCGCTTGGCCGAGCAGCGCTTGGACATGCTGATCTTCTTCTGGGACCCCTTTGCCCCGCAGCCCCACGACCCGGACGTCAAAGCGCTCTTGCGCCTGGCCGCGCTCTGGAACGTGCCGGTCGCCTGCAACGCGGCCAGTGCCGATTTCATGCTCTCCTCACACTACATTGACGAGGAGTACGCGATGATGATTCCCGACGCCGAGGCCTGGGCCCAGGCCCGCGCGCCAGAGCGGGCCGAATGACCCGTCCAAGCTCCTTTCTTTCCAGCGCCTAACGGGTGCGCAGCTGACGCGGCACTACCTGCTGACCGGCGTCCGCGCGCCCTTCGATCGCATCAAGTGCGCACTCCAGCACTCGCCTGGCCATCGCATCGTGATCCTGAGCGACGGTGTTGACCGGCTGGGGCAGGAAATCGAGCAGGCGGTGGTCGCCGAAGGTGGCGAGCCTGACGCACTCGGACAGCCCGCCTTTCGTCAGATAGTGATCGAACACGCCTTCCAGCAGCGTATACGAGGCGGTCACGATGGCATCCACCGGAGCGTTTTCCCGCTCGAACGCCGCCAGCAGTTCGGCGCCCTCGCCGCGCTCATAGCGGCTGGCGCAGAGTATCTGCCCCTCTATTTCGCGCTCGGCCAGCGCGGCCTCGAAACCGGCCCGCCGGTCGCGGCTGATCGAAAGCCCGGGCATCGCCTCCATCCAGAGAATCCGCCTGGTCGCCTCATTGATCACCGAGCGGGTCAGCTCGCGCGCCGCCTCGAAGTCATCGCTCACCACGCTTGAAAAGCGCGCCGGCGACAGCCCCCGGTCCACCCCGACGATGCGCGCTCCGTCACGGGCAAGCTCCGGGTAGAACGCATCGTCCTGGCTTAAACAGCTTGCGGTGATCAGCACGTCGCAGCGCCGGGCGCGCAGCGCCAGGGCGAGCTGGCGCTCGCTTTCCGGGCAGTCGTCGGAGCTGACCACCAGCAGCTGGTAGCCTTTCTCGCGGGCGCCGCGCTCCAGGCGCTTGGCCAGGCGCGCGTAGCTTGCGTTTTCCAGATCCGGCACGATCAGCCCAAACACCCGGCTCGCTCCGCGCCGCAGCGCCGCCGCCTGGGGGTCGACGTGATAGCGGTGCGCTCGCACCACGCTCATCACCTTCTCGATGGTCGCCGCGCTGATGCGCCGCTTCTCCGCCTGGCCGTTGATCACGTAGCTTGCGGTCGTCCGCGAAACGCCGGCCAGACGTGCGATGTCGGCAAGTGTCATGTCGTGTCCTCACAATGAGCCGTTGAGTGTATCAGCGCCTTGACTAAGCCCCTATTGACTAAGCCCCTACCAACGTCTAAAAACACACCCCTTGTACCTTCGGGTGAATCGTTTCAGCATAGCGTCATCGAGAATAGCATTACGCGAAGGTGAGGTGTACGCACCGCGCCTGCCCGCTTTACAGGAGAACTCAATGCTCACACTTGGCCCTCACGATATCCTGCCGGGTTGCCAGGCAAGCGACTGGCACGCCGCGCTTGACGCCGCCGCCGATGCGCTGATCGAGGCGGGGCTGGCCGCCCCCGGCTACCGTGACGGGCTGCGCGCCCGCGAAGCCCAGTCGTCGACCTACCTGGGTAACGCCATCGCCATTCCCCACGGCACCCCGGACAGCCGCGAGCACGTGCGCCAAACCGGCGTGCGCGTGCTGCAGTTTCCGGACGGCGTCGAGTGGCACGACGGCCACCGCGTCCACGTGCTGGTGACCATCGCCGCGCAAAACGACGAGCACCTGAATATCCTGCGAGCGCTTACCCACGTGCTGGACCGCGACGGCGTGGCCGACGCCCTGGCAAGCGCCAGCTCGCGCGAAGAGATCGCCGCGCTGCTCGCC
The DNA here is from genome assembly GCF_023757625.1 of Halomonas sp. S3-1-1. Taxonomy (GTDB): domain Bacteria; phylum Pseudomonadota; class Gammaproteobacteria; order Pseudomonadales; family Halomonadaceae; genus Vreelandella. The sequence continues at coordinate 9,555 of NZ_JALGBZ010000009.1, forward strand.
AAACAGGTGCCGACTCCAAAGCTCGATAGTCAGACGCTGTGCCTGAAGTTTCCCGCCCAAGGCGTCAAGGAGCTGGCGCTGGCCGCCGCGGCCAGGCTCTACCAGGGCGGCCTGGTGGACAACGCCTTTATCACCGCGATCGCCGAGCAGCCGCCGATATGGCTGGGCGATGGCTACTGGCTGACAAGCCACGCCAGCGCCTCCCTCACCCCGGCGCTGGCGCTCGCCACACCGGCAGACGCAACGCTTGAAGACGACGGCCACCCGGTGCACGCGCTTTTCTGCCTGGCGGCCAACGCCGACTACCATTTACCGCTCCTGGCACAGCTCGATACGCTGCTGGAGAGCGTCGAGAGCCACACCCTGGCCGGCGCCGATACCGCCCGGGCGCTTTCGCTGCTGGCCGGTGAAAATGCCGCCACGCCGACCCGGCGCGTGCGCGTGCTGAACCCCCACGGCCTGCACGCCCGCCCGGCCAAACAGCTGGTGCAGGTGGCGCGCAGCCAACCCGTGCCCGTTCAGGTGCGTCTCGAAGAGGGAAGCCCGGCCAGCGTTTCGGCGGCGAGTTTGACCAAGGTGATCGGCCTGGGTGCCCGGCGCGGGCAGTGGCTGACGCTCTCTGCCACCGGCGAACGCGCCGAGGCCGCGCTCGAAGCGGTGGCCGGCGCCATCGAAGCGGGCCTGGGCGAGAAGGTCACGCCTTTTGATGGCGGTATCGCCGCCCCCGCTGCCGTCGAGCACGAGGAGAAGGCGGTGCCCGCGCTTGCACCGGATACGCCCCACCAGGGCGTGGCCGCCTCCCCCGGGCTTGCGATCGCCCCGATCTTCGTGCTGCGCGCGCCGCAGTTCGACTACCCGGAAAACGCCGCGGATGCCGACATCGAGCGCGAGCGGCTGTGGCAAGCGATCGAGCAGAGCAAGGCCCAGCTTGGCACGCTGGTGCGCAACGCCGCCGGCGGTGACGTGGCCGACATTCTTTCGATGCACGCCGAAATGCTCGACGACCCGGAACTTCATCACGCCGCGAAGGACGCGATCGCCGAGGGGCGCTCCGCCGAAGCGGGCTGGTGGGAGGCGATCGACACCGCCGCCCACGCCCAGGAAATGCTGGCGGACCGGCTGCTGGCCGAGCGCGCCGCGGATCTTCGCGACGTAGGCCGCCGCGTGCTCAGCGTGCTGTGCAATTTTGAGCTTCCCGAGCCGCCGGCGCACCCCTACATTCTGGTGACCGAGGATGTCGGCCCGTCGGACGTGGCGCGCCTGGATACCTCGAAAGTCAAAGGCCTTCTGACCGAGCGCGGCGGCGCGACCGCCCACAGCGCAATTCTGGCACGCGCGCTGGGCATTCCTGCGGTGGTGGGCGCCGGTCGCGCGGTAATGGCGCTGGGTAACGCCAGCATGATGATTCTCGACGGCGACCGCGGCCGTGTGACGCCTTCGCCTTCCGAGGAGCGCCTGAGCCGCGCCGAGCAGCAGCTGCTTGATCTTCAAGCGCGCGAGGCCGACGCCTGGGAGCGGCGCTTCGAGCCCGCCCAGACCCGCGACGGTCACCCGGTTGAAGTGGCCGCGAACCTTGGCAATACGCTGCACGCCGAGGACGCGGTCGAGCGCGGCGCCGAAGGCGTGGGCTTGCTTCGCACCGAGTTTCTGTTCATGGCGCACTCGAGCGCCCCGGATCTGGCCACCCAAACCGCCGAATACCGCCAGGCGCTCGAGGCATTGGCCGGGCGCCCGCTAGTGGCGCGCACGCTGGATGTCGGCGGCGACAAGCCGCTGCCCTACTGGCCGGTGCCCCAGGAGGACAACCCGTTTCTGGGCCTGCGCGGCATTCGCCTGGCGCTGACCGAGCCGCACGTGCTGGAAACCCAGCTGCGCGCGCTGTTAATGGCCGCCGCCCCGGACGCTCAGGGCAACGCGCGCCCGCTTCGCATCATGCTGCCGATGGTCAAGGACGTGGCCGAGTTTCGCGCGGTTCGGGCGATCTTCGATCGCCTGCTGACCGACATCCCGGAAGGCGAGCGCGCCTCCAACGTGCAGCTTGGCGTGATGATCGAGATTCCCTCGAGCGCGCTGCTCGCGCCGAGCCTGGCCGCCGAGGTCGACTTCTTCTCGATCGGTACCAATGATTTGACCCAATATACGCTGGCGATCGACCGCGGCCACCCGGCGCTTTCCGCCGACGCCGACGGCCTGCACCCGGCGGTGCTGCGCCTGATCCAGATGACCGTCGAGGCCGCCCACGCCCGGGGCAAATGGGTGGGTGTGTGCGGCGAGCTCGCCTCCGATGCCGCCGCCGTACCGGTGCTGGTGGGCCTTGGCGTCGACGAGCTGTCGGTCACCGCCCGCCAGGTACCGCTGGTGAAAGCGCGGCTTCGCGAGTTCGATCTCGATGAGGCCAAGCGCTGCGCTCAGCTCGCGCTTTCAATGGCGACGGCGGGTGACGTGCGCGACGCGCTGGAGGCGAACTGATGGCGCGGATCATGACGCTGACGCTCAACCCGGCGCTGGATCTCGCCTTCGCCCTCGACGAGCTTGCGCTCGGCGCGGTCAACCGACCGCATCAGGCCCAGCTCGACGCGGCCGGCAAGGGCGTCAACGTGGCACGGGTGCTGGCCGGGCTCGGCCACGAGGTGATCGTGGGCGGCTTTCTCGGCGCCGATAACGACGGCCCGTTCGAGCGCGCCTTCGAGCAGCTGAAAGTAACGGATGCGTTTTTGCGCGTACCCGGCGAAACCCGCATCAACGCCAAGCTCGCCGAAAAAAGCGGCCGGGTCACCGACGTCAACGGCCCCGGCATCGCGGTGGACGCAAACGACATCGCCGCGCTAATCGCCACGGTGGAAAACGCGCACCAGGCCGCGCCGCTGGACGCGCTGGTGCTGGCCGGCAGCTTGCCGCCAGGGCTCGACCTCGACGCCTTTGATGATCTTTTACGCAGGCTCAAGGCCACCGGCGTGGCGCTATGGGTCGACACCAGCAATGCGGCGCTCGAGCGCGCCATCGACATCGCCCCGGCGGCGGTCAAGCCCAACGAGCTCGAGCTTGCCGACTGGGCGGGTGAGCCGTTAGACACCGCCGAGCAGCGCCTAAAGGCGACCATTCGCCTGCACCAGGCGGGTATCGATCAGGCGCTTCTCTCCGCCGGCGAGCACGGCGTAACCTGGGTCAACGCCCAGGGCGCCTGGCGCGCTACCCCGCCGCGCGTTCGCCCGGTCAACACCGTGGGCGCCGGCGATACGTTCGTGGCCGCCATGCTGCACGGTTTGCTGAGCGAGTGGCCCCAGGAACAGACCCTTCGCTTTGCAACGGCGCTTTCCGCGGAGTCGGTGCGCCACCCAGGCGTTGGCTACCCCAATGCCCGCGACTTTTCAACCCTGGAACAAGAGACTCACGTCGAGCGCCTGCACGCCGGTAGTCCCGAGGGAGCCTTTCAATGAACGTTATTCTGATCACCAACTGCCCAAGCGGCATGGCGACCACCTTTCTTGCCGCCCGGCGCCTCGAGCAGGCCGCCAAGCGGCTTGGCTGGCAGGCTCACGTCGAGATGCACGGCGAACTGGGCCCGGTCGAGCGGGCAAACGGCGAACAAATCGATGCCGCCGACCTGATCGTGGTGGCCGCCGAGCACGTGCCTGAGCCGACCCGCTTTGAAGGCAAGCGGCTCTATCACGGCAGCATTCGAGAGGCGCTGCCCGACCCGGCGGCGTTTCTCGCCACCGCCAAGCGGGAGGCGCCGCTCTACGCGCCGACGCCTGCCGCCGCAGAGCCCAATGAAAGCGCCGATACGAACGCCAAGCACATCGTGGCAGTTACTGCCTGCCCCACCGGCGTTGCCCACACCTTCATGGCCGCCGAGGCGTTAAGCGAGGCGGGCCGCGCGCTTGGCCACGTGATTCGCGTGGAGACCCAGGGCTCGGTCGGCGCCCAGGACCAGCTCACTGAGCAAGAGATCGCTGCAGCCGACGTGGTGATCCTCGCCTGCGATATCGAGGTCGACCCTACGCGCTTTGCGGGCAAGCGGATCTATCGCACCTCGACCGGCACGGCGCTGAAAAAACCCCAGGTGACCATCGAAGCGGCGCTGGCAGATGCCAACGTGGAAAACGGCGCGGCCGCCCCCGCCTCCAGCCAGACCAAAAGCCTCAAGGAGAAAGGCGTTTACAAGCACCTGCTCACCGGTGTGTCGTTCATGCTGCCGATGGTGGTGGCGGGCGGGCTGATCATTGCGCTGTCGTTCATGTTCGGTATCGAGGCGTTCGAGGAACCCGGGACACTGGCCGCCGCGCTGATGCAGATCGGCGGTAGCGCCATGGGGCTGATCGTGCCGGTGCTGACGGGCTATATCGCCTACTCCATCGCCGACCGGCCGGGCATCGCGCCGGGGCTGATCGGCGGGATGCTCGCCGCCGACATCGGCTCCGGCTTCATCGGCGGCATTCTCGCCGGTTTTCTCGCGGGCTACGTGGCGCTGGCCCTCACCCGTGGCGTGAAGCTTCCTTCGAGCGTGGAGTCGCTCAAACCCATTTTGATCATTCCCTTCGTGGCGAGCCTGATCACGGGGCTGGTGATGGTGTACATCATCGGCGAGCCGGTTGCCGCGCTGCTGGCAGCGCTCGAGAACTATCTCGAGTCGCTGGATTCGACCAACGCGGTCATCCTCGGGCTTTTGCTGGGCACGATGATGTGCGTGGACCTTGGCGGGCCTATCAACAAGGCCGCTTACACCTTCGGAGTGGGCCTGATTGCCTCGAACACGCTTGGCCCGATGGCGGCGGTGATGGCCGCGGGCATGGTGCCGCCGATCGGTATGGGGCTGGCAAGCGTTCTGGCACGCTACAAGTACGCGCCCGCCGAGCGTGAAGCGGGTAAGGCCTCCTTCGTACTCGGGCTTTGCTTTATCAGCGAAGGCGCGATTCCCTTCGCCGCCAAGGACCCGCTGCGCGTGATTCCCTGCTGCATCGCCGGCGGCGCGGTCACCGGCGCGCTTTCGATGCTGGTCGGCGCCAAGCTGATGGCACCCCACGGCGGTATCTTCGTGCTCTTGATCCCCGGCGCGATCACCCCGGTACTGCTGTACCTGGGCGCGATCATCATAGGTTCGCTGATCACTGGGGTGAGCTACGCCTTCCTGAAGCGCGGCGCGGCCCAGGTGGCCGTCGCAAGCTAGCGGATTAGCTCGACGCAGGTGACACAAAAAGCGCCTTAACGTGTTTTATTACGTTAAAGGCGCTTTTTTTTGGCGCGCACGTTGCCAACCCTCGCCGGACATATAGTATTTTTACATCATAAAAAGATCTGCGCTTCGCCGCACTCTGCCTCAACAAAAGGATCCGCCGTTCCATGTTTCAGCTTACCCGCAGCGTTACCTGGCAGGCCCTCGAGCGCCTGCGTGATAAAACCCATAACGACCGCATTCGCGACTACTTTGCCAAGGACACGCAGCGCTTCGAGAAGATGAGTTTGCGCGTCGGCGGGCTGTTTCTGGACTACTCCAAGCATCATGTTTCCGACGAGGTGCTGACCAAGCTTTTGGAGCTTGCCGACCACTCCGCGCTGGTGCAGCGCCGCGCGCAGATGTTCTCTGGCGATATCATCAACGTCACCGAAAACCGCCCGGTGCTGCACACCGCGCTTAGAAACCCGGGCGACGAGCCGGTGTACGTGGACGGCGAAGACGTGATGCCCGAGATCACCCGCACCCGCGAGCAGATCAAGCGCTTTTCCGAAGCGGTGAGAAGCGGCGAGTGGAAAGGCTACAGCGGCAAGCCCATCAAGGACGTGGTGAACATCGGCATCGGCGGCTCGGATCTTGGCCCCAACATGGCGGTGCGCGCGCTGCTGAAATACCGTCACCCGGAGATGCACTTTCACTTCGTCTCCAACGTCGATGGCACGCATATTCAAAAGGTGCTGTCGCGCCTCGACCCGGCCACCACCCTGTTTATCGTCTCGACCAAGACCTTCTCCACCCAGGAAACACTGCTGAACGCCAAAACCGCCCGGCGCTGGTTTCTGGAAAACGCCGGGGAGGACGCGGACGTGGGCGCGCACTTCATCGCCGCCTCGACCAACCGTAAAGCGGCGATGGAATTCGGCATTCGCGAAGAGAACGTGTTCGAGTTCTGGGCCTGGGTGGGCGGGCGCTACTCGATGTGGTCATCGATTGGCCTGCCGATCGCGCTCTCCATCGGCTTCGAAGGTTTTATCGAGCTTTTGGAAGGCGCCCACGAGATGGATCGCCACTTCATCGAGGCGCCGTTTGCCGAGAACATGCCGGTGCTCATGGCGCTGATCGGCATCTGGTATATCAATTTCATCGGCGCCGAAACCCAGGCCATCGTGCCCTACGATCAGGCGCTCAACCAGCTGCCCGCGTTCTTGCAGCAGCTGGATATGGAGTCCAACGGCAAGTCGGTGGATATCTTCGGCCACCCGGTCAACTACAAGACCGGGCCGATCGTGTGGGGCCAAACCGGCTCCAACGGCCAGCACGCGTTTTTCCAGCTGCTCCACCAGGGCACGCGCTACGTGCCGATCGATTTCATCGCTTCACTCAAGCCAGAGCCCGGCATGGAGGAGCATCACTTCGCGCTTCTGACCAACATGCTCGCCCAGGCCAACGCCTTCATGGAGGGGAGCCAAGGCCAAGGCCAGGAACTCAGCCAGGACCCCTACAGCTGCCCCGGCAACCGCCCCTCCAGCACACTGTTACTCGATGAGCTAACGCCGAAAAACCTCGGCGCGCTGATCGCGCTTTACGAGCACAAGGTGTTCGTCCAAGGGGTGATCTGGAACATCAACTCGTTCGATCAGTGGGGGGTGCAGCTCGGCAAGCGTATTGCCGGGGAAATCAGTGAGCGTATTGATACTAATGCGGCGGATTTTGATGCCTCGACCCAAGGGCTTCTGGAGCTGGTGCGGGCGCATTTTCCGGGTGGTAGTGCTGAAGAGAATGGCCAAGCTGAAAGAGGTAAGAAGACGGCCAAGAAGAAAGGCTAGAAAGCTTTAGGCTTCGCAACAAACAGGTGGTAAGCACAAGCCTTGGCTTAACAGCCGAGGCTTTTTTGAATGAGCAGAGCGGATGCTATAAAGGCTATAAGCGCCGGTTAAACCGCTTCCATCCAGTACTGGGTAGATGTTTCACCGCACCTTGTAAAACTCAGCCGCTCGTATAACGCGGTGGCATGACTCTGCTTTAAAACACGAAGCCGTAAAGGCATACCTGCCGCTCGTGCCTTTTTCAATTCCTCACGCACAACGAGCGTTCCAATGCTCTGCGCTTAATGTTTGAACTCAGGATTTAACGCTTGCAGTTGCGGCAGGTACGGAGCGCAGCGGAGTACACTGTCCGACAACCTGCATTTGTTAAATCACTTCTTAGAATCAAATAATCCGCCTTGGACAGCTCTCATTCCAGGAATGACTTCATAGACCTCAAGTATATCGTACCAGACATGAATTATTTCTCCGTCGTAACCAAAAGCGATATCCTCTTTCAGCTCAGCTCGAATGGAGTCACCAGGATTTACAGGAATATCCCCAGCCTGAAAACTAACCAACCATGGTATATCCGAAACCTTTGCCTCAATAGCATGACCATTATATCTAAAGGCCCATTTTGACTTACCCAAATAGTCAGGTTTTTTGACTTTTAATATTCTAGCGCCTTGAGTCGTATGAACCTCTTTTGTAAGCCAATCAGAAATCACTTGGGACGAAATGGCAAGTTGTCCGTTAAAACGAGCGTCGCCAACAACCGAGCGATACTCAATATAGTCAAACTCCTCAAGAGAGCTCATTACGTTTTGAATTTGCTTTATATGATTCAGAAGATCTTTACGGTTGATTGAGCCGTAGGCAGGTATTCTCTTCACCTTCGTGGACTCAGCAGCTTCCTCTATCTGATCCTCCAATTCCTTGATATCATCCATATCCTCAAGACTTTCCTTGGCCTCGCACCATTTTACAATTAGGTATTTCGCTTTAAGCAAAAAGTGCCCAAGAATTTTCTTTAGTTCAAGGTCTTTAAGCGCATCATCGGGAATTTCCTTCAGGGTTTCGCCGAGTTTGGCCCGTAACGAACCAGTGTATACATCCTCAAGGATGACTTGGGGCTCATAATAAGGACTGATCAGCTTTCCTAGATCGCGATCCAAATTATTCAGCGCATCGATCATCCCACCCATAGCATGAAAGACTCGTGAGGGATCCCCTTCAGATTTACGAAAATCTAGGTAGAGTTCGTAATCATAGTCGCTTACTGATGAAGTCACCTCACGATCCCTCTCTGTTCATTACTTTTATATTTAACGCCATGCTCAGCGGCGCGCGTAAGCGCGTCCGGTGGAGGCCCGAAAGGCCGGAACGAACTGTAGCTATTTGTTAGGCAAGCCCGCTACTCGACACTATAGCTTTGCTCGAAGTAGGTTCAAACCAAGACCTATATACAAACACCCTGTGACTTTGCCCACAGCTGCGGATAAACGTGTATTTGACCTTAAGGTGTCTGTGAAGCTGGCTGCAAACGCAACCAGTAAAAGACACCAAAGTGTACCGCCTAGCACAAATATACTGCCTAAAAACAGAAAGATACTGGAGCCGTTGTCACTCTCAGGCGCCACAAACTGCGGCAGGAACGCGAGAAAGAAAATAGCAATTTTGGGGTTTAGGAGGTTGGTGAGAAATCCCTGACAAAAAATCTGCGAACGCCTTTGAGCCGACAAACCAGAAGACGCAGACAGTTTGTGGTTACTGCGCAAGGCTTGAATGCCGAGGTAGATCAGATAGGCAGCACCTGCGAATTTTACCACCGTAAACGCTAGTGCTGAGGTCGCCAATATTGCAGAAAGCCCGATCGCTGCAAACAGGGTGTGTACCAAAACTCCAGTGCTCACACCGAATACCGATACCGCACCCGCCAGATGTCCTTGAGATACCGTTCTGGCTAAAACGTACATGGTGTCAGGCCCCGGAGTAATCCAGAGCAGAAAGCTTGCACTCAAAAACAGCCATAAATCATGAACATCTAGCATCCATGCCTCCCAGATAATCTGCCTAACGCCCAATTAAGGGGTGAACAACTCCACCACCCAACTTAAAGCATTGTGCCATAAACACTAAAACTGAAGTAGAAGCAAAAGTGCCAAGCGTTGTGAATCCCTCTTAAATTGCTTGTTAGGCATCTTTTGCCGATTGGTACTCTTTAAGTTGAATTTCAACCTCACTTTGTAGCCAATTTTCAGTGACCCCCATTTTTTCCCACACTTTCAAACTCAACTTTTCCACTGCGTGATCCGCAATTTGGAAAATACAAACCAGTTCCTGAAGCTCATTAATCATTTTTGTACGACCTTCTGTATCTGACATATACATTGCATAATCATAGAAGAAGTCGTGTGCTAGCCAGTTGCGCTTTTTGAGAGTGAGTTCTAGATGTGTTACTAATTCATGAGGTAAGTCGACTTTTTGCTTAACTTGCCCCAAAAGACGACCAAATGTGTGGGAATTTAATCCGTCATATATTTCTAACCACTCTTCTTGACTTAATACTGAATTGTCGACGACTTTATAACCCATAGCAAAGTTTACTAGGGCTTTTTCAGCACACTGTGCATTGAAGGAGGCTAATCCAAAAAAGGCAAAAACTTCTTTTTCGTCACGCAATTCTGGTTCTGGAATTGGCTTTAACTCACCAATATTTATATCACCAATTTTCACAACAACCCCTTGATGCCTAACGCCGCTAAGCACGCGCGGTTATGGAATGGAGGCAAAGCCGCAATGCAGTAACCGTCGCCGTGTCTTGCATTGTTAGAGCCTCCGATAGCCAATCACTCGCACAGAGGTCTCGTAAACTTCAGTTTCAAATCCAATGTGACGGCAAATCTCTACAACCTCAGCCAAGGTTAGCCCTTCATCTTTAGCCCTCGGCTGCATTTCACACCACTCTATAAATTTATGCTCACCTAGGCGGAAATGATAGGTCCAGTCGCCGTCCCAGCCATCCAGAGGATAAACAAAACCATTGGTGGCCTGAGTTTTCCAGTAGGGCGCCTCATGCCCATAGCCAGACATTATTTTCTGTAGCTCATTCCACTTGGTGTTATTGGCCAAGCCCACAAGTTGCTGACTCATCATTAGCTCTAACAGTGATTATATACCCGGCTGCATAACCTCAATGAACGTGCTGGCGCGTTCATTGAGGTTATCTAGCCGCTCTCTTCAAATCTACCTCATTGATCCTATTGCTAGCAAAGAAAATTTTGGCTGCCTATCCAAAATTTGCGTGCCTTCTCGCTTTGGCTGTAGCACATGTGATTGGGGCTGCGATCATCGTCCTATCTCCATGTGTGTGCATGAAAGCCAGAGCGCTATTGAATAGCTGCGAAGCTGGCTCAGTAAGTGTTTGAGATGTGCACACGCTTCTGGCCACTCTCCCCTGCGCAGGCTATACATCACCGTGTCACGAATGGTGCCATCGCGACGCAGCTTGTGCCCGCGTATCACACCATCCTTTTTCGCGCCCAAACGCTCAATGGAACGTTGGCTTGCGTAGTTGAAGTTGTCGGTGCGCCAGCCCACCACGTAACAACCCAACGTATCGAACGCATGTGTTAACAGCAGCAGCTTGCAGGAGGTATTGATATGGGTACGCTGCGCGCGTTTGGCATACCCGGTGTGGCCAATTTCCAATCGTTTTTCCTCAGGCAAGATATCGTGCTAACTGGTCGTGCCCAGCACGGTACCGCTGGCTTCATCTATAACGGCAAAAGCAAAACGGTGGCCTGCCTCACGGTCTTTCAAGGCAGTTTCAATAAAGCCGCGTGTTTCATCAGGTGAAGGCACCGGTGTGACGCGTAGATTCCATAACTCGCCATCGGCGGCTGCGGCGCGCAAGCCCACTTCGTGGTCGTGCGTTAGTGGCTCAAGTCTTACACCGTGCGCAGCAAGGATGACGTGGTTAACGTAAGTTATATCTTTCCAGTTCCCTGGCAGTGGGGAAAACGATTGGCCCTGATCTTATTAAAGTTAACATCGAAATAGTCGATAGATTCTATTAATAAAAAGAGGGCTCGGCCATGAAGATCGGATTTTCCAACCTGATGATGATCAATACTCGCCGTGAGCCTTCAGCCGGGCCGATCGCGGCGCGGGTAACAGGCCAACCCCTGTCAGTGGCTGCTCTCAACACGGACGACCCTCAGACTAAACGGCTCAAGAAACAGAAAGAAGCGTTTGAAGCGCTGGCGTCGCTGCCAAGCCCCAAGGAATCGGCGATGCAGAATGCGTCGCAAAAGGTGGGCTTTTTGAAGCAGCGGTTGGAGTCGCTGAAAGCGATGATGCGCTTTGCCTCGCCGGAACAACTCAAGGCCATGGCCAGTGAACTCAAATCGATTGCCCGGGAGATGGGTGCGGCGGCGCGCCAGCTTAGCGGTGCCGGCGGTGGCGCAGGCGCCGGCCCCACCACGACGCCCACGGTCAACGCAGCCCAAAGCGGCCACGCCAGCGTATCGGTGCCGCTCGACGCAAACGCGCAAAGTGAGGTAAGCAGCGTCGAGAGCGATATCAACGCCGCCAACGCGACGCTCGAAAGCGCCGAGGCAACCACCACCGAGGAACCCACCAGCGACAGCGAGCAACTTGAAGCGCAGGAGCAGGAACGAAAGGAGTCGCTCGAGCCATCGGATGTGTTAACGCAGGCGCCCTCTTTCGCGCCGCCAGGCGCCGAACGTACCCCCACCATTAGCGCAAGCGAACACGCGCTACGCTCGATTCTGACCGATGCGAAAAAGGCGTTTCAGGAGGCGGTCAGCGAGCTAAAGATCTACCTGCACGAGGAGCAGAAAGAGGCACGCCGTGAACTCAAACAAGCTGAAGAAGAGATGGACAAGGTCGACCATTCGCTCGCCAAGGCAGAATCCCAGGCGCTCTACTCGACCCTGGGCCAGCTGCTGCCGACCTCGACAGCCAATGTAGCCACGGCCGCGGTCAGTATCGATATAAAGGTGTAGCGACGCCATCGCGCATCAACGGCCACACCCCGAAGCGGGACGCTCTCACCGCACTCCGGGGTGTGGCCGTGCCGCTTAACGGCCTTGAAACCACCAGGACTTACTTACTGATTCAGAAGCGCTTACCCAGACTCAAGAACAGCGCGCTGCTGCGGGCGTCGTCGACATCGACATTGGCACCGATCTGAGCGTCGATCCCACCGAGCGTCGCGCGAGCGCCTAAATCCAGCTCGACGTAGTCGCGGTCAAGATCGAGCCGGGGTACGCGGTAATCGCCTAGCTGCGGCAGGGTTTGCAGGGTGGCGCTGGCGCCATCGCTCTTTTCGAATTCGCGGTTGTAGCTGAGCTGCAGGTAGGGGTTGAACGTCGGCCCGTCGCGTCGGATCTGCCAGCCCAACCGGCCCACCAGTGAGTCGACATCCCGGTCGGGATAGGTAAGCGCCGTCGAGGAGCGCGCGGTTTCATCAAAGCCGTCGAGCTCGACGCGCTGCCAGGTGAGCCCGGCGATGGGGCCGGTTTTTACATCGCTTCCGGCAATGGAAAAGGCGCTCACATCGACGCCGGCGTTCAGCGCCGCCGTCAAATTTTCACCCTGCGTAGACCCGCTGTGGCGTCGAGTGGCGCTGCCCAGTTGAACGTCGCGGTCGATATCGACATCGAGCCAGGAGTAGCTCAGCTGGGCGTTGGCCCAGGCGCTGTCGGTGTACCAGCCGGTAAACAGCCCAAGCGTCGTGTCCTGGCGCTGAAAGCTTCCGCGGCCGCCGCCAAAGTCGGCGTCCTGATCGCCGTAGCCTGCGAACCCGCCCATCACCCAGCCGTTTTGATACCAGTCCACGCCCAAAAGCCCCGAGGGCATGTTGGCATCATACAGATCGCTCGAATCAGGCTGCTGGCGCTCGGCACGAAGATCGCCCCACCAGCGCAAGCCGTTATCCAGCGGTACGGCATTCAAGTGCTCGGCTACACGATTGGCGCGGGTTCGCCCGCTAATCACCGCCGAGTGAGTCACCAGCTGCTGCAATTGCGGCGCCTCAAGCATCGACACCACGACCTCGCCGATGATGCGATGGGTGGCGGGCGTGGGGTGAACCTCGTCGGCGAACATGTAGCGCTCACCGGCCTCCGGTGCTACCAGCGTACCAGGATTACAAAGCGGCAGCGCCTGGGTACAGGCGGACTCCGTAATGTTGGTAAAACCATAGCGGCCGGGCTCCGCGGCGACCTCCTGAAGAAGCGAGAAGGTATCGACGGGTATGACATCGACCCCGCTGGCCGCCACCGCTGCGTAGAGCGTTTCGTTGTACTGATCGGCAAGCGCGGTGGCACCGGCGCGGGTGGCCGGGTCGCCGTTGAAGCGTGGCGTCAGCCCGAAATCGGGAATATTGAACAGCAGCACGTGCTGCGCGCCGGCGTTTTCGAGCGCGGCAGCGGCCTGGGCGGTGCCCACGGCGGCATCACGTATGATGCTGACCGCATCGCCCCCGGCGCTCACCGCGAACAGGTCATTGGCGCCGGCCCAAACGGCGTAAAGCGTATCGCCGTCGGCGACGCCGCCGGTCGCCTGTAGATAGCTCGCGACCTGGTCGCTCAGCGGCGGCGCTGCGCCGAACAGAACGCTCGAAGGCGCCGTTACTCGAGCGCCGCCCGCGGCGTAGTTGTTACCCCCGGCGCTACTGGGAGCGGCATTGCCGCCAAAGTGGCCTGCGACACGCTCGGCCCACACCGGCCCTGGGTTGACGGTAAAGCGCCCGACGAAATCACGCTGGCCAGGCGGCAGCGACAGCAGTCGCGCGATGGGTTCACGGTAGTAGCCGCTGTCGGTCAGGCTATCGCCAAAAAAGACGGTATCGTTGAAGGACTCATCGAACGTCGTGGCGGCAAGCGCCGAGAGCGGCAACGCATTGACGGCGACGAGAATACTCAGCGCCAGGCGCCGGTAGCGAAACGTTGGCATGACAGTGATCCCTGATGGCTGTTGTTATAGATTGCAGTTTGCAGATTACAGGTTGTAGTTCGCTGAGCGATCGCCGACGGGAGCTTTAGGCAGCGAGTAACGTTTAGCGATGTCTGATGTTATGGCACAGCGCCCTGCCCGCTGCAAGAAGGTCTGCAGTCGATCAGCAGGGCGGGATTTCGCCCGCTTCACATAAAAAAACCGCCGACGCGAAATCACGTCGGCGGTTTTTAAAACCTACGGCGGTTTTAAAGCGCGTTCTTGTACGCCACGCCCGCTTTCATGATCATCAAAAGCTGCTCGTCGGGCTTGGTGAGCACGGTGATATCGTCCAGCGGATTGTCCTTGAGGATGATGACATCGCCGCGGGCGCCGGGAATGATTTCGCCGAAATCGCCTACACAGCCGTAGGCATCCGCGGCGTGGCTGGTCGCGGCGCGGATCAGCTCGTCGGCGGGCACCACGTCCTTGCGCAGATTGAACTCATTGAGCTGATGGACCTGCATGCGCCCGAGCAGGTCGGAGCCGTAAAGCATCTTCACGCCGTGCTCCTGAGCCATTTCCAGCGCCTTGCCGCCGGCCTCGAGCACTTCGAACACCTTGCGCTGAAGCTCCTCGGCCATGCCCGCCTCGACCCCTTCGCGCGCCAGCGCATCGTAGGTGCTCAGCGTCGGCGTCAGGTAGGCGTCGTGTTCGAGGAACAGACGGCAGCTCTCTTCGTCCATCAGGTTGCCGTGCTCGATGGTTTTCACGCCGCGCGGAATCAGCCGGTTGATAGCGCGCGCCGTATAGGCGTGGGCCATGGTGTGGATGTTGGCAGCGGTGGCTTCCTCGACGATGGCGTCGATCTCTTCCAGCGAGAACTGGGTGCTGTCGATACGGTCGGTGGGTGAAGCGACGCCGCCCGAGGCCATGATTTTGATCTGCGTGGCGCCCTTGCGGATCTCGTCGCGGGCGGCCTGGCGTACTTCACTCACGCCATCACACACGCGGCCAAGGCCGGCGCAGCAAAAGCAGCCTTCGAACGTTTGCTGTCCCGGCCCGCGCATATCGCCGTGGCCACCGGTTTGGGAGAGCGCGCGACCGGCGTACATGATCCGAGGGCCGGGAAGCGCGCCTTCGTCCACCGCACGGGCCAGGCCGTAGTCTGCCCCGCCGGCGTCGCGCACGGTGGTGAAGCCGCGCATCAACATGGCTTCAAGCAGCTCCGAGGACTTGGCGCCCACGTAGAACGGCGACAGCGTCCCCAGCAGTGCAAAGTTGGGCGTGATCGCGGTGACGTGGACGTGAGAATCCACGAGCCCGGGCATCAGGTAATGCCCTTTGACGTCGATCACCTGATCATCGCTGCCCTCGAGCGGGGTGGCGCTGACCGCGTCGATACGGCCCTCCTTGATACGCACTTCGTGGTTCGCCAGTACCTGACCGCTGCGCGAGTCGATGACGTTGGCGTTGATGAAACGAATAGTGGACATGGGTGCTCCTTGGAGTGAAGACGTCAAAACATTTTCTGCGGAAGATAGAGAGAAAGCGCGGGGATCAGCACGATGAGCAGCAGCGCGACGATGTCCATGAGAATGAACCAGCTCACGCCCTTGAAGACCTCGTTCAAGCTGACGCTATTACCCAGCGAGCCCTTAATCACGTAGACGTTAAGCCCGATGGGCGGCGTGACCAGCCCGACTTCCAGAAGCTTGACGACGATGATGCCGAACCAGACCAGGTTGAGATCCGCGCCTTCCACCAGGGGCAGAATCAGCGGCAGGGTCAACAGCAGCAGACCGATCGAGTCGATGAACATGCCAAGAATCAGGTAGATCAGCGCGACCGCCAGAATGATCCACCAGGTCTCGGTGCTCACGCCCAGAATCAGCTCGGAAAACGCCGAGGGCACGCCGCTCATCGCCAGGAAACGGGTGAAAAAAAGCGAGCCGATAAGAATGATGAAGATGCTGGCGGTGCTCACCGCCGTTTGCGTCACCGCCTCGCGCACGGCGGCAACGGTGAGCGTGCGTCGTGCCAGCGCAATGACCGCCGCAATGGTCGTTCCCACGGCACCGGCTTCCGTCGGCGAGAAGATACCGGTGAAGATACCGCCGAGCACCAGAGCGATCAGAAGCGGCAGCGGCCAGATGTTCTTGAACGCGTCCCATTTCTCGCTCCAGCTCGAGCGCACGTTGGCGTCTCCCGCCAGACTCGGGTTGAGCTTTGTACGCACCATGATCATGACGATGTAGAGAAGCGCCGACAGCACGCCGGGCAGAAAGCCCGCCATGAAAAGCTGACCCACGGAGACCTGGGCGTATACCCCGTAGAGCACCAGCAGTACGCTGGGCGGAATGAGCGAACCCAGCGTACCCGACGCAGCCACGGTGCCGGTGGCCAGGCCCTTGTCGTAGTTGTGCTTGAGCATTTCCGGCACGGCGATGCGCGACATGGCCGCCGAGGTGGCCACGCTCGAGCCCGACGCGGCGGCGAAAAACGCCGAGGCCATGACGCTGGACACCGCAAGCCCGCCAGGAAGGCGCGCCAGATAAAGCCGCATCGCCTGAAAGAGCCCTTGGGTCATGTTGGTGGTCGTGCACAGATAGCCCATGAACAAAAACATGGGGGCAGCGGTTAGCTCCCAGGTGCCGGCAAAATCGAACGGCGTGGCAGAAATCATGCCCCAGGCCACGCGCATGCTGGTCATCTCGCCGATACCGAGAATCGATACAAGTCCCAACGCGATGCCGATAGGCACGCGCAGGGCGATCAGGGCCAAAGCGATGGCAATGCCTGCCACGCCTATCTCAATATTACTCATGGAGTTGCTCCTACAGGGCTTGGCGCAGTCGCACTGCCTTGATCATGTTGGCGAGAATGGCCAGGCACATGGCGGCGAAGCCGGCCGGCAGCGCCCAGCGGCTGGGCCACAGGTAGAACGTGAAGTTGGCCATGGCCGTTTCCTGGCGCAGCGTGGCCCGCAGGGCGTCCAGATAGCTCTGATAGCAAAGCATGCCGAAGTAGATCAGCCCTAACGAACCCGCAAAAAGATAAAACGCCAGCTGCACTCCCGCGGGAAGGCGCCCCACGACGACATCGACACTGATGTGCTCGCGCTGGAGCTCGACGTAGGCAATCGGCAGAAAGACCACCGCGACCATGTAATAGAACGAGACAAACTCGAGGGTGCCGGTGAAGGACTTACCGAAGAAAAAGCGTAGCGCCACGTCCAAAGAAACGTGAAGCGCCATCAGGATCAGAAACAGCGCGGCCAGTACCAGCGCACTCTTGGCGACCCATTGGCTCAAGGATTCAACGATGCGCGCGATCATACAGTCTCTCTTGTCTTCGCCGGGGAAGATGAAAAGCCAAGTTCGATGAGGGCATCCCTCCAGAAAATCAGCATGTCGCGGTAAAGCTCCGGGTCGTCGCGCCATATGCTTTGCGCGCCCATGCCGCGCATCATGCAAAGCGTGGCGTTCAGCGCCACGCGGTTTTGCCGCGATGTATGCCTGGAGCTTGCCACCAGCTGTTCCCAGATGGCTTCCAACGAACCGTTGAACCTGGCTGCAAGGGGAATGAGCACCTTCATGATGTCGGGGTCGGTACGTGCGGCGCTTAGATACTCAAGCGTCACCATGTACAGATCCCCCTTGAAGTGCTCGTGAAGTACTCTCAAGAGGCTGTCGAAATCGAAGTTTCCTTCACGCACGCTGATCGTCAGCTGGCGAACGCTCTCGACCTCGCGGTTGAGCAGGTCCTCCAGCGCCGACTGCATCAACAGCGTCTTCGACGGGTAGTGATGAACCAGCGCCCCTCGAGAAACACCGGCCTGACGAGCGACATCCACGGTCGAGGTGTCACGAATGCCCTTGGCGAGGACGCATTCGATCGTTGCCTGCATCACGCGCGCCTGGGTATTGCGTGAACGCTCTTCCTGATTCTGTCGCTTCGTCATGACGGTCCCTTATCGATCTTGTAGATATTGGCTGGCTTTAAAAAAGCCACTCTACGTCAAATCAATAAATGCCGTAATCCGCCGGGAGCTTGCTGTAGATTTCGTCCATCGCCAACTGAGCCAGCGCTTCTTCATCGGTGCGATCGACCCCTTCCAGCAGGGTTTGCCACTTGTCGATGGTGGCGAGGAAATCGTCGATCAGCGCTTCGGGGTCTTCCACGCCGTACTCGTCGCGCGCCTTGTCGTAAACATCCGACAGCGCTTTTTCGCGGAAGGCTTCGACGGAAGCCATCAGGTCCTCTTCCGGCTCGTAGACGTTGTTGCCGTGCTCTTTCGCCTCTTCGATGGCGGACTCCGCGGCACTGATGAACTGAACCACCATGCGCGTCATGGCCTGAGCGGTGGCCTGTTTGAAGACATCGCGCTCTTCATCGGTCAAACCGGCCCAGAAGCCCTCATTGAAGCCCCACTGCGGGCCGGACCAGTACATGCCGGTAGGCAAGAGCGTGGTGTGTTCCGCCACTTCCCACAGCGACCGGTCGATCAGGTCATTGGCCGCGTTGGTCGCGCAATCCAGCGAGCCGCGGTCGAGGCCGCTGTACATTTCGCTGGACGGCACGTTGACCGGCGTACCACCCGCCTCTTCCACCCAATTCGATACGGTCGAACCTGCGGTGCGAATGCGCTTGCCACGCAGCTCTTCGAGATTACGTACCGGCTCGCGGCAGAACATGACGTAGGGCGGCGTGCTGTAGGCGCCCAGATAAACGATACCGAGATCTTCCCACTCCGCCAGCTGGGTCGGGTTGTTCATGCTGAAATCGGTAACGGCGAGAATGCTCACCAGCGGGTCGGCATAGTTGAAGCCAAGCTCTTGTACGGCGTTGGCCACCGGCATTTCGGACGGCGTATAAATAGCCGCGTGGTGCGCGACCTGGACGATGTTGTCCTGAATGCCCTGAAGGCTTGCGCGAGGCGCAAGCAGCACCGTACCGGTATAGACGTCGGGTTTGAGGTCTCCCCCGGAGAGCTCTTCGACCATTTCCGCCCACTCGATATAGCCGTAGCGTGAATGGGGGTGCTGCTGATCGTAGAAGGAGTTAGCGATGAAAGACGTTTCTGCCTGGGCCGTAACGCTTAAAGCGGGCAGGACGAATGCAGAAACGGCAACCGCGAGTGAAGTACGCTTGAAGTTCATAATCAGGTTTCCTGGAGCGAGTTAAACCATCATTATTAATGTTATGTTATTACGTATATAACGCTTGCAAGTTTCAAACTTTAAAGCGTTAGTGCAGTATCGAATCTAAACTTATGAATAAATAAAAACAAGCAGGCCTGTTTGTTTTTTCTGAGGAGCTTTCTCTCATTGCCGGTAAATCCATGATGGGTCAACAAAACGAGACAACGCTTACTATCGCCGGAACCTGGCAAGGCATCCGCCTAATGCTGCCACTGGCGTTTTTTACCATCGCCTTTGGGCTCGCCTTCGGCGTTGCGGCCTCGCACCAAGGTCTCGCCGCTTGGCAAGCACTGTCGATGAGCACGCTGGTATTCGCCGCACCTTCGCAGTTCGCCGCGCTGGAACTTTGGCATGCGCCGCTTCCCCTGCTGGCGCTGGCGGGTACGACGCTTGCGATTCACACCCGGCACATGCTGATGGGCGCCTCGCTCTACACTTGGCTTGCGCCGTTACCGCCCCTGAAGAGGTTTGCGGTCATTTTCCTGGTCACGGATTCGAACTGGGCGCTTGCGCTCTCCAAATACCAGCAGGGCGAGCGCAACGTCGGCATTTTGCTAGGCGGCGGTATCGCACTTTGGGCGGCATGGGTGTTGGGGACCGGTGCGGGGCTCATGTTCGGCGGTGGCATCACTCACCCGGAGCGCTTCGGGCTCGATATGATCATGCTCTGCTTTTTGCTGGTGATCGTCATCGGCAACCGGCCCCGGGCGTTCATGGTGCTGCCCTGGCTTGCGGCGGGCACCAGCGCGCTGCTGGCGTACTGGTGGCTGCCGCCCTTTCTCCACGTCATGGTGGGGGCGCTGACCGGCGGGGCCGTCGCGGTACTGCTTGCCCGATACCAGGCCATGAAGGTGAGCCAATGAACACGCCGGCGGTCTGGTCGTCGCTTGCGGCCATTTCGATCATGGTGGTCATCGGCTATGGCTCGCGGGTGCTGGGGCTGATCGTCATGGCGCGCCTGACGCTTGGACCGAACGTGCGTCTTTTCATCGACGCCATGTCAAGCTCGGTGCTCATCGCCATCCTGACGCCGATGATCGTCCACAGCGATCACGCCACTCGCGTCGCCGCCCTTGCGGCGGGCCTGGTGGCGGTCGCGTTAAAAAGTCCGCTCGCTTCCATCGCCGTGGGCATCGTCTGCGCAGCGCTTTGGCGCTGGCTGTTCTAACGCTTTAAAAAAACGCTATGCCCCTGCGCTCACCGCCTGGCAGGTCGTTTCTTCGCCGGTCTCCTTGAGGCGCAGGGTCATGGTGTGTTCATCGAGAGAGACCACCTCGATCGGCGCCGAGGGCGCCTGGTAGAAAGCGCGGCTTGATTCGAGAAACGCCGGGGTCAGTAGGCCGATTTCATCGAGTTCGACGCTGAGTTCGACCTCTTCCGGGTAAGCGATGAACGAATGCCCGGCCACTTCCTTATAGCCGCTGACGAAGACCCGCAGCCGCGAGCGCGCATCGTCGTCACCCTGCTGGTACTCGAGCACCAGCGTCTCTTCGTAATCAAGGTTTCGCGTCGTCGAGACGTGGCTTTGAATGTGTTCCTGCATGCCGTCCTCGTACTCGGCGCTCGAGGTACACATCCAGTCGCCCAGCCCGAATATCGACATGCTCGCCAGTGCCAGTTCGATCATTTTTTGGTGACCTCGCCAAGTATCTCGTCGGTCGAGCGAATGCGTGCGTACTCGCCCTCCAGGTTCGCAAGCGACATGGCGTGAACCTCGTCGGCGGTGCGCTCTACCCCGGCGAAGTCACGTTTGGCGAAGGTGAAAGTGGCGTCATGAACGACCGCGACATCGAAGCCGAGATTACCCGCGCTTCGCGCGCTGGCCTCCACCGAGTTGCTGGTGCTGACCCCCACGATGACCAGGCGCTGAATATCGCGCACGCGCAGCCAGCGCTCGAGATTCGAATGGATAAAGGCATCGGGAACGTTCTTCTCGACCACATGCTCGGTCTTCCGTGGCGCAAGCGCCGGCTGAAACTCGGCGCCGCTTTGCCCCGGCCAGAAAGTGGAGTCTGGAGATCGGGAGATATGGCGTACGTGAACGACGGGGGCACCTGCATCACGCCACACGCCGAGCAAGCGCACGATGTTCGCCTCGGCGCAGGCATTGTTGCGAGCCCCGGCGGCGGGGTCGCTCATGCCGCGCTGCATGTCGATGATGAGCAGAGCAGTAAGCTCGAACATGAATAAGCCCTTCAAAAATGAAAACGCCAGGCTCGAATAGCCTGGCGTTTTTCAAGTGCCGTCAACCTTACAGCATGCGCGGAATTTGCGAAGAGTGGTGGTGCAAAATCGGCGCTTCTTTCGAAAGATCGACCACGTAGCTAAAGCGCGCCTCGAAGTTCAAAAGCTCGCCTTCGACCTCAAAACGCCAGTTGTAGAGGCCGGTCAGCGCGGCGATGGTCTCGGATACTTCCTGAATGATCAGGGTCTTTTCGTGCAGCGTAATGCTCAGACCCGGGCGCGCGCCCAAGCGCTCGAAATAGTCGCGGTGCTTCTCGCGGGTGTTGGAAATACGGTTGGAAAAGGTAGGAATCAGTACGGCGTTCTCATCGTAGAGCGATAGCAGGGTTTCGACGTCGGCGTTATTGATTGCCTGCATCCACTCGTTGAGCACGTCATGGGGAGTTCTCATATGACTAACGACCTCTTTAACCAATGTCGGTGACCTGATGCCGCGGGCTCAAACGGCGGTGACCTTTTACGACAGTGACTTTGCAAGCCCATCATTCTTATACCAAAGATGTAGCGCGTACTATCTTACCCAAATCGACACGCGAGCGCATGGCGAGTTCCGCGATTCATCAAAATTGTCGAAATCGCTCAAAGAGCTTCGCCATGGCGGTGGCCCCGAATACCAGCGCCAGCCCTAACAAAAGCGCGATAAGCGAACCCGCATCGAGCCCACCGCCCCACTGCCAGCGCGAAATGACTCCGCTCAAGTGCTGCACCACGAGATAGACGCCGATCAGAAAGCTGCCCGCGCGCACGAGCCCCCTCTCGTCCAGCGCGCGCTCATCGCTCGGATCATGTGGGTGGAGCCTTTGCGCCAGCGCCGGCGCCTTGAACCACAAAAGCGCGCCCAGCAAAAACGGCAGTAGCAGACTGGCGGTGAACAGTATCCGCCAGGACTCGATTTCATCCGCCGAGGCGAAGGCCGCAGGTAGCGATGAGAGGATCGCCATTAGCGGCCTGACCACCAGATAAACGGCGAGAAGGCGAATCGCGATGATCGAAAAGGCGTGCATGTGTGCTCCCGGCAAAACCTTCAGCATACGTGTATCGAAGGCACTCTAAAACACGCCCAACACAAAGTCCCCGACGATGGCTCGCCGGGGGCTTTGTGCTTTCGCAAGCGCGTTACTGTGCGTCGCTGTCTTCGTCGATACCGAGTGCGCTCATCGCGGCGCGGAAGACGTCGGTGTTGTCCAACCACTGCTGAGCGTTTTCGTCCACGTTGTAGGTGGAGAGCCCTTCATCGCGCTGGGCCACGTCGAGGAAGTAGTCAGCGCCGGCGCCCTGGGCGTAAAGCGGCACCAGCTCGCGGGTGTGGTTATCCGAGTGCCAACGCACCAGCGGCAGCGCGCCGGCGCCCTGGCTTACGACCGGGCTGTAGGCGTTCTGATCCGAATCCGGGCCCTGCAGCAGGCCGTTGCCGTGGTCGCTGGTGACGATGATCATCGTCTCATCCCAGTCGCTGTTCGTCTCGACCCACTCGACCGCGGCTTCGACCGCCTCGTTGAAATCGACCTGCTCCTCGACCAGGCGCGGCAGATTGTTGGCGTGGGCGGCCCAGTCGACGGCGCCGCCTTCGACCATCAGGAAGAAGCCTTCGTCGTTTTGCTTGAGCACCTCGAGCGCGCCACGGGTCAGCGTCGGCAGGCTCGGCACGTTGTCGAGCAGGTCACCGGCGGCCACGCCCGGGCGATTGAACTGAAGCGTCGCGTGGTTTTGCGCCACGCCCAGCACCTTGTCGCCCTCGAGGGTCAGCTCGCCATCTGCCAGCGCCTCGAAGTCGTCGCGGCTTTCGATCAGCTGGTAATCGGTGTCGCCGTCGACCAGACGCTGCCAGGTGGCTTCGCCGCCTACGTAGCGAAAGGCGTTTTCGTCCGGATTTTCGACCGCGTTGCCGGCGTCGTCGAAATACGGGTGGCCGGCGCCGAACACCACGGTGGCAAGGCCGGAATCGATGATCTCTTCACCGAGTGCTGCGTATTCGTTGCGGCTGGCGTTGTGGCCTAAAAACGCAGCGGGGGTCGCGTGGCTCAGCTGCACCGAGCTCACCACGCCCAGCGCTCGGCCGCTTTCGACCACGTACTCGCCGATGTTCTTCATCCGTTCGTCGTTGTTCGACCAGTTGATGGCGCTGTTGTAGGTTTTCTGGCCGGTGGCCAGCGCGGTGCCGGCGGCGGCGCTGTCGGTGAAGTTCTCGCGGGCGTAGTTGTAGCCGGCGAAATAGCTGTCGTAGTCGCCCAGCTTGCCCTCGAAGCCAACGCCGTCGGCCGCCTCATCGCTCCAAAGCGCTTCGGGGTCGAAGGTGACCGCCCCTTCGTCGCTCATGGTCGGCTCGGTCGCGGTGGTCAGCGGGTAGGTAGCGGCAAACACCTGGGTGTCGAAGTCATCGTACACTTCGTGCCCCAGCCCTCCATGGCGGTAGTAGCTGGCGGCGCGGAAGGTTTCGATACCCGCGCCGTCGGTGATCATCAAAATGACGTTCTTTGCACTGTTTTGCTGGGCAAGCGCCGACGTGGCAAAAACGGATCCTAGAGCAAGCGCGAGCGCGCAGCGTTTGAAAGCGACCATGCTGTTCGTCCAAGTCATTGATTAAGAGAGACTTAAATTAGTGATGCCAGATGACAGAGGGATGAACGTTTAGCCCCATTTCAATGACACCCCGTTCACCATGCCCAGCGGTTGTCTTTAGCGTGACCAGCCATATACTGTATATTTATACAACAACCCTATTGCCGATCGGAGAGCGTCATGGCGGATTCACGCGCCCTGCCCCCGGGCAGGATCGTTCACAAGGGCCGCGGGGCGACGTTCGACCCGCACAACCGCTTCGCGCCGAGTGTCAGCGTCGAGGAGCCTGACGGCTGGTGGCAGGAGCACGCCCCTTTAAGCCTTGCCACCGAGGTACGCGAGGAGCCGAGCAAAAGCGCGCTTTCGTGGAACGGCTCGCCGGATCTCTCCTTTGATCGCTCGCTCAATCCTTACCGCGGCTGCGAGCATGGCTGCATCTACTGCTTTGCCCGCCCTTCCCACGCCTACTGGGACATGTCGCCGGGGCTGGACTTCGAGACCCGGCTGATTGCGCGCACCGGCATGCTCGATCACCTGCGCGAGGAGCTTGCGAAACCCAGCTACGTCTGCCGGCCGATCAACCTTTCTGGCAACACCGACTGTTACCAGCCGATCGAGGCGAAATACCAAACCACTCGGCGCCTGCTCGCGTTTTTGCTCGAATGCCGCCACCCGGTCACGCTGGTGACCAAGGGAAGCCTCGTACTGCGCGATCTGGATCTTCTAAAACAGATGGCCGAGCACCGGCTAGTGCGGGTGCTGGTGAGTCTGACGAGCCTGGACAGCGACTTGAAGCGCACCCTGGAGCCGCGGGCAGCCTCGCCTAAGGCGCGGCTAAAGGTGATTCGCGAACTCAGCGCCGCCGGGGTGCCGGTGGGGGTTTTGATCTCGCCGGTGATACCGGGGCTGACCGACCACGAAATCGAGCGGCTGATCGAGGCGGCCCGCGGCGCCGGCGCGCGCACCGCAAGCTGGATGCTTTTACGCCTGCCGCGCGAGGTCGCGCCGCTGTTTGAAGAGTGGCTGGTGGCCCACTACCCCGAGCGCGCCGACAAGGTGATGAGCCTTATTCGCCAGTGCCGGGGCGGCAAAACCAACGAGGCGGCGTTCGGCAAGCGCTTTCGCGGTGAAGGCGTGTTCGTCGACATGATCGAGCAGCGCTTCAAGCGCGCCAGCCGCCAATGGGGCATGCAGCCCCGCCCCGAACAGGGCCTCAATACCCGCGACTTCAGGCCGCCCCGCGCTCAGGGCGACCTGTTCGACTAGCCAACGCTATTTGGGCGGGCCGCGCCGCGTTCTGAGTTCGTCGAGCACCAACGCGAAGAAGCCGCGAATCTCCTGAAGCCTCGGCCTGGCCTCGACCATCAGGGTATCCATCTTCTCGAGTTCCTGGGTCTGGGCCTCTCGGGCGTCGAGCTCGGCGCGAATCTCGTCGATGATCTCCACCGAGTCGTTCAGCATCGCCTTGAGTTCGGCGGTCGAGGTGGTGTGCAGGCTTGGCCTGGAACCTTGTTCAATACTCATGGCGCCCTCCTTACAGTACGGTAACGGCGATCAGCATAGCCGGCAGCGCGATGAACACGCCCAGCACCCACCCGGCGGCCAGCGCCTTACGCTCGGCGGCAACCCGGCCCAGCCACTGTGCGCCTTTCACTGGCAGCAGACGCAGAAACGGCAGCCCGCCGATGATCAGCACCGCGCACAGATTGAACAGCAGATGCACCAGGGCGATCTCCAGCGCCAGAAGCGCCGTAGCCCCCGAAATTGCCGTGGCGGCCAGCAGCGCCGTCATGGTGGTGCCGATGTTGCTGCCGATAGTGAACGGGTAGATCTGGCGCAGCGTGAAGGCGCCGGAGCCGGCCATGGGCACCATCAGGCTCGTCGTGGTGGACGAGGACTGCACCAGCATCGTCACCAGCGCCCCGGAAGCCACCCCGGTGAACGGCCCGCGGCCGATGGCGCTGAGCATGATTTGCCTAGCGCGGCCGACCATCAGCGTCTTCAAGAGCTTGCCGATGTAGCGAATGGAGAGAAAAATCAGCGCCACGCCGATGACGATCAGCGCGATACCGCCCGCCACCGCCGGCAAGCTCGACACCAGCTGGCCGGCAGTGTCCGTCACCGGGCTGGTCAGTTGGCCCACGATATTGACGTTATCCAGCGAAAGATCGGCATCGCTGTAGAACGCCCCGGCAACCGCGCCGGCCATGCGCTCCAGCGGGTGGAACAAAATCTCGATGGGGAGCAGGATCACCACCGCGAGCAGATTGAAGAAGTCGTGCACGGTGGCGGCGGCAAAGGCGCGGCGAAACTCGTTCTTATCGTTGACGTGGCCCAGGCTCACCAGCGTATTGGTCACCGTGGTGCCGATGTTCGCCCCCATGACCATCGGCACCGCCACCGCAACCGGCAGCCCCCCGGCCACCATACCAACGATCACCGAGGTCACCGTCGAAGAGGATTGGATCAGAGCGGTGGCGACGATGCCGACCATCAGGCCGACGAAGGGGTTGGTGGCGAACTCGAACAGGCGCTCGGCGTGATCGCCGGTGGCGAGCTTGAAGCCGTCGCCGACGATGGATACCGCGCAGATCAGAAAGTAGACTAGCAGCACGAGCGTGAGCCACTGGCGCAGGCGGCCCTGCTTCTCCTTTTGCGCCGGTCGAGCGTATTGATCCGGCGCGGCGCGATGGGTCGTCTCTACCATGGTGATCCCTCCGGCGGTTGGCAACGTGGGGCACGTTTACCCAGTCACGTTGCGCGCCGCAGGTGACAGCCTGATGACGCCCACATGACGGCGCCCGCTTATTGTTGATATCGCCCCCTTTGAACCACCGAGCCGGAACGCCTGATGACACAGCCCTTCAACAAGCCTTTAAGCAAGACCAGATCGAGTTTCTACCGCCGCCTCTACGTGGCCCACCTGATCGACCAGGGCGTGGCCAGCGTGCCGGCGCTAATGGAGGCCACCGCTATGCCCCGACGCACCGCTCAGGACACGATCAAATCTCTCGACGAGCTCGATATCGTCTGCGTGTTTGAGGGGCAAGACGGCGAGCGGCACAACATCGGCCGCTACGTGATCGAGAGCTGGGGCGCGATCGACCGGCGCTGGGTAACAGAGCACGCCACAAGGCTGGGCGAGGCGCTGGGCTACTGCTAGCGCTTATCGGTCACTCTGGCGCTAGCGTGGCGGCGGACGAGCAGTCTGGCCGCCAGCGGCGAGGTGATCATCTGGATGACGGCGAAAAACGCTGCGGGAATGGCAATTTCCGGCGAAAGCCCGGAGGCCGCGACGAACGCCGCCGCGATGCTGAACTCCTTTTTGCTCGTAGTGAAAAGATACGCCACCACCTCTGCCCGGTCGTCGGTGATCAGCCTGGACGCCATGCCCACCGCGTAGCCCGCCAGGTTCAAACACAGCGCCGCAGCGGCGATCACCAGAGCAAAAGCGCCGTACCCCAGAATGGTCGCGGCGTTGGGCCCCACTACCGCCAGCAGTATCAGCAGATAAATGATAGAGCCCAGCCCAGCGTAGTGGTCGTCGAAGCGCGCGAAGGTGGCGCTAAACCGGGTGCGCAGCGCCACGCCCAGAAGCGTCGGAACGAAGACGATCAATAAAAGCTCGACGACGATGGCATAAAGCGGCACGTTGAGTTCGATGCCGGTGAGCCCGAGAAACAGCAGCGGCACCAGTAGCGGTGACAGTGCCGTATTGATCGCGTTGAATACCGCCGCCATCGCCACGTTGCCGCGCGCCATCAGCACCAGAAGCGGCGATGACACGTCAGTGGGAAGCGTGCCCAGAAGCGTCTGCCCCGCGGCCAGCGCCCCGGTGCCGAAAAAGAGCCGCCCGGTTGCCCAGCCCAGAAGCGACATCGGCCCGTACACCAGACAAAGCGCCCACAGCGGCCGCGAGGGGCGGCGCAGCACCGCACCGACCTGGTGGGCATCGAAGGTCAGGCTGATGACGAACATCAAAAGTGCCAGTAGCGGGCCAATCAGCGGGGCCAGTGCCATGCCCGCCGGCGGATAGAGCAGCCCCAGCGCGGCCACGGCGATGACCAGCCACAGAAGCTGCGCCTCGACCCAGGCGATGGCCCGACTCACGGTGAAGCCTTTGCGGGGTCGGCCTCAACCGGCGACCAGGCAAGCCGGGCGGCGTTGAGCGTCACGCTTAAAGAGCTGGCCGCCATGGCCAGCACCGCCGCCAGCGGCGGCACCGCCATAACGATGACCAGCCCCAGCGCCAGGGTGTTGTACACCGCCGAAAACGCCAGGTTCTGGCGCATGACGCGGCGGGTGCGCCTGGCCAGGCGCAGCAGCTGCACCACGCCGCCAACGCCTGGGCGCAGCAGCTGGGCGGCGGCGCCTTCGCGGGCGGCGCCGCTTGCCTGCATGGGCGCCACGCCAACACCCGCGGCGGCCAGGCACAGCGTATCGTTAACACCATCGCCCGCATAAAGCGTGGGCGATGCAAGCCCCGCCAGCAGCCGCGCTTTCGCCTCCGGCGAGCGCTGGGCGTAGCAAGCATTCGGCGCCAGGCCCACCTGCTCACCCAGCCAGCTCACCGCGCCCTGGCGGTCGCCGCTGATCAGCGCGGTAAGATAGCCCTGCTCTTGCAGCGCGCGAAGGCTCGCTTGGGCGTCCTCCACCGGCGGGTCGGCGAGATAAAACGTCGCCAGCCACCCCAGCTCGTCGGCCAGCACCACCTGGGAGGCGAAGGCGTAATCGCCCTGTTGTTCAGAGCCTGCAAGCGTAACGCCGCGCTCGCCAAGCCATTTAGCGCTTCCCATCCACCAGCGCTCGCCGCTCTCGAATGCGATCACCCGCCCGGCGCCGGCGACCTCCTCCAGGCGCGCCACGTCGCTTGTACGCTGCTCAACGTTTTTCTCATCGGCGCTTTGGTTTGCCCAGCGCAACAGCCCTTGGGCCAGCGGGTGCTCGCTCTGGCGGGTGGCGGCGACGAGCTTGTGATGAAAATCAGCGGAGTGCGCATCACGAAACTCGGCGTGAACGACCCGGTGGTGGCCGGCGGTGAGCGTACCGGTTTTATCGAAGGCCACGGCGCGCACCCGGGCTAACGTCTCGAAAGCGCCGGGCTCGCGCAGGGCCACGCCGCGCTGCAGCGCCTGGTCGCTGCCGGCTAGCGTTGCCAGCGGCACGGCCAGCCCCACCGCGCAGGGGCAGGCGACCACCAACACCGATAGCGCCCGTACCACCGCCTCTTCAAGGCTCGCGCCCAGAATGAACGCCACGGGTAGCGTGATGAGCGCAAGCAAAAGCGCGACGGGGCTTAGCCAAGCGGCAAAGCGGTCGGCCAGCTTGTGAAGCTCGCCCTTTTGGGTTTGCAGCAGGCGCATCTGCTCGCACAGGCGATCCCGGCGCCGCTCGCCGGGCGTAGCGCCCACCCGAAGCCGAAGCGCCGTTTCGCCGTCGGCCTCGAGAAAGCGGTAACCCGCGTAAACTTGCTGGCCGGCGACCAGATAGCGCGGCACGCTTTCACCAGAGAGCGTGGCGGTATCGAACCAGCCGGCGCTCATCAGCTCGCCATCGAGCAGCAGGGTCTCGCCCGGCGTCAGGCGCTGAACCTCATTTAGCCGCGCCGCGCTGAGCGGATACGACTCGATTCGCCCTTCCCGCTCGAGCGTCACGTCGGCTGGTGCCAGCGTTAAGGCCTCGAACGCTTTCAGGCCCCGCTGGCGACAAAGCGTTTCGGCCAGCCGCCCCACCAGCAAGAGCGCGATCAGCATAACGGCGGTATCGAAGTACACCTCGACGGCGCCCTGCGCGAGCAGCCAGACCGACACCGCCATCGCCCCTAGCACGCCCAGGCTCACCAGCACGTCCATCCCCGGCCGGCGGGCCATCAGCGTGCGAAACCCGGCGCGGTAGAACGGCACGCCGGCGTAGAGCACCACGGGCAGCGAAAAGGCGCCGGAGATCCAGGCCATAACCAGCTCGATACGCCCCGCCGGTACGGCGCCGGCGTAAATCAGAATCGAGGCGAGCATCGTCCACATGCCAAATACCGCGGCGACGCCCAAGCGAAGACTCAGGTAGCGCCCCTCTTTCTCCAGCCGCTCGGCGGCGTCCTGCACCGCTTCGAGCTCGCTTAGCCGGTAGCCGATGCGCGAGACCCGCGGAGCGAGCGTACCAAGCGCCACGGCCCCCGCCTCGCCCTGCACGTACACCGTGGCGGTGGGATAGTGAACGCTTGCCTGGGTAATGCCGGGCGCGCGCTTCAAAACGCCTTCGACGGCGAGCGCGCAGCTGGTACACCACATGCCGTGCAGACTAAAAAGCGCGGATTGGCCGGCGGGCGCGTGCTCGCTCATAAAATCGATCGTTTCAATGGCGTTATAAACAAGGCGGCATGCCGATGATCGGCATGCCGGTGAACACCACCCCGAAGGCGGAGAAGAGATAGAGCCCGGCGGAGACCAGCGCGTTGAAGCGCGGGCGCCCGGTGAGCTCGCGGCCCCCTTTCCAGCCGGCCCATGCAAGCCACACGAGCAAGGCGGTGGTGGCGACGCTGAAAATCCCAAGCCCCAGGTTGAGGCCTGTCAGTGAGCCTTGATCCGGCGTCGGCGGCGCCACGGCGCAGGCCACCGACAGCCCGCCGTACACCGCCACGAACCAGATGCTCCAGAGCGTCAGACCGATGATCAGATGCGCCGGATGGCCAAGGTGGAGTCGTTTGAACGCAGTTTGCATCGCTTAGCCTCCCATCACGCGGGGCAGCACGCCGAGCGCGCCGACCAGCACCCAGAACGTTACCAGGTTGTAGCGCCAAAGCTGTACCACCACCGCGGGTTCGAAGGGCGCGTGGGCGCCCACGTAGCCGCAGCGTACGCGAAGCCCCTGCATCGCGGTGAGGATCATCGCCAGCGCCCCGTGGAACAGCGCGTACACCAGCCCCACCAGCAACACCGCGTCGTGGCTGGTTTGGGTGGGCTCGAGCCCGGCACTCAGCAGCGACCAGAGCACCAGCCCCACCTGCACCGCGCCCAGCAGCGCGCTCAGGTAGAACCCACGCATCAGGCCGCTATCGCGGCGGGCGCGAAGCCCGCGCACCAGCTTCTCCATAATGCTGGCTCCCACAGTGAGCGCCACGCCGGCGCCGACCAGCACCAGCAGCGACAGCGGCGACGCCTCGGGCATGCGCCACTCGGGTGAGACGGTCCAGAGATAGAACCAGCCGAAAAGATACGAAAGAAACAACGAGCCGTTGGCGATCGAGAACGTCGCCATCGCCCACACGCCCGGCCCGCTCATGGTGCGCGAGTGCAGGGGCGGGTCGCCTTCGTTGACCTCGGCGTCCGGGGCGGCTTTCGGGTGGGCGCCGTTCTCCCAGGACCAGCGCAGCAAGAACAGCCCGGCGACGATCACGAACACCGCGGCCACAGGGTAGAGGCGCGTCAGCAGGCTAATACAGACCACGGCCAGGGCCAGCGCGGCGAGAAACGGCCACCAGGAGTTGCCCGGCAGGTGAACGATCTCGCGCACCTTGCCAGTGATCGAATCACTCCCCCACATCTCGCGGCGCCCATGGCTCGCTACCGCCAGGCCGTGCTTGCCTTCGGCCATGGTGCGGGGGAGATCCGGGTTGTCCCACAGCGGGTGGCGGGTTTCGATGTTCGGGAGGCTGACGAAGTTGTAGGCACTGGGCGGCATCGCGTTGGCCCACTCCAGCGTGTCGGCGCCCCAGGGGTTATGTTTGGCCGGCTTGCCGAAGCGAAAGTGCAGCGCGATATCGATCAAGACCATGGCGATACCCGCGGACATCACGAAGCTGGCAACGGACGAGAGCAGGTTGAAGATCTCCCAGCCGTTGCCAGCTTCATAAGTGTAGATACGCCGCGGCATGCCCAGAAGCCCGGTCCAGTGCATGATCAAAAACGTGCCGTTAAAGCCCAAAAAGGTGAGCCAGAAGCCCCAGCGGCCAATGGTTTCCGACGGCATGCGCCCGGAAAAGAGCGGCAGCCAGTAGTAGAAGCCCGCCATTAGCGGAAAGAGCATGCCGCCGACCAGCACGTAGTGCATGTGCGCGACCACGAAGTGAGTGTCGTGCACCTGCCAGTTGAACGGCACCAGCGCCAGCATCACGCCGGTCAAACCGCCGCAGACGAAGATGATCAAAAAGCCAAGCACCCAGAGCATCGGCAGTTTGAATTTCGGCTTACCCAGCCAAAGCGTGGCCAGCCACACGAACACCTGAATGGCGGTGGGCACCGCCACCAGCATACTCGCCGCCGAAAAGAACGCCTGAGCGAGCTGGGGGATTCCCACGGTGAACATGTGGTGCACCCAAAGCCCGAAGCTGATGAAACCGGTGACGATGATCGCAAACACAACCCAGCCGTAGCCGACGATCGGCCGGCCGGCAAACACTGGAATCAGTGTCGAGATCACCCCGGCGGCGGGCAGAAAGATGATGTACACCTCCGGGTGGCCGAAGAGCCAGAAAAGGTGCTGCCACAACAGCGGATCGCCGCCGCCGGCCACCTGAAAAAACGGCATGCCGACCGCGCGCTCGAGTTCGAGCAAAATACTGCCCAAAATCAACGGCGGAAACCCGACCACGATCATCAACGCCATGGCGAGAATGTACCAGGCGAACAGCGGCATCTTGTGCAGCGCCATGCCCTGGGTGCGGGTACGGAGAATCGACACGACGATTTCGACCCCGGCGGAGAGCGCCGAGATTTCGACGAAGGTAATACCCAGCAGCCAAAAGTCCGAACCGAGCCCCGGCGAGTACTCGCTGCTCGAAAGCGGCGTGTACATGAACCAGCCGGCGTTGGGCGCCATTTCGATGACCAGGCTCGAGGCCAGAATGATGCCGCCAAATAGATAGCAGAAGTAGCCAAGCGAGGTCAGTCGCGGACAGACCAGATCGCGGGCGCCGATCATCTTGGGGATCATGTAGATCGCCAGGCCCTCGAGCACGGGAATGGCGAACAGAAACAT
The DNA here is from genome assembly GCF_023757625.1 of Halomonas sp. S3-1-1. Lineage (GTDB taxonomy): Bacteria > Pseudomonadota > Gammaproteobacteria > Pseudomonadales > Halomonadaceae > Vreelandella. The sequence continues at coordinate 42,479 of NZ_JALGBZ010000009.1, forward strand.
CATCACCGTGCCGTGCATGGTGGTGACCTGGCTGTAGATATCCGGCGTCATGAAGTTCTGATCGGGCGTGGCGAGCTGGGTGCGTATCAGCATCGACAAAATGCCGCCGAGCAAGAAAAACGCCATCCCGGTGATCATGAAGCGCAGACCGAGCGTGGTGTGGTTGACGATGGTCAGCGCCTTGATGCCGCGCGGGTTGCCCCAAATTTCGTGCAGGTCGTCGTGCAGCGTGCGGCCGTCCTCCGGCTCTTGCGGGTCCTGAGGCGTCGCTTGACGATTGATGGTTGTCATGGGGTTAAAGTCTCCAGCCAGGCACCCAGGTCCTGCAGCGTGTCGTTATCCAGATCGTCGTGGCGCGGCATCAGGTTGTTGGGCTTGAGCGTCTGATGGTTTCTCAGCCACTGGTAGATCGCGCCCTCCTCCATGGCCATTACCCCGGCGCCCAGAGCTTCACGGCTACCGACATCCGAGAGATTCGGGCCGATATTGCTCGCGCTGATGCCCGCTACCTGATGGCAGCCGGCGCAGAATTGGGTGAAGCTGTCGCGGGCGGCATCGAAGGCCGCGTTTTGGGCGGCAAGCTCGGCCAGCGCCTCGTCGCTTCGCGCGGCAAGCCAGGCGTCGAACTCGGCGCGCGGCAGCGCCTCGACGTGCAGGTGCATGTGGGCGTGGCCCACGCCGCAAAGCTCGGCGCACTGGGCACCGAACACGCCGGGCTCGTCGGCCTCGAGCCGAATGCGGTTGATACGCCCGGGCAGCATGTCGATCTTGCCGCCAAGGCGCGGAATCCAGAACCCGTGGATGACATCGGCGGCGGTGACGTGAAAGTCCACCGGCTCGCCGGCGGGCATCATGAGCTGGTTGGCGGTGACGACCTCGCCGCCTTCAGCGCCCGGGTAGCGCACCTCCCACCACCACTGATGCCCGATGACCTCGATCACCTCCGGCGGCTCGTCCAGCGGCAGCGTCAGCATGCGTTTGCCGGTGGGCACGCCGAACATCAACAGCGCAATGACCGTGAGCGTGGGCAGGATGATGCCGCCGCCAATGATCCAGCGCCGGCCGATGCGTCGCTCCTGGGCGGGAGTGCGGGCAACGTGACGCTTTTTGAAGGTGTAGAGCCAAAGCGCGATCACGGCAATGAACACGACGGTTCCAAAGCCGAGCATGACGAACCAGATCAGGCGGATATCGCGCGCCGCCGGCCCCGCCGGGTTCAAGATCGAGTGGTCGCCGCCGCAGCCGGCCAACAGCAAGAGCGCGGCCAGTAAAACCGTTAACGCGGCCAGGTTGACCCGCCGTCGCGATGCGCGTTGAATACGCCTAGAGGGCGGCGCCGCACGGTTATGTTCCCTCATACTCTTTTCCCTTTGTCTGCCCACAGGACGTGTCCATGACATCCACTCCGCAGCGTTCCATAAAAAGCCGCGCCTCGCTGGCCGGCCACCCGCTTCATCCGGTCATGATCCACTTTCCGGTGGCGGCGTTGATGGCGCTGGTCGCAAGCGATCTGGGTTACTGGTACACCAATGATCCGTTCTGGGAGCGTAGCGGCCTGTGGCTGGCCGGCGTCGGCGCCTTTGGCGGCTGGATCGCCTCGATCGCCGGCATCATCGATCTGGTCACGGTGTCGCGCATTCGCCGTTTGATCACCGGCTGGAGCCACGCCATCGTGGCCGTGGTGATGCTTTCGCTGGCCTCGCTGAACTGGCTGTTGCGCCTGAACTCGCCGGAAGCCATTCTGCCCTGGGGGCTGGCGGTATCGCTGGTCACCGGCGCCCTGATCGCACTGGCCGGCTGGCTGGGCGGCCAGCTCGTCTACGAACATGCGGTGGGTGTCGACGTCGACGAATAAGCCCGGCCCACGGCGCACGTTAGCGCCCCACTCTCGCTGGAAGACCTTCTCGTTTCTCATCGCCTAGCCCCACGCCAGGGGCTTGGCCAGCACGAACCCGAGCACGCCGAAGATCCCCAAAAGGCTCAGCAGAAGCCCCAGCAGCGTTGCGGTTTTGACGCCGCGGTAGATCCCCATCTCCAAACGCAGAATCAGCCAGCCGAAGGCGCCGTGAGCGGCCACCATCAGCACCACCGCGCCGAGCTTTAAAATCAGCCAGCCGCCCATCAAATCATGAAGTAGAAACAGCAGGGTGCCGGAGCCGATCGCCAACAGCGCCGCGGGGGTGGCGACGGTGTTATAGAAAAAACGCGGCATGGGCGGGGTGCCCTGGGCAAAGCCTGCATCACGGCGAAGCGCCAGGCTGTGATTCAAAAGCGCCGGGAGATACAGCAGCGAGCCGCACCAAACGACCAGCGCTGCGATATGGAGAAGTTTTAACCAGGGCATCACGGCGTCCTTGCAATGCTAAAAAGCGCTTTTAGAAAGCACGTCAGATGAGCACGTCGAATCCGCTGGAGGGCCGAGCCAGCCAGAGCGCTTGTCACCAAGTGAGTGTTGCCTGAGAACTTGCGCCCGCCTCTGTCGGGCCGGTCGAAAGATCCAGAGCTGCTCTTACCTTAGCCAACCGGTGGCGGGCTGGCTAGCCGGGCGAGTCAACGCTTACGCGGTAGCCGGTGAACTTGCGCAGGTTGATCACGCCGGTATCGAAGATCAGGTACTGGCCTTTTACGCCGTTTAATACGCCCTCGACCACCGGCTGCTTATCGAAGTTGTGCGAGGCGATCTTGCGGGGGAACACCTCGACCGGGTAGCGGATATCCAGCGGGGTGTCATCGAGTACTCGAATTGCTTCCTGCCCGTAGGTCTCGCGCAGCGCGTCCAGACCGCTGGCAACGGTTTCGAGCAGCCGGTCGCGCTCCTGAATTAGGTCGAGCGGTTCGACCTCGCCCTTGAGCATGGCGCGCCAGTTGGTGCGATCCGACACGTGCTCCTTGAACAGCGTTTCGACGAAGCCGGACTGTTGGCGGCTGGCCACTTCCATGATCGGCAGCGCCTGAATGGCACCCTGGTCGATCCAGCGGGTGGGCATGTTGGTTTTGCGGGTGATACCCACCTTGAGCCCGGAAGAGTTGGCCAGGTAGACGATGTGCGGGGTAAAGCAGTGCGCCTCGCCCCACTCCGGCTCGCGGCAGGTGCCCTGAAAGTAGTGGCAGGTTTCCGGCTTCATGATGCAGGTGTCGCACTGCGCCAAGCGCTTGAAGCACGGGTAGCAGTAGCCCTGGGCGAAGCTCTTGTTGGTTTTGCGCCCGCAGTGAGTGCAGGCGATGTGGCCTTCAAAACGCAGGCGTAGCGGCGTGCCGATGCGCTCGTTGAGCGCCAGGCGCTGCTCGCCGGCGCGCAGGTGATAGCTCACCTCACTGCTTTGCGCATCGAGCGTGCCGGCCATTTTGCTCAAATGGCCGGCCACGTTTGGCGCGGCGCTTGTCTCGCTTGCGAACAGATCAGTCACCCGAGACGTCCCGGCCCAGGCCCGCCATCTCCGGCGATACCCCGGCGCCGGTGGCGCCGGCGCCGCAGGTGCGCCGCTCGAGATAGCCCACCCGGTTCTCGTCGGGCACGTTGTTTTCGATTTCAAAACGAATTACCGCCTCGAGACACAGCTCGGTCTGCTCGGCGGTCAAAAAGCGGCCGTCCGGCCATTTGCGCAGCGCAACCGCCTGCTTGAGGCTTTCGTAAATGCTCGGGGTCATTTGGCTGATCATGCGCTCAAAGCTCATATCGTTCATACAGGGCTCCAGTCGTATCAAGGGTCAGGGCGTGGGCCGTGGACGTTTGGCGCAATAGTACCAGCCCGAGGCGAGGCCCACGAGTAGCCCGCCCAGGTGCGCCTCGTTGGCCACGTTGCCAAAGCCCACCCACTCGGCAAGCGAGGTCATGGTGAACACCATCCACCCCAGCATGAACACCACCAGCATCTGGGGCACGAAAAAGCCGCTTTCGGGGCGCTTTCGTGAGACGAGCCAAACGTGGCCCAACAGCGCATACACCACCCCGGACATGCCGCCAAAAAGCACCGTGCCGGTGGCGTACTGGGCCAGATTCGAGCCGATACCCGCCACCAGCAGCAGCGCGACCATCACGCGGCTGCCCTGAAGCGCCTCGATTTGACGACCGAAGTACCATACCCACATCAGGTTGAAGATCAGGTGCATCAGGCTGAAGTGCAAAAACGCCGGCGTCAGAAGCCGCCACAACTGCCCACCGGTCAGCGTCTCTATCAGGCTTTGGGCAACGAGCTGGCCGTTGACCACGCCGACCGGCACGATGGTCAGGGCCGTGAGCACGCCATCGCCCAAAGTGTTCATGAGCGCGAAGACTAAAACGCTCAAACCGATGATCAAGGAGGTTACCGGCAGGCGGCGTAACAGCGTGGCGCCATGAGTGCGCTGGGCGCTTTGGGGGCGCGGGCCGGGAATCAGGGTTTCGCCCTGCTGCCAGCGGCGCACCAGCGCGGTCAGCTCGGTTTTCTGGCGGGGGTCGGCGAGCCACAGCGTTAGGCCTTCCGGCTCTTCGGTGATGCGGTGACCAATCCGGTAGTGCCAAAGCGCCTGGCGCAGCTCGCGCGTGTCGGCATCAGTGGGTAATAGCATGACGGGGTGCATGACACCTCCCTTGGGGATAAACGATCGGCTGCTCGGCGCGGCTACTTTACTTCAAGCATAAAAAAACCGGCGGAGGGGGCCGCCGGCTTAAAGCAAGGGATCATTCAAGGGAACACTTACTCTGATAGCCTGCGGCGGGGTTAGTTCAGCCATTTTCAAAAAAAGATGTTACCGAATGTATCCGCTCATGACCTGACATAGAAAGCGCCGCGTAACCCGCTCAAATGCGGCTATCTTCTTCGCGATGAACGTCGACCCAAACGAAACGGTCGGCGCTCAATTCGCGCTCGCCGTCGAAACGGTAAGCCACCAGCCGCCCATACTTCACCGCGCTGTAATCCAGACACGCAATGTTGCGCGCGGGCAGCGCCGGAATCCCCTCGCACCAGTAGTGGCCGATGAATAGCGCCCGCTGCTCGGTATCATAATAGCCGAGCCCTTCGCGCTCGGCCTCGCTCAGCGGCCGGGTTTCCAGGTGATCGGGCAGGTTGTCCGGCTGAAACACCACGTCGCCCCAGCGCTTGGGGTTGGCGGCCCAGAAGTGGGCGCGAAAGCTTTTGCGCGTAAAGCCGTCGCCGGAGTGAATCGCCACGCCGTCGGGCAGCGCAATGCTCGGCCCGCGGGTGAGCCGGTCGACGATGGCAAACGCCTCGGTGGACGAATCGGCCGACTCCTCGAGCAGCTCGTCGGTCAGACACGCGTTGGGCGAACGCTTCTTGAGCGCCTCGATCAGCGCCGCGTCCCAACAGGCGTGCACCACGCGAAAGTCGTCGAACTCCAAAAACAGCGGCAGCGTCTTGAACCAGGCGAGCGTGTCCTCCCACTCGTTGGTGTGGTCGCGGTACTGATAGAGCGTGTCGGCAATGATGCGGTTGTGGCGCGGCGAGTGCTCGCGCAGCCAGCGTCGGTCGCTTCCCTTCGGAGCGGGATGAGTATAGGCCAGGGCGTGGTGCTCGTGATTGCCCATCACGATATAGGCCTCGCCTTCGTCGACCATGCGCCGGGCGATCTGTACCGCCAAGCGAATACGCGGGCCGCGGTCGATCAAATCGCCTAGAAAGACGGCCTTGCGCGTCGGGTGACGGTACACCCCGGCGCGCTGTTCGTAACCCAGCTTTTCGAGCAGCGCCGAGAGCGTCGCCCCGCAGCCGTGGACGTCGCCAATGAGATCGTACCCTTGGCTCATCAATCCCCCAGCCGATGACTCCAGCCCAGCTTGCTGCGCAGGATGTCGTAAAAATTGTGCCCCAGCGGGTGAACCAGTTGAACGCGGGCGGGCTTGCGGGTGATCACCAGCACATCGTCGGGCTTGGCCACCGCCCGGGTCTGGCCGTCGCAGCTGATATGCGGGTAGGTGTGGTTGGTTTCGCCGATATGAATACGGATTTCGCTCGCCGCGTCGATCACGATCGGCCGGCTCGAAAGCGTGTGGGGAAACATCGGTACCAGCGTCACGACATCGAGTTTGGGATGCATGATCGGCCCGCCGCCGGAGAGCGCGTAGGCCGTCGAGCCGGTCGGTGTGGCAACGATCAGCCCGTCGCTTCGCTGGCTGTAGACGAAGCGGCCGTCGACGAAGAGCTCGAATTCGATCATGCGCACCGCCTTGCCCGGGTGCACCACCACTTCGTTGAGCGCGTCGCCCTTACCCACCGCCACGCCGTTGCGGTAGAGCACGGCGTCGAGCAAAAAGCGCTCTTCGACCTCGAACTGACCCGCCAGCACCTCGCCGACCCGGGCTTCAAGCTCGTCCGGGGAGATATCGGTGAGAAAGCCCAGCCGCCCACGGTTGACGCCCAGAATCAGGGTGCCGCTTTGGCACAGCGAGCGCGCCGCGCCCAGAAGGCTTCCGTCGCCGCCAACCACGATCACCAGGTCGCAGCGCTCGCCGAGCACGCGACGGCTGGTTTCCGGCTGGCCGTGATCGGGAATCATCGTGGCGGTGCGGTCCTCGACCAGCACGCGATAGTCGTGTTCGACCAGATACGTCACCAGCCGCGAAAGCGAATCGACTACCTTGTCGCTGCCGAGCCGGCCGATCAGGCCGATCGTATTGAACGGTCTTTCGACCGTCGCATTAGTCGTGCAGGAAGTGCTGGTTGGCGTGGTGGGCATGGGGGGCTCTCACTGTCGTTATCGCCCATTATGAAGACCCGCCCGCACGCGGGCAAATCCGGCGCCTTGTTTATCCGATACTTACCGGCCGTCAGGCTCGAATAGCGAACGCTAGTCGGCTCAGGCGCGCTCGGGCGTGCCGGTAGGCCGGCGACGCTTGAGCCACCACTGATTGAGCCAGAGCGAGGCGACGATGATCAGCCCGCCAAGTGCCAGCCGCCCAAGCTCCGCGTCGCGGTTCCAGATCACCAGGTTGACGATCAGTCCCGCCGGGACCAGCGCGTTGTTCATGATCGCAAGCGTGCCCGCATCGACCCGGGTCGCGCCCTGGTTCCAGGCGAAGTAGCCAACGCCCGAGGCCGCAAGCCCGAGCCAGGCGAGTACGCCCCATTGAAGCGTCGTGGTGGGAAGGGCCGCCGCGTCGCCGAAAAGCAAAAAGACGGGAAGCGCGACGATCAGCGCGCCGATGAAGAACCAGCCAAACACGTGGTGCCAGGCAAGCGACTGCGACTGCCTGGCGGCTAGCCGGCGATACCCCACCTGGCCGATCGCAAAGCTCAAATTCGCGCCCTGCACCACCAAAAAACCGAGCCAGAAGTCGCTGTCCACGCCCTGGTAGCGAATCACCGCCGCGCCGATCACCGCAAGCGTAGCGGTAACCAGGTAGATCGGCGTAAAGCGTCGAAAGAGCAGGTCGTCGAGCAGCGCGATATAGATTGGCGTGAGCACGGTAAACAGCACCACCTCGGGCACCGAGAGCAGCAAAAAGGAGTGGTAGAGAAAGGTGTACATGACGCCGAGCTGAAGCGCCCCCAGCGCCATCAGCGTGAAGCGGTCGCGCCAGTTCAAGAGTTTAGGGCGCAAAAACGGCAAAAACACGAGCAGCGCCAGTGACACCCGCACTAGCACGGCGAAGTAGCTATCCACCTGCCCGGCCAGGTAGACGCCGATCAGCGAAAACGAAAACGCCCAAAGCGCCGTAACGCCAACGAGATACCCCATAGTCAACCTCATGAATCATTAAAAGTTGACGGGATTATACGGCGCTCTGGATAAAGGTAAAGCCTGGTATTCGACGCGCGGCGCCCGGCACAAGCGCTCGTCAGCGGCGAAGCACCCAGGCCAGCGCGTAGATGGCGCCGGGCAGCCAGCCCAAAAGCGTTAGCGCCAGCGCGATCACTACGCGCTTGGCACCGCCGCCGGCAAGCCCGATACCCAGCGGCGGCAGCAGCACCGCCAGCGCCGCGTAGGCGCCCTTGAGCCCGGCGGGCTCCTCGATGGGGGCTTTAGCGGGGTCGCTTGCTGGCGATTTGACGTCAGGCGTCGGCGCCGCCGCTTTTTCGGGCTCAGCGGGTTCGGGGGTGAAGTGCTCGACGGCGGATGGCCTGGCGGGCGCGCTCGCCGCTTCGCGCTCGAGCGGTGCATGTTGCGCTTTTTTCTCGCGGCGCTCGCGCTCGACGGCCTTGCGGTGCGCCTCCTTATCTATTTTCTGCTCGAGGGTATCGGCGTCGTCCGCCAGGTCCTCGTGGTAGCGCTCCCAGTCTTCCCAATCGTGGGGCGTGCCGGATTTGGGCCGCCCGTCGCCGGCGCCCCTGGCCCGCGCCCAGGCTTTCTCTTCCAGCGTATTGGGCCGGTCCGGGTCGCGCTCGACGCCAACGCCTTTACGGTTCATGTATTCGCGGGCATCCATAGTCGGCTCCACTCTTGTGTCAATTGGGTCAATACCGGCGCCTTACCGCTTTTAGGGCGAGCGCCTGATCAATGCAGACCGGTCAAAATAGCAGTAGTATAGGCAAGCCAAAAAAAACCGCTGCCAGAAGGCAGCGGAAGCAAGGGATCGAAAAAGAAGCCAGTACAACACTTCTAGCGGCTACTGTCGCAAGGATGCGGTCGTAGCGAAGGCTATAACGCGTTGCCTGTACACTATCTGACAGCGATTTGGTAAAAAGTTCTCAACGGTGCAAAATTTTCTGCCTGCAAACGGGCGATGACCGCGTTCGAACCGGTAAGGAGCACGAGTAATGGCGCTTTATTTATTGGTGCTTGGCGTTTGTTTGCTGGTGATCGGTTCGGTACTGATCATTTTGATGACGACCAGTACCCCGCGCTATCGCACCGAGCCCAAGGATTTGCTCGCGCTATTCGACAAGGCGCTAGAAAGCCGGGTCAGCGAAACCGAGTGGAACGCCATGATCGGCTACCCCATTCGTCACGACGAGTATCTCGACGGCGTGCGCCGCCGGGCGTCACAGCTCATGGAAGAGTACGGCCGGCGCTGGCAGATTGCCCAGGGCAAGCCGCTGCTCAACGCGGCGGGCCAGCAGGAGCTTCAAGCACTGCGCGATCATCTGGCCGCGCACACTGCCCTTCGCCAACGCTAACGTCCCGCTTCGCGAGGAGTCGTCAATGCTTAGCACCATTCGCCAACTGCCGCTTTCGAGCGCGGTCAAGAGCCACGCTCACGACTTCCACCAGATCGTGATTACGCTCTGCGGCTCCTCGACCTTTGAAATCGAGGGCCTCGGCGGGCGGGTCAACGCGTTTTCGGGGTGTCTTGTGCCCGCCAATCATGAGCACTACTACTCGGGCCAAGGCTACAACCGTCAGCTCATCTTCGATATTCCCGATGACGCCCCGGCGCTGACCGGCGAGCACCGCGAACTGATCGCGCTGTTCGACGCGCCGCGTTTTTTCGCCCTCGACGGCGCGCTTCGCCACTACCTGGCCTTCGTCGAAAGCGAACTCGATCACGGCTTTTATGGCCAAGCACTGGCGCAGCAACCCGACCGGGTCGTCGCGACCCTGCTCGGCGCCTTGAAAGCGCGCCTGGCCACTCCACTGCCCGCCTCGCGCCGCCAGCTGGATTTGGCACCGATCGACCGCTTCATCACCGCAAGGCTCGCCGAGCCCTTGAAGGTGGCGGACCTCGCCCGGCTTGCGTGTCTGAGCGAGGCCCACTTCTCGGCGCGCTTTCGCACCCAAACCGGGCTTTCGCCCTGGCAGTACGTTCGTCAAAAGCGCCTGAGCGCGGCGCGCGAACTGGTCGCCCAGAGCCGGCTGGCGCTTGCCGATATCGCCGTGCAAACCGGCTTTGCCAACCAAAGCGCGCTTTCACACGCCTTTCGCCGGCGTTACGGCTGTTCGCCACGAGCGCTGCGCAATCAGCTGAGTACGCCTGCGCCCGGCTCGGCGGCGCCCGGCGCGGCGTCTGTCGGTGCCTCACCTCACGCCACGCTCGACGGATGGCGATAAGCCAACGACACTGAGCCCAGAGCGTCATGTCAGCGACACGACGCCGCGCTTTCCGTGAAATCGACACGTTTTGGCGCGAAACTGACATACACCCACTCGCCCAGCGCTCTACATTCGAGCGTCATCGGGCGTACCGCTCGGCCGTTTTCCACCTACCAACTCCCGGGGGCCAAAATGCTCAACGCCAAAAAAATGCGCGACCCTGCCGTGTGGCAAATCGATCTCGATTCGCTTTTGAAGACCGTAAGCGATCATTACATCGTCGATGAAGACCACTACGTTGCCGAGTTGATCAAGGTGCTGGACGCCGGGCGCGAGGATTTCGAACGTATCGGCGCCAACACCGCCGAGCTTGTGCGCGACGTGCGTAAAATGGACACCGCCGTCGATACCATCGACGAGCTGCTACAGCAGTACAGTCTGGATACCCACGAGGGCCTGATGCTGATGTGTCTGGCCGAGGCGATGCTGCGCATTCCGGACAAGGCCACGGCGGACGCGCTGATCGAGGACAAGCTGGGCCCGGCGGACTGGCAGTCCCACGTCGGCAAGAGCGAGTCCTGGATGGTCAACGCCTCGACCTGGGGGCTATTGATGACTGGTCGCGTGCTCAAGCTCGACCACCCGCGCGAAGGCCAGCCGGCGAACTTCATCAACCGCCTGGTCAACCGCATGGGCGAGCCGGTGATTCGCCGCGCCATGGTCGAGGCGATGAAGATCATGGGCAAGCAGTTCGTGCTCGGGCGCGACATCGATGAAGCGCTCAAACGCTCGAAGCCGCTGTTCAACAAGGGCTACACCTACTCCTACGACATGCTGGGCGAGGCCGCGCGTACCCGCGACGATGCCAAGCGCTACTATGACGACTATGCCAAGGCCATCGAAGCCGTCGGCAAGACCTCCCAGCGCCTGGATGCCAAAACGCCGAAGCCGTCGGTGTCGATCAAGCTCTCCGCGCTGCACCCGCGCTACGAATTCGGCCGCCGCGAGCAAGTGCTCGCCGAGCTCGTCGATACCGTGGTCAAGCTGGTCCGCCGCGCCCGCGAGCTCGACGTGGCGCTGACCATCGACGCCGAAGAAGTCGATCGCCTGGAGATTTCGCTCGAGGTGTTCCGCGCCATTTACGAAAGCGACGCTGCTCGCGGCTGGGGCCATTTCGGCCTCGTGGTTCAGGCCTACTCCAAGCGCGCGCTGCCGGTGCTGCACTACCTGAACCGGCTGGCCGACGAGCAGGGCGACGAGATTCCGCTTCGCTTGGTGAAAGGCGCCTACTGGGACAGCGAGATCAAGGAGTCGCAGCAGCTCGGCGTCGACGGCTACCCGGTCTACACCCGCAAGGCGTGCACTGACGTGGCGTACCTGGCCTGCGCGCAGTTTCTGCTTAGTGACGACACCAAGGGGCGCATCTTTCCGCAGTTCGCCACCCATAACGCCCACACAGTGACCGCGATCGTCGAGCTCGCCAACGTCGGCAGCCGGGCTTTCGAGTTCCAGCGCCTGCACGGCATGGGCGAGGCGCTTTACGACGCCGCCCTCACCCGCGCCCCACAAGGCACGTACTGCCGCATCTACGCCCCGGTCGGTGCCCACAAGGACCTGCTGCCTTACCTGGTGCGCAGGCTTCTGGAAAACGGCGCCAACTCGTCGTTCGTGCACCAGCTCGTCGACCCGGACGTGCCGGTGGAGTGGCTTTGCCAGCACCCGGTGGAAACGCTCAAGCAGTACGATACCTATACCAATACCCGCATTCCCGCCCCGCGCGACATCTATGGCCCGAAGCGTAAGAACTCGCGCGGCGTTAACCTGAATATCCGAAGCCATCATGATCCGCTCAAGGAGAAGATGGCCGCGTTCATGGATAAGCAGTACACGGTCAAGCCGCTGCTGGCCTTCGACATCGAAGACGACGCCGCCGCGACCCACAGGGTCAAGGTGCCCTTCGATCGCTCACTGAGCGTGGGTAGCGTGCAGTGGACGAGCAAGGAGCAGGCGGCCAAGGCGCTGGACGCCGCCTGGGCGGCGTTCCCGCGTTGGGACGATACGCCGGTTGCCGAGCGCGCCGCGATGTTGCGCCGACTGGCGGATCTCATGGAAGAGCACATGCCGGAACTGATGACGCTATGCTCGCGTGAAGGCGGCAAGCTTCTGACCGACGGCGTCGACGAGATCAAGGAAGCGGTGGATTTCTGCCGCTACTACGCCATGCGCGCCGAGGAGTCCTTTGGTGAAGTAATCGAGCTGCCTGGCCCGACCGGCGAGTCCAACCGCCTGACCATGGGCGGCAAGGGCGTGTTCGCCGCGATTAGCCCGTGGAACTTCCCGGTGGCGATCTTCTGTGGCCAGATCGTCGCCGCCGCGGTCGCCGGCAACACGGTGCTCGCCAAGCCCGCCGAGCAGACCTCGATCATTGCCCACCGCGTCGTCGAGCTCATGCACGAGGCCGGCATCCCGCGCGACGTGGTGCAGCTTCTGCCCGGCGACGGCCCAACCGTGGGCAGCGTGCTGAGCGGCGACCCGCGCATTACCGGCGTGGTCTTCACCGGCGGCACCGACACCGCGCAGTTGATCAACCGCTCGCTCGCCGCCCGCGAAAACGCGCCGCTGCCGACGCTGATCGCCGAAACCGGCGGCATGAACGCGATGATCGTGGACTCCAGCGCGCTGCCGGAGCAAGTAGTGGTCGACGTGATCCAGTCCGCTTTTCAGAGCGCCGGCCAGCGCTGTTCGGCGCTGCGCGTTCTCTACCTGCAGGACGATATCGCCGATCGGGTCATCGAGATTCTCAAAGGCGCGATGAACGAGCTGCGCATCGGCGACCCGCGCGAACTTGGTACCGACGTTGGCCCGGTGATCGACGAAGACGCCCGCGAAGGGCTGATGGCGCACATCGAGAAACTCAAGGGCGAGAACCGCCTGGTCGCCGAAACGCCGATAGCGGCTCAGTACACCCAAAACGGCACTTTCGTGGCGCCGGTGGCCTTCACCATCGACAGCATTGAGGCGCTCGAGCGCGAGCAATTCGGCCCGGTGCTGCACATCGTGCGCTATAAAGCCCGCGACATCGAAAAGGTGATCGATACCATCAACGCCCGCGGCTACGGGCTCACCTTCGGCGTGCACAGCCGTAACGAGTCGTTCGCCGCCCACGTCGCCAAGCGTATTCGCGTCGGCAACGTCTATATCAACCGCAACATCATCGGCGCGGTGGTGGGCGTGCAGCCCTTCGGCGGCCAGGGGCTTTCCGGCACCGGCCCGAAGGCGGGCGGCCCGCACTACCTGCAGCGCTTCGTGACCGAGAAAACCGTCACCAACAACACGGCGGCGCTGGGAGGCAACGCGTCGCTGCTGGCATTGGGTGACGAGTAACGTGTGATGAATAGCGCGTGATGAATAAAAACCTTGACCTTCACCCCCTCAGGGGGTGAAGTAAAATTGACCGCTCGGCCGGCGAATCGCTTTAGAGTCGATAACAATAAGCCGCGCCGATCTTTTGTTGGTATGAAAAAGGGGAACTTCCATGGCTATTGGCGTTTGGATCAGTCTTTTCGCTTATTTTGCGCTAATGGTGGGCATCGGGCTCTACGCCATGCGCACCTCGACCTCCACCTCCGAGGATTACGTGCTCGGCGGGCGAACCTTGAGTCCGAAAGTGGCCGCGCTCTCCGCCGGCGCCTCGGACATGAGCGGCTGGTTGCTGCTGGGCCTTCCCGGCGCGATGTTCGTCTCCGGGCTGGGCTCGGCCTGGATCGGCATCGGGCTGTTCGTAGGGGCGTTTTTCAACTGGCTACTGGTGGCACCGCGGCTGCGTGAGCAGACCGTGCACTACGGCAACGCCATCACCATTCCGGCGTTTTTGGCTAATCGCTTCCCAACGCGGGCGCTGTCGCTGCGCACAGTGTCGGCGATCGTCATCGTGGTGTTTTTCGCGGTCTATACCGCGTCGGGCCTGGTCGCCGGCGGGCGGCTTTTCGAGAGCGCGTTCGCCGGGGTTATCAATCTGGGCGGGTTCAGCGATTACGGCACCGGGATCATCATCACCCTCGGCGTGGTGCTGGTCTATACCGTGGTCGGCGGCTTTCTCGCGGTCAGCCTGACCGACTTCGTGCAGGGCTGCATCATGATGCTGGCGCTGATCATCATGCCGGCGGTGGTGCTGTTTGGCGAAGGCGGCGGCGGTTTCACTCAGGCGTCGCAAACCCTCAACGAGGTTGACCCAACGCTGCTCTCTTGGACGGACGGGCTAACCTTCATCGGCTGGCTCTCTGCGGTCACCTGGGGGCTTGGCTACTTCGGCCAGCCGCACATCATCGTGCGCTTCATGGCCATTCGTAGCCTCAAGGACGTGCCGATCGCTCGTAACATCGGTATGAGCTGGATGGCGGTGTCGCTGATCGGTGCGGTATCGCTGGGTATCTTCGGGCGCGCCTACGCCATCCGTAACGGCATGGACGTGGAAAACCCGGAGACGATCTTCATCATCCTCGCGGACCTGCTTTTCCACCCGCTGATCACCGGTTTCCTCTACGCGGCGCTGCTGGCGGCGGTGATGAGTACCATTTCGAGCCAGCTGCTGGTCGCCTCGTCGTCGCTGACCGAGGACTTCTACCGGCTGTTCCTGCGCAAGGAGGCCTCCGAGAAAGAGACCGTGACCGTGGGCCGGGTGAGCGTGGCACTGGTAGGCATCGTGGCGGCGATCATCGCCTCCGATCCGGATTCTCAAGTACTGGGGCTGGTAAGTAACGCCTGGGCAGGCTTCGGTGCGGCCTTCGGCCCGCTGATTCTGCTGTCGCTGATGTGGTCGCGCACCAACGGCGCCGGCGCCATTGCCGGCATGGTGGTCGGTGCGGTGACCGTGATGCTCTGGATCACGCTGGGCTTCAACGCCGAGTTTCTGGGCGGGCCGGGCATCTACGAGATCATCCCGGGCTTCATCGCCTCGTTCATCGCGATTCTGGTGGTCAGTAGCGCCACTCGCGATGCCGGCGAGTATCGCCATATCGAACGCTAAGCGCTCAAGCGCGAACAAGGCCACCTCTTCGGGTGGCCTTTTTTGTACGCCGTCGCTTAAGTCGTTGAGCCAGATCAAAAACGCCCTCTTCCGCGAGCGTTACGCTGTGCAAACGGTGTCAACGCTAAACGTCACGTTATCATGAGGGAAGCATCATGGGTCGACTCTGGACTACCACTATCACTGCCGCCGGATTCGCCGCGGCCGCCATCGCCACCAGCAGCCCGGCGCTAGCCTATGGCCAGGGCGATTTCTTCACCCGCATCGGGGTCGCCAAGGTCGCGCCCAAGAGTGATAACGGCACGCTCGATACGGCGCTGGGCGACCTGAACGTCGACGTCGAGGACAAGTCGGGCTTCGCATTCACCCTCGGCTACCGTTTTCACGACAAGCTCGGCGTCGAACTACTGGCCGCCCTGCCCTTCGAGCACGACGTTCGCTTGAACGACGACAATATCGCCTCGACCAAGCACCTGCCACCGACACTGACACTGCAATACTACCCGCTCGGCGGAACCCAGTCGCGGGTTCAGCCCTACGTGGGCGCCGGGGTCAACTACACCCGTTTCTCCAGCGAGGAAGTGGATATCGACGGCGTAAGCCTGGATCTGGACGATAGCTGGGGCGCAGCGGGCCAGGTCGGGCTCGATTTAATCATCGACGAGCATTGGACCCTCAACGCCGCGGCCTGGTACCTGGATATCGAAAGCGACGCGACCGTGGCGGGCAGCGCGGCGGGAAGCATCGACATCGACCCGGTGGTGGTCATGGCAGGGCTTGGCTACCGCTTCTAGGGCAGAGTCCATTCAAGCGCTTGCAAAAAAGCCCGACGCTTTGCGCCGGGCTTTTGGCATGCCTGTACTTGCAAACAGATAAGCTTTTAAACAAATAGGCTTTCAAACAGACAAGCGGCGTGTCTAGCCGTCGGTCACGACCTTGTCGACGCGCTCGACCGCCTGAACGACCAGCAGTTGATCGCTTGCGCGCACCTTCTCCTGCTGAAGATAGGCGGCGACCGCCGGGGCGACCTCGCACTTTGCCGGCATCCGCGCCTTGGCCTCGACCAGCGCGTCGAGTCGTGCGATGAAGACAAAGCGTAGCCACTGCGGCAGCGACATGGTATCGACGCAAAACGGCTGGCGGCTTTCGAACGCCGTGGCGTCCGGGGTGGGCATACGCCAGAGGCCGGCCGCCTTCATCGCGGCTTCGAGCTCGCGCAGCGACTGGTGAAGCGATGGATGTACGCTCATAAGCTCCTGGGGAGTCGGTGCATGAACGTGCCATTATCGCTTTTTCACGCCCGCGTTGCCATGATGGCGAGCATCGCTTTGCCGCCGCTTTTACGGTTATCCACGGATTCACAGAAAACCTGCAAGAGGCTGTGGATAAACTATGGAAAGGTGACGAGACGCTTACGGCGATGGGCCCTGGACCAGGTTGTTCAATTTTTGATCATCAAGAGGTGTTGGCGCGCAAACTCCGGCTGACACTTGTGGCCGCTCAAGGTAGAGTGCCCCTTCGCGAAAGGAAAGGATCACATGCAAGCACTGAATACCCTGGACGAGTTCTTTGAGCGAAGCGGCGCCGTGGTGGCCATCTACCACATGGGACGACGCGTCACCGCCTGCCCAAGAGAGACACTGGCCGCTTTCGAGCGCGGTGAGCTGGCCTGGCCCGTGCCCTGGCAGGGGCAAGCGCGCTTGGCCATCGCGTTTCGCATCGGCGACATGGCCGAGCCCGCGATCTGGTTTCTCGCCTTTGCCCTCGACGAACAGGGCATGCTTTCGCCGGCTTCCCGCGACGGCTTTTTGAACCGCCTGGTGGAAACCCTGGGGCGTAACGTGGCAACCCTTGGCCAGGCCGAGGCAAGCAGCGAGCACTTCATGCAGGACAACCCGCTGGCCTTTACCCCGAGCCTGGCGTTTCAGGCCATGCTCAACGCCCGCGCCACGTTTGATCAGAATCTTCCCGCCAGCCAGCACTTCGAGCCGGTGGAGGCGTACCTGAGCGGCCAACAAGCCATCGACTGGCAGGCGTTGGGCCTTCAAGGCATTGCCGACTACACTGTGCGCAGCGATGCGCCCACTCAGCAACGCTTGGCCGACTCGATCACGGCAAACCAGTTTGAGCGCGACGTGATTCGCCCGCTCTGCCTGTGTCTGGAGCACTGCGCGCTCGACGAGCGGCTGGTAATGGCGCTGATCGAGCGCGGCGAGCGCGCTGCCAGCGAAGGCGATGTCGAAACGCTATGCGCCTGCGTCCGCGCGGTCGGCGCAAGCGAAAGCGCCGCCGTAGGGCGCTGGTATCTGGCGCTGCTCGAGGACACGGCGGCGTGTGGGCCCGACGTGCTGGCGGCGATCGCCGGGCGCGGCTGGGAGTGGCTCGAGGACGCCGAACGGCTGCCGCTGTTTCTGAACCGCCTGGCGGCGCGCGACGATACCGACTTCAACGCCGCGGTGCGCGATATCGCGTTGATTCCGCGGCTGCGGCTTCTGGTCCTCATTACGCTGCGCGATGCCCCCGAGGGCAGCGCCGTACAATCGCGGCTGGCGAACTTGGCCCCGCGCCACTAACGTTAATGAAGCCGGTCGTTAATTGAAGTCAGTCGTTCATCAAGTCAATGGTTGAAGCCAATCCGTTTTCTTAGCGATACCGGGGCCTTATTGGAATTCGACCCGGGTCTATAACCCGGGCGAGCAAGGAGTGATCGTGAAGGAACTACCTTATCAGGCGAAAGCCGTCATTGGGCGTCGCGAAATGGTGACGCTCCCGGAACTTGGCCTGCATCTTTGCTGCAAGGCCGATACCGGCGCGCGCACCTCGGCGCTTCACGCCGAGGAGATCACGACCGAAGAGGACGAACACGGCCAGCTATGGATAAGCTTCGTTACTCATAGCGGCGGCCCCACCACGCCCTCGCACCGCTATACGCTCCATTTGCACGACCGGCGCCGCGTCACCAGCTCCAACGGCCACAGCGAGTGGCGCTACGTGATTCGCACGCCGGTGGTACTGGGCGAGCTCAACTTCCCCGTCGAGCTAACGCTCACCGACCGCAGCAATATGCGCCATCCGATGCTGCTGGGTCGTCGCGCCATGCGCCGCCTGCTGGTCGCCCCCGGTGCCGCTTTTCTGCACGGCGAACCCTAAACCTGCACCTCTTATCGTGATCCGAACCGGAGTCCTGTATGCACATTGCCCTGCTTTCGCGTAACCGCAACCTCTACTCGACTCGCCGGCTCGTCGAGGCCGCCGAGGCCCGTGGCCATACCGCCCGCGTGGTCGATACCCTACGCTGCTACATGAGCATTGCTGCCCACCACCCGTCGATTCACTACAAGGGTGCCGAGATCGAGCGCTTCGATGCGGTCATTCCGCGTATCGGCGCCTCGGTCACCTTCTACGGCTGCGCGGTGCTGCGCCAGTTCGAGATGATGGGGACCTACGTGGTCAACGACTCGGTGGCGATCACCCGCTCGCGTGACAAGCTGCGCTCGCTGCAGTTGCTCTCACGCAAGGGCCTCGGGCTTCCGATCACCGGCTTTGCCCACTCGCCGGACGACATTCCCGATTTGATCACCATGGTGAAAGGCGCACCGCTGGTGATCAAACTCCTCGAAGGCACCCAGGGCATCGGCGTGGTGCTCGCCGAGACCAACCAGGCCGCGGAGTCGGTGGTGCAGGCGTTCATGGGCATGAAGGCCAACATCATGGTGCAGGAGTACATCAAGGAGGCCAAGGGCGCCGACATTCGCTGCTTCGTGATCGGCGACAAGGTGGTAGCGGCGATGAAGCGCCAGGCCGCCGAAGGCGAGTTTCGCTCCAACCTGCACCGTGGCGGTACCGCCAGCGTCATCCGCATTACGCCGGAGGAGCGCTCGACGGCAATCCGCGCCGCCAAGGCGATGGGGCTTCAGGTCGCGGGGGTGGATCTACTGCGCGCCAACCACGGCCCGGTGATCATGGAGGTCAACTCCTCGCCCGGGCTTCAGGGTATCGAAACCGCGACCGGCAAGGACATCGCCGGGCTGATCATCGAGCAAATCGAGAAAAACGCGGCGCCGTCGCGCAAGGCCCCGCCCAAGCCTAAAGGTTAAGGCATAACCGCTAAAATAATCCGCTCAAGGGGTGGCAAATCCAAGCCACCCCCGCCACAATTTGCGTCACCGAAGGAGGTAGACGCTCATGTTTCTTGATAATCGCCAAGTGGCGATGGACAGCGTGCTGGAAGCGCTGGCCGACAGTATTGACTATTTCCAGGATAACCTTGAACGCCTGCGTCCTTCGCTGCGTGACAGCCTCAAACCGTACTACGCCGCTAGGCTCAAACAGATGCGCCAGTTGCAGTCGCTTGCGCGTACCCACCTCAAGATGCTGCCTCGCGATGCCGATGTCGAACGCGACGACTTTCTGTGGCTTTGGAGTCGGCTAAAAAGCTTCGTGGGTAACGACAGCCAAGTGCTGATCAACGAGCTTTTAGAGCAGGAGCGGGTGCTGATGCAGGCGCTCTCCACGCTCTTCACCCACCCGCTGCCCGAACCGATCGAACCGGTGATCGATGCGGCAATGAAAGCGTGCCGCGAGTTGATTCGCGAGCTCTACAGCCTGCAAAAGCAGCGCGCCAAGCGCTGATCGTCGGTTTTAAACGTTTACTGAGCGAGCTCCTTCGGTGTACCCCGCTCAAGCATTGCATCGCCCTCTTGAAACGCGGTGCCTTTCAAGGAGAGCTCGACCGGCAGCCGATAGACCAACGGTACGTAGCCGGCATCTTGCGCTTGGCTTGAGTCCATCTCGATGGGCTCCGCCGGGCCGAGAAAGTGCGGTGCGCGCCCCCAAAGATAAAGATCACCCAGAGTCGCCACCCGGGCGGCGACTTCGCGAAGGCGCAGACGCCACTCTCCTGCCGCTCGGCGCTGCTCCGCCACACACCCCGTGACCTCCATTCCCAGCGACCGGCCGATGTAAACCGCCCGCGGCAGATGCCAGCTTTGGGTCACCAGCACCGCTTCGTCGAGCTGAAAAACGCTCTTCGCCCGCGCCAGGGTGTCGTAGGTACTGAAGCCGGCGAAATCCAGCGTCATCTGCGTGGAGGGAACGCCGCGGCGGTGAAGGTCGCGCCACATGGCCCGCGGCTCGTTATAGGCTTGGGTGCGGTTGTCGCCGGAGAGCAGCAGATGATTGACGCGCTCGCGCGCGATCAAATCCGCGGAGGTGCGCATGCGGGCGTTGAAGTGCGGATTTCGAAGCCCGCTGCGGGTCCAGTTCGAAGTGCCGAACACCACCGCCACGTCACCGGGGCGGCACTGGGCCACGGGCCGGTCGATATAGCGGGCGGTGCTGGCCAACACCCAAAAATTGCCGGCTATAAACACGAATGCCGCCAGCAGCAAAAGCGCTGCCAGCGACATCAGTAGCCACTTGATCGTCCGTCGCACGAGACTAGCCATCCAGCGCCCCGGCCGCCTTAAAACATGCCGAGCTCAAGCTTGGCCTCGTCGCTCATCATGTCCCGACTCCAGGGCGGGCTAAAGACGATCTCGGTGTGTACCTTCGAGATCTGCGGCGCGCCGAGAATCTTGCTGCGCGCATCGGCGGCGATCACCTCGCCCATGCCGCAGCCCGGCGCCGTTAGCGTCATGCGGATAGTCACCATGAGTTCGCCGCTAATCAAACGATCGAAGCGGCAGCCGTAGACGAGCCCCAGGTCGACGATATTGACCGGAATCTCCGGGTCGAAGCAGGTGCGCAGCTGTTCCCAAACGAACGCTTCGATCTCTGCTTCAGTTGCCGACTCGTCAAGCGTCGGCGTAGGCAGCGATTCAAGCCCCAGCGCGTCCAGGTGGCGCCCCTCGATCAGGTAGAGCCGCCCTTCGAAGCCCACGCTGACCGTACTGCCCTTGGCCTGCATGACGCTGACCTCGCTATCCTCGGCCAGCGTCTGGGTCGTGCCGAAGGGAATCGCGATCGCCTCGACGTCACGCTGCAGCGGCAGTTTCTGACCGCGGGTCAGGCTTGCGACTTGCTCGATATCCATAGGCGTTATCTCACCATTTTAATGACACGTTCGAGCGCCGCCACGAACGTGTCGACCTCCTCGAGCGTATTATACGCCGCAAAGGAAGCGCGGCACGTCGCCTCGACCCCGAAATGGTGTAAAAGCGGCTGCGCGCAGTGGTGGCCAGTGCGAATGGCAACGCCGAGCTGGTCGATCAAAAGCCCGATGTCCTGAGAGTGGGCGCCGTCGACGACAAACGACAGCACCCCAGCCTTGTTCGGCGCGGTGCCGATGATGTTGAGCCCGTCGATCCGGCTGACCCGCTCGGTGGCATGGGCCAGAAGCACGCTTTCCCACTGACCGATCGCCTCGACCCCCACGCCTTCGACCCAGCCAAGCGCCTCGCCCATGGCGATCGCCTCGGCTATCGGCGGCGTGCCGGCCTCGAACTTGTGCGGTGGCTCGGCGAAGGTGGTGCCCGAGGGCTCGAAGGAGACGGTCTTGATCATCTCGCCGCCACCCTGCCAGGGCGGCATGGCGTCCAACAGCGCTTTTTTGGCGTAGAGCGCGCCAATACCGGTGGGCCCGTACACCTTATGGCCGGAGAAGGCGTAGAAATCGGCGTCCAGATCCTGCACGTCGATTGCCTGGTGCGGCGTCGCTTGGGCACCGTCGACCAGAATCAGCGCGCCCTGCTGATGGGCCAGCCGCGCCATCTCCTTGATCGGGTTGATCGTGCCTAGAGCGTTGGAGACGTGGTTCACCGCCACGAGTTTGGTGCGCTCGCTCAGAAGCGACCGGTAGGCGCGGATATCGAGCGCGCCGCGCTCATCCACCGGAATCACCTTCACCGTGACGCCGCGCTCCGCGGCCAAAAGCTGCCAGGGCACGATGTTGGAGTGATGCTCCAGCATCGAGATCAGCACCTCGTCGCCAGCCTGGAGGTTCTGGCGCCCCCAGCTCTGCGCCACCAGGTTGATCCCTTCGGTGGTACCGCGGGTGAAGACGATCTCGCGACGGTCCGCGGCGTTCAAAAACGCCTGGACGCGAGCGCGGGTACCTTCGAAGGCTGCCGTTGCCTCGTCGGCTAGCGTATGCAAGCCGCGATGGATGTTGGCGTTATAACGTGAGTAGTAATCGTTGAACACCTCGATCACTCGCGTCGGCGTCTGGCTGGTCGCCGCGTTGTCCAGATACACCAACGGCTTGCCGTGAACCTCGCGCGCGAGTATCGGAAACTCATCGCGCAGCGCCTTCAAATCGAAAGGCGCCTGGACGGCAGGACGCGCATCAATAGCGGTGTCAGGCATGGCTCGCTCCTTGGTGATTAAGCGCTTACTCGTTGAGAGCGGCGGCGATTTCAACCAGCCCCGCCAGGTTGAAGCGCTCGGGCAGCTTGCCCGCCACGGCGAGCTCAACCCGCTCGCTGATTTCGTCGAGCGTGACCTGCTCGAGTACCTCACCGGCGAAGGCCAGCGTTAGAAGGCCGCGTGCGGTGGCCTCGTCGATGCCGCGGGTACGCAGCGCGTAGACCGCCTCTTCGTCAAGCTGGCCGGTGGTGGTGCCGTGAGAGCACTTG
Source organism: Halomonas sp. S3-1-1 (assembly GCF_023757625.1). Lineage (GTDB taxonomy): Bacteria > Pseudomonadota > Gammaproteobacteria > Pseudomonadales > Halomonadaceae > Vreelandella. The sequence continues at coordinate 64,988 of NZ_JALGBZ010000009.1, forward strand.
ACGTCGTCAGCGTAGATCTCGAGCTCCGGCTTGGCATCGATATGGGCACGATCCGATAGCAGCAGGTTTTGGTTGCTCTGGAAGCCCTCGATCTTCTGGCTGTCGCGCTTGACGTAAACCCGGCCGTTGAACACGCCGTGGGCGCGGTCGCCAAGAATGCCCTTGTAGTTCTCATTGGAGAACGTCAGCGGCGCGTTGTGGTTCACCTTGGTGTGGTTGTCCACGTGCTGGCGACCCTGACCGAAGAACAGCCCGTACAGGTTGGTATAGGCGTTTTCACCGTTGAGATCAGAGATGATGTCGTTACGCGCCAGCGCCCCGCCCAGGTTCAGATTATACGAGGTGTAGACACTGTCGCGGCTCTGCTCCACGTGAATGCTGGCCACGTGGAAATCGCCAAGCGGCGCTTCCTGAAGCTTGTAGTGATTCAGAATCGCGCCGCGATCAAGCATCAGCTCCGCCACCACGTTGGTGAAGTTGGCGGCATTCGCGTCGCCGGCGTAGTGTTCGATCACCGTCGCTTCGCTGCGACCGCCGGCCTCGACGAGAATGCGCGGGTGGCACATGACCGCCTCACCTTCGCGAGAGAGAAACTGCAGGATGATCGGTTTTTCGACCACGGTGTTAGGTGCGATGCGAACCACCGCGCCCTCTTCCATGAATGCCGTGTTGAGCGCGGCGAACGCCGAAAAGTCGACGCTGGTCAGCCGACCAAGCGGCCCGCCGACCGCTTCGTGGTTCTCTTCCAGCGCTTTCGAGAGCGGCAGCACCTGCACGCCCTGAGGCAGCGTATCGATATCGGAAAGCTTCGGTGCGAACACGCCGTCGACGAAGCACAGGCGATGCGCCTCAATAGGCAGTGTCAGCGTCGCCGCTTGGGCCTGGGAGAAATCAAAATCGTCGGCAAGTTTGAAATTGCCCTGGGCGATGGCGCGCACGTCGGTGTACTTCCACTCCTCGTCGCGACGGGTGGGAAAGCCCATCGCCTCGAAGCGGGCCGCGCCCGCCTGGCGGCGGGCGGCGATCCAGCTCGGCTCGCCACTGTAGTTGACGCTGCGCGTTTTTAGCGTATCCAAAAACGTCTGGGTATCGCTCATGCCACGGACTCCTCGATACCTTCGTATCCGTTCGCCTCGAGCTCTTTGGCAAGCTCTGCGTCACCGGTCTTGACGATGCGGCCGTTGACCAGAACGTGCACTTTATCCGGCACGATGTAGTCAAGCAGGCGCTGGTAGTGAGTGACCAGCAAAATGGCACGCTCCTCGGCGCGCAGGCTATTCACGCCGTCGGCCACGACTTTCATGGCGTCGATATCGAGGCCTGAGTCGATCTCATCGAGCATCGCCAGTTTCGGCTGAAGCACCAGCATTTGCAGGATTTCGTTACGCTTTTTCTCGCCGCCGGAGAAGCCTTCGTTGACCGCGCGCTGCAGAAAGCTGGCGTCCATTTTCATGAAGCCGAGCTTCTCTTTAACCAGCTTCATGAACTCGGGTGCGGGCATTTCGCCTTCACCGCGAGCAGCGCGCTGGGCGTTGAGCGCCGACTTCAGCAAATAGATGTTCTTGACCCCCGGAATCTCGACCGGGTACTGGAAACCGAGCAGCAGGCCCGCTTGGGCGCGCTCTTCGATCTCCATCTCCAGCACGTCCTTGCCTTCGAACGTGATGCTGCCTTGAGTCACTTCATAGCCGTCTTTGCCGGCGATGACCGCCGACAGGGTCGACTTGCCGGCGCCGTTAGGGCCCATAATGGCGTGAACTTCGCCGGCGTTGATGGTCAGCGTCAGGCCTTTGAGGATTTCGTTGCCTTCGACGGTGACGTGTAAATCGGTAACTTCCAACATGGTAATAACCCTTCAAAATCCAGCGAGTCGCAGGTGCGACGCTTAAACAACAGGTAGTGGCGAAAAAATGGTGGCGTAGACGCTTAGCCTACCGCGCCTTCCAGCGTCACGTTCAAAAGCGCCTCGGCTTCGACGGCGAACTCCATCGGCAGCTCCTGGAAGACGTCCTTGCAGAAGCCGTTGACGATCATGCTCACCGCGTCCTCTTCACTGATACCCCGGCTCTGGCAGTAGAAGAGCTGGTCTTCGCCGATCTTCGAGGTCGTTGCTTCGTGTTCGATCTTCGCGGTGGAGTTGCCGATCTCCTGGTACGGGAAGGTGTGCGCCCCGCAGGTATCGCCGATCAGAAGCGAATCGCACTGGGTGAAGTTACGCGCGCCCTTGGCTCTCGGGCCGATCTTGACAAGCCCACGGTAGGACTGATCGCTACGCCCGGCGGAGATGCCCTTGGCGACGATATAGGAGCGCGTGCCCTCGCCCACGTGGATCATCTTGGTGCCGGTATCCGCCTGTTGCCGGCCGTTGGTGACCGCCACGGAGTAGAACTCGCCGATGCTGTCCTTGCCGCGCAGCACGCACGACGGGTACTTCCAGGTGATCGCCGAACCGGTCTCGACTTGGGTCCAACTGATGCGCGAACGATCACCGCGGCACTCGCCGCGCTTGGTGACGAAGTTGTAGATACCGCCCACCCCGTTCTCGTCGCCGGGGTACCAGTTTTGCACGGTGGAGTACTTGATGTAGGCGTCATCGAGCGCCACGAGCTCGACCACCGCGGCGTGGAGCTGATTCTCGTCACGCATCGGCGCGGTGCAGCCCTCGAGATACGACACCGTGGCCCGGCTTTCGCAGACGATCAGGGTGCGCTCGAACTGGCCGGTATTGGCGGCGTTGATACGGAAGTAGGTCGAGAGCTCCATCGGGCAGGTCACGCCTTCGGGTACGAACACGAAGGAGCCGTCGGTGAACACCGCCGAGTTGAGCGCAGCGAAGTAGTTGTCCGCCTTGGGTACGACGGTGCCCAGGTACTGCTTGACGAGCTCCGGATAGTCGCGAATCGCCTCCGAAATCGAGCAGAAGATCACGCCCGCCTCGGCCAGCTGCTTTTTGAACGTGGTCGCCACCGATACCGAGTCGAACACCGCGTCCACGGCGACGCCAGCAAGAGCCGCCCGCTCGTGCAGCGGAATGCCGAGCTTCTCGTAGGTCTCCAGAAGCTTCGGGTCGACCTCATCGAGACTCTGCGGCATGTCTTCAGGACGCTTCGGCGCGCTGAAATAAGAGATCGCCTGGTAGTCGATCGGTGGGTAGTCCAGGTGCGCCCAGGAGGGCTCTTTCATCTTGAGCCACTGACGGTAGGCGTCCAAGCGCCACTCGAGCATCCACTCCGGCTCGCCTTTCTTGTTGGAGATAAAGGCGATGGTGTTTTCGTCCAAACCAGGTGGCAGCGTGTCGCTCTCGATGTCGGTCACAAAGCCATCTTTGTATTCGCGACGAACCAGCTGTTCCATCTCTTCGCTTGCCATGGTCGTACCCTCCAGGCCGTTGGGTGGCGAGCCTGCTCGCCGTCCATAAAGTTAACGCCTTTGCGTGTCTTAAGCAGACACCGCCGACAGGCTGATCGTTTGAATAGGTAGCGCAATGGGCAGTTTGATCGGCGAGGTATCCGCCAGGTGCGAAAGCGTAACGCTCTCAAGCAGCGTGCGCAGCGCAATCGATACCCGCTGCCAGTTGTCGGACACGCCGCAGCTGCCCGCAAGCTCGCACTCGCCTTCGGCGTGGCTACACTCAGTCATCGCCACCGGCCCTTCGATGGCGGCAATGATGTCCGCCGCGGTGATTTTGGAGGCGGGACGCGCAAGCCGGTAGCCGCCCTGGGCGCCGCGCTGCGAGGTCAAAAGCCCCGCCTTCACCAGCATTTTGAGCGTCTTGCTCACCGTTGGGTGAGGCAGATTGACGGTGCCGGCCAGATCCGCCGCCGCGTGCGGCGTTTCCGGGTGACGGGCAATTTGCGCCATCACTACCGCCGCGTAATCTGTCAGTCGAGAAAGCTTTAGCATTAGGGCTCCCGATGGGGGTCGCTTTCGATTGAGGACCATTTTAGTCCTGTATGAAAATGATGTGAAGCCCCGGGCTCCCCTATTCGGCGAAAAGCGGCGTTTTCGCGCACGTTCGCCGCCAATCGAACCATAAAAGCCAATCATTCTCATTTGTAAGCACTATCGAGCCGACGCAAAAAAGCCCGCCGAATGGCGGGCCCTGTATCGCGTGAATCAGGCTTTTTTGACGAACTGCGACTTGAGCTTCATCGGGCCGATCCCATCGACCTTGCAGTCGATGTCGTGGTCGCCGTCGACCAAGCGGATGTTCTTGACTCGGGTGCCGACCTTGACCACCGAGGAGCTCCCCTTGACCTTCAAATCCTTGATGACCGTGACGGTATCGCCATCGACAAGCGGGTTGCCGTTGGCGTCGCGGACCACGCTTTCAGCCTCCGCCTCCATCTCGCCGGTTTTGGACCACTCGTTACCGCACTCCGGGCAGACGTACTGCAGGCCGTCGTCATAGGTATAGGCGGAATTGCAGGCGGGACAGTTGGGCAGCTCGCTCATCGAAGGCTCCATCGCGGGAAAACAAAGCGAAGGAGCCTACACAAATTGTGCTCGTGGCACCAGCACTTAGCGCTGGTAGGTGCCGACCAGGCGGTTCATGCCGAGAAGATGCGGCTCGATCTCGGTGAGCAGCTCGGACAGCGTCAGCCCTTCGGGCAGCGAGGTCTCTTGATCCAGCGCCAGCACCCAGAAGTAATAGAGGTGCTTACCGTGATTTTCCGGCGGCATGGGGCCGGCGTAACCGGGCTTGTCGAAGTCGTTGTTGCCGGCGGTGCCGACGGTGGCGCTGTCGGGAAGCTCCGAAAGATTGCCGGGCAGGTTGTATAAAAGCCAGTGAACGAACCCGTAGCCGCCGTTTTTGACCAGCGGCGCATCCGGGTCGTGACAGATCACCGCAAAGCCTTTCGTGCCTTCCGGCGCGCCCTGCCAGGCAAGCGCCGGCGAGACATCGTCGCCTTCACCGGTGTACTGGGCCGGTATCGGCTGGTGATCGGAAAAAGCGGGGCTGGTGACTTGCATTGTGGATAGCGCAAAGGCCATGTGAAAGCTCCTTAAAGTGTCGTCCATGTATGCGGGCGCCGCCCCGCGTTCAGTACGTGGCCGGAAGCGCCAGCGCGTCGGCGTGCTGCTGCTGCCACTGGCGCGCCGTGGCCACGTTATCGGCGTTGGTGTTTGGGTCGAGCGCCCCTTTGAGAGTAATGGCATCACCACGGGTTCTGGCCATCAAAAGCGGGTCCTGAGTGGCGAGTTCCAAAGCGTAAAGCGCAAGCATCAGCTCGTACTCGTCCCGAGTGTCGAGGCGCGCCAGCAGCAGCGGCACCGCGGGCAGACCGATCTCGCCAAGCTTTTCGGCGGCGACAAAGCGTGGCCCGTTGCTGCCCGGCGCAACAAAGCGCGTATCCGACAGACGGCTGACAAAATACGCGGCGCGCTCTTCGGGGCTGGTGGCCAGCGGCGGCTCCCAGTAGATATCGGTCATGCCGTAGCGAGGCATCGCCGTGTAGCCAGTACTTGCGCTGGGCGGCGCTTCTGGCGCTGCCGCCGGCGTCGTGGGTGGCGGCGTGCGTCCTGCGCAGCCGGCCAGTAAAGCGGCGGCGAGCGCCACGACCGCGCTTGCGCGTTTTCCCATGTTCATCACGATTTTCCAGGCCCCTCTCTCATGTCAAGACGCAGCGATCGGACGAAAGCCGCCGATCATGACGACCAGCGCCCCTGGCGCTTGAGGCGTTTTTCGACCCAGTGGTCATAGTAGCGGCGAAGCCCCTGTTTGATGCCGGGCAGGCCGATAATATACGCCCCCGGCACCAGCCAGGGAATACGCTTCATCAGCAGCCGGTAGGCGTCGATACCTTCGATGAGGCGGCCGTTTTTGAGCTCGATGTGCAGCGAGTGCAGCGCGGTGTCCCGCGCAACCCCGTGCGCCTTGAGCGTCTGCTCGTACTCGGTGACGTCACACCACGCGATATCCTCGCCCCGCCGCCCGGCCAGGCGTTCGAAAATTCGCCGGTCCTTGCGACAGCTCGGGCACTGGCCATCGTAAAAGACCCGAATGCGGCCACGCTTGATGTTTCGAAGCTCATCGTTTTGAGGTTCGTCGTTTTGAAGTTCGTTCATGAAGAAACCGCTCTGCGTCGAGCCTTTAGTCTGGCACTCCTTTGAAACAACGCAAGCCGCGGCACCAGATCGGCTGACCCTACGGGTGGCGCTTTTGCGTCCGGAGCGTGTAGCGTAGCGCTCATCTTCATAAAAAGGAGCGCGACCATGAGCGCCAAACGGCTGTTGATCATCGCCCACGCGCCCTCTTCCAATACGCGCCGGCTGCGCGACGCCGTGATCGAAGGCGCCAGCGACGAGGCGGTCGAGGGTATCGAGGTGCGCGCGCTGGCGCCGCTCGACGTGACTCCTAACGAGATCATCGCCGCCGACGCGGTGATCATCGGCACGACGGAAAATCTGGGCTACATGGCCGGGCTGACCAAGGACGTGTTCGACCGCTGCTACTATCCGTGCCTCGAGCGTACCGAGGGCCTTGCGTTTGCCTTCTACGTCAGAGCCGGGCTCGACGGTACCGGCACGCGCCGGGCCATCGAGTCGATCACCACCGGCCTTCGCTGGCGCCTGGTGCAAGCACCTCTGATCTGTCAGGGCGATTTCGACGAGGCGTTCATCGACCAGTGCAGAGAGCTTGGGCTTTCGATGGCGGCGAGCCTTGAGGCGGGTATCGTCTAGACATAAAAACGGCACCCGAAGGTGCCGTTTCGTCTTTTAAGCTCGCGGGACGTCTTTGAGGCCTATTTCAGCCGCTCGAACACCGTGGCCACGCCCTGCCCCATGCCGATACACATCGTGGCCAAGCCAAGCGTGGTGTCTTGCTGGCGCATCACGTTCAAAAGCGTGGTGCAGATGCGCGAGCCGGAGCAGCCCAGCGGATGACCAAGCGCGATGGCGCCGCCGTGCAGGTTGACCTTCTGATCGAGGTCGTCGAGAAAGCCGAGGTCCTTCAATACCGGAATGCCCTGGGCAGCGAAGGCTTCGTTGAGCTCGACGGTTTCGATGTCCTTGGCGGAAAGCCCCGCAGCCTTGAGTGCCTTTTTCGATGCCGGCACCGGGCCGTAGCCCATGATGGAGGCGTCGCAACCGGCAACGCCGGTGGAAAGTACCCGGGCGATCGGCTCGAGCCCCAGGGCCTGGGCGCGCTCATAGCTCATGATCGCCATCGCCGAGGCACCCACGGAGAGCGCCGAGGAGGTACCGGCGGTGACGGTGCCGCTGCGCGGATCGAACACCGGCTTGAGCTCGGCCATGGACTCAAGGCTTGCATCGCCGCGCACGACTTCGTCGTGCTTGACATTGACCCGGAAACCATTGCTGTCGTGGCCTTCGACGCCAATGATCTCGTTGTCGAAGTAGCCCTTCTCATTGGCGGCCTTGGCGCGCTGGTGCGAGCGTACGCCGAACTTGTCCTGCTCCTCGCGGGTAACGCCGTGCATCTTGCCCAGAAGCTCGGCGGTCAGACCCATCATCATGGCGGCCTTGGCGGCGTACTTGCTCGCCGCCGGGTTGACGTCGACACCGTGGGCCATGGGCACGTGCTCCATGTGCTCGACGCCGCCGATGACGTACATGTCGCCCATGCCCGCCTTGATGTTGGCCGCGGCGATGTGCAGCGCGGTCATCGAGGAGCCGCACAGCCGGTTCACGGTTTGAGCCGGCACGGTGCGCGGAATGCCGGTCATGATCGCCGCGTTGCGGGCGATGTTCATCGACTGCTCGAGGGTCTGGTTCACACAGCCCCAGATCACGTCGTCGACCTCGGCCGGGTCCAGGCTGGCGTTACGATCGAACAGCGCCTGCATCACCGCCGCCGACAGGTTTTCGGCGCGCACGTTGCGAAACGCGCCGTTCTTGGCCTTGGCCATGGCGGTACGAACCCCGTCGACCACCACGATATCCCTTGGATTCAAACTCATCATATTTCTCCTGTTCGCGGTGACTTAGGCCTGGTCCTGATAGAAACGCTCGCCGTTTTGCGCCATCTGCTTTAGCTTCTCGGTCGGCGCGTAGAGCGGACCTAGCTCCTCGGCAAGCTTTTCGGCCTGGGCCACAAAGGTGTCCACGCCCATGGCATCGATGTAGCGCAGCGCCCCGCCCCGGAAAGGAGGAAAACCGATACCGTAGATCAGCGCCATATCGGCCTCGGCGGGGGTATCGACGATGCCGTCTTCCAGGCAGCGCACGGTCTCCAGACACAGCGGCGTCATCATCCGCTTGACGATGTCCTCGTCCGAGAACTCCTTCTGCTCGCCGGCAACTTCCTTGATGAGCGCGTAGGCCTGATCGTCAGAGACCTTTTTGGGCTTGCCCTTCTTGTCTTCCTCGTAGGCGTAGAAGCCCTTGTCATTCTTCTGACCCAGGCGGTCGTTTTCATACATCACCTGAATGGCGGTCTTGCTGTCGCGGGCCATGCGGTCCGGGAAGCCTTCGGCCATCACTTCGTTGGCGTGCACCGCGGTGTCCATGCCGACCACGTCGAGCAAATACGCCGGGCCCATCGGCCAACCGAACTTCTCCATTACCTTGTCGACGTGCTGGAAGTCGGCGCCTTGCTCGACCAGAAAGCTGAAGCCGCCGAAGTAGGGAAACAGCACGCGGTTGACCAAAAAGCCGGGGCAGTCGTTGACCACGATCGGCGTCTTGCCCATGGCGCGGGCGTAGGCGACGGTCGCTGCCACCGCTTCGTCGGAGGTCTTCTCGCCGCGGATGACTTCCACCAGCGGCATGCGGTGCACCGGGTTGAAGAAGTGCATGCCGCAGAAGTTTTGCGGGCGTGCCAGATTCTTCGCCAGCCGGTTGATCGAAATCGTCGAGGTATTGGAAGTGAGGATGGTCTCCTCGCCGACGTTCTTCTCGACCTCGGCCAGCACGCCCTCTTTCACCTTTGGATTCTCGACCACCGCTTCGACGACCAGATCGACGTTTTCGAAATCACCGTAGGAGAGCGTGGGGCGAATGTTGGTGAGCTTCTCGGCCATCTCGTCAGGCTTGAGTTTTTTGCGCTCGACCTGCTTGCCAAAAAGCTTGCGCGCCTCCTTCAAACCCAGCTCGATCGCCTCCGGTTTGATGTCCTTCATGATGATCGGCGTGCCCTTGGAGGCGCTCTGGTAGGCGATACCGCCGCCCATGATGCCGGCGCCCAGCACCGCAGTCTGCTTGACCGGGCGGGCCTGCTTTTCGTACTTGCCGGCCTTCTTCTTGACGACCTGGTCGTTTAAGAAGAGTCCGACGAGGTTGAACGCCACGCTGGTCATGGCGAGTTTGGCAAACGCCTTGGCTTCGATCGCCTGAGCGCGCTCGCGCTCCTCGCCGGCGCCTTTCTGGATAACCTTGATCGCCTCTATCGGCGCCGGATAGTGCGGGCCCGCCTTACCGGCCACATACCCCTTGGCGGTCTCGAAGGCCATCATCTGCTCGATGGCGTTGAGCTTCAAAGGTGCCTTTTTCTCGGCGCGGCGGTTCTGGTAGTCGAGCTCGCCGGCGTTGGCGCGGTCGAGCGTATCAAGCGCGGCGGCCTCGAGCTGGTCGTGGGCGACCACGGCGTCGACCGCGCCCATCTTGAGCGCCTCGGCCGGGCGGTTTTCGCTACCGCCGGCGATCCACTCGATGGCGTTGTCGGCGCCAATGATGCGCGGTAAGCGCACGCAGCCGCCCCAGCCCGGGAGGATACCCAGTTTGGTTTCCGGCAGGCCCATCTTGCCCTTCTCGCTCATGACGCGAAAATCGCAGGTTAAGAGCACTTCGCAGCCGCCGCCGAGCGCCAGCCCGTTGACCGCAGCCACGGTAGGAAACGGTAGATCCTCGATGGCGTTGAAGATATCGTGGACCTTGAGGTTCATCTGCTCGAGATATTCTTCGCCCTTTTCGAACAGCGAATGAAACTCGGTGATGTCGGCGCCGACGATGAAGACATCCTTGGCGCTTTTGATCAGAAGGCCCTTGAGATCGCGCTCACCTTCGATCGCGCTGACCGCTTCACCGAGCTCCTGCACCACGGCGCTGGAAAGCTTGTTGATGGACTCATCCTTCAAATCGAAAGTGAGCGTTGCGATGCTGTTGCCACCTTGGGTGTCACGACGCTCCACCGTGATGGCGTTGCCTTGATAGATCATCCGCGCTGTCTCCACTGGTACGGGCTTTACAGATACGAGCTCTACAAATCGGGCGGGGGCCAAACGCCGGCCCGCCGCAATTTTCATACGGTCGTTTGATCGCTCAAGCTTGGTCGAGTTGATTGTCAAGGTCAAGCCTTTGACAACGCCTCGAGCGGGCGATATGCCCGCAAAACGCTACGTTAGAAGATGCAGCCCTTGCCGTTCAAGGCCTGGCAAGGCTCTATCGACTTTCGTTGCAATCCCTGGGATTATAGGCGTTTTCTCAACGAGTGAATCGCCATGGGTACTTTTCTGACGCCTAACCGCATCGCCCGATGGCAGTCACTTGCCGAACGCATCGTTGTGCGGGTCAAGCCCTGGGCCTTTTTATGGCCCCCTGTCGCCTTCGCTGCCGGGCTCGGCAGTTTCTTTTTGGTGGACCGTCAGCAGTGGCTGGGGGCAGCGCTGGCGCTGGGGCTGCTGCTGGCCTGGGGGCTCATGCTGTCCGAAAGCCTTTTATCACGCATTCTGCGAAAGCGCGGCCAGGAGGGCCTGCCGCGCATGGTCACCACGTTCATCGCCCAGATGATCCACCAGGAAACGCTCTTTTTTACTCTGCCCTTCATTTTGATCACCACGGTATGGAACAGCGGGCAGCTCATCTTTGCGCTACTGGTCGTGGCGATGGCGATCCTGTCGATCATCGACCCGCTCTACTACAAGCTGGCCGGGCGCTCGCGAAGCCTCTACTTTCTATTTCACGCCCAGTGCGTTTTTCTCGTGCTTCTGGTGATTTTGCCAATCATGGTGCACCTGACCACCGGACAGAGCCTTGCGCTGGCACTCGGCTTGACCGTGCTGATTGCGCTGCCAAGCTTTTGGCATCTGGTCAAGGCGCGAACGCTTACGCGCCTGTGCCTGTTTCTTTTGTTACTGGTAGGCCTTGCGCTAGCAGGCTGGGTCGCGCGGGTGTGGGTACCGCCGGCCACGCTCTGGATGACGGGAAGCGCGCTTTCGCCGCAGTTCGATACCGCCAACCGAACGCCGCTGGGTGAGATGACGCTGACGCCAGAGGCGCTGGCAAGCCGCGGGCTCTACGTCTATACCGCCATTCGCGCCCCGCGAGGATTGAGCGAAACCGTGCAACACGTTTGGCACCACAACAGCCAGGAACTGGATACGGTAGAGCTCGACATCAGCGGCGGGCGCGAGCAGGGCTACCGCGCCTGGAGTCACAAGAACAACTTCCCCCAAGACCCTACCGGCAACTGGCGGGTCGATATCATGACCGCCGGCGGCCAGCGACTAGGGTTGATTCGCTTCGTTGTGGCGGACGATTCCAACGAGGCCAGCGTCGCCGATGGCCGCATTCGCGCCAGTGGAATGAGCCGGCTACACATGGGGCGGTTCGTTGCCGGGCGTGGCGAAAGTGAGGAAAGTGGTGACAATGAACAAGCGAGTGACAGCGAGGAAGGCGTCGAAACGGACGAGAGCGTTGAAAGCGCCTCCAGCGAGCCCCGCTAATATCCGGCGGGCGCTTGCAATCAGCGCCCGAGGTTATGACAATTCGCTTAACACCCTCACGGATCGTGACTCATGGCTTCAACGATAGGTTTTCGACTTGCCCGTTTACCGCACCTGTGGCGCTCCATTCTGGATCGAAGGCTGGCGCCACTGGGGCTTACGCAAACCCGCTGGGTTACTCTTTACCACTTGTGGCGCCTGGGCGAAGGCCACCCGCAGTGCGATCTGGCCAAGGTGATCGGCGTCGAGGCACCGTCACTGGTGCGAACGCTAGGCCAGCTCGAGGAGCAGGGTCTGATCGAGCGTCGCGCCTGCGACAACGATCGGCGCAGTAAACGCATCTTTTTGACGCCGAAGGCGACACCGCTGCTCGAAAAAATCGACAATGTGGCAAGTCAGGCGCGCGAAGAGATGTTCGCAGGCTTGAGCGACGAGCAGCTCGATAAGCTTGACGAGTGGCTGGGCATCATCGAGTCCAACGGCCTCGCCATCCAGTCCCGCGATCAGCAGGGCCCCATCGCCTAGCGTGAAGAGGCGCTCAGCGCCAGATGATCAGCCTGGCCCGCGAGCGTTAGAGTGAGCTCGCGAAAGGCCTCAAGGTAGAGCGTAAAGCGCTCAGGCCCCTGTGACTCCCACCACCATAGCGTCATCGCTTGGGCACTGGACTCGATTACCAGCGCATCCGTTGGCAGGCGCTCCAAAAGCGCCTTCAGCGAAGCGTCGGCCGCCGTTGGAAGCGGCCTGAGCGGCGCAATGCGCCAGCGCCAGCCGGCGTGAAAGTGCTCCAGCGCCTCGCTTGCGTGGGCGTCACGCACCAGTACGAAATTCGGACCAGGTGCTTTCTGCTCGTAGGCAAAACGGTAGCCCGGCATGAAGCCCTTGAAGTTATGCAGCGGCGGCGCGGCCAGTTTCACTTCTACCCCTTCCTTGCGCGCAAAGCTTCGCAGCGCGTTCTGCCGCGTTTGGCGCGGGTTGGGTTTGAGCCACATAACCGGCGCGGCCACGAACAGCACGACGCCCAGCACGATCAACCATTCCATTTACGACGCCCCTCTTTCAACCGATCGATACTTGCGTTAAAAAAACCCGCGTTTGGGCCGTTGTGAACCCTAGGCGTTGCGCTTAAAGTAAACATTACCCGACAAAGGTGCTCTTTGTTGCTTATTGCGAAGGAGATGGGCCATGAGCTATCACCATATTCTGGTCGCGGTTGATCTGACCAAGGACTCCCACCGGGTGCTCGAGCGCGCGATCGCCGTCTCGCAGCGAAACGAGCACGCCAAAATTTCGATCATGCACACCCTGGAGCCGCTCGGTTTCGCCTACGGCGGCGACATTCCGATGGATTTGACCAGCATTCAGGATCAGTTGGACGACCACGCCAAAAAGCGTCTGTCGGAGATCGCCACGCCCCACGTCAAGCCCGAAGACCAGCACGTGGTGGTCGGCATGCCAGATACCGAAATTCATCGCTTCGCCAACGATCACAGCGTCGACTTGATCGTGGTGGGCTCCCACGGCCGCCACGGCTTCGCGCTGCTGTTGGGCTCCACCTCGACCGGCGTTCTTCACGGCGCGCCCTGCGACGTACTGGCGGTGCGCGTGGGTCAAAAAGGCGAGCAGACCGACGAATGATGCCGCGCCACTGCTAGCGCAAGGCGCCCCGCGGGGCGCCTTTTGTCTTTCAAACTATTCCACATCCTGCCAAATCCAGCCGGCCTGTCTACTCGCCCGCCATCGCCTCGAGTTCCATCCAGCGCTCCATCGCTACCTCAAGGCGATCCTGTACGCCCTGCAGCTCGTTCAGCTTGGCCGTCACCTCGGTGGCTGGCTTTTGATAAAACGTTGGCTCACCGATCACCTTCTCAAGCGCCGCCACCTCGGCTTCCAGAGCTTCGATCTCGGCGGGCAACGCCTCCAGCTCGCGGCGCAGGTTGTAGGAGAGCTTGGCCGACTTTTTTGCCGGGGCGCTTTTGGGCTTCTCGGCACTTTTCGCTTCAACCTTGCCGGTCGGCTCGGTGTTCTGGCGCGCTGCGCCCTCCCAGGGCGCCGGTGGCAGCTTCCCGCCCTGGCGAATCCAGTCGCTGTAGCCGCCCACGTACTCGCGCACTGCACCGTTGCCTTCGAACGCCAGCATGCTGGTCACCACGTGATCCATAAAGGTTCTGTCGTGGGAAACCAGCAACAGAGTGCCGTCGAAATCGAGCAGCAGCTCCTCCAAAAGCTCGAGGGTTTCCATGTCCAGGTCGTTGGTCGGCTCATCGAGCACCAGCACGTTCGCCGGCTGGGTGAAGAGTTTGGCCAGCAGCAGCCGGTTGGACTCGCCGCCGGAAAGCGCCTTCACTGGCTGGCGTACCCGGTCCGGGGTGAACAGGAAATCCTGCAGGTAGCTCATGACGTGACGATCGCGCCCGCCAACGCTGACTCGGTCGCTGCCCTGGGCGACGTTGTCGTAAACGGTTTTCTCAAGCTCCAGGCCCGCGCGCAGCTGATCGAAGTAAGCGACCTTCAGATTGGTGCCGAGCTGGACGCTGCCTTCGGTGGGTTCGAGTTCGCCGAGCAGGATCTTCAGAAGCGTGGTCTTGCCCGCGCCGTTGCGGCCCAAAAAGCCGATGCGGTCGCCGCGCATGATCTCGAGGTTGACGTTATCGAGGATGACGTCATCGCCAAAGCGCTGGCTGACGCCCTTGAGCTCGACCACTCGCTTGCCGGTGCGCTCGCCGCTGTCCACGGTCAAATTCGCGCTGCCCTGGCGCTCACGGCGCTGACTGCGTTCGGCTCGCATCGCTTCCAGCGCACGCACGCGGCCCTCATTGCGGGTACGCCGCGCCTTGATGCCCTGGCGAATCCAGGTCTCTTCCTGAGCAAGCTTCTTGTCGAACTCGGCGTTTTCACGCGCCTCTACCTCGAGCTCGTGCTGCTTGCGTGCCTGGTACTCCTCGTACTTGCCGGGGTAGCGGCCGAGCTTGCCCCGGTCGAGCTCGAGAATGTTGGTCGCAAGTTTCGACAAAAACGCCCGGTCGTGAGTGATCAGCAGCACGGCGCCGTTGAAGGCGAGAAGCTGCTCCTCGAGCCAGGCAATGGTGTCGAGATCCAGGTGGTTGGTAGGCTCGTCGAGTAGGAGCAGATCCGGCTCGGAGACCAGCGCGCGAGCCAGCGCCACGCGGCGACGCCAGCCGCCGGAGAGCGCGTTCATCTCCGCTTCCGGCGGCAGCCCCAACCGGGTGAGCACCACGTCGATGCGCTGGTGAAAGGACCAGCCGTCGATCGCTTCGATGCGCGTTTGAAGTGTGGCCATCCGGTTCATGTTCGGGTCGGCTGCGTTGATCAGCTGGTGGTACTCGGACAAAAGCTCGCCGGCTTCCGGTAGGCCCATGGCCACCACGTCGAAGATCGTCATGCCGGAGGACTCCGGCAGCTCCTGGGCGAGCACGCCGACCTTCAGGCCCGGCGCGCGCCAGACGGTGCCGTCGTCGGCCTGGATGTCGCCGGCCACCAGTTTCAAAAGCGTCGACTTACCGGTGCCGTTGCGACCCACCAGCGCCAGCCGCTCGCCCTTCTCCACCGTAAGCTCCGCGCGGTCCAGCAGGGTCTGTGTGCCGTAGGCCAGTTGTAACTGTTCAAGTCGTAACAGGGTCACGCGGTATCCTCCATGTCGTCAGGCGCACAGTGTAACGCATGGCCCGGGGGAACGGTGAAATCGAATCACCGCTGCCCGACCCAACCGGCGCCGACGCCTCAGAGCCCGCTTCGGATACGCTTTTTATCCAGTTTGCCGACGCTGGTCTTGGGAATCTCGTCGACGATGCGAATGTCCTTCGGCACGCCCCAGCGGTTGAGCTTGCCCTGCTCGACGAAACGCTCCATGAAGGAAATCAGCGCTTCAAACGAAGGTGGTTCGTTCAGGTTTTGTGGGACCACCCAGGCCACCGGCCGCTCGCCCCACTTCTCGTCGGCAACACCGACCACCGCTACTTCGGCGACCTCCGGGTGCTGACTCAAAAGGCTTTCGAGCTCGAGCGACGAAAGCCACTCGCCGCCGGTCTTGATCACGTCCTTGATGCGGTCGCTGATGGTCAAAAACCCCGCCTCGTCGATCGAGCCCACGTCGCCGGTGTAAAGCCAGCCGTCGCACCAGAGCTCTTCGCTGCGCGCCTCCTCCTTGAAGTAGGCCTGGGTGAGCCAGGGCGCGCGAACGCGTACCTCGCCAACGCTTTGGCCGTCCCGAGGCTGTACTTGGCCGCTGGGGTCGACCACGTCGATATCGACCAGCGGCGTGGGCAGACCGGCCTTGCAGCGCCAGCCAAGCTGACTGTCGAACGGTGCCTCTTCGACGTGGCGCGGCAAAATGTCGACGGTCAACAGCGGGCAGGTCTCGGACATGCCGTAGGCACTTCGGGTGTCGATGCCCAGCGCCCAGGCACGCTTGGCCAGGCTTTCGGTCAGGGCACTGCCACCTATCAGCACTCTCCAGCCGGTCAGATCCACCCGCTTAGAGGCGACCGCTTCAGTGGTGAGCACCATGTTGAGCAGTGTCGGCACGCAGTGGGAGAAGTCGACCTTTTCCTCGACCAGCAGCTTGACCAGCATCTCGGCGTCGTAACGGCCGGGATATACCTGGGTGGCACCCAAAAGCGTGGCCGTATAGGGCACGCCCCAGGCGTGAACGTGAAACATCGGCGTGATCGGCATGTACACCTTGTCGCGGCTCAAAAGCTCTACGCCGGCGGCCTGAAAAAGGCTCGCCTCATTGAGCGTGTGCAGCACGAGCTGACGATGAGTGAAGAACACCCCTTTCGGGTTGCCGGTCGTACCGGTCGTATAGAAAAGCGTGGCCACCGCATTTTCATCGAAGGTGGGAAAGTCGTATTGATCTAGCTGCTCGCCGAGCAGCGCCTCGTACTCGCCAACGACGTTGAGTGGCGTATTTACCGCTTGCGGCGTCTCCTGGCAGAGCACGTAGCCGCGTACCCGGTCGAGTTTTGGCGCCAGTGGTTCGAGCAGCGGCAAAAAGTCCTCGTGGGTCAGCACGAAAACGTCCTCGGCGTGCTCCATGGTGTAGAGAATCTGCTCCGGCGCCAGGCGCACGTTCACGGTATGCAGCACCGCGCCGATCATGGGAATGGCGAAAAAGCACTCCAGATAGCGGTGGCTGTCCCAATCGAGCACCGCTACCACGTCGCCGGCCTCGACGCCTTGGGCGGTCAGCATCTGCGCGAGCTGATGCACGCGCTCCTCGAAGCGGCGATAGTCGTGGCGGCAGTGATCGCGGTAGACGATCGGGTTGTCGCCGGCAACGCGGACCCCGGCGGTAAGAAGGTCACGAATCAACAGCGGCGGATTCGTCGCCGAGGCGGTGGCGGGCAGAATTTTGGGAGTGACGCTGGGCATGGGCGGCTCGCTTTTTATTGGCGTGTTAAACGGCTGTTTGATCCTCAATAGTGTTCACTGCCCATTTATCTGGTGCAATCGGTTCATCCTGCTGCTTTGGTATTAGCCGGGCGTCCCCCTCACCCGTTACAATGACGCGATTCGATTCCGCCGATAAGGCGCCCACCTGCAGGAGCCGGGTTTGACCACAACCGACACGTCATCCTTTTTACCCGAGGCGCTGTGTTTTCGCCCGCGCGAGGCGCTGGTGGATATCGGTGCCAACCTGACCCACGAAAGCTTCGAGCGCGATCTGAACGCGGTGATTGAGCGCGCCCAGGCAGCCAACGTGACGACGATGATCGTGACCGGCACCGATCTCCCCCACGCCGAGCAGGCCGTGGCAATGGCCGAGCGTTTCCCCGGCCTTTACGCCACCGCCGGCGTCCACCCCCACGACGCCAGCCACTGGAGTGACGCGCTCGCCCGCCAAATGGCAGCGCTGCATAAAGAGCCTGCGGTTGTGGCGGTCGGCGAGTGTGGTCTCGACTTCAATCGAAACTTCTCCACCCCGGCGGAGCAGGAGAAAGCGTTCGAGGCGCAGCTAGGGCTTGCCGCCGACAGCGGCTTGCCGCTGTTTCTTCACGAACGCGACGCCGGTGCGCGCATGCGCGATATTCTCAAGGCCTGGCGTGACGATATTTCCAAAGCGGTGATCCACTGCTTCACCGGCGAGGCGCAGACGCTCTACGGCTATCTGGATCTCGATTTGCATATTGGCCTGACCGGCTGGATCTGCGACGAACGCCGCGGCCATCACCTGCGCCCGCTTTGTAAGGACATTCCGCTCAACCGGCTGATGCTCGAAACCGACTGCCCTTATCTGCTGCCGCGCAATTTGCCGGCCAAGCTCAAGGGCCGCCGCCACGAGCCCGCATTGCTGCCCTGGATCAGCCGGGAGATCGCCCACTGGGCCGGCGTAGAGGAAGAGACGTTGATCCATGAAACCACCCGCACCGCCCGGCGCTTTTTCAATCTCGATAGTGCCTTGAAGGAGAGTTAACGTGGCCGACATTCCCGGATTTATCGCCATCGAAACCGGCGAGGAAGATGGCCTACCGCTGGCAGTCGCTTGGTCGCTGCCGGATGGGCGCATCAAACAGACACTGATTCAGCCCGACGACAGCTGGATCGATGAGGATACCAACGTCTCTGGCGCTTACAGCATCGAAGAGCTCGAAAGTTTGGGCGTAAGCCCGCTGGACGTGATTCGCGAGCTCGAAACCGACCACTTCTCCGCCACGCTCTATACCAGCGATAACGGCGAGGACGAAGCGGCACTGGCTCGCCTGTTCGATACCTATGGGCTGGACCCTTTCATCGAGCTTGCCCCCGCCCACGTGCTTTACGATCGGCTATCGAGCGGCGAGTGGCACCGTCTGCGCGGCGACACCTTCAGCGACCGAGGCCTCGAGCCCATGCGCGCCGAGCACGAAGTCGAGGTGATGCTCGCCCTGCACCAGCGCTTGAGCGAGCGCGACGACTAGTCAGCTGCTTGGGCACCCGAGCGCCTCGGTGCCGAGCGCCTCAATGCCGGCATTAATGGCTTGCTCGAGCGTATCCCCCTGCTGATAAAAGCATGATAGCGCCCGGCGAAACGCCCGGGCGCGAAGCGGCAGCCCTTCGCGCTCGAAACGCGCGGCACGCTCGAGCACGTTCGCCTCAAAAGCGGCACGGTCGACCTCGACCGCCCCGCCCAGGTTGTCGACGCTAACGTTGAAGGCGCGCCCGCAGGCCTGGGTGAAGAGATATTCCAGCGCCTGAGGGGCAATTTCGGCGCGCTCGAAGGCCGCTTGCTCGTCGGCGTCGCGCCCATCCGGCAAATACCAGTAGCCGTAATCCTCCTGTTCGCGACGTTTGGCGCCGGCGATGCACCAGTGGCTGATTTCATGCAGGGCACTGGCGAAGAAGCCACGCGCAAAAATGACCTGGTGATACGGCGTCTCACTCGTTGCCGGCAGGTAAAGCGGCTCGTCGCCGCCCTTGATCAAGCGGGTGTGGTAGGTGCCGGCGAATATGCCATCAAACAGCGCGGTGATATCGGCCAGCGTCCAGCGCTCGAGGGTCTTGGTCACTATCGCATCACTTCAAAAAAGGGTGGAAAACAAGGGGGGGAAACGCGGCCGCCGAGCCCCGTTTACAGGCATCAGGCGGCGAAATTTGCTACGCTTGCGCCCTTTCATCGACTCCCTCACGTGGAGGAGCCTTATCGTGGGCGCCGCCGTTCATCGTATCAAATCACTCTACTGGCCCGAAACTCGCCTGTTGGTCGCGCTGGCCCTGCCCATCGTGGGTGCCCAGCTCGCCCAGGCCGCCATCGGCGTGGTCGATACCATGATGACCGGCCGCTTTGGCGCCACCTCGCTTGCTGCCGTCTCGGTGGGCTCGAGCCTCTGGACGCCGTTGATGCTGTTCATGACCGGCACGCTCATGGGCGTAACGCCGATCGTTGCGCACCTGCTGGGCGGCCAGCGCACCGAGGACATTCCCAGAGCGGTTCACCAGGCGCTTTGGGTCGCGCTGGTGCTTGGCATCGTGGCCGCCTTTTTACTGCATACCGCGACGCTTCCCGTGTTCGAGCGCATGGACGTTCCCGAAGCCGTGGCGCGCGAGGCGAGCGCGTATCTGGGCGCGGTCGCGTTCGGCATGCCGGGCATCGCGCTTTTCCAGGCGCTGCGCGCGTTTTCCGATGGTATGAACCATACGCGCCCGGCGCTCTGGATCAGCCTGATCGGGCTGTTGATCAACGTGCCGAGCAATTACGTGCTGATCTACGGCGGCGACGGCCTGACCGATCTTTTCGGCGCCTGGCTACCCGCCCCGCTTGTTACGCTGCCCGCGCTTGGGGCGCTGGGCTGTGGGATCGCCACCGCCCTTTCCATGTGGTCGATGGCGCTGGCCATGGCCTTCTACACGGCGCGAAGCCGTAGCCGTAACTATCAGGGCATTTCGCTTTGGCAGCGCTTATATCGCCCGTACTGGGCCGGCATTCGCGAGCTGATCGTCGTCGGTATGCCGATCGGCGTGGCGATCTTCGTTGAGGTGACGCTGTTCACGCTGATTGCGCTGTTCATTGCAAGCTTGGGCGAAGTCACCGTGGGCGCCCACCAAATCGCGCTAAGCTATACATCGCTTTTATTCATGCTGCCGCTGTCGCTGAGCATGGCGCTGACGGTGCGAGTGGGCAATACGCTCGGCCAGGCCCGCCCGGCGCACGCAAGGCACGTCGCCTGGAACGGCATCGCGCTGAGCGTTCTTGTCGCCGCGGTCAACAGCGCGTTTTTATGGCTGAGCGCGAAGCCGGTCATCGCGCTCTATACCGCCAACCCGGAGATTCAGGCGCTGACGCTTTCAATCATCTCGCTGGCGGTGGTTTTCCAGCTCTCCGATTCGCTACAGGTGAACCTGGCCGGCGCGCTCAGAGGCTACAAGGACACCCGGATCGTCATGGTGATCACCGTACTCTCCTACTGGATCGTCGGCCTGGGCGGCGGCTACTGGTTAGGCAATCGAGGGCTCGGCGGCCTCACCGGGCCGCTCGGCGTTCACGGCTACTGGATCGGCCTGATCGCCGGGCTAAGCACCGCGGCACTGCTGCTTGTGTGGCGCCTGAAACGGATCAGCCTGAGGTAAGCGCATGAAACGCCCTCTTTCGATGATAGCCACACTGGTTTCAGCGCTGCTGCTGAGCGCCTGCGGTAATGGCGAGGATCCGGCCTGGCAGGCGTATCACCGGACGCTGGAAGATGCGCTTAACGCCGCGCCGATCGCGCGCGAGGCGCCCTCCAACATCGGCGCTTTTCCCGCCCGCCGCGAGCGGCTGCTCGACGTGCCGGAAATCCGCGAAAGCATGCTCAACGTCTACGCGCTTCGCGAGTGCGACATTACCTCGCTAGTCGCGGCGCGCAACAACCAGCTTGGGCGCGTCGCCCCTCCCAGCCAACACTGGCTTTACGAGCGCGAGCTGTGGCAACGTCTTGAGCGCTGCTCTCAAAGTGATATCGCTGAAGGGCTGGGTGAAAACGACCGAGCGCGGCTTTTGAACCTGACCGAACTCAAGACCGAGCAGCTGCCCGCCGTGGGCTTTAATGCGCTGTTCGACTCCGAGGAGTGGGAAAAGAACTTCTCCCGCGCGAGCCAGCCGCTGGAGTTGACGGCGCTGCCAGACATGGCCCGCGAGCTCGACGCGCTTGGCTATCTCAAGACGATGGTCCTCAACACCTACAGCCTCGAGTGGCAGGCGGACTCCGCCACTCTCGAGCAGCACCTGAAAGCCCTTCAGGCGCGCCCGCTGACGGCCGAAGTGCTGCGCACGCTGTTGCTGGCGGCCAAGCGTTTGGAGGAGGCCAACCGGCTGCTCGCGACCCATCTGCCCACGAACAATCTACCCACAACCAATCTGCCCGCCGCTCATTGCCTCCCGCCCTGGCAAAACGACGGGCTGGCAAACATGGCACTTGCTGCCCGGCGCTGGCTTGGCGCAGTCAACGCCTTGATCGATGCTCATGAGGTGGAGGCCCCCAAGGCGGTGGTCGACTATCAGCGCCGGTGGCTCTCCCTGGAGATCGCCGGCGCCCCCTGGCCACGCTTTGAAACCGCGCTAATGGAGCACCTTGCGCTTCGCACTGCGTACCCGGTCTGTGCGCTGGATCAGGGCGTTGATTAAAAATTAAGTAGGTTCTCTTAACCTGGCGCCCAACCTGTGCTATTGGTTGAAATACGCGGTAGGCAGTTTCGCGCCTATCAACGTCGTGACCACGCAGCACCAGGAGGGACACTATGGGTCGAACCCATTCACCCCACTCTGCCCAGGTCATCGACCTGGAAACCGCGCGCCAACGTCAGCAGGCGCGAAAGTGCGTGATTCGTCTAGCTCCCGAGCTCGACGGACTCGAGATGGTTTACCAGCTCGCTGCGAGTCCCGACACCTATTACGGCCTGCCGATACTGGCGTGGGGCTTGCGCGACGACGGCAACGTCGTGGGTCTGGTGCCCTGGATGAACGGGCTGTGCGCCTGCAACGAGCTCGACAGTCAGGAAAACGGCCATTTCGTTGGCTATCGGGACCCGGAAACCGAAGAAATTTTCGAGCTACCGCCGGAGCATAAGCACGCCGAACTCGTTGCGGCAGCCGACTACTTCGAGTATGAATTCTCGAAGGATGTGGCGCTGATTCAGCAAATCCCCGATACCCTTGGCACCCATGCGCTGTGCATGAACCAGGAAGATGCGCCCTGGCACATGAAGCCGGTGTTCGGCTGGCGTCTTTATAGCAATGGGACGGTCGAGGCGCTGCTCGCCGACGAAGAGAAAGCGCAGATGTCGCCGATCATCCTGGGTGATGCGTGCTTATTCGACGCCCATACACGCTATCAGACCATTTACTTCTTCCAGCGCCACATCGCCAATCGTATTCTCGAAGAGGATCCGGCCACACTGGAAGCGCTGGCGATGATGGTCGTGCCCGACGACGAGTAATGTCAGGCGCCGCTCGATGGATTACGCCAGGCGAATGAAGTAGCGGTATTCGCCTTCGTTTTCACGCTGGGTCATCAGTTCGTGGCCCAGAAACTGACAGAACTTCGGCACATCGCGCGTGGTGGCCGGGTCGGTTGCTACGACTTCAAGTACCTGCCCGGCACTCATGTCACGAACCTTGTTATGCATAAGCATAATGGGCTCGGGGCAGTAAAGCCCGGTAGTATCCAGAGTAGCGTCACTGGCGGGCGTCGTATCAGTCATCTCGGGCCTCGGTAAGGAAGTGGCATATGGTTAAAGTTATCATCGAACGGCGCATCATGCCCGGCCTTGAGCAGGAGTACGAACAGGCGGCTCGCGAGGCGATGCGTGTCTCACTCGGCGTAAGCGGCTTCGTTAGCGGTGAAACGCTGGTCAAGATCGGCCAGCCGGATCGTCGCCTCATGATCACCAAGTGGCGCGACCTGCGCGCCTGGAAAGAGTGGCACCAAAGCGAGGCGAGAGCCAGAGCGATGGAGCAAATTTTGCCGCTTCTCACCGAAGACGAAACCGTACAGGTATTCGAAGCCGCCCTCTGATAATTGACGTCCCGCTCGCTGAGTCGCAGGTTTAGTTAGTCAAACGTACGTGAACCGTCACCTCTTCACGATCGTGATACAGGTGGCGACAGCGAATCTCGGCACCGACTCCTGCCTCTTTCAGTGACTCCTCCAGGGTGGCCAAACAGCGCGTCACTTCGTCCCAACGTTTTTTCATCGGCAGTTTCAAATTAAAGATCGCCTCGCGGCACCATTGGCGCGTCAGCCAGCGCTCCACCATGGTCAGTACGCGAACGGGCTTATCAACGATGTCGCACACCAGCCAGTCCAGCCGCTGGTCCGGCGCCCAAACGAAGCCGTCCTCTTTCAAATGATCGACCTGGCCGGTTTTCATTAGCGCCTTGTCCATCGGGCCATTATCGATCGCGTAGACGTACATGCCGCGTTGAACGAGCTGCCAGGTCCAGCCGCCAGGGGCAGCGCCCAGATCTGCCGCCTGCATGTGTTCGGCAAGCCGGGTGTTCCACTCCTCGCGAGGGACGAACTCATGCCACGCCTCTTCGAGCTTGAGCGTCGAGCGGCTGGGCGCGCGCGAGGGAAAGCGTAGCCGGCGAATGCCATTTTTGAGCTCGCTGCGATTGCTGGGAAAGCTGATGGCAAGCTGGACCCGGTCGCCGCCGGTCCAGAAAACGTGCAGCCGCCGACCGCCGGCCTTACGCCTAAGCGCGCCGCGCTTGGTCAATAAACTCTCCAGCGGCTTGGTCAACGCCTTGATCAGCCCCGCCAGCGCCTTGCCATCGTTGGTATCCGGCGTTTCGTGCCAGATCTCCTCGAAGCTCCAGCGGCTTGATTTGATCTGCTCGAGAATCGGCGTGAGCCGGTCCTCCTTCGAAAGCGAAAGCGCAGCCAGCGCGGCCAGACTCTGACGCGCAAAGATGAGTTTGTCGAATCGCGCGTCGCGATGCAGCGCGTTGATCGGCTCGTCGTCGGTTCGCGTTAGGCTCACCCAACCCTCACCCAGCGCGGGAACGCAGGGTACGCAAGCCAACGCGGCGTGGTGCTGCATCTCCGCCAACGCATCGGGTTCGAAGCCCGGGCGACAGTACACAAGCCAGGTTGCGGGCGCTATTTCACTCACGGTTGACTCCACTTTGTGCCGATCGTATTGAATTCGAGGCGCATCATACCATCGCAGGTCACGTTATCGGGCTCGCGAGCGGCTTATTTACCAGAAGTCCCCGCCGACATCATTTGCCACGGCGCGCTTTCGATAGTTCCGGTAATAGCCCCGGCAATAGTCCCGATACAAGAAAGCCGCCCCTAGGGGCGGCTCTCTTTTAGCGGACGACGAGTATCAATTCTCCGCAGCGTCCTCTATATCTTCACCCGCATCTTCGATGCTCTCGCCAGCGTTTTCAATGCTGTTATCGATATTCTCGCCCGCTTCTTCCGCCGGACCCTGATCGTTATCGCAAGCTGCCAGTCCGCCAGCCATCAGTGCGATCAAAGCGGCCATCAATAGTTTTTTCATCGTGTCTCCTTTCATTTTTTACGCTCCTTTTGCCGAATCAAACGACCTATCCATCATACGGTTTTTGTTCAGTGAATGACAGCAGCCGGCTTTTCATAGTCCAGCTATCGGGCAATCAAGTTCTCGGGCGAGTATTTTTCCACGCACAAAAAAATCCCCCGCCTCGGAGAGACGGGGGATTTTTCGGGATGGGTGCCTGACGATAACCTACTCTCGCATGGGGAGACCCCACACTACCATCGGCGCGTTGCGGTTTCACTTCCGAGTTCGGCAAGGGATCGGGTGGTTCACGCAAGCCATGGTCGTCAG